>CAVUOC010000020.1:0-49264 GCA_963742965.1 uncultured beta proteobacterium | reverse complement strand
CGATCGATTCGGTCAACCTGCTGATCGACGACCTCGTCCATCCGACCAGCGAAACGGCGCGCGTCATCGGCGCGGTCGCGCAGGGCGACCTGTCGCAGACGATGGCGCTCGAAGTCGACGGCCAGCCGCTGCAGGGCGAGTTCCTGCGCACGGCGAAGACCGTCAACAAGATGGTCGATCAGCTCGGGTCGTTCGCCGCCGAGGTGACGCGCGTCGCGCGCGAAGTCGGCACCGAAGGCAAGCTCGGCGGCCAGGCGAAGGTCAAGGGCGTTGCCGGCACGTGGAAGGACCTGACCGACAGCGTGAACTCGATGGCGGGCAACCTGACCGCGCAGGTGCGCAACATCGCCGACGTGACGACGGCGGTGGCGACCGGCGACCTGTCGAAGAAGATCGCCGTCGACGTCAAGGGCGAGTTCCTCGAGCTCAAGAACACGATCAACACGATGGTCGACCAGCTGCGCTCGTTCGCGTCGGAAGTGACGCGCGTCGCGCGCGAAGTCGGCACCGAAGGCAAGCTCGGCGGCCAGGCGCGCGTCGAAGGCGTGTCCGGCACGTGGAAGGACCTGACCGACAGCGTGAACTTCATGGCGGGCAACCTGACCGGCCAGGTGCGCAACATCGCCGACGTGACGAAGGCGGTGGCCAACGGCGACCTGTCGAAGAAGATCACCGTCGACGTGAAGGGCGAGATCCTCGAGCTCAAGAACACGATCAACACGATGGTCGACCAGCTCTGCTCGTTCGCGTCGGAAGTGACGCGCGTCGCGCGCGAGGTGGGCACCGAAGGGAAGCTCGGCGGGCAGGCGGACGTGCAAGGGCGTCGCCGGCACGTGGAAGGACCTGACCGACAGCGTGAACTCGATGGCCAGCAACCTGACCGGCCAGGTGCGCAACATCGCCGACGTGACCAAGGCGGTGGCCAGCGGCGACCTGTCGAAGAAGATCACCGTCGACGTGAAGGGCGAGATCCTCGAGCTCAAGAACACGATCAACACGATGGTCGACCAGCTCCGCTCGTTCGCCTCGGAAGTGACGCGCGTCGCGCGCGAGGTGGGCACCGAAGGCCGCCTCGGCGGGCAGGCCGACGTGCAGGGTGTGGCCGGCACGTGGAAGGACCTGACCGACAGCGTGAACTCGATGGCGAGCAACCTGACCGGCCAGGTGCGCAACATCGCCGACGTGACGAAGGCGGTGGCGAGCGGCGACCTGTCGAAGAAGATCACCGTCGACGTCAAGGGCGAGATCCTCGAGCTCAAGAACACGATCAACACGATGGTCGACCAGCTCGGCGTCGTTCGCGTCGGAAGTGACGCGCGTCGCGCGCGAGGTGGGCACCGAAGGCACGCCTCGGCGGCCAGGCCGACGTGCAGGGCGTGGCCGGCACGTGGAAGGACCTGACCGAGAGCGTCAACTCGATGGCGAGCAACCTGACGGCGCAGGTGCGCAACATCGCCGACGTGACGACGGCGGTGGCGACCGGCGACCTGTCGAAGAAGATCACCGTCGACGTGAAGGGCGAGATCCTCGAGCTCAAGAACACGATCAACACGATGGTCGACCAGCTGCGCTCGTTCGCGGCCGAAGTGACGCGCGTCGCGCGCGAGGTCGGCACCGAAGGCAAGCTCGGCGGCCAGGCCGACGTGCAGGGTGTCGCCGGCACGTGGAAGGACCTGACCGACAGCGTGAACTCGATGGCGAGCAACCTGACCGGCGCAGGTGCGCAACATCGCCGACGTGACGACGGCGGTGGCGACCGGCGACCTGTCGAAGAAGATCACCGTCGACGTCAAGGGCGAGATCCTCGAGCTCAAGAACACGATCAACACGATGGTCGACCAGCTGCGGTCGTTCGCGTCCGAAGTGACGCGCGTCGCGCGCGAAGTGGGCACCGAAGGGAAGCCTCGGCGGCCAGGCCGACGTGCGCGGCGTGGCCGGCACGTGGAAGGACCTGACCGACAGCGTGAACTTCATGGCCAGCAACCTGACCGGCCAGGTGCGCAACATCGCCGACGTGACGAAGGCGGTGGCGAGCGGCGACCTGTCGAAGAAGATCACCGTCGACGTGAAGGGCGAGATCCTCGAGCTCAAGAACACGATCAACACGATGGTCGACCAGCTCTCGCTCGTTCGCCTCCGAAGTGACGCGCGTCGCGCGCGAGGTCGGCACCGAAGGCAAGCTCGGCGGCCAGGCCGACGTGCAGGGCGTGGCCGGCACGTGGAAGGACCTGACCGACAGCGTCAACTTGATGGCGAGCAACCTGACCGGCCAGGTGCGCAACATCGCCGACGTGACGACGGCGGTGGCGACGGGCGACCTGTCGAAGAAGATCACCGTCGACGTGAAGGGCGAGATCCTCGAGCTCAAGAACACGATCAACACGATGGTCGACCAGCTGCGCTCGTTCGCCTCCGAAGTGACGCGCGTCGCGCGCGAAGTCGGCACCGAAGGCCGCCTCGGCGGCCAGGCCGACGTGCAGGGCGTGGCCGGCACGTGGAAGGACCTGACCGACAGCGTGAACTTCATGGCGCAGCAACCTGACCGGCCAGGTGCGCAACATCGCCGACGTGACGAAGGCCGTGGCGAGCGGCGACCTGTCGAAGAAGATCACCGTCGACGTGAAGGGCGAGATCCTCGAGCTCAAGAACACGATCAACACGATGGTCGACCAGCTCTCGCTCGTTCGCCTCGGAAGTGACGCGCGTCGCGCGCGAGGTCGGCACCGAAGGGATCCTCGGCGGCCAGGCGAGGGTGAAGGGCGTGGCCGGCACGTGGAAGGACCTGACCGACAGCGTGAACTTCATGGCGGGCAACCTGACGAGCCAGGTGCGCGGCATCGCCAAGGTCGTGACGGCCGTCGCCAACGGCGACCTGCAGCAGAAGCTGACCGTGGAAGCGAAGGGCGAGATCGCCGCGCTGACCGAGACGATCAACAGCATGATCGACACGCTCGCGACGTTCGCCGACCAGGTGACGACGGTCGCGCGCGAAGTCGGCGTCGAAGGCAAGCTCGGCGGCCAGGCGAAGGTGCCGGGCGCCGCCGGCACGTGGAAGGATCTGACCGAAAACGTCAACCAGCTCGCCGCCAACCTGACGACGCAGGTGCGCGCGATCGCCGAAGTCGCGACTGCCGTGACGCAGGGCGACCTGACGCGGTCGATCACCGTCGAGGCGCGCGGCGAAGTCGCCGCGCTCAAGGACACGACGAACGAGATGATCCGCAACCTGCGCGATACGACGCAGAAGAACACCGAGCAGGACTGGCTCAAGACCAATCTCGCGAAGTTCAGCCGCATGCTGCAGGGGCAGAAGGACCTGACTACCGTCGGCCGCCTGATCCTGTCCGAGCTCGCGCCGGTCGTCGCGGCGCAGCACGCGCGTGTTCTACGTGCTCGACACGGCGGCGAGCGCCCGCGGCTGACGCTGCTCGCGAGCTATGGCTCGAAGGGCCAGGGCGCGCTCGGCAGCCAGCTCGATCTGGGCGAGGGCCTCGTCGGCCAATGCGCGATCGAGAAGCGAAAAGATCCTGCTGTCGAACGTGCCGCTCGACTACATCACGATCTTCTCGGGTCTCGGCGCGGCGCCGCCGCAGAATATTCTCGTGCTGCCGATCATCTTCGAGGGCCAGGTAAAGGGGTGCTCGAGCTCGCGTCGTTCGAGCGCTTCAGCCCGACGCACGAGGCATTTCTCGATAGGGCGGAATTCGATCGATTCGGTCAACGTGCTGATCGACGACCTCGTCCATCCGACCAGCGAAACGGCGCGCGTCATCGGCGCCGTCGCGCAAGGCGACCTGTCGCAGACGATGGCGCTCGAAGTCGACGGCCAGCCGCTGCAGGGCGAGTTCCTGCGCACCGCGAAGACCGTCAACAAGATGGTCGATCAGCTCGGGCTCGTTCGCCGCCGAAGTGACGCGCGTCGCGCGCGAAGTCGGCACCGAAGGCAAGCTCGGCGGCCAGGCCAAGGTCAAGGGCGTGGCGGGCACGTGGAAGGACCTGACCGACAGCGTGAACTCGATGGCGGGCAACCTCACGGCGCAGGTGCGCAACATCGCCGACGTGACGACGGCGGTCGCCACCGGCGACCTGTCGAAGAAGATCGCCGTCGACGTCAAGGGCGAGTTCCTCGAGCTCAAGAACACGATCAACACGATGGTCGACCAGCTGCGCTCGTTCGCCTCGGAAGTGACGCGCGTCGCGCGCGAAGTCGGCACCGAAGGCAAGCTCGGCGGCCAGGCGCGAGTCGAAGGCGTGTCCGGCACGTGGAAGGACCTGACCGACAGCGTGAACTTCATGGCCGGCAACCTGACCGGCCAGGTGCGCAACATCGCCGACGTGACGAAGGCCGTGGCCAACGGCGACCTGTCGAAGAAGATCACCGTCGACGTGAAGGGCGAGATCCTCGAGCTCAAGAACACCATCAACACGATGGTGGACCAGCTCTCGCTCGTTCGCCTCCGAAGTGACGCGCGTCGCGCGCGAAGTCGGCACCGAAGGGATCCTCGGCGGCCAGGCCGACGTCAAGGGCGTCGCGGGCACGTGGAAGGACCTGACCGACAGCGTGAACTCGATGGCGAGCAACCTGACCGGCCAGGTGCGCAACATCGCCGACGTGACCAAGGCCGTGGCCAGCGGCGACCTGTCGAAGAAGATCACGGTGGACGTGAAGGGCGAGATCCTCGAGCTCAAGAACACGATCAACACGATGGTCGACCAGCTGCGCTCGTTCGCCTCCGAAGTGACGCGCGTCGCGCGCGAGGTCGGCACCGAAGGCCGCCTCGGCGGGCAGGCCGACGTGCAGGGCGTGGCCGGCACGTGGAAGGACCTGACCGAGAGCGTCAACTCGATGGCGAGCAACCTGACGGGTCAGGTGCGCAACATCGCCGACGTGACGAAGGCGGTGGCGAGCGGCGACCTGTCGAAGAAGATCACGGTGGACGTGAAGGGCGAGATCCTCGAGCTCAAGAACACCATCAACACGATGGTCGACCAGCTCGGCTCGTTCGCCTCGGAAGTGACGCGCGTCGCGCGCGAGGTGGGCACCGAAGGCAAGCTCGGCGGCCAGGCCGACGTGCAGGGCGTGGCCGGCACGTGGAAGGACCTGACCGAGAGCGTGAACTCGATGGCGAGCAACCTGACCGCGCAGGTGCGCAACATCGCCGACGTGACGACGGCGGTGGCGACCGGCGACCTGTCGAAGAAGATCACCGTGGACGTGAAGGGCGAGATCCTCGAGCTCAAGAACACCATCAACACGATGGTCGACCAGCTCCGCTCGTTCGCGGCGGAAGTGACGCGCGTCGCGCGCGAAGTGGGCACCGAAGGCAAGCTCGGCGGCCAGGCCGAAGTGCAGGGCGTCGCCGGCACGTGGAAGGACCTGACCGACAGCGTGAACTCGATGGCGAGCAACCTGACGGCGCAGGTGCGCAACATCGCCGACGTGACGACGGCGGTGGCGACCGGCGACCTGTCGAAGAAGATCACGGTGGACGTGAAGGGCGAGATCCTCGAGCTCAAGAACACCATCAACACGATGGTCGACCAGCTGCGCTCGTTCGCCTCGGAAGTGACGCGCGTCGCGCGCGAGGTCGGCACCGAAGGGATTCTCGGCGGCCAGGCCGATGTGCGCGGCGTGGCGGGCACGTGGAAGGACCTGACCGACAGCGTGAACTTCATGGCCAGCAACCTGACCGGCCAGGTGCGCAACATCGCCGACGTGACGAAGGCGGTGGCGAGCGGCGACCTGTCGAAGAAGATCACGGTCGACGTGAAGGGCGAGATCCTCGAGCTCAAGAACACCATCAACACGATGGTCGACCAGCTCTGGTCGTTCGCGTCCGAAGTGACGCGCGTCGCGCGCGAAGTGGGCACCGAAGGGCAGTCTCGGCGGGCAGGCCGACGTGCAGGGCGTGGCCGGCACGTGGAAGGACCTGACCGACAGCGTGAACTCGATGGCGAGCAACCTGACCGGCGCAGGTGCGCAACATCGCCGACGTGACGACGGCGGTGGCGACCGGCGACCTGTCGAAGAAGATCACGGTCGACGTGAAGGGCGAGATCCTCGAGCTCAAGAACACGATCAACACGATGGTCGACCAGCTGCGCTCGTTCGCCTCCGAAGTGACGCGCGTGGCGCGCGAGGTCGGCACCGAGGGCCGCCTCGGCGGGCAGGCCGACGTGCAGGGCGTCGCGGGCACGTGGAAGGACCTGACCGACAGCGTGAACTTCATGGCCAGCAACCTGACCGGCCAGGTGCGCAACATCGCCGACGTGACGAAGGCGGTGGCGAGCGGCGACCTGTCGAAGAAGATCACGGTGGACGTGAAGGGCGAGATCCTCGAGCTCAAGAACACGATCAACACGATGGTCGACCAGCTGTCGCTCGTTCGCCTCGGAAGTGACGCGCGTGGCGCGCGAGGTGGGCACCGAAGGGATCCTCGGCGGCCAGGCGCGACGTCAAGGGCGTGGCCGGCACGTGGAAGGACCTGACCGACAGCGTGAACTTCATGGCCGGCAACCTGACGAGCCAGGTGCGCGGCATCGCGCAAGGTCGTGACCGCGGTGGCCAACGGCGACCTGCAGCAGAAGCTCACCGTGGAGGCGAAGGGCGAGATCGCCGCGCTGACCGAGACGATCAACAGCATGATCGACACGCTCGCGACGTTCGCCGATCAGGTGACGACGGTGGCGCGCGAAGTCGGCGTCGAGGGCAAGCTCGGCGGGCAGGCGAAGGTGCCGGGCGCCGCCGGCACGTGGAAGGGCCTCACCGAGAACGTCAACCAGCTCGCCGCCAACCTCACCACGCAGGTGCGCGCGATCGCCGAAGTGGCCACGGCGGTGACGCAGGGCGACCTGACGCGCTCGATCACCGTCGAGGCGCGCGGCGAAGTCGCCGCGCTCAAGGACACGACCAACGAGATGATCCGCAACCTGCGCGACACGACGCAGAAGAACACCGAGCAGGACTGGCTCAAGACCAACCTCGCGAAGTTCAGCCGGATGCTGCAGGGCCAGAAGGACCTGAACACCGTCGGCCGGCTGATCCTGTCCGAGCTCGCGCCGGTCGTCGCCGCGCAGCACGCGGTGTTCTACGTGCTCGACTCGAGCGCGCGAGCGGCCGCGCCTGACGCTGCTCGCGAGCTACGGCTCGAAGGGCCAGGGCGCGATCGGCAGCCAGCTCGAGCTGGGCGAAGGCCTCGTCGGCCAGTGCGCGATCGAGAAGGAGAAGATCCTGCTGTCCAAGGTGCCGCTCGACTACATCACGATCTTCTCCGGGCTCGGCGCGGCGCCGCCGCAGAACATCCTCGTGCTGCCGGTCATCTTCGAAGGCCAGGTGAAGGGCGTGCTCGAGCTCGCGTCGTTCGAGCGCTTCAGCCCGACGCACGAGGCGTTCCTCGACCAGCTGACCGAGAGCATCGGCATCGTCATCAACACGATCGAGGCCAACACGCGGACCGAGGACCTGCTCACGCAGTCGCAGTCGCTCGCGCAGGAGCTGCAGAGCCGGCAGCAGGAGCTGCAGCAGACCAACCAGGAGCTCGAGGAAAAGGCGGGGCTGCTCGCGCACCAGAACCAGGAAGTCGAGCGCAAGAACCAGGAAGTCGAGCAGGCGCGCAAGGCGCTCGAGGAGAAGGCCGAGCAGCTCGCGCTCACGTCGAAGTACAAGTCCGAGTTCCTCGCCAACATGTCGCACGAGCTGCGCACGCCGCTCAACAGCCTGCTGATCCTGTCCGACCAGCTGTGCCGGAACCCGGAGGGCAACCTGAGCGGCAAGCAGGTCGAGTTCTCCAAGACGATCCACGCGTCGGGCAACGATCTGCTCACGCTGATCAACGACATCCTCGACCTGTCGAAGATCGAGTCGGGCACGGTCGCCGTCGAGCCCGTCCGACCTGCTGCTCGACGAGCTGCGCCGCTACGTCGAGCGCACGTTCCGGCACGTCGCCGAAGCGAAGAACGTCGACTTCTTCATCCGCCTCGATCCGCAATCTGCCGAAGTCGATGTTCGCCGACCACGAAGCGGCTGCAGCAGGTGCTGAAGAACCTGCTGTCGAACTCGTTCAAGTTCACGCACGAAGGGCAGCGTCACGCTCGACGATCGAGCTCGGCGAAGTCGGGCTGGAATCCGCAGAACGAGAGCCTGAACCGCGCGTCCGGAGGTCATCGCGTTCTCGGTGACGCGACACCGGCATCGGCATCTCGCCGGACAAGCAGCAGATCATCTTCGAGGCGTTCCAGCAGGCCGACGGCAGCACCAACCGCAAGTACGGCGGCACGGGGCTCGGCCTCGCGATCAGCCGCGAGCTCTCGCGCCTGCTCGGCGGCGAGATCCGTCTGGTGAGCGCGCCGCGCATGGGCAGCACGTTCACGCTGTACCTGCCGGTCGACCTACGTCGCTGCCTCGCGCGCCGCGCAAGGCGCTCGGCGGCCGGCGTCGGCGCCGGACGAGTCGCGCCGGCGGTCTCGCTCGCGCCCGAAGGACGCCGCGCCGAGACGCGCGCGCGCGAATTCGGCGCCGGCGACGCGCGCGCCGACGTGCGCTGAGCGGATCGACCGGCGATTCGGCGGAGACGCTGCGCAGCGACCTCGCATCTCGTCAACGAGGTCGGCGACGACCGCGACCGCGTCGAGCCCGGGCGACCAGGTCGCTGCTCATCGTCGAGAACGATCTCGCCTTCGCGCGCTTCCTGCTCGACACCGCGCGCGAGCAGGGCTTCAAGGGCATCGTGACGTCGCAGGGCGTCGCGGCGCTCGCGCTCGCGGACCAGTTCAAGCCGGCCGGCGATCACGCTCGACCTGTTCCTGCCCGACATCGACGGCTGGCGCGTGCTGAATCGGCTGAAGAACGATGCCGCGACGCGGCACATCCCGGTCGCGGTCATCTCGACCGACGAATCGCGCGAGCAAGGCGCTCGAGTCCGGCGCGTTCGCATTCGTCGCGAAGCCGATCCAGAGAAGGAAGTGCTCGAAGCGCTGCTCGCTCGATCTGAAGGCGTTCGCGCAGCGGCCCGCGAGCGAACCTCCTCGTCGTCTCGGCCGAACGCGCAGATGCGCGACTGGCTCGAGCAGTACATGAAGGCCGACGACGTCGAGGTGCTCTACGGCGCGCGGACTACCGCGTCCGCGCGCGGAGATGGCGCAGTCGACGCGGCGTCGATTGCATGGTGCTCGACGCCGGCCTCGTCGCGGAGTCGAGCGCGTCGGGGTCGGTGGCAGGCGACGACGATCCGGCGCTCGAGTTCCTGCCGATCCTCGTCTACGGCGAGGGCGCCGACGCGCCGCACGCTCGACGGCTGGCGACGCGCTCGCGCGAAGCTCGATCGTGCGCGAGATCCGCACGCCGGAGCGCCTGCTCGAGCAGGCGAGCTTCTTCCTGCATCGCGACTTCGCGACGATGCCCGAATCGCACCGGATGGTGCTCGCGGCGACTGCACGACGCCGACGAGGTGCTGCGCGGCAAGCGCGTGATGATCGTCGACGACGACATGCGCAACATCTTCGCGCTCACGTCGCTGCTCGAGGACCAGCGGGATGGTCGTCGTGTCGCACGACAACGGCCGCGACGCGATCCGCTATCTGCAGGCGCAGCCGACGTCGACGTCGTGCTGATGGACATCATGATGCCGGAGATCGACGGCATCGACACGATCCGCGAGATCCGCAAGATCCACGCGTGCCGGGATCTTGCCGATCATCGCCGTCACGGCCAAGGCGATGAAGGGCGACCGCGAGAAATGCATGGAAGCGGGCGCCTGGGATTACCTGTCGAAGCCGGTCGACACCGAGCTGATGATCGGCAGTGCTGCGGGCATGGCTGGGCCACTGACGGAGCGAGCTCGTCGCGCGCAGCGCCGGCCCGAGCGCGACCGAGCGCGTCGAGTCGCCGAGGGACCGGGCGAACATCCTCCTCGTCGACGATCGCGCCGACAAGCACCTCGTCTTCGCGCGATCCTCGAGGAGCTCGACCAGAATCTCGTCCACGTGAACTCCGGCGAGGAGGCGCTGAGGGAAGTGCTGAAGCGCGACTTCGCGGTCATCCTGCTCGACGTCAACATGCCGGGCTCGACGGGCTCGAGACGGCGGCGCTGATCCGCAGGCGCAAGCGCTCGGCGCACATCCCGATCATCTTCATCACCGCGGACTACGGCGACGAGGCGCGCATCGCACAGGCCTACGCGCTCGGCGCCGTCGACTTCATGGTGTCGCCGATCGTGCCGGAGATCCTGCGCACGAAGGTCAAGGTCTTCGTCGAGCTCTACCTGCTCGCGCAGCAGGCGAAGCAAGCAGGCCGAGGAGCACGTCGCGCTCGCCGCCGAGCGCGCGGCGCGCGCCGCGGCCGAGCGCGCCAACCGGCGCTCGGCGTTCCTGGCGAGCGCCAGCGCGGCGCTCGGCCGCTCGCTCGCCGTGATGGCGGCGACGCGCGAGCTGCCTCGACTGGCCATCCCGTTTCTCGCCGACATCAGCGCGCGTCACGCTGCGGCAGCGACGCCGGGATCGACGCGCGGACCGAAGTCGCGTGGTGCGACGCCGACCCGGCGGCGGCGCTGCACACCGAGTCCGTCACGAGCGTCGAATGCGGGTGGTGGCGCGACGGCGATACGAGCGCGTGATCGAGACGGGACGCGCGGAGAGCTTCGACGCGACGCACGCCGGCGAGCGCCGACGGGTCGCCGTCGCCGCTCGAGCGCGAGCCGCTCGAAGTTCCGCGCGGGACGCCGATCACCTCGCTCGTCATCCTGCCGCTCGTCGCGCGCGGCCGCACGCTCGGCGCGTTTTCGCTGGGGCTCGGTCCGTCGGGACGGACGTTCCGGCCCGACGACGTCGCGATGGCGACGGAGCTCGCGAGCCGCGCCGCGATGGCGCTCGACAATGCGCTGCTGTACCGGACGATCCGCGACCAGGACCGGCGCAAGAACGAATTCCTGGCGATGCTCGCGCACGAGCTGCGCAATCCGCTGACGCCGATCACCAACGCGCTGTACATCATGGACCAGCAGGACGCCGACGGCGAGAAGCTGGGTTGGGCGAAGAAGGTGATCGGGCGCCAGATTCGTCTGCTCGGCCGCCTGGTCGACGACTTGCTCGACGTCTCGCGGATCACGCAGGGCAAGATCGAGCTTGCGCATCGGGGACGTCGACGTCGCGGAAGTCGTTGCCGCGGCGGTCGAGACCGCGCGGCCGCTGATCGACGCGCGGCAGCACCGCTTCACGATGACGCTGCGCGAGACGTCGCTGCGCGTCAAGGGCGATTTCGCGAGGCTCGCGCAGATCCTCGCCAATCTGCTCAACAACGCGGCGAAATACACCGACGCCGAACGGGAGCATCTGGCTGACGGTCGCGCGCGAAGGCAGCGAGATCGTGTTCTGCGTGCGCGATTCCGGCATGGGCATTCCCGCCGAGTCGCAGTCGTCGATCTTCGATCTGTTCTCGCAATCCGAGCGCACGCTCGACCGCTCGCAAGGCGGCCTCGGCATCGGGCTCACGCTGGTGCGGCGCCTCGTCGAAATGCAGGGCGGCAGCGTTTCGGTGCGCAGCGAGGGCCACGACCGGGGCAGCGAATTCACCGTGCGCCTGCCGGCTGGAGCACCCGCGGAATCCGTCGCCGCTCCCGCGCCGCCTCCGATCGAGAGGAAGGAGCACCCGGCGACGCACGAAGGATGCGTGCTGGTCGTCGACGACAACCGCGATGCTGCCGAGAGCCTGGCGATGCTGCTTCGGGCGGAGGGACACGCCGTCCACATCGCGTACGACGGCCCGACGGCGCTCGAGGTCGTTCAGGCGACGCGCCCCCGCGCGGTGCTGCTCGATCTCGGCCTTCCCGGAATCGACGGATTCCAGGTCGCCGAGCGCATCCGGGCGATGCCCGACGGCGCGCGCACATTGTTGATTGCGATCTCCGGGTACGGCCAGGACGAGCACCGCCGCCGCTCGCGCCAGACCGGTTTCGACCAGCATCTCGTCAAGCCGGTCGATCCCGTTGCGATCACCGAACTGCTCGAAGCGGAGCGGCAGTCCGACGCCCGCTCGGCTCCGGGAAACGTGGTAGCCTTTCAGAAAACTCGCTGACGCGCCGGCTTCGCCGATGCGTCGCTGCCGCGACAGCCGAGCGTTAACAACAGCTTACCGAATCGAATATGGCTGCCCCTTCAAGACACGAACCGTGCGGAGCCTCCGGCGGAGGCCCGGCGGCGCACGATTCTGGTGGTCGACGACGACCGCGATGCGGCCGACACCATTGCGGTGCTGCTCGAGGCGACGGGGATGTCGGTCCTGTCGGCTTATTCGGCGCGCGACGGCCTCGACCAGCTCGACGAGTGTCCGGACATCTGCCTGGTCATCTCCGACATCCGGATGCCGGGCGTCGACGGCTTCGACTTCCTCCGCGTGGTCAAGCACCGGTTTCCCAAGCTGCCGGCCGTGCTGACGACGGGTTTGCCGGTCACCGACGACGATGTCGTCCCGCACGGCGCGCTGATACTGCAGAAGCCTTTCGCGGTGGAGGATCTCAAGCGCGCGGTCGCCGAGCAGCTGCAGCTCGATCTCGACGCGCGCCTGGATCCTCGCTAGGCGTCAAATCCGCGCCAGGCGGCCGAGCAGATACCCGACGACGAGCGCGCCCGCGACTGTGGACAACGGTCGCGCGCGTATCGACGCGCAGGCCGATTCGGTGAGCTTCGACTGCACTTCCTTCGCCTGCTCGGGGAGCGTCGATGCCCATTCGGCGGCCGTGTTGGCGACGTCGGCGGCGCTGTTGACCGCGCGGTGCGCCGTTCCGCTGATGCGGTCGAGCGAGGCGGTTGCGGTGTCGGCAACCTTGTCCACCGTCTGATGCGCCGTCTGCGCCGCGCCTTCGAGCTTGTTGCTGCCCATGGGGTAGGACGAAGGATTGGTGTTGCCGCCGAGCGGGGAATTCCCGCCCATCGTCGTGGATCGTTCCATGATGAGGTCCTTTCGTTGAAATGGCTCCTGCGAGTCTCGCAAGGACGGCGATGCGCGTCCCTCGACGAATATGACCGCCGTCGATTTCCGCGCACATGAGGCGGCGTCCGATTCAAACGTAGGACGGCTCTAAAGGAGCGGCATGCGCGACTGCGACGTCCTGATCGCCGGCGCCGGGCCAACGGGACTGGTGCTCGCGCTGTGGCTCGCGCACTTCGGCGTGCGCGTGCGGATCGTCGACAAGGTCGGCGAGCCGGGCACGACGTCCCGCGCGATCGGCGTGCAGGCGCGCACCCTCGAGCTCTACCGGCAGATCGGGCTCGCCGAAGACGTCGTCGCGCGCGGCCTGAAATTCGGCGCGGCGAATCTCTGGGTCCGGAGCCGCCGCGCCGCGCGCGTCGCTTTCGGCGACATGGGCGTCGGCGTGAGCCCGTATCCGTACATGCTGATGTTTCCGCAGGATGAGCACGAGCGCCTGCTGATCGAGCGGCTCGAGCGCGCTGGGCGTCCGCGTCGAGCGTCCGACGGAGCTCGTCGGCTTCGACGCGCGCGGCGACGGCATCGTCGCGCAGCTGAAGCACGCCGGCGGCAGCGACGAGACCTGCGAGGCGGCCTACCTCGCCGGCTGCGACGGCGCCCGCTCGCGTGTCCGCGATCGGCTTGGCGTGGGCTTTCCCGGCGGCACGTACGCCCACGTGTTCTACGTCGCCGATGTCGTCGGCTTCGGGCCCGGTGATGAATCACGAGCTGCACGTCGCGCTCGACGATGCCGGCTTCCTCGCCGCGTTCCCGATGCAGGGCGACGGCCACGCGCGGCTGATCGGAACCGTCAAGGATGCGGCGGTGGAGGGCGACCGAACGCTGGAGTGGGCCGACGTGAGCGCCGGTGATCCTGCAACGCCTGGGCATCGAGGTCGCCAGGGTCAACTGGTTTTCCACCTATCACGTTCATCACCGGGTCGCCGCGCATTTTCGCGCCGGCCGGGCCTTCCTCCTCGGCGACGCCGCGCACATCCACAGCCCCGTCGGCGCGCAAGGACTCAATACCGGCCTCGGCGACGCGGTCAATCTCGCCTGGAAGCTCGCCGCGGTGATCCAGCGCCGCGGCTCGGACCGGCTTCTCGACACCTACGAGCCGGAGCGGATCGCGTTCGCGCACCGGCTGATCGCGACGACCGATCGCGCGTTCCAGGCGGTGACCAGCGACGGGCCGATCGCGCGCTTCATCCGGACACGCGTCGTGCCGGCCGTGATGCCGCGGTTGTTTGCGCTGACGCCGATGCGGCGGTTCATGTTCCGGACGATCTCGCAGACCGCGATCGAGTATCGCGACAGCGCGCTCAGCTCGGGCGGCGCCGGCGGCATTCGCGCCGGCGACCGGTTGCCGTGGCTCGCCGCCGACGCCGGGCGGGCCGAAGCGCTCGACAATTTCGCGCCGCTGCGCGCGCTCGACTGGCAGCTGCATCTTTACGGCGCCGCCTCGGAGGCGCTCGCCGCGCTGTGCGCCGCGCGCGGGTTGCCGCTGCATGCGTTTCCCTGGCGCGATTCGATGGCCGCGGCGGGGTTCGCGCGCGACGCCGCCTATCTGATCCGGCCCGATGGTTACGTCGGCTGCGCGGCGCCGGCAGGAGAGATCGCCTCGCTCGAGCGCTACCTGGATGCCTGGGCGATCACGCCACGATCGCGCGTATAGCGTCAGCCGGAGGCCCCCGAGCATGTTTGCGATGCTCTGCCGTCGTCCGCGAGCCCCGCTCGAGTGGGCGGAGGTGCCCGATCCGCGCCCCGAGCCGCATCAGTTGCTCATTCGCGTGCTGGCCTGCGGCGTGTGCCGCACCGACCTGCATGTGGTGGACGGGGATCTTCCGGAGGCCAGGCTGCCGGTCATTCCCGGCCACGAGATCGTCGGGACGGTGATCGGCAAGGGCGCGGCCGTCGATCGATTCCGCCTCGGCGATCGGGTCGGCGTCCCGTGGCTCGGCTCGACCTGCGGCGTCTGCGCCTTTTGCACGACCGGACGCGAAAATCTCTGCGAGGCGGCCCGCTTCACCGGCTACCAGATCGACGGCGGCTACGCGGAGCTGACCGTCGCCGACCATCGCTATTGTTTCCCGATCCCGGGCGGCTACACCGACGCCGCGGCCGCGCCGCTGCTGTGCGCCGGGTTGATCGGCTATCGGACGTTGAGGATGGCGGGCGGCGCGCGACGCATCGGCATCTACGGCTTCGGCGCCGCGGCGCACATCGTGGCTCAGGTCGCGGCGAGCGAGGGGCGCGAGGTCTACGCGTTCACGCGTGCCGGCGATTCGGCGGCGCAGGCGTTCGCCCGCGAAATGGGAGCCGTCTGGGCAGGATCCTCGGATGGGCCCGCGCCTGTCCCGCTCGACGCCGCGCTGATCTTTGCTCCGGCAGGGGAGCTGATCCCGGCGGCACTCCGCGCGATCGCCAAGGGCGGGACCGTCGTCTGCGGCGGCATTCACATGACCGACGTCCCGGGCTTTCCTTACGCGGCGCTCTGGGGCGAACGGGTCCTGCGCTCCGTTGCCAACCTCACCCGCGACGACGCGAGCGCTTTCCTGGCGCTCGCCCCCGGCGTCCCGGTCAAGACGCACACCGTCGCATATCCGCTGCGCGCCGCGAACCAGGCGTTGGCGGATCTCCGCGACGGGCGTCTCAGCGGCGCCGCGGTTCTGCTGCCCGGCTGATTCAGCACCCGTCGCGATCGGCTGGCGCGACGCACCAAAATAGCCAGGACCGGTGCTGCATTGCACCAACGTAGCGAGCGCGAAGGGTCGCGATTGCACCTGTGACGCGTCGCCCGGCGCCTGAAATCGCTTCGGCACATCGCCCTAATCCAATGGTAGCGATACCCCCACCGGGGGATGGCGGTTTGTCGAGTCGTCGGGCAACAATCGCTCAACCAAGTCAGGTGTGCGAATGCCAGGTGGCGCGCTTCTCCCGACGAAAATCGGCAGATGTTCCGTCACTTTCGCGGCCGCCTCCCGGCGGTGGAGCCGGCGGTTCGCCCCTTGGCCGACGGGCCGTTCGCGCCCCTTCGTTGTTGCGACAATGCAACTGGCATGAGTTATGCAGTACAAGTTTTGAGCCCCTTGGGCTTGGTTATCCGGCGAGGTCGCCTATAAAGAAAATGTAGGAGTCTGTCGGATAAGCCGCCGAACGGCGTGTTGCGTGTCGGCTGCAAGTGCAACGTTGGCGTTAAGGATTTCCAAGAAGAGGTGAGCCGCTTCGGGATGCCGGGAGCGGAATCGGAAGGCCCGGAAACATTCGGCATTTCGTTTCACTGTCTACTGGGAATTGAATATGGCCACGCTGCTTGAAGACTATCGGTCGAGTTACTCGCAGACGCAGGACGAGGTAATGAGCCTGGAGGCTTACCTCGATCTGTGCAAGCGCGACCCGTCGGCGTATGCGTCGGCGGCCGAGCGGATGCTCGCCGGGATCGGCGAGCCGGAGCTCATCGACACCCGAACCGATCAACGGCTCGGCCGAATCTTCGGCAACCGCACCATCCGGCGCTATCCGGCCTTCCGCGAGTTCTACGGAATGGAGGATGCGATCGACCAGATCGTCGCGTTCTTCAAGCACGCGGCCCAGGGGCTCGAGGAGCGCAAGCAGATCCTCTACCTGCTGGGACCCGTCGGCGGCGGCAAATCCTCGATCGCCGAACGCCTCAAGGCCGTCATGGAGCTGCGGCCGATCTACGCGATCAAGGGCTCGCCGGTCAACGAATCGCCGCTCGGGCTCTTCGCCCCCGAGCGCTTCGGCACGGTGCTGGAAAACGACTACGGCATCCCGCGCCGCTATCTGACGGGCATCATGTCGCCGTGGGCGATCAAGCGCCTTCACGAATTCAACGGCGACTTGTCAAAGTTTCAAGTGGTGCGGGTAAATCCTTCCGTGCTGCGACAGGTGGCGATCACCAAGACCGAGCCCGGCGACGAGAACAACCAGGACATTTCGTCGCTCGTCGGCAAAGTTGACATCCGCAAGCTCGAGGATCTTTCGCAGAACGATCCCGACGCGTACAGCTATTCCGGCGGCCTGTGCCTTGCGAACCAGGGTCTGCTCGAGTTCGTCGAGATGTTCAAGGCGCCGATCAAGATGCTGCACCCGCTGCTCACCGCGACGCAGGAAGGCAACTTCAAGGGCACCGAAGGCTTCTCCGCGATTCCGTTCAACGGACTGATCGTCGCGCACTCGAACGAGTCCGAGTGGCACACCTTCCGCAACAACAAGAACAACGAAGCGTTCCTCGACCGGATCTTCATCGTCAAGGTTCCCTACTGCGTCCGCGTCTCCGAGGAAGTCAAGATCTACGACAAGCTGATGAAGAACTCGTCGCTCTCCGAGGCCCCCTGCGCGCCGGGCACGCTCGACATGATGGCGCAGTTCTCGGTGCTCACGCGGCTCAAGGAGCCGGAGAACTCGAGCCTCTACTCGAAGATGCGCGTCTACGACGGCGAGACGCTGAAGGACGTCGACCCGAAAGCGAAGACGCTGCAGGAATACCGCGATTACGCCGGGCCCGACGAAGGGATGACGGGCATGTCGACGCGCTTCGCGTACAAGATCCTGTCCGCGGTCTTCAACTACGACCAGACCGAGATCGCCGCCAATCCCGTGCACCTGATGTACGTGCTCGAGCAGCGGCTCGGACGCGAGGACCTGCCCGACGAGACGCGCCGGCGCTACATCGAGCACATCAAGGGCTACCTCGGCGCCGCGCTACGCCGAGTTCATCGGCAAGGAGATCCAGACCGCGTACCTCGAGTCCTATTCGGAGTACGGCCAGAACATCTTCGACCGCTACGTGACGTTCGCCGACTGCTGGATCCAGGAAGAGGATTTCCGCGATCCGGAAACGGGCGAGAGCTTCGATCGCGCCGCGCTCAACACCGAGCTCGAGAAGATCGAGAAGCCCGCCGGCATCGCGAACCCGAAGGACTTCCGCAACGAGATCGTCAACTTCGTGCTGCGCGCGCGCGCCAACAACAAGGGGCGCAACGTGCCGTGGAACAGCTACGAGAAGCTGCGCGAGGTGATCGAGAAGAAGATGTTCTCGAACACCGAGGACCTGCTCCCGGTGATCTCCTTCAACGCCAAGGCCTCCGCCGAGGACAAGGAGAAGCACCAGAACTTCGTCGCGCGCATGGTTGCCAAGGGCTACACCGAGAAGCAGGTTCGCCTGCTCGCCGAATGGTATCTGCGAGTGCACAAGTCTTCGTGACGTAACGCCGATATGCTCCAGCTCATCGATCGCCGACCCAACGGCCGCGGCAAGAGCGCGGTCAACCGCGAGCGCTTTCTCCGTCGGTACAAGGCGCAGATCCAGGGCGCGGTGAAGAAGATGATCGGCGAGCGGCGCATCGCCGACATGGAAAAGGGCGGCGAGGTCCGCGTCCCGAGGAAGGACATCTCCGAGCCTCAGTTCGGCTTCGGTCACGGCGGCGATCGCGAGTTCGTGCTGCCGGGCAACCGCGAATACGTGGCCGGCGACAGCATTCCGCGCCCCGACGGCTCGGGCAACGGCCGGGGCTCCGGCGACGAGGGCGGGACGGGCGAATCCGAAGATGCGTTCGTGTTCTCGCTGTCGCGCGAAGAGTTCATGCAGATCTTCTTCGACGACCTCGAGCTGCCCAATCTCGCGCGCACCGCGATCGGGCGCTCGGAGCGCAAGAAGAGCGTGCGCGCGGGCTTTGCGAAGACCGGCGTTCCGGCGAACCTTGCCGTCATCCGGACGCTCAAGCAGTCGCTCGCCCGGCGGATCGCCCTCGCCGGGGGATTGAAGCGCGAGATGCAGGAGCTCGATGCGGCGTTCGCGCACGCCGTGGCTCTCGGCCAGGCGGACGAGGCGGCGCGCATCTTCGAGGAGCTCGCGCACCTCGAGCGCCGCCGCGGCATCTACCCGTTCATCGACGAGCCGGACCTCCGCTACCGCAACCGGGTGCTGCGGCCGGAGCCGATCGCGCGCGCCGCGATGTTCTGCCTGATGGACGTCTCGGCGTCGATGGACGAGGACAAGAAGGACCTCGCGAAGCGCTTCTTCACGCTGCTCTATCTGTTCCTGACGCGCAAGTACCAGGAAGTGGATCTCGTCTTCATCCGGCACACCGACGACGCGGAGGAGGTCGACGAGGACCGCTTCTTCCACGACACGCGCTCCGGCGGCACGGTCGTGCTCTCGGCGCTCGAGCTTGCCGAGAAGATCCGCCGCGAGCGCTATGCGACCGGCTGGAACGTCTATGCGGCGCAGGCGTCCGACGGCGACGCGTTCGGCGCCGACCCCGCCCGCAGCGCGCGGTTCCTGCGCGAGCACCTGCTGCCTGCGACGCGCTACTACACGTACCTGGAGCTGGCGGCGCCGTCGACGCACGAGCGCTCGTCGACGCTGTGGGCCGAATACGAGCGGATCGCCGAATCCACGCGCAACTTCGCGATGCGCAGGGCGAGCGAGCGCGATCAGATCTACCCGGTGTTCCGCGACCTCTTCAAGAAGGAAGCGCAATGAGCGCCGCCGGGCCGTCCCAAGGCGCGAATTCCGCCCCCTCGGGGGGTTGGGGGTCGTTCAATGAGCGCCGCATCTCGCGCGGAGCCGACTGGGACTTCGATCTGCTCGAGCGCTACGACAAGGAGATCTCGCGCATCGCCGGCGACTACGGTCTCGACACGTACCCCAACCAGATCGAGGTCATCACGTCCGAGCAGATGCTGGACGCCTACGCGTCGAGCGGACTCCCCGTCGGCTATCCGCACTGGTCGTACGGCAAGGAGTTCATCCGCAACGAGCAGGCGTACCGGCGCGGCATGCAGGGCCTCGCCTACGAGATCGTCATCAATTCGAGCCCCTGCATCGCCTATCTGATGGAAGAGAACACGATGTCGACGCAGGCGCTGGTGATCGCGCACGCCAGCTACGGTCACAATTCGTTCTTCAAGGGCAATCACCTGTTCCGCCAGTGGACCTCCGCCGACGCGATCCTCGATTACCTCGTGTTCGCGCGCCGCTTCGTGATGCAGTGCGAAGAGCGGCACGGCGCGCAAGCGGTCGAGGAGGTGATCGACGCCTGCCACGCGCTGATGCCGCACGGCGTCGATCGCTACCGGCGTCCCGCCGCGCTCACGCTCAAGGCCGAGGCGGCGCGGCTCGCCGAGCGCGAGGCGCATCGCGAGCGGCAGTTCAACGATCTCTGGCGGACGCTGCCGGAAGCTCCGGCGGAGGCCAAGCCGGAGGCGAGCAGCGTGTTCCCCGCCGACCCGCAGGAGAACATCCTCTATTTCGTCGAGAAGTATTCGCCGAAGCTCGAGCCGTGGGAGCGCGAGCTCGTTCGCATCGTGCGCAAGCTCGCGCAGTACTTCTATCCGCAGGCCCAGACCAAGGTCATGAACGAGGGCTGGGCGACGTTCTGGCACTACACGATCCTCAACAAGCTGCACGAGGAGCGGCTCGTCGACGACGGCTTCATGCTGGAGTTCCTGAAGAACCACACGAACGTCGTCACGCAGCCCGGCTTCGATTCGCCGGCGTACAGCGGTCTCAATCCCTACGCGCTCGGCTTCGCGATGTTCGCCGATCTGAAGCGCATCTGCGAGAAGCCGGACGCCGAGGATCGCGAGTGGTTCCCGGACATCGCCGGCGGCGACTGGCAGAAGGTGCTCGATTTCGCGATGCGCAACTTCAAGGACGAGTCGTTCATCGCGCAGTACCTGTCGCCGCGGCTGATGCGCGAGTTCCACCTGTTCGCGCTTGCCGACCACACCGACGAAGACGCGCTGCTCGTCGACAGCATTCACGACGAGCGCGGCTACCGCCGGGTGCGGAAGCTCCTTGCGCAGCAGCACGCGCAGGAGATGCGCGTGCCCGACGTGCAGGTCGTCCGCTTCGATCGCGACGGCGATCGCTCGCTCACGCTGCGCCACCAGCGCCGCCGCGGCCGCCCGTTGACCGAAGCCGCCGCCGAGGTCGTCGCGCACCTGCGCCGACTGTGGGGCTTTGCCGTCCGCCTCGAAACGTGGGAAAACGACGTCCGCTTCGGCGACGTCGTCGAGTGGCCGCCTGGGGGGAGCGTAGCCCGGCCTGTCAGTCCTCGGGTAATCCAGGGTTCGTTCGCGATCGCGCGATCGCCGGCATGTCTTCGGCCGGCGCGCTCTCGAGCTCCGACTTGCAGGATGCGCAGCGCGGATTCGGGGTCGTCGGCGAACTGGAACAGGCCGAGGTCTTCGCCGTCGATCATTCCGTGGCGGACCAGCGCGTCGAAGTTGACGACCTCGTTCCAGAACTCCCGACCGTAAAGAAGAATCGGTATCCTGCGCGCGAGCTTCCCGGTCTGCGCGAGCGTGAGCAGCTCGAGCAGCTCGTCCATCGTGCCGAACCCGCCCGGGAACACGACCAGCGCGCGAGCGAGGTGCGCGAACCAGAGCTTGCGCATGAAGAAGTAGCGAAATTCGATCGACAATCCCGGCGTGAGGTAGGCGTTGGCGCGCTGCTCGCGCGGGAGCCCGATGTTGAGGCCGATCGTCGTGCCGCCGGCCTCCGATGCGCCCCGGTTGGCGGCCTCCATGATGCCGCCGCCTCCGCCGGTGCAGACGACGAAGCGATGGCGGTCGGATCCGCAGGCTCTTCGACCACAGCGTGAGCAGGCGCGCGAGCTCGCGCGCGTCGTCGTAGTAGCGCCCGAGCGGGCCGCCCGATGCGAGCCGCGCCGATCCGAAGAAGACCACGGTGTCGCAGATGCGGGCGCGGCGAAAGCTTTGCAGCGGGCGCGAGGTACTCGGCGAGGATGCGCAGCGGCCGGGCATCGTCGGTCTCGAGGAATTCCGCGTTCAGGTACGCGAGAGGCGGGCGCGGCGGTGGAGGCGAGCTCATCGGGTCTCCCTGACTCGCGCGAAGTCGATGTAGCCGCGCGCGGCGTCGGTGTGCAGGAGCTCGACCCTCACCAGGTCGCCGACGTCGAGCCCCTCGAAGCCCCGCACGACCTTTCCTTCGACCGTCGGGCCGCTCGATGCGCACCCACGTCCCCTTTTCCGAGGCGCCGGTCACGATCGCATCGAAGCGCTCGCCGATTCGCCGTTCGAGGAGCAACGCGGCCGCGGACTTGCGCACCTGCCGCTCGACCTTCGCCGCATTGTCCTCCTGGTCGGTGCAGTGCTGCGCGAGCGCGGCGAGCTCGTCGTCCGGATACGGGGTGCGATCGCCGACGAGCGCTGCCTTCAGCAGGCGCTGGACGATGAGATCCGGGTAGCGGCGGTTCGGCGCGGTCGCGTGCGTGTAGTCGCGCACGGCGAGGCCGAAGTGCCCTTCGCCGCGCCGGTCGGGCCGCTCGAGCACGTACTCGCCTTTGCCGAGGAGCTTGATGATCGTGAGCGAGAGATCGGGGAAGCGGACCGGATCGGCCTGCCGGCGCCTGGCGAGAAACGCATCGAGCGCGACGGCGTCCGGAGCCGGGGGCAGCTGCTCGCCGAGACCGGCGGCGAGCGCGACGATCCGCTCCCATCGCTCGGGCGAGCGCAGAACCCGGCGAAGCGACGCGTAGCCGCTGCGCGCGAGGTACTTCGCGGTGACGCCGTTGGCGGCGATCATGAAGTCCTCGATCAGCTCGCGCGCGCGGTTCTTCTCCTCGGCTCGCAAGTCCGTCAGCACGCCGCTCTCGAAGACCGCGCGCGCTTCGAGCGTCTCGAGGCGAAGCGCGCCGCGCTGGTGGCGCACCCGCTTCAGCGCCTGCGCGACGCGATCCTGCAGCCGGAGATTCTCGTCGAGGCCGGCAACTGCGGCGAGCTTCGGCGGCGCGGGCGCCGTTCCCTCGAGCCACGCGCAAACGCGCGTTGTACGCGAGCTTCGCGCGGTTGCGAACCCTGGCGCGGTAGAGGTCCGACGCGGGTATCGTCGCGTCGGCGGCGACCGTCATCTCGACGACGACGGCGAGCCGGTCTTCGTTTTCGGAGAGCGACGTGAGGTCGGTCGACAGCTTCTCGGGCAGCATCGAGAACACTTCCGCGGCCGTGTACACCGACGTCGTGTTGATGCGGGCGTGGCCGTCGATCGCCGAGCCGGCCGCGACCAGCGCGTCGACGTCGGCGACGGCGACGAAGATCGTCGTCGCGCCGTCGGCACGCGCTTGCGCGGCGGTGAGCTGATCGAGATCGCGCGAATCGTCGTTGTCGATCGACGACCAGAGCAGGCTCGCGCAAATCGCGAATCGAGCCGCCGTCCTCGGTCGCCGGGCCGGTGATCGCGCTCGCTTCGGCGCGGACCGCCTTCGAAAAATCGGGCAGCAGGCCGCGCTCGCGCATCACCCGTCTTGCGATGACGCGGAGCTCGTCGGTGACGTTCCGTGGCGAGGGATCCATGCGCCGATGATACGTTTACCGCATGCGGACTCCCAGCCGGCGGCGCCGGGCCAGGGCGAGGTCACGTCGCGGGCCCGCGCTGATCAGACAGGCTGGCCAGCCGCGCGTTCGAGGCGTACGGTACCATCTGCTCCGGTTCGGGGAGCGAGCTGCCGACGCTGGAACGTCGACATCGCGACCCGGGCGCGGAGCGGTTCGCCGGGTGCGGCAACGGAACGCAAACGCAAATCGGAAACGGGGAGACACGAAATGGGAGCAAACACGAGGCCAGGTAAAGCTCTAGTCTTTGCAGCAGCGGTCTGCGCCGGGCTGGCGGGGTGCGCGACGCCGAAGCTCATGGCGGTTCCTTGCAACGGGGGGCGGTGCGAGGTCGACGTGCACGTGACCGTCAGCGGCAGCACGTGCACGGTTTCGGCGCCGGACATAGACAATAACGGCGCGAACAACATATTCTGGAACATCGACGACGAGTCGAAGCGCCTCGGCTACAAGTTTCCCGATGGAACCGGGGGTGTCTTTTTCAAGAATCCGCCGCCAAGCGGGTGCGTGGCGGCCGGCAGCGTGTTCGATTCGCCCGATCGGCAGAACGATCACAAATTCAAGTGGCACAACAAGGGCACGCTGGGAACCTACTGCTATGGCGTAACGGTCGTCGAGGAACTCGGCCCCGACGCCGTGCACGCTCGATCCGCAAATCGTCAACCAGTGACCCGAAGCGACGCGCGCGCCTCGGTGAGCGCCTTCTCGTAGCCGAGCGCGCGGCCGGCAGCCTCGGCTGCGGCGTAGGCCGCCTCGGGCAGCGCTGCGCGCACCGTGGCCATCAGCGGCGCGAGGAACGCCTCGTCGGCCGGGTCGCGGTGCAGGCCGGTTTGCTCGGCGTGGGCTTCGGCTGCGCCGTACAGCCTCGCTGCGTCCTCGGGCTTGCCGCTCGCCCCGGCAAGGCCCGCGCAGACCTCGAGCGCGCTTTGGCCCACGGGCTTCGATCCGATCTCGTCGGCAATGTCGAGCACCTCGAGGAGCATGCCGCCGGCGCGCCCGGTCGATCCCCGCCCGATGGACACCATGGCGAGGTTGAGCAAGCCGATGGCGTAGCTCTCGCGATCGCCCAGCTCGCGGGCGAGCGTCAGCATGTTTTCATAGAGCGGCTCGGCCAGATCGCCTTCCCCTTCCGCGCGATGGAGCTGCGCCATCGCGTTGAGCGCGCCGAGCAATTCGCGTTTGTGTCCCACCTCCCGCGCCAGGGCGAGCGCCTCGGCAAGATACGCGCGCGCGGACTTCGGATCGCCGTGACCCGACGCCGCGAAGCCGAGCGGCTGCAGCACGCCGGCGATCATGCCGTTGTCCCCCAGCTCTCTGGCAATCGCCAGGCTTTCCTCGAGATGCACGAGTGCGTCGGCATAGTGGCCCATCCAGCAGTCGATCTGACCCGCGTCGAGGAGCCCGCGGCAGCGCGCGAGGTCTCGCCTCTGTGCACCGGGACGCGCGAGCGCTTCGACCGTCACCCGGTAGCCCAGGCCGAGGAGCCCGCGGATGAACCAGTACGGCTTGACGAGATGGGCGAGCTGCAACCCGAGCGGGGCTCCGTTTTCGATCCGATTGCAGCAATCGTGGGCGGACAGCAGGTTCTCGCGCTCCGCGTCGAGCCGGGCGAGCCACGCGCCTTGGGCAGGGCCGGCGAGCTCCGGCCGCGCCTTTCCGCAAAGTTCGAGATAGAAGTCGAGGTGGCGCGTGCGCGTCGCATCTTCCTCGCCTGACGCACGCAGCTTTTCGAGAGCGTAGTCGCGAACGGACTCGAGCAGCCGATAGCGTTCGCCTTCCGCCTCGAGCTCCACCAGCGACTTTTCGACGAGACGCGACAGCAGGTCGAGCACGCTCGATTCGTCGATCCCGTTGCCGGGCGCAACGGCCTCCGCGGCCTCGAGCGTCCAGCCGCCCGCGAATACCGCAAGCCGCCGCAACGACGCCTGCTCCGGCTCCGGCAGCAGGTCGAAGCTCCAGTCGATCAGTGCGCGCAGCGTCTGCTGGCGGGGCAGCGAGGTTCGATCGCCCCCTGTCAACAGGCGAAAGCGATCGCCGAGCCGCTCGGCGATCTTCTCGACCGTAAGCGAGCGGACGCGCGCCGCGGCAAGCTCCAGCGCGAGCGGCATCCCGTCGAGCCTGCGACAGATCTCGGCCACCGAGGCGGCGTTCTGCTCGGTGATGTGGAAGGCCTGATTTGCAGCGGCCGCGCGATCGACGAACAGGTGCGCTGCCTCGTACTGCGTCAGCGCGGCGGGCGTTATCTCCCGGTCTCGCGCGGGAACGGCTAGCGGGGGGACCTGAAAGAGCGTCTCTCCCGCGACGCGCAGCTGCTCCCGGCTCGACGCGAGCACCTTGACCTTCGGCGCGGTGCGAAGCAGCCGGACGGCGAGCTCGGCGCAAGCGGCGGCGAGGTGCTCGCAGTTGTCGAGGATCACGAGCAGCTCTCGATCGCGGACCTCCCTGACGATCGCCTCGATCGCCGGTCTTCCCGGATCTTCCTTGACGCCGAGGACGGTCGCCACGGCTTGCGGCACCCGGTCCGCGTCGGCGAGCGGGGCGAGCTCGACGAACCACACGCCGTCCGGAAAGTCGTCCATCGTATCGGCCGCGAGCTGCAGCGACAGCCGGGTCTTGCCGAGTCCGCCCGCTCCGACAAGCGTCAGCAGCCGCGTCTTGTCGAGCAGCGCGTGCGCCTCGGCGAGCTCGCGCTCGCGCCCGATGAACGACGTGATCTGCTGCGGCAGGTTGTTCGGCGTCGCTTCGAGCGTGCGCAGCGCCGGGAAATCCGCGCGAAGCTGCGGATGCAATACCTGGAAGACGCGCTCGGGATCGGCGAGATCGCGCAAGCGCACGGCCCCCAGATCGCGCAGCGCCACCGCGTCGGGCAGACGCTCGCCCACGAGCGCCGCGACAGCCTGCGACAGCAGCACCTGGCCGCCGTGCGCCGCCGTCATGATCCTTGCAGCTCGATTGACCGCCCGGCCGAAATAGTCGTTGTCGCGGCGCTCGACGACGCCCGCGTGCAGGCCGCACCGAAGGCGCAACCCGAGTCCGCCGGTCGACGCGGGGTCGGCGATCGACTGCTGGAGCTCGATCGTCGCGCGCAGCGCGTCGACGGGGTCGCCGAACGCGGCATGCATCCCGTCGCCGGTCGTCTTGACGACCGTGCCGTGGTGGCGCTCGACCGCGGCGCGGGCGAGCGCATCGTGGCCCGCCAGCGCCACGCTCATCCGCTCGGGTTCCTGCTCCCAGAGGCGCGTGCTGCCCTCGATGTCGGTGAACAGGAATGTCGTGACTGCGGAACGGTCGTGCACGCGAGACGCCCCCCGGATCTGCGCTGCAGAGAAATCTACACTATGGCGCTGTCGCTGCCTTTACCGGACTTGCCGCTCGGCCGCCTCAGCGCGCCGGATTGCGCGCGATCCACGCAGCGAACGCCTGCAGGAATTTCTGCAGGAACGCGCGCGTCGCATCGTTGACGAGCGCGCCCTTGTCGTCGAACAGCGTCTTGGCGTTGCCGATGTAGGCTTCGGGCTGCGGCATCATCGGAACGTTGAGAAAGACCATCGATTGCCTCAGGTGGTGATTCGCGCCGAACGCGCCCAGTGCGCCGAGAGAGACGCTGATGACCGCACCCGGCTTTCCATCCCAGGCGCTCTTGCCGTACGGCCGCGATGCGGCGTCGATGGCGTTCTTCAGCGCGCCGGGCATCGATCGATTGTATTCGGGCGTCACGAACAGCACCGCGCCGGCTGCGGCGATCCGCTGCTTGAAGTCGACGATCGTCTGCGGGGGATTCGCCTCGTCGTCCTGATTGTAAGGCGGCAGCTGGCGGTACTCGACGATCTCGAGCTCGAGCGGGTCGACCCCCATCGCGATCAGCGCCAGCGCCAGCTTGCGGTTGAACGACTCCTTGCGGAGGCTGCCGACGAGGACCGCGACTTTCACCTTCGTTGCCATCGGTGCTCCTTTCGTTGTGCCGTCGATCGGATCGGCTCGGAGGCTTGCCTCGACTGCGTCCGAATGAACGAACATACGCTTGTTTTCAGGTGGTGGAGACAGACGTGTTCAAGATCGAAGTGGAAGACGGCCGCGGCATATGGACCGACGTGCGCGGCACCGACGGCCAGATCCTGACGTTCGAGCGGGAGGACGAGGCGCGCGCCAAGCTCGCCGAGCTTTACCCCGTGCTGGTGAAGATGGAAAAATATGCGGGAGGCAAGCGTACGCGCGTGATCCGGATCCTCGAGGACGACGACGACTGGCCGAAGCGGCCGCCTACTCGATGACCGCGTCGGCGCGCGCGAGGATCGACTGAGCGCCGCCGAGCTTCAGCGCGCGCGCGGTCTTCGCGTTCACGATCAGCCTGAATTTTGCAGGAACCTCCACCGCAAGCTCGCCGGGCTTTGCGCCTTTGAGGATCCGGTCGGCGAACGCGGCCACGCGCTCGTACACCGCGTTCCAATCGTTCGTGTAGGCAATCAGGCCGCCTTCGTATGCATAGGCCGGCGATATCGACGCGAGCGCGAGCCCATGCGTCAGCGCGAGGTCGGCGATCCAGCGCGGCACCAACATGGTGCTCGGCGGCACGACCAGCGCCTTGTTGCCCTGGCGCTTCATGGTCGCGAACGCCGGCTCGACATCCGTGTACTGCAGTACCTCCACGGAATTGAGCGACATCTTCAGCGTCCGGGCCGCGGCCCGGAGGTCGGCGAGAACGATTCGATGGTCCGGATCGGTGGGATCCGAAAGGACCGCGACGCGCGAGGCGCCCGGAACGACCTCGCGCACCAATGAGAGGAGCTGTCGCGCTCAACTCCCGCCGCGCGCCGGCGACCCCGGTGATGTTTCGGCCCGGCCGCGCGAGACTTGCCACGAGCCCGCGTGAGACGGGATCGTCGATGCCCGCGATCACGATGGGAACGGTTTGCGTGGCGCTCTTTGCGGCAAGCGCTTCCGTGGTCCCCGGCGCGACGATCAGGTCGACGGGAAGACGGACCAGCTCGGCAGCGACGCTCGCCAGGCGCTCGGTCTTTCCATCGCCGCGACGATACTCGACGCTGAAGGTCTTGCCTTTGATCCAGCCGCGCCCGGTCATCGCGCGCTCGAAGACACCGAGGTTCTCGGCCGAGGAGCCGAAGTCGAGCCAACCGATCCGGCGGGTACCGTCGCTTTGCGCAAGGGCGGCCGCGGGCAGCCACAAGGCAGCCAGCGCCGGACCGAGAAATTCACGCCGGTTCATCGCTCTCCGCGCCGCGCCTTACCGTCGGAGGGCGGACCGCCCGCCCCGGAGGAGTCCCAGAGCCTCGAGATCGCTGCGAAGAAGCGACGGCGATCGAAAGTGGATGCCGTGGATGCCGAGCGCATCGGCGGCGGCGGCGTTCTCGCTGTTGTCGTCGATGAACACCGCTTCCTCCGGCGCGATCCGATAGCGTTCGAGCAGGATGCGAAAGATCCTCGGGTCGGGCTTGATCACGCCTTCCTCGCCCGAAACCACGATGCCGTCGAACCACGAGAGGAACGGAAAGCGCGCCCGCTGCGGCGGGAACGTCTCGGCCGACCAGTTCGTGAGTCCGTAGCAGGGCACCCCGGCTTGCCTGAGCTCGTCGAGTACGTCGACGGTGCCGTCGATCGCGCCGGTGATCATCTCGTCGAATCGTCGCCCGAATGCCTCGATCAGGTCGGTCTTGTCGGCGTGGCGAGGGAGGAGCTCGGCGACTGCCTCGGCAAAGGATCGGCCGGCGTCCTGACGGCGGTTCCAATCGACCGTGCACACCTCGCCGAGGAAAGCTTCGACGGCGCGCTCGTCGCCGTCGAAGAGCTTGCGGTAGAGATGGCGTGGATCCCAGTCTATGAGAACCCCGCCGAGATCGAACACGACGACGCGGCGGCCGTAGGGAGCGGGCACAGGCGGGTTCGATCCTCTAGGTTCGCGCGGATTGCCGCAGGCCGGCGGGCAGCAGCCAGCGCTCGCCGAGGCGAAACGCGCCCTCGATCAGCAGCGCGAGCGCCGCACTCGGGATGGCGCCGGCGAGCAGCATCGCGTTGTCGTTCAACGCGAGGCCGGCGACAATCCGCTCGCCGTATCCGCCGGCGCCGATGAACGCGGCGATCGTCGCGGTGCCGACGTTGATGACGGCGGAGGTCTTGATCCCGGCGAGTATCGTCGGCGCAGCAAGCGGCAGCTCGATCTTCTGCAGGATCGTACCATCGCGCATCCCGAGCGACATCGCTGCCTGCTTCATCCCGATCGGAATCTGCGTCAGCGCCGCGTGGGTGTTGCGCACGATCGGCAGCAGCGCATAGAGCGAGAGCGCGATGAATGCCGGAACGGCGCCGATGCGGCCGGTCAGCGGGATGAGCGCGGCGAGCAATGCGAGCGACGGGATCGTCTGCACGACGCCTGTCGTGCCGACGATCACGCCGGCCGTAGCCGGTTTCCTTGCGGCGAGAATGCCGAGCGGGATGCCGATCGCGATGCTCGCCGCGAGCGACAGGAACACGAGCGCCAGATGCTCGAGCGTCAGCCGGCCGAAGTCCGGCCCGAAGAGCTTCCCCCAGAAATTGCCTGTCGCCGCAGCCTTGGCGCCCGGCGCCTTGGCTGGCGTCGCTCCGGCGCGTTGAGAGAGAAAACCGGCAGCAACCGAGGCGAAGTCCTTGCTCTCGAGCTCGGCTGCCGCGTTCATTCGTCGCATCGCTGCGTCGTCGATCGAGCCTTCGAGCTTGCGCAACGCTTCGAGCGTGCGCGGAAACCGCTGCGCCAGGTCGGCGCGGTAGAGCAGCACCGCGTCGTAGCGCGGAAAATATGCCTTGTCGTCAGCGAGGACCGTCAAGCCGTACTTGTCGAGCTTCGCGTCGGTCGAGTAGATGTCGATCACGTCGACCTGCCTGCCGGCGATCGCCTCGTAAGCGAGGCCGTGATCGAGCCCGCGCGGCGTCTCGAACGGGAGCTCGTACGCCTGCTTGAGTCCCGGCCAGCCGTCGTTGCGTCCGATGAACTCCTGCGACAACCCGAGCTTCAGCTCCGGGTGCCCCTTGAGGTCCGAGAGCTTGGCAATGCCCTTCGCGCGGGCGTCGTCGCCCCGCATCGCGAGCGCGTACGTGTTGTTGAAGCCCAGCGGCACTCCCGCGGCGAGTCCCATCGGCGCAAGGCGGGCGTTGAGATCGGGAAGCGAGGGCACGGTGTCGAGCTTGAGGATCTCCCGCGCGATCGTGCCCGTGTACTCGGGATAGACGTCGATGCTGCCGCTCGTCAGCGCATTCAGCACGATCGCCGTGTTCCCGAGTCCCTGGCGGTGCGCCGCGTCCGCCTCGCCGGCCGCTTTGGCCGTCTGCGTCAGGATCTCGCCGAGGATGTACGATTCGGTGAAGCGCTTCGAGCCGACGCTGAGCGTCGGTCCCGCCGCGACGGCGGTCGCGCAGACGGCGCAGAGAAGCGCGCCGCCGAGCACGCGGATACCTTTGTTGACGACCATGGTCTTTCGGTATCGGTCGAATCCAGCGTCAATGTACACCGGCGCAGCGCGCGGCGGATGAGCGACAATGACGCCCACGCTCCCGTCCGGGCTGGAACGACCCCGGGCCTTTTTGCAACGAACCAGACCCCTCCTCGTTGAATCCGCTGCTGAACGAGCGCATCGCGCGCTTCGAATCCCCGTTTCGCCGCCTGGACGCGTTGCTCGCCGACGTCGTGCCGAATCCGCGCATTGCGCCGATCGTCATGTCGGTGGGCGAGCCGCAGGACGCGCCGCCGCCGCTGCTCGCCGAGACCGTCGCCGCGCACGCGCAGCGAGTGGAACCGCTACCCGCCGGCGATCGGCACGCCGGAGTTCCGGCGCGCCGCGCTCGGCTATCTCGAGCGCCGCTACCCGGGAACGCGCGGCGCGGATCGATCCCGAAACCGAGATCTCGCCGGTCACGAGCACCCGCGAGGGGCTTTACCTCGCGGCGTCGATCGCGACGAGCCCGTCGCGCAAGGCGCCGCTCGCGCTGATGCAGAACCCGTTCTATCAGACCTATCGCGCCGGCGCGATCATGGCGGGCGCGGAGCCGCGCTACCTCGCGCACAGCGGATTCCCGCGATTTCGCGCTCGATCTCGCGCGAGGTCGACGAAGCGACGCTCGTCGCGGACGTCGATCCTCTATCTGTGCTCGCCGTCGAACCCGGACGGCCGCGTGATCGGCGCCGACGAGATGCAGCGCGCGATCGAGGCCGCGCGCCGGCACAACTTCCTCGTGGTCTTCGACGAGTGCTACGCCGAGCTCTACGACGGCGCGCCGCCGCGGCGGCGCGCTCGACGTGCTCGCGGCGATCGACTGCTCGGAGCGCTGGCTCGACAACGTGCTCGTGCTGCATTCGCTGTCCAAGCGCTCGAGCGCGGCGGGGCTGCGCTCGGGATTCGCCGTCGGCGCCGCGAGACGTCATGGCCGCGCTCAATCGCGTGCGCCTCAACGGCACCGCGCTGCACGCCGCTGCCGTTGCTCGCCGCGGCGACGGCGCTGTGGTCGGAGGACGCCCACGTCGCAGGCGATGCGCGCGCGGCTCTCGCGAGCGCAAGGACACCGCCGACCGCCTGCTGGGCCGGCATTCCCGGGCTACTACCGGCCGCCGTGCGGGTTCTTCCTGTGGATGCGCGCCGGCGACGGCCTGGCGCTCACGCGGCGCCTCTGGCGCGACTTCGCGCTGCAAGGTGCTGCCGGGCGCCTATCTCACCCAGCCCGAGCGCGGACGGCATCGAACGCGGGCGACGCCTTCATCCGGATCGCGCTCGTCCACGACCCCGAGACGACGCCGGAGGGGCTGTCGCGGCTCGCCGCGGCGCTCGGCGTGTCGCGCCGCGCTGACGGCGCGCCGGGCTGCAGCGCAACGCCGTCGCACCCTCTCGCCAAGCGGCGGACGTGCAGCTTACACTCGCGCCGCGCGTGACATTTCGAGCCGGGTATCGGCCCTTACCGGAGGAGGAGAGCATGATGAAAAAATTGGCAATTGGCCGCGGCGATTGCTCGCCGCCGTCACCGGCACACGCGCATGCCGGCAAGACGCTCGACACGATCAAGCAGCGCGATCAGCTCGTCTGCGGCGTCAACCCGAGCCTGCCGGGCTTCTCGGCGGCGGACAGCCAGGGCAACTGGACGGGCCTCGACGTCGACATCTGCAAGGCGATCGCCGCGTCCATCCTGGGCGACGCGAAGAAGATCAAGTGGGTGCCGCTCAACGCGTCGCAGCGCTTCACCGCGCTGCAGTCGGGCGAGATCGACATCCTGTCGCGCAACACGACGTGGACGCTGACGCGCGACGCGTCGCTGGGCCTCGAGTTCACCGGCGTCACCTACTACGACGGCCAGGGCTTCATGGTGCCGAAGAAGTCGAAGGTCACGAGCGCCAAGCAGCTGAAGGGCGCGACCGTCTGCGTGCAATCGGGCACGACGACCGAGAAGAACCTGTCCGACTATCTCGAAGGCGAACAACCTCGGCGATGAAGCCCGTCGTGTTCGAGACGCAGGAGGCGACCAACAAGGCGTATTTCTCCGGCCGCTGCCAGGCCTACACGACGGACGCGTCGGGCCTCGCGTCGGTGCGCAACAAGGAAGCGGGCAATCCCGAGGACCACGTGATCCTGCCCGACCTCATCTCCAAGGAGCCGCTGGGACCGGCGGTGCGGCGCGGCGACGACGAGTACTTCACGATCGTCAAGTGGGTCGTCTTCGCGCTGATCGAAGCCGAGGAATACGGGATCACGCAGGCGAACGTCGACCAGATGAAGATCGAGCACCGACCCGGTCGTGCAGCGGATCCTCGGCACGTCGGAGGACACCGGCAAGCTCCTCGGGCTCGACAAGGACTGGGCGTACCGCGCCGATCAAGGCCGTCGGCAACTACGGCGAGATCTTCGAGCGCAACGTCGGCCCGAAGTCGGCGCTGAAGCTGCCGCGCGGCGCGAACAACCTGTGGAGCAAGGGCGGGCTGCATGTACGCGCCGCCGGTGCGCTAGCGCACGACATGCCGGGCGCGCCGGGCGCGATCCGGCGCGCCCGGCGTTTCGCCGCCGCGGGGATGCGCCGCCGCGAATCGACTCCCAACCCGCGAACGGCTGTCGTGATGGCGGCTCCGTCCGAAACAGTTCCGATGGTCGTGGCGCAGCGCGGCGTTCCGCGGCCTCGTCTACCAGATCCTCGCCGTGCTGCTCGTCGTCGCGGCCGGCTGGTATCTCGTCCACAACACGCTCGCTCAACATGCGTGTGCGCGGGATCCAGAGCGGATTCGACTTCCTGTCGCAGCCGGCGGGCTTCGCGATCAGCGAGAGCCTGTGGGAGTTCGATTCCGCCGAATCGCTACGCCAAGGCCTACCTCGTCGGCCTGTCGAACACGCTGCGCGTCGCGCTCCTCGGCATCGTGCTGGCGACGATCACTCGGCACGCTGGTCGGCATCGGGCGGCTGTCGCAGAACTTCCTGCGTGCGCTCGCTCTGCACGCGCGTACGTCGAGATGTTCCGCAACGTGCCGCTGCTGCTGCAGCTCTTCATCTGGTACTTCGTCCTCACCGAGTTCCTGCCGCCGATCGACGAGGCGCTGCAGCCGCTGCCGGACGTCTTCTTCAGCAAGAACGGCCTCCAGTATCCGATTCCCGGTGTGGGCGATCGGGTCACGTCTGCATGGTCGCGGCGGGCGTCGTCGCTCGGCATCGTCGGCGCCTGGTGCTGGGCGAAGTTCGCGCGGCGCCGGTTCGAGGCGACGGGCAGCGCGCCGCCGCGTCTTCCTGCCGGCGCTCGCGATCATCGTCGGCATGGCGCTTCCTCGGATGGCTCGCGGGCGGCGCGCCGACGCGCGCTCGACATTCCCGGAGAAGACCGAGATCACCGTCGTCGGCGGCGGCGCGGTCACGCCGGAGTTCCTCACCGTGCTGATCGGCCTCACGCTCTACACGGCGAGCTACATCGCCGAGATCGTCCGCGGCGGCATCCAGGCGGTGGCCGTTCGGGCAGCACGAGGCCGCCGCGGCGCTCGGGCTCAACGCGCGATGCAGGAAATGCGGCTCATCCTGCTGCCGCAGGCGCTGCGCGTGATCATTCCGCCGATCACGAGCCAGTACCTGAACCTCACCAAGAACTCGTCGCTCGCCGTTGCGGTCGGCTATCCCGACCTCGTGTCGATCTCGACGACGACGCTCAACCAGACCGGCCGCGCGATCGAGGCGATCTCGCTGGTGATGCTCTGCCTATCTGACGATGTCGCTGCTCACCGCGGCTGATCATGAACTGGTACAACCGGCGTGTCCGCGATTCGCGAGCGATGAGCAGCCATCGCGCCACGTCTTCCAGCTCGATCCCAGCCGCGCGCGCCGCCGGTGGCCACCGAAGGCGTGCTGCCGTGGCTCAAGCGCAATCTCTTCAGCGACTGGAAGAACACGCTCGGCACGCTGATCGTGCTCGCGGTGCTCGTCGCGCTACGTGCCGCCGCTGCTCGACTGGGCGGTGTTCAACGCGGTGGCCCGGCCGGACAACGCGGCGTGCCGCGCGATCGGCCACGAGGGCGCGTGCTGGGGCGTGATCGCCGAGAAGTACCGGCTGATCCTGTTCGGACGCTATCCGTACGAGGAGCAGTGGCGGCCGCTGGTCGCGACGGCGCTGATGGTCGCGCTGCTCGCCGCGAGCTGCTACCGCGCGTTCTGGAAGCCCTGGCTGATCGGCGCCTGGGTCGTCGTGCTCGCGGTGTTCTTCGTGCTGATGCACGGCGGCGTGCTTCGGCCTCACCTCTGTCGAGACGGCGCGCTGGGGCGGCTTTCCGCTGACGATCATGCTGTCGACGATCGGCCTCGCGACGGCGTTCCCGCTGTCGGTCCTGGTCGCGCTCGGCCGGCGCTCGCGGATGCCGGGCATCCGCACGCTCTGCGTGCTCTACGTCGAGCTGATCCGCGGCGTGCCGCTGATCTCGGTGCTGTTCATGGCGTCGTTCATGTTCCCGCTGTTCATGCCGGCGGGATGGACGATCGACGTGCTGTTGCGCGTGCAGGTCGGGATCATCGCTGTTCTCCGCCGCCTACCTCGCCGAAGTCGTGCGCGGCGGATTGCAGGCGCTGCCGCGCGGGCAGATCGAGGCGGCGGCCTCGCTCGGGCTCTCGTACTGGCAGACGGCGCGCAAGGTCGTGCTGCCGCAGTCGCTGCGCCTCGTCGTGCCGGCGATCATGAACACGTTCATCGGCACGTTCAAGGACACCTCGCTCGTCACGATCGTGAGCCTCTACGATCTGACCGGCGCGCTGCAGCTCGCGCTCGGCGACTCCGACTGGCGCAAGTTCTTCCTCGAGGGGCAGCTCTTCGTCGCCGCGATCTATTTCGTCTGCTGCTTCGCGATGTCGCGCTACAGCCAGTGGATCGAGCGGCACCTCAACATCGGCACCCGCCGCAAATAGGCGTAGCCGAGCGAGGCCCGCCATGCAAGCGACCGAACCGATCATCGAGTTCGCGAAGCGTCAACAAGTGGTACGGGCAGTTCCACGTGCTGCGCGACATCGACCTCCCGGTCGCGCGCGGCGAGCGGATCGTGATCTGCGGGCCGTCGGGCTCCGGCAAGTCGACGCTGATCCGCTGCATCAATCGCCTCGAGGAGCACCAGCAGGGCACGCTCAAGGTCGACGGCGTCGAGCTCACCGACGACCTGAAGGCGATCGAGGCGATCCGGCAAGCAAGGTCGGCATGGTGTTCCAGCAGTTCAACCTGTTCCCGCATCTCACCGTGCTCGAGAACCTGACGCTCGCGCCGATGTGGGTCGGGCAAGATGCCGAAGAAGGAGGCCGACGAGCGCGCGATGCAGCAGTTGAAGCGCGTCAAGATCGCCGAGCAGGCGGCGAAGTATCCGCTGCAGCTCTCGGGCGGCCAGCAGCAGCGCGTGGCGATCGCCCGCGCGCTGTGCCTCACGCCGAAGATCATGCTGTTCGACGAGCCGACCTCCGCGCTCGACCCCGAGATGATCAAGGAGGTGCTCGACGTCATGATCGAGCTCGCGAACATGGGCATCACGATGATCTGCGTGACGCACGAGATGGGCTTCGCGCGCTCGGTCGCCGATCGCGTGATCTTCATGGACCAGGGCCAGATCGTCGAGCAGAACACGCCGGCCGAATTCTTCAGCCATCCGAAGAGCGAGCGGACGAAGGACTTCCTGTCGAAGATCCTCGCGCACTGATGCGATCCTGGGCGGCGTGACGACGGTGCCGGCGATCGAGGTACTCTCCCCGACGCGCCTGGTGGATGAATGGCGTAATGCGAGCGGCGGAACGGCGAGGCGGCTAATCAGCGAAGACTTCCCGCAACGTCGCGAGTGTCTGCATGAGTACCTTCGGAGGGACCGTACCGAGCCGTTTGACCAAGCGAGCCTTGTCCAAGGCACGAACCTGATCGAGCAAGACCAGCCCCTTCCGTCCCGCGTGGGTTACCGGAATCCGAAACGGGGCTGGATGGCTCTTGGTGGTCATCGGGGCGACGATCACCGTGCGGAGATGATTGTGCATTTCGACAGGCGATACGACCAGACAGGGCCGCGCCTTCTTGATTTCGCTGCCCACGGTTGGATCGAGTGCCACCAACCAGACGTCGCCGCGCCCTACCACGTGCGCTCCGTATCGCCCTCGTTGGCGAACGCGCCTATGACCAGCGCGTCATCGCCACGCTCGGTGAGCGTTTCTGCCGCCGCGGCCCAGCCGACACGAACGGGTCGCTTTGGCTTTCGAAGCACGACAGCCCCCCCTTCAATGGTCAATTCGGCTTCGTTCTCGAGACCCGCCTGCGCGAGCACCGGTTTGGGGAGAACGACCCCTTGCGAGTTACCGATCTTTCGAATCGCGACCTTCATGTGCCCCACCCTCCGTTCGTGTCAACAATGTTATAACAAACCGATGCGGCCGTGAAGGCATGCTCAAGACCAGACTCCGCTCCCGCAAGATGGGGCAATCGGAGAAACGGACGATCTTCAGCGTCGACGATTGGGAGCAGCACAGGCGGCGGTTCTCGGCCGTCTCGAATCGGTCGGCGCTCGTATAATCCGCGAGGGATGGCCGAGGTACAAAGCGCGGTGGGCGATGCGAGTCAGGCGATGTCAGCCGACGCATTCCACAACCTCGAGGCGTACATTCCCGGCGACCGCAGACGCGCGCTCGCCGCCGGGATCGACATGCCCGACCGCGTCCGCGGGGCGGCATTGTTCGCCGACATCTCCGGTTTCACCCCGCTCACCGAGGCGCTGGCGCTGGAGCTCGGCCCCCAGCGAGGCGCGGAGCGCCTGACCCTCGACCTGAATCGCGTCTTCAATGCGCTCATCGAGGAGCTCGATCGCCACGGCGGTGACGTCATCTACTTCAGCGGCGATGCAATCACCTGCTGGATCGACGGCGACGACGGCGCCCGTGCCACGGCATGCGGGATCGCCATGCAGTCGAGAATGAACGACGTGGCCGAAGTCGTCACCGGCGCAGGAACGCGTCATCGACACGCGTTGAAGGTGGCGATTGCCGTGGGCAACGCACGGCGCTTCGTCGTCGGCGATCCGGACATTCAGCTGATGGACGTTCTTGCCGGGCGGCTGATCGACGCGCTGGCGGCCGCGGAGCGCAACGCGCTCAAAGGAGAAGTCATCCTCGACGCATCGGCGGTCGAATCGCTCGGCGCCGCGCATCGAGATTCGCGACGGCCGGATCGACGAGGAGAGCGGTCGTCGTTTTTCGGTCGTCAGTCGCATCGTCGAAGACGTTCCACATCCGCCGCCGCCGCCTCCGGCAGCGGAGCTCGACGAGGAGATGGTCCGGCCGTGGCTGCTGCCCGTCGTGTACGAGCGGCTGTCCGCCGGCCGCGGCGAATTCCTCGCCGAGCTGCGACCGGCCTTTCCGCTTTTCGTCCGCTTCGGCGGCATCGACTTCGACGACGATGACGATGCGATAGAGAAGCTCGACGCATTCGTCCGCCACGCGCAACGGATCATTACCGCGTCGGGCGGCAACCTGCTGCATCTCACGCTCGGCGACAAGGGCGCGTACCTGTGCGCAGTGTTCGGCTCGCCGGTCGCTCACGAAAACGATGCGGCTCGGGCCGGCGCCGCCGCGCTCGAGCTGCGTGGGCTCGAAGGGTTCACCGCCGCCACCGGCATTCAGATCGGGATCGCACGCGGCCGCTTGCGCAGCGGCACCTACGGCCACGCCCGCCGCCAGGCGTTTACCTGCCTGGGCGACGCCGTCAACCTCGCTGCGCGGCTGATGGCGCGCGCGCCGAGCGGACAGATCTACGCGACGGAAGGCGTGTATCGCGCTGCGGGCAACGTTTTCGATTGGGAGAAGCTCCCGCCGATTGCTCTCAAGGGCAAAGCCGATTTGCACGCAGTGTTCGCGCTGATCGCCGCGCGGCGCCACGCGGCACGGCGACAGTCGTTGATGCAGCGGACGATCGTCGGGCGCGAGGCCGAGCTGGCGGCGATGGTCGCGCGGCTCGACGAGGCTGTGGCGGGCAAAGGCTGCGTGCTTGGCATTTGCGCCGACGCGGGCGTTGGCAAGTCGCGGCTGATCGAGGAATTGGTCGCTGTCGCACGGCAGCGGGAGATTCCGGTCGCCGACGGCGAGTGCCAGTCGTTCGGAAGGAACACGAGCTATTTCGTGTGGCGCGATGTCTGGTCGCTCCTGTTTCGCCTCGGCCGCGGTTCGTCCAAGGCCGAGCAGGCAACCCTGCTCGAGCAGGAGCTGGCACAGATCGAGCCGGCGCTCGTGCGGCGCGCCCCGCTGCTCGCCACGCTTCTCGACCTGCCGATCGCCGACAACGCGCTCACGCGGACCTTCGACGCGAAATTGCGCAAGACCTCGCTCGAAGGCCTGCTGGTCAAATGCCTGCAGGCGCAGGCGCGGGAAACACCGCTGGTGGTGGTGCTCGAGGACTGCCAGTGGCTCGACCCGCTGTCGCGCGACCTGCTCGTCGCGCTGACCCGGGCACTGCCGACACTGCGCGTGTTGATCGTGCTCGCGTATCGCCCGAGCGCGAACGCGAGCGACGGCTTCGGCATGGAAAAGTTGCCGCAATTCGAGCGTATCGAGCTTGCCGAGCTCGACCATGAGCAGGCCGAGGCGCTCATTCGCGCGATGCTCCGGTCGGCGGACGGCAGCGAGGCGGAACCGCCGCGCGCGCTGATCGATCTCGTTTCAGCCCGTGCACAGGGCAACCCTTTTTTCATCGAGGAGCTGGTCGACTTCATCACGCAGCCAGGACATCGACCCCAGGGACGAGCGGGCGCTGAAGCGGCTCGATCTGCCGGAGAGCCTGCACAGCCTGATTCTCAGCCGGATCGACAACCTCGACGAATCGCCGCGGCGGCTGCTCAAGGTCGCAAGCATCGTCGGCCGGGTCTTTCGCGCGCCGATGCTGCCAGGCATCTACCCCGAGCTCGGAAGTCTGGACGAGATCGAGTCGTCACTGGCGCTCGTCGGCGCGCGCCGACCTCATCACCGTCGACCCCGAAGCCGAGCAGACGTACCTGTTCAAGCACGTCGTCACGCAGGAGGTCGCCTACGAGAGCATGCCGTTCGCGTTCCGGTCGATGCTGCACGAGCGGGTCGCCGGCTACATCGAGGCATCCGAGGCCGATGCGATCGACCGCAACCTCGACCTCCTCGCGCACCACTACTGGCGCAGCGAGAACCTGCCCAAGAAGCGCGAATACCTGCGTCGGGCCGGCGACGCTGCGCAGGCATCGTATGCGAACACGGCGGCAATCGACTACTTCGAACGGCTGGCGCCGCTGGTGGAGCAGGGTGCGCGCGTCGACGTGCTGCTGAAGCTCGGCAAGGTGCTCGAGCTCGTCGGCAACTGGCGCCGCGCCGAGCAGGTCGACGGAGAGGCGATGGCGCTCGCGGAGGAGCTCGCCGACGAGCACGCGAAGGCGTCGTGCGAGACGGCGCTCGCCGAGGTCGCGCGCAAGCAGGGCCGCTTCGACGAGGCGGTCGCGCGGCTCGATCGTGCGGCGAGCGAGTTCCGGTCGCTGGGCGAGGAGGACGGCCTTGCAAACGTGCTGAAGCTCGTGGGAACGGTCGCGGCACAGCGCGGCGACTACGCGAAGGCGATCGAGAGCTACGAAGCGAGCCTCGCCATTCGCGAGCGGGCCGGCGACAAGGCGAGCATGGGCAGCCTGCTGTCGAATCTCGGCATCGTCGCCGAGTATCGCGGCGAGTACGAGCGTTGCGCGCGCGCTGCACGAGCGCGCGCTGGCGTTGCGCACCGAGATCGGCGATCGCTGGGCGATCGGCAACTCGATGAACGGCCTCGGAATGGTCGCCGTGCTGCAGAAGCACTACGCCGAGGCGAGCGACTGGTTCCAGAAATCGATGCTGATCAACCGCGAGGTCGGCGACTCGTGGATGGTCGCGATCTGCCACAACAACCTCGGCAACGCCACGCGGGGCCTCGGCGATTACGAAGCGGCCCGCACGCACTATGCCGACAGCCTTCGGGCCTATCGCGAATACGACGACCGGTGGGCGCTTGCCTTCCTGCTCGAGGACATTGGCGTACTTGCCGCGCAGAGCGGAGACGCGCGCGCGGCTCTCGAATTGGTCGGCGCCGCCGACGCATTGCGCGATGCGATCGGCGCGCCGCGCTCGCCGTCGCTGGAGGAAGAGATCGCGAAGAATCTCGCAACGGCGGCAACCGCGCTCTCCGACGAGGAACGGGTTTCGTGCAGCACACGGGGCCGCTCCCTTGATCTTGCCGCCGCGGTCGAGAGGGCACTTTCGCTATGCGAGCCGACAGGCGATCGCAACGCATGAGCGATTTCCTGACAGCTCCTTCGAAGCGATGACGATTCCGCCAATCGATCGCGGCGTGTTGGACACGCCGGGTGATTTCCACCCGCGGCCGCATCGCAATTGCTACTGGCTGATTCCCGGCGCGTTGCTCGCCGGCGAGCACCCTCGCGCGGTCGCCCCCGATTGCGCGCCGCGAATCGACGCGCTGCTCGACGCCGGCATTCGATCGTTCATCGACCTCACCGAGGAAGGGGAGGGTCCCGCGCCGTATGCGCCGACATTGCGCGATCGCGCTGATGCGCGCGCGTTACGCGCGATGCATCAGCGTTTCGCAATCCGCGATTGCGGCGTTCCGACACCGGCGTTGATGCGCGCGACGCTCGATGCGATGTTTGCCGCGATCGCGGCAGGCGATCCCATCTACGTTCACTGCTGGGCCGGTATCGGGCGCACCGGCACTGTCGTCGGTTGCTTTCTCCGCGAGCAGGGATTGAGCGCGCAGGAAGCGCTTGCATTGATCGATCGCAAATGGCGCGTGATGGAAAAGCGCGCATGGGCTCCGAAGTCGCCGGAGTGGCCCGAGCAATTTGCATTCGTCGAGCGTTGGGGGTCGTGAGCGATTCGCGAGCCATCACCGGTTAGGCGCGCGTCACCATCTGCTTTTGTCAGACTGCGCACTACAATGGCTCATCTGACTTTTCCAGTCAGGAATTCGCAAGGACGGCACTCCGTCACTCTGGTATTGCGCGCGTGGAACACACGTTCGTCACTATGCTGTTGGCATACGCCGCGACGCAACGTGTAAGTGTCTTGACAAGTTATAAGGTAAGAGTACAACTGCGCCCTTAAGCATATTTGCGCACGCCCTCAAACGTGCGCTCGTGGTCGGGCAGATCGGGGTTGCGCCGACCACGTGGGGATCCGACTAAGCGATGCGGTGCCGGCGACGATCGAGCCGGCGAGCCGATTTTCATCGCCGGACGGTTGGCTTCGGTAAGCACTGTTGAAAGAACAATAAGTGAAAGAACAAAAAGGGTCGTTCAGGATGCAGGTGTTGCGGTCGTTCGGAATTGCGGCGTCGGTCCTAGCCGGCGGAATGTTGTTCGCCGCGGGATCGCTTGCCGCGCCGCCTGCGCTCTTCGTCGGCCCGAACGTCAACATGGTCCAGGGCACCAAGTGGCCCCAAGGCGACCCGTTCCTGACCAAGCAGAACGAGCAGTCGCATCGCGATCTCGTCGCGCAATCCGCGCCACCTGCTCGCCGGTTCGAATGACTACCGGCTGGTCCCGGTCGAGATCGCCGAGGAGCTCGACGATCCCGAAGCGTGGGTCCAGATCTACAAGTCCATCGACGGCGGCGCGACGTGGCGCTCGACGCCGCTCGGCGGCTGCCCGATCAACATCCCGGAGTGCAACGATGCGACGGGGCTCACCGCCGCGCTGAAGAAGCTCAAGCCCAATTTCGGCGCCGACCCGACGGTGCGGGCAGGGCCCGTTCGGCACGTTCTTCCTCTCGTTCATCGCCGGCACGCGCGACACGAACGCGAACGGCGTCGTCGCCGTCCAGCGCTTCGTCGACAAGAACAACGACATCCAGCGCTCAACCGACCTGCGCGCATGCACGCCGCGGGCCGAGCACCCGGGATGCCTGCCGCTCGTACGCATTCCCGACGGTTGCACGGCGGCCGACCCGCAGCTGCACGCGTCAAGAACTTCATGGTCAAGTCGGCCGAGGATCCGATCCTGCCCGACGCGCTGATCATCATCGACACGGGCACGCCGGGACAGGGCAAGGACAAGCCGTGGATCGCGGCCGACGTCGGCCGCGCACGTGGAACGCCGGCAAGACCTGCGAGCTGCTCTCGTGGACCAAGACCGCCACGGACGTCACGAACGCCGCGGAGACGGTGCCGCGTTCAACGTCTATGTCTCCTACGCCAATTTCACGGGCAGACCGCAACAACCCGCATCCGGACATCTACGTCGCGGTGTCGACGCGACTGCGGCAAGACGTTCGGCAAGCCGAACAAGATCAGCCAGGGCGGCACGACGAGCCAGGGCACGAGCATCGCGATCGACCCGCAGACGGGAGCCGTCTACGTCGTATGGCGCGGTTTCACTCCGAACGCGATCTATCTGAGCAAGTCCACCGATGGCGGCAAGACGTGGAGCAAGCCGATCACCGTCAGCAATTCGAGCTACTACCCGTACGATCAGGGCGCGACGGGCGTCTCGATGCGCACGCTCGATTTCCCGACGGTCGCGGTTTCGGTGAAGGAGCGGCACGAGCCGCGTGCACGTCGCGTGGTCGCAGCGCGAGGCGCCTCCCGCGACGACGCCGCCTTACACCGCGTGCCAGGCACAACACACCCGGAGAAGTGCGACGCGCGAATCGTCATGACGACCTCGACCAACGGCGGCCCGTTTTCGACGCCGACCGTAGTCGACGGCGGCTTCCAGGTGAGTGCGCTGCAGCTCGATTCGAACGGGCAAAGTATCGGCGAGCCGGTCGCCCACTCGCGCGGCCACCAGATTCAGCCTTCGCTCACTTTCGCCGCCGGCAAGCTGCTGCTCACGTGGCTCGACTCGCGCCTCGACGCGACCGAGGGCGTGCTGCAGTGCCAGAACCAGCCGGCTGCGCGAACGTGAGCGACCTCGTCGAGGTCCGCCAGGCGATGGGCAACCTCGATCGGGCCTGCACGTCCGCTGCGCCGCTGTCTCGTCGCCAACGGCCGATGCTTCGACCCGAAACGTCGGTCTTCTCGACCTATCTGTCCGACGGCACGCCCGGGCCTTGTTCGCCGCCATACGATCGACGTCTTCGCGGCGATGCTCGATCCGGAAACCGCGACCACGACAACGGCGAACTTCGGGTCGCCATCGTCGGCGCGGGTCTCGCAGTACACGTTCGGCAGCACCGTCGCGGGAACGATCAACCCCGACAACGGCGATCTGACGCCCGACAAGAGACCTCACGAATCCGGCAGAAGGAAGTCTTCTCGCCGAACCTGCCGCTGTTCGCCAACGGCACCGGGCGTTCATCGGCGACTACATCGACGCCGCGGGACAGCCATCGTCGCGACCGGCGACGTCGCGCAGCCGTACAAGTTGAACGTCGGCGGCACAGTTGCCGCAACCGACCCTTATCACGACGAGCGGCCTCGCGCCGGTCTTCCACGTCGTCGTTGACCGACAACCGCGACGTCATTCCGCCGTACGACGGCAACTGGGTAACGCCCACGTGCCTCACCGCGGCGCTGGTCGAAGATGCGCTGGGCAATGTCACGGGGACGACGAATAACAACACCACGTGCAAAACGAACGGATCGCCTGGGAGCCCAGTTCCCGGATTGTCCGGCAACCGCAACCAGAACGTCTACACGGCGGTCGTCGCCGAGAACTCCTACGCGGTCGGCAACGCAACGGCGAAGCTGCTGGACGCGAACACGCCGCGCGGATTCGTCGTGTCGGTGCGCAACCTGAGCGACGCGCCTCACAAGTACACGCTCGATGTGTCCGCCCAGGCCGGAGGGGTCAAAGCGGCGTTCAACAACGAAAGTCTGCCGGCGGCGGCGCAGTGTGTGCCTAATGGTCCGAGCCCTTGCCGGATCACTTCGATCGACTCGTCGTCCAGCCGCGGTCGACGGCGGCGCGCACCGTCTGGGTCACGTCGCCAGGCACGAAGGCTCCCGTAGTCGTCAACGTCACCAACTCTTCCACCGCGCCGCCGGGCGACGCAGGTTTCAGTTTTTCGCAGAAGCTCGTCTTCAACGGCGATCCGACCGCGAACGATGCGTTCGTCGGCAACGGTGACGGCGCCACGGTCGGAGCGCCGAATCCGGACTCGGCGAACGACAACTTCGGCAACGTCGTGCTGTCGAACGCGGTGCTCACCAACAACGTGCTGACGAACAACTCGCTCACCAACAAGTCCTCACAACAACGCGCTGACCAACGCCGTCTGTCGAACGTCGTGCTGTCGAACGCGGTGCTGCCAACCTGACACGGCGAACGCGCGCTGTCGAACAACGCGCTCACCAACAACGCGCTGACCAACGTCGTTCTGACCAACGCGACGCTGACGAACAACGCGCTGTCCAACGCAGTCGCTGACCAACGTCGTCGCTGTCGAACAACGCGCTCAACGTCGCGCTGACCAATCTCGACCCGGCCAACGTCGCGCTATCGCAACGCGGTGCTGACCAACAACGCGCTGACCAATGTCGTCGCTGACGAACAATGCGCTGACGAATGTGATGCTGACGAACTCGGCGCTGACCAACGCGGCGCTGACGAACGTCGTCGTTGAGCAACAACGCGCTGTCGAACAACGTGCTGACCAACAACGCGCTGTCGAACAACGCGCTGACCAACGCGCCGCTGATCGACACGCACGGTCGGCGAAACGTCGAAGACCGCGAACGCGCTTGCGACGATCGAGACCGGCGCAGCTTCGAAATCGGCAGACCAGTTCCAGACCGGCGACCTGACGCAACAGCGACTTCCGGAGACGTCGTTCACGATCCGCAACCGCGGCAACACCGACACGACGCTCTCGATCAAGCTGATGCTGCGCGACGCGGTGTGCACGTCGAAGCCCGGTTATGTGCCCGACCCTGGCAGAATCATCACAGATGGCAGCGGGCAGTACACGTGCGACACCGCCGGCTACAAGCTGCAGCTCGTGCTGCGCAAGGTCGGGATTGATGCCGTACGCGATCCCGCCGACGGAACCGGCGGTCGACACGGGCCGCGCGTTCCGGATCGGGTTGGCCCAGCGCAACACCGAGGTGTCGAACGTCGGCCGACCTGCCGCTGTCAGCCCAGACGATCCGAATTTCGGCAAGTTCCTGCCCGACGACCCGAACGCGGCGACGCTGTCGCTCGCGCGCGGGCGAGTACGCGTACGCGACGATCCGCGCGATCGGCAAGGACGGCACGACACTCCGCCCGATCCTGAGGAGTCTGCTGCGGTGGGGCGTCAAGGCGATCTCGGCGAACTCGACGACTGCCACGAGCCCGCTGATTATCATCACGCAGAACTTTCTGACCGCCTTCATTGCGCAGGACGATGCGGCGCCGGCGTTCCGGACTTTCGGCGGTCAGCCAGCGACCCCGGGCGGCCCGGTGACGGTCACGGCGACAGCGGCCTGTTCGGACGAGGACGGCAACCCGGTCCTGCAGGGTGCGGGATCGCCGCAAGGTAACGTTACGGCGGCGCCGGGGACCTTCTACATCAACACGTCGGCGCACATGGTGTACGGCCCGAAGATCGGGACGGACAACAGCGGTTGGGTCTACACGGTTCCGACCGTGTCGCCGGTTTCCCAGTTCGTCAATGCGACGTTGCCGCCCGATCCGCAGACCAGCCTCAAGGCATGGCTCTCGTGTCCGCTAACGGGCCCCACCGTCGACCCCAATCCGCTGAACACAAACGCCAGCACGCAGATCAGCTCGACGGCTCTGAAGTTCAAGCCGCAATTCTGGGGTGACGTCTACATGCGCACGAGCGCGTTCGATGGCACGAGCGCGATCACGCCAAAAGACAGTCAGGTAATCAAGGCGACCGTCCTGCCGCGGCCGCCCGTATTGACATTGGCCGCCGACTTCCCGCCGTCAACGCTGACGCCCGATTCACTCAAATTCCAGCAGTCGATCGACCTTGCGCGGCCGCGGGTATCGAGCGACTCGATTAATGCAGATGGCGTGCTCCAGCCGATCGTGTTCAATGCCAGCGGTTCCTGTCAGATGGATGCGGACGGTCATACGCTGGTGACAGACAGGGCGACGCTCCCAACGCCGGTCCCGCCGATTGCATCGTGAACATCTCGCAAAGCGGCAACGAGATCTACGCGCCGTTGAACGTCAACGTGCCGGTCTTCATCGACCGCGCGCAGCAGGAGATCCAAGTCTCGTACTTGCCGGCGAATGACGAGCTCACGTACAACAACTCGGGTCAAACGGTCACGCTCGTCGCAACGCACAGCAGCCCGACGGCTCCGCCGTCCAGCGTTCCGGTGACCTTCGCGTCGACTTCGCCGACCATCTGCACGACCACCGGAACCAACGGCGCTACGCTGACGGTCGTTGGGGCGGGCATGTGCTCGGTCACGCTGAACGAGGCGTGCGACGACTTCGCCCACGCCTGCCAGGGCGGCAATTACTACGCCGCGCCCCAGCTTGCGCCCCCGCCGTTCAACATCAAGAAGGCGGACCAGAACCTTACGTTCGGCACGGCACCCAGCGACGTAACCTTCGGTAACGCGGCCCAGACCGTGAGCGCGACCGTCACGAGCCCGACAGCGCCGCCGTCGACCTCGCCGCCCAACAATTTGCTGGTCGCCTACACCTCGCAGACGGCGCCGATATGTACAGCGTCGGGAACATCGGTGATGATCAACGGCGCGGGTACGTGCACGATCGCCGCCGCCCAACCAGGTAACGCGAACTACAACGCGGCAACGCCGACGCCGATGCCTCCACCGGGGCAGACAGGACTCGCGCAGAGCTTCGTCATCGCCAAGGCACAACAGGCGATCACGTTCGTCGGCTCGGCGCCATCGGGTGTGACGTTTGGCGACACGGCGGTTATTACAGTGAGCGCAACGAGCGCGACGGTGACTCCGCCGTCGGGCACGGCCGCCGGTCCCTCCGGAATAGCCGTGGTGCTCTCATCGTTGACCGAGCCCGTCTGCACGATTGCCGGCAACACGGTCACAATTGTCTCGGCGGGCTACTGCACGATCGCCGCCAACCAGGCAGGAAATGACAATTACGAAGTCGCGCCGCAAGTCACGCGGAGCTTCGATATCGCGCGCGGGAAGATAAACGTCACCGCCACCGTGACGCCGACCTCGTTCACCTACGGCGACGACGTCGCGCCGAACGCGATTACCGTCACCACGGGCACCACGCACAACGAGCCGGCGGCGTGCCTGCTCGCGCCCTACGCGGCGACGGTATCGGGCGTGCCGGCAGCACCGGGAAGCGCGGGCCCGTATACGCTGATACCAAGCGTCACATCGTCGATCCACACGTCGTGTGATGTCGTGCCGACCAATGCCACGCTGACGATCGATAAGGCGCCGACGCAGATCCTCGTGGATCCGCTCTACTTCACTCTGTTCAGCGACACCACTTCGTTCGAGGGCAAGGTCAATGTACGGACAAGACCTCGATCTTCCCGACGAGCGCACCGACCATCGTGGTGCAGCCGAACGGCGGGACACTGACGGGCTCCGGGGCCGTTGGGCCTGATGGCGTGTTCACGGTGACATCCTCGCCGCCGACGCTGGCGTCAGATACGTATTCCCTGACATTCAGCTACGCGGGCGACACCAACTTCCTGGCAGCGACGTCGGTGAATTCGAAGCTGCGCATCGAAGGTTTCTCTTCGGCGGGAACGATGACCCAGGCACGCGCGCGCCATCGCGCGGTGCTGCTCGATGACGGCCGGGTGCTCATCGCGGGCGGCTTCTACACGGACGCCGGTGGCGCTTACGCGCGGACTGCCACGTCCGAGGTCTACTGTCCCGACACGCTGCCGTCGGCGACGGGATGTCCGAGCGGCCTTGGCGCGTTCGGTGCAGTCGGAAGCCTCCACAGCGGCTCCGACGGTCCCACGCTGACGAAGCTCCTCGATGGGCGCGTGCTGAAGGTGGGCGGCAAGAATGTCGATCTCGAGATCTTCGACCCGGCAACGAATGCGTGGAGTCTGCTGACCGCCGCGCTTCCGGTGGCACGCGCGTTCCACCAGGCAACGCTGCTCACCTGCACGGGATCGTGCAGCTACAACGGCAAGGTTTTGATCACTGGCGGCGACGACGGCACGGTCGGCAATGCATCCGCCAACACGCTGAGCTCGACGCTGATCTTCGATCCGGCAACGAATACCTTGAGCGCCGGGCCCGACATGAGCACGCCACGTGACAGCCATTCGGCGACCGCGCTTGGCGACGGCCGGGTGCTGATCGCCGGCGGCGAGCAGATGAGCGCCCCCAGCACGTACGTCGCGCTCAATTCGGCGGAGATCTTCGATCCGACGCTTCCGGCCTGCGCGCCCGCGACGTTCGGCTGCATGGCGGCCGCACCGAGCATGACCGACGCACGCTTCTCCGATTCCGCGGTCCTGTTACCGACGGCGCGGTCCTTGTGACCGGTGGCTCAAACGA
>CAVUOC010000019.1:0-24667 GCA_963742965.1 uncultured beta proteobacterium | reverse complement strand
ATCCGGAAGCGCCCCGGAAACACACACCTGTTACTTGACCTCGACCTTGGCGCCGGCTTCCTCGAGCTTCTTCTTGGCGGCTTCGGCGTCGGCCTTCGAGATCCCTTCCTTGACGGGCTTCGGCGCGCCGTCGACGAGGTCCTTGGCTTCCTTCAAGCCGAGGCCGGTCAGCTCGCGCACCGCCTTGATCACGTTCACCTTGTTTTCGCCGAACGACGCGAGCACGACGGTGAACTCGGTCTGCTCCTCGGCGGCAGCGGCCGGCGCGCCGGCAGCGGGCCCCGCGACGGCGACGGCGGCAGCTGCGGACACGCCGAACTTTTCCTCCATCGCCTTGATGAGCTCCGAGAGCTCCAGCACGGTCATCGACGAGATCTTGTCGAGAATTTCGGTTTGGACTGCGGACATTTCAGTTTCTCCTGAATAGTAAGGTTGGGTATTTCGGTATTGGTTCCGGGCGAAGGTGCCTCTTACGCCGCCTGCTTCGCGTCGCGCACGGCGGCGAGCGCGCGGACGAACTTCGCCGGCACCTCGTTCATCGTGCGCACGAGCTTGGCGACGGGCGCCTGCATCGTGCCCATGAGTTTCGCGATGAGCTCGTCGCGCGAGGGCAGCGATGCGAGCGCCGCGATCTGCTTGGCCGTCATCAGCTGGCCGGGCATCGCGCCACCCGTGATCACGAACTTCTCGTTGCCCTTGGCGAAGTCGTTCAGCACCTTCGCCACGGCGACCGGGTCGGGACCGATTCCGTACGCCAGAGGACCGACCATCTGCTCGGCCATCGTGGCGAACGGCGTGTTCTCGACCGCGCGGCGCACCAGGGTGTTCTTGACCACCCTGAAATACACGCCGGACGCCCTTGCTTTCGCGCGGAGCTGCGTCATGGCCGCTACTTTCATGCCGCGGTTCTCGGCCATGACGATGGCCTGAGCGCCGGCGACCTGCTTCGCGACTTCCGCGACCACCGCCTGCTTCTGCTCCATGTTAAGACCCAAGTGTCACCTCCATCTTCTCGTTCGGTGACCTTCTTCCAGGAGAATTCCTGTCTTCGGGGCACCATCTATCGCTGGATCGGGGCTTCGAGCCGAATCGCGGGGCATGACGACCGCCCCTCGCTCCGACCTGTCGCACCGTTTTAAGCATTCGCTCCCGCGGTCTTTGACGGCTCGCCGCACGGCGTTACCCGCGCGGCGTTCCCTCAAATCGGTTGACTGCCAAATCTCATGCCGGCGTCTGCTGCGAGAGGCTCGCGGTGTCCACGCGGACGCCGGCCCCCATCGTCGAGGAGACGCTCACCTTCTTCAGGTAGATCCCTTTCGTGCCCTGCGGCTTCGCCTTGTTCAGCGCCTCGACGAGCGCAAGGAGGTTCGACTTGAGCTGCTCCGGCGCGAACGACGCGCGGCCGATCGTGCATTGGACGATTCCCGCCTTGTCGGTCCGGTACTGGACCTGGCCCGCCCGCGCGTTCTTCACCGCGTCGGCAACCTTCGGCGTGACCGTGCCGACCTTCGGGTTCGGCATCAGCCCACGGGGGCCGAGGATCTGACCGAGCCCGCCGACGACCTTCATCGCATCCGGCGTCGCGATCACGACGTCGAAATCCATGAAGCCTTCCTTGACTTTCGCGGCAAGATCTTCGAAGCCGACGATGTCGGCGCCGGCCTCCTGCGCGATCTTCGCGTTCTCGCCCTGTGCGAACACCGCGATGCGCACTTTCTTCCCGGTGCCCGCGGGCAGCACGACGGAGCCGCGCACCGTCTGGTCGGACTTCTTCGCGTCGACACCCAGATTGACCGCGACGTCGACCGACTCGTCGAACTTCGCGACCGCCGTTTCCTTGACGAGCTTCAACGCGTCGTCGATCGGATAGGCCTTGTTGTGGTCGACCTTGGCGCGGACCGTCTTCATCCGCTTCGTGAGCTTCGGTTCCTTCTGTTGGCCGGCCATGATCACTTCACCCCTTCGACGGTGATGCCCATGCTGCGCGCGCTGCCCGCGATCGTGCGCACCGCGGCGTCCATGTCGGCGGCGGTGAGATCGGGCATCTTCTGCTTGGCGATCTCCTCGGCCTGCGCGCGCGTCAGCTTGCCGACCTTGTCGGCGTTGGGCCGCTGGCTTCCCTTGTCGACCTTTGCCGCCTTCATGATGAGCACCGTGGCCGGCGGCGTCTTCATGATGAACGTGAAGCTCTTGTCGGCGTACGCGGTGATCACGACGGGGATCGGCAGGCCCGGCTCGACCTTCTGCGTCTGCGCGTTGAACGCCTTGCAGAACTCCATGATGTTGAGCCCGCGCTGCCCCAGCGCGGGTCCGATCGGCGGGCTGGGATTCGCCTTGCCCGCGGGAACCTGCAATTTGATGAAACCGACGACTTTCTTGGCCATCGACGACTCCTAAAGTGGGTTCGATCGGGCCGCATCGCAAGATGCGCGCCCTCCCCGGTTCAACGACATCAGGCCTTCTCGACCTGCGAAAAATCGAGCTCGACCGGCGTCGAGCGACCGAAGATCGTCACCGACACGCGGAGCTTGCTCTTCTCGTAGTTCACGTCCTCCACGTTGCCGTGGAAGTCGGTGAACGGCCCTTCCTTGACGCGCACCGCCTCGCCCATCTCGAACAGCACCTTCGGGCGGGGCTTCTCGACGCCCTCCTGCACCTGCCGCAGGATCGCGTCGACTTCCTTCTGCGTGATCGGCGTCGGCTTGTTCGCCGTGCCGCCGACGAAGCCGGTGACCTTCGGCGTGCTCTTCACCAGGTGCCACGAGTCGTCGGTCATCTCCATCTCGACGAGCACGTAGCCCGGGAAGAACTTCCGCTCGCTGATCGCCTTCTGGCCGGCTTTCATCTCGACCACTTCCTCGACCGGAACCAGGATCTTGCCGAATTGATCGGCAATGTCGGAGCGCTTGATCCGGTCGGTCAGCGCCCGCTGCACGCTCTTCTCGAATCCCGAGTAGGCGTGGACGACGAACCACTTCTTGCCTCCGGCGCTCATCACTCTCCCCGCCCCGTCAAGAGCTTCACGATCCATGCGAGCGTCGTATCGATGCTGAACAGGATGAGCGCCATGATCACGACGAATCCGAACACGATCAGCGTGGTCTGGACGGTTTCCTTGCGCGTCGGCCACGACACGCGTCCGGCCTCCTGCCAGGCTTCCTGAGCGAACGCGAAGAACTCCTTGCCCGGCGTCGACAGCCATGCGACGCCGCCCGCGGCCACCAGGCCGCCCATCACCATCAGCACGCGCAGCACGAGCGCCGTGTCGGCAAAGTAGTAGTAGCCTCCGATGCCCGCGACGACGCACGCGACTGCCAACGCAATTTTCAGGTTGTCGACCATCTAATCTTCTGCCGCCTGTTTCGTGGCAGGCCAGGAGGGAATCGAACCCCCAACCTGCGGTTTTGGAGACCGCCGCTCTGCCAATTGAGCTACTGGCCTGTACTCGAAATGCCTATTCGATGATTTTCGCCACGACGCCGGCGCCGACGGTGCGGCCGCCTTCGCGAATCGCAAAGCGCAGCCCCTCCTCCATCGCAATGGGCGCGATCAGCGTCACCGTCATCGCAATGTTGTCCCCCGGCATCACCATCTCCGTGCCCTCCGGCAGCACCACGCTCCCCGTCACGTCGGTCGTGCGGAAATAAAACTGCGGCCGGTACCCCGGGAAGAACGGCGTGTGCCGCCCCCCCTCCTCCTTCGACAGCACGTACACCTCGCAGCTGAACTTCGTGTGCGGCGTGATCGACCCCGGCTTCGCCAGCACCTGCCCGCGCTCCACCTCCTCGCGCTTCGTCCCCCTGAGCAGCACCCCCACGTTGTCCCCCGCCTGCCCCTGGTCGAGGAGCTTGCGGAACATCTCCACCCCCGTGCACACCGTCTTCAGCGTCGGTTTCAGTCCCACGATCTCCAACTCGTCGCCCACCTTGCACACCCCGCGCTCGACCCGCCCCGTCACCACCGTCCCCCGACCCGAGATCGAGAACACGTCCTCCACCGGCATCAGGAACGGCCCGTCGATCAGCCGCTGCGGCTGCGGAATGTAGCTGTCCAGCGCCTCGGCAAGCTTGAAGATCGACCCCGCCCCCAGCTCGCTCGTGTCCCCGTCGAGCGCCATCTTCGCCGAGCCAATCACGATCGGCGTCTTGTCCCCCGGAAACTGGTACTTGCTCAGCAGCTCCCGCACCTCCATCTCCACCAGCTCCAAGAGCTCCTTGTCGTCCACCATGTCCGCCTTGTTCATGTAGACGATGATGTAGGGCACCCCCACCTGGCGCGCCAGCAGAATGTGCTCGCGCGTCTGCGGCATCGGCCCGTCCGCCGCACTCACCACCAGGATCGCCCCATCCATCTGCGCCGCACCCGTGATCATGTTCTTGATGTAGTCGGCGTGCCCCGGACAGTCCACGTGCGCGTAATGCCGCTTCTCCGTCTCGTACTCCACGTGCGCCGTGTTGATCGTGATCCCCCGCGCCTTCTCCTCCGGCGCGTTGTCGATCTGGTCGTACGCCTTCACCTCCCCACCGTACTTCTTCGAGAGCACCAGCGTCATCGCCGCCGTCAGCGTCGTCTTCCCGTGATCCACGTGGCCAATCGTCCCCACGTTCACGTGCGGCTTCGTCCGTTCGAATTTGCCCTTGGCCATTTTTGAGACTCCTTCAGACTTCGTTGTTCGAGTGCGGCTTGCGCGAAATCACTGTCGAATGCTGGTGCCCACAGAGCGGATTGAACGCTCGACCTCTCCCTTACCAAGGGAGTGCTCTACCACTGAGCTACGTGGGCAAACTTTTCTCTTCCCATGGAGCGGGTGAAGGGAATCGAACCCTCGTCATAAGCTTGGAAGGCTTCTGCTCTACCATTGAGCTACACCCGCGCGTCCAGTTGACAGAGGGATATCGTTCGCATTCGCGGGGAGCATGCCGGGGCGCCAAGGAGCGGTTCCCTGCCTTCCGTTGGCCGACCCCTTGGTGGAGGGGGAAGGATTCGAACCTTCGAAGGCAGAGCCGGCAGATTTACAGTCTGCTCCCTTTGACCGCTCGGGAACCCCTCCGACGAAACTCGCGATGATAGCAATTTCCGTTCCTAGGGTCAACGCCCTTGGGCGGGCACCGGAGCCCGGACGCCGGATCCAGGCAGCGCGCCCGGAATTGCGATAATCGCCACTCAACCGCGCCGCCGAAGGAGACGACCATGCCCTGCTGCCACGCCGATTTCGCCGCCGTCGAAGGCAGTGACCGCGGCTTCACCGTGGGGATGCCGACGTTCACGTTCGGCGCAGGGGTGCTCGGCGAAGCCGGCGACCATGCCCGCGAGCTCGGCCTTGCGCGCGTCGCGCTGTTCACCGACCCGCGTCTCGTCTCCGGGGAGTACGTGCGGACGGTGCGCGCGTCGCTCGAGGCCGCCGGTGTCCAATCGACCGTCTACAGCGACGTGGCGATCGAGCCCACCGACGCGTCGTTCCAGGAAGCGGCGCGCTTTGCCGCGGAGGGCCGATTCGACGGCTACGTCTCGGTCGGCGGCGGCTCGGTGATGGACACCTGCAAGGCGGCGAACCTCTACGCGTCGCAACCGGCCGAGTTCATGACGTACGTGAACGCGCCGATCGGCGGCGGGCAGAAGGTCCCGGGTCCGGTCAAGCCGCACATCGCGTGTCCGACCACCTGCGGGACCGGCTCGGAGACGACCGGGATCGCGATCTTCAACCTGCGCTCGCTGAATGCGAAGACCGGCATCATCTCGCGGCGGCTGATTCCCGACGTCGCGCTGATCGACCCGACCGTCACCGCGACGCTGCCGAAGCACGCGGTCGCCGCCACCGGCTTCGATTGCATGAGCCACGCGCTCGAATCGCTCACCGCCCGCGCCTACCCGCGCCGCCTCAATCCGGCGAAAGGCACGAGCCGGCCCGTCTCGCAGGGCGCGAACCCGTTTTCCGACATGCTCGCGACCGAGGCGCTGAAAAACGTCGGCGCGTTCCTCGTGCGCGCGGTCAACGACCCGTCGGACAGCGAGGCGCGCACCGAAATGATGTACGCGGCGATGCTCGCCGGAATCGCGTTCAACGCCGCGGGCTGCCACCTGCCGCACGGACTCTCGTACGCGGTCTCGGGACTGACCAAGGATTGGCACGTCGCCGGCTATCCCGAAGGCAAGACGCTCGTTCCGCACGGGATGGCGGTCGTGCTCAACAACCCTTCGGTGTGGCGCGCCACCTCGCGTTGCTCGCCGCAACGCCACCTGCACGGCGCGCAGTGCCTCGCCGCCGAGACGCGCGGCGCGACCGGAGTCGATGCGGGGGAGATCCTCGCGCGGCGCGTCGTGGAGCTCATGCGCGCGACCGCGATGCCCAACGGCCTTTCCGCCCTCGGCTTCGACGCATCTCACGTCGATGCGCTCGCGACCGGCGCCGAGCCGCAATATCGCGTGATCCGCAACGCTCCGATCGATGTCGGGCGCGACGAGCTGAAGGCGCTCTTCAGCGCCGCGCTCAGTTACTGGTAGCCGAAGGCGAGCGCGAAGGCTCCGCCTCGGAGCCCGGCTGACGATTCGCTCCGTCGGGACCGGGATGCTGCGCGTTGCGACGGACGCGTCGCGGCGGCAACAGCACGCTGAAGGTCGACCCGCTGCCGGGCTCGCTCATCACGTCGAGCTCCGCCTGATGGCGCAGCAGCACGTGCTTGACGATCGCCAGGCCGAGCCCCGTGCCGCCGGTCTCGCGCGATCGGCTGCGATCGACGCGGTAGAAGCGCTCGGTGAGGCGCGGGATGTACTCGGGCGCGATGCCGATCCCCGTGTCGGTCACGCTGAACACGCCGTGGCCCTCGTCGTCGACGCGCCAGGCGAGCGTGATCGCGCCGCCCTCCGGCGTGTAGCGGATCGCGTTGCTCACGAGATTGCCGAACGCGCTGCCCAGCTCGTCCCGGCTTCCGATCACGATCGCATGATCGGCGATGTCGAGCGCCACGGCGTGACGGCCCGCGGACAATGCCTTCGCATCGGCCGACACCTGGAGCAGAAGCGGAACGACGTCGAACTCCGCTTCCACCAGTGCGTTCTGGTCGCTTTCGAGCGTCGACAGCGTCAGGAGGTCGTCGACCAGCCGCTGCATGTTCTTCGCCTGCTCGGCCATCAGCTGCAGGTAGCGCGTGCGCTGTCGCGGTTCGAGCTCGAGATCCTGCAATGTCTCGATGAAGCCGGAGACCACCGTCAGCGGCGTCTTGAGCTCGTGCGAGACGTTGGCGATGAAGTCGCGGCGCATCCGCGCGACGGCTTCGAGTTGCGTGATGTTCCTGCTGATCAGCAGGCGCTCCTCGATGCCGAACGGGACGACCTGGATCGACAGCGTGGTGCCGGGCTCGCGCAGCGAGTCCACGACCACCGACTCGGTGAAGTCGCCGATCTCGAAATAGCGGACGACCTCCGGTTGGCGGACGAAATTGAGCAGCGGCGCCCCGATGTCTCTCTCGAGGTCGATGCCGAGGTGAGCCTCGGCGCGCGCGTTGGCCCATTCGACGCGGTTCGTCGCATCGAGTATCACCATGCCTTCCGGAAGCGCCTCGGCGGCGTTTCGAAACCGCTCGACGGTCGTCGCGAGGCCGCGCTGGTGGAGCATCCGAAGGCGCACGCGGCGGTAGAGCGCGGAGAATGCGAGCCCCCACGCGCCGCGGGCCTCGGGCACATCTGCGTCCATGTGACCGTCGGCCCACCGCGCCAGCCGGTCGAGGTGCCAGAGCTGGATTCCGATGATCGCGCACATCCCTATGGCGAGCACGACGAGCGCCCAGCCGGCGCCGAAAGCCACGACCGCGAGCGCCGCCAGGATCAGGATGACGAGAGGCGCGCCCAGGCCGGCGAGAACGATCGGACTCATCGCGGGCTTGGATGCGGCACGACGTCAGCGCGGGACAGCGAGGCGGTAGCCGCTGCCCCGGACCGTCTCCACCAGGACGTCCTGTCCGAAGGGTTCGAGCGCAAGCCGCAGCCGGCGAATGTGAACGTCGACGGTGCGCTCCTCGATGTAGACGTGATCTCCCCACACGTGGTCGAGGAGCTGCGTGCGCGAGTGAACGCGCTCGGGCCGGGCGAGGAGAAAACGCAACAGCCGGAACTCCGTCGGGCCGAGCGGCACCGATTTCTCGTTGACCGTCACGCGGTGCGTCGCCGGATCCAGCTTGAGCGCGCCGACCGCCAGCGGCTCCTGCGCGGCCTCGGGCGCGCGCCGGCGCAGCACCGACTTGATCCGCGCCTTCAGCTCGCGCGGCGAGAACGGCTTGGTCACGTAGTCGTCGACCCATGCCTCGAGCCCCGCGACCTTGTCGGCCTCGTCGGTGCGCGCGGTGATCATGATGATCGGGAGCTCGCGCGTGCGCGCGTCGGCGCGCAGCTCCTTCGCGAGCAGCAGTCCCGACTTTCCGGGCAGCATCCAGTCGAGCAGCAGAAGATCCGGCAGCGACTCGCCGATCTCGCGCAGACCGGACTCCGCGTCGGCAACCATGCGTACCTCGTAGCCGGCGTCGACGAGGTTGACCCCCAGAAGCTCGCGGATCGCAGGCTCGTCTTCGACGACGAGGACCTTCGGCATCATTCCTCCGCCACCTCGGCGCGGATCTGCTCGGCGGACGCATGCCGCACATCGATGCCCTTGACCACCTGGACGACCGCCTCGGCGATGTTCTTCGCGTGATCGCCGATGCGCTCGAGCGACTTCGCGATGAAGACGACCTCGAGCGCCGCCGTGATCGTTCGCGGGTCCTCCATCATGTAGCTGATGAGCTGGCGCATGATCGCGAGAAACCCGGCGTCGATCTCCTCGTCGCGGTCGATGACCTCGGCGGCCGCGCCGGCGTCGAGCCGCGCAAACGTGTCGAGCGCCATCTGCAGCATCTCGCGCGCGCCCTCGGACGTGCGGATCAGGTCGTAATGCCGCACGTGGCTCAGCCGGTCGGAGCCGCGGATCTGCGGAGCCTTGTACGCGATCTTCTTGACCTCGTCGCCGACGCGCTCGAGCTCGTTGACGATCTTCGTGATCATCAGAACGAAGCGCAGGTCGATCGCGGTCGGCTGGCGCCTGGCGATGATCTGGCTGCACATCTGATCGAGGTTGACCTGCATCTGGTTGATCTGCTTCTCGTCGGCGCCGACCTGGTCGACGGCTTCCTCGTCGTCGACCTCGAGGAGCGAGATCGCGCGATTGAGCTGCGTCTCGACGAGGCCGCCCATCGCGAGGACGCCGCTGCGGATCGCCTCCATCTCTGCGTCGAACTGCTTGTGCGTGTGTTCGCTCATATAGTTACCTCTGGTCGCGTCGGCTCGCGCCGTCGGCCTCCATGCAGCTTGGTTTCATCTTCCACGGTTGCGTTGTCGGCCTCTTGCGTCGACTCGCCCCGGTCGCATCCCCGCTTCGCGGGGCCCCTGTCCCAGGCTCCGCCGCTACCCGAACCGTCCCGTTATGTAGTCCTCGGTTTCCTTCCGCTTCGGCTTCAGGAAGAGCGTATCGGTCGCGCCGAACTCGATGAGCTCGCCGAGGTACATGTAGGCGGTGTAGTCCGAGACGCGCGCCGCCTGCTGCATGTTGTGCGTGACGATCGCGATCGTGTAGTCCTCCTTCAGCTCGGAGATGAGCTCTTCGATCTTCGCCGTCGAGATCGGGTCGAGCGCGGAGGTCGGCTCGTCGAGCAGCAGCACCTCGGGCTTGACGGCAACCGCGCGCGCGATGCACAGGCGCTGCTGCTGCCCGCCGGAGAGCGCCATCCCGCTCTGCTTGAGCTTGTCCTTCGCCTCACCCCACATCGCCGCCTTGATCAGCGCCCATTCGACGCGCTCGTCCATGTCCCGCTGCGAGAGATTCTCGTACAGACTGACGCCGAACGCGATGTTGTCGTAGATCGACATCGGGAACGGGGTCGGCTTCTGGAACACCATGCCGATCTTCGCGCGCAGCATGTTGAGGTCGACGCCGGAATCGAGGACGTTCTGGCCGTTGAAGACGATCTGTCCGGTCGCCCGCTGCCCCGGGTAGAGCGAGTACATCCGATTGAACGTGCGCAGCAGCGTCGACTTGCCGCAGCCCGAGGGACCGATGAAGGCCGTCACCCGGCGCTCGGCGATGTCGAGATCGATGTTCTTGAGAGCATGGAATTTTCCGTAGAAGAAATCCAGATGGCGGCAGAATATCTTCGGGTCGGCTTCGCGCTTCCCTGTTGCCTCCGCCTCCGGTCGCGTCGCGATGGCTTCGAAATGCATTGACGTCTCCCTCGGAATTCCCATTATCAGCGAACGGCCGACTGGCGGAACACGGTGCGCGCCAGGATGTTGATGACGAGCACGGTCAGCGTGATCAGCAGCGCGCCGCCCCACGCGAGCAACCTCCAGTCGTCGAAGGGGCTCAACGCGAACTGGAAGATCACGACCGGAAGGTTCGCCATCGGCGCGTTCATGTCTGCGCTCCAGAACTGGTTGTTCAGCGCAGTGAACAGCAGCGGCGCGGTTTCCCCCGACATCCGGGCGACGGCGAGAAGTATGCCGGTGATGACGCCGCCGCGAACGGCCCTGAGCGTCACCTTGAGGATCACCTTCCACATCGGCGCCCCGAGGGCCACCGCGGCCTCGCGCAGGCTGCTGGGGACGAGGCGGAGCATGTTCTCGGTCGTGCGCACGACCACCGGAATCGCGATGAGCCCGAGGGCGAACGAGCCGGCCCAGCCCGAGAAGTGTCCCGCCGGCGCAACGTACACGGTGTAGATGAAGAGTCCCAGGATGATCGACGGCGCGGAGAGCAGGATGTCGTTGATGAAGCGCGTCGCTCGCGCGATCCAGCCATCCTTGCCGTATTCGGCGAGATAGATTCCGGCGAGGATCCCGATCGGCGTGCTGAGGAACGTCGCGACGGACACGATCACGACGCTGCCGTAGATGGCGTTCGCGAGCCCGCCGGCGGATCCCGGCGGCGGCGTCGTCTGCGTGAACAGCGTCGGCGAAAGCGCAGCGAAGCCCCTGGCGAACAGCTCCCAGAGTATCCAGAGCAGGAACGTCATGCCGAACGCCATCGTGCAAAGCGACATCACGAGGTTGAAGCGGTTGACCAGGAGCCGCTTTCGATAGAGCGGAATCACGTCTTCCGGCCCTCCCCTTTGGCGAGCTGCGCCAGCAGCAGCCGCGAGCAGGCGAGCACGATGACGGTGAGCAGGAACAGCACGAGGCCGAGCGCGATCAGCGATGCGCGGTGGACGGGCTCGGCCGCCTCGTTGAACTCGTTGGCGAGCGCCGACGCGATGGAGTTGCCCGGCGCGAAGAGCGACGCGCTGATTCGATACGCGTTGCCGATCACGAAGGTGACCGCCATCGTCTCGCCGAGCGCGCGGCCGAGACCGAGCATGATGCCGCCGATGACGCCGACCTTGGTGTAGGGCAGCACGACGTTCCAGACCACTTCCCACGTCGTCGCGCCGATTCCGTACGCCGATTCCTTGAGCACGGGCGGAACGATCTCGAACACGTCGCGCATGACCGAGGCGATGAACGGTATGACCATGATCGAAAGAATGAACCCTGCCGACAGGACGCCGATGCCGTTGGGGGCGCCCTGGAAGAGGGGGCCCAGTATCCAGAGGTCGCCGAAAACCCTCGTCAACGTCGGCTGGACGTAGTCGCCGAACACCGGTGCGAAAACGAACAGACCCCACATGCCGTAGATGATCGATGGAATCGCAGCCAGCAATTCGACCGCGGTGCCCAGCGGCCGTTTCAGGATGACGGGACACATCTCGGTGAGGAACAGCGCGATGCCGAAGCTCGCCGGCACGCCGATCAGAAGCGCTATCGCCGAGGTGACGAGCGTTCCGTAAATCGGGGCAAGCGCGCCGAAATTGAGCTTCACCGGGTCCCAGACGTCGGTGTAGAAGAACCTGAATCCGAACTTCTGGAATGCCGGTATCGCCGTCCACATGAGCGCGGCGATGATGCCGACCAGCGTCAACAAGACGAACAGCGCGAAGCACATCGTCGTGCGCTCGAACAGCCAGTCCTGCCAAGGCGCCGCGCCACGCCGTGCAGGCGGCGGCATGGGCTTGCGCTCCTCGAGCGGAGCCGTCATCGCGGGGTGGGATACGGCCAAAGTGGTCGACATGATAAACCTGTCAAAAAACGGGCCGCGGCGTACGGCTCGCGGCCCTCAGTCTTTCTTCTGGAGGAGGAAGAAAGATGCTACGGCGACTACCGGCTGGGGTTTCTGCGCATCAGCTCACAGGATCGGCTTGCCCGAGCCGTCCTTGATCTGTGTCTTCCAGGCGTCGGCGATGAGCTTGACGACCGCATCGGGCATCGGCACGTAGTCGAGCTCGGCCGCCATTTTCTGGCCGTTCTTGAACGCCCAGTCGAAGAACCTGACGACCTCCGCGGCATTCTGCGGCTTGTCCTGCCTGGTCTGCATCAGGATGAAGCTCGCGCTCGTGATCGGCCAGCTCGTCTTGCCGGGCGGGTTCGTCAGGATCTGATAGAAGCCCGGCGCGCCCTTCCAGTCGGCGAACGCCGCGGCGGCCTGAAACGTATCGTCGTCCGGCTGCACGAACTGGCCTTCCTTGTTCTGGACCGAGGCGTGCGCCATCTTGTTTCGCTTCGCGTAGGCGTACTCGACATATCCGATCGAACCCTTGATTCTTTGAACGTACGCGGCGACGCCTTCGTTGCCTTTGCCGCCTACGCCCTCGGGCCAGGACACCGCGGTGCTCGCACCGACCTTCTCCTTCCATTCCGGGCTGACCTTCGAAAGGTAATCGGTCCACACGAACGTCGTTCCCGAACCGTCGGATCGCCGAACGACCGTGATGAGCTCGTCGGGCAGCTTGATCGAGGGATTGAGATCCGCGATCGGCTTCTCGTTCCACTTCTTGATCTTGCCGATATAGATGTCGGCGAGCACCGGGCCCGTGAACTTCATCGCGCCCGGGCGCGACGCCGTCGATGTTCACGACAGGGACAACCCCGCCGATGATGGCGGGGAACTGCATCAGGCCGGCGGCTTGCAGGTCCTCCGGCTTGAGGGGCATGTCGGACGCGCCGAAGTCGACGGTCTTCGCCTTGATCTGGGCGATGCCGCCACCCGACCCGATCGACTGGTAGTTCATGCCGACCCCGGTTTTCTGCTTGTAGGCTTCCGCCCATTTCGCATAGATCGGGTACGGGAAGGTCGCGCCGGCACCGGTGATGTCGACTGCGCGCGCGGTGGACACGCCGACGGCGATGGTTGCCGCGGTCAGGAATCCATGAATCAAGAACTTGCGCATTGCCGTGTTCCTCGTGAGTTGCGGACTCGGAGAATGTGACAGCGCCGTGTTACAGCGCGATGACAGCGCGGAAAGAATCAAGGCGGCACAGCCGTCGACGCCCGCACCCGCGATTCGACGCTTTCGCCCGGCAAACCGGCGTCCGGCGTGAAGATCGAAGCGATCCCGGCCCGGGCATCGTCCGGCACGCCGTGGCGCGCGAGCGCAGCCAGCACCCGCTCCGCGAGTTGCCGCGAGCCTGCAGCGAGACCATGACAGCGAGAGGCGATTCCGGCCGGGTCCACTTCGACGAGCGGGTCGCCCGGCTCGATGCGTGCGCCTCGCGCGGCCAATCCGATCAACGCCCCCGATGCGGGAGCAACGATCGTCTCGTTGCCCAGACCTCCGACGACGTGGCCGGCGCGGACGACATCGCCGATCCGGCGCTCGGTCATGAATCGTCCGTGACGTTTCGCCTCCACGGCGAAAACCTGGATGCGAGCGTCGACATGCTCCGCGCTCGCGAGCTGGCGCAACCCCGGCCCGGCCTGGAAACGCTCCGTGGCCGGATCGATGGCGGGCTCTATCGCGACGTGCACGTTCTCGCCTTCGACAAAATCCTCGCCGATGCCGATCGCCAGCGGAACCCGGTCGAGCAGGATCTCCGAGCCGCGCCGCCTGCGCCGTCGCGTGTCGACGAGAACCCGCGGCGCGAGCGCAGCGGTGACGCCGGGCCACGACCACGTCGTCGCGGCGATCATCCTCCGCGACAGCACGCTCGGAATGCTGCGCAGCGACGCGCAAAAGCACGCGCCTTCGCCGTCGAGCTCGGCGTTCCCGACATACCATGCGTTGGTGAACGCCATCCCGCGCCGATGCCATGCGGGATCGGCCTCGTCGACGAGCACGACGGCGAAGCCCGCAACGTGCAGCGCGAGCGCGACGGCCGAGCCCGTTTCGCCGCAACCGAGAACGATCGCCGCCGTCCGCGCCGGCGCCGTCGGATTTCTCATCGGAACAGTCCTCACCTTCGATATCGTGCGAGCGCCTGAGGTCGCGGCGCCTACCGTTCGCCGACGGGCGCCGGCATGGGCATGCGAACGCGACGGCGCGCAGCGATCAGGGCCTGAATCTGCTCGAGGTCGCGATGCAACGCCGCCGCCATCGCGAATTCCTCGTCATTGAGCGCGGGGTGGAGCACGACGAGCATGTCGTCGATGTCGTCGAGAAGCTCGCAAGCGCGCAACAGCGCCTGGTCGACGGGCGGTCCGAGTTGCCCGGTTCGAACGAGGCGGCGCGCTTCGGCGAGAATCCGGTCGCACGCGTGCGCCTTTCGCGCCACCGCAGCTTCCGTGATGCCGATCAAATGGCGGCGATCGAGCGGCGGCGATCGAGGGGCGAACAGCCTGTCCTCGAATCCACGCAAGAGGAGCCGAATTGTGACACCAAGGATTCCGAACATCGGGTATAACGTACGTCGCCGTGAAACGTCCGCCCGATTTCGAAGCGGTCACGAGGCGCGCAGTCGCGCGTGAGCCGCTCGGACGTCCGCTTCGCGATCGATCGACCGTTGTGAAAACTTCCAGGCCGAACTGTCTTCCAACAACATGTCGGTTTGATGACAGGTGTCGCTTCAATTGGCGCGCCGCGCGCCGCGCGTCGACGAGCTCAATTTTCGATGACCGTTTAGGGGGCATGGTATGAAGGAGGTTCCAAAGAAGGTCGACCTCGGTCGATGCGGCTCGGTCACGCTGCACGTTTCAAAGGATCGAAAACGCCTGCTGCTGGAGTTCGATACGGAGCCGGAGGGCCTCGACAAGTCGGGGCTCAACGGCTTCATCGACGCGCTGAAGAAGGTCCGCGACCATATGGAGCGCTAGCTCCCGGCATGAACGCGCGCGCAGCGCGGTCGCGTCAGACGAAATCGGGCCCGATGACGACTTTCACCACCGTGGTCGCAACGCCTTCGCGAACCCGATTGGAAAGCCACCACACGGCTCCTTTGCGAACGCTCCAGGCAAGCTCCTGATCAGTCATCAGGAATGCCGCCACCTCGCCAAGCGTCGGCTGGTGGCCGACGACAAGCACGGCCTCGCGCGAGTCGGGCCAGCCCGCCGCAGCCAATACGGCCGGCACCGACGCGCCGGGCACGAGATCGTCGACGACCTTGAATTTCCGCTTCAGCGCCTGCGCGGTCTGCTGCGCGCGATCGGCGGGGCTCGACAAAATCCGGGTCGTCGCCGGCAGATGGCGATCGAGCCATTCCGCCATGCGCTCGGCCTGCTGGATGCCTTTCGCGGTCAAACGGCGTCCGAGGTCCGGCTCGCCGGGCTCGGCTTCCGCGTGCCGCCACAGGATCAGGTCCATGGTTCAACTCCGCAAGATCAAGTGTCCGATTCGATCTGCTCCGCCATCCGTTCGAGCAGGTGCTGCTGCGAAGAAAACGGGCGCGCCCTGCCCTTCACGGTGACGCGATGATAGCCGCCATCGGCGGCGAGCACCCATGCGTTCTGGTTGTCGGCGAGGTAGGGCTCGAGCCCCTCCTTGATCACGCGCGCCTTGAGTGCCGGATCGAGCACCGGGAACGCCACCTCGATCCGGCGAAACAGATTGCGTCCCATCCAGTCGGCGCTCGTCAACCACACCGATTCGCGGCCGTCGTTCTGAAAATACCAGATACGGCTGTGCTCGAGGAAGTGGCCGACGATCGAGCGCACGCGGATGTTCTCGGAAAGCCCTTTCAGGCCGGGGCGCAGCGCGCACGCGCCGCGGACGATCAGATCGATCCGCACGCCCGCCTGCGACGCCGAATAGAGCGCGCGGATCACGCCTTCCTCGAGCAGCGCGTTCATCTTCGCGACGATGCGCGCGGGCTTGCCCTCGCGCGCATGCTTCGATTCGCGCCGGATCGCGTCGAGGAGCCGCGCATGCATCGTGAAGGGCGCGAGCGACAGCCGGCGCAGCTTGGTGGCCCGAGCGAGGCTCGTGATGTGCAGGAACACCTCGTTCACGTCGGCGCAGATGTCGGCGCGCGAGGTCAGCAACCCGAAGTCGGTGTACAGGCGCGCGGTGCGTCCGTGGTAGTTGCCGGTGCCGAGGTGCGCGTACGGCTGGAGCCGCGTGTTGCCGGCCGCGTCCTTCTCGCGGCGCAGCAGCAGCGCGAGCTTCGCGTGCGTCTTCAGGCCGAAAACTCCGTAGACGACCTGCGCGCCCGCCTGCTCGAGCCGCTCCGCCCAGTTGATGTTCGCCTCCTCGTCGAAGCGCGCAAGCAATTCGACGACGACGGTGACCTCCTTGCCCTGATGCGCCGCATCGATCAGCGCCTCCATCAGCACCGAGTTGGCGCCGGTCCGGTAGACGGTCTGCTTGATCGCGACGACATCCGGATCGTCGACGGCGCGGCGGATGAACTCGATCACCGGCTCGAACGACTGGAACGGATGATGGAGGAGCACGTCGTGGTGGCGGATCGTCGCCAGGATGTCGGTCGACTCTTTCAGCCGATCGGGAAGGCTCGGGCGGAATGGCCGGTACTTGAGCGCTTCGGCATCGACGGCGTCGACGAGCGCGCTCATCCGCGAAACGTTCACGGGACCGTTGACGGCGTACAAGTCGGCCTCGCCGAGCTCGAACTGCTTCAACAGCAACTGCGCGAGGTGCGGCGGGCAGTTCGCGGCGACTTCGAGGCGTACGGCGAGACCGAACTGGCGTTGCGGGAGCTCGCCCTCGAGCGCCTGGCGGAGGTTCTTCACTTCCTCTTCGTCGAACCACAGGTCCGCGTCGCGCGTCACCCTGAACTGCGAATAGGCCATGATGGCGCGGCCCTCGAACATCTCGTGCGCGTGCTCGTGGATGACGCTCGAGAGCAGGACGAAGGTGTTCGGCGCGCCCGCCACGTCGTTGGGCAGCGCGATGATCCGCGGCAGCAGGCGCGGCGCCTTCAGGATGGCGACGCTCGTCTCGCGACCGAACGCGTCCCGTCCCGACAACTCGATGACGAAGTTGAGACTCTTGTTGACGACCAGCGGAAACGGGTGAGCGGGATCGAGGCCGATCGGGGTGAGCAGCGGCTTGACCTCGCGATGAAAGTAGTCGGCCATCCACGCGCGCTGGACGGGATTGAGGTCTGCGCGGCGCATCAGCCGGATTCCCGCGTGCGCGAGCGCCGGCAGCACCTCTTCGTTGAACGCCCGGTACTGCTCGTCGACGAGGCGGTGCGCCTCTTCGCCGACTTCGGCAAGCAATGCGCGCAGCCCGGGCAGCGTCATGCCGGGCGGCGGCGCGTGGGCGATCAGCTGCTGCTTGAGCCCCGCGACGCGGATCTCGAAGAACTCGTCGAGGTTGCTGCCGACGATGCAGAGGAAACGCAACCGCTCGAGCACGGGGACGACGGAGTCCTGCGCAAGCGAGAGCACGCGCCGGTTGAATGCGAGCTGCGACAACTCGCGATTGATCGGCGCCGGATTGGATGGACTCATCGGGCGGTCGGCCGCTACGGCATCGCCGACGGCTGGGGGATTCGAGAAGTCTGGTGCGGCAATGTTACAGGGAAGTTACAGCGCCCGCGAAAGGCCCTTTCTGCTACCCTCTTCGCTGCCTCCGCCGCCCACCAAGCTGGCTATTCGTGCCCCCGACCACACTGGCCGTCGTCGACCTCGGCTCGAACAGCTTCCGATTGCAGATCGGGCGGGTCGAGGGCGACCAGATCTACCAGCTCGACACGTGGCGCGAGACGCTCCGCCTCGGCGCCGCGCTCGACGCAAAGGGACGGCTGAAGCCCGCGGCGATGCAGACGGCGCTCGCCTGCCTGGCGCGCTTCCGCGAGCGACTGTCCGGCCTGCACCCCTCGGCGGTGCGCGTGGTCGCGACGAACACGTTTCGCGTCGCGACGAACGCGCGCGAGTTCCTTGGGCGCGCCGAGCGCACGATCGGCTTTCCGATCGACGTCATCAGCGGACACGAGGAAGCGCGTCTCACCTACTTCGGCGTCGCGCACGAGCTGCCGCGCTCGCTCGAGCCGCGGCTCGTCATCGACATCGGCGGGGGCTCGACGGAGCTCATCATCGGCCGGGGCCTCCAGGCGGAGCGGCTCGAATCGCTGACGATAGGCTGCGTCGGCATGACGCAGCGCTTCTTCGCGGGCGGCGCGATCAGCGCGGCCGCGATGCAGGCCGCGGAAACCGTGGCGCGCGTCGAGATCGAGGCGGTCGCGCGAGGGTTCGCGCCGGGACATTGGCGTGAGGCGTACGCGTCGTCGGGAACCGCGATGGCGCTCGCCGACATTCTCGAGCAGAACGCATTCTCGCCGGGCGGCATCACACCGACGGGACTCGCCCGTCTGCGGCACCGGATGCTCGCCGCAGGGCACGTTTCCAAATTGCGGCTGAACGCGCTCAAAGGCGAGCGCGCGCCGGTGCTGGCCGGCGGTCTCGCGATCATGAGCGTCGCGGTCGCCGAGCTTCGCATCGAGCGCATCGACGCCGTGGGCGGCGCGCTGCGGCTGGGCGTCCTCTACGACCTGCTGGGCCGGACGTTCGACGAGGATTCGCGCGCGGTCACCGTCGAGCGTTTCACCGAGCGCTACGGCATCGATCGCGCGCAGGCGTCGCGCGTCGCGAAGCTCGCGGTGTCGCTCTTTCGCCGCGCGTCACCTGCGCGGGATTCTCGCGCCGAGCAGCTCGTCGAATGGGCGGCGCGGCTGCACGAGCTGGGGATGTCGGTCTCGCATACGGGGTTTCACAAGCACGGCGCGTACATCCTGCAGAACGCCGACATGCCCGGATTCTCCGCCGGCGAGCAGGGGCGGCTCGCATTGCTCGTCTTCGGCTGCCGCGGCCGTCTCGAGAAGATCGCCGGCTGGCTCGGCCACGCCGAGGTTCGCGCCGAGCTGCTGGCGCTGCGTCTCGCCGTGCTCTTCCACCACGCGCGCACGACGATCGCCGCGCCGCGCATCCGGATCGAGACCGCGCGGCGCATCCGAATCGGGATCTCCGCGCGATGGCTCGCCGCGCACCCGCTGACCGACTACCTGCTCGCGCGCGAGCGTGCGCAGTGGGCCGAGCAGGGCTACCCGTGGAAGGTCGGGATGGGCTAGCCGGGACTGCGGACTCGCGCGGCACGGCGCCTGCCGCCGCGCGACGCGCTCAGCCGCTCAGGCTGCAGCGCGCGCCCTCGGAATCGACGAACTCGGCAAGCGTGACGCCGTGCTCGGGCGTCGGTGGCCGCGTGAACGCCACGCCCTTTTCAACGAGCTTCCGGTGCATCTCTTCGATGCCGGTCGACACGAATCCGAGATGCGTGGAGCCGGCGGGGTTTTGCGCCGATGCGGGATGCAACGCAAGCGTCGTCTCGCCCGTCGCAAATTCGGTCCAGCCCGGCGACGCGAATTTGAGCGTGAGTCCGAGCGTGTCGCGGTAGAACGCCACGGCGCGGTCCATGTCCGCGACGAAATGGATTGCGTAGCCGAGCTTGACCGTCATTTCATCCCTCCATTGTCAGATGGGACCACGTCCGGAGCGTCGCGCGTGGTGCGAGCCGAAGACGAGGGTCGCGCCGCGCGTGGCGCGAGCCTCCGGCTTCACGAGAACCGGGCGCCCTTCGACTCGCACCACGCACGGCGCGACACTAGCCCGCATCCTCGGCGAGCCTGAGCCGCTGCACCTTGCCCGACGGGCCCTTTGGCAGCTCGGCGACGAAGCGGAACGTCTTCGGTGTCTTGTAGCGGCCGAGCTCGGCGAGACAATGCGCGCGCAGCTCCGCCTCGGTGCACGCAGCGTCCTCTTTGAGCACGACGCACGCCAGGATGTCCTGGCCGTAGTCGCGATCGGGAATGCCGACGGCGGCGGCCTCGAGCACCGCGGGGTGCTTGAGCAGCGCCTCGTCGATCTCGCGCGGCGCGATGTTCTCCCCTCCCTTGATGATGAGCTCCTTCAACCGGCCGGTGATGAAGTAGAAGCCGTCGGCGTCGCGATAGCCCAGGTCGCCGGTCGCGAGCCAGCCGCCGTCGCGCAACGTCCGCGCGGTCGCCTCGGGATCCTCGTGGTAGCCGAGCATCACGTTGTCGCCGCGCAATTCGATTTCGCCCTGCTCGCCATCGCCGAGCGGCGTGCCATCCGGCGCGACGACCCGCGCTTCCAGGCCGAGCGGCCGCCCCGGCGATCCGATCCGGCGCTCGCGCGGGTCGAGCGGGTTCGCGAACGCGACCGATGCGCATTCGGTAAGACCCATCGCTTCGAGCACCGAAATGCCGAACCGCGCCTCGAATGCGCGGTGGTGCTCGGGCGGCAGCGGCGCGGACGCCGAGCGCGCGAAGCGCACCCCGCGGCACGCGGCGGCCGCCGGCGCCGAGCCATCCGACGCGTTGATCAAGTACGCGATGATCGTCGGGACGACGTTGAGCCACGTCGGCCGATAGGTTTCGACGAGCGTCCACCACTGCGACACGCTGAAGCGATGCGGCATCACGATGCTGCCGCCGGATACGAGCGGAGAGATCGTCGCGATGCATTGACCATTGACGTGGTAGAGCGGCAGCGACGAGAGCACGCGATCGGCCGACGTCAGGCGGTGCGCCTGCGCGACCGAGCGCCCGGCGTGGATCAGGTTTGCGTGCGAGAGCAGCGCCCCTTTCGGCCGTCCGGTCGTGCCCGACGTGTACATCAGGAGCGCCGGCTCCCCCGTGTCGGGAGCGCCGGCCGGAGACGTGTCGGAGATCCGCGGAAGCTGCAGCCCGTCCGGCGAGGTCGGACGAACCATCGCGCGACTGCCGATGCGCGCGACGATCGCTTTGATACGCTCGACGAACTCCGGCGCGACGTAAACGACGCGCGTCCCCGAGTGCGCGATGTTGTGCTCGACGATCGCGTCCTGCGCCAGCATGCTGATCGGCGAGACGACGAATCCTCCGTACATCGCGCCGAGAAAAACGCTGGCCGCCGCGACGCCGTTCGGCAGCAGGTAGGAGACGACCTCCCCCGGCCGCACGCCCATTGCGGCGAGCTCCGCGCAGAGCGCCTGGGCCGTGATGCGCAGCCCGGCATACGACATCGTCGTGCCGGGCTCGGGTGCGAGCAGGAACGGCGCATCCGGTTGGGTCACCGAATGCAGATCGACCGCCTCGCGGACCGTACGCATCGCCTGCAACGCGCTAAAGACCGTGCTTCCGGCGGTACTCGGCAAAGAATTCGTCGTCGGCCGGAACGCGCACCCGATCGGACGCGAGCGGATGCACGACGCGCGTGATGTTGAGGAAATGCCGGTAGTTCAGATTGTCCGAGATGCTGTTGCCGCCCCACGTCCCGCAGCCCATCGACAGCGAGAACGGCAACGCGTTGTCGAAGCTTCCGCCCGTCGCGAAGCAGTGCGCCTGGTTGACGATGACGCGGCACACCGGGAGCGTGAGCCCCAGCTGCAGAGCGCGCTGCGGCGCACCCGTGTGCAAGCCGATCGAGTGACCAGCGCCCTGGTAGCGCAACAGCCGATCGGCGAGCGTCGCGGCCGCCTCGAAGTCCTCGGCGCGATAGAGGGCGAGAACCGGCGAGAGCTTCTCGCCGGAAAACGGGTGCGCGGGCCCGACCCCTCGCTCGGCGACGACCAGGAACTTCGCGCTTCGCACTTCCGCCCGGTCGAGCCCGGCTCGCGCGGCGATCGCCCCGGCCGCTTGCGCGATGAACGCGGAAACGAGCTTGCCGCCGGCGAACATCGTCGCTTCGAGCTTGCGCGCCTCCGCGTCGGTCAACAGCGCGCCGCCCTCCGCGTCGAGCGCGGCGACGAGCGTGTCGTAGACGCCCGCCACCGCGATCACGCTGTTCTCGGACGAGCACGACGTCGCATGATCGAAAGTCTTCGAGCGGGCGATCTTCGCCGCGGCGTCGCGCACGTCGGCCGTTTCGTCGACGATCACCGATACGTTGCCGGCGCCGACGCCGATCGCCGGCGTCCCGCTCGAATACGCCGCATGCACGTTGGTCTGCGAGCCGGTCGCGACGACCAGGTCGGCGGCCCGCATCAGCGCATACGTGTGCTCGCGCCGGATCGGAGCAGGAAGTTGCTGGACGAGGTCGCGCGGCGCCCCGATCCGATCGAGCTCCGCGTGCACGAACCCGACGAGCAGCGCGAGCGTCGAATGCCCTTTGGGCGAGGGCGCGACGATGATCGCGTTGCGGCCCTTGAGCGCGTTCAGGATGTTGTTCACCGGCGTCGCCGCGGGATTCGTCGACGGCGTGATCGCGGCGACGACGCCCACGGGTCGCGCGATCTCGATCAGGCCCCGCTCGCGGTCCTCGCTGATCACGCCGACCGATCTCGCGCCGGCGAGGTCGCGCAGGAGACCGAGCGTCTTGCGGTGATTCTTCGCGATCTTGTCGGCGACGTCGCCAAGCCCCGTCGCGCGCACCGCGAGCTCGGCCAGCGCACGATTGCGGCCCGGCTCCATGATCGCCCAGGCCGCCGCGGTGACCGCTTCGTCGACGCGGGGCTGCGTCCAGGTCTCGAACGTCCGCTGCGCGGCGCGCGCCCTGTCGATCAATGCGCCGACGACCGACGCCGGGTCGGCGGCGACCGTCGTTTCGAGCGGTGCTTCTCGCAATTCGGACATTGCGTCGCGAGCCCTTCGGTCCCCGATCCCGCCCGTCAGCCGCGCTTCGCCGCAGTCGATTGGTACTTGGCGAGATGGCGCGTCGGCAGCGCCAGCGCGTCGCGCCGGAACGGGTCGCCCAGCTCGCGCGTCACCATCATCTCGAGGATCGTCGTCCTGCCCTCGCGCTGCGCCTTCGCCGCCTCGCGCAACGCCGGACCGACGTCGCCGAGCTTCTCGATCCTCTGCCCCTCGGCGCCCATCGCCTTCGCGACCGCTGCCCACGACGGCTGCTTGTCGAGGTTCACTCCGAGGAAACGGTTGTCGTAGAAATCGACGTGGTTCTTCTTCTCCGCGCCCCACTGGCCGTTGTTGAAGACGACCGCGGTGACCGGAATGCTCTCGCGCACGCACGTCTGGATCTCGCCGAAGCTCATCCCCCACGCGCCGTCGCCGACGTACGCGATCGCCGGCCGGTCGGGCGCCGCGACCTTGGCGCCGATGATCGTCGGAAACGCGTAGCCGCAGTTGCCGAAGCTCATCGCCGCGAACATCGAGCGCGGCCGCTCGAAGCGCAGATACGAATTCGACACCGAGCAGATGTTGCCGATGTCGGTCGACACCATCGCGTCGGCGGGCATCGCTTTCTCGAGCTCGCGCAGCATCTGGCGCGGATGCATGTACGTCGAGCTCTTCGCGACCTCGACCGACCACGCGTCGGTCTCGTGCGCCCAGCCGTCGAGCTCGGTTTCCCACGCCTTCTTGACCGCAGCGATGTCGGCGAGGCGCGCATCCTTGTTCGCGGTGCACGCGAGCGTCTTGCCGGCGAGCCGCGCGACGAGCGCCTGCGCCGCCGCCTTCGCGTCGCCGCAAATCCCGACGCTGATCGGCTTCACGAGGCCGAGCATCTTCGCGTCGGCGTCGATCTGGATGATCTTCGCGTCCTTCGGCCAGTACTCGATCCCGTATTGCGGCAGCGTGCCGAACGGCCCGAGCCGCGTGCCGAGCGCCAGCACGACGTCGGCTTTGGCGATCAGCTTCATCGCCGCCTTGCTGCCCTGGTAGCCGAGCGGCCCGACCCACAGCGGGTGCTTCGCCGGGAACGAATCGTTGTGCAGATAGCTGTTGGCGACCGGCGCCGACAGGAGCTCGGCGAGACGGATCGCTTCGGGTTGCCCGTCGGCCATCACGACGCCGCCGCCGCAGAGGATCACCGGAAACTTCGCGCCGGCGAGTAGCTCGGCCGCCGCCGCGAGGCTCGCGTCGCCGCCGGCGCCGCGCTCGATGACGATCGGCCGCGGGATCTCGCATTCGATGTCGCCGTAGAAGAAGTCGCGCGGAATGTTGAGCTGCGACGGGCCCATCTCGAGCTGCGCGCGATCGAACGCGCGGCCCGTGAGCTCGGCCATGCGCGCGCGGTTGTTGACGTGCGCCTGGTACTTCGTGATCCTCGAGAAGATCGGAAGCTGCTCGGTCTCCTGGAAGCCGCCGAGGCCGAGCGTCGCGCTGCCGGTCTCCGGCGTGACGACGACGACCGGCGAGTGCGCCCAGAACGCAGCCGCCGTCGACGTGACGAAGTTGGTGATCCCCGGCCCGTTCTGCGCGATGCACACGCCGTGACGGCCCGAGACGCGCGCGTAGCCGTCGGCCATGTGTCCGCCGCCTTGCTCGTGCGCGACCGAGATGAAGCGGATGCCGGCAAGCGGGAAGAGGTCGAGCGCGTCCATGTAGGCCGACCCGACGATGCCGAAGACGTCCCTGACGCCGTTCGCGACGAGCGTCTCGACGAACGCCTCGGACGGCGTCATCTTCTGCTTGCCGGTCACCGGCACCG
>CAVUOC010000018.1:0-17823 GCA_963742965.1 uncultured beta proteobacterium | reverse complement strand
CGCCGCCTTCGGCGTGCCGGGCGCGGCGGCGCGGCCGGTTTCGAGCCAGTCGCGCACGCGCTGCGCATCGCCCTGCCGCGTGTACTTGCCAGCCGAATCGAGCAGCACGATCACGAACGGCTTGCTCGCGATCGTCGCCAGCATGACGAGGCACTTGCCCGCTTCGCGGATTACCCGGTCTTCGACAGATGGATGTTCCAGCCCGAGTTCTTGACGAGCCCGTTCGTGTTGTCGAAATCCCAGCACCTGACCTGTCGGCTGCACCTCGACGAAGTGGCGCCGGCGTGGTGCTGAACTCGCGTATCTCGGGGTATTCGGCCGCTGCGGCGACGAGCGTCGCGAGGTCGTTCGCCGTCGACACGTTGCGGGCCGAAAGGCCGGTCGGGTCGGCGTAGCTCGTCCTGGTCATGCCGAGCTCGCGCGCCTTTGCGTTCATCGCGTGGACGAAGGCTTCGGTGCCGCCCGGATAGCTGCGCGCCAGCGCGGACGCCGCGCGGTTCTCCGACGACATCAGCGCGAGGCGCAGCATCTCGCGCCGGGGAAGCGTGGCGCCCATGCGCAGCCGCGAGTGCGAGCCCTTGAGGTAATCGAAGTCCTCCATGTCGATCGCGATCGACTCGTCCATCGCCAGGCTGCGCGTCGAGCGTCACGATCGCCGTCATCAGCTTGGTGAGCGATGCGATCGGCGTGACCTCATCGGCGCCCTTCGCGTAAACCGGCCGGTGAGCCGACGCGTCGATGACGACGGCGTTGGCCGAGGCAAGCTTGAGCTTGCCCGGATCACGGGAGTCGACGTCGGCGGCCGCCGCGCTGTAGCTGACAACTAGTGCCAGAAAAACAAGAATAAGGCGTGGTTTCGTCAAGTCGGACCTCAGGTTCTGGCGCTTTATAGCACGGACTTTGAAGGCTCGCCAATCCCCCCAGAGCTAACGGGTCTTGTCGGCCACGAAACGACTTCGCTTTCGGACTCAGGAGACTGCCGGCGTTACGGAAATGGGGGCTTCGTCCGGCCCCTCAAAAGGGGCCAACGCGTCACCCCCCCGCGGCGATGACAGCCGTTCGTCGGTCGGGGACGCCGCCTGATCCTGCGCTTCCGTCTGCTGCAGCTGCCACATCCGGGCGTACACGCCGTCAAAAGCAAGAAGCGCGCCGTGCGTTCCGCGCTCGACAATCCGTCCGTGGTCGAGCACCAGGATCTCGTCGGCATCGACGATCGTCGACAGCCTATGAGCGATCGTGAGCGTCGTCCGGTCCTCGGCGATCCGCCTGAGCTCCGCCTGGATCGCCTTCTCGGATTTGGAGTCGAGCGCCGAGGTCGCCTCGTCGAAGATCAGGATCCGCGGCCCCTTGAGCACGGCGCGGGCGATCGCGACGCGCTGCTTCTCGCCGCCGGAGAGCTTGAGGCCCCGCTCGCCGACCGGCGTCGCATAACCCTCGGGCGTGCTCTCGATGAACGCGTGGATCTGCGCGAGCTTCGCCGCCGCGACGATCTCGTCGTGCGTCGCGCCCGGGCGCCCGTAGGCGATGTTGTACTCGATGCTGTCGTTGAAGAGGACGGTGTCCTGCGGGACGATCCCGATCGCCGCGCGCAGGCTCGCCTGCCGCACGTGCCGTATGTCCTGCCCGTTCACCGCGATGCGCCCGCTCTTCACGTCGTAGAAGCGGAAAAGGAGCCGCGAGAGCGTGCTCTTGCCGGCGCCGGAGGGCCCGACGACCGCGACGGTCTTGCCGGCCGGGATCGTGAAGCTCACGTCGAACAGGATCTGGCGGTTCGTCTCGTAGCCGAAGTCGACGTGCTCGAAGCGCACTTCGCCGGCGCCGACGACGAGCGTCGGCGCGCCGGGAGCGTCGGTGATCTCGGCGTGCTCTTGCGCGAGCGCGAACATCCGCTCGATGTCGGCGAGCGCCTGCTTCACCTCGCGGTAGAGCACGCCGAGGAAATTGAGCGGGATGTAGATCTGGATCATGAACGCGTTGACGAGCACGAGGTCGCCGAGGGTCATCGTCCCGGCGACCACGCCCGCGGTCGCGCGCCACATGATCAGCGTGACGGCGATCGCGATGATCGCGCTCTGCGTGATGTTGAGGAACGAGAGCGAGGTCTGGCTCCTCACCGCCGCCTTCTCCCAGCGCTGCATGCTCTCGTCGTAGCGGCGCGCCTCGAACTCCTCGTTCCCGAAATACTTGACCGTCTCGTAGTTGAGCAGGCTGTCGATTGCGCGCGTGTTCGCCTTCGAGTCGAGCTCGTTCATCTGGCGCCGGAACCCCGTGCGCCAGTCGGTGATGGTGATCGTCGCGGCGACGTAGAGCACGAGCGCCGTCAGCGTGATCGCGATGAACGTCCAGTCGTAGCGCACGACCATGATCGCGGCAACGAGCCCGATCTCGACGAGCGTGGGCAGGATCGAGAACAGCGTGAAGCTGATCAGCGTCGAGATGCCGCGCTGTCCGCGCTCGACGTCGCGCGTGAGCCCGCCCGTCTGGCGCGCGAGGTGGAAGCGCATCGACAGCGCGTGCAGGTGGCGGAAGACTTCGAGCGCGATCGTGCGCACCGCGCGCTGCGTGACCTTGGCGAACAGGAACTCGCGCAGCTCCGTGAACCCGGTGGTCGACAGCCGCAGCAGCCCGTAGGCGGCGAGCAGTGCAAGCGGGACCGCGAGCGGCGCGGTCCGCGGGTCGAGGCTGTCGACGATCTCCTTCATCAGCAGCGGCACGCCGACGTTCGCGAGCTTCGCTCCGACCAGCGCGAGCATCGCGACGATGACGCGGTTCCTGTACGCCCACAGGTACGGCAGCAGCGTGCCGATTGCGCGCCAGTCGCCGCCGCGGGCAGCGCCGGTCGGGGGAAGCGGAAGATCGGGATGGCGACGCATCGACGTACTCGCAAGGCGACCGCGTCGCCGCGGCGGGGACTCCGCGCAAGCGGGCGAGCGGTCTCTCGTTCAGTTTAGCAAACCGGCGCGATCGGCCCGCGGAGCGGTCAGGTCTCGCCGCGATGCAGCGGCAGCCACACGCGCGGCTTTCTGCGAGGACCGCGGAACCATTCGTTGCCGCCGTAGCCGAGCAGCCCCATGCCGACGCGGACGATGCCGTACGCGGTCCAGACGAGCGCCTTGTACGGCCGCGGTCGCAGCGCCCAGTGCTGCGGCCGCACGCGCCGCGCGCCGTCGTCGATCATCCGCGCCAGCTCCTCGCGCAGCTGGTTCGCGAAGTCGGGGTCGCGGACGAACACGTTGGCCTCGCGCGCCATCAGCAGGCTGTACGGGTCGATGTTCGACGATCCGACGGTCGCCCACGTTCCGTCGACCACGGCGACCTTCGCGTGCAGGAACGAATCGTGGTACTCCTGGATGGTGACGCCGGCGGAGAGGAGTTGCCCGTAGAGCGCGCGCGACGCGTAATGGAGCAGCAGGTACTCGACGCGCCCCTGCAGCAGCAGCGTGACCGAGACGCCGCGCTGCGCTGCGGCGATCAGAGCGCGGCGAAAACGGATGCCGGGAAAGAAATACGAGTTCGCGATCAGGATCTCGCGCTTCGCCGTCCGGATCGCCGCGAGGTAGGCGATCTCGATGTCGCGGCGGTGGCGCAGGTTGTCGCGGATCAGGAACTTCGCCGTCTGCGCACCGGCCCGCTGCGCGCGCCGCGGCGATGGAAACAGCGGCACTTCGCTCCGCTGGAACTGCACGAGCTCGTTGATCGCCCAGACGCGCTGCATCGTGCGCACGATGGGAACGAGCAGCGGCCCTTCGATGCGCAGCGCGAAATCGACGCGGGGCGGCTTCTGCCCCGGCGTATTCACGTCGTCGATGATGTTGATCCCGCCGACGAACGCGATGCGGCCGTCGATATGCGCCAGCTTGCGGTGCAGGCGGCGCAGCCGGTGCGAGCGAAACTGCCACGGCGCGACCTCGGGGCGGTACTTGAGCACCGTCACGTTGCCGCGGACGAGATCGCGCTCGATCGCCGCGGTGAGGTAGTGCTTCGCGCCCCAGCCGTCGACGAGCAGGCGAACGACGATGCCGCGCTGCGCCGCGCGAACGAGCGCCGCCGTGATGATCCGGCCGACGTCGTCGTCGGCGTAGATGTAGGTCTCGAGCCAGACCTCGCGCTCGGCGCGGTCGATCGCGTGGGCGAGCGCCGGGAAGTATTCGCCGCCGCTTCGAAGGAGCGTGACGCGGTTCCCGGGGAGGAACCGGTTCAGCGACGCTTCCATTTGAGGTCGAACGTCGCCTGGAGCGCCGCGTGGTCGGAGATCCTGCGCCCCGGATAGGCGTAGTGCATGTGCGCATCGACGATCGACAGGCCCCGCGCGTAGATCCGGTCCAGACGGAACACCGGCATCACCGACGGAAACGTGCGCGCGGGCCGTCCTCGAACCGCCTCGAACACCTCGGTGACGCCGAGCTCGTCGACGAGCAGGCGGTTCGCCTTGTGCCGCCAGTCGTTGAAGTCGCCGGCGATGACGAGCGGCGCGCCCATCGGGACCGTCGCGCGGATGCGCTCGCACAGCGCGCGCACCTGCCACTGGCGGCCGCGCTCGAACAACCCGAGGTGCACGTTGAAGCAGTGCAGCGCCGGCGCATCCGCGCCCATCTGGATCGCGCAATGCAGCAGTCCCCTGCTTTCGAACGCGTGCGCCGAGATGTCGAGGTTCTCCTGGGCGACGATCGGAAATCGCGACAGCACCGCGTTGCCGTGATGGCCCTGGTGCGAGATCGCGTTCTTTCCGTACGCGACCTCCCGCCACACCTTGTCGGCGATGAACTCGTGCTGCGGCTTGACCGGCCAGTCCTGGTGCCGCGCCGCGTGCCCGCGGTGGACGCCGACGACCTCCTGCAGGAGCACGATGTCGGCGGACAGGCCGTGCAGGCGGTCGCGCAGCTCGTGGATCACCATCCGCCGGTTGAGCTGCGTGAACCCCTTGTGGATGTTGTAGGTGGCGACGGTGAAACGCATGATCTTGCCGAATCGGCGCGAGTGCGGATGTTAACGCGGTCCGGCGGTCGCGCCGAGCGTGCTCGCCCGCCGCGCCTATAATCGGGCGAATTCCGGCAACCGACTGCACCGCGATGCGGTTTTCCTGCCCTGCCTCCGTCGTCGCCAGCGTATTCGTCGCCGCGTTCGCGGGGTTCGCGCATGCGTACGACGAGCCCGACGCCGTGAAGGCGCGTTTCCCGGACCCGCCGGTCCACTATTCCACGCCCGGGTTCGCAGCCGGCCGCACCGATTTCGCGACGCAGGAGGAGCTCGTCGCCTGGCTCGCCGACCTCACCGCGCGCGCCCCCAATGCGCGCGTCAGGATGCTCGGCGAGACGCAGGAGGGCCGCGCCATCCCGATGCTCGTGCTCTCCAACGCGCCGGTCGCATCCGCTGCGGACGCCGTGAGGCTCAATCGCCCCGTCGTCTGGCTGCAGGGGCTGCAGCACGGCGACGAGCCGGCGGGCGGCGAGGCGATGCTCGCGATCGCCGAGCGACTCGCCGTCGGCGACCTGAACCCGCTTCTCGACCGGATCACGGTGCTGATCGTGCCGCGCGCGAATCCCGACGGCGCGGCCCGGTTCACCCGCGCGAGCGCAAACGGCATCGACATCAACCGCGATCACGTGAAATTCGACCTTCCCGAAACCGCAATCGTTCACCGCGCGATGAACGCGTACCAGCCGCAGGTCGTCGTCGATTGTCACGAGTTCTCGGTCTACAACCGGTGGCTGCAGAAATGGGGCGTGATCAACGCGTACGACATGACGCTCATCTACGCGACGAATCCCAACGTTCCCGCGGAGCTCACCCGCTTCGCCGACGCGACGTTCCGGTCGGGCATCACCGCCGCGCTCGATGCCGCCGGCTACCGGCACGGCTGGTACTACACGACGTCCTACCGCGAAACCGACAAACGCGTACAGATGGGCGGCCTCGCGCCCGACATCTCGCGCAACACGTTCGGGCTGCAGGGCTCGATCTCGTTCCTGCTCGAGACGCGCGGCGTGGGCATCGGGCGCGAGCACTTCCTGCGCCGCGTCCACACGCACGTCGTCGCGCTCGAAGCCGTGCTGCGAACGACAGTCGCCAACGCCGAGCGCGTGATGCGCACGGTCGCCGGCATCCGCGAGGCGATCGCGCGCGCGACGCCCGCCGCGCCGATCGTCGTGACGTCGCGGCAGAAGCCCACCGAGCGCACGCTCGCGATGCTCGACCCCGTCACGGGCGCCGATCGTCCGTTGACGGTTCCGTTCGACGATTCGCTCGAGGCCGAGCCGGTTCTCGTGCGCCCGCGACCCTACGCGTACGTCGTGCCCCGCGTGTACCGCGATCTCGCGCGCCGCCTCGCGCTGAACGGGGTCGCCGTCGAGCACCTGGCGCGGGCCACGACGCTCGACGTGGACGTCTACCGCGTGACCGACAAGGAGGTGTCAGCCGCGACGGTCGAAGGCCACGTCCGCGTCACCGTGCGCACCGAGCTCGTCCGCCGCAGGATGGCGTTCCCCGCGGGCTCGCTCGTCGTGCGGATGGCGCAGCCGAACGCGCTGCTCGCGGCGGTCGCGCTCGAGCCCGAGTCGGCGTCGAGCTTCGTGACGACAGGCGCGATCCCCGTCGACAAGGCAGGCACGGTCGAGGGCGCTTCGAGCGAGGTCCCGGTCTATCGGTTGCCCGTGCCGGTCGCGCTGGCGCTCACGGGAGGCGAGCCCTAGAGGTAGTGCCCCGCCAATCAGTGCACCGCCTGCTCGGCGCCGTGCGCCCATCGCGGCCTTCTCGACGAGGAGCGCCACGCCGATCACGACGCACATCGTGAAGAACGCGAGCCACGCGTACGGCCACAGCAGCGGGATGCCGACGAGGATGAGCCCGTCGTTGCCGCCGGGGATCAACAGGCTGCCCCAGCCCATCAATACGCCGCCCGCGAAACATTTCGCGAGCTGCGCGATCGAGACCCGCGTGCTGCGAAACCGTCCGGCGGTGTAGCCGCCGAGCATCGCCCCGGCGAAGAGCGCGGCGAGCAACAGCGTTCTTGCGACGAGGTTTCCCGCCATCCCGCGCGCGAGCTCGGCGAGCACGTCGGTGTACGCCCACGCGCCGACGACGAGCAGCATGATGCAGAACGTGATGCCGATCACCGTCGTCGCCGCGTGAGGCGACCACACGCGCGTCGCGAGCGCGCGCGCGAGGCGCGGCGGCAACGGTCCCGGCTCCGCTGCGGCGAGCAGCGTCAGCAGCGCCGATCCGAGACGCCACAGCATGAGGACGCCGAACACGGCGGCGACCCACGGCGCCGCCTGCAGCACCGGCGAGCCGTACGCGAGCTTCGGTTGCGCAGGGAAGGCGAAAACCAACCCGACCGTCGCGCAGCCGACGTAGAAGCCGATCGGCGTCACCACGTAAGCCCATTCGCCGGAGCCCAGCCGCGCGATCGCGCCGAAGACGCACGCCCTGTTGACGTACGCGCCGAAGCCGAGCAGCGCGCCGCCGAGAACCGTCACGTACGTGATCGCATAGCCGCCGGGCATCTTCCCGAGCAGATGCAGCGATTGCGCGATGAGCAGCCCGCCGACGACCCACAGCGACGCTTCCAGCATGCTCGCAAGGCGATTGAACCCGCGCTTGCGCACGACCTCGTCCATCGCGGCAACCGTGCAGGTCGCGCCGCGCTGGATCGCGTAACCCATGAGACCCGCACAGATCGCGGCGAGCACGAACGCGGCGCTCGTCAGCAGGATTTCCATTTCGTGTCCTTCGTCGACAGCATGAGTGAAACGCGCGGGGCCCGCGTTGTTCCGCTCACCCCGCGCGATTCGAGCGCGTCCGTCCTGTCCCGCGCCGCGGCCGATCACATCATCGGCATCATCGTGTCGGGCTTCTTGTCGTTGACGATGTCGGCGATCGTCAGCACGACGACGACGTTGCCCTCGTTCTTCCACCAGTGCATCAGGCCGTTCGATTCGCGCGCGATCTCGCCGGCCTTGTGCACGATCGGCACCATGCACTGGCTGCTGTATTCGAAGATCTGGCCCTGGTTGACCATGATCAGCGCCGGCCGGTCGGCGTGCGAGTGCAGCGGCACGATGCCGCCGGGCTGGATCTCCATGTGGCGGTAGCGCAGGCGGCGCTGCGGCAGGTTCACCGACTCCTTCGACAGGTCGATGTACGCGAGCTCCATCTCGGTGACGCCGACGGGCGCCGTGGCGGCGCCGGCCAGCGGATTCTTGCCGACCTTGTCGGCGGGGCAGCCGCCGGCGAGCGCGGGCGCTGCGACGGCGAGCGACAACAAGCCTGCCAGAAGTGCGGATTGGGCCGCGCGGGCGCGGCTGCGATTCGACGTGAACATGACTTTCTCCTTTGAGTGTGAACAGCAATGCGATCGTTTGTCGCGGCGTCTTGCAATCAATCGGACAGTGAAGCTTCCGGGGCGGATCTCAGCGAAATCGGTTGCGACATCGCCTGCGAAGTAGTCGGAGGCGCGATGATTTGCTTACGGCCCGCGACCGGATCGGCGTCCTGGCTCCGCGTGAAGCGCAGGTGCGTGATGTCGGTCGGGAAGAACATCCCCCACGTCCACTCGACGAAGATGCGCACCTTGCGCCCGAGCGTGGGCATCTGCGACAGGTAGTACGCGCGCCACAGCAGCCACGCGGGCAAGCCCGAGAGCGGAATGCCGAGGAGATCGGCGACGCCCTTCATGTGGCCGATCGCGGCCATCGACCCGCGCGCCTTGTAATTGAAAGCGCGCGTCGGCGCACCCTCGAGCGTGGCAAGCAGATTCGCCGCGGCGTGGCGCGCCTCGCGGACTGCGAACTGCGCGGTGGGCGGCGCGAGCTTTCCATCGCGCGCGTTGACGATCGACGCGCAGTCGCCGATCGCCCAGACACCCGGCGTGCCGCGGACCGACAAGTCGGGATTGACGACGATGCGCCCGCGCTCGACCGGCAACGTGATCCGATCGACGAGCGCGTTGGGGCGCGTGCCGATCGTGCAGATCACGGTCGCCGTCGAAATCATCTCGCCGCCGGCCAGCGCGACCGCGCGCTCGCTGACGCAGGTGGCGCGGGTGCCAATGCGCACGTCGACGCCGCGCGCGGACAGCGACCGATGCGCGGCGCGTCCCAGGCGCTCCGGCAACTCGAGCAGCAGCCGCGGCTGATCCTGCAGCAGCGTGACCTGGAGCTCGTCGGCGGCGACCCGCGGATAGTATCGGCGGATGCTGCGCAGGCAGTCGGCGAGCTCGCCTGCCGTCTCGACGCCGGAGAACCCGCCGCCGATCACGACGAAGCGACCCAGCCGGCGCCGCACCGCGGGATCGGTCTCGAGCTCGATCTGCGCGACGCGGCGCAGCACGGTGTTGCGGATGTGCATCGCGTCGCCGATGGTCTTCAGCGGCAGCGCGTTCTCGGCGAGGCCGGGAATCAGGTCGAGCCGCGCGCGATTGCCGAACGCGAGCACCAGATGCTCGTAATGCAGGCTGCGCTCGCCGGCGAGCGTGGAGGCGGTCAGCATGCGCGAGGCCGTATCCACGGCGACCACGCGACCCATGATGAAACGGGTCCGCGTCAGCATCTGGCGGATCGGCGCGACCGCCTGCTCGGGAAAGATCGACGCCCCCAGCGCTTCGGGCAGCATCGGATTGAACGTGGTGTAGCTCTCCTCGCTGAGCAGGACGAGCTCGTATCCGGGCGGAAGCTTCCCGTCGAGCGCGCGGGCGAGCGTCGTTCCGGCGAATCCTCCGCCGACGATGACGAGGGTCTTGGTCGCGTCCATGGCGGCGGGCCTCCTGGGTGTGTTGGCGGACGGATGGCGAGCCGCGGGAGCTTCGCGCGCGGTTCACCGGCTTGGTCGGCATGCTCCCGCGCGGCTTACAAGCAAGACCGCAGTAAGTAATCGGCAGCGAGCGTTGACTAAGCGAGCGAACGGGGCCGCCACACCCTCACGAACGGACCCGGCAGACTCAACCGCCGGCAACTCCGTGATCGGCTTCGGCGTGGTCGCGCCCCCGACCCATCCAACCCCAGGGAGACTCGCATGTCCAATCGCAAAACCGCGCTCGTCACCGGATCGACGAGCGGCATCGGCCTCGGCATCGCCACGTCGCTCGCCGCGGGCGGCGCCAACGTCATCCTCAACGGCTTCGGCGAGCCCGCCGAGATCGAGAAGCTCCGCGCGAAGCTCGCCGCCGATCACGCGGTCGAGGTGCGCTACGACGGCGCCGACCTCTCGCAGCAGGACGCGATCGAGCGCATGATGGGCAGCGCGATCGAGCAATTCGGCGCCGTCGACATCCTGGTCAACAACGCCGGCATCCAGTTCGTCGCGCCGATCGACGAGTTTCCGGTCGCCAAGTGGAATGCGATCCTCGCGCTCAACCTGACCGCGTCGTTCCACACGATCCGCCTCGCGCTCCCGGCGATGAAGGCGAGGAAATGGGGCCGCATCGTCAACATCGCGTCGGCGCACGCGCTGGTCGCAAGCCCGTACAAGTCAGCGTATGTCGCCGCCAAGCACGGGATCGCGGGGCTCACGAAGACGGTCGCCCTCGAAGTGGCGACGCACGGGATCACGATGAACGCGATCTGTCCCGGCTACGTCTGGACGCCGCTCGTCGAAAAGCAGATTCCCGACACCGCGAAGGCGCGCGGCCTGACCGAAGCGCAGGTGATCAACGACGTGCTGCTTCACGCGCAGCCGACCAAGGCGTTCGTCCAGGTTTCCGAAGTCGCGGCGCTCGCCGCGTTTCTCGCGAGCAACGACGCGGCATCGGTCACCGGGGCGGTCATTCCGATCGACGGCGGCTGGACCGCGCAATAGCATGGAGTCCCGCGGCCCGCTACGACACGAGGTCAATCCGATGGCTACGAAGAAAGAAGCGCGCTCCCGAAAGACCCGCGGCAACGGCGCCGCGCCCTCCCGGCCCTCGGACCTCCCCGGGCAGGTCGTCCTGGTGCTCCAGGGCGGCGGGGCGCTCGGCGCCTATCAGGTCGGCGTCTACGAGGCGTTGCACGAGGCGGGCATCGAGCCCGACTGGGTGATCGGCACGTCGATCGGCGCGATCAACGCAGCGCTGATCGCCGGCAACGCGCCCGAGAACCGCGTCCATCGGCTCCGCGACTTCTGGGGACGCGTCGAGCAGGACGTCGGGCACGATCCGCTGCGCTTCCTGACGGGGCTGTCGAACGTGACGGCCAATCTCGCGACGGTCACCCGGGGAATCGCGGCGTTCTTCACGCCGAACCCGATGGCGTGGCTATCGACGCACGCGCGCGCTCGGCATCGAGAACGCCGCGTACTACACGACGGCGCCGCTGCGCGAGACGCTGTCGGGCATGGTCGATCTCGAGCACTGCGCCGAGCACAAGATCCGGCTCACCGTGGGCGCCGTCAACGCCCGCAACGGCGAGATGCGCTATTTCGACAGCCGCGACGAGCCCCTCGGCGTCGATCACGTCCTCGCGTCCGGCGCGCTGCCGCCGGCATTCCCGGCGGTGCGCATCGACGGCGACCCGTACTGGGACGGCGGAATCTACTCGAACACGCCGATCGAGGCGGTGCTCGACGACAAGCCGCGCAGGAACTCGCTGATCTTCACGGTCCACATGTGGAACCCCGAGGGCCCCGAGCCGGAATCGCTGTGGCAGGTGATGGGCCGGCAGAAGGACATCCAGTATGCGAGCCGCGCGAAGAGCCACATCGCGCGGCAGCAGCAGATCCACCACCTGCGCCACATCATCCGCGAGATCTCGAAGGAGCTGCCGGAGAAGATCCGCAACTCGGAGAAGGCGAAGGAGCTCGCGTCGTGGGGGTGCGGAACGACGATGCACGTCGCGCGGCTGGTTGCCCCGAAGCTCGACGGCGAGGATCATACGAAGGACATCGATTTCACGCCGGCCGGGATCCGCGAACGCTGGCGCGAGGGCTACGCCGACACGCGTGCGATGATCGAGCGCGCGCCGTGGCGCGCGCCGGTCGATCCGATGGACGGCGTGGTGATCCACGATCTGGTGCGCACCGCGAAGGGCAACCGGACCGGCAAACCGGGGCACGGCGCGCCGGCCGCGTAGCATCCCGGTTCGCAAGCTCGCGCACGCCCTCGTCACAGGCCCGTGTGCGCGCCCGGGCGCTACGCCGGCGAACGCGCGCTTGCTTGGGGAGGAATCCGTGACGACCGAACGCTTCGACGCCATCGTGATCGGGACGGGCCAGGCGGGCCCGTCGCTCGCCGTCCGGCTTGCCGGCTCGGGACGCAAGACGGCGATCCTCGAGCGCAAGCTGGTAGGCGGCACCTGTGTCAACAACGGCTGCATTCCCACGAAGACGCTGATCGCGAGCGCGCGCGCCGCGCACGTCGCTCGCACGCGGCGCCGACTTCGGCGTGGTGATCGACGGCCGCGTCGCCGTCGACATGAGCCGCGTCAAGGCGCGCAAGGACGACGTGGTTCGCCAGTCGAACGAGGGCGTCACGAGCTGGCTCGGCAAGACGCCGAACGTGACGCTGATCCGAGGGCCACGGCCGCTTCGAGGGACCGCACACGGTCGGCGTCGACGGAAGGTCGCTCGAGGCCCCGGAGATCTTCATCAACACCGGCGGGCGGCCCACGGTCCCCGATTGGAAAGGGCTGGAAGACGTCCACTATCTGACCAGCACCGAGCATGATGGACGTCGATTTCCTGCCGGAGCACCTGATCGTCGTCGGCGGCAGCTACATCGGCCTCGAATTCGCGCAGATGTACCGGCGCTTCGGCAGCCGCGTCACCGTGGTCGAGATGGCGCCGCGCATCGTCGCGCGCGAGGACCCCGACGTCTCGGCGGCGGTCCAGGCGATCCTCGAAGCCGAAGGCGTCGCGTTCCGGCTCAATGCCAAGTGCATCGAAGCCCGGCCGCATGCCACGGGAGTCGCGATTCAAATGAGCTGCGACGAGGAGCCGCGCGACATCGTCGGCTCGCACCTGCTGCTCGCCGTCGGCCGCAATCCCAATACGCACGACCTCGGTCTGGACAAAGCGGGCGTAGCCACCAACGAGCGCGGGTTCATCGAGGTCGACGACGAGCTGCGCACGAGCGCTGCCGGCATCTGGGCGCTGGGCGATGCCAACGGCCGCGGCGCATTCACGCACACCTCGTACAACGATTACGAGATCGTCGCCGCCAATCTTCTCGACGGCGACAAGCGCCGGGTGTCGGACCGCGTGCCCGTCTACGCGCTGTTCACCGATCCGCCGCTCGCGCGCGCGGGTATCACCGAGCGCGAAGTGCGCGCGTCGGGCCGCCCCGCGCTCGTCGGCAAGATGATGATGACGCGGGTCGGCCGCGCGCGCGAGCGCTCCGAGACGCAGGGTTCATGCACGTGCTGGTCGACGTCGAGACGAAGAAGCTCCTCGGCGCCGCGCTCCTCGGCATCGAGGCCGACGAAGCGATCCACTGCATCATCGACACGATGGCCGCCGGCCTGCCGTACACGGCGATCAGCCGCACCGTGCATATCCATCCGACGGTCGCCGAGCTGATCCCGACCCTCCTCGGAGACCTCAAGCCGCTCGCCTGAAGAGGGGCCGCGCCGAGCGCTCCGGCGCCGGGTCTTTGCATCCGAAGGCGCCGCCGCGACGTACAGAAGCCCGGGCGCGTGGTAAGGTTTCGCCCGCTTGATCGACCACTCGAAGGGTGGCGCCAAGCCGCCCGCCGTCTTTCCACATCTCCAGGAGGTCCGGATGAACTACCAAACCACGATTCAAGCCGCGATTGCCGGTGCGCTCGCGCTCGGCTTTGCCACGGCATCCATCGCGCAGGCTCCGAAGGGGCCGGCGACGCCGCAGCCGGGACAGGAAAAATGCTACGGTGTCGCGAAGGCGGGCCAGAACGACTGCGGCACCGCGAAGCACGCGTGCGCCGGTCAGGGCGCCAAGACCGACAAGGACCCGACGGAGTGGAAGTACGTGAACAAGGGCGAATGCGACAAGATGGGCGGCAAGGCGGCAGCGCCGAAGGCCTGAGCGCAGACACGCGAGACATCGCGGCCGGGCCGGCAATCCGCCCGGCCGCTCCCTCGCGGCGCGCAGACGGCGCCCTTCCCGCAGCAGCCGGGCATCGGGCTGCGAAGCCCGCACGTCCGCCACGTGAGGTCCGAGCGGCCTCGCGTTCCCTGGCTCGAAGTCCACAGCGAGAACTATTTCGCCGATGGCGGTCCGGCGATCGCGGCGCTCGAGGACCTGCGCGCCGACTATCCGATATCGCTGCACGGCGTCGGCATGTCGCTCGGATCGGCCGACCCGCTCGATCGCGCGCACATCGCCAAGCTCGAGCGCCTTGCCGATCGGATCGAGCCCGCGCTCGTCTCCGAGCACCTGTGCTGGAGCGGCGTCGGCGGCCGTCATTTCAACGACCTGCTGCCTCTGCCGTACACCGAGGAAGCGCTCGCGCACGTGTCGGCGCGCGTCGGGGCGATCCAGGAAGCCCTCGGCCGCAAGCTCGCGGTCGAGAACGTCTCGACGTATCTCGGCGTTTGCCGACGCGACGATTCCCGAGTGGGAGTTCGTCGCCGAGCTCGCGCGCCGCAGCGGGTGCGACCTGCTGCTCGACGTCAACAACATCCACGTGAACGCCGTCAACCACGGGTTCGACGCCGAGCGCTATCTCGCCGCGATCCCGCGCGAATCCGTCGCCGAGATCCATCTGGCGGGCTTCGACGCGTCCGGTCCCTTCCTGATCGACACGCACGGCGCGCGCCGTCGCGCCGGCCGTCTGGGCGCTCTTCGCGCGCGCGATCGAGCGCTTCGGCCCGCGGCCGACGCTGATCGAATGGGACCTCGACATTCCCGCATTCGAGGTGCTGCAGAGCGAGGCCGCGACGGCCCAGTCGATACTCGACGCGCACCATGCGCTCGCTCGCTGAGCTGCAGCAACGCTTCGCCCGAAGCCTGTACGCGCCCGAAGGCGCGGCGCCGGAATTCGATGTCGCCGGATCCGGCTCGCCCTCCGAGCGGATGGACATCTACCGGCGCGCGGTGCGCGCGAACTACCGCAAGGCGCTGGGCGCGACCTACCCCGTCGTGCGGCGGCTCGTCGGCGAATCGGCGTTCTCGGATGCCGTCGACGCCTTCGTTCGCGCGCACCCGTCGGCGAGCGGCGATCTCAACGACTACGGCGACGCGTTCGGTACGTTCCTCGCGCAGCACCCGTCGACGACGGCCTGCCCTACCTGCCCGATGTCGCGCGCCTCGAGTGGGCGATCGACGAGGTGAATCGCGCGGCGGACGACACCAGCCGACCCGGGCAGATATTGGAGGCGCTTGCGGCGGTGCCGCCGGAGCGACTGCCCGGCATGACGCTGCGGCTTGCGCCACGCTGCCGCCTCGTCGAATCGAGCTTCCCGATCCTGCAGATCTGGCAGATGAACCAGCCGGGATGCGAAAGCGACGCTCGCGTGCCGGCCGACGCGCCGGGCGATACGCTCTGCGTTCGCCGCGACCCCGATGGCATCGTGATCGAGCGCCTCGCGGCCGGCGATTTCGCGTGGCTCGCCGCGCTCGGAGAAGGTGCGACGCTCGCCGCCGCCATCGACGCCGCACGGAGCGCGGATCCGGACTTCGACCTCGGCCGCGCGCTGCACGCACAGATCGGCAACGGCACGATCGCGGCGATACGCGTCGAGTAGCCGTCCATGGTCCGTTACGCGACGCAGTGACCGTGGCGATGTCAGTTCCGGATCCGCCGCCGCGACTAACTGCCGACGACCGATCACCACAGGAGTCCTCCTCAGCCATGAACGCCCTCGCCACACCGTTGCCCCGACGCTTCGCCCATCTGCTACTCCGGCTTCGGCGAGTTGGTCGACAAGCTGCAGCCCCTCTTCGCGCTCGCGATCCGCCTCTACGTCGCCAAAGTCTTCTTCGCGTCGGGCCTCATCAAGATCATGAGCTGGAATTCGACGCTCGCGCTTTTCGCGAACGAATTTCACGTGCCGCTGCTGTCACCCACGGCGGCCGCGTATCTCGGCACGGCGGCGGAGCTCGCGCTGCCTGTGCTCCTTGCGCTGGGCATCGGCACCCGTTTCGCCGCGATCGCGCTGTTCATCTTCAACATCGTCGCCGTGATCTCGTACCCGGATCTGAGCGACGCGGGTCTCAAGGACCACATGCTCTGGGGTGCGCTGCTGCTGGTGACGCTCGTCTACGGCCCCGGCAAGATCGCTGTCGATCGCTTTCTCAATGCGCGGCAACGGACGCTGACGCGCGCCGCGCCGAAAGTCAGCGATTCGGCGAAGCTTCGGCTCGCGGCCCCGACCGCGCGCGGGGACGACCGTCATCAGATCCGCGTACGCGATTTCGACGAGGAAGACCTCGCCGCAGTCGCGCATCACGCGATAAGGAATCTTCGCTTCGCGGCGAAGGTTCGTGTCGAGCTGAGGGCCCGGGGCGTCGACGACCACGGTGGCGACGCAGGCGAGCCGGCCGCGCACGGTGTCCCACTCGACCAGTTTCATCTCGACCGGCGTGACGCGAGTCGCCTTGGTCAGCGCCGCCCGCTTCGCGGCATCGATCGTCGACGGATAGGAGTCGGCGGCCACCAGCAACACGCGATCGCGCACCATCGACGACAGCGTGCCGGTGACGGCTTCGGCGCCGCAATCGAGCCTCGGCTCGCTGCATGAGCACAGAAACGCGCCGGCGACAACCGGCACCGCCCAGAATCGCATCGTCCAGCCCTCGCGCCACGCACCCGACATCGCGCATTCTAGATGCGTTTACGAATTGTTTACACCATGGCGCCGAAATTGGACGCGCTCTTTATCCGCGGGACGCTAGATTGCCTCCAACAGCAGCGGGAGGCATTCGTGGACTGGGGTTACTGGGTGTTCGCCGTCGCGGGACTCGTCGTCGTCATGGGTCTCGTCCTCTGGCAGTTCAAGCGCTGATCTGCAGATCGCAGCACCGTCGCTAACGCCTTGCGTCTACGCAGCCTGCTTCGTGCGGATCCATTGCCCGAACGCGATCGGACGTCGTCCGGATCCGACGCCGTAGCCAGCCGCGCGCGGAACGCGCGGTCGGAAAAAGCTTCCGCCACCAGCGCCAGCAGTTGAAGGTGCGCCTCGGCGGCGCCCTCGGCGGGCACCAGGATGACGAGAGCTCGGACACCCTCTTGCGGTCCGGCGCGGCAAATTCGAGCGGAGTCTTCAGGCGCGCGTAAGCCGTCACCGGCTCGCTTATCCCGGCGATGCGCGCGTGCGGAATGGCGAACGCATTCCCGACGCCGGTGGACCCCGCCAGTTCCCGGCGCCACAGCGCGCGGAAGACCGGCGGCGCACTAACTGGTCGCGAGCGCCGCAACCGTGGCGCTGACCGCTTCGCAGCGCCTCCCGCCGATCGGAACATCGAGGTCCAGCTCGATCTCCTGCGGGCACAGCCATCGGGTCGCTTCATCCATGGTCTCCTCACAGCACGCTCACTCATCGCTCTCGCCACTTTGCGAATGCCGCATGAATCCCGTCAACGTCGCCGCACGTCGCGCAATTCTTCGCGAAACGACACGTCGCAGAACATCTCCGCAATTCCGGCAGAAGCGACAAGTGCGTTTCGGTCGCGTGCTGCGGCACCAGCAGCACGAACAAATCGCTCACCGGCTTGCCGTCCGGTGCGTCGAACGGAATCGGAATTTTCATGCGGACAAACGCGGCGACCGGGCGGAAGTACTTTACACGCGCATGGGGTATGGCGACCCGCAGCCGACTCCCGTGGATCCGATCTTCTCCCGTTCGACGAGACTTGCGTGCACGTCCTCGACCAGCCCGTGCGCGCGCGCGACGAATCGGGCAATCTCCTCCAGCGCACGCTCCCTGGTTGGCTCGTCGA
>CAVUOC010000017.1:0-45128 GCA_963742965.1 uncultured beta proteobacterium | reverse complement strand
GCTGAATCTCGCCTGAAGGAGAACGCACCATGTTCGGACAACTCCTCCCGGCAGTGCGGATGCTCGTCGTGCTCTCCGTGCTGACGGGGTCGCCTATCCCTATCTGATCACCGGCATCGCACAGGTCGCGTTTCCGCGCGCCGCGAACGGCAGCCTGATACAGCGAGACGGCAAGGCGCTGGGCTCGAGCCTGATCGGCCAGCCGTTCGACGATCCGAAGTATTTCTGGGGCCGCCCGTCGGCGACCTCGCCGATGCCCTATAACGCCGGCGCATCGAGCGGATCGAACCAGGGCCCGCGCAATCCGGCACTGGCCGACGCCGTCAAGGATCGCATCAAGGCGCTCGCCGACGCGGATCCCGACAGCAAGCCTCCGGTGCCCGTCGATCTCGTCACCGCGTCCGGCAGCGGGCTCGACCCCGACATCAGCGTCGCCGCGGCGCTCTATCAGGTCCACCGTGTCGCGAAGGCGCGCGGGTGCCCGAAGACAAGGTGCGCGCGCTGGTCGACGCCAACACGCGCGGACGCACGTTCGGAGTCCTCGGCGAGCCCCGTGTCAACGTGCTCGAGCTGAACCTCGCGCTCGATCGCTCGTGAGAACAGGATAGCGCCGACATGTAGCGCCGCAGTCCAGCCCCAGGGAGGGGTCGGCCGGTTCGTCGACCGAGAAGAAGATGGCGTGGACACGCTGACGGAATTATTCGCCGTCGTCCTGGTGGGGCTGTTGACGACGTCGTCATCGATGGTCGGCGCCGCGATCGGCCTTTACGCGCCGCTGTCGAAGCGCGTTCTCGCGTGCATCCTCGCTTTCGCCGCAGGATCGCTCGTGAGCGCCCTTGCGATCGAGCTCGCATTCAAGGGGGCGATGGAGCTCCATCACCAGGGATTCGATGCCCGCTCGGCGTGGCTGTTCATCGCCGGCGGCTTCGCGTGCGGCGCCATCGTGTATTTCGGCGCGTCGATGTTCCTGGAGCGGAAAGGGGCTGCCGTCCGCCGCCCCACGCAGTTCCGCGAATACGCGCTCGCGCGAAAGCACGAGCAGACGAAGGAGCTGATCGGACTGCTCGCGAAATGCGATCTGCTCCGACATCTTCCACCCGACGGGATCGAGCAGATCCTGCCGTGCGTGCGCAGGCGCCCATTCGAGGCCGGCGACGTCGTCTTTCGCGCGGGCGACCCCGCCGATGCGCTGTTCATCGTCGCGCGAGGGTCGGTGGAGGTCGTCGCGGATTCGCCCGGCGCCGACCACCAGGCCGGCGCGCCCATCGCCGAGCTCGGACCCGGGACGGCCTTCGGCGAGATGGGACTGCTGAGCGGCGGCCCGAGAACCGCAACGATCCGCACCGTCAAGGGCGCCGAGCTGCTGGAAATCGGACGCGATGATTTCAACGCGTTGATCGCTGCCGATCCGATCATGGCGCGCGCGGTTCGCCATTTGAGCCATGAGCGGGCGATTCGCAACCTGAGCTCGGGAGGCTCCGATGCCGTCGACGTGGGCAACGGTCGCAAGCGAAAGCCTCGAGCACGTGAGCCGCGCGGAGGCGAACAAATTGCTGCGGGAAGCGGGGCATGGCGCCGGCATGGCGATCGTGCTCGGAAACATCCTCGACACGATCCCCGGGTGCCTCGTCATCGGCGCAACCTTCAACGGCCTCGCCAACCTGTCGCTCACGCTGATGCTCGGGATGTTTCTCGGCGGCATCCCCGAGGCGGCCGCGAGCGCCGCGATGCTCACGCGAGCCGGCTACAGGCCCAAAGTCATCTTTGCGCTGTGGGCGACGGTTCTGCGTGACCGGCATGGTGGCGGCAGCGCTCGGAAAGGTCTTCATTGGGTCGTCGGAATCGCTTGCCGCCATCTTCTGCGAGGCGGTAGCCGGCGGGGCCGTGCTCGCGCTCGTCGCGCACGCGATGATCCCCGAGGCGATCCACGAGGGAGGCTCCCTCGTCGTTCTCCCGACAGTGGCGGGCTTTCTGTTCGCGTTGTACCTGGCGCTGCGGCGAAGCGTTCGTTTGACGGCACGTCGGCAAGGACGACGAGCGTCGTGGTCGCCGGGCGACGAAGCTCCGCACGCTTGTTACACTTCGCCCGTATCCCGACGGCGCCTGCATGCAGATCGAGCGTCCTGATCCCGACCAGCTCCTCGCGGAAGTCAAGGCACAGGAGGAGGCGGCACGGCGCGGCCGGCTGCGGATCTATTTCGGCGCCTCCGCCGGCGTCGGCAAGACTTACGCGATGCTCGCTGCGGCGCGGGCGCTGCGCGGCGAAGGCAAGGACGTGGTGGTCGGCGTCGTCGAGACGCACGGGCGCAAGGAAACCGAAGCGCTGTTGCAGGGCCTCGAGATCCTGCCGCCCGCAACGATCGAGTACCAGGGCCGCAAGCTCGCCGAGTTCGATCTCGACGCGGCGATCAAGCGTCGCCCGGCGCTGATCCTCGTCGACGAGCTCGCGCACACCAACGTCGAAGGCTCGCGCCACCCGAAGCGATGGCAGGACATCGAAGAGCTGCTGGCGAGCGGCATCGATGTGTTCACGACGCTCAACGTCCAGCATCTCGAAAGCCTGAACGACGTCGTCGGCGGGATCACCGGCATCACGGTCTGGGAGACGGTGCCCGACACGTTCTTCGACGACGCCGACGAAGTGATGCTGGTCGACATCCCGGCCGACGACCTGCTCGCGCGGCTCAAGGCCGGGAAGGTCTACGTTCCCGAGCAGATCGAGAGGGCGTCGCGCAACTTCTTCCGCAAAGGCAACCTGATGGCGCTGCGCGAGCTCGCGCTGCGTCGCACCGCCGATCGGGTCGAGGACGACGTCCAGGAGTACCGGTCGGACCAGGCGATCGCGCGCGTCTGGAAGACCGAGGCGTCGCTGCTGTGCTGCGTAGGTCCGAGCCCGGGCAGGGACGACGTCGTGCGCAGCACCGCACGGCTCGCGACGCAGCTCGGCGTCGAGTGGACGGCCGTCTACGTCGAGACACCCGCGTTGCAGCGACTCTCGACGCTGGAGCGCGAGCGCGTGCTGCGAACGGTGAAGCTCGCGCAGGAGCTCGGCGCGCGCACGGCGATCCTGGCCGGCGACGATCCCGCGGCGTTGATCGTCGAGTACGCGCGGACACACAACGTCTCGAAGGTGATATTCGGGCGTGGCCGGTCCCGCGTCTGGCCGTGGACACGAAGGCTCGCCAACCGCGTCGCGATGCTCGCACCGGACGTCGACCTGATCGAAATCGGGCGCGGCGAAGCCGCGGCCGCCGAGCGGGCTCCGGAGGACGAAGGCCAGGCCGACGTGGACGACCCTCGGCGCGAGACGAAGCAGCTGCGCTTCGTGTGGGCACTGGCGGCGTGCGCTTTCACGACGATCGTCGCGACGATCCTGCTGCCGTACTTCGATCTCGCCAATATCGTGATGCTCTTCCTGCTGACCGTCGTGCTCGTCGCGCTCAAGTTCGGGCGCGGGCCCGCGGTCCTCGCGGCGTTCGTCAGCGTCGCGGCCTTTCGACTTCTTCTGCGTGCCGCCGCGGATGTCGTTCGCCGTGAGCGACGCGCAGTACCTGCTGACCTTTGCCGTGATGCTGGCCGTTGCGCTCATCATCGGCCAGATGACCGCCGGGCTCCGGTATCAGGCGCGGATCGCCTCGTATCGCGAGGAGCGCGCTCGCTCGCTGTACGAATTCTCGCGCGACCTCTCGAGCCTGCTGCAGACCGAACAGGTCGTCGATACCGCGGCTCGCGTCATCGCCCAGACTTTTCGGTGCCGAGGTTGCGCTGATGCTTCCGGACGATCACGAGCGCGTCGGCGTGCGCAACGAGGGCGGCGCGGCGCTCGACGTCGACATCGGCGCCGCGCAGTGGGCGTACGACAACGCGCAGCCGGCAGGCATGGGCACCGACACGCTCGCGGGCAGCGCGTTCCTGTACCTGCCGTTGCGCGCGCCGATGCGCACGCGCGGCGTCATCGCGATCAAGCCCGCAGAATCGCCGGCTGCTGCTGGTGCCGGAGCAGACGCGCCAGCTCGACACCTTCGCCGCGCTCGCCGCGATCGCGCTCGAGCGCGTTCACTACGTCGAGGTCGCACAGCAGGCGCTGATCCAGATGGAATCGGAGCGGCTGCGCAATTCGCTTCTGTCCGCGCTCTCGCACGACGTGCGAACGCCGCTCGCGGCGCTGATCGGGTTGGCCGATTCGCTGCTCATGACCAAGCCGGCGCTCGCCGGCCCACAGCTCGACACCGCGAAGGCGATCGCAGAGGAGGCGCGCAGAATGAGCGCGCTGGTCGACAATCTGCTCGACATGGCGCGCATCCAGAGCGGGGAAGTGAAATTGCGCCGCGAGTGGATGCCGATCGAGGAAGTCATCGGCACCGCGCTCAAGTCGGCGCAGGCGGCCCTCTCCCAGCACCGCGTCGACGTCGTGCTGCCGCGGAACCTGCCGCTCGTCGAGATGGACGCGACGCTCATCGAGCGGGTGCTCTACAACCTTCTCGAGAACGCCGGCAAGTACACGCCGCCCGGAACCCGTCGTCACCCTCGCCGCGGACACGGTCGGGCCTGATCTCGCGATCACCGTGAGCGACCGCGGACCCGGGATTCCCGAGGGCCAGGAAGAGATCATCTTCGAGAAATTCACGCGCGGTGCGCGCGAGTCGGCGACGCCGGGCGTCGGACTCGGACTCGCGATCAGCCGCGCGATCGTCGAGGCGCACCGCGGAAAAATCCGGGCGGAGAACAATCTCGGCGGCGGCGCGAAGTTCTCGTTCACCTTGCCGCTGGGAACGCCGCCGGCCGCTCCGCAGGAGCCCGGTGAGACGGCCGCCGCGTGATTTTCGTCGGGGACGCCCTGAGTCCCGACGGCATGACCCGCGCGGAAATGCGGGACAATGCGCGGCGAGCCCGCTCCCCATGACCGATAACGCGCCGACCGCCCTGCTGGTCGAGGACGAACGCCAGATCAGGCGCTTCGTCCGCATGGCGCTCGAAACCGAAGGCTGGCACGTCGCCGAGGCGGAGACGCTCAAGCAGGGTCTGATCGACGCGGGGACGCGCAAGCCCGATCTCGTGATCCTCGACCTGGGCTTGCCCGACGGCAATGGCGTCGACTTCATCCGCGAATTCCGCGGCTGGTCGTCGGTTCCCGTCATCGTGCTCTCGGCGCGCGTCAACGAGACCGACAAGATCGTCGCGCTCGATGCCGGCGCCGACGACTATCTGACCAAGCCGTTCGGCGTCGGCGAATTGCTCGCGCGCGTGCGCGCGACGTTGCGCCGCCGCGCCGCGCCGACCGCAAGCGGCGCCGGCGTGTTTCGCTTCGGCGACATCGAAGTCGACCAGACGAGCCGGCTCGTGCGCAAGGCGGGCGCGATCGTGCACCTGACGCCCATCGAGTACCGGCTGCTCACGCTGCTGATCGGCAGCGCCGGGAAGGTGCTCACGCATCGCCACCTGCTGCGCGAGGTCTGGGGCCCGAGCTTCGTCGAGAGCAACCACTACGTGCGCATCTACGTCGGGCACCTGCGGCAGAAGCTCGAGGCCGACCCCGCGCAACCCCGCCACTTTCTCACCGAGACCGGCGTCGGCTATCGCTTCCAGGCATGACGTCCGACGCCTCCCCGACAGCGAACACCAGCGCCGGCTCGCAAAGGCACAAAACGCTCGCGGTCGCGCCTTGCGACATTGACGCTCGCCGCGCTCGGCGTCGTCTACGGCGACATCGGCACGAGCCCGCTCTATGCGCTGAAGGAGGTCTTCGGCGGCAGCCACCATCCGGTGCCGATCAACGAAGCGAACGTCCTCGGCATCCTGTCGCTCGTGTTCTGGTCGCTGATGCTCATCGTGTCGGTCAAGTACATCGCGTTCATCATGCGCGCCAACAACAAGGGCGAAGGCGGCATCATGGCGCTGATGGCGCTCGTGCTGCACAACGAGAAGGACGCCTCGCGCGCGCGCATGCTGATGCTGCTGGGGCTCTTCGGCGCCGCGCTCTTCTACGGCGACGGCCTGATCACGCCGGCGATCTCGGTGCTCTCCGCGGTCGAGGGTCTCGAGGTCGCGGCGCCCGGCCTGCAACCCTACGTGCTGCCCGTCACGCTGATCGTCATCGTCGCGCTGTTCGCCGTGCAGAAGCGCGGCACGGCAGCGTCGGCGCCTATTTCGGCCCGATCATGATCGTCTGGTTCGCGACGCTGGCGCTCTCGGCGTCCTGGGGATCGCACGGGCGCCGCAGGTGCTGCTCGCGCTCAATCCCGTCCACGCGGTCACGTTCCTCGCGACGCACGGCGCGCTCGGCTTCTTTTCGCTCGGGGCGGTCGTGCTCGTGGTGACCGGCGCGGAGGCGCTCTACGCCGACATGGGTCATTTCGGCAGCGCGCCGATCCGCATCGCATGGTCCTTGCTGGTGTTCCCGGCGCTCGCGCTCAACTATTTCGGCCAGGGCGCGCTGCTGATCGCCGATCCGCAAAGCGTCGAGAATCCCTTCTACCTGCTCGCGCCGTCGTGGGCGCTCTACCCGCTGGTCGGGCTCGCGACGGCGGCGACCATCATCGCGTCGCAGGCGGTGATCTCCGGCGCGTTCTCGATCACGCAGCAGGCGATCCAGCTCGGCTACGCGCCGCGGATGGAGGTATCGCACACGTCGAGCCACGAAATGGGCCAGATCTACCTGCCCGGCATCAACCGGATGCTGTTCCTGGGCGTCGTCGCGCTCGTGCTCGGATTCGGGTCGTCGACGGCGCTCGCCGGCGCCTACGGCATCGCCGTCACCGGGACGATGGCGATCACGACGGTGCTCGCCTTCGTCGTCGCGCGCAGGATATGGCGTTGGAACTTCGTCCTGTGCGTCGCGCTGTTCGGCGCGTTCCTGCTCGTCGACCTGGGCTTTTTCAGCGCGAACATCGTGAAGATCGTCGAGGGCGGCTGGTTCCCGCTCGCCTTCGGTCTCGGGGTCTTCGTCCTGATGTCGACATGGAAGCTCGGGCGCGAATTGCTGTTCGCGAGCATCGCGGCCGACTCGATCCCGCTGCCCACGTTCATCGAGAGCGCGTCGCTCGGCTGCACGACGGTTCCCGGCACCGCGGTATTCATGACGTCGAACCCGGCGGCGGTGCCGCATGCGCTGCTGCACAGCCTGAAGCACTACAAGAGCCTGCACGAGCGCGTCGTCCTCCTCACCGTCGTGACGCTCGACGTGCCGCACGTCGCTCCCGCGCAACGCGTCGCCGTCGAGGCGATCAACGCGCAGTTCCACCGGGTCAGGATCTTCTACGGGTTCACCGACAAGCCCGATCTGCCCGAAGCGCTCGACTGGTGCGCCGAGCAGGGGCTGCGGATCGACATGATGGACACGTCGTTCTTCCTCGGGCGCGAGACGCTCGTCCCGAAGGTCGGCGCGGCGATGGCGCTGTGGCGCGAGCGCCTGTTCGTCGCGATGTACCGCAACGCGGGAAGCGTCGCCGCCTACTTCAACCTGCCGCCCAACCGCGTCGTCGAGCTCGGCTCGCAGATCGTGCTCTGACGAGCCTGATCCGCGTCCGGCAGCCGGTAGTCCTTGAACATTTCGCGCAGCCGGGTCTTCAGCAGCTTGCCCGTCGCGGTGTGCGGCAGATCGGCGACGAACGCGACGTCGTCGGGAAGCCACCATCGCGCGACTTTGTCTTGCAGGAACCCGAGCATCTGATCGCGCGTCAGCTCCTGCCCCGCCTTCCTCACGACGACGAGCAGCGGGCGCTCCTGCCACTTCGGGTGGGCGACGCCGATCACCGCCGCCTCGGCGACCGCCGGATGCCCCATCGCGGCGTTCTCCAGCGCGATCGACGAGATCCACTCGCCGCCCGACTTGATCACGTCCTTCGAGCGGTCGGTGATGTGCATGTAGCCGTCGGCGTCGATCGTCGCGACGTCCCCGGTGTCGAAGAAGCCGTCGGCATCGAGGATCGATTCGCTCTCTTCGCCGAAATACGCGCGCGTGATCCACGGACCGCGCACGAGCAGGTGCCCGAATGCGACGCCGTCGCGCGGGAGCTCGTTGCCAGCGGCGTCGACGATCTTCATCTCGACCCCGAAGACGCTGCGCCCCTGCTTCTCCTGCAGGTCGAGCCGCTGCTGCAGCTCGCAACCCCTGTGCTTCGGCAGCAGGTTGCCGACGGTTCCGAGCGGCGACATCTCGGTCATTCCCCAGCCGTGCAGGACGAACGCGCCGAACTGCGTCTCGAAGCGCTCGGTCATCGCTCGCGGCGCGGCCGAGCCGCCGATCACCAGGCGCGTGAGCGAGAGGTCCTCCCGCGGCTTCGCGCCGCTCGCATCGACGTACCCGAAGAGCATCAGCCACACGGTGGGCACGCCGAGCGCGAGCGTCACCCGTTCCGTCTTCATCAATTCGTAGACGCTCTTGCCGTCGAGCGCCGGGCCCGGCAGCACGAGCTTCGCGCCCGACATCGCGCCCGCGTACGGCATCCCCCACGCGTTCACGTGGAACATCGGCACGACGAGCAGCGCGCTCTCCGCCGCCGACAGACCGAGCCCGTCGACCGAGCACACGGCGAACGAGTGCAGCACCGTCGAGCGATGCGAGTACAGCACGCCTTGCGGGTTCCCCGTCGTTCCCGACGTGTAGCACAGCGACGAGGCCGTGCGCTCGTCGAACTCCGGCCACGAATACTCGGGCTGCTGCGTCGCGATCAATTCTTCGTAGCAGAGAAGATTCGGCACGTCGATCGCCGGCATGTGCGCCCGATCGGTCATCGCGACGAACGCCTCGACCGTCTCCATCTGTGGCGCGAGCTTCTCCACGAGCGGCGCGAAGGTCGTGTCGAAAAAGACATACCGGTCGGCCGCGTGGTTGACGATGTAGGCGATCTGCTCCGGAAAGAGCCGCGGATTGATCGTGTGCAGCACCGCGCCGATTCCCGACACGCCGAAGTAGAGCTCCATGTGCCGGTAACCGTTCCACGCGAGCGTCGCGATGCGATCGCCCGGCGCGATCCGAAGCGCGGCGAGCGCGTTCGCGACCTGCTTGGACCGGCGATGGATGTCGCGATAGGTGCAGCGATGGATCGGCCCTTCGACCGTGCGCGACACGATCTCGGCATCCGGGTGGCAGCGCTCCGCGTGCTCGATCAGCGACGATATGAGCAGCGGGCGCTCCTGCATCAATCCTTGCATCGTACTTCCCCCTCGCTCGCGCCGGTCCGAGATCATCGGCCGGAGCTTTCGATTCGCCGGCGACCGATCCGGCGCGCGCGCTCAACCCGTCTCGAGCATCCGCAAGCGGCCGAAGGATCCCCTCCGCTTCGGCGGGCGAGAAGCCGTACTCGAAGAGGTTGCGCGCCGTGGCCGCCGCGCGCGCCCTTCCCCGCATGGTGCTCGAGCTTCGACGCGATGACGTCGAACGACACGCCCATCAGGACAGCGGGCGCGTTGACGCGCGTGTTGTGGCGGCGCCCCCCGATCGCTTCGAATCCGAGCGCGCGCCGGTAGTAGCCGACGTGCCTCGGATTGACCTCGATCACCGCGTAGTCGAACCCGCGGAGCTTCTGCGCGAACAGGAAGACGGTGTGAAAGAGCGCGGCCAGCACCGGATACGAGATGTGAGCCGTGTCCACGGCGAGGCGCGTGAACTCGCAGATCTTGTGCCCTTGCTCGCGCAGAGCGCGCGTCTCGTCGCCGTAGAGCTCGTCGGCGGCGAGCCCGTCTTCGGAATCGAGCCGCAGGGTCACCGTGCCCGACAGGCGCCCTTCGTCGTACGCGGAGAAGGTGCACGAGTGCGCGCTGACGAGTGTCGTCGAGGTGAGATAGCCGCGGCCCTCGTAGCGCTTGCGCACGAGCAGCTCGCCTCACGTCGCGCCTGCGGCGAGCTTGCGACGCGTATCTTGAATGCGCCCGAGTCGGGGCCCGGATCAGCAAGCGGCGTGCGCAGGTCGATGCTGAGGTTGCGCAGGCGCAGCGCGACATCGCGGTGGACGGTGACATCGGTGCGCTTGGGAGGCAGGAAGGCGACGCGCTCCTGCGCGTTCGGAACCTTCCACGGCCAGCGCACTGCACGCGTGCGACGAACCCGCTCCAGGAGCTTGCGCAGCCTTTGCCTCACGTCATGAATCCGTCATGAATTTCAAGGTGATGCCCGGACTCGCGCCCAAACGGTATCAGTTTCCCGACCGGTAGTTTACCGGTTCGGACCCGGACGATGGTACGCTCTCATCTTCGCCGCGCCGTCTCGGGCGACGATCGAGCGAAACGCGCGCCGCGCGAGCGATCCTCGGGGATCGGTTTGGACCGCGGCGAATGGCGATTGTTGCGGAGGATCAGGATTGGACCACGGCCTACGCTCATGCGCGCAATGTGGTGACGCGCTCGAGCCCGACATGGATCGCTGCGAGCTGTGCGGGACGCCCGTGACGCAGGACGCCGCCTACAATGCCATGGGCATGGGGTTCCTCGACACGATCCACCTGGATGCGCTCCCGGGGGAGCCCGCCGACGAGCCGATCGTGCGACCCTCGCTGGCGATCCTGTTCCGCATGGCCGTGGGCCCCGCCGCCGATTATTACGCGCCCAAATTCCTGGAATACGAACGGATCGGAAGGAGCTTCCCCAGCTGGAACTGGGCTGCCCCGTGGATCCCAACCGTGTGGGCGTTCTATCACAAGCTCTGGATCGCCGGTCTCGCCTTCGCGCTGTGGCCGGTCGCAGCCATGGAAGTCTTCGGTCTCGTCGATCCCTACCTCGGCGATTCGACGTTCGTCTCGTTCGCCTGCGCGCTCCTGCTGCTTGTGGGTGATCCCCGGTATCGTCGCGGGCTTCGCCGCCAACACGCTGCTCTACCACAAGGCGCGGCAGCTGGTCCGCGACGCCGAAGCCGAAACCGTGCGCCCCGACGAGGCGGCGCGTCTGCTCGGCGAGCGCGCGCCGATCGCGTTCGGGTCGGCGGTGCTCCTCGGCGCCGTCGCGATCACGTCGTCGATGCTCGTGGTTGCGCCGTACCTCCAGACTGCCGTCGCCGACCGCGTCGTCCGGACACGCGTCGCCGAGGCCCTGACCGCGCTGCAGCCGCTGCAGCGGCAGATCGAAGGCGGTTGGGATCTCGCGAAATCGTCGCTGATCGCGCCGGACTACGAGATCATCGGCCGGCAGTTCGGGCCCGATTTCCTCGCGGCCGTCAATGTGAGTCTCGACAGCGGACGCGTGCGCGTCGCCCTCGGCCCGCTGATCCCTGAGCTTTCGGGCCGCTCGATCCTGCTCGCCCCGGCGCGCGATCGCGACGAGCGCATCCGCTGGATCTGCGTTCCCGTCGACATTCCCGCGCGGTTTCTGCCGCACGAGTGCAAGGAAGGTTGACCCGCGGCGCCGGCAGGGCCGGCGCGTCTAGCGGGTCGCAGTTGCGAGCGAGCAGCGCGGCTCGGCGCTCGAGGCTCTCCTTCGGCCAATGCGCTTTGCGATCGTAATACTCGGGCACCGCCGGCGTGCCCGGCGGAAGCACGACCCACGGTTGCTTCGACGCGGTGAAGATGTGGATGTCGGGCGGCAGACGGTCGGGCTCGTCGAGCGTCCCGACGCGAACGAAGTGCACCGCGTCGCCCGCCCCCGCGTAATTGCTCCACACCGCGATCCGGCACTGCGGGCAGCGCGAGATCTTCTGTCCCTTGCCGCTCGCCGACGGCGTCGTGCACGATGTCGACCTTCCCCTGCAGCAGCTCGACGCGATCGGCTTCGATCATCGCGTTGAGCGCGAACGACGCGCCGGTCTCACGCTGGCACCAGCGGCAATGGCAGCAGTGAACGAACAGCGGCCGCGTCATCATCCGGTAGCGAATCGTCCGGCACGTGCAGCCGCCTTCGAGCGGATAGGCGTCGGTCGAGCTCATCGCGAGGCTCCTTTCGCGGCAGGCTGCGGGGGCAACGTCCCGGCATTATAGTGGCGGGGTGACGCCGCCCGAACGCCCGCTGCACTTCCTGCACATCGGAAAGACCGGCGGAACCGCCGTCAAGCACGCATTGAAGCCAGTCGCGGGCGCAGGGCGCCTTCGGCTGCACGGGCACGATGTGCGCCTCACCGATGTGGCGCCGGGCGAAGGCGTCTTTTTCTTCCTGCGCGAGCCGCTCGCGCGTTTCGTCAGCGCATTCTACAGCCGGCAGCGCGAGGGGCGGCCGCGCTACGTCGTGCCGTGGAGTCCCGCCGAGGAAGCGGCGTTCGGCCGGTTCCGCACGGCGAACGAGCTCGCGAGCGGCCTGTCGTCGACGAGCTCCGCCGAACGCAGAAAGGCCGAGCGGGCGATGCTCGCCATTCCTCATGTGAACAGCCGGTACTGGGATTGGTTGTCGGGCGCCGACTACCTTCGCTCGCGCGGCGCCGACATCGAATTCATCGGACTGCAGGAGCACCTCGCCGAGGACTTCGCGATCGTTCGCGCGCGGCTCGGCCTGCCCGAAACGCTGCGCCTGCCCGACGACGACGTCGACGCGCACCGCAATCCTGCGTCTGTCGACCGATCGCTCGACGCGCAGGCGATCCGCAATTTGTCCGCCTGGTACGCCGAGGATTTCGCTGCGATCGACGCGTGCCGGCGCCTCGCGCGCGAGCGAGGCCTCGGCGGCGCCATTTCAGCGTAGCGGTTCGGAGTCGCGCTTCGGCGGATGGCGGCGACCGAGGACGGAGAGCCCACGTTCGCGAACGCGAGGACGCCCGCGACGAGCGACGCGACGCACGGCCACAGCGTGTATCGGACCTCCGCCGACGTGACGAGAACGACCAGCGGCAATGCGTAAAGCGCCCCGCTCGCGATCAGGACCAGCGCGATGCGCGCGGCGGGGCGGTCCCGCCGCCGCCACGCGAAAGGCGCCGCGACGAGCCCCACGAGGAGATAGGGCCACGCGGCGAACATCGGCGTGTCGCGAAGCCTTTCGGCGGTTCGGAAGATCCAGCCGTGGAGCGCCGTTGTGTTCGTTGGAACCGGCGGATTGTCGCGAAATTGCACGGGCACCGGGACGAACTTCAGCGCGAGGGGCCAGTCGTTCGGGTGTGTGCCGAAGAGCGCGGCAGTCATCTCGATCCGGTGCGCAACGTACTCACGCGGGTGCGCGAGGCACGCGCCGAGCCACGCGTGGCGCAACTCGGCTAATTGTGCGGGCGTCCAACCCGGCGTGACCGGGTCGCGTATGCCGTTCCGCGTGCGCGTCAGCACGGCGCCGACGCTCCACGCCTGATACGCCTGCTTCAAGTCGGCAACGTCCATGGCCGGCCCTATCATCTGGGCCGGCAACAACACCCGGTCGGTGGCGATCGAAAGGGCGGCGAGGTCGTACACCGCGAGCGCCGGCCACACGGGCACGTCGCGATCCGCATGCGCATTGATGACCCTGACGGCGCCGAACAATGCGGCCAGGACGAGTGTCGAGGCAACGCCGACCGCGAGCCGCCCGCGCTTCGTGCCGTCGTGCGCGAGCGCTCGATGCATCGCGCAGACGACGACCGGCAGCAGCGCCGGCAACGCGTTCTGGCGCAGCCCGAGCGCGTAGAACCCGGCGACGAGCACGAGCAAGAGCCAGCGGCGCTTTCCCGTTTGCGCGAGGAAGGCAAGCGCCCCGGTCGAGACGAGAAGCGCGGCGGCGAAACCCACGTCGGTCCAGACGTGCGCGCGCAGCACCGTAACGAGCGGCGCAAAACCTGCGAGCGCGAAAAGCATCACCGTCGCGAGCGGCCGTAGCCTGAGCCCGAGCGCGATCAGCATGAGCCCACCCCAGAACAGCACCAGGTGCAGCAGAAACACCAGACCCGGCCCGGGCACGATCGAATCCAGCACGCGCCAGAGGTGAACGAGCATCGGCGACTGAGTGTTCCAGGTTTCCCCGACGCGCGCCTGCCACCACGTGTATCCGCTGTCGAACGACATCTGCCCCGGGTAGTACGCGGCGATGTCGAAAGCGAGGCCGCCGGCGGCCAGAAGCCAGGTCAGACGGCGCGCGGAGACAGACGAATCCACTGGCGACGCCGCTACACCAGAAGCGCCGTCACGAATATGCCGATCATCGCGAACACGATCGCGACTTTGGCCGCGGTGCCGAGCAGCAAGCCGATCCACGTCGCGATGCCCACCTTGCCGGCGCGGCGCAAGTCGCGCTGTGCCGAGTATTCACCGATCGCGGCTCCGACGAGCGGCATGAAGACGAGGCCCCACAGACCGGTGAAGATTCCGGCGAAGGTCCCGATAGCCGCGCCGAGGATCGCGCGACCGCTCGCGCCCGCGCGCTTCGCCCCGAGGACGCCGGCGGCGTAATCGACTGCCCACGCGATCGCCGTCAGCACGCCGAGGACGACGACGAGCCACACGGGGATGCGCGCGAAATCGTCGATCCACGCGCCGAGCGCCATGCCCGCGAAGACGAGGATGACGCCGGGCACGGCGGGCACGACCGTCCCGACGACACCGATCGCGATGAGCGCGACCGCAACGATCCACAGGACGATGCTCGCCAAGCGCGGGATGATAGCAAGTCCCGGCGCAGAGAGCGCGGCGACACGAAGCGAAATTCGCCTTGATTCAAAGCGCGCGCGCACCTGTTCGCGAACCGGCGAATACGTTCAGCCGAACGCGAACTCTTCTTGCAGGTGAATGGGGTGGCTGATGGGATTCGAACCCACGACAACCGGAATCACAATCCGGGACTCTACCAGCTGAGCTACAGCCACCGTAGAACTTGCGCCGCGCCGATCACGCGAAGCCGCGTGGAGATCCGAGCCTCGCACACGATCGTCGCGCACGCCGATTTTTGGCACGCCCGACAGGACTCGAACCTGTTACCACCGGCTTAGAAGGCCGGTGCTCTATCCAAATGAGCTACGGGCGCCCTGTCGAAGCAAGCGACAAAATATAGCACATCCGCGCGAGCCTTACCCCGGCGGCGCGTCCGCCGCAGAGCGCGCCCGCATCGACGCGCGCCGCGCGAATCAGATCGCCTTCTCGGCCCGGAGCGCCGCGATGCGCTCCTTCGAATAGCCCAGCTCGCCGAGGATCGCGTCGGTGTGCTGGCCGAGCGCCGGAACGGCGTCCATTCGCGGCGGGCCCTCCTCCCACGAACCGGGCGGCAGCAACGCGGGAATGTTGCCGGCCGTCGTCCCGACCTCGCGCCAGCGCCGGCGCTCGCGCAGCTGCGGATGGTTCCACACGTCGTGCATCGTGTTGACGCGCGCGTTGGCGATCTGCGCGGCGTCGAGGCGCGCGACGACTTGCTCGGCGGTGAGCGGCGCGAACGCGGCGACGATGAGCGCGCGGAGCTCGGCGCGCGCGGCGCTGCGCTTCGAATTGGTCGAGAATCGCTCCTCCCTGGCGAGCGCGGGGCTGAGCAGCACCTTGTCGCAAAACGCCGCCCACTCGCGCTCGTTCTGCAACCCGAGCATCACGATCTTGCCGTCGCCCGCGGGGAACGGGCCATACGGATAGATCGTCGCGTGGCTCGCCCCGGCGCGCGAAGGCGGCGCGGCGCCGTCGAACGCGTAGTAGAGCGGAAAGCTCATCCATTCGACCAGCGATTCGAGCATCGAGATGTCGATGTGCTGGCCGCGACCGGTCTTCTGCCGATCGAGGAGCGCTGCGAGGATGTTCGTGTACGCATACATTCCGGCCGCGATGTCGGCGATCGAGAGCCCGGCTTTCGCCGGCTCTTCCGGCGTCCCCGTGACCGACACGAAGCCGGACTCGCTCTGGATCAGCAGGTCGTAGGCTTTCTTGTCGCGATAGGGGCCGTCTTCGCCATAGCCGCTGATGTCGCAGACGATGATCGCGGGCTTCCCGGCCGAGAGCGTTGCGTAGTCGAGACCGAGTCGGGCGGCCGCGCCTGGCGCAAGGTTCTGCACGACGATGTCGGCGGACCCGGCGATGAGCCGCCGAAGGATCGCCTGCGCCTCCGGATGCTTGACGTCGAGCGTGAGGCTTTCCTTCGAGCGATTGGTCCAGACGAAATGCGACGCGAGACCGTGGACGCGCTCGTCGTAGCCGCGCGCGAAATCGCCCACGCCGGGCCGCTCGATCTTGATCACCCGCGCGCCGAGATCGGCGAGCTGGCGCGTCGCGAACGGCGCGGCGATCGCGTGCTCGAGCGTGACGACGGTGATGCCGTCAAGCGGTCTCATCGCAACAACCTCCTTGCGATCGGTGCTGCGCCCGGGCTGCGATGGGCACAGCCCGCCGGGCTCCCGGGTCCGTGCGCCCGGCGGGCTGTGCCCATCGCAGCCTTCGCGACTCACTTAACGCACGACCGCGGTCGCATCCATCGTCAGCGCGCCCTCGTGGTCCCGCGTCCACAGCCGGATCGTCTTCCCGTCGGGCTGCGGCTCGCCGCAAACGAAGAACGGATGAATGTCGAACAACGGCCGCAGCGCCCTGAACTCGTAGCGCGCGACGTCCGCGTCGGGCATCCGGTCGCGCAGAAGATCGAGCAGCAGCGTCGCGATCAACGGACCGTGGACGATGAGCCCCGGATAGCCCTCGACCTCGGTCACGTAGCGCCGGTCGTAGTGAATCCGGTGACCGTTGAACGTCAGCGCGGAATAGCGGAACAGCAACACGTCGTCGGGAATCCACTGGCGCTCCCAAGCCGACTTCGCAGGCGCCTCGCCTCGGCGGCGGCGCGACGTCGCCCGGCGCCGGCGCGTCGCGGTACACGATGTCGTGATGCTCGACGAGCGCCGCATCGCGCGCGTCGCCGCGGCGGATCTCGTGCCGGACCTTGACGAAGACGAGGCGGCCCGTGCGGCCGGTCTTCTCGCGCACGTCCTCGATCGTCGAAACGCGCGTCAGCGCATCGCCGACCTCGATCGGCGCGTGAAACGCGAATTGGCTCGCCGCCCACATCCGTCGCGGCAGCGGAACCGGCGGCAGGAAGCCGCCGCGCTTGGCGTGCCCATCGGGGCCGATGTCCGACTGGCGGTGCAGCGGCAGGAAATAGAGCCAATGCCAGAGCGGCGGCAGCGGCGTGCCGGCTTCCGGACGGACCGGGGGTCGATCCAGCGTCGCGGAGAGCGCGGCCACGGGCGTCGCGGTCGCCACATCGGTCACCGTTTCCGACCGGCCGATCCAGTCTTCGAGCTCCGTCTTTTGCGCGTCCACTGTTTCGCTGCCAAAGAGAAGCCGGCGCGAATGCCTCAGCCGATCCGCTCGAGCCCGGCCTTGAACGCCTTGCCGCGCTCGACGTAGACCTCTGCCGCGCGACGCAGCGACACGAGATCGGCGTCGGTCAGCTGGCGCGCGACCCGCGCCGGCGCGCCGACGATCAGCGAGCGGTCCGCGAACACCTTTCCTTCCAGCACGAGCGCGCCTGCCGCGACGAGGCAATCGCGGCCGATCGTGGCGTTGTTCAGGACGATCGCCTGGATGCCGATGAGCGAGCCGTCGCCGATCGTGCAGCCGTGCAGCATCGCCTGGTGGCCGATCGTCACGTTCGCGCCGACCGTCATCGGGAAGCCGGGATCGACGTGCAGCACGGCGCCATCCTGCACGTTGGAGCCGTCGCCGATCACGATCGCTTCGTTGTCGCCGCGGATCACCGCGCAAGGCAGCACGCACGCGTGCTCGCCGAGCGTCACCCTGCCGATCAGCACGGCTTCGGGCGCCACGTACGCCGAGTCCGGAATCCGCGGCGCGTCACCGTGCAGTCGATAGATCGGCATCTGTCGAAGTCCTTCGCGAGTCAGGCAGCGGGCGTCAGCTCAGTCCCGTCACCGGCAGCGCCGCGCCGTGGATCGCGCGCGCCTCGTCGGACGCGAGGAACACGATCGACGTTGGCGAGATCCTCCGGCGCCACCCAGCGCGTCGGGTCGGCCTTCGGCATCGCCGCGCGGTTCTCCGGCGTGTCGATGATCGTCGGCAGCACGCAGTTGACGTTGATGTTCTTCTCGCGCAGCTCCGCGGCCATGGCTTCGGTGAGCCGGATGACCGCGCTCTTCGCCGCAACGTACGCGCCCATTTGCGCGACGCCTTTTTGCGCGGCGAACGCGCCCACGTTGACGATCTTGCCGCCTCCGGCTTCGATCATCTGCGGCACCGCGGCGCGCACCGCGTGCAGCATCGTGCGCGCATTGATGTCCATCAGGAAGTCCCAATCCTTGTCGGAGGTCTCATGGACCGGCGAGCCCATCCGGAAGCCCCCGGCGATGTTGCACAGGACGTCGACGCGGCCGAAGCGCTCGCGGGTGAGCCGGACCGCCCAATCGAGCGCGCCCTGGTCGAGCAGATCCGCGGCGACGAACAACCGGCGCTCGCTCTCGGCCCCCAATGCGGCGGCGAGCGATTCCTTCGTGCGCCCGACGAGCACGAGGTTCGCGCCCCGCTTTTCGAACGCCGCCGCGATTGCGCGGCCGAGATTTCCCGCGGCGCCGGTCACGAAAACGGTCTTGACTGTCGAAGTCATCGCAGCGCTCCGTGCGAGGTCGAGGACCTCATTTTGCGCCTCGTCGCACTGCCGATCGAACGCGGCGTCGCAAACGCGGGCGAGCGCGATGTCGCGATCGGTCAGCCCGCCGGCATCGTGCGTCGTCCAGGTGATCTCGACCCTGTTGTAGACGTTCGACCATTCGGGATGGTGGTCGCGCTTCTCGGCCGCCAGCGCGACTTCGGTCATGAAGGCAAACGCCTGCGTGAAATCGCCGAAGGTGAACTTGCGCGTGATCGCGCCGGTCAGCTCATCGTAGCGCCACTCCGGCAGCTTCGGCGGCGCGTTCCCTCGCGGCATTCGGTCCGAGCTTCTTCATCGTGTGCTCCTTTCGCGTGGGAGATGCGTGCCCAGGCCGTGATGGGCGCGACCGCGGCTCGGGGTTGTGCCAACGGCCGTGTGCAATCCGAGGGCGCCCGGTTCTCGTGAAGCCCGGAGGTTGTGCCCATCATGGCCTCCGCGACACGACTTGCGTTCCGGATACAGCCCGCGAACGCGCGCGAACAGCCGGACGAGGCCGAGCAAACCGTCGATGTTCGGCGTCGCGACGCCGACCTTGACGCCGATCTCCCTCACTGCGCCGATGATCGCGTCGATCTCGAGCGGCCGCCCCGCTTCGACGTCCTGCAGCATCGACGTCTTGAACGCGCCGAGCTTGCGGGCGACCTCCTGCCGCTCCTCGGCGGTCTCCTTCATTTCGCAGCCGATCCTCGCGCCGATGGCGGCTGCCTCGTCCATCGCCGCGGCGCAGAATCGGCGGACGAGCGGATCGTCGAGCACGCGATCCGCGGTCGCGCCGGTGAGCGCCGACACCGGATTCATCGTCAGATTGCCCCAGAGCTTGTACCAGATTTGCGCGCGAATGCGCGTGGAGCGGGTGATCGCGAATCCGGCGTGACCCAGCAGCTCGGCAAGCGCCGCGACCCGCTGCGTTTCGCGGCCGTCCATTTCGCCGACGATCAAGCCGTCGCCGGACCCGAGCGCGACGAGCCCGGGCTCGAGCGTCGACGCGCTTGCATGGACCACGCATCCGATCACGTTCCTTGCCGGCAGCGCGCGGGCGATCGTGCCGCCCGGATCGACGCTCTCGAGGCGCGTGCCCGAGCAAGGAACCGACGGGTCGTCGAAGAACCACCACGGAACGCCGTTCATCGCGGGCAGCACGATCGTCTCCGGGCCGAGCAGCGGTGCCGATCGACTGCGCGACCTCGGCCAACGCCGGCCCTTTGACGGCGATGACGACGAGATCCTGCGCGCCGAAATCGGCGGCTCGATCGGAGGCCCGCGCGGGCGCGCGAATCAGCGCATCGCCCTGGCGCAGTCGCCAGCCATGCTCGCGCAGCGCAGCGAGCGTCGCGCCGCGCGCGATCGCGCTCACCTCCGATCGACCGGCCGCGGCGAGGCGCGTACCGATCAATCCGCCGATGGCGCCCGCGCCGACGATGCAGACTTTCATCGCTGCTCCGTTCCGCTTCCCGACAGATCATCACCGGGAAGGCGACGAGTTTGCCACAGCATCCGCCCATCCCGCGAGGTGCGGAGCGAGTTCTTGCGCCTCGTCACGGCGGGCGGCACACTACGGGCCTGTCCGACGAGCTCCAGGCGCTTTCAGGTCGGCATTCCACCCGAATCGCCCGCGGCAAATCCACTCGATGCAGCGCAAACTGACCGTCATCCTGTCGGCCGACGTCGTCGGCTACAGCGGCCTCATGGAGCGCGACGAAGCGGGAACGCTCGGCCGGCTGAAGTCGAACCGCAGCGCGATCTTCGACCCGCGCGTCGCCGCGCACGGCGGGCGCATCGTCAAGCTGATGGGCGACGGCGCGCTGGTCGAGTTCGGCAGCGTGGTTTCCGCCGTCGAGTGCGCTCGGGAGATTCAGCAGGCGACGGGTGCGCAGGCCGACGCGCCCGAGGCCGAACGCATCCGGTATCGGATCGGGATCAACCTCGGCGAGGTCATCGTCGAAGGCGACGACATCTACGGCGACGGCGTGAATGTCGCGGCGCGGCTGCAGGCGCTCGCCGAGCCGGGCGGCGTCGCGCTGTCTCGCACCGTGCGCGACCAGGTCGCGGGCAAGCTCGCGTGCGATTTCGAGGACCTGGGCGAGCACACCGTCAAGAACATCACGCGGCCCGTCCACGTCTTCGCGGTGCGCGCGACGCCGGCCGGAAGCGCGCCGGGCGCCTCGACGCCGGCGCGACAGCGACTGTCGATCTGCGTGCTGCCTTTCGCCAACATGAGCGGGGATCCCGAGCAGGAATACTTCAGCGACGGGATCACCGAGGACATCATCACCGACCTCTCCAAGGTGTCGGCGCTCGCGGTCGTCTCGCGCAACAGCGCGTTCACGTTCAAGGGCAAGCACACCGAGATCGCGCCAGGTCGCGCGGCAGCTCAAGGTCACGCACGTGCTCGAAGGAAGCGTGCGCAAATCGGGCAACCGCGTGCGGATCACCGCGCAGCTGATCGACGGCGCGACCGACAGCCACCTGTGGGCCGAGCGCTACGATCGCGACCTCGACGACATCTTCGCGCTGCAGGACGAAATCGCCGAAGCGATCGTCAGCGCGTTGAAGCTGCAAGCTGCTGCCCGACGAGAAGAAGGCGATCGAGCAGCGATCGACGACCAATCCGGAGGCGTACAAGCTCTACCTGATGGCGCGGCAATACAACGCGACGGGGAACTCCCGTCACCGCGACATCACCGTGCGCCTCTCCCAGCGCGCCGTCGACATCGATCCCGGCTATGCGCGCGCGTGGGCGCTGCTCGCGATCTCCCAGGCGAACAAGCGGCTGACGAATGTCGACGTCGGCGACACGGGATGGGCGGCGGCGGAGCGCGCGCTCGCGCTGCAGCCCGACCTCGCCGAAGCGCACGCGGCCAAGGGACGGATCCTCGGCGACGCCGGTCGCTACGACGAGGCGATGGTCGAGCACGCGACGGCCCTGCGCCTCGACCCGGACGGCTACGAGGTCAACTGCGCGGCGGCGCGCTGCTACATCGGAATGCGGCGCAACGACGAGCGCCATCGCCTGCCTGGAGAAGGCGGCTGCCGCGATCGAAACGGACTTCTGGGCGCTCGGCATGGCGATCCAGTGCTACGAAGCGGTGGGCGACGTCGACGGGCATGAAGTCGGCCGCCCGGCGCTGCCTCGAGCGCGTGGAAAAGCTCATCGTCGCCGAGCCCGATCACGGGCTCGCGCATGGGGTTCGGCGTGAGCGCGCTGGTCGCGCTGAACGAAGTCGACCGCGCCAAGGAATGGACGGAGCGCGCGCTGCTGCTCGATCCCGACAACATCAACCTGAGGTTCAACCTCGCCTGCAACATGGTGTCGCTGCGCGAGATGGACAAGGCGATCGAGCTCCTCGAGACGCTCTTTGCGCGTGCGCTCCGGCAGAACCTCAACTGGTTCGCCGCCGATACGACGCTCGACCCGATTCGCGACGATCCGCGCTACAAGGCATTGCTCGCGCAGGCCGAGGCGAGGCTCGCGGACGAGCTCGTCAAGAACGAGCTGCGTTAGAGGCGGAGAAACGGCGCCCCTCGGCGGCGAGGTGTCGGACTGCGCCGACAGACACCGGCGGCCGCATCGCTGACAATGCGCGCGCGCCCTCGCGGGGACGGGGATCAAATTGTCGACGCCAGCCACTGTCGCACCGACCCTGGCACCCGGAAGCTCACCGCTTACCGGGGCGTCCGCGTTCGCGCCCGGACGCAACTGCTGGCGCGTCGAGCGCGCCGACGAAGGTCGCGTTTCTCGTCGACGGCGAGGAGTATTTCGGCGCCGTGCGCGCGGCGCTCGCGAAAGCCCGCCGCTCGTTCTTCATCCTCGGCTGGGACATCGACAGCCGGATGCGCCTCGTCCCGGACGGGGCGAACGACGGGTTTCCGGAGCCGCTCGGCGATTTCCTCAATGCCGTCGTCGCGGCGCGCCGCGGATTGCGCGGCTACGTGCTCTCGTGGGATTTCGCGATGCTCTACGCGATGGAGCGAGAGTGGCTGCCCATCTTCAAGCTCGACTGGAGCACGCATCGCCGGCTGTCGTTCCATCTCGACGATCAGCATCCGGTCGGCGCATCGCACCACCAGAAGATCGTCGTCGTCGACGACGCGGTCGCGTTCGTCAGCGGCTACGATCTGACGAAGGTGCGCTGGGACAGCTGCGGTCACAAGCATAACGACCCTCGACGCGTCGATCACGGCGGCAAGCCGCTACGCGCCGTTCCACGACGTCGGCATCGCCGTCGGGGGCGACTGCGCGCGCGCGCTGGGCGAGCTCGCGCGCGAGCGCTGGCGGCGCGCCACCGGAAAGCGTCCGAAGCCCCCGCCCGCCGCGCCGACGCTCCGACGCGTGGCCGGCGGGCATGGAATCCGGCGCTGAGCGATGTCGACGTCGCGATCGCGCGCACGGAGCCGGCGTTCAACGGCTACCCCGCCATCGGCGAAATCCGGCAGCTCCACCTCGACGCGATCGCCGGAGCGCGGCGCCGGATCTTCGCGGAGAACCAGTATTTCACCTCGCGCCTGATCAGCGACGCTTTCGCCCGGCGACTGCGCGAGGACGATGCGCCCGAGATTGCCGTGATCTCGCCGTACACGCAAAGCGGATGGCTCGAGATTTCGACGATGGGCGTGTTGCGCGCACGCATTCACCGCACGTTGCGCGAGGCCGACCGGCACGGCCGCTACCGCCTCTACTATCCGACGTTGCCCTGGCTCGACGGCGAAGGCGGCTGCCTCAACGTGCACAGCAAGGTGCTGATTGCCGACGACGACCTGCTGATGATCGGCTCGGCCAATCTCGCCGACCGCTCGATGGGCACCGACACCGAATGCAACCTCGCGCATCGAGGCGCGCGGCGATCCGCGAATCGGGCAGGCGATAGCCGGCTTGCGCGACCGGCTTCTCGCCGAGCATCTCGACCGATCGCCGTCCGAAGTCGCCGAGGCGATCGACGCACGCGGAAGCCTGCATCAAGCCATCGCGACGCTCGCCCGCGACGACGATCGCTCGCTCAAGCGATCGAGCCGGAGCTCGACCCGAACCTCGACGCGCTGGTGCCGGATCAGCAGGTGCTCGACCCGGAGCGGCCCATCGACCCCGACACGATCGTCGCCGACCTCGTCCCGCACGAAGAAGCGCGCAGCAGCATCACGGGTGCGGTTGATCGGGGTCGCGCTCGTGATCGTGCTGCTTGCGGGAGCGCGCCGTCGCGTGGCGCTACACGCCGCTGCACGAGTGGCTCGCGCCCGCGCGGCTGATCGAGATCGGCGCGTCGCTGCGCGACGAGGAACTGGCGCCGCTGATCGCGATCCTGGCTTTCGTCGGCGCGCGGGCTGGTGCTCTTCCCGGTGTCGGTGCTGGTGGGCGTGACCGCCATCGTCTTCGGCCCGCTCCTGGGCACGGTCTACGCGCTGATCGGCGCGACGCTGAGCGGTGCGATGACGTTCGCGATCGGTCGTCACCTGAGCAAGGACACCGTGCGCGCGCTCGCCGGACGACGGCTGAACGACCTGTCGCGGCGGCTCGGCGAGCGAGGCCTGCTCGCGATCATCTTCGCGCGCGTCGTGCCGGTGGGGCCGTTCTCGATCGTCAACATCGTGGCCGGCGCGTCGCACATACGCTGGCGCGACTTCCTCCTCGGGACGGTCATCGGCCTCGTGCCCGGCGTCACCGTGGCATCGATATTCGTCGATCGCGTCGCGGCGGCAATCCAGGAACCGGGTGCCGGAACGTTTGCGCTGCTCGCCGCCGTGGGCGCGGCGCTCGTCGCGCTCCTCTGGGCGATTGCGAGGAAGCTCCGCCACCGCGCCGAAGCGAAGCGGCCGCCGCGCCGAGTGTGCATGGCGACTGAAGCGGCCGACGCTCCGCATGACCGCATCGCCGGCCGCATCCACGGGGCGCTGCGCGTCACTACATGGAACATCCACGGCGCCGTGGGCACCGACCGTCGCTACGCGCCGACGCGGATCGTCGACGTGCTGCACGAGCTCGACGCCGACGTCGTCGCGTTGCAGGAAGTGCCGTTGCAGCAGGCGCACGACACCTTTCTCGCCGATCTGGAGCGCGCGACGGGCTACCACGCCGTTTCCGGACCGCTCCTCACGCGGCGCGGGACCGATTTCGGCAACGCCGTGCTCTCGCGGCACGCGGTCGACCGTGTGGCTCACCTCGATCTGACCGTCGACAACCTACGAGCCGCGCGGCGCGCTCGATGTGCGGATCCGCGTCGGGGCGCGCGACTCGTTGCGCGTGCTGGCAACGCATCTCGGGTTGCGTCCCGGAGAGCGCCGCAGCCAGGTGAGAAAGCTCCTCGCCGCGGTCGAGAGCGAGCTGTCGCAGCCGACGATCCTCATGGGCGATCTGAACGAGTGGTACCTGTGGGGTCGCCCGCTGCGCTGGCTGCACGCGCATTTTCAGGAGAAGCCCTCGGCGCCGCCGACGTTTCCCGCGCGTCGTCCCGTGTTCGCGCTCGACCGGATCTGGATCTCGCCGGCGGGCTGCCTGCGCCGGTTGCGCTCGCATGCGAGCCCGCTGGCGCGGGTCGCATCGGACCACCTGCCGCTGACGGCCGAGGTCGTCGTCTGACGCTGGCACCTTCGCGGGGAAGGTATCCTTGCAGCCATGGGCACCCAGACTTGCTTCCGACTGCCGCGAACTTCTCCTCCCGCGGCCGCGGGATCGATCTCGCCAAGTGGGCTGTGATCGCCTGCGATCAGTACACCTCCGAGCCGGATTACTGGGAGCGCGTCGCGCGCGAAGTCGGCGACGCGCCGTCGACGCTGCACCTGATCTTCCCCGAGGCGTATCTCGGGGCGCCGGACGCCGCTTCGCGCATCGGCCGCATCCAGGACACGATGCGGCAGCTACCTTTCCGACGGAGTGTTCGACGAGCACGCAGGCGCCTGTTTACGTCGAGCGAACGCTCGGCGATCGAATCCGCCGCGGCCTGATGCTGGAGCTCGACCTCGACGCAATACGACTTCGGCAGCCAGTCCACGAGCCCGATCCGCCCGACCGAAGGCACGATGGTCGAGCGGCTGGCTCCGCGGATCGCGGTCCGGCGCGGCGCCGAGCTCGAGCTGCCGCACATCCTCGTGCTGATCGACGACCCGTCGGGCACGGTGATCGAGCCGATCGGCGCCGAGCGCCAGAAGCTCGCGAAGCTGTACGAAACCGATCTGATGCTGGGCGGCGGGCACGTCGCCGGATACGCACTCGATGCCGGACAAGGCGAGCGCATCACGCGGGCGCTGCACGCGCTGGCGAGCCCGGCGGCGTTTGCGCAGCGCTACGCCGTGCCGGAAGACACCGCGGTCATGCTCTTCGCGATGGGCGACGGCAATCATTCGCTGGCGACCGCCAAGGCGTTCTGGGAGAGCATCAAGGCGACGGCCGGCGCCGATCACCCGAGCCGCTTCGCGCTGGTCGAGGTCGAGAACATCCACGATCCGGCGCTGCAGTTCTCTCCGATTCACCGTCTGCTCTTCGGCGTCGCTGCCGATGTCCGGCCGGCGTTGGGCGAGGCATTCGGCAGCCGGGTGTCGTGCACCGACGTGCCGTCGGCGGCGGCGATGCGCGACCACGTGAATACGGCGCGCGGCCCCGGCCACACGGCGGGAGTGATCGGGCCGGGCCGTCGCTTCAGCGTGATCGAGATTGCCGATCCGCATTCGACGCTGGCGGTCGGAACGTTTCAACCTTTCGTCGACGACTTCGTCGAGCGCGGCGGCGCCACGCACGTCGACTACGTCCACGGCGACGACGCGCTGGAGCGACTCGCGCTGGAAGGCCGCAATGTCGGACTTCACTTGCCGGCGGTGCGCAAGGACGAATTGCTGCGCATGGTCGTGCGCGAAGGGCCGCTGCCGCGGAAGGCGTTCTCGATGGGAGAAGCGAACGAGAAGCGCTTCTACATCGAGGCCCGCCGTATTCGATGACCAGCGCCGCAGATCAGCTCGGGAGAACCGACATGCCTGACTTGTTCGAGAATCCGATGGGGCTCATGGGATTCGAATTCGTCGAATTCGCATCGCCTGCGCCCAACGTCCTCGAGCCGGCGTTCGAGATGCTGGGCTTCACGCGAATCGCGACGCACCGCTCGAAGGACGTCGCGCTCTACCGGCAGGGCGAGATCAACTTCATCGTCAACAACGAGCCGGAGAGCGTCGCGTCGTACTTTGCCGCCGAGCACGGTCCGTCGGCGTGCGGGATGGCGTTTCGCGTCCGCGACTCGCACAAGGCGTACAAGCGCGCGCTCGAGCTCGGCGCGCAGCCGGTCGACCTGCCGCCCGGGCCGATGGAGCTCCGCCTGCCCGCGATCAAGGGGATCGGCGGCGCGCCGCTCTATCTGATCGACCGCTTCGGCGACGGCCTGTCGATCTACGACATCGACTTCGAATTCGTCGACGGAGTCGATCGCCATCCAAGAGGACACGGGCTCAAGCTGATCGACCATCTGACGCACAACGTGTACCGCGGCCGCATGGCGCACTGGTCGTCGTTCTACGAGCGCATCTTCAACTTCCGCGAGATCCGCTACTTCGACATCAAGGGCGAGTACACGGGGCTCACGTCGCGCGCGATGACGGCTCCGGACGGCAAGATCCGCATACCGCTCAACGAGGAGGCGTCGAAGACGACGGGCCAGATCGAGGAGTTCCTGATGAAGTACAACGGCGAGGGCATCCAGCACATCGCGCTCCTCTCCGACGATCTCCTCGCGAGCATCGACAGCCTGCGCAACGCCGGCGTCCCGCTGATGAAGGCGCCGCCCGCGACCTACTACGAGATGCTCGACGAACGGCTGCCGGGACACGGCGAGAACGCGGCCGAGCTGCAGTCGCGGGGCATCCTGCTCGACGGCACGACGGAAGGCGGCAAGCAGCGGCTGCTGCTGCAGATCTTTTCCGACACGCTGCTGGGGCCGGTGTTCTTCGAGTTCATCCAGCGCAAAGGCGACGACGGCTTCGGCGAAGGCAATTTCAAGGCGCTCTTCGAGTCGCTCGAGCGCGATCAGCTGCGCCGAGGCGTGATCGAGACCGCCTGACGCTCGCCGCCTCGAGCAACGGCTGCCGTCGGGGCGTTCGAGCGGATCCTGCTACGGATTTCCGATTACGAGCCGCGAAAGACGCCACAGAAGCGGCAGGAGGAACGCGGCGAACGCGCCGTGCAACCCGAATGCGAGGCCGGCGTAGGTCCCCGCTTCCGCGTTGACCTGAAACGCTCGCGCCGTGCCGATCCCGTGCGCCGCGAGCCCCATCGCAAAACCGCGGGCACGCCAATCGCGTACGCGCACGGCGTCGAGCACGTACTTGCCGAGCGCCGCGCCGATGATTCCGGTCGCCACGGCGAACACGGCTGCGAGCGCCGCGACGCCGCCGATGCGCTCGGCGATGCCCATCGCAATCGGCGCCGTGACGGACTTCGGGGCGAGCGAGGCGAGCGTCCCCGGCGATGCGCCCAGCGCCCAGGCAATCCCGACCGCAGTCGCGAGTGCGACGACGGAGCCCACGGCGAGCGCGCCCGCGACGGGCACGGCGAGGCGGCGGATGTTCGGCCACACCCTCGCGAGCGGAACGGCGAGTCCGACGACTGCCGGCCCCAGCAGGAAGTGAACGAACTGCGCACCGGCGAAGTAGGTGCGGTATTCGACATCTCCCAATCGCAGGCAGAGCACGATCACGACGACGGCGATCAGCACGGGATTGGCGAGCGGATGCAGCCCGGCGCGCGTGTAGAGCGCGAATCCGAGCACGTAGGCGACCAGCGTCATCGTCAAGCCCGCGAGCGGCGTCGCCGCGAGGTAGACCCACAGCTCGAAAAAATTCTCGCTGCTCACGGCTCCGCCTGCGGCGCACTCTCCGCGCGAGGGCGCGTCGACGCGGCGTGCAAGCGCCGCGAACGTAAGCGCCGCCGCCGCCATCGCGACCGATCGTGCTCACCAGCAGCGCCACCACGATCGGCAGCCACTCTCCCGCAAGGCGCTCGAAGTACATCATCACGCCGACGCCGGCGGGCACGAACAACAACGACAAGTGCTTCGCGAGGGCGTCGGCCGCCACGCCGATCGAATCGGGAACGCCGTTGCGAGCGCGCAACGCGATGAACAGCAGCAGCATCCCGACGACCGGACCCGGGACCGGAAGTCCCAGAAGATGCGAGACCACCTCTCCCGCACACTGGAAGAGAAGAAGCCACGTCGCGCCGGCGAGGAACGGGCTCATCGAACGCCTCGAGCGAGCTTCGCCGGCGCGCCCGGCGCAGCCCTTCGCCTACTTGGCGATGTCATTCAGATGACACGCCGCCCAGTGCCCGTCCGCCGACCGGCTTGAACTGCGGCGACTCGACCTTGCATCGGTCGAATGCCTTCGGGCAGCGCGGATGGAAGTGACAGCCGGACGGCGGCTGGATCGGGTTGGGCATCTCGCCCGTGAGGCGGATGCGCGCGCGCTTCAGGCCGGGCTCGGGAACCGGCACCGCCGAGAGCAGCGCCTCGGTGTACGGATGGCGAGGCGACGTGTAGAGCTCGCGCGCGGACGCGAGCTCGACGATCCGGCCCAGGTACATGACCGCCACGCGATCGCTGATGTGCTCGACCACCGAGAGGTCGTGCGCGATGAACACATAGGCGAGATCGAACTTCTGCTGCAGGTCCTCGAGCAGGTTGATCACCTGCGCCTGGATCGACACGTCGAGCGCCGAAACGGGCTCGTCGCACACGATCAGCTTCGGCGAGACGGCGAGCGCGCGCGCAATGCCGATCCGCTGGCGCTGGCCGCCCGAGAATTCGTGCGGATAGCGGCGCAGGTGATCGGCGTTCAAGCCCACCGTCTCCAGCAGCTCGACGATCCGGTCCCGATATTCGCCCGGCGTGCGCGTCAGCTTGTGGATGACCAGCGCCTCGCCGATGATCGCCCCCACCGTCATTCGCGGGTCGAGCGACGCGTACGGATCCTGGAAGATGATCTGCATGTCGCGGCACAGCGCGCCGCATCGATTCGCGGCCGAGCGCCGTCACGTTCTGCCCGTCGAACCAGACCTCGCCGGAGGTCGGCTCGATCAGGCGCAGCACGCAGCGCCCGGTCGTGGACTTGCCGCAGCCCGATTCGCCGACCAGTCCCAGCGTCTCGCCTCGCGCGAGCTCGAAGCTCACGCCGTCGACCGCGTGCACCTTGTGCGCCTCGCGGCCGAGGAGGCCGCCCTTGACGGGGAAATTCTTGACCAGGTCCTTGACGCGCAACAACGGCTTCTGCCATGACGGGCGCCTTCAGGCCTTGTGCAGCACGCAGGCGACCTTGTGGCCGGGCGCGACCTCGATGAGCGGGGGCGTTTCGCCCCGGCATTCATCGCGCACCCACGCACACCGCGCCGCGAAGCGGCACCCGGGCGCCGGGTTGATCAGGAACGGGACCGTGCCGGCAATCGTCTCGAGCCGCTGCTTCTTCGTCGGCGGCGAGATCGATGCGCGGAATCGAGCGGATCAGGCCCAGCGTATACGGATGCAGCGGCTTGCGGAACAATTCGGCGACCGTGGCCTCCTCGACCACCTTGCCCGCGTACATCACGACGACGCGCTGCGCAGTCTCGGCGACCACGCCCATCGCGTGCGTGATCAGCATCACCGCCATCCCCATCCGCTCCTTGAGCTCGGTCATCAGGTCCAGGATCTGCGCCTGTATCGTCACGTCGAGCGCGGTGGTGGGCTCGTCGGCGATCAGCAGCTTGGGATTGCACGAGAGCGCCATCGCGATCATCACGCGCTGGCGCATGCCGCCCGAGAACTGGTGCGGGTAATCGTTGACGCGCCGCTCGGGATTCGGAATGTGGACGAGCCGCAGCATTTCCACCGCGCGCGCGAGCGCGGCCCGCCGGTTCGGCGTTCCATGCAGGCGCACGACTTCCGCGATCTGCTCCCCGACCGTGTACACCGGGTTGAGCGACGTCATCGGCTCCTGGAAGATCATCGCGATCTCCCTGGCGCGCAGCGCGCGGACCGTCTCCTCGTCCGCCGCGACGAGGTCGCGCCCGCGCCAGAGGATCTCGCCTCCGGCGATGCGTCCCGGCGGCATCGGCAGCAGCCGCATCACGGCGAGCGCGGTGACGCTCTTGCCGCAGCCGGATTCGCCGACGACGCCCAGCGTTTCACCGGCGTCGATGCCGATGTCGACGCCGTCGACCGCCTGCAGGACGCCCTCCTCGGTGTCGAAGTAGATCTTGAGTCCCTTGATCTCGAGCATGCGCTCCGTCATCGCGACAGGATCCGCCGCGGGTCGAGCGCATCGCGCAAGCCGTCGCCGAGATAGTTGATCGACAGCACCGTGAGGAAGATCAGCGTGCCCGGAAACAGCGCCCAGTACGGCGCGATGTCCAGGTAGTCCTTGGCGTCGTAGAGGACGCGTCCCCAGGTCGGAATGTCCGGCGGAAACCCGAGCCCGAGGAAGGACAGCGTCGACTCGGCGATGATGGCGTTGGCGACGTCGATCGTTCCCGCGACGATGATCGGGCCCATGGCGTTGGGCAGGATGTGGCGCACCACCTGGCGCATCCGGCTCGCGCCCAGCGCGCGCGCCGCCTCGAGGAATTCCTTTTCGCGCAACGACAGGAATTGCGCGCGCACGAGACGCGCCACCGACATCCAGCGAAAGCCGCCGATCACCGCGACGATCAGGATGAATACGCCCGACTTCGGGACCGACCCATCGTTTCAGCGAGTCGCGGAACAGGTAGATGATCAACAGCAGCAGCGGCAGTTGCGGCAGCGAAAGAAACAGATCGGTCAGCCACATCAGCACCGTGTCGACGAGGCCGCGCGACATTCCGGCAATGGCGCCGATGGCGGTGCCGACGACGACCGCGATCAGCATCGCGGCAAGGCCGACCGCGATCGAGATGCGCCCGCCGTAGAGCATCCGCGCGAGCAGATCCTGGCCGAGGTCGTCGGTGCCGAACGGGTGCTGCCACGACGGCGGCGCCAGCCGCGCATTGAAGTCGATCTCGTTGATCGGAATCGTTCCACAGCCACGGGCCGACGACCACGCCGAGCACGATCACCAGCAGGATCAACGCGCCGACGAGCGCCAGCCGATGGCGCTTGAAGCGCCGCCAGATGTCCTGGGCGAGCGAGACCGGCTTCGTCCGGCCCACCGGCGCCAGCGGGCTAACGGAGGCTGATGCGAGGGTCGAGCCAGCCATAGAGAATGTCCGCCAGGAGATTGAAGCCGATCACCAGGCAGGAAAGGACGAAGGTGACGGCCATGATGACGGGCGTGTCGTTCGCGAGGATCGCGCTGATCAGCAGCGACCCGATGCCGGGAACGCGGAAGATCTGCTCGGTGACGATGGCGCCGCCGAAGATCGACGGGCAGCTGCAGCGCCACCAGCGTGACCACCGGGATCAGCGCGTTGCGCACGACGTGCTTCAGGATGACCGTGCGCTCCTTCAGACCCTTCGAGCGCGCGGTGGTGACGTAGTCGAGCTTGATCACGTCGAGCGCGGCGGAGCGCACGTAGCGCGTCCACGACGCCGCCTGGAAGAGCCCGAGCACGGCGACCGGCATGATCGCCTGCTTGAAGTGCTCCCAATAGAAGCGCCAGCCGGTGGCGGCGATGTCGGACTTGTAGACGAACGGCAGCCAATCGAGCTGGATGCTGAAGACGAGGATCAGCAGCAGCCCGGTGAAGAACGTCGGCAGCGAAAAGCCGATGAAGGTCAGCGTGCCCGCGACCTGGTCGAACAGCGAATACGGGCGCGTCGCCGCGTAGACTCCGACCGGCAACGCGACCAGGAGCGCGAGCACCTGCGAGGAGCCGATCACCAGGATCGTGGTCGGCAGTCGCTGCATGATCAGGTCCGACACGTTGATCCGGCTGGCGAACGAGAATCCCCAATCGCCCTGCAGCATCGCGGCCAGCCAGCGCAGATAGCGGACGAGCAACGGGTCGTCCATCCCGAATTTCAGGCGCAGGTTGGCGGCGACTTCCGCCGGAATGTTGGGATTCGAGACGAGCTCGCCGAACGGATCCCCGGGGGCCAGCGCCAGGACGGTGAACAGCACGACGCTGATGCCCAGCAGGCTGGGCACGGCGATCAGCAGCCGTCGGAGGACGTAGGTCCCCGGGAAGCTCATCGAACGACCCGACGCTGGCCGCTACGCGGCCGCTCACCTCGCGGAACCAGTCCTGCAACGCCCAGAAGTCGCTGTCCCAGCCGCTCTCGGGCACCCTGAGCTTGAGGTTCGACGCGCGCACGCGCGGCCGCGAGACCACCGGCGACGATCGCGCGGTCCTGCACCACCAGGTCGTTCATCCGGATGAACAGCGCCGTGCGCTTGACCGGATCGAGCTCGACCTGCGGCGGCACGATAGGCCTTGTCGTACTCGTCGTTGTGCCAGCGCGTGATGTTGCGGCCCTGCCACTTGTTCTCCTTGGTCGAGTACTCCCATGAAACGTACTGGTTCATGAAGATCTCGGGGTCGGGCTGGTTCATCGTCGTCGTGTACATCTGGATGTCGCAATAGAACTTGGTGTAGGTATCGGGGTTGGCGGCATCCGACGAGAAGAACACCGACGCCGTGACGGCCTTGAGCTCGAGATCGATGCCCGCCTTCTGCGCCGCCTGCTTGACGATGGCCTGCGTCTTCTGGCGCGGCTGGTTGACCGAGGTCTGGTAGACGAACTTGAGCTTCTTCCCCTCCTTGGCCCGGATGCCGTCGGAGCCCGTCTTCCAGCCCGCCTTGTCCAGCAGCTGGCTCGCCTTTTCGACGTTGAACTCGAACTTGTTGCTCTTGGAGCGGAAGCGCTGCGGATTGTTGACGAAATTCGCGGTCGCGATGCCCGTGCGGCCATAGATGAATTGCTGGATCGACGCCCGGTCGACCAGCAGGCTGATCGCCTCGCGCACCGCGGGATCGGTCAGTATCGGATGCTTGGTCTTGATGCTCGCGCGCTCGCCGTCGACCTCGGTCCAGGGATCGGTGAAATTGAACTGGATGAACTCGATGTCGCCGCCGGGAATGATGTTGACGCGGCCCTTGCCGCCCGCCTCCAGCCGCGTGAGGATCTCGTCCTCGACCTGCAGGTTCCACGCGTAGTCGAACTCGCCGGTCTGCAGCACGGCGCGCGCCGCCGAGACGGCGTCGCCGCCGCCCTTCATTTCGATGGTGTCGAAGAACGGGCGGTTCGGCTGGTGGTAGTTGGGGTTGAGCGCGCCGCGCACCATGTCGCCCGGCGTGAAGTCGACGAACTTGTACGGCCCGGTGCCGACCGGCTTCAGGTTGTTGGGCGCCTCCCGCGATTTCGCGCCCTTGTAGGCCTCGAACAGATGCTTGGGGATGATCATGCCGCGCGTGCTGACGAACGGGTCCGCCCAGAACGGCGACGCCTTCGCGTACTCGACCCGCACCGTGTAGGCGTCGATCGCCGACACTTTGATGTCCTTGTACGAGCCGATGGTGACCGCTGCGGTCGCCGGGTCGGACGCGTACTCCCAGTTGAACACGACGTCGGCCGACGTGAACGGCTTGCCGTCGTGCCACTGCACGTCCTTCTTCAGCTTCCAGGTGATGGTCTTGCCGTCCTTCGACACGCCGCCGTTTTCCGGCGTCGGAATTTCCGCCGCGAGGACCGGAATCAGGTTGCCGTCGTTGTCCCAGCCGGCGAGCGGCTCGTAGAAGATGCGCGAGCCGTCCTGGTCCTTGGTGCCCACGGCGAAGTGCGGATTGAGGAGCGTCGCGCCCTGCCACCACAGCACCTTCAGCGCGCCGCCGCCGCCTCGCTTGGTGGCCTTTGTAGCCGGACGCCGATTGCGCCTGCGCGATGCCCGCGTGCATCAGCAGCTGCCCGGCGATCGGCGCCGCCACGCCGAAGGCGAGAAGGGTCCCGATGAAATCCCTGCGCGTGACCTTGCCTTCCCGTACCTCTTCGATCAAACCCCGCAATTGCTGCTCGTTCATGATTTCCTCCACGCGTCGTTGGTCTGCGGCTGCTGCAGCGCAGTAAACTGGAACCGGTCGTCGCCATAGTCCCCGAATTCAGGAGAGTCCTGCCATGCCGGTTTCGAAAAACAAGATCCGCCTGCCGACGATGACCCCGGGCACCGCCCGCTCGATCGCCTGGCTGCGGTTCGGGCGCGCGGGTGCGCGGCCCAAAGTCTATATGCAGGCGGCGATTCACGCCAACGAATTGCCGGGGGCGATGGCGCTGCACCACCTGATGCCGATGCTGGCCGAGGCCGACCGGGCCGGGCGGATCAGGGGCGAGGTCATCGTCGTGCCGACCGTCAACCCCATCGGACAGTCGCAATTGGTCGGCAATAACCACCTCGGGCGCTATGACCTGCTGAGCCGCGACAACTTCAACCGCAACTGGCTGGATCTTTCCGGTGCGGTGGCCGAGCGGGTCGGCCACAAGCTCGCGCGCGACGCCGCCGCCAACGTGGACCTGATTCGCAAGGCTGCCCTCGCCGCGTTGAAGGCGATGAAGCCCGATGAACGAGCTGCAGACGATGCGCGTCGAGATCCTGAAGCTCTCCATCGATGCCGACATCGTGCTCGACCTGCATTGCGACATGGATGCCGCACTGCACCTGTTCACCGCGGCCCCCGACCTCAACGGGCGCCGCGCAGGAGCTCGCCGCGGAGCTCGGCGTCCAGGCGACGCTGTACAACGAGCCCTTTGCGCGAGGCGCTGACGTTCTCGGGCGTCAATGGCGCGCTGTGGCCCCGGCTCGCGGCGCGCTTCCCCGACGCGGCGATTCCGCAGGCGTGCTTTTCGAGCACCGTGGAGCTGCGCAGCCAGCACGAGGTGAGTCACGAGCTGGGCGCTTCCGACGCGAGCCAACCTCTACCGCTATCTCGTCCGGCGCGGCGTCGTCGCCGGACGCGCCGGTCCGCTGCCGCGCCTCAAGTCCGCGCCGACGCCGATCAGCGGCATGGACGTCGGCTACTGTCCGGTCGCCGGCTTCATCGTCTATCGCGTCGCCGCGGGAGCGAAAGCTCAAGCGCGGCGACGTGGTCTGCGAAATCATCGATCCCGCCGATCCGCGCGGTCCCGAAGGCGCGCACGCCGATGCGGTCGCGCACCGACGGCATGCTGTTCTCGCGCAAGCGGGACGGCGGGCTGGCGTGGCCGGGCATGGTCGCGTTCCGCATTGCCGGCGCGAAGCCCCTCGCGCACCGGAAGGGCATGAGCGGCCTGGACGATTGACGCTATCTGGACTGACCTGCCACTATCTGGACTGACGCTACTCACATGTCGACCGACAAGGCTTCATCGAACACGCCCGAAGAATCGATGCAGGGCTATTACGCGGCGCGGGCTCCCGAGTACGACGCGATCTACCGGAAACCCGAGCGCCAGACCGATCTTCGCGCGATCGAGCAATGGCTGCCATCGAAGTTCGCCGGCGCGCGCGTGCTCGAGATCGCCTGCGGCACGGGCTACTGGACGCAGTTCATTGCGCCGGTCGCGCAGCACGTCCCCGCGTTGGACGCTGCGCCGGAGACGCTCGCGATCGCCAAGGCCCGCGTCCCGGGGACGAATGTCGCGTTCGTCGTCGGCGATGCCTACGACCCTCCGCGCGGCGGAAGCTACGACGCCGCGTTCTGCGGATTCTGGTTCTCGCACGTTCCACGGGCGCGGCAGCGCGAGTTCCTCGCGGCGCTCAACGCGGCGCTGCGGCCGGGCGCCCGGGTCGTGATGCTCGACAACCGCTACGTCGAGGGCAGCAGCACGCCCGTCACCGAGCGCGACGCCGACGGCAACGGCTACCAGTCGCGAAAGCTCGCCGACGGGTCGACGCACCGCGTGCTGAAGAATTTCCCCACCGAAGCCGAGCTCGCGGTCGCTCGCCGCCGACCTCGGCGAACGTGCGGCGTTCACGGTCTGGGATTACTACTGGGCGTTCGAGTACATAGTGAGCTGACCGCACCGGTCGTACGCCGCCCTTCCCGGCTGTCGCCGCTCCTACTCAGCCTCGCGGTACCAGTCCTTCAGCAGCCAGTCGTGGCGGTCCCAGCCGCTCAGCGTCATGCGCAGCTTGTTCGACGCGGCGCCCGATTCGGGCCGGTTGACCACCGGAATCACGACGTGGTTTTCGATCAGGAGCTCGTTCATCCGAATGAAGAGCGCCGCGCGCTTCACCGGATCGAGCTCGCTTGTTGCAGTCCTGAAGGCCTTGTCGTATTCGTCGTTGCGCCAGCGGCTCAGGTTGCGTCCCTGCCACTTGTTCCCCTTCGAAGCAATCTCCCATGAGCAGAACTGGTTCATGAAGAACTGCGGATCGGGGGTGCTGCCGATGTTGAACATCTCGAGGTCGGCGTAGAACTTGGTGTTCGTATCCGGGTTGGCCATATCGGAAGAGAAGTACACCGACGCCATCACCGACTTGAGCTCCATGTCGATGCCCGCCTTCTGGCAAGCCTGCTTGATGATCTGCTGGCACTTCTGCCGCGGCGCGTTGATCGACGTCTGGAAGACGAACTTGAGCTTCTTGCCCTCCTTCGCCCGAATGCCGTCGCTGCCGAGCTTCCAACCTGCGGCTTCCAGCACCCGGTTCGCCTTGTCGATGCTGAATTCCCACTTCGTGTTCGGCGACCGAAAGCGCTGCGGGTTGTTGAGGAAGTTGCGCGTCGGCGTGCCGCCGCGGCCGTAGACGTATTCCTGAATCGATGCGCGATCGACGAGCAGGCTGAGCGCCTCGCGCACCGCCGGATCGGACAGAGTCGGGTGGCGCGTCTTCGGGCTCGAGCGCTCGCCGTCCACTTCGGTCCACGGGTCGGAGAAATTGCACAGCACGTGCTCGATCGCGTTGGCCGGCGCGAAGATGACGCGTCCCTTGCCGCCCTGCTCGAGGCGCTTCAGGATCTCGTCCTCGACCTGCATGTTCCACGCGTAGTCGAACTCTCCGGTCTGCAGCACCGCGCGCGCCGCGGAAACCGCGTCGCCGCCGCCTTTCATCTCGATCGCGTCGAAATGCGGCCGGTTGGGCTCGTGGTAACCGGGATTGATCTCCCCGCGGACGACGTCGCCCGGCCTGAAGTCGACGAACCTGTACGGCCCTGTGCCTACGGGCTTCAGGTTTTCAGGCGCCTCCCGCGATTTCGCGCCGCGATAGGGCTCGAACCGGTGCTTTGGGATCAGTTGGCCGAATGGTCCGACGAACGGGCGCGTCCACACAGGCGTCGGCTCGCGGAACACGACGCGTATCGTCAGCGGATCGACCTTCTCGACCCTCTTTACGTCCGTGAACGCCGCGCTCGAGATGGCCGCGGTTGCCGGGTCGCTCGCGTATTCCCAATTGAAAACGACGTCATCGGCGGTGAAGGGCTTGCCGTCGTGCCAGCTGACGCCGCGCTTGAGCTTCCAGGTGACGGACAGGCCGTCGCGCGCGACGCCGCCATTCTCGCACGGTGGGTATCTCCGCCGCGAGAATCGGCACGAGGTTCCCGTCGGGATCCCACGCAGCGAGCGGCTCGTAGAAGATGCTCGCCGCGTCCAGGTCCTTCTGGCCGACGGCAAAGTGCGGGTTGAGGAGCGTCGGCGCCTGCCACCAGAGCAGTTTCAGCGAGCCGCCGCCCCCGCGCTTGGTCGGCTTGTAGGCTGGCAGGGTTTGCGCCGCTGCGACGCCGGACCCGGCGAGCATCTGACTCGCCATCGGCGCGGTGAGCCCGACGCTCAGCATCATCTCGACGAACCGGCGGCGCGAAAGCGTTCCGCGCTTGACTCGGTCGATCAGGTAGCGCAAGCCCTGCTCGTTCATCGGTCCCCCTCGCGCTGACGGTGTTTTCCTCATGAGCTCGATCGCGCGCCTCAGGGCGCAGACGGCTGATTGCTCTGGTAGGTGGGGTCGCCGATCTCCGTTCCACGCCGCCGGAACGGTGCGCGCCTGCGGAAGGCTTCGCTGTCCGCCTTGGCGCTCCGGGTGGCAGCCTCGCTCGCCTCCGGATAGGCCATGGGGACCTTGCTCCTCTCGATCTCGACCAACCTGGTGGCGTCGTTCACTCTCACGCTGTATTTGCTCAGGTTATGGAGGACGTACATCGCAAAGAGATTGTCGACGTCCTCGTAATGACCCTGCTCTTTCCGGAAATCGCTCGAGAGGACCGACGGGAAACGGTTTGGCAGGTCCTTGAACGCGACCTTCTTGTCTTCGTGCGGATCGACGTAAGTCGAGCCCGCGTACTTCTGGTACCACACCACGTCCAACCCGTACCCGCGCGCATTCCACTCCTTGAGGAGCTTGATCGCCATCTCCGTGGGAACGTTGGCGTTGGCGGCCGCCACTACCCTTCGCCCCGAGAGAAGCACCGCGCTCGTCACGTCGAGGTCGCGATACCCGGCTCCGTGCCTGAATGCGGCCCCGATGGTCTTCGCGCAGTTGAGACGGAGGTAGTCGTACCGCACCTCGCCGTCGTGGTACTCCGTGTTCCTGGCTCGCTTGCGATAATCGTCGTTGATACGCGCAAAAAATGCCGCAAGGCTCTCCCTCTCGGCGGCAGGCACGCCGTAGACGCGTACGCCGATCACCGAGCGCTTGTAGATCTCGCCGAAGTCGAGGCCGAACGAGGCCGATTCACCGAGCGACGAGGTCGTCTCGAACAAGTATTCCTTTTTCGGAACCCTGACCATGAGATCGTCGGTATAGAAACCCTTGGCATGCTTGGGCGCGCGGTCGGCGTAGAAGTTTGCCGTGTAGACCAGATCGTCGCCGTGATCCCGGTCGCGGATCGCCAAGGCAATGTGTCCCGCCGAGCCGCCCTTGGAGGTGCCGTAGCTGATCAACAACTCCATGTCGTACGGGTCCTGTTGCAGGACGTGCGCAATCTCGTCGATGTTGGCAGGTTCCGGCCCGCCCCTGGTGCCGAAGTCCGCGGCCGCCGCCTCGGCGGCGAACGCCAGCGCCAAGGCTGCACAGCAGATCGCGGCTCTCATATCCATTGCCCCTGGAATCCAGGGCTCGGACACGCCTTCGTCTGCCGCTTGCCGTACATCGGGTGATAGTGAAAGTCGTGGTCGGGGTGAGAGGATTCGAACCTCCGACATCTTGCTCCCAAAGCAAGCGCGCTACCGGGCTGCGCTACACCCCGCCGATCCGGATTATCCCATCGGCTCGGGCGTTGCGCACGAGAAGGCCAGACGGCGTCAGATAGCACCGCGCGAGGCCTCGCGCCGTGGTATGATGTCGTTGCGGCCGTTGTTCCAGTCCCCTTGCCGCAGTCGATTCCGACCTCCGTAGTTTCTCCCGTTTGGCTGTGACTGGCCGCCCCTCTGGGGCGAATGGCCGAGCACCCATTCGAGTATTGTCATGTCCTTTTCTACACTCGGGCTGTCCGAAGCGCTGCTGCGCGCGGTCGCCGATCAGGGCTACACCGTTCCCACGCCCATTCAGATGCAGGCCATTCCCGCCGTTCTCGCGGGCGGCGATCTGCTGGCCGGCGCGCAAACCGGAACCGGCAAGACCGCCGGATTCGTGCTGCCCATGCTGCAACGGCTGTCCACCCAACCCTCACCCTATGCGGCACGCTCGCGCAAGCCGCTGCGCGCGCTGATTCTCACGCCGACGCGCGAATTGGCGGCGCAGGTCGAAGCGTCGATCAAGACCTACGGCAAGCATCTGAAGCTCACGTCGATGGCGCTGTTCGGCGGCGTCGGACTGCCGGCGCAAACGGCGCGGTTGAAGCGCGGCGTCGACATCCTGGTTGCAACGCCGGGTCGGCTGCTCGACCATCACGGGCAGGGCAACGTCGATCTTTCTCGTGTCGAGATCTTCGTGCTCGACGAGGCGGACCGCATGCTCGACATGGGCTTCATCCCCGACGTCAAGCGCGTGCTCGCGCTGCTCCCGAAGCAGCGCCAGAACCTGCTGTTCTCGGCGACGTTTTCGGCCGAGATCAAGGCGTTTGCCGAGAAGCTCCTGAATCGGCCGCGCACGATCGAAGTGACGCCGCCCAATTCCACCGTCGATGCGATCGCGCAACGCGTGCATCCGGTGAACCGCGACGACAAGAGCAAGCTGCTGGCGTGGCTCGTGGGTCACCATCGCTGGCGGCAGGTGCTGGTCTTCACGCGCACCAAGCACGGCGCCGACAAGCTCGTCAGCTCGCTTCACCGCGACGGCATTCGCGCGGTGGCGTTGCACGGCAACAAGAGCCAGAACGCGCGCACGCGCGCGTTGGCCGAATTCAAGGCCGGCGCGGTCGAGGTCATGGTCGCCACGGACATTGCGGCGCGCGGCATCGACATCGACCAGCTGCCTCATGTCGTCAACTACGATCTCCCCAACGTGCCCCAGGACTACATCCATCGCATCGGCCGCACGGGACGCGCAGGCGCCGAAGGCGAGGCGATCTCGCTGGTGTGCGTCGACGAGCATGCGTTTCTGCGCGATATCGAGCGGCTGATCAAGCGCTCGATACCGCGCCAGGTGATCGCCGGTTTCGAGCCGGACCCGAACGCCGTTGCGCAAGCCGGTGTTCGCGCAGCGCGGACGCGGACAGATGCAAGGTCAGCGGCCGGCGGCGCGCGACGGGCGGGGCAATGGCCACGCTTCACACGGGCCCGCCAGAGGCAGCGCTTCGCACCCCAGTCACTCCCGGTTCCCGAACTCCAAGCAGAAACACGCTTCGTCGCGCAAAGGGGAGGCCCGCTCGGATTCGACGCCGGCTTTGCCCAGTGCCCGTTCCAGGACGAAGCACTGAGGTTCGGCGTGAGGACTCCGAAAAGGCTCGAGGCGCTCGTCAAAGAGGGTCTGATCGATGGCGTGCTTTGCCAGCTGATGAGCGGCAAGGAGGCTACCGTCTACGTCGTCCGGTGCGGTCAGGAAACGCGCTGCGCCAAGGTGTACAAGGACGCCAACAGGCGAAGCTTTCGGCAGGCGGCATCGTATGTGGAGGGACGCAAGACCAAGAACAGCCGGCAGGCGCGCGCCATGCAGAAAGGCACGCGTTACGGCCGCAAGATGCAGGAGGAAGCGTGGCAAACCGTCGAGGTCGACACGCTATACCAGCTGGCCGCAGCGGGTGTGCGCGTGCCTCGGCCGTATGGCTTCTTCCACGGCGTCGTGCTCATGGAGCTCCTTGTCGATGCGCAAGGCAACGCCGCGCCCAGGCTCAACGACCTGGCTCTCTCGCAAGAGGTGGCTCTCGGGTATCACGCCCTGCTGATTCGGGAGATCGTACGCATGCTGTGCGCCGGCATCATCCACGGGGATCTATCCGAGTACAACGTCCTCGTCGATCGGAACGGTCCAGTGATCATCGATTTGCCGCAGGCCGTCAACGCCACGGGCAACAACAACGCAGCCAGCATGCTGCAGCGGGACGCCGACAACATCACGACGTATTTCAGTCGTTTCGCGCCATCGCTCGGATCGACGCAGTTCGGCAAGGAAATCTGGTCGCTCTACGAACGCGGCGCCCTGCACGAGGACGTTGCGCTCACCGGCCGCGTTGCGGCGGATAACAGGATCGCGGATGTCGCTGGCGTCCTGCGCGAAATCAGCGACGTCCAGACCGAGCATGAATCGAGATTACGCTACAGAGCGCAAGTGCGGGAAGGATACTGAAGCGCTGCGGTCTTTCGTGATGGCACTCAAGTCCACGATCTTCAAAGCCGAGATCTCCGTTGCGGACGTCGACCGCGGCTACTACCGGGACCACTCGCTGAGGATTGCGCGCCATCCTTCCGAGACCGACGAACGCATGATGATGCGGTTGCTCGCCTTCGCGCTGCATGCAGACGACGCGCTCGAGTTCGGGCGCGGTCTGAGTACGGAGGAAGAACCGGACCTGTGGCGACGCGACCTGACGGGGGCGGTCGAGCAATGGATCGAGGTCGGGTTGCCGGAGGAACGTGAAGTGCGCAAGGCCTGCGGCCGTGCACGCGAGGTCCATGTCCTGGCGTATGGCGGGCGCGCCGTGGCCCCGTGGTGGGAAGAGGTGCGCGAAAAGCTGGAACGGCAGGATCGACTCACGGTGATCGAAGTGCCGGTCGAAGCAAGCCAGGCGCTCGCACGATTGACTGCCCGTCACATGAAGCTGCAGGTGACGATCCAGGAAGAACACGTCTTCATCGCCGATGACGACGACGCCGCGATTCCCGTGACGATTCGATTGCTCAAGGCCCCGGGCGCCGCGCGTTGACCGCGCCGGCCCGTGGTTCGGCGGCCGCTAGCGCGTGGCGGCCTCGAAGCCCGCCGCCTCGATCGCCGCGATGATCGCCGCGGGCTCGACGGTGGCGTCGTCGTACTCGACCGTCGCCGCCTTCTTCTCGAGCGACACGTCGACGTTGCGCACGCCGGGGAGCCGGGCGATCGCCTTCGTGACGCTCTGAACGCAGCCGCCGCAGCTCATGCCGTTCACAGTGAATTCCTTCTTCATCGTATCGGTCATCGCATCTCCCCGTTGATCAGCTTGGCGTTCATCGGGCGCTCCGGCGCGCGCGCACCCGCAGCCGCGGCGCGCGGCGGGTTCCAGCGCCGCAGCAGCAACGCATTGCCGACGACCGACACGGAGCTCGCGGCCATCGCCGCGCCCGCGATGACCGGCGACAGCAGGCCGAACGCCGCGAGCGGGATGCCGAGCACGTTGTAAACGAACGCGAGGAACAGGTTCTGGCGAATCTTGGAGAGCGTGGCGCGCGAGAGCTCGATCGCAGCAGCCACCGCGTGGAGATCGTTGCGCAGCAGCGTGACGTCGGCAGCCGAGAGCGCGCTGCCTGCGCCCGTGCCCATGGCAAACGAAACGTCGGCCTGGGCGAGGGCCGGCGCGTCGTTGACGCCGTCGCCGAGCATTCCGACCACGTGGCCGCGCTTCTGCATCTCGACGATCGCCGCGCGCTTGTCCTGCGGCAGCTGCTCGGCACGCCAGTCGGCTATGCCCAGCGACTGCGCCACCGCGGCGGCCGGCGCCGGGTGATCGCCGGTCAGCATGACGACCCGGATGCCGTCCTTCCCGAGCGCCGCGATCGCCGATGCGGCGTCCGCGCGCACGGCGTCGGAAACCGCGATCCAACCGATCGGCGCCGCATTCTCCGCAACACCGACGAGCGTGTGGCTCGCCGATTGGACGCGCGCGAGATCGCGATCGTCGAGCGCCACGCCGGATGCGGCAAGGAATGCGGGCGAGCCGAGGCGCAGCATCTTTCCATTGCGCATGGCGCTCACGCCGCGACCCGCTTCGACGCGGACCTCGTCGACGCGCGGCGGCGCGACGCCCAGCGCCGAACCGTGCGCGACGATCGCGCGGGCGAGCGGATGCGTCGCGCCCTGCTCGAGGCTCACGGCAACCGCCAGGAGCTCGCGGTCGGTGATTGCATCGACCGGGTGCACGCCGACGACGACGGGCTCGCCGACGGTGAGCGTGCCCGTCTTGTCGACGACGAGCGTGTCCATCTTCTCGGCGCGCTCGAGTGCCGTCGCGTTCTTGATGAGGATGCCGGACTGCGCGCCGCGCCCCACGCCGACGATCAGCGCGGTGGGAGTCGCCAGGCCGAGCGCGCAGGGACAGGCGATCACGAGCACCGCGGTCGCGCGCATCAGCGCCGCCGCCCAGTCGCCGGCGAGGAGTCCGTTGGCGACGAACGTGATCGCGGCGATCGCGAGCACCGCCGGCACGAACTGCGCGGCGACGCGGTCGACGAGCCGCTGCACCGGCGCCTTCGATCCCTGCGCAGCCGCGACTTGCCGGACGATCGCCGCGAGCAGCGTCGTCTGCCCGACGCCGGTCGCCTCGCAGCGCAACGGCCCCTGCTCGTTCACCGTGCCCGCGTAGACGCGATCACCCGGCGCTTTCGCGACCGGGACGCTCTCGCCGGTCAGCATCGCCTCGTTCACCACGGACTCCCCGGCGAGCACCCGGCCGTCGACGGCCACGCGATCGCCGGCGCGCACGACGACGACGTCGCCGGCGTGCACCGACACGAGCGGAACCTCTTCGGCCACGCCATCACGCTCGCGCAGCACCACCTGCGGCTGCAGCGCCAGCAGGTCGCGAATCGCACCCGCCGTCTTCGCTTTCGCGCGGCCTTCGAGCAGCTTGCCGAGCAGCACCAGCGTGATCACGACGGCGCTCGCCTCGAAGTAGACGTGCTGCGTAGGCAGCGGCACGAGCCACACGGCGACGCTGAACGCGAACGCGGCGCTCGTGCCGAGCGCGACCAGCACGTCCATGTTCGCCGCGCCGCCGCGAAGGGCTTTCCACGCTCCGGAATAGAAGCGCGCGCCGGCCCAGAACTGCACCGGCGCAGCGAGCGCGAATTGCAGCCAGACGGGCAGCGTCGCATCGTGCCGTCCGAGCGCCATCGCCGCCATCTGCGCGACGAGCGGGAGCGTGAGGAGCGCGGCGAGCGCGAAGCGCGAGAGCTCGCGCCGATAACGCCGCGCCTCGTCCCGCGCTTCGTGCTCGGGCTGCGCAAACGGGTCGACCGCCGGCGTGGCGTCGTACCCGGCGCCGCGCACGGCGTCGATCAGCGACTGCGCGCTCGCTTTCCCGGCATCGAATTCGACGTGCGCCGTCTCGGTCGCGAAATTGACCGCCGCACGCACGCCATCGGTGCGATTCAACACCTTCTCGATCCGCGCCGCGACGCGGCGCAGGTCATTCCGGTGAGTTGCAGATCGAGGGACCGCGCTTCCATACGGTAAAGATGGTCCGTTCGCGCGCGATTGCAAGGCGGCCGCCACCGGATCCGGCGCAGCCGCTGTCGGGCTACGTC
>CAVUOC010000016.1:0-15557 GCA_963742965.1 uncultured beta proteobacterium | reverse complement strand
TGCGCTGTCCTGCAGCTTGCTCAAGTCGAACGGATGGAAGCGAACCGCGAGCAGCACCGCATGCAGCACGATCGACGCGCCCAGCGCGTACGTGAAGAACCGGTTCGCGCCGGGATCGGACGCGAGGTCCGGGAACCGGAACGACGGCGAGCGCGACAGCGATCTCGCTGAGGGCGCGACCTTGTAGCGCTTGTGGGACCGGCCCGACGACGACGGAGAACGTGGCGCCGGCGCAGTCTTCCTGGCGGCCGGCGGCGCGGGCAAAAGTGTGCTGGACGTGGCGGTTCGGCTCGGCAAAGTCGTCGCGCGTGAACGGAACGCCCTATCCTAACGCAAGGCGACGGCCGACGGGTATGCGGGGCCGTCGCGCTCCGACCGGCGGCACGCGACCAGGCGACCCTTTTGCGACAGTAGCGCGACGCGCCACGCGCGTTGGCGCCCGCGCACTCGAGGCGCATCCGGCGGCTACGGTTGTCCCGGGTCGGCTTTGCCCAGGTAGCGCGACTCGAACGTCGCCTCGACGAGGTCGATGCGCCCGATCGCGATCCGCACCTGCGTGTCGGGCGCAAGCGAAGGCATCTCGGGCAGGCGGACGACAAGCGGCAGCCGTTCGAAGCGGACGAGATTCTCGCGGATGACGGTCCCGGTCGTCTCGGTCACGCCCTCCTGCAACAGCCAGCGCAGGCACCAATAGTGCTCCATCCGGCCCTGAAATTCGCCATAGGCGGAATACGTCGCCTCGAAATCGACGAGGGCCGCAAAGAGCTCCGCATCGTTGTCCGCGTACGGGGGTTTCGCGCCGGAGATGACCGCGAGCAGCTGACGCTGATTGACGAGATCGCTGTAGCGGCGAAGCGGCGAGCTCGCCCACAGGTAGTGGGCAAGCCCGAGCCCCTGATGCTCGCCTGGCCGCGTGCTCATCCTGACTTTGCCGTTCGACTGCGTGCGATAGAGTCCGGCAGCCCCGGCGTCGGCAAGCAGCTTGCCCCAGCTGTTGTTGACGAAGATCATCAGCTCCGAGACGAGCTTGTCGAGCGGGCTCGCGCGCGGCCGCGGGACGATGCGCACGCGCCCGGCCTCGATCGTTCCCGCTGCATCGTCCCAATCGACGTAGAAGCTGTAATCGACGCGCGCGAAATCGGACTTGCCGCGCTCGCTCGAAAGTCCCTGGGCGAGTTGCCACAGCGCGCGCAGCTCATCGGTCCACGGCGGCTCGCCCGGCGCGCGCTCGCCGGCGAACGCCTCGCCGATCGCGTCGAGGCGCAGGTTCGCCGCGATCGGAACGCGCTCGACGCGCGTCGAGTGCCGAACGAGCCGGCCCTCCGGCGTCACCTCCGCGTAGAGCGACAGCGAGGGCACGCCGCGTCCCTCCGCCAGCGTGAACGCCGCGACGACCGGCTCGGGCAGCATCGTGATCTTGCGGCCCGGCATGTAGACGGTCGACAGCCGCGCGCGCGCGATGGCGTCGAGCGGCGAGCCGCGCGGAATGACGAGCGCGGGCGCGGCGATGTGGATGCCGATCTCGCGGCCGCCGTTCGGCAACGCCCGAACCGAGAACGCGTCGTCGATCTCGGTCGTCGTCGCGTCGTCGATCGAGAACGCGCTCACGTCGGCGGCGGGAAGCTCGGGCAAGTCGGGAAGCGCGCCGTAGGCGCCGAACGCCGTCCCCTGCGGAAACGCCTGCGCAAGAAACGCGTTGAAGTGATAGTCGTGCGACGACGGAATGGCGCCGCATCGCGCGAGCAGCGCGAGCGGGGTCGTCCGGGCGCCGTCGCACGCGGCGGCGAGCGCCTTCCATTCGAGCGCGTTCTTGTCCGGCTTGTAGAGCAGCATCGGCAGCTTCGCGCGCAACGCGTCGGGAAGCCGATCCGCGCGGAGCTCGTCGCGCCACTGCGCGAGCTGCTCGCCTTCGCGCTTCTTGCGATCGACCGAGGCGAGCGCCGCCTTGAGCGCGTCGGGCGCGGCCTTGCGGTAGCGGCCCTTGCCGCGCTTGTAGAAGTACATCGGCGCGCCGGCGAGCGCCACGGCGACGGCGGCGGCTTCCGCCGCGGCGGGTGCGCGGCCGAAGTAGTCGCGCGCGAGATCGCCGAAGCCGAATTCGTCGTCCGGGCAGACTTCCCAGAGAAAATCCGGATCGAGCTCGGCGGCGACGCGCTGCGCGTCGGCGAGGAGCGCTGCCGGCGCCGGCTCGGCGAATCGCAGCAGCACCGCTGCGGCCTTGATCTTCAGGCGCTTGCCGGTCGCGGCCTCGACCTGCAGCGACGCGTCGTTGTCGGTCAGGATCGTGCCGGCCTTCAGCTGGCCGTCGTCCTCGAACAGGACATGCATGAGGTCGCTAGGGCCCCGCGCACCGGCAATTCACTTCGATCATGGCCATGCTCCTGCGCGTTCGGCGCAAGCGGCCGAGAGGTGGAATCGACGCCGATGGGGTTCGAAACGAGGGCGCGACCATTTTACAGCAGGCGCCCCGCGTCCGATGCGCGGAACGCAAGGCAGCGCAATGCGTGTCCCCTCGGGCGAGCGGCAAAGCGAGCGGCGGCGGACGCCCCCCGGATCAGGGCAGCAGCAGCGAACCGAGCTCTGCGGCGGCACCCTGCAATGGCTGCGCGAAGCACTCGGCCATTTCGACCGCGGACACGAGCCGCCCCTGGAGGATGACGTTGATGCCGGCGACGTAATGCCCGGAAATGTCCCGCACGGGCACGGCCAGGGTGCAAATCCGCGGCTCCAGCTGCTGGCTCGCGAACGCGATTCCGGATTCCCGAACGGCTGCGAGCAGCGGGACGAGCTTCGCCGCCGACGTCGGCGTGTACTTGGTGTACGGGTGGAAGCGGACCCGGGCGAGGTAATCGTCCAGCTCGCTTGGCGGCAGGTGCGCGAGCAGCACATGCCCGATCGAGGTGCAGTAAGCCGGCAGGCGCCGACCAACGTTGAGCGCAGGCGACATGATGCGCGACGACGACGAGCGTGCCAGGTACACGATTTCGTCGCCGTCGAGCGTTGCCACCGAACACGCCTCGCGCAGCGACTCGCTCAACCGATCGAGTATCGGCTGCGCGAGCACCGCCAGCGGCGATGCGGACAGGTAGCCGTGCGAGAACGACAGCACGCGCGGACGCAAGTAGAACCGGCGAGCTTCGTCGGCCGCCGCGAAACCGAGCTTCGTGAGCGTGTGCAGGCTGCGCCGCGCTGCGGCGCGCGGAATGCCCGTGCGGTGGCTGACCTGCGCAATCGACATACGCCGCCGCTTGTCGGACAGCGCCAGCATTACCGCGAGTCCGCGCGCCAGCGCGGTGACGAAATCCGGGTCCCCGGCCAGGCGCTTGATCGTGTCGGCGGGCAGCGCGTCGGGCTCGTTGATCGCGGGTGCGCTCGCTCCTCCGGGCCGCTCGACGTCGGGCCCGGCGATCGCCTCCGGTACGGTGGGTTGTTCGGTCCCCACCTCGCGTAGCAGTCCGGTGCGTCGTGCCAAGGCTTGATACCTCAGATCGGGCTGGATCGGCGCTCGGATGGACTGCGGCGCCGGTCGAGGCAGGCGATAGTTCACCCGAATATGAACCCGGAACGCGAACAGTGTAATACGCCGCCGGATATTGTGGGCGTGTGTCGCACACTTAGTCGCTATACGCCCTTGACCTGTGGTCGCCTCGCGACCTATCGTTGCCTGAAGCAAGCGTGCCGACGACCCGCGATCCGGAACAGGGTCGGCAGCGATGAGCGATCCCAATGGCGCCATACCAGCGAGCGAACCCGCAACCGTGCATACAGGTGCTCCGGAGCGCTTGCCGTGGCTGAACCCAGGTCGATCCAGCTCAAGGGAAGATCCGTCGGCGGCGGCGCGTTTCCGCTGATCTGCACGCCGCTCGTGGGCCGCACGCGCGACGCGGTGCTCGCCGAAGTCGATGCGGTCCTGCCGAAGAAACCGGACGTGCTCGAGTGGCGGGTCGATTTCTTCGCGGCGCTCGGCGACACCGCGCACGTGATCGACACCGCCCGGGCCATGCGCGAGCGCGCGGGGCCTGTTCCCCTGATGTTCACCCGCCGCTCGTCCATGGAAGGCGGGGAGAAGATCGAGCTGGCCGAACCCGAGGTCGTGCAGCTCTACCTGGATGTCTGCGCGAGCCGCCTCGTCGACCTGATCGATTACGAAACCGCGAATGACAGCGAGAACTTCAGCCGGCTCCGCGCAGCGTCTCGCGAGCACGGCATCGCGCTGATCGGCTCTTACCACAACTTCCAGGCGACGCCGGACGCCGCCGCGCTCGGCGCCAAGTTCGCCCTCGCGCACCGGCTGGAGGCAGACATCGCGAAGGTGGCCGTCATGCCCAAGGGGCCGCCGGACGTGCTCACGCTGCTCGGCGCGACCTACGAGGCGAGCCAATCGCTGCCCATTCCGCTCATCAGCATGGCGATGGGGGCGTACGGCTCGTTGTCGCGCATGGTTGGATTCGTCTACGGCTCCGCGCTGACGTGGGCGGTCGGCAAGAGCAGCTCGGCGCCGGGCCAGGTTCCGATCGAGGATCTGCGCGCCGTGCTTGCGACGATCCGCCAGACCGTCCTCGGGCGCTGAGGCCCGCCCAGCGAATATGACGAACGGACCCTTTCAACATCGCGCTGCGTCGCATCGATCCAGCCGCATCAGGAGACACGCACATGGCCGCCACCCCTGAAGTCAGGAAAGGCATCACCGAGGAGCAGCAGCAGGAGCTCGACGCGGTGTTCGAGCGCGCAACGCAAGCGCTCGCCATCATCGAAACCTACGATCAGGCGCGGGTCGATCGGCTGTGCCAGGCAGTCGCGTGGGCGGTCGCCAACAAGCGGACGTTCACGCGGCTCGTCGACATGGGCATCGCGGAAAGCGGTCTCGGCGACGCGGTGAGCCGGATGGGCAAGCGGATGAAGATCCGCGGCGTGCTGCGCGACGCGCTGCGTCAGAAGAGCGTGGGCGTGATCGAGGAGCTGCCGGAGAAGGGCATCGTAAAGTACGGCAAGCCTGCGGGCATCGTCGCGTGCATCGTTCCGACCACCAATCCGGATCTCACGCCCGCCGGCAACGCGATCTACGGGATCAAGGCGCGCGACGTCGTCATCTTCTCGCCGCATCCGCGCTCGAAGAAGACCTCGTTCGAGACCGTGCGCCTCATGCGCGAGGCACTGGAGCGCGAAGGCGCGCCCGCCGACATCCTGCAGTGCCTGACCAGGGTCAACATCCCGATGTCGCAGGCGCTGATGGCGCGCGCAGACCTGATCGTCGCGACCGGGGGCCAGCCGATGGTGCGCGCCGCGTACAGCTCCGGCACTCCCGCCTACGGCGTCGGCGCCGGCAACTCGACGATGATCATCGACGAGACCGCGAACATCGAGGAAGCGGCCCGCAACACCCGGCTGTCGAAGACGTCGGACTTCGGCTCGGGCTGCTCCGCCGACGGAAATCTGATCATCGAGTCCTCGATCTTCGACAAGCTGGTGAAGCAGCTGCAGATCGAGGGCGGTTACCTCGCGAACGAGGCGGAAAAGGCGGCGCTGCGCCGCGTGATGTGGGACGACGACGGGCATCGTACGCCGGACACGGTCGCAATCGCGCCACAGCAGCTTGCGAAGGCCGCAGGCTTCACGATTCCCGCTGATCGGAAGTTCATCGTCGTCTACGGCGACGGCATCGGAAACGAGCATCGGTACTCGAGCGAAAAGCTCACCACGCTGCTCGCCGTCTACAAGTACGACGGGTTCGAGCAGGCGCTCGACATGATGCGCCGCATCTACGAGGTGGGCGGCAAGGGCCACTCCTGCGGCATCTACTCGTTCGACCAGGACCACATCCACCGCCTCGCGGTGGCGGCGCCGGTCTCCCGGATCATGGTGCGGCAGCCGCAATCGAAAGCGAATGCGGGTGCGTTCAACAACGGGATGCCGATGACGTCGAGTCTCGGCTGCGGGACGTGGGGCGGCAACATCGTCTCCGAGAACGTGCACCTCAAGCACTACATGAACACGACGTGGGTCTCGGTGCCGATCAAGGAGGACAAGCCCTCCGACGAGGAGCTCTTCGGTTCGTTCTACGACCCGGTGCTCGAAGCGGAAGTCGAGACCATCACCACCTGAGCCGCGTCAGCAACCTTCGAATGGCGAACGGTCCGCACCCCATGTCATGACAACGAAGAAGCCCGAAGAGCTGCTCGCCGACGCGTCCGCGTGGTGGGACACGGCGATCATCGACATTCATCCGGGCAAGATCGCGATCCGCGGCTATCCGATCGAGGAGCTGATCGGCCGCGTGCGCTTTCCCGACATGATCTGGCTGATGCTGCGCGGCGACCTGCCCTCGCGCGGGCAATCCGAGCTTCTCGAAGCCGCGATGGTGCCCGGTGTCGACCACGGCCCGCAGGCGCCGTCGATCGCCATCGCGCGCATGGCCGTCACCTGCGGCCTGCCCGTAAACGGCGCCATGGCGTCGGCGATCAACGTGCTCGACGACATTCACGGCGGCGCCGGACAGCAATGCATGGAGCTCTATCGCGAGGTCGACGCCGAGGCCGGCAACGACGGCGATCTCGTCGTCGCCGCCACCGCCGTGATCGAGCGCCATCGCAACAGGGGAGAGAAGATCGTTCCCGGGTTCGGCCATCGGTTTCACCCCGTCGACCCCAGGACCGCGCCGCTGTTCGCATTGGTTGCGAAGGCGCAGGCCGCGGGGATCGTGACGGGACGCTTTGCGGCGATCGGTCACGCTGTCGAGACCGCGCTCTCGGCATCGAAAAAACGCCACATCCCGATGAACATCGACGGCATCACCGCCGTCATCTTCTGCGAGCTGGGCTTCGAGCCCGAGCTCGGCCGCGGCCTGTTTGCGCTGTCGCGCGCGGTCGGCATCCTTGCGCACGCGTGGGAGCAGAAGCAACGGGGCCGCAGGATCATGGGGCCCATGCCGACGGAGATTCCGTATCGCTACAGCGGGCCGGCGCGCCGCGCCCTGCCCCCCGCCACCGGCAGTACGGGCGGCACCGACTAAAGACACGAGCTTCCCGCGACCGCGCCGTTGCGCGCCACCGGGATTGGAGGATCAAGCAATGAAGGACCTGATTTCGAACCAGCTGGTGAAATACCTGGAAGCGCGCGGCGTCTCGCACATCTTCGGGCTGTGTGGTCACACCAATATCGCGGTCCTGGCCGCGCTCGCCAAGAGCACGATCAAGTTCGTCAACACGCGACACGAGCAGGTCGCCGCGCACGCCGCCGACGGCTACGCGCGCGCGACCAAGCGGACGTCGGTGGTGCTGACGCACCTGAGTCCCGGGCTCACGAACGCCGCCACAGGGGTCGCCAATGCTGCGCTCGACTCGATCCCGATGGTGGTCATCGCGGGCGACGTCCCCTCGCACTACTACGGCAAGCATCCGCATCAGGAGGTCAATCTGCACGCCGATGCGTCGCAGTACGAGATCTACCGCCCGTTCGTCAAGCGCGCGTGGCGCGTTGATTCGCCGCACCTTTTCCCGGAGATCATCGAGAAGGCGTTCTCGCTCGCCGAAAGCGGCCGGCCCGGCCCCGTGCTGGTCGACGTGCCGATGGATATCTTTTCGAAGGAGATCGACGTCGCGCTGTTCGAGCGGCTGCGGCACAACGCAAAGACGCTGCAGAAGCCCTCGCTCGACGAGCAGACCGCCGAGGCGATCGTGCAGAAGCTCGTCGCGGCGAAGCGTCCCGTGCTCTACGTGGGCGGCGGGATTCTGCTGGCCGATGCGGCGGCCGAGTTGCGCGCCTTCGTCGACCACCTGCAGATCCCCGTCGCGCACACGCTGATGGGCAAGGGCGCACTGCCCGACGACCATCCGCTCGTGCTCGGCATGTCCGGCTTCTGGGGAACGAAGTTCATCAACGACCGGTGCCGCGGCGCCGATCTGATCGTGGGCCTCGGCACGCGCTTCTCCGAAGCGGATTGCAGCTCGTGGGAGCCCGAGTACACGTTCAACATTCCTCCGACGCGGCTGATCCATATCGACATCGATCCTGCCGAGATCGGGCGCAACTATCCGGTCGAGATCGGCGCCGTCGCCGATCTGCGCCAGGCGCTCGCAGTGCTGAACCGCGCTGCGCGCCGGCTCGTCCCCGCCGGCATCGAGCGTGCGGAGCTCGCCAGCGAGATCGCCGCGGCGCGCGCGACGTTCATTGCCGGCAACAGGGCGCACGCGACGAGCAACGCATATCCGATGCGCCCGGAACGCATCCTCGCCGACGTGCGCGAGGCATTGCCGCGCAACGCCCTCATCACGACCGACGTCGGCTGGAACAAGAATGGCGTCGGCCAGCAGTTTCCGATCCTGGAGCCGGGCACGATCTTCACGCCGGGCGGCTACGCGACGATGGGCTTCGGCGCTCCCGCGGCGCTGGGCGCGAAGATCGCCTGTCCCGACCGCGTCGTCGTCGCGCTCGTGGGTGACGGCGGCTTCGGGCAGAACCCGGCGATGCTCGCGACCGCGTTCGAGCAGGACGCGGCGGTCGTGTGGGTGATCATGAACAACTATGCGTTCGGCACCATCGCCGGCCTGGAGAAGGCGCACTTCGATACCACGTTCGGCACCGTGTTCGAGAAGAACGGCAAGCCCTACTCGCCCGACTTTGCGGCCATCGCGAAGGCTTACGGCGTCGACGGAGTCCGGATCAACGCCGCCGCGGAATTCAAGCCGGCGCTCGAGGCCGCGATCAAGTCCGGCAAGCCGTGCGTCATCGACGTCGCGATGCAGAACGAGCCGGTGCCCACTGCGGGCCACTGGAACATCATGGACATCTACTCGCCGGGCAGGAAGGTGCATCACGTCGGCACCGACGGCGCCGTGCACGCGGACTGATCGCGCGCTCGTCTCGACAGAAACGGAGGATCCGACATGAAGCACGACTACTCGCTCGCCCACCTGACCGTCCTGTCCTTGCCTCCTCCGCAGGTCGTGGACGTCGCCGCGCGCGCCGGTTACCGCTATGTGGGGCTGCGCATGACGCGGGTGACGCCGGAGGAAGTCCTGTACGACCTCGCGCGCGACCGGGCGCTGATGAAGGACACGAAGGCGCGGCTCGACGCGACCGGCGTCGCGGTGCTCGACGGCGAGCTCTTCCGCATGAGTCCCGCGCTCGAGGCGGAATCTTTCGTCCCGGAGCTCGAAGCGGTCGCCGAGCTCGGCGCGCGGAACATCATCGCCCAATTGCCGGATCCCGTCCGCGAACGCAAGATCGCGCGCTTCGCGAAGCTCTGCGATCTCGCGAAGCCGCTCGGCATCTTCGTCAACCTCGAGTTTCCGCACTGGACCGAGACGGGCAACCTGACGGAGGCGGCCAACGTCGTTCGGACGGTGAACCGGACCAACGCCGGGATCCTCGTCGACATGCTTCACTTCGGCCGCTCGAGCTCCAGCCTCGACGAGCTCGCCGCGTTGCCGCGCAGCTGGTTCCGCTTCGCGCACGTCTGCGATGCGGCGAAGGAAGTCCCGCCGACGTTGAACGGCATCATCCACACGGCGCGCGACGAGCGGCAATTTCCCGGCGAGGGCGGACTCGACGTCCGCGGCATTCTCGCGGCGCTGCCGCAGGACATCCCCTACGCGCTCGAGATTCCGCACGCGGCACTGACGAATGCCGTCGGTCCCGAAGAAGTGGCGCGCCTCGCCGTGGCCGTCGCGCGCAGCTACCTCGACACGCGTGACGATGCGCAGAGTCCGGCGCGCCATGCGAGCCAGGCTGATCGCGGAGGAAGCGGTCCTTCGCCCGCTTACGCCCAATCCGATCGCTGACCCCGTCGTTGCACTTACCAACCAGGAGGAAGTCATGGCATTCAAGTTCGACCGCCGTACCGCACTGAAGGCAGGCGTCGCGCTCGCGGCATCGACCGTCGTCCCCGCGTGGGCGCAGGACAAGCCGAAGCTGCGCTTCGCCGCCGTGTTTTCGGACAAGGACATCCGCGCGGACATGCTCCGCATGCTCGCGAAGGACGTCGAGGCCGACGTCACGATCGAACCCTTCTACGGCGGCACGTTGTTCAAGCAGGGCACCGAGCTGGTCGCGCTGCAGCGCGACAACCTCGAGCTCGGCAACGTCGCGCCGCAGGACATCTCCAAGCAGCTGGCGGCATGGTCTGTCCTGACGTCCGCGTACACCTTCCGCGATGCCAACCACGTGCTCGCGTTCTTCGCGAGCGAGCCCGGCGCGCAGATGAAGAAGCAGGCCGAGGACCAGCTGAACATCAAGATCCTCGGACCGACGTTCTACGGCACGCGCCAGGTGGGATTGAAGCCGAAGAAGAAGATCAACACGCCCGCCGACCTGGCCGGCATCAAGCTCAGGATGCCGCCGGGGGACGCATGGCAGCTCCTCGGCCGCTCGATCGGTGCGAATCCCACCCCGATGGCCTATGCCGAGACCTACACCGGGCTGCAGACCGGTGCCATCGACGGGCAGGACAATCCGCTGCCCAACGTGCAGAACATGAAGTTCTACGAGGTGATGTCGCAGATCGTGCTGACGTCGCACCTGGTCGCCTTCGACGTGCTGTGCATGAACCTCAAGGCCTGGAACGCGATGGGCCCGGCCAAGCAGCAGAAGTTCCAGGCCGCCGTCGACAAAGCGCTTGGCTGGAGCACGTCCGAGCACCTCAAGAAAGAAGCCGAGCTCGCCGACGGCTTCAAGAAACAGGGTCTCGACGTCTACACACCCGACGTCAACGCGTTCCGAACGTACGCGCAGAAGATCTACCTCGCCTCGGACGAGGCGAAGTCCTGGCAGCCGGGAATGCTCGACAAGATCGCCGCGGTCAAGTAGCGATGGCGCGCCGCGGACCGCAATAGCGGTTCGCGGCGTTGACCGCGGCATTGACGGATTCGCGGCCGCCCGGCGCGGCCGGCGTCTGTATCTTTGCATCGAACGAGGCATCTCGTGAAAGGGAGGGGAGTGGCATGAATTCGACCGTCAGCAGGGCGGTGGATTGGATGCGACGACGCGCCGAGAATCTGGTGGCAACGTTGCTCGGCATCATGTTTGTCTGCTTCCTGATCCAGATCGTGTTCCGGTATTTCTTCAATTTCCCCATCGGCTGGACATCGGAGCTGTCCGTCGTCATGTGGCTCTACATGACGCTGCTGGGCTCTGCGTTCTGGTTGAAGGAGAGCGACGAAGTCCGCTTCGATCTGATCTCGGGCTCGCTGGGGCCGATCGGACAGCGCGTGCTCGGTCTCGCCGTCGCGGTCGCGGCAATCGTCCTGTTCGGCATGGCGATGCCCGCCACGATCAGCTACGTGACGTTCATGAAGGTCGAGAGCTCGTCGTACCTCAAGGTCCGTCTCGACATCCTCTATTCGGTCTACATCGTTTTCGCAGTGGCCGTGATCGTCCGCTACCTCTGGTCGATCGTGACGCTCCTTCAAGGCAAGCCGCCCGAACAAGCCGACCCCGCCGACGCGGCCTCAGGACTATGAATTTCGCCAGCCCATTGTTCCTCGCGATCGTCGCGATCGTCGGATTGAGCATCATCGGGCTGCCGGTCGCCTACGCGATGATCGGCGGGTCCATCCTTTGGCTGTTCGCCTCCCACCGCGACCTGGGGACCGCCGCCGAGCAGTTGCTGAACGGCATGATGGCGAGCCAGCTCCTGCTCGCGATCCCGCTGTTCATCCTTGCCGCCTCGTTCATGAGCACCGGCAGCATCCTGGACAAACTGCTGCACTTCTGCAACGCCATCGTCGGCCGCTTTCGGGGCGGGCTCGCGCAGGTGAACGTGCTGCAGGCCATCGTCCTTGCGAGCATGTCGGGTTCCGCGCTCGCCGATGCCGCGGCCTCGGGCAAGCTGATGCAGACGATGATGACGAGGGACAAGAAGTACCCGCCCGCCTTCGCTGCCGCGCTCACCTGCGTATCGTCGGTCATCGGACCGATCATTCCGCCGTCGATCCCACTCGTGATCTACGCGTTGATCTCGGACACATCGATCGGCTACCTCTTTCTCGGGGGCGTGATACCCGGCCTGCTCCTCGCCGCCGTCCAGAGCGGCCTGATTGCGGTCGTGGCGAAGCGCCGTAATTTTCCCGTCGAGAAAGCCGTGCCGCTGCGCAATTTGCCGCGCATCACCTGGGAGGCGGTGCCCGCGCTGCTGATGCCGGTCATTCTTCTCGGCTGCCTGTACAGCGGCGTCACGACGCCGACGGAAGCCGCCGCGGTCGCCGCAGCCTACGCGCTGCTGGCTTCGGCACTCATCTACCGCAGCCTTCGCTGGAAGGATGTCTACGATGCGCTCGTCGGCAGCGCCCGCGTCACCGTTTCGATCAGCATGCTGATCGCGGGCGCCCTGGTGCTCAACTACGTCATCACCTCGGAGAACATCCCGAAGACGCTGAGCGCGGCACTGAAGGCGTACGAGCTTTCTCCAATCGTATTCCTGATTGCGGTCAACGTCCTGCTGCTGATCCTGGGTTGCTTTCTCGAGGGAACAACGATCATCCTGGTCATTCTCCCGGTGCTGCTGCCCACGGCGCAGGCGCTGGGCATCGACATGGTGCACTTCGGCGTGATGTGCGTCGTCAACATCATGCTCGGCCTGGTCACGCCGCCGTTCGGGCTGCTGCTCTTCATGATGACCAAGATCGCCCAGGTCCCGCTGCGCGACATGGTGCGTGAAGTAATGCCGTTCCTCTACGTGATGATCGGCGCGCTCGCGCTGATCATGCTCGTGCCCGACACCGTGCTCTTTCTCCCCCGACTGATGGGCTATAAGGGTTGAGGTTTCAACGCAGCTGACCGGCGACTTCGGCGCTACTACGCTATGATGTCGCGTGGCCGGTCTGTGGTCTAGCGACGGGGTATCGGAATGACGAACTCATTGGATCGCGAAGCGATCTCGGTGCCGCACAACCTCCTCGGCGTCGACGGGATCGAGTTCATCGAATTCGCGACTTCCAAGCCGCAGGCCCTGGGCGGCGTGCTCGAACGGATGGGCTTCCGGCCGATCGCGCGCCACCGCTCGCGCGAGGTCGAGCTCTATCGACAGGGCACGATGAACATCATCGTCAATGCGCAGGCGGCCGACGTCCCGCGCACGGTGCAGCCCACCGAGCGCCCGATCATCAGCGCGTTCGCGGTCCGCGTCCGCGACGCCGATGCCGCGTTCCGGCGGGCGCTCGAGCTCGGCGCATGGGAAATCCCCGTGCGGGCGCGCGCGATGGAGCTCAACATTCCCGCGATTCACGGCGTCGGCGAGAGTCTCATCTACTTCGTCGACCGATACGACGAATTCTCGATCTACGACATCGACTTTCGTCCCATTCCCGCCGTCGACCCCCATCCGCCGGCGCTGGGCGGGCTGCATTTCTTCGGGATCGTCCAGTATGTCGGCGCCGATCGCACCGCCGACTGGGTCGAGTTCTATGCACAGGTCTTCGGCTTCGCGCCGCTGCCGGACAGCGTGCGCTTCGGGATCCTGCCGAAGGGACTGCTGCTCCAGAGCCCGTGCCGCAAGTTCTTCCTGCAGCTGATCGAGCCCGAGGAGCCCGCCCGCTTCGCCCCGATCGAGGAGCACCTGCAGCGCATCGGCCTGGGAACGCCCGACGTGCTTGCCACCGTGGGGACGCTGCAGAAGCGCGGCATCGAGTTTCTCGTCTCCGAGAAGGTTCATTCGAGCGAGCGCGGCGCCCTGACGACCGCTTCGCTCGGAAGCGTGATGTTCGAGCTCGTCCACCACGAGCCCGCGAACACCGAAGCGCGCCAATGATCTTCAGCGATTTCGGGATGGACACCGCCTCGCTGGCGGGTTCGCTCGAAAGCAAGCTCGCCGCGGTACGACAGGCGGGGTTCTCGCAGGTGATGATCTCGGCCACCGATGTCGTCGGGCACCCAGCGGGCATCGCCGCCGGGGTGCGTGCCGTGCGAGAGAGCGGCTTGCGCGTGACGGGCCTCGAAGCGTTGCGGGATTTCGAGGGGCTCGACGGCCAGCTGCACGCGTACAAGGTGGACATCGCCAAGTCGCTGCTCGACGTCTGCGGTCAGCTCGGCGGAGGCTCGCTGCTCGTCGAGGCGACGACATCGACGCACGCCGACACCGACACCGAGGCGGTCGCTCGCGACCTGCGCAAGCTCGCGGTCCTGGCGATTCCGATGGGCATCAGGATCGCGTTCAAGGGCGTCCCCTGGAGCCGGACCGCGCGCGATTTCCGCGCCGCGGGCGAGCTCGTGTTCCGGGCCAACTGCGCGAACCTCGGGCTGTCGATCGACGCGTTCGACGTCCTGGCCGCGAACGTGCCGCTCGACGACCTCGACACGATCGACCCCGAGCAGATCTTCATCGTCCAGCTCTCGGACTACATGTGGCACGAGATGCAATCGACGGAGGAGGAAGCCTCGACCGCGACCCACTTTCGCGTTTTCCCGGGCGAGGGAGCCCACAGCGAGGGCCTCGCCGGCTTCGTCACGAAGCTCGACGCGATCGGCTACATCGGCGACTACAGCTTCGACGTCTACAACGACGACTACCTGCAGATGCCCCCGGACGCGGTCGCGGGTCGCGCGCGACGAGCCGCCGACTGGCTCGCGGAGACCGTGCTGCGGCGCGCGCTGCCCATACCCGACATGGAGCGCCTGCGCCGCGCCAGCCACCAGTGACGGGGCGCGGCGGCGAGCTGCGTTCGCCCGGCGGCCCGTCCCGACGAGGAGCGATCGAATGAAGATGCAATACCAACGGTTGGGCGCAAGCGGCGTCGAGGTCTCTCCGATCTGTCTGGGCACGATGACGTTCGGCGACACGACCAGCGCGGCCGACGCGCGAAGCATCGTTGACGCCGCGTTCGACGCCGAAATCAATTTCATCGACACCGCTGACGTGTACGGCAACGGCGTTTCCGAGGGGATCGTCGGCACCGCCATCAAGGCTCACCGGCGCCGATGGATTCTCGCGACCAAGGTCGGCAACAGTCTGACCGCGCGGCCGCACGACGGCGGACTGTCCCGCCGCTGGGTCATCGCCGCCTGCAACGACAGCCTCGCGCGTCTTGCCACCGACTACATCGACATCTACTACCTCCACCGCGACGATCCCGACACGCCGATCGCGGAGACCGTCGGCGCGGTCGGCGACCTGATCCGCTGCGGCAAGATCCGCTACTTCGGCGTGTCGAACTATCGAGGCTGGCGCATCGCCGAGGTCGTGAGCGAATGCGAGGCGCAGGGCGTTCCGCTGCCGGTCGTCTGCCAGCCTTACTACAACCTGCTCAACCGGGGGCCGGAGGTCGAGATCCTTCCCGCGTGCGATCACTACGGGATTGGCGTCGCGCCGTACTCGCCGATCGCGCGCGGCGTGCTGACAGGCAAGTACGCGACCGGCGTCGTGCCGGAGAATTCACGCCTGTCGCGCAAGGACAAGCGGATGATGGAAACGGAGTTTCGCGAGGAATCGCTCGCGATCGCGCAGAAGCTCAAGGCGCACGCCGAAAAGACGGGGCGCACGCTGATGCAGTTCGCGCTCGCATGGATGTGGGCGAACTCGATCGTGACGTCGGTCGTCGCCGGTCCGCGCACGCTCGAGCAGTGGAACG
>CAVUOC010000015.1:0-19955 GCA_963742965.1 uncultured beta proteobacterium | reverse complement strand
GCCGGACGCGACGCCGGACGCGGCTATCTGGAGCTCACCGGCTACGGAGTGCCGCTGCGCTTTTGAATCGCTTCACCGTGGCATGGTCCTTGCGCGTTTCTCCTTGCCGGAAACCGGTGGAGCCCGCTGTACAGCACAGTGGCGCTCGCATTTGTGCTGACAACGAACCCGGAACTCGCAACCGACGTCGACGTATCCAGTGCGATGAGAACCCGTAACCTGAAGGTGACGACGGACAATCTCCGAATCGGCATGTTCGTCGCCGAGTTGGACCTGCCGTGGCTCGGCATGCCGTTTCCGCTCCACGGCGTCCTGATCGACGACCCGCAACAGGTCGAGTACCTGCGCGACCGGTGCCATGAAGTCATGATCGACATCGACCGCTCGAAAGCGGAGTCGATCCGGCACCTGCCGATGCTCGAGCTCGAGCGCGACGAGGGCCGCGACGTCCGCGCCACGGTCGTGCGGCACGTGCGCACCTGGTGGGAAAACCTCCTGGCGTCGTTGTTCGGGCGCGAAAGGGTCGAGCCGGAGCCGCGCGTGCGTCTCGCCGGCATCCCGGCGGACGTCGAGCTCGTCACCTACCAGGACACCAAGCTCTTCGACGAGGCCATCGCGCCCGCGCGCGAGGTCTATCGCGAGATCGAGACGGCGATGCAGGCGGTAATGGACGGCCTCGCCAGCAAGCACGAGATCTCGGTCGAGGCGATCCGCGTCGTCGCGAGCGAGCTCGTCGAATGCGTCGCCGTCAACCACGAAGCCATGATGTGGCTGACGCGGATGCGCCAGCAGAACGTGCGCACCTACATGCACAGCGTCGAAGTCGCCGTCTACATGGTCACGTTCGGCCGTCACCTGGGGTTTCCGCGCGATCAGCTCGAGGACTTCTGCGTGACGGGACTCCTGCTCGATGTCGGCATGACGCGGATCGACAACGCGTTGATCGAGAGAACCGGGCCGCTGTCCGAGGACGAGGTGAAGGAAGTCCGCAAGCACGTCGCCTACGGTCTGGAGATCCTCGACAAGTCGCCCGAAATCCACCCGAGCGTGCGCGAGGCGATCGCCCAGCATCACGAGCGCATCGACGGCAGCGGCTATCCGCTCGGGCTCCAGGGCCACCAGATGAGCTTCGCCGGTCGCATGGCCGCCATCGCGGACTCCTTCGCGGCGCTCACTACCCAGCGGCCGTACGCGGAGCCGCTCTCGGCTTTCAACGCGATGAAGGTGCTCTTCAGCTGCGCCAACAAGCTCTACGAGGAGCCGCTCGTCGAGCAGTTCGTTCAGGCGATCGGCCTGTTTCCCGTCGGATCGCTGGTCGAGCTTTCGAGCGGGGAAGTCGCCGCGGTGGTCAGCCACAACAAGGTGCGCCGCTTGAAGCCGCGCGTGCTGATCCTCACCGATCCCGAAAAGGGGCAGCTGGAGACCCCGTGCGGGATGAACCTGATGCTCGATCCCAAGGACGCCAAGGGCGATCCCGTGCGGATCTGGCGCGGACTGCCGGCGGGCGCCTACGGCGTCAATCCGCGCGACTACTTCCTGGCCTGAGACTCGGCGCACCGCATCATGGGACTGCTCAACCTGTCGCTTGCGCCTCGCGTCCGCTCCCGCAGTGACGCCGACGAGCCGGCACGACCAACGGCAAAGGAGCTGGAGCCCGACGCATTCATGCGGTGGCTCGAGGCTTCCGTCACCGGCGAAACCGGGCCTGAAATCCGCCTTCGCGCTGCTGGTGATCAACCTGCGCCGCTCGGATCGCGCCGCCGCGCTGATGGGGCGCCCATGGGCGCGCGCGGGCGACGTCGAGGCCCTTCGGCGAATATCGGCGGCGCTGCGACCGCAGGATCGCTTCGCGCGGCTCGGTCCCGAACATCTCGTCCTGGCGTTGCCGAAGATCACCGAGGTCGACGTGGTGACGCTCGCGGTGAACCGGCTCTTCACCGCTTTCGAGGCGCCCATCGACGCCGGCGGCGAAAGGATTCGCATGCGCCCGTGCGCCGGTTGCGCGTTGTCGCTGCCGGACGAAGCCACCGACACCGAGGCGCTGCTCGAGGCCGCCGACGCCGCGTGCGTCGAGGCGCAATCCACCGAGGAGCGCTTTGCGTATGCACTGGCGACGAGCAGCCGCTCCCGCGAAAACGAGGGCATGCTGGACGAGTTCCAGGCTGCGCTCCAGGACAACGAGCTCGAGGTCTGGTTTCAGCCGCAGTGCCACATTGCCTCCGGCGCCTGCCGCGCGGTGGAGGCGCTCCTTCGTTGGCATAACAAGCATCGCAACTGCATGGTCGTGCCGACGCAGGCAGTCGAGCTGGCCGAAAACTACGGCTTGATGCCCGCGCTGACGAAGTCCGTTCTCAATGCCTCGCTGCGCCAGGTGAGCGAGCTTCGTCGCGGAGGAATCGACGTCCGCGTCGCCGTCAACATTTCAGCGTCGTCGCTGCGCGACGTCGAGCTGCCGGAGCTCGTCGCGCGGTCGCTCGCGACATGGGGCGTTCCTTCCGACCGGCTCACGATCGAGGTCACCGAGAGCGCGATCATGCTCGACGTCGAGCGCTCGCTGCAGGTGATGCAGGAGCTCAAGCAGCAGCGCATCCGGCTTTCCGTCGACGATTTCGGAACCGGTTACTCGTCGCTCGCGTACCTGCGCCGGATGCCGCTCGACGAGCTGAAGATCGACAAGGCATTCGTGCAGAACATGCTCGAGAACAAGGCGGACGTCCAGATCGTGCGCTCGGTGATCGACCTGGCGCACAACTTCGAGCTGGAGGCGGTGGCGGAGGGCGTCGAGAACCTCGCCGCGCTCGAGATGCTGGGGCGCCTCGGCTGCGACGTCATCCAGGGCTACCACTATGCCCGCCCGATGCCGTTCGCGCAGTTTCCGGCGTGGTTGGCGTCGCACACGACGGCCGAGTTGCATACCGGGTGACGAAACGCCGGCTCGGACCGACGAGCGGCGCGTCCGATCCTGGTCTTCCCGTGCGCCGCGCCCTGACCGGGCGAGGATCGCTTTCGAGGATGTCGCCGAACGGTTGACCGCGGACGGCCAACCCGAAATACTGGCGGACGCGTCACCCGTCGACGCGCGCCGCAAACCGCCCTCCCGCCATGCTGTCACGCCTTCGCCAACGATCGATCCACGAGAGCGGTGGATGGCTCGGCCACGACCCGGACATCCCGCGCGCGCATCCTTCCAATCGCCGCCGCCTCGTCGTCTTCCTGCCGACTTTGATCGTCGCGCTTGTTTCGAGTCTCGCGTACGTGTGGCTTCGACCGGCCGAGTATCGCGCCGCCGCGCGCGTCGAGATCACCCCGGCGACGACGACGGCGCCCGCCGCCCCGACAGTGATCGCCGAGGGCCAGTCCGCGCGACCGTTCCTCACTGAAGTGCAGATCCTCGACGAGCCGTCCGGTGCTGGAGGAAGTCGCAACGCGGCTCGCGCGCGCCGGCCGGAATCCCGCGCAGTTCGGATCCGGGGATCCGATCGCCGGGATGCAGGCGCACCTCGCGGCGCTGCCGGTGTCGCAGACCAACGTCGTCGAGCTGATAGCCACCGGACGCGATCCCGAGGCGCTTGCGCCGCTCGCCAACACGACGATCGATGTCTACCGCGAGCGGCTCGCGCAGGCATACCGAAGCGCGACGAGCGAAGCGCTGGCGCAGGTCGAAGACGAAGTGGGCAGGCTCAAGGCGACCGTCGAGGCGAAGCGGCGCGACCTCGAAGCTTTCCGGCTCCGGCACAACATCGTGTCGCTCGAGCGCGACGAGAACCAGGTGCTGGCGCAGGTGCGCAACCTGAGCACCAATCTCAGCACGGTGAATGAGAAAGTCGCCACGGCGGAAGGAAAGCTCCGCGCGCTGACCGAATCGGCGGCCGCCGGGAACCCGGTGACGCGAACCCGCGACGACGCGACACTCGCGAGTATCGAGCAGCGCGCGTCGCAGGTGCGCGAGGATCTGCGCGACCTCGAGCGCGCGTACACGCAGGATTATCTCGCCAAGGAGCCGAAAGCGATTGCGCTGCGCACGCGCCTCGCCGAGCTCGAGCGCCAGATCACCGTCCAGCGCGAAGCGAGCCGGAAGGCCGCGCTCATCGACGCGCAGGAAGAGCTTGCGAGCGCCACCGCCGCGGCAGCGCGCATCCAGAGCCAGATCGTGAGCGGACGCGTCGAAGTCGGGCAGTTCACCGCGCGGCTGAACGAATACAAGTCGCGGCAGGACGACCTCGCCGAGCTCGAAAAGACGTACCGTGAAGCCACGCAAAAGCAGGCCAGACTCGAATCGAGCGAGCGCGCCCGGATGCCCGCGGCCAAAGTGATTGAAGCGGCGAGCACGCCGCGCGAGCCGTGGCGGCCGCTGTACTGGCGGGACACCGGCATCGCTGCCGGCGGGTCGCTGGTCCTTGCGTTGCTCGCGATGTGGCTGGTCGAGCTTTTCAATCGCAGGGAGCCGCAACCGTCGGTCGTCGTCGTTGGGTCGCAGCCGGCCGGAATGTCCTACGAAGGCAGGGCCGAGGCCGTGACGCTGCAACGTGCGCAGCCGGCGCCGCTCGGGCGCGCGGAACCCGCATTGCTCGCATCACAGCCGCGGTTGCCGCGCGAGCTCGATCGCGACGAGGTGACGGCGCTGCTCCAGGCAGCCGACGAGTCGAGCCGCCTTGTCGTGCTTCTGCTGTTGAGTGGCGTCACGCCCGACGAAGCGATCGCAGCGCGTGTCGGCGATGTGGATCTGGCGCGCGGGATCGTTCGCGTCGGGGGTGCCGGACGCGACATCGCGCTCAGCGACGCGCTGCGCTCGGAGCTCGTCACCCGCATGACGGCGTCGGCCTCGGACCCGCTGCTCGGCCAGCCCGCAATCCCCGCGACGCGCGAGAGCATCGACGCGCAGACCCTGTGCGCCGCGCACGATGCGGGGCTCGACGATCCCGCGAGCGTCGACGCGGATTCGCTGCGGCACACGTACGTCGCGTATCTCGTCCGTCAGGGAATTCGCTTCGCCGATCTCACGTCGCTCGTCGGCGAGCTGCCGGCGGATCTCCTCGGCGCGTACACGACGTTCGCACCGCCCGGTCCGCGCATCGCGCGCGAGCGGATCGAGACGAGCTACCCGGGCGTGCGCGCGAACGTAGCGGGTTGAAATCCGCAGCCGGCAGGATCAGGCAATTTCCATTTGCACGATCCGGCCCTCGCGCCACGACGCCGTGGCGGCTTCGGCGAGCTCGAGCGCCTTCAATCCATCGGCGATCGTCGTGCGCAGCGTTTCCTTGCCGGCGAGCACCGCGAAGAAATGCGCGAGCTCGTTCGCGTACGCGGCGCGGTAGCGCTCGAGGAAGAAGTGCAACGGGAGATCGCCGCTGACCGCCTTGGTCGTGCTCGCGACGACCTCGGTGGGCGCGTGGTTGCCCGCCTGCAGCATGCCGCCGCTGCCGAGCACCTCGAAACGCTGGTCGTAGCCATACGCGGCGCGGCGGCTCGTGTTGATCTGGCACAGCCTGCCGCGCTTCGTGCGGATCGTCACCGCGGTCGAGTCGACGTCGCCCGCCTTGGCGATCGCCGGGTCGACGAGGCACGACGCGCTCGCGTGCACGGTCGCCGCGTCGTCGTCGAGGATCCAGCGGAAGATGTCGAAGTCGTGGATCAGCATGTCCTTGAAGATCCCGCCCGAGCTCTTGATGTACGGGATCGGCGGCGCGCCCGGGTCGCGGCTCGTGACGATCAGCATCTCGGGCGTGCCGATCTCGCCGGCATCGAGTCGCGCCTTCAGCGCGGCGAACGTCGGATCGAAGCGTCGTTGAAACCCGATCATGCAGGTCACGCCGGCGCGAGCGACCGCCTCGGCGCAACTGCGCGCGCGATCGATCGCGAGATCGACCGGCTTCTCGCAGAAGATCTGCTTGCCTGCGGCAGCAGCGGCGAGAATGAGGTCGGCGTGCGTATCGGTCGACGAGCAGATCAGCACGGCGCCGACGCCTGCGATCCGCGAACACCTGCGCGACCGTGGCGGTCTGCGCGCCGTGGCGAGCAGCGAGCTTCTGCGCGGCCTCCTGGTTCACGTCGACGACGTACTTGAGCCGCACGCCTTCCTCGCGTGCGACGTTGCCGGCGTGGATGTTGCCGATGCGCCCGGCACCAAAGAGCGCGACGTCGATCATGGCTCCTCCGCGTTCGAGTCGACGGCGCAGGGTTGCGCCCTCCGTTCGGATATCCTATGTTACCGGAATCGCCTGCTCTCGACCGTGCGCATGCGAACGCGCGGACCTCTCTTTCCTTCTCGATGAAAAACAACACGCGATTCGCCTCGGGCCGGCGCTACGATGTCGTCTGCCTCGGGCGCATTGCCGTCGATTTCTACGCGCAACAGATCGGCGCGCGACTCGAGGACGTCGCGAGCTTCGCCAAATATCTGGGCGGCTCGTCGGCGAACACCGCGTTCGGCTGCGCGCGACTCGGCCTGAAGGCGGCGATGGCGGCGCGCGTCGGCGACGATGCGATGGGCCGCTTCCTTACCGAGACGCTCGCGCGCGAAGGCTGCGACGTCTCGCACGTCAGCATCGACCCGCAGCGGCTGACCGGCGCCGTCGTTCTCGGGATCAAGGACCGCGACACGTTCCCGCTGATCTTCTACCGCGAGAACTGCGCCGACATGGCGGTCACCGACGACGACGTCGCGGAGGAGCTTCCTCGCGCAGTCGAAGGCGCTCCTCATCACCGGCACGCACTTCTCGACGCCGCACGTGCACCGCGTGAGCTCGGTGGCGCTCGAGCGCGCCCGGCGCAACGACGTGCGCACGGTGCTCGACATCGACTATCGCCCGGTATTGTGGGGTCTCACCAAGCGCGGCGACGGCGAGACGCGGTTCATCGCGAGCGACACGGTCACCGCGCACCTGCAGGCGATCCTGCCGCTGTTCGACCTCGTGATCGGCACCGAGGAGGAGTTCGCGATCGCCGGAGGGGATACCGACATCATCGCGGCGCTCACCGCGGTGCGCAAGGTGACGAAGGCGACGCTCGTCGTGAAGCGCGGTCCGATGGGCTGCGCGGTGATCGACGGCGCGATCCCGCGCTCGCTCGACGACGCGTTCAACGGCCGCGGCGTGACCGTCGAAGTGCTGAACGTGCTGGGCGCCGGCGACGCGTTCTCGGCGGGCTTCCTGTCCGGCTGGATTCGCGGCGAGGACATCGACGCCTGTGCTCGATACGCGAACGCCTGCGGCGCGCTCGTCGTGTCGCGCCACGGTTGCGCGCCGGCAATGCCCACGCGCGTCGAGCTCGATCATTACCTCGCCAACTCGCAGACGATCCCGCACCCCGATCGCGATGTCGTGCTGACGCGGCTCCATCGGCGCACCGCTCCGCGCACGGCGCGCCGCGAGCTCTTCATCTTTGCGTTCGACCACCGCGATCCGTTCTTCGAGCTTGCACGCGCGGCGCGTGCGCCGGAGAGCCGCATTCCGGCGCTCAAGCAGCTCTTCGTCCGCGCAGTTGCGGACACCGCGAGCGCGCGCGGTCTCGGCGGAAGCGTCGGCCTGCTGTGCGACGATCGCTACGGGCAGGACGCGCTCAATGCTGCGACCGGTCGCGGCTGGTGGGTGGGTCGTCCCGTCGAATGGCCGGGATCGAATCCCGTCGCGTTCGAGCACGGACGGTCGATCGGCACGACGCTCGTCTCGTGGCCCGTCGAGCAGGTCGTCAAGTGCCTGGTGCCGTTTCATCCCGACGACGAGGTCGGCAACCGTCTCGAGAACGAGGCGCAGGTGCAGGCGCTCTACGATGCGGTGCAGGTGAGCGGGCACGAGCTGCTGATCGAGATCGTTCCGCCAAAGACGCTCCGGCAGGGATCCGATGTGCTGGTTCGCGCCATGAAGCGCCTGTACAACCTGGGAATTTTCCCCGAGTGGTGGAAGCTGCCGCCGCCGGCGGCCGCCGAGTGGCCGGCGATCGACGCGCTGATCGCCGAGCGCGATCCGTACTGCCGCGGTGTCGTGCTCCTGGGGTTGAGCGCGCCGATCGACGCGCTCGCGCGCGGATTTGCCGACGCCGCGGCGAGCCGTTCATGCCGCGGCTTCGCCGTCGGGCGCACGATCTTCCACGATGCGTCGCGCGCGTGGCTCTCCGGCGCGCTCGACGACGCGGGCCTCGTCGCCGCGGTGCGGAAGAATTTCGAGGCGCTGATCGATGCGTGGACGGCGGCGCGTCCGAGGGAGCAACGACGATGAGCACGATCCGCTTGACGATGGCGCAGGCGCTCGTGCGCTTCCTGGCTGCGCAGGGCACGGTCGTCGAAGGGCGCGAGGTGCCGCTCTTTGCCGGCGTCTGGGCGATCTTCGGTCACGGCAACGTCGCCGGACTCGGCGAAGCGCTCTATCGACACCGCGCCGCGCTGCCGACGTACCGCGCGCACAACGAGCAGGCGATGGCGCACGCGGCGATCGCGTTCGCCAAGGCGACGTTCCGGCGGCGGATGATGGCGTGCACGACGTCGATCGGCCCCGGCGCGACCAACCTCATCACCGCGGCGGCGACCGCGCACGTCAACCGGCTGCCGGTGCTCTTCCTTCCCGGCGACATCTTCGTGTCGCGCGCGCCCGATCCCGTGCTGCAGCAGATCGAGGACTTTCAAGACGGCGGCGTCTCGGCCAACGATTGCTTCAAGCCGGTGTCGCGCTACTTCGACCGGATCGGCGCACCGTCGCAACTCCTGACAGCGCTGCCGCGCGCGATCGCGGTGCTCACCGATCCTTCGCTCGCGGGCCCGGTGACGCTCGCGCTGCCGCAGGACGTGCAGGCGCAGGCGTACGACTACCCGGAAGCATTTTTCGCGCCGACGCTCGTGCGCGTCCGCGCGTACGCACCGGAGGCGATCGAGCTCGATGCCGCCGCCGAAGTGCTGCGCGCGGCGAAGCAACCGCTGATCGTCGCCGGCGGCGGCGTTCTCTACAGCGACGGCGGATGGGACGCGCTGCGCCGGTTCGTCGAGACACATCGCGTGCCGGTTGCCGAGACGCAAGCCGGGAAGAGCGCGTTGCCGTGGGACCACCCGCTGCAGGCGGGCCCGATCGGCGTCACCGGCGGCACCGCGGCCAACGCGCTCGCGCAGGCGGCGGATGTCGTGATCGCGGTCGGGACGCGGCTGCAGGATTTCACGACCGGCTCGCATTCGCTCTTCCCGCAGGCGAAGCTCGTCGCGATCAACGTCAATGCGTTCGATGCGCTCAAGTGGCGCGCTTCCGCGGTGCTTGGCGATGCGGCGAGCGCGCTCGATGGGCTCGCCACGCGACTCGCGGGCTGGACCAGCGCGCGCGCGTGGCACGACAAGGCGATCCGCGAAGCGCAGGCCTGGCGCGATACGGTGACGAAGATCGCCGGCGTGCGCGAGGTCGCACCACCTGCGCTTCCCTACGACGGCGAGGTGATCGGCGCCGTGCAGCGCACCGGCGAGAATTCGCCGGCGAACGACATCGTCGTCTGCGCCGCAGGGACGCTCCCCGGCGAGCTTCACAAGCTGTGGCGCGCGTCGCGACCCGGCGGTTATCACGTCGAGTACGGCTATTCGTGCATGGGCTACGAGATCGCCGGCGGCATCGGCGTCAAGATGGCGCACCCGGACCGCGAAGTCGTCGTGATGGTCGGCGACGGCAGCTATCTGATGCTCAATTCCGAGATCGCGACCTCGGTGATGCTCGGCACGAAGCTCGTCATCGTCGTTCTCGACAACCGCGGCTACGGCTGCATCCACCGGCTGCAGGTCGCTTCGGGCGGCGAGGGATTCAACAACCTGCTCGACGATTGCGTCCAGGGGCCGCTCGGCGCGCCGGAAATCGATTACGCCGCGCACGCGCGCTCGCTCGGCGCGCAGGCGGAGCACGTCGACTCGATCGCCGCGCTCGAGGCCGCGCTCGACCGCGCGCGAGCGCGCCGACCGCACCTCGGTGATCGTGATCGACACCGATCCGCTGCGCTCGACGGCCGAGGGAGGGTGGTGGTGGGAGGTCGGCATTCCCGAAGTTTCCGAGTCGGACAAGGTGCGCGCGGCGCGTGCCGAGTACGAGCACGGCAAGCGGATCCAGAGGCCGTGAGATGAGCTTCGAAATGCGCATCGGCATCAATCCGATCTCGTGGACGAACGACGACCTGCCGGCGCTCGGCGGCGAGACGCCGCTCGAGACCGCGCTCGCCGAAGGCAAGGCCATCGGCTACGAAGGGTTCGAGCTCGGCAACAAGTTTCCGCGCGAACCCGAGGCGCTGCGCGCGGTTCTCGCGCGATACGGCCTCGCGTGCGTCTCCGGCTGGTACTCGGGCCGTCTTGCGCGCGGGAGCGTCGCCGACGAGATCGCCGCGGTGGAAAAGCATCTGGCACTGCTCGCGGCGAACGGCGCGAAGGTGATGGTCTATGGCGAAGTCGCCGACTCGATCCAGGGGGCTGCGGAACCGCTGTCGCGGCGGCCGCGCTTTTCGACCGATGCGGATTGGAGCGCTTACGGCGAGCGCATGACGGCATTTGCGAAGCATCTGCTCGCCCGCGGTGTGCGACTCGCGTACCATCACCACATGGGTGCGTACGTCGAAACGGCGGAGGACGTCGACCGGTTGATGAGCCTCACCGGTCCCGAGGTCGGGCTGCTGCACGACACCGGGCACGTGACGTTCGCGGGCGGCGATGCCCCGACCGAGTTGCGCAAGCACGTCGCGCGGGTCGTTCACGTGCATTGCAAGGACGTGCGTCCGGCGGTGGCGAGGATGGCGCGCAACCGCGGCTGGAGCTTTCTGCAATCGGTGCTGAACGGCGCGTTCAGCACGCCGGGCGAAGGCTGCGTCGATTTCGCCGCGGTGATCGCGATCCTCCGCGATGCCGGCTACCGCGGCTGGCTCGTCGTCGAGGGCGAGCAGGATCCGGCCGTCGCGCCCGCGTACCGTTATGCCGACATGGCGTACAGGTTGCTGTCGGCGCTCGTCGGCGGGAAATCCGATGCGGCGGCGTAAGCCTGGGAGCAGGGCCCCAAGCTTGCTTGGGGATGCGACCGTGGCGCATCGACGCCAGAGGCCGAACTCATGGAGGCGACCTTGCGAAGTGTTCTCATTGAGGCCGAAGCGCGCGCGGCGGCGTTGCAGGCAAGCACAGCAAGGGCCGCAGCATGAATCCGCATCTTCTCGTCAAAGCGGCGCGCACCGGGCGCACGATCGCACGCATCACGCCGGAGTCGGCCGGGCTGGCGCTACGTCGGATTCGAGGCGCTGTGGCTCGCGCCGGGTGAAACGCTTGCTCGCAAGACCGGGGACCGCGAGCTATGCGTCGTCATCGTCGCCGGCCGCGTGACGGTGCAGTGCGGCGAGCTCGCGTGGCCCACGATCGGCGAGCGTGCGAGCCCGTTCGAGGACATCGCGCCGCACGCCGTCTACATGCCGCCCGGACAGGACTTCCGCCTCACCGCGCACAACGACGCGGAGATCGCGCTGTGCACTGCGCCCGCGAGAGAAGGCGTCGCGCCGCGCCACATCGCGCCGGCCGACGTGCGGCGCACGGTGCGCGGGCAGGGGACGAACACGCGGTATGTCCGCGATATCCTGCCGCAGGACGAGCCTGCGGAGTCGCTGCTGGTCGTCGAAGTGATCACGCCACCCGGGCATTCGTCGAGCTATCCGCCGCACAAGCACGACACCGATGCGCTGCCGTCGGAGAGCTCGCTCGAGGAGACCTACTACCACCGGCTCGATCCGCCGCAGGGCTTCGTGTTTCAGCGCGTCTATACCGACGACCGCACGTTGGACGAGGCGATGACCGTCGAGGACCACGACGTCGTCATGGTGCCGCGCGGTTACCACCCGGTCGTCGTTCCGCATGGCTACACGTCGTACTACCTCAACGTGATGGCCGGCCCGCGCCGCGCCTGGCATTTCCACAACGACCCAGCGCACGCGTGGATGCTCGCGGGGACCCCGTGAGGCGCGGAACCTCGCAGATCGCTACCGCAGCAATCGGTCCACGGGTTCGATCTCGGCAAACTTCCAGATGGCCGCGGTGGCCGCCTGAATCTCTCGCGCGGTCGCGCCGCCGCTCCACGCAGCGAGCCGCAGCGCTTTCTCCTCCAGCTCGCGGCGAGTCAGCGTATTGTCGGGATCGCCCTTCGGCGAATCGGCGCTGCCGGACAGCGTGCGGCCGTCGACGGTCTGGATGGTCACCTTGCCCAGCCATCGCTCCGGGTAGGCGCGATCGACTTCCGGGTCGACGACCATCTGCACCTTCTCCCGGAACGATGCGATCTCCGGATCGTCGAAATGTTCGGCGAATTCGGAGAGGCCCGCCCGGCGATAGCGCGCAATCAACCCGAGCACCGTCCCCATCGAGAACTTGGCCTGATGGACCGTGGTGGGATCGACGACCGGACCGAGCACGTCGATCGCCGCCTGATGGACGTGCGCGATGACCTTGGCGATTTGCTGCGGTGTCAACCGATGCGCGTCGACGATGTCGAGCATCGCGTCGGCGGCGGGATGCGTGTGGCGGCAGCACGCGTGGAACTTGAACGACGTCTCGAGGAGCGCCCAGCGCGTGCCCAGCCGATCGGTGAGCTTCGCGGGGAGGGCGTCCGTCGACATTCCCGCCGCCATTCCCTGTGCGCCCTCGAGGATTCGCTTCGCTCCGGTAAAGCTGTCCCGCGCGAGGTAAGCGGCGAGGAGGCCGTCGGCGGCGGCCTTCGCCGCGTGCAATTGCTTGGAGTCCGCGGCGTCGCGCAGAAACTCCCACAAGCCTGCGGCCTGCGTTCCGGCGGACCCGAAGGCGTCCAGCATTTGCGCGGGTGCGAGGCGCAGCAACCTTCCCGCGGCAGCGGCGGCGGCAATCGTCCCGGCGGTGCCGGTCGTATGGAAAGTCTTGTAATGAGAGCGGCCGAGGAACTCACCGATTCGGATTCCGACCTCGTAACCGGCGACGACGGCGGTCAGCATTTCGCGTCCCGAGCATCGAATCGCTTGCGCTATCGCCAGCGCGGGCGGGAACACGACCGTGCCGGGATGGAACACCGAACCGTTGTGGACATCGTCCTGCTCGGCGTAATGGGAGGACGCCGCGTTCACGAGCGCGGCAAAGAGCGGCGACGTCGATCGTCTGGAGATCAGCACTTCCGACGGGCCGTCCGCCGGACCCATTTCCCGCGCGAAGCGTTCGATGCTTTCGACGGCTCGGGCGCCTTTTCCGGCGAGCGCGGAGGCGAACCAATCGAGAAGGAGGTCCTCGGCGCGGCGCACGACGTCCTGCGGGATGTCGACGAATTCCAATCGCGCCGCAAAGGACGCGAGTTCCTCGCTTGGGTGCTCGATCATCGGTTTTGTCCCTTTCCGAGCTCTCGCCTACGCCGGCAGCGGATATCCGGCATCGCGCGCCGTGCGGTCGAGCTCGGCAAGCATCGCGTAGTCGGCGCGCGCAACCCGCGCGAAACGCCGGATGCCGAGCGCGTCGAGATGGACTGCCGCGGTTCGCTCTCGACCGACATCCTCGAGCGCTTCGACGAGCGGCGCCGCCAGCGACCGGGCGAGCCCGGCGCGCAGACGAGCGGCGGCATCGGCGCGGATGCCGTCTCGCCGATGACCCTGAACGAAGCGGCGGCGGGATCGTGCCGCTCGAACAGCCACCACCAATAGCTGTCGATAGCCGTCACGTCGATTCGCTCGTCGGCAAGCGCTGCGAGCGCGGCGCGCGGATCGCCGAGCGGACCAACCGATTCGCGGTACAGCGTGAGACGCGCGGCGGAACGATGCGCGAGGAGCGCGTACCGAGGCGCGTTGAATCCAGAATGCGAGTGCTCGACGGTCCAGCCGATCCGGTGACCGAACGTCGACGCGAGCGTATCGAAGGGGCTGTCTGCTCGAACGAGCCACACCGAGCGATAGGTCGGCTGGTCATCGTCCGCGCACGCCGTCACCGGCGCGGCAAGCGGTTGGACCTCGGGATAGCGCGTTGCGAGCGGCAGCCCGCACATGTAGCCCAGGACGAGATCGTCGCGCGCCCACAGATCGGTGAGCGCAGCCGGCGGCGCGTGATCGATGCACTCGACTGCGATGCCCGCGGCTCCGGCTGCCAGCGCCATCAACGCGTGCCAGTGACGCCTCACGCCGGGCGTCACGTCGTACATCCGCGTGCACGCGACGAAGCTCACTGGAAGACGAGCGTGCGGCCGATGCCCATCCGCTTTGCCTTGTCGAGCATCGCGCAGCCGAGCGCGATGTCCGATAGCGAGAGGCCGCGATGCCAGAAGAGGTTCGTCTCGTCGTCGCTTTCGCGGCCGGGCTTCGATCCGGCGACGATCTGCCCGAGCTCGGCGTACAGATTGTTCTCGTCGAGCTTCCCCTCGTCGACGTGGCGGCGCAGCGCGCCGAACGGCAATCCCTTCCTGCATTGACCCCAGTCGTCGACGACGATCTTGTCCATGATGTCGGTCAGCGTGATCTCCACCGCGCTCATTGTGCCGTAGGGAATCACCAGTGCGCCGCGCTCGATCCATTCGGTGCGCAGCATCGGCGTGGGCTCGGGGAGCCGGGACGCCTCGACCACCACGTCGGCGCCGCGCACGCACGATTCCCAGTCGTCGGTCGCGACAACGGGCTTGCCGAGATCGCGCGCGAGCCGGTCGGCGAACGCGCGCCGGCTTTCGGGACGCCGCGAGTGCACGCGGATCTCGTCGAATCCGAACAGCCGGTCGAGCAGGCGCACGTTCCAGTAGGCGGTTCCGCGCGCGCCGACATGACCGAGCACCTTCGAGCCCTTCCGCGCGAGGTGCTTGGCGCCGAGCGCCGTCATCGCGCCGGTGCGCATGTCGGTGAGCTTTGAGGCGTCGAGAATCGCGCGCGGCGCGCCTGTCACGGGATCGAAAAGGTTCAGCACGGCGAGCTCCGACGGGAGCCCGCGCTGCCAGTTGTCGACGAAGTCGCCGACGACCTTCACGCCGGCGACGCCGAGCGGGCCGACGACGCCGCGCAAGACGTTGAAATGGCCTTTCGCGGAGCTCTCCGGGACGAGGTGCACGCGCGGCTCGATCACCGTTTGCCCGAGCCCCTGTGCGCGGAGCCCGCCCTCGACGGCGGCGAGAATCTCGTCGTCGGTGAGCGCGAGCGCTTCGACGTCCGGTCCGTTGAGGTAGACGAGCTCGATGGCAGGCATGAAAGGAATCCGTGGCGCGGCGTGAGACCCGATAGTAAACTGCCGGTCGATTCCCATCCACGAGGGCAAATCATGAGAAAGACGGGGTTGTGGCGCTTGGCGATCGCGGTGCTCGCACTCGCCGTCGGCACGGCGGCCGCGCAGACGGTTCGCGTCGGCTCGAAGAACTTCACCGAGCAGTTCGTGCTGGCCGAAATCTACGCGCAGGCGCTCGAGGCCTCCGGGATCAAGGTCGAGCGCAAGATCAACCTCGGCGGCACGCTGATCGCGCAGAAGGCGCTCGAGGAAAAGGAGATCGACTTCTACCCGGAATACACGGGCACGATCCTGCTCGCCGTGCTGAAGGAAGAGTCGATGACCGACCGCAAGGCGGTCTACGACAAGGTCAAGTCCGCGTACGCGACGAAGGGCCTCGTCGTGCTCAACGAGACGCCGTTCCAGAACACGTACAACATGGTCGTGCGCCCCGAAACCGCCGCGCAGTACAAGCTCGAGACATTGTCGGATCTCACGAAAGTCTCGAAGGAGCTCAAGCTCGGCGCCGGCCCCGAGTTCCGCGATCGCAAGGACGGGCTTCCCGGCCTCAAGGCGAAGTACGGGATGGAGTTCAAGGAAGACCTGCAGATGGCAATCGGGCTGCGGTATCAAGCGCTCAAGAACGACCAGATCCAGGTCGTAAACGGCTACTCGACCGACGGCATGATCTCCGCGATGAAGCTGAAGCGCTTGAAGGACGACAAGAACCTGTGGCCGCCGTACTACGTCGTTCCGGTGGTGCGCAAGGAGGTGCTCGACGCGAACCCGAAGATCGCCGACGTCCTGAATCGCACCAGCGCGATGATCGACGAGTCGTCGATGGCGGAGATGAACTACAAGGTCGACGGCGAGAAGATGGAGCCCAAGGACGTCGCGCGCGACTTCCTGAAGTCGAAGGGCGTCGTGAAGTAGCCTGCGCGACTGACGCCGAGAGTTGCGGAATCGAGGGAGCCCGGCGCCGCGGGTGACGAGGTCCCAAAGTCGACTCTGACCCCATTTTCCCTGGCGTCGGCCGCATCGCCATCGCCGATGTCATCGCCGTCGCGCGCGGAGCGCAGGTCGGCATCGACCCGGCTGTCGTCGAGCGCCTGCGGCGGGCGCGCGCGATCGTCGACGCCGCGGCCGATTCCGACGAGCCCATCTATGGACTGACCTCGGCGCTCGGCGCGAACACCGGCAAGCCGCTCGCCCCGGACGAGCGCACGCGCTTCCAGGTCGACGCGGTGCGCGCACGGGCCGTCGGCGTGGGTCCGGCGATGGACGAGGAGCGCGTTCGCGCGATCATGTTCGTTCGCGCTGCCGGGATGGCGCAGGGCGGCTCGGGCGTCTCGCTGCCGGTGTTCCGTGCGCTGGTCGACGCGTTGAATCAGCGGGTCTGCCCCGTGGTTCCCGCGTGGGGAACGATCAGCGTCGGCGACCTGCCACCGCTCTCGCACATCGCGCTCGTGTTGATCGGCGAGGGGGAGGCCCTCGTCGACGGCCAACGCGTTCCGGGACGCGACGCTCTTGCGCGCGCTGGACTTGCGCCGGTCGCGCTCGGTCCCAAGGATGGCCTCGTGCTGGTGAGCGCGAACGCAGCGACCGTCGGCAGCGCGTGTCTCGTGCTGGACGATCTCGCGAGGCTCCTCGATCGGCTCGACGACATCGTCGCGTTGTCGTTCGAGGGCTTTCGCGCGAACCTGTCGCCGCTTGCGGAACGCGCGCAGGCCGCTCGTCCCGCACCGGGGCAGGACGAGGCTGCGCGGCGGTTGAGCCGCGCGCTCGCGGGCAGCGCGCTCGAGAATGCCGGCGCCGCGCGCCGCGTCCAGGATCCGCTGTCGTTTCGCTGTGTGGCGCAAGTGCATGGCGCCGCGCGGGACGCGCTCGCGCACGCCGTCGAGCACGTCGAGATCGAGCTCAACGCGGCTGCCGACAGCCCGCGCGTCGACATCGAAACGGGCTCGATCGCATCGAACGGCAACTTCCACATCCCTGGCCTCGCGATCGCCCACGAAGCGCTCGGTCTCGGCGTCGCGCAGGTCGCGGCGCTCATCGTCGAGCGCTGCATGAAGCTGCTCGGGCCGGAAACCTCGGGCCTCCCGCTGCAGCTCACGCGCCACGGTCCGCAGCAATCGGGGTTCGCGACGACGCAGAAGACGCTCACCGCGATCGCGAACGACATCCGGCACCTCGCCAACCCGGCGTGCCTCGACTTCCTGCCGGTCTCGGCGGGAATCGAGGACCACGCGCCGATGGCGATGCGCTGCGTGACCAAGGTCGGCGAGATGCGCGAGCGCCTTGCCTATCTCGCCGCGATCGAGGCGATGATCGCCGCGCAGGCGGTCGACCTGCGCGAGGCGGATGTGCGTACGACGCTTGGCGCAGGCGCGCGTCGCGCGTACACCGCGGTTCGCGATCGCGTGCCGTTTCTCGACGACGACCGGCCGCTCGGCCCCGACATCGAAGTGATCGCCGGCTGGGTCGCCGAAACGTGAATTCGAGCTGCGTCGACACGCGAGATGAAGGCGAACCGCGACGGCGCGAGGGATACGCGATGACGTGGTTCCTGCGTAACTGGGACCAGGTCGCGGTCGCGCTCGGCGAGCATCTCGTGATCGCGGGCTCGGCGCTCGCGATCGCGTTCGTGCTTTCGCTCGCCATCGGGATCGCCGCGGCGCGCAGCCAGCGCGTGTTCGACGCGGCAATGGCGGTGAGCGGAATCCTGTACACGGTTCCCACGCTCGCCTTCCTCGCGCTGCTGATCCCGATCGTTGGACTCGGCAAGACGAACGCGATCATCTGCATGGTCGCGTTCTCGCTGATGATCCTGGTCCGCAACATCGCGACCGGCATCCGCGAGGTTCCGGCGGATGTGACCGACGCGGCGCGCGGGATGGGGATGAGCGGGACCGAGATCCTGTGGAAGGTCGAGCTGCCGCTCGCGATGCCCGTGATCGTGGCGGGACTGCGGATCGCCGCGGTGACCGTGATCAGCGTCACCGTCGTCGCAGCTTACGTCAACGCCGGTGGCCTCGGCACGATCATCTTCAACGGCATCGCCAGCGACCATCCCCCGAAGATCATCACCGGCGCGGTCGCCGCGTGCCTGCTCGCAATTGCGGTGGACGTTTCGCTCGCCGCAATCGAGCGGCGGTTGAAGTCGCGCCGCGCAATCGGCTGAAGGTCGCCGAGATGCTCGCGAGCGCGTGGCAATACATCGTCGAGCATCCGGACCGGTTCGGCGCCGCGCTGTGGCGGCACGTGTCGCTCTCGGCGGCGGCGCTCGCGATCGCCGCGGCGATCGCCATTCCGCTGGGGATCTGGCTCGCGCGGCGGGCGCACTACGCGCTTTTCGCGATCAACGCGGCGAACGTGGGACGTACATTGCCCTCGCTTGCGGTGCTCGCGCTGATGATGCCGCTGCTCGGCACGGGGTTCACGCCTGCGCTCTTCGCGCTCACGCTTCTTGCGCTGCCGCCGATCCTGATCAACACCTACGCGGCGGTCCGGCAAGTCGATGCCGACGTGATCGACGCGGCGCGCGGAATGGGAATGACCCAGCGCGAGATCACGCGGCGCATCGTCGTGCCGCTCGCGGTGCCGGTCATCGCCGCGGGTGTGCGGATCGCGGCGATCCAGGTGATCTCGGGAGCGGTGCTCGCTGCCTATATCGGCGGAGGCGGGCTCGGCGACTTCATCACGGCGGGGATCGCAATGATGCAACTGTCGCTGCTGCTGGTCGGTGCGATTCCCGCGACGCTTCTTGCGATCGGCACGGACTTTCTGTTCGGCCGGCTGCAGCGCGCGCTGACGCCGCAGGGGCTCGGATGATTCACCTGAAAGGGCTCGTCAAGCAGTTTCCCGGCGCGCCGCGCGCTGCAATCGACCATCTCGACCTCGAGATCGACGCGGGCGAAGTGTGCGTGCTGATCGGTCCGTCGGGTTGCGGCAAGACGACGACGATGCGAATGATCAATCGCCTGATCGAGCCGAGCGGCGGGACGATCGAAGTGAATGGCAAGGACGTCACGCACATGGATCCGGTCGCGCTTCGCCGCGGCATCGGCTACGTGATCCAGCAGGTGGGGTTGTTCCCGCACATGACGATCGCCGCCAACATCGCGACGGTGCCGCGGCTTCTCGGATGGGGCGACGCGCGGACCGCGCAGCGCATCGACGAGCTGCTGCAACTGGTCGGCATGGAACCGGCGTCGTTCCGTGATCGCTACCCGCGCGAGCTCTCGGGCGGTCAGCGCCAGCGGATCGGTGTCGCGCGGGCGCTCGCCGCCGATCCACCGGTGCTGCTGATGGACGAGCCTTTCGGCGCGATAGACCCGATCAATCGGACGCGCGTGCAGGACGAGTTCCTCAAGATCCAGCGCCAGCTCAGGAAGACCGTCGTCTTCGTGACCCACGACATCGACGAAGCAATCAAGATGGGCGATCGCATCGCGCTGCTGCGCGACGGCCGTCTGGTGCAGCACGCGCCGCCCACGGAGATGCTTGCACGTCCCGCGAATGGCTTCGTCGAGGACTTCGTCGGCGCAGACCGGGCGTTGAAACGGTTGTCGCTCATCACGTGCGTGTCGCTTGCCAGTCCCGGATCCGTCGCCGGCGCGCCCGAGGTCTCGGCGGAGACCTCGGCACGCGACGGCCTCGCGCTGATGCTCGGCAACGGTGTGCGCGCGGTCAATCTCGCCGGCGGCGGCGGTGTCGTGCGGCTCGAGGACTTCTTCTCGCGGAAGAGCTGAGCGGCGCCGCGGCGAGATGCGACGGGCTCATCGCCGCGCCA
>CAVUOC010000014.1:0-7947 GCA_963742965.1 uncultured beta proteobacterium | reverse complement strand
GAGCGGCGGCCGCATTTCGCTCAGGGTGGAGCGCGAAGGGGACACGGTGACCCTTCGCGTCAAGGATTCCGGCATCGGCATCAAGCCCGAGCTGCTGGCGGCCATCTTCGACATGTTCGTGCAGGCGGACAGCAGGCTCGAGCGCGAGGGAGGCGGGCTGGGCATCGGTCTTACGCTGGTTCGGCATTTCGTCCAGATGCACCGCGGGACCATCGCCGTGAAGAGCGAGGGGGCCAATCGCGGCAGCGAATTCGTCGTGACTCTTCCGGTGGAATCGCGCCCGGCCGCCGAGACCCCCGATCAAGCCGCAGATATCGGCGCGACCGAGCCTCACGCGAGCGGTCTGCGCATCCTTGTCGTGGACGACAATCGCGACAGCGCGGAGACAATGAGCTCGCTGCTGCAGATGCTCGGCAACGTCGTCACTACGGCGAACGCCGGGTCCGAGGCGCTGCAGCGCGTTGCGGAATCGCCGCCGGATGTCGCGCTGCTCGACATCGGCATGCCGATCATGAACGGGTACGAAGTCGCCGAGCGCATCCGCAAATACCCCGGCGGCAGACACATCCTGCTGGTCGCGATGACAGGATGGGGGCAGGAGGCCGACCGCTCGCGCTCGCGCGCCGCCGGATTCGATCATCACCTGGTGAAGCCGGTGGAAGTCGAGCAGCTGCTGAATCTCCTCGAGCGGAGGATGACGGACGCGGGATCGTAGCGGCAGTCCGTCGCACCTTGCATCATCGACGTTCTCGCGCTTCGGCTTCGGCCGGCGATCTCATTCCGTGACGGAAGTGCATAGAAGCCTCGGGCGATAGAATGCTCGATCCCGGGCGAGGAAATGCCGAGTGAACAATTCGTCGCACCGCCTATGCGCTGCCCCGATGATGGACTGGACCGACCGGCACTGCCGGTTCTTCCTGCGCCTCATCTCGCGCCGCACGCGCCTCTATACGGAGATGATCACGAGCGGCGCGCTCATCCACGGCAACGTCGCGCATCACCTCGACTTCGATCCGGCCGAGCATCCGCTCGCGCTGCAGCTGGGCGGCAGCGACCCCGGCCTCCTCGCTGCGTGCGCGCGGCTGGGCGCGCGCTGGGGATACGACGAGGTGAATCTCAACTGCGGCTGCCCGTCGGAGCGCGTGCAGACCGGAAGCTTCGGCGCGTGCCTGATGGCCGAGCCGGCGACCGTCGCGGACTGCGTCAAGGCGATGCGCGACGCGGTGAGCGTGCCGGTGACGGTGAAGCACCGGATCGGGCTCGACGACGGCGACGACTACGCGTTCGTCCGTGATTTCGTCGGCACGGTCGCGGACGCGGGTTGCGAGGTCTTCATCGTCCACGCGCGCAACGCCGTGCTGAAGGGGCTCACGCCGAAGGAGAACCGCGAGGTGCCGCCGCTTCGCTACGAGGTCGTGCGCCGGTTGAAGGCCGACTTTCCCGCGCTGACGTTCGTGCTGAACGGCGGGCTGTCGGACTGGGATGCGATCGAGCGCGAGCTCGCGCACGTCGACGGCGTGATGCTGGGGCGCGTCGTCTATCACGACCCTTATTTCCTCGCGCAGGCGGATTGGCGCGCATTCGGCGACGACGCGCCGGCGCGCTCGCGCGCCGATGTGTTGCGCGCGATGATCCCCTACGCGCGCGTGCAGCTTGCGCGCGGCGTGGCGTTGCGCGCGATCGCGCGGCACGTCCTCGGGCTCTACCACGGGCAATCCGGCGGCCGGCGCTTTCGCCGGATTCTGTCGGACTCGGCGAAGTTGCGCGATGCGGGACCGGAGCTCTTCGAGGAAGCGCTCGCCGCGGTCGAGCCGGTGAATGCAGATGCGATCGGCGCGTGATCCGCGCAAGAAAGCGAGCCCGAGGAATCGAGAGGTCATGCGCCGTGCATTGGATGCGTTTCCGCGCGCATTACCCTACCGCCGCCGAAAATAGAAACGCTCGGTAATCGCGTACAGCAGACACGCCGACGCCGTACTGAGGGTGAACGATCCGGCGAGGAAGAGCGTCGCGAAGAGAGGGCGGTCGCTCGTCGGCATCCGCTCGGCGAGCCAGGCGCCCCAACGGGTGATAACGATGAAATGCACCAGGAAGAAGGAGTACGAGTGGCGGCCCAACCAGCGAGGTATGGGCGAGGCGAGCGCGCGCGCCAGCGGCCCGCGTGTGTCACAGGCCTTGAGCACCAGGAGCCCGCCCGCGAGTGCGGAGCAGAAGTAGTACGCGGGCCCGAGAACGGATATCAGCTCGAGCTTTCTCGCAAGCGTGAATCCCGTCCACGCAAGAAGAACCGCGGCGAGGGGGACCCGGCGTGCAAGGTTCTCGCGCGCCGCCTCATCGAGCAACCCCAGAGCGATCCCCGGGACAAAAAGCGCGAAGTAGGCAAATTGGATGCCCCCTCGGACCGGAATCGAGGCGGCCACCACGACAATCGCCACGAAGGCCGTCAGCAGGTCTGTGGGTCCCGGCGCGTGACGACCTCCCGCCCACGCCGAGGCTGCGATGGGTATGGCGAGGTAGAACACCGCCTCGAAGGACAGCGACCACGTCGGCGGGTTGATTGGCGGGATGCCCAGCACGAAAATGCCCTGGAGGAGTGCGGCGTTGCCCAACACGTCTGCCGCCCGATAGGCGCGATCGGGCCACGACCCAAGGATCACAGCCGCCGCGACCAAGCTGACTGCGTACGCGGGATAGATCCGGAGGGAGCGACGCCAAAGAAACCGCGCTGCGCCTGGCCAACGCCGAACTGCGAGATCCGCCATGAGGAGGCCGGACAGAACGAAGAAGAGATCGACCCCATAATGCGAGCGAGAGAGCAGGACCAAAAGAACGCGGACCGGATCGCGATCGTCCCAGACGGAGTACCGGTCCAGATCGATGGCGAAGAAGAGCAAGGTGAGCAGGCCAAACGCGTGCACGAGGAAAACGAGGATTGCCGCGTAACCGCGCAGGCCTTCGAGGGCGGCGAGCCGCTCACCAGTCGTGATGCCCGATGCGACGTACTGGCGTGCATCGAGCCTGCCGCCCGGTTGCTGATCGGCGGCCGCGCCGAGCGTGCGCGGACGGTGCGGCGGAAACGGTCGGATAATGTTCCTCCTGAACCCGACGATCGCTTGTCGGATGGCGCCGAAGAATTGAAAAGAGTGCGAATCCCTGTCGAGCGTCGCACCCGTGATGGAGCGTGCTGCCCGGCTAGGCGCGCGACATCTCGTCGGCGATATGCGCGCGGATGATGGCGTCGAAGTCGGCGTCGCCGCGCATCCCCAGCGCCTGACCGAGCTTCGGCGCGAAGTTTGGCGGCCACGTCGAGACGATCCGATCGATCGCGGGATCGTGCTGCCACTTCACGCGATCGGCCACGGTGTCGCCGGCCACGCGTCGCAGCGCCGCGACCATCTCCTCGACCGAGACGGAAAGCCCCGGCACATTGACCGAGCGAGTCATCGCGAATGCCGACGCCGGCGCCTCGTGGCCGACGATCAGGTTGGCGATGACGGTGCTCGGCGAGCTCACCCACATTCGTGTGCTTCGGCCGACCGGGCAGATCGCGTCCGCACCCGAGAGCGGCTCGCGAATGATCCCGCTTGCGAACGACGATGCGGCCTTGTTCGGCTTTCCGGGCCGCACCGTGACGGTCGGCAGCCGCAGGCTGCGGCCGTCGACGAAGCCCTTGCGCGTCATGTCGTAGACGAGGAGCTCGCCGATCGCCTTCTGTGTCCCGTACGACGATTGCGGCGTCAGCGGCGCGCCGTCCGCGACCGGGTCGGACAGCGTTCCGCCGAACACGGCGAGCGAGCTCGCGAAGACGAACTTGGGCGGCGCGGCAAGGCGGCGGCAGCGCTCGAGCAGCGCGCGCGTCGCGTCGAGGTTCACGCGCGTTCCAATGTCGAAGTCCGCTTCGGCCTGCCCGCTCACCACGGCTGCGAGATGGAAAACGGTGTCGGTGTCCGCGACGAGCGTGCGCTCGATCAGCGCGGGATCCGCAAGATCGCCGCTCACGACGCGCACGCGGGCGTCGCCGATGTCGCTTGCCGGCACGATGTCGGCGAGCACGAGCTCGCGAACGCGGCGCGTGCTGCCGCCCGCATCGGTCAGCGTGCCGCGCGCGAGAATGGCCCGCGCAAGGCGCGTTCCAAGGAAACCGGCGCCGCCGGTGATCACGATGCGCATGCGATGGGCCTGTGAACGTCGTTCGGTGACGCTATGATAGCGGCTTGCCGCGCCGCGTTCTGCGGGGCGAGCGCCTGTCGAGGAGCAATCGATGCCGCGTCCCATCCACTTCGAGATCCAGGCCGAGAACGTCGAAAGGGCGATCGCCTTCTATCGGGAGCTCCTCGGCTGGGAGTTCAATCAATGGGGAAAGGAGCCCTACTGGCTCGTCAAGACAGGCGAGAAAGCGACGCCGGGCATCGACGGCGGGCTCATGCCGCGCCGCGGTCCGGGTCCGGCCGACATGCAGCCCGTCAACGCGTTCGTGTGCACGGTCGACGTCGCGAGCCTCGATGCGATGGTGAAGCGGGTGACCGAGCTCAAGGGAAGCATCGTGCTTCCCAGGATGCCGATTCCAACCGTCGGGTGGCTCGCTTACGCGAAGGACACCGAGGGGAACATCTTCGGAATGATGCAGATGGACGCGAACGCGAAGTGAGCGCCGCGCCTCTGCGCCGGCTCACGATCGCCACGCGCGAATCCGCGCTCGCGCTCGCGCAGGCCGGGCACGTTCGCGCACGGCTTGCCACGCTGTATCCCGAAGCGGCGGTCGAGTTGCTGGGCGTCACGACCCAGGGCGATCGCGTGCAGGATCGCTCGCTCGCGGAGATCGGCGGCAAGGGGCTCTTCATCAAGGAGCTGGAGCTCGCGCTTTCCGATGGCCGCGCCGACCTCGCCGTCCACTCGCTGAAGGACGTTCCGATGGACATGCCGGAAGGCTTCACGCTCGCGGCGATCTCCGAGCGCGAGGATCCGCGCGACGCGTTCGTGTCCAATCGCTATCTCGATCTCGCGGGCCTGCCGGGCGGCGCGCGCATCGGGACGTCGAGCCCGCGCAGGCAGGCGCAGCTGCGCGAGCGCGATCCCCTTCTTTCGATCCAGATGCTGCGCGGCAACGTCAACACGCGGCTCGCGAAGCTCGATCAGGGCCAGTACGACGCCATCGTCGTCGCCGCGGCGGGCCTCAGGCGGCTCGGTCTTGCATCGCGCATCGCGTCGCTGCTCGATCCCGAGGACTGCCTTCCCGCCGTCGGGCAGGGCGCGCTCGCGCTCGAATGCCGATCGGATCGGCCCGACGTCGCCGCTGCGCTTCGCCCCCTCGCCGATCGCGAGACCACGCTCGCGACGACCGCGGAGCGCGCGTTCGCACGCGCGCTTTCCGGGAGCTGCCACACACCAATCGCCGCGCACGCGATTTTCCGGCACGACGAGCTCTGGCTGCGCGGGTTGCTCGCGAGCGAGAGCGGCACCGACGTGATGCGAGGCGAGAAGAGCGCCCGTGTCGGTGACGAGCAGGCGGCCGACGCGCTCGGGCGCGCGCTCGGCGCCGAGTTTCTCGCCCGCGGCGCCGACCGGCTTGTCACCGCATAGTCCCGCCGGCCCGCTGTCGGGGCTCGGCATCCTCGTCACGCGGCCGGCGCGGCAGGCGGCCGGATTCGCGCAGAAGCTGGCCGCGCTCGGCGGTGAGCCGGTCATCTTTCCGGCGATTGCGATTCTGCCGCCCGCGGATGCGGCCGCGCTGCGACACGCGCACGCCGCGCTCGCAAATTACGACATCGCGATCTTCATCTCGCCCAACGCCGTCGAGTTCGGCACGCCGGATCCGAGGGACTGGCCGGCGCACCTCGCGGTGTTCGCACCGGGGCCCGGAACGGCGGAGGCGCTCGCCGCGGCGGGCATTGCCGGCGCACGCGTTCCCGCGACGACGTTCGACAGCGACGGGCTGCTCGGGCTTCCCGAGCTGGCCGACGTGCGCGGAAAATGCGTGCTGATCCTGCGCGGCGACGGCGGGCGCGAGCAGCTTGCCGAAACGCTTCGCTCGCGCGGCGCGCGCGTGGACACGATCGCGTGCTACCGCCGCGCGCGGCCCGCGTCCGGCGTCCAGGGACTCGCCGGCGCGTTCCGCGACGGACTCATCGACGCGGTGACGATCACTTCGAGCGAAGCGATCGACAACCTGTGGTCGATGGCGGACGATTCGATTCGCGCGGCGTGGCGCGCGCGCCCGACGTTCGCGCCGCACCCGCGAATCGCCGAACATGCGCGCGACAAGGGTCTTCCCCGTGTCGTCGAGACCGCAGTCGGAGACGTGGGGCTCATTGCGGGCTTGCTAGAATGGGCTGCCGCGCACTCTCGAGAGAAAAGCTGAGCCCATGCCGCCCGACATCGTCGTCACCGCACCGTTGCCGCCCTTCCTCTACGATCCGCTGAAGGCCGATTACACCTGCCACGACTACGTGCAGGCAGGCGACAAGGCGCGATTCCTGTCGTCGGTCGGGAGCAAGATACGAGGGCTCGTGCAAGGCGGCGGAACCGTGACGCCGACGACGCTCCTCGACGCGCTCCCCGCGCTCGAAATCATCTCGGTGTTCGGCGTCGGCTACGACGGCGTGCCCGTCGACTACTGCCGCAAGCGCGGTCTCAAGGTGACGAACACGCCCGACGTCCTCACCGACGACGTCGCCGACGTCGCCGTCGGCCTCGTGATGATGACGGGGCGCGGGTTCGTGCGGCTCAATCGCTTCGTCCACGCCGGCGAGTGGCTGAAACGCGGGCCGGAGCTCACGACGAAGCTCGCCGGAAAGACCGTCGGCATCCTCGGGCTCGGCCGCATCGGCAAGGCGATCGCGCAGCGGCTCTCGGCCATGGGAATGAAGATCGCCTATACCGGCAGAAAGCCGCAGGACGTTCCGTATCGATTCATCCCGGGGCTCGAGGCGCTCGCCCAGGCATCGGATTTCCTGGTCGTCGCGTGCCCGGGCGGCGCGGCGACGAAGAACATTGTCAATGCCGGCGTGCTGGCGGCGCTCGGCAAGAAGGGCACGCTCGTCAACATCGCGCGCGGCTCGATCGTCGACGAACCGGCGCTCGTTGCCGCGCTCGAGAACGGCACGATCAAGGCCGCGGGGCTCGACGTGTTCGCCGACGAGCCGCGGATTCCGCCCGCGCTGCTCGCGATGGACAGCGTCGTGCTGTTGCCGCACGTCGGCAGCGCGACGCGCGAGACGCGGCAGGCGATGGGGGACCTCTGCAAGGCGAATCTCGACGCGTGGTTCGCGGGCAGGACGCTGCCGACGCTGATTCCCGAGCTCGCCTAGCGCGGACGTTCAACCGATCCTAGTCCTCGGTCATTGACACCAATTGACTTGAATCAAATGTCCCGCGAGAACCTTGCGGCACAGTGGGATACGGATCACCAGCGATGGACAACCAGAAGGAGAAAAGGAATATGAAGTCAGGAACGACGATGCTGACCGCGTTCGCACTGGTCTTGCCGCTCGCCCTGCCCAGTTGGGCGCAGGTCAGGCAACTCCCGACACAGACCCGCACCATTTCCGGCACCATCGAGACAATCGATCAGGCAAGCGCGCCATGAACATCAAGACGGCTGACGGCGAGTTTGTCGCCGTCAACGTGCCCCAGACCGTCACGCGCTTTGACGAGCTCAAGGTGGGGAACCACATCAAGGCCACCTACAACAACAATGTGATGGCGCGCCTGAAGCCGCCGGGCGAGGCGGACGTCGATACCGTGACCGGCGACAAGGGAACGACCAGCGGCACGCAGGTGATGGTGCGGAAGATGACGGCGACGATCGTCGCCCTGGACAAGGATACTTCGTCGATCTCGTTTGAGGGGTCAAACGGCTGGAAATACAGCCGGCGGGTCGTCGATCCGACCGTGTTCGATCAGGTCAAGGTGGGCGACAAGGTGGACATCACCTGGAACACCGAACTC
>CAVUOC010000013.1:0-8780 GCA_963742965.1 uncultured beta proteobacterium | reverse complement strand
CCAGGCTCTTCAAGTCGGCCAGGTAAGTGCGCGCGGCGACCATGTACATCGCAGCGGCCAGAGGCCGACAGCGGAATCACGTCATCGCGAACGGCATCCGTACGCGTCGGACAGCGCGCCGGCGAGCAGCGGCCCGCCGGCGAGGCCGAAGAGGTTTCGCGTCAGCGACAAGATCGAGGCGCCGGTGGCGCGAAGCGCCGGTGGATCACGTCGATGACGACGGCGTCGGTCGGCCCACGCTCGCCGGCCATGACAAGGCCGCCGGCGACGATCAGAGCCGAACTGCAGCGGCCCCGGCTGGAAGCCGGCGAACGCCGCCACATCAACCCGTCGTCGCACGGCGGCGATCGCCGGCACGAGAAGTCGCGCCTGGGGCAGACGCGCGCTGAGGCGGTCGGCAACCATACTCCACAACAGGGCTCCGACGCCGCCGATCAGCACGACGATGCCGTCCTGAGGCCCGCCTGGTCCGGCGCGAGGCCGTAGTAGCGGTTGAGGTAGCTCGGCAGCCAGGAGCACATCGTCGAAACCACGAGCAGGTTGAGTCCGGCGCCGATGCATGTCGACGAGCGCGGTGCGCGGCCGGAGAAGCTCGGCGACGACGGCCCGCGCCGTGATGCGCGGCTTCGCTTAGCTTCCGCCGCTGGGCAGGCCACGGTCTTGTAGTCGCGGACGACCAGCAGGAACACGACGCAGAGAACGAGCCCGGGAACGCCGACGGCGCCGAATCCCGCCTGCCAGCCCCAGCGCTCGGCGATGAAGCCGCCCAGCATCACGCCCAGAACGGACCCGAACATTCCGGCGGCGAGGAACGCGCCGAGCACGGTGCTCCGCATCCGCGTCGGAAACAGACTCGCCAGCAGCGCCATGCCGACGGTGCCATACGCTGCTTCGCCGACGCCGACGACGCTGCGGGCGCCAGCAATTGCGCGTAGCTCGCCGGCGAACGCGCACAGATCGTCGCGAGGCTCCAGATGATCGCCATGAGGAAGATGCTCTTCACGCGGCTCCAACGGTCGGCAAGCAACGACAGCGGAACCGCACCCAGCGCAACCGTGATCGAGACGATGGACACGAGCGCGCCCAGCTGGCTGTCCGACAGGTCCCACTGCGCCTTCAGGTGCGGGAACATCGACACCACGACCTGGCGGTCGACATAGTCGACCACCATCAGCGCGAACAGGATCGCGAAAACCGACCACGCGTAGCGGCGGGGAGCCGGACGATGGTCGGCGGGGTCGTACGCGGTATGGTGAATCGCAATGCTCATCGTTTTGTCGTTTCCGCCCGCGGGGAGCGAAGCCCGGTTGTCATGCCCGAGGGGCGGTCGAGTCTGCGCGTTTCTGGATGCGGTGCATTGTGTTGCATCAACGTTGTTGCCTATTGATCGACAGTGACATAACCTTATCTTTTCGGGACACCCCTTCGGACGACGGATGGCAGGCCTGATTCGCAGCGGAAGCCTCACCCACTACGCCGACGTCGCCCGCCGCGGCGGACTGGACCCGGGCCGGATGCTGCGCGAGTTCGATCTGCCGCCGCGCTGCCTGGAAGACGCGGAGATCAAGGTTCCCGTCGACTCGGTCCGCCGCTTGCTGGAAGCCTCCGCCGATCGAAGCGGCGTCGAGGTGTTCGGCCTGCTCATGGCCGAGGCACGGCGGCTTTCGCATCTGGGCCCGCTCGGCCTTCTCGTGCGCGAGCAGCCTACGCTGCGGCTCGCCGTCGAAGCGTTCGCGCGTTACGGGCGCCGGCTCAACGCGGCTTTGCTGCTCGCGATCGAGGAAGCCGGCGACGTCGTCGTGCTACGCGAGGAGCTGATCGTGGGCCGGGCCGGCCCCGTACGGCAGTCGACGGAGCTCGTGGTCGGCATCGCGTTCCGGACGCTGAGCGCGCTGCTCGGGCCGGTGTGGCGGCCAAGGCGCGTGTGCTTCGCGCACGACGCGCCCGCGGACCGCTCGGTGCACGAGCGCGTGTTCGGCCGCAACGTGGAGTTCGGCCACGACTTCAACGGCATCGTGTGCGCGCGCGCCGACCTCGATCGTCCGAATCCCAACGCCGACCCCGCGATGGCGAAGTATGCGCAGCGGTTGCTCGAAGAGAGCTCGGCGGGCGCCGCCGACAACATTTCGATGCAGGTGCGGCAACTGGTCGTGACGCTCCTCGGCAGCGGCGCGTGCACGATCGAGCGCGTGGCGCAGCATCTGGGCGTCGACCGGCGGACCGTGCACCGCCGTCTCGCGAGCGACGGGCAGGCGTTCTCGGCGATCGTCGACACGGTCCGGCGGGAGCTCGCCGAGCGCTACATGAAGGACCGCCATCGCTCGCTCACCGAGATCTCGTCGCTGCTCGGCTTCGCGGCGCCGAGCGGGTTTTCGCGCTGGTATCGGCGGCAGTTCAGCGGCCGGGCGTCCGACGTCCGCGCGCGCGCGCCGAAGCGCTCGCGCTAGTTCGCGAGCTGGATGATGCGCAGCTCGCCTTTCACGAGATCAGGCACGATCACCGTCAGGCCTCCGTCGTGCGGAAACGCGCACAGGTCCGCCGGCCCCTTGAAGCCCGAAGCGATCGGCGTCCTGCCCGCCTTCCTGCTCTAGGCGAACACGGTGCCGGAATCCCAGTCGGTCACGATCAGCGTCCCGTCTTTCATCTGGTAAAGACCGTCGAGGCGCCCGACGTCCTTGACGAGCGCCGTCGGCTCCTCGCCGGGTTTCATCGAGTAGATCCCGCGCTTCTCGGTATCGGACTTGAAGCCGACCATGAGGAGCGTGCCGTCCCGGCCCGGATAGACGCCGTTCGGGTTGATGCCCTTGCCCTTCCACGCGGTGAAAACCTTGGGACTTTCCTTCATGTCGAGGAAGTCGGCCGGCGTGACTCTGTACAGCGCGTCGCGACGGTTGTCGCTGACGTACAGCGTGTTGCCGACGATCGCCGGATCGTTCGCGAACTCGCTGCCGGGCAGCTCGAGCTTCCTGCCTTTCCTGGTCTTCGTGTCGAACTCCCACACGCCGTCGATGTCGGTCACCCACAATCGGCTGCCCTTGACCCAGATTCCCTTGGGCTTGTTCATCGTCACGCCGCGTTCGGGCAGGAAGCGCTCCTCGAGCATCTTGCCGTCCACCGACACCTTGCTGATGTAGCCGTTGTTGTCCTTCTCCCCCGGCTTGAGCTCGGTGCCGCCGAACGAGCCGACGTAGAGCACCTTGGCTACCGGATCGTAGGCGACGGACTCGGGGAACTTGAATCCCGTCGCGGTCTTCTCCGAGACCACCTTGACGGCGAGCGCAGGAAGCGACAGCGACAACGTCAATGCCAGCACCGCCGCAGTCCGGAGCACCGTGCGAGCGGCGCTTGCCGGTTGCGGTTCCAATCCATCGAAGCTCAGCATGATTCCTCCCTGGGTTCGAGACATCTACTCGCCGGCAATCTCCGGCAGCGGCCGCTTGCGCTCGATGTGGAAGCGCACGAGCGCGGCGAAGCGGTAGAGCGCGTGCACGAACTTGCCGTAGGGCAGCGTGAGGAACAGCGCCAGCACGGCGCCCAGGTGCACCGCGAGCAGCACGCCCATGGCGCGCGTCTCGCGCAAGGCGAGCAGCAGCAGTCCCGTGACGCTCGTGAGCAAGAGCAGCCACAGGAACCCGACGTCCATTCCGGTCTGCGCGGCGTCCGCCAGATCCGGATCGCGCCGGTCGCATGAGCCAGAGCGAGCCCGACGGGCCCGACGAGCAGGCCGAGGCCGCCGACCGCGCCGAGCATCACCGGCAGGCTGAAGAACGGGTACGGCGCCTTCCAGCCGAAGACGTAGTGGTAGATCGTCGCGACGACCGTGGCGGCGAAGCACAGCATGAAGCCGTAGAACGTGAGGTGGTGGAACGTGCGCCGCGCGAACGACGGCGCCGCGTCGGGATACGTGCAGCCGTCGCCGCCGCCGTCGAGATACTTCAGGCCGGCCGCGTCCCACGTCGCGGCGCCGAGCGCGCCGGCGCCGCACGAACTCGCGCGACTCGCTCGCCCATGTCGCGCCAGAAGCGCGCGAAGCCGATCGCGAGCGCGAGCAGCGACGAAGACGAACACGGCGCCGAACACGCCGGCCATCACGCCGTGCGGCATCACCGCGTAGAACGAGCCCTGCGCGTCGGACTACGCGGCGAAGAAGCCGCGCGGGATCGGCGTAGCCACGCCGTCAGCACGAAGAAGAGCGCGAGGCCAGCGCGGTGACGAGCGCTCGACCACGACGCCGTTGCGCTCGAAAGCCGCGCGCGAGAAACCGCGGGCCACGCGTACTTGCGGTACGTCTCCTTGCGCACCTGCGCCAGCACGCGCGGGAAGTTCAGCTGCGAACTCGTGCGGCGGCGCGTACTGGCACGCGTAGAGGCACGCGCCGCAGTTGTGGCAGAGGTTGGCGAGGTAGTGGATGTCGCCCTCGTCGAACGCGAGCCGGCGCTCGAGCGCGGGAAACACCGCGCAGTAGCCCTCGCAGTAGCGGCACGCGTTGCAGATCGCGAGCACCCGCTGCGCCTCGGCGACGAGGTTCGTCCAGCGGCACGTCACGCGCGGACATCGGCGCGCGGCCTCCTCGCCCGCGATGCGCCCGAACGTCGTGCCGATCGCCATGCCGATGCCGGCGAGGTAGCCCTTGCCGAGCACGTTGCCGGCCATGATCTCGCCCGCGGCGAAGATGTTGTCGCGCAGGGCTTGCCGTCGTCCATCAGCATCCGCGCGCGCTCGTCGACCGCGACGCCGAGATACGTGAACGTGATCCCGGGGCGCAGCGGATAGGCGTAGAACGGCGGCGTGTCGATCGGCCGCGCCCAGTGCGTCTTCGGCGGCTCGATGCCTTCGGTGCGCGCAGTCGTCGAGCATCGTGTGGTCGAAGGTGCCCGGGCCGCACCGCGGCGTTGAACTCGCGCGACGGTCGCGCTCGAGCGCCGCGGCATCGAGCTCGAGCAGCGCGCGCGAGCTCCGCGGATCGTAGCGCGCCTTGAGCGGCGGGAACACCGGCGGCATGAACTTGCCCATCGACTTGGCGTCGATGATCGAATAGGCGATCTGGTCGGGCTGCCCGGCGACGAGGCGGCCCCAGATCGCGTAGCGCTTGGGCCAGAAGTCCTCGCCTTCGTCGTAGAAGCGCTGCGCCGTGCCGGTTGACGACGATGCCGAGCGACACCGCGTCCACGCGCGTCACGATGCCGCCGTCGAACTTCGGCGCGCGCGCGTCGATCGCGACGCAGTGGCCCTGCGTCGCGTCGCTCGACCTGCTTCGCGCCCGCGTCGAGCAGGAGCTTCAGCACCCGGCCGCGTGTTGTACGGCGTGCCGCGCACGATGAAGTTGTCGGCGGCCGGGCCCCACGCCTCGCGCAGCCACTCGAGGTTGGACTCGAAGCCGCCGGAGGCCGCGACCAGCGCCTTCGCGCGGATCTCGTGGCGCGCGCCGCCGCGTGCTGCACCGTCGCCGACGCGAAGCGTCCGTCGCGCGATGTCGAGATCGACGACCTCGGACTCGTACGCGACCTCGACGCCGAGCGCCTCGGCCGCGCGCGTAGTACGCGTTGACCAGCGCCTTGCCGCCGCCGAGGAAGAACGCGTTGGTGCGCGAGAGGTGCAGCGTGCCGCCGAGCGGCGGCTGGAAGCGCACGCCGTGCCGCTTCATCCACGGCGAGGTGCGCTTCGGTCTGCCGGATCGTCATGCGCGCGAGCGCTTCGTCGGTGAGGCCGCCGGTGACCTTGAGCAGGTCCTGCCAGTATTCCTCCTCGGGATAGGCGTCGGTGAGCGGCGTCGAGCGGCCGCGTCGTGCATCGTGCGCATGTTGCGCGTGTGCCGGCTGTTGCCGCCGCGGAAGTGGATGGGCGCCGACTCGACCACGAGCACGTCGAGGCCGCGGCTCGCGCGCGGTGATCGCGGCGCAGAGCGCGGCGTTGCCGCCGCCGAGCACGAGCACGTCGTATCGCCGCGCAAAGTTCACGGTGGCTTCCCGCCGTCCACTGTCGAGTCCCGAAGCATACCTGTGCCAAACTAAGGTGTGCAGGCCGCTCGCTCGTGGACCCGCGTCACGCGCGCGCACGACGGGATTCGAGAGGATCGGAATGACTTCGACGATTCGAACCATGCTCGCCGCGGCGGCGCTCGTCGTCGCCGGCGCCGCCGGCGGCCAGAGCTTTCCCAGCCGTCCCGTCACGCTTGACCGTCGGCTTCGCCCCCGGCGGCGGCACCGACACCGCGGCCCGCATCGTCGCGAAGAAGCTCTGCGAGAACATCGGGCAATCGGTCGTCGTCGACAACAAGGCCGGCGCGGGCGGCAACATCGCCGCGCAGCACATCGCGACGGCGGCGCCCGACGGCTACACGATCCACCTCACCTCCGTCGGGCCGATGACCGTCGCGCCGCACCTCGTCGAAGGACCTCCCCTACGACCCGAAGCGCGACATCGCGCCGATCACGATGGGCGTCGTGTTCCCGAACGTGATCGTCGTCCATCCGGGCGTGCCGGCGAAGACGCTCGCGGAATTCGTCGCGCTCGCGAAGCAGAAGCCCGGCAAGCTCACCTACGCGTCGTCGGGCGTCGGCGGCGCCGGACATCTCGCGGGCGAGCTCTTCAAGGAGCGCGCGGGCATCGACATGCGTGCACGTCCCGTACAAGGGCGGCGGCCCGGCGATGACCGACCTCCTCGCCGGCACGCATCGACATGTACGTCGGCGTGCCGTCCACGGTGGCGCCGCACGTCGACGCCGGGAAGCTTCGCGCGCTCGCCACGACGGGTGCGAAGCGCGCGTCGACGATGCCCGACGTGCCGACGATCGCCGAGTCGGGCTACCCCGGCTTCGAGGCGACCAACTGGTACGCGTTCGTCGCGCCCGGCAAGACGCCGAAGGAGCTGCTCGATTTCTGGAATCGCGAGCTCGCCAAGGCGCTGAACGATCCGCAGGTTCGCGCCGAGCTCGCCAAGCACGGCCTCGATCCTGCGCCCGGCACGCGCGAGGAGCTCGCGCAGTACTTCGAGCGCGAGAGCCAGAAATGGGGGAAGGTCGTGCGGGAAGCCAGGATAACGACCGAGTGAAGTGCGTCGACGGTATCGCCACGGGTAGGATGCTCGCCCATCGAGCCGTGAGCGCCGCGTCGATCGAATAACGGTCGGATCGAAACAAAGAAGGGGAGCGTCGGATGTCCCAGCCCGTCCGCCATTTCCGGCAGATCCTCATCTGGCCGCTGCAGGTGATGCCGATCCGCGAAGGCGCGCAGATCCAGGAGCCGTGGGACATCCTCCGGAACTCGCAGGATGAGCACTCCTGGCGCGTGCTCGAAGACGAGTTCGGCTGCGACCCGGAAGACTTTCAGGAGCGCCACTACAGCGAATTCGTCACGTTCCTGCCCTACGTCCGGCGCTTTCTCTACGGCGAAGGGGCCAGTCGCGCCGGTGCGGTAAAAGGCGCCGAGTCGCCGCTGCGCGTGTTCCGCCGCAGCGACGTCGCCAAGGTCCGGATGACCTTTCCGGAGCCGGGTTCGGAGCCCGCGATCTTCGACGTCGCGCACGTCGACCTCTACTTCCTCTACGACATCGACGTCGTGACGCTCGTCGTCGAGATCTTCGCCGAGGACCTGAGCCTCACCACCGCTCAGGACGCGATGTACCGCTTCGGCCGCGCGTACCCCACCTATTGGGCGGAAAGCGGTCGCGGCGGACACTGCGTGGTGCTTGCCGAATGGCTGGGCGCCGACGGCTCGGTGCTGGCGGTCTCCGATTACGAGGACCGCGACAAGTACTTGCGCTACGTCGGGCGGCGTCGCGCACCCCACTACGCGAGTCACTGGACGTATCTGCTGAGCCCTCTGGTGCCCGACTATTCGGACGAGAAGGGCCTGATCCGCTTTCGCCAGATCGAGTACGCGCGCATGCCCCTGATGGCCTATCTCGCGATGGACGACGCGCGGGCGGTCACGCGCGCCGATTTCGTTCGCCTGGGCCTGGTGACCGGCCCCGGCAGGTCGGACGTGCTTCCCTACTCGGCGCGCTACATGCGCGATTTCGAAGAACGCTACTGCTACGACCAGTTCTGGAACGAGGAGCGCAGCGGGCGCCCCGGCACGCGCTTCATGTCGTGCGGCCACGGCTTCGTCATGGTGGGCGATGCAGACGACCCGTTTTTCGTCGACCGCGAGGCCGGCCTGCTGGCGCAGTTTCGCCATCAATATTTCATCCTGTTCCTGATCCCGCACATCCACAAGGCGACGATGCTGATGCTGTCCGACCGGATGGTCAGCGCGCTCAACAAGCTGTCGATCGAGGATCCGGTCTCGGTCCGCCGGTTCAAGCGAACCATCCGCCAGCTGCTCGAGATCTTCCTCCGCTTCACGCACCGCTACTGGTTCCACGAGGTATCGGACCAGCCGCAGGCGCGCGAGCTCTACCGGATGACGTCGAACTACCTCGGCACCGATCCGCTGTACGTCGAGATCCGCAACGAGATCGAGGACATGGCGCAGTACCTCGAGACCGACACGCTGCGGCGGCAGGCCAACACCGTCGTCCGCCTCACGGTGATCACGGTGTTCGGCTTGATCGGCACCGTCGTCACCGGCATCTTCGGCATGAACGTCTTCGGCTTCGGCGAAATGCCGGTGCTGACGCAGCTCGTGTTGCTGCTGGCCGCGATCGCTGCGGTCACCGCGCTCCTCTTCTACACGCTGACGAAATCGAAGGCGCTGGCGGATTTCCTCGATTCGGTTTCCGACGAGCGGCTGGGCAGCTCGGCCAAGGTGCAGGCGCTGATCAACGTCTGGCGGAAGAA
>CAVUOC010000012.1:0-170198 GCA_963742965.1 uncultured beta proteobacterium | reverse complement strand
ATCGAAGGGCGAACGCGAGTTCGCCCTTTTCGCATCCCGCGCGCGGGGAAGCCCCGGGTGACGGCCGACGGCCCCGCGCAGCAATCGAGACGCGTTTCACGAGATGATTGGCAGCTGATGTACGACCTCCTTCACAAACACAATCGCATCGCGCAGATCATCCTGGCGCTGATCATGGTGCCGTTCGCCTTCTTCGGCGTCGACTATTACTTCCGGCGGTCCGATTCCGCCGGGGAAGTCGCGAAATTCGACGGCGGTCACATCAGCGAGCAGGAGTTCGCGCGCGCCATCCGCGACCAGCAGGACACGCTGCGGCGTAACACGCAGCAAAACGTCGATCCGTCGATCTTCGACAATCCCGAAGTGCGCTTCAACCTGCTGCAACAGCTGCTGCGCGAGCGCCTGATCGAGAAGAAGGCGGACGACCTCCATTTCCGGATCTCCAACGACGAGGTCTTCGAGCGAATCGCCACGGATCCGCGATTTCGCCAGGGCGACAAGTTTTCGCTCGACCTCTACAAGAGCCTGCTCAGCCAGGCGGGCATCCCGGAGGCCGCGTTCGAGGACAGCATCCGCAGACAGCTCCTCAACGAGAAGATCGTCGACCCGATCGCGCGCGGCGGCATCGTGGCGAAGACATCCGCCGCGGGGTTCCTCAACCTCGTCGAGCAGCAGCGCGAAGTGGAAGTCGCGTCGGTCGACGCCGAGCCGTTCATGAAGGACGTGAAGGTCGACGACGCGCAGGTGAAGGCGTTCTACGAGAAGAACGCGGCCGCGTTCAAGACGCCGGAAGAGGCGAAGTTCGAGTACGTGATCCTCACACCCGATGCGCTGCTGTCGCAAGCGCCGGTGACGCCCGACGAGGTGAAGGCGCAGTACGAGAGCGCGGCGAAGACCTACACGCAGGAGGAGCAGCGACAGGCCGCGCACATCCTCGATCGCGGTCAAGCCGGACGCGACCGAAGCCGAGCGGGCGGCGGCGAAGAAGAAGGCCGAGGACATCGCCGCGCAGGCGAAGGCCAACCCGGCGAAGTTCGCCGAGCTCGCGAAGCAGTTCTCGCAGGATCCGGGCTCCGCCGCGCAGGGAGGCGATCTCGGCAGCAACCCGCGCGGCACGATGGTGAAGGCGTTCGACGACGCGGTGTTCGCGATGAAGCCGGGCGAGATCGTGGGCCCCGTGCAGACCGACTTCGGATTCCACGTCATCCGCCTCGTCGACGTCACGCCGGCGCGCGTGCGTCCCTTCGACGAGGTCAAGGCGCAGATCGAGACCGATCTCAAGCGGCAGAAGACCACGCAGAAATTCGCGGCGGCCGCCGATCAGTTTCAGAACCTCGTCTACGAGCAGGCGGATTCGCTCGCGCCGGTGGCGAAGACGCTGGGCCTGACCGTCCAGACCTCACCGCTGGTCACGAGGGAAGCGGCCCAGCAGATCGCGATGGGCAACGCGAAGGTCGTGCAGGCGCTGCTGTCTCCCGAATCGATCGCCGCGAAGCGCAACACCGATGCGATCGAGATCGGCCCGAACGCGCTGATGGCTGCGCGCGTCGATCGAATACAAACCCGCTGCGCCCCGGCCGTTCGACGAGGTGAAGGAGGAGATTCGCCGCCAGCTCGCGCGTCAGGGCGCGGTCGAGCTCGCGCAGAAAGCCGGCCGGGAGAAGCTCGCGCTGCTCGAGCAGGGCAAGAGCGACAAGGGCGTCGGCCTGACGTTCTCGAAGGCGGTCCCTCTGGTGCGCAACCGGCCGCAGCCGGGGTTTGCGGCCGAGGCGGTGACGAAGATCTTCCAGATCGACGCGACGAAGCTGCCGCGTTACGTCGGGGCGCCGGCGAGCGCGGCGGATTCGCGATCTACAAGCTCGTCAACGTCGTGAATCCGCCCGAAGCGGAACCTGCCAAGCTCGCGGCCGCACGCAAGGGCATTGCGGAGGCGCAGAGCCGCGAGATGTTCGACGCGTACGTCGGCATGCTGAAGAGCAAAGCCAAAATCGAGATCAACCAGGCCAATCTCGACAAGAAGTAACGCCCGTCAGCTCGAGCAGTTCTCCCTCATCCAACCCGCGAGCTGCTCGCGCTCCTTGCGGCGCGCGGCGTCGTCCATGTAGACGGGCTCGCCTTTTTCATTGCTGCGGAAGTACAGCACGTTCTGGTCCGATTGCATCATCGCGATCTGGCCGCGGACTTTCGCGCATTGCTCGAGCTTCTTGTCCGTCTCGGCCCTGGTCTTGGCGACCTTCGCTTCCTCGTCGGCGCGCAGAATCTTCTTCTGCTGGAGGTCGGCTTGCTTGGTCGCGAGCTCCTTGACCGCGTTGGGGTTCGCGGGCGGCGGCGGCGCGTTGATCGCCTCGACCTTGAAGTCGCCGTTGGGAGGCTGGTCCGAGTAGATGACGCGGCCGTTGGCGTCGGTCCACTTGTACATCGCGGCTGCAGCCGGGAACGCGACCGCGCCAAGCACGGCAGCGAAGGCGAGCGACACCGCGGCGCGGAACGCAGTCGATCCTGCGCTCGCACGCTGAAACGGGGCCAGTTGCATCGGTAGGAGCGGCATCGAGCTACCTCGTCACCTCTTATGACATTGGCAAGGTAAACCAACCCTGCGTGGGCGTCAAACCGGCGGAGCGCCCGGAGCCGGCGCCGGGCGGCGATGTTGCCGTTTCGGCACACTCCGCCGCGGCAGGTTTCCGGGCAGGCCGACGCGGGTATAATCCGTTTTTGCGCATAGGAGAAACCGCATGCGTGTCGTCCGGAAGGCGCTGACGTTCGATGACGTCCTGCTCGTTCCCGCGCATTCCCTCGTCGTTCCCAACGAAGTCAGCCTCAAAACCCGCCTCACCGGCACGATTACGCTGAACATCCCGCTGCTTTCGGCGGCGATGGACACGGTGACCGAGACGCGCCTCGCGATTGCAATCGCGCAGGAAGGCGGGCTCGGTGTAGTGCACAAGAACATGACGCCGGCCAAGCAGGCGGCCGAAGTGGCCAAGGTCAAGCGCTTCGAAAGCGGCGTCGTCAAGGATCCGATCACGATACCGCCGACGATGTCGGTGCGCGAAGTGCTCGCGCTGACGCGCCAGCACCGGATCTCGGGACTTCCGGTCGTCGAAGGAAAGCGCGTCGTCGGGATCGTCACCAATCGCGACCTGCGCTTCGAGACCAACCTCGACCAGCCCGCGTCGGCCATCATGACCAAGGGCGACAGGCTCGTCACCGTGCCGGAAGGCACCGAACTCGAGCACGCCAAGGCGCTGATGCACCAGCACCGGCTCGAGCGCGTGCTGGTCGTCAACGACAGGATGGAGCTGCGCGGGCTCATCACGGTGAAGGACATCCTCAAGTCGACCGAGTACCCGCTCGCCTCGAAGGACGAGCTCGGACGGCTGCGCGTCGGCGCCGCGGTCGGCACTGCAGGCGATACCGACGAGCGCGTCGAGGCGCTGGTCGCGGCCGGCGTCGACGTTCTCGTCGTCGACACCTCGCACGGTCACTCGCAGGGCGTGCTCGACCGCGTCCGCCAGATCAAGAAGCGTCACCCGAATGTCCAGGTGATCGGCGGCAACATCGCGACGGCCGACGGCGCGAAGGCGCTCGCCGATCACGGCGCGGACGCCGTCAAGGTCGGCGTGGGACCGGGGTCGATCTGCACGACACGCATCGTCGCCGGTGTGGGCGTCCCGCAGATCTCGGCGATCCAGCACGCGCTCGAGGGCGCCGCGCGCGCGGGCGTCCCGGTCATCGCCGACGGCGGGATCCGCTACTCCGGCGATATCGCGAAGGCGCTCGCCGCGGGCGCTTCGTCGGTCATGCTCGGGAGCCTCTTCGCCGGCACCGAGGAGGCCCCCGGCGAGACGGAGCTCTTCCAGGGCCGGTCGTACAAGAGCTATCGCGGGATGGGCTCGCTCGGAGCGATGCAGCAAGGAAGCTCCGACCGCTACTTCCAGGATTCGGAAGGCGAAGGCGCTGCCGAGCGGCTCGTCCCCCAGGGGATCGAGGGTCGCGTTCCGTACAAGGGAGCATTGTCGGAGCTCATCCACCAGTTGATGGGCGGCTTGCGCGCGGCGATGGGCTACTGCGGCTGCAAGACGATCGAGGACCTGCGCACGCGCGCCGAGTTCGTCGAGATCACGTCGGCCGGCATGCGCGAGTCGCACGTGCACGACGTGCAGATCACAAAGGAAGCGCCGAATTATCGCGTCGAGTAACTTGCCGACGCAGAGCGCTGCACGGCCCGTCTTCTCGTGAACGGCGCTCGGTCTCGCCGTACGTTCCGGTAGCCTCGCGCCTCCACCCGGGCCTCGAATCGGGCCGCTCGCGCGCTCGGCCGGCGCGGTAGCAGATGGCCGCGCCTTCGCATTCCCGGATCCTGATCCTCGACTTCGGCGCGCAGTACACGCAGCTGATCGCGCGCCGTCTGCGCGAGACGCACGTGTACTGCGAGATCCATCCGTACGACGTCGACGACGCGTTCGTGCGCGCGTTTGCGCCGAAGGGAATCGTCCTGTCGGGCGGTCCGAACAGCGTGACCGAGGGCGACACGCCGCGCGCGCCCGATGCGGTGTGGACGCTCGGCGTGCCGGTGCTCGGCATCTGCTACGGCATGCAGACGATGGCGGCGCAGTTGGGCGGCGCGGTCGAGCAGGGCGCGATACGCGAGTTCGGCTACGCGGAAGTGCGCGCCCGCGGGCATTCGCGCCTGCTCGAAGGGATCGAGGACCGGCGCAACGCCGAGGGCCACGGGCTCCTCGACGTCTGGATGAGCCATGGCGACAAGGTCACCAGCGCTGCCGCCGGGATTCTCGCTGATCGGCAGCAGCGACGCATGCGGAATTGCCGCGATGGCCGATCCGTCGCGGGGCTTCTACGCCGTCCAGTTCCATCCCGAGGTCACGCACACGAAGCAGGGCGCAGCGATCCTCTCGCGCTTCGCGCACGAGATCTGCGGCTGCGGCGAAGACTGGAACATGCGCGATTACGAAGGCGAAGCCATCGCCGCGATCCGCGCGCAGGTCGGAAGCGACACCGTCCTTCTCGGGCTCTCCGGCGGCGTCGATTCGTCGGTCGCCGCGGCGCTGATCCACGAGGCGATCGGCGACCAGCTCACCTGCGTCTTCGTCGACCACGGCCTGCTGCGGCTCGACGAGGCCGACACAGGTGATGGACACGTTCGCGCGCAATCTCGGCGTTCGCGTCCTCCACGTCGATTGCGCCGACGAGATGTACGCGGCGCTCGACGGGATCGACGATCCGGAGCAGAAGCGCCGGATCATCGGCCGCGTGTTCGTCGACGTCTTCCAGCGCGAAGCGGAGAAGCTGCGCGCGCACGGCGCCGCGCCGCGGTGGCTCGCGCAGGGAACGATCTACCCGGACGTCATCGAGTCGGCGGGCGCCAAGACGAAGAAGGCGCACACGATCAAGTCGCACCACAACGTCGGCGGCCTTCCCGAGACGCTGCATCTGAAGCTGCTCGAGCCGCTGCGCGAGCTCTTCAAGGACGAAGTTCGCGAGCTCGGATTGGCGCTCGGCCTGCCGCGCGAGATGGTGTTCCGCCATCCGTTCCCGGGGCCGGGGCTCGGCGTGCGCATCCTCGGCGCGGTCACGCGCGCGCACGCCGATCTGCTGCGTCGCGCCGATGCGATCTTCATCGACGAGTTGCGGCTTGCGCGCGACGGCGACGGCAAGAGCTGGTACGACCATGTCGCGCAGGCGTTCGCCGTCTTCCTGCCCGTGCGCTCCGTCGGCGTGATGGGAGATGGCCGTACGTACGAGCACGCCGTCGCGTTGCGCGCGGTCCAGACGACCGATTTCATGACCGCGCACTGGGCGCACCTGCCGTTCGAGCTGCTCGCGAGAGTGTCGAGCCGGATCACCAACGAGGTCCGCGGAATCAACCGCGTCGTCTACGACATTTCCGGCAAGCCGCCGGCGACGATCGAATGGGAATGATCGCGATGCACGAGGCGCGTGGCGCCGCGACGACGGAAGTCGATGAGCGCTGGATGCGGGAGGCGCTCGCGCTCGCGCACGCGGCGCAGGCGCGCGGCGAGGTTCCCGTCGGCGCGGTCGTCGTCAAGGACGGCGCCATCATCGGCCGCGGCGGCAACGCGCCGTCGCCGACAGCGATCCGACCGCGCACGCGGAGATCGCGGCGCTGCGCGAGGCGGGCCGCGCGCTCGGCAACTACCGGCTTCCCGGCTGCGAGCTCTACGTGACGATCGAGCCGTGCGCGATGTGCGCCGGCGCGATCCTGCACGCGCGGATCGGGCGTGTCGTGTTCGGTGCCCGCGATCCGAAGACCGGCGCGTGCGGGTCGGTCGTCGATCTCTTCGCAGAGCCGCGGCTCAACCATCACGCGACGGTGACGGGCGGCGTTCTCGCCGCGGAATGCGGCGCGCTGCTGTCGGCATTCTTCGGCGCGCGGCGCGAGCGCTGATTCCGTGACGCAACGCACCTTCGGCATCGGCCTCTACGCGCCGGCGGGCTTCGTGACGAATCCGGCGGCGATCGATCGCGCCGTGCACTTGCTCTCGGAGCTCGGTCATCGCGTGGTCGTCGATCCGACGTGCTCGACGCGATGGCAGCGCTTCTCGGCGACCGACGACGAGCGCGTCGCCGCGGTCCTGCGCATGGCGGCCGACCCGCAGCGTCGAGCTCGCGATCGCGGCGCGCGGCGGATATGGCTGGTCGCGGCTCCTCGACCGGATCGATTTTGCCGCGCTTGCCCAGGCCCGGAAGCTGTGGATGGGCCACAGCGACTTCACCGCATTCCAGCTGGCCGCGCTGGCGCACGCGGGAATGACGACGTTCGCCGGCCCGATGGCCGCCTACGATTTCGGCGCCGCGATCCCGTCGGCGTTCACGCTCGACCACTGCTGGGGACTCCTCGGCGCCACGCGCTACGAGATCGACGTGCGCGCTCGAGGGTCCCGATTTCGCAGGGCGAAGGCATGCTGTGGGGCGGCAACCTCGCGATGATCGCCCATCTCGCCGGCACGCCGCACATGCCGCGCGTGGACGACGGCATCCTGTTCCTCGAGGACATCGGCGAGCATCCGTATCGGATCGAGCGGATGATCTACCAGCTCCACCACGCGGGCCTGCTCGTGCGCCAGCGTGCCGTGCTGCTCGGCGACTTCAGCGACTACGAGCTGGGTCCGAACGACAACGGCTACGATGCGGCGGCGATGGTTGCGCACGTGCGCGCGCGGCTCGACGTTCCGGTGTACACCGGATTCCCGTTCGGGCACTGCCCGGAAAAGCTCACGCTGCCCGTCGGCGGCCGCTGCGCGCTCAGCGTACGCGACGGCGCGGCGAAGATCGTGCTGAGCGATTACGGTCCCCGGCTGTAACCGGCTCGCCGGCCCGAGGACGCGCGCGCGCGCGGCGTTCGCGCGTGCTTCAGCGCGCGGAGCACGACGGCGAATCGGTGCTCGACGTCGCCGGTGGCCGTCGCCGCTCGAGTCGAAGCTGCGCTCGACGAAATGGGCGCTGCCGTCGCGCGTGACCGTCAATATCGTCGAGCAGCGCGTGCCATAACCGGCGCTCACGATGAACGGCGAGGAGAGCAGCCGTTCGCGCTCGAGCGTGACGCCGGTCGCCGGAAGCTCGGCATCGGGCGCGACGCGGGTGTCGGCGAGCATCGCGAAGAGCGGCGCGATGTCCGCATCGGCAGCGTCGCACCAGGCGGCGAGCGCCGCCTTGGTCCGCGTCACCTTGGGCCACGGCGTATCGATCGTCGCGTTCGAAAGGCCGTGGATTCCCGCGGGCAGCCTTTGCGAGACGGCGCCGCGGTTCGAGCCCCACGCCGCGTCTCCCACGCTGCCGGCGACGAGATTGAACCCGTTCTGCGCGTTCGCGCCGGCCACGATTCGCCCGAGGCTTGCGGCCGGCGGCGACGGATCGGCGAGCACGGCCGGGACCAGCACGCCGCGCGACGGCGCGTCGGGATCGTGGCGCGAAGGCTCGCGCACGTTCGTGACGAATGCCCAGCGCGCCGAGCGCGTGACGCCGAACCACGTGCCGCCCGCCTTGAGATCGCGTCCGGCGAGCCATCCTTCGTCCCACCACGCCGCTCGGCGACGCGGGCCGCGCGTGATATTCGTCGCGGTTCGCGGCGACGACCAGCGCGTAGCGCGGGTGCGCGTCGAGCGCGAACAGCGCGAGGCACATCGCGTCAGCGCTGGCGACCGCGCGGCGCGGCGGCCGCTGGAATCGCGTAGGGCAGCGGCAGCCGCGCAAGCGCAGGGCCGTCGGGCGCACCGACGCGCACGTCGTCGCGCTCGGCGGCCGCGAGCTGCACCACGGCGATGAGATCGCAACCGCCGGCGGGCGCCGCGGCAGCGTCGACGACGGTGCCGCACGGTTGATCGCCGAACGCCGTGCTGAAGAGGCGCTCGCCGGAACGCACGCCGTCAGTCGCGGCATGAAAGACGAATGCGCGTTCCTTCAGCCGGCCGAGGTACTGCGTGCGGGCGATGATCTCCTGGCCGGTGTAGCACCCTTTCTGGAAATCGATGCCGCCGAGAATGTCCCAGTTCGCGGTCTGCGCGACGAACGTGTCCTGCGTTGCCGCCGTGATCACCGGGATGCCTGCGCGGATCGTCAGCCACCGCCAGACGTCGAACGAAGCGGCAGTCGTGTGGCGAAGGAGCTCGTCGCGGCCGGCTTCGGACGCGCTGCCGGCGAAAGGACGACGTAGCGCGGCCCGGGGAGCGCCGAGCATCGTGCGCGTCCCGGAAGTCAGCAGCTCGAACGGCGCGGGCGCGGTCGCCGAGCGCGCTGCCGACCGCGGCCGTCGCACCGGGTCCGCCGACGCCGATGCGCGCCATCGTCGTCGGAAATGTCGGCGATCGTCACCTTGGAGCGCAGGACGTACATCGAAAGCCGCTTCGCAACCGACGGCGCAAGGTCGCCCGGAAGCAGGATCAGAAAGCGCTCGTGCCGCGGCGGCTCGCGCCACACGACGAAGTTCGCGAGCATCCGGCCCTTCGGCGAGTTGAAGCACGCGTATCGGCAGGCCCCTGGCGGGAGCCCGACGATCTCGATCGACAGCTGCCCGTTGAGAAAAGGCGCGGCGTCCGCCCCGCTCACCGCGAGCACGCGCAGCGGGGCGAGATCGCAGGCAACGGCAGCGTCGCGCGCTGCGAGGAGCGCGGCGTTTGCGGCCGCCGGGTCGGTGTGCGAGGGTTGGGTCATGCCGGTTCCGGAAGCAACATGGGGGCGGGCGCCGGGTAAGCGAAGGCACGCCGGCGTCATGGCGCCGCGATGCCGAATTCGTGCTAAAATCGAATGTTAGCTCGTCTTGCTGCCACTTTACTGCCGTTTTCCCTGGATTTTCAAGGGTCGGCGGCCGGAGACGGGCAAATTCGCAGACCCGCACCTCAGGGTGCCCGAACCGCAGCCGACCGACAAACGGCGACCGCGCTCGAGCCATTGGCGGGTCGTGGTCCAACCCTGAAGGAGTGTTTTCAATGTCGGTAACGATGCGTCAAATGCTGGAAGCCGGAGTTCACTTCGGCCACCAGACGCGATACTGGAATCCGAAGATGGCCGAGTACATCTTCGGCCAGCGCAACAAGATCCACATCGTCAATCTCGAAAAGACGATGCAGCTCTACCAGGAGGCGATGAAGTACATCCGCCAACTGGCCTCGAACAAGGGCACCGTGCTCTTCGTCGGCACCAAGCGCCAGGCGCGCGAGATCGTCGCCGAGGAAGCCCGCCGCTGCGGGATGCCGTACGTCGATGCGCGGTGGCTCGGCGGCATGCTGACCAACTTCAAGACCGTCAAGGCGTCGACCAAGCGCCTGAAGGATCTCGAGCAGATGCAGCAGGACGGCACGTTCGAGAAGATGAACAAGCGCGAGGCGCTCACGCTGCAGCGCGAGATGGCGAAGCTCGACAAGAGCCTCGGCGGCATCAAGGACATGACGGGGCTGCCCGACGCGCTCTTCGTCATCGACGTCGGGTATCACAAGATCGCGATCACCGAAGCGATGAAGCTCGGCATCCCGATCGTCGCGGTCGTCGACACCAATCACTCGCCGATCGGCATCGCGCACGTGATTCCGGGCAACGACGACTCGAGCCGGGCGATTCGCCTGTACGCGCGCGGCGCCGCGGACGCGATCCTCGAGGGCCGCAGCGCGGTCATCCAGGAGATCGTCGAGGCGGGCGACGAATTCGTCGAAGTCGCGGCCGACGCGCCGACCTAGGCGCCGGGCCGAATCGAGGCCGGACACGCGCCCCCGCTTCGCTGCCGGAGCGGGCGCCGGATCGGGTGCGGGCAAGCACGTTAACGAACGCAAGACGGAGCATCGAGATGGCGGAAATCTCCGCGAGCATGGTGATGGACCTGCGCCAGCGCACCGGGCTGGGCATGATGGAATGCAAGAAAGCGCTGACCGAAGCCGCCGGCGATCCGGCGAAGGCCGAGGAGCTGCTGCGGATCCGCAGCGGCGCCAAGGCGTCGAAGGCGGCGAGCCGCATCGCGGCGGAAGGCGTGATCGGGCTGTACGTCGCGCCGGACGCGAAGACGGCGGCGATGGTCGAGGTGAATTGCGAAACCGACTTCGTCGCGAAGAACGAAGACTTCCGCGCGTTCGCCTCCGACGTCGCGGCGCTCGTCGCGCGGCGAGAATCCCGCCGATGCCGCTGCGCTGGCGGCGAAGGCGCTCCCTTCCGGCGAGACGGTCGAGTCGCGCCGCGTCGCGCTCGTCCAGAAGATCGGCGAGAACATCACGATCCGCCGCTTCGCGCGCAGCGCGGCCAAGGGGCGCATCGCGTCGTACGTGCACGGCGGAAAGATCGGCGTGCTCGTCGACCTGACCGGCGGACAGGACGCGCTCGGCAAGGATCTCGCGATGCACGTCGCTGCGAGCAAGCCGATGGCGGTCACCGGCGAGCAGGTGCCGGCGGAGGTCGTCGCCAAGGAGCGCTCGATCGCCGCCGCGCGGGCCGCCGAATCGGGCAAGCCCGCGAACATCGTCGAAAAGATGGTCGAAGGCGCGGTCGCGAAATACCTGGCGGAAGTGACGCTGCTCGCACAGCCGTTCGTCAAGGGCGACGGCAAGCAGACGGTCGGACAGCTCGTCAAGGCGCAAGGGGCCGTCGTCAACGGCTTCGTGCTCTTCGTCGTCGGCGAGGGCATCGAGAAGAAGAAGGACGATTTCGCGGCCGAGGTCGCGGCGATGGCGAAGACCTAGCTCGCGTTCACGATCGCGTCCCTCCACCTCGTCCGGAGCCCGCCGCCATGACCGCCAAACCCGCCGCCGTCACCGCCACCCTCGTCGCGGCCGCGCCCGAGCCCGCATACCGGCGCATCCTGCTCAAGCTCTCCGGCGAGGCGCTGATGGGCGATGACTCGTACGGGATCAACCGCGAGGTCATCGACCGCATCGTCGCCGAGATCGGCGAGGTCGTGCGCCTCGGCGTCGAGATCGCCGTCGTGATCGGCGGCGGCAACATCTTTCGCGGAGTCGCGCCCGGCGCCGCAGGCATGGACCGCGCGACCGCCGACTACATGGGCATGCTCGCGACGCTGATGAACGCGCTCGCGCTGCAGGACGCGCTCCGTCGCGCCGGCGTCGAATCCCGCGTTCAGTCGGCGCTGCGGATCGATCAGGTCGCCGAACCGTACATCCGCGGGCGGGCGCTGCGCCACCTCGAGGAGCGCCGCGTCGTCATCTTCGCCGCCGGCACCGGCAACCCGTTCTTCACGACCGATACCGCGGCGGCGCTGCGCGGGCGCGAAATGGGCGTCGACATCGTGCTCAAGGCGACGAAGGTCGACGGCGTCTACACGGCGGACCCCAAGAAAGACGCGACGGCGACCCGCTACGCGACGCTCACGTTCGACGAGGCGATCGTCAGGAATCTCAAGGTCATGGATGCCACGGCGCTCGCGCTCTGCCGCGACCAGAACATGCTGCTCAAGGTCTTCTCGATCTCGGTTCCCGGAGCGCTGAAGCGCGTGGTGCTGGGGGAGGACGAAGGCACCCTCGTGCACTGCTAGAACCTTGGCTGCGGCCCGATAACTTGTCGTTCGCTCGCTCGCTATCGGGTACTCTCGCTCGGCGCTGCGAGTCGGGCTGCCGCCGGGTGCGAAGCTTTGGAGGAAGAATGATCGCTGACATCAAGAAATCCGCCGAGCAGAAGATGCAGAAGTCGGTCGAGGCGCTGAAGCACGACCTCGGCAAGGTCCGCACCGGCCGCGCGCACACGGGCCTTCTCGATCACATCCACGTCGACTACTACGGCACGCCGATGCCGATCGGCCAGTGCGCGAACATCACGCTCGCCGATGCGCGAACGATCGCCGTCCAGCCCTGGGAGAAGAAGATGGTGCCGGTGATCGAGAAGGCGATCCGCGATTCCGACCTCGGGCTGAACCCGGCGACCTCCGGCGACGTCATCCGGATCCCGATGCCGGCGCTCACCGAGGAGCGGCGCAAGGAGCTGATCAAGGTCGTGCGCCACGAAGCGGAAATCCGCGAGAGTCGCCGTGCGCAACATCCGCCGCGACGCGAACGACCACCTGAAGCGGCTGCTGAAGGACCACGCGGTCGCCGAGGACGAAGAGCGGCACGCGCAGACCGACGTCCAGAAGCTCACCGACCGTTACATCGCCGAGATCGACAAGGTGCTCGCGGCGAAGGAAACGGACCTGATGGCGATCTGACGTTAGACGCCGATGTTCACGAGCTCCACCCGCGACGTACCCGAGCCGCGCAGCGTCCCGCGCCACGTCGCGATCATCATGGACGGCAACGGCCGGTGGGCGAAACAGCGGATGCTGCCGCGCGTTGCCGGGCATCGCCGCGGCGTCGAGGCCGTGCGCGCGATCATCCTCGCCTGCATCGAGCGCGACATCGAGTTCCTCACGCTGTTCGCGTTCTCGAGCGAGAACTGGCGTCGTCCCGCCGACGAAGTCTCGATCCTGATGGATCTCTTCCTGCACGCGCTCGAGCAGGAGGTCGCGAAGCTCCACGCCAACGGCATCCGCTTCAAGGTCGTCGGCGACACGTCGATGTTCGATTCGCGGATTCGCGACCTGATCGCCGCGGGCGAGGCGCAGACCGCCGCGCACCGGCGTCTCACGCTCACCGTTGCGGCGAACTACGGCGGCCGCTGGGACATCGCGCAGGCGGTGCGCAAGCTTCTCGCCGCGCACCCCGAGATGCGCGCGGATGCGACGCTGCTCACGCCCGAGGCGCTCGACCCCTATCTGGCGATGGCCTATGCGCCCGAGCCGGACCTGTTCATCCGCACGGGCGGCGAGCAGCGCATCTCGAACTTCCTGCTCTGGCAACTCGCGTACACCGAGCTCTATTTCACCGACATGCTGTGGCCCGATTTCGACGCCGTCGCGCTGAGCGCCGCGATCGAATGGTATGCGCAGCGCGAGCGCCGGTTCGGCCGGACGAGCGAGCAGGTGCAGGCGGCCGCGGGCCGTCTCGCAGCGCGGCCGGCATGACGCGATGCTCGGCACGCGAATCCTGACGGCCGTCGTCCTCATCCCTCTCGTTCTCGCGGCGTTGTTCCTGCTGGCGCCGGTCGGCTGGGGCGCCGCGTCGCTGCTCGTGATGGGCGTCGCAGCGAGCGAGTGGGCGAGCCTTGCCGGCTATGAGACGAGAGCGCGAACGCTCTTCGTCGCTGCGACGCTCGCGATCGGGGTCTTCGTCCTCGTGGCGCTCGCCGCGGGCGACGAGTCGCTGTGGACCGACGTCGTGCTCGCGACGTGCGGCGCGGCGACGCTCTTCTGGGTGTTCGTTGCGCCGCCGTGGCTCGCGTTGCACTGGAAGCCCGCCTCGAGGCTCGCGATGGCGATCGTCGGCTGGGTCGCGCTCACCGGGGCATGGGTCGCGCTGGTCGCGTTGCAGGCGCGCTCGCCGTGGCTCGTGCTGGCGGCGATGGCGGTCGTATGGATCGCCGACACCGCGGCGTACTTTGCCGGGCGCGCGTTCGGCACGCGCAAGCTCGCTCCGCAGGTGAGCCCGGGCAAGACGTGGGAGGGCGTCTACGGCGCGCTCGCGGCCGTCGCCGTCTATGCGCTCGCGCTGATTCCGCTCGCCGAGGCGGCCGGCCGCTCAGGCCCGGTGTCGCCCGTGGCGGTAGCCGTCTGGGTCGTCTGCGCATTGGCGCTGGTCGCGCTCTCCGTCGAAGGCGATCTGTTCGAGTCGCTGCTCAAGCGCAACGCCGCCGTCAAGGACAGCGGCCGGCTTCTACCCGGCCATGGCGGCGTCCTCGACCGCATCGATGCGCTGCTCGCCGCGATGCCCGCGGCGGCCCTGCTGGCGCACGCGTACCTGCGATGACACCGCACACGCGTCAGCGTGCTGGGGGCGACGGGGTCGATCGGCGATTCGGCGCTCGACGTCATCGCGCGCCACGCCGATCGCTTTTCGGTCACCGCGCTGACCGCTCACCGCCAATGGGAAAAGCTTGCCGGGCTCTGCGTGCGGCATCGGCCGCAGGTCGCGGCGCTCACCGATCCCGCTGCCGCGCGGCAACTCGAGCGCGCGATTGCGGGGAAAGGCCTGCCCACGCGCGTGCTCGCCGGCGACGAGGGGCAGGCCGAAGCGGCGGCGCTTGCGGAAACCGACACCGTGATCGCCGCGATCGTCGGCGCGGCGGGCCTGCGGCCGACGCTTGCGGCCGCGCGCGCCGGCAAGCGCATCCTGCTTGCGAACAAGGAGGCCCTCGTGATCGGGGGCGCGGTTTTCATGGCGGCGGCGACCGAGGGCGGCGCGACGCTGCTCCCGATCGACAGCGAGCACAACGCGATCTTTCAATGCCTTCCGGCGACCTATGCGCGCGATCCCGCCGCGATCCGGCGTTCGCCGCATCCTCCTCACCGCGTCGGGCGGGCCGTTCCGCAAGCGACCCATCGCGGAACTCCATTCGGTCAGCGCTGACGAAGCCTGTGCCCATCCCAACTGGGTGATGGGGCGAAAGATCAGCGTCGACTCGGCGACAATGATGAACAAGGGCCTCGAAATGATCGAAGCGCATTGGCTTTTCGGCGTGCCGCACGAGCGCATCGAGATCGTGATCCACCCGGAAAGCGTGATCCACTCGCTCGTGGAATATGTCGATGGCTCGGTGCTCGCGCAGCTCGGCCATCCCGACATGCGCACGCCGATCGCGCAGGCGCTCGCGTTCCCGGAGCGCATCGACACGGGCGTCCCCGCGCTCGAGCTCGTGCGCCGGGGCGCGCTCACCTTCGAGGCTCCGGACCGCGAGCGCTTCCCGAGCATCGACCTCGCCTATCAAGCGCTCGCTGCCGGAGGGACGGCGCCGGCGGTCCTCAACGCGGCGAACGAGGTCGCGGTCGCGGCCTTCCTCGACGGGCAGATTCGCTTCACCGACATCGCGCCGGCCTGCGCCGAGGCGCTCGATCGCGTGGCCTCGCGCTCCGCAGCGACGCTCGACGACGCGCTCGCCGCCGACGCCGAATCGCGCGCAGCGACCTGCGCCTGGCTGAAGCTCGCCTTGCCCGCGTGATGGATCCGATCACCCGGATCGTCGCGTTTCTCGTCGTGCTCGGCATCCTCGTGGTGTTCCACGAGCTCGGGCACTTCGTCGTCGCCCGATGGTGCGGCGTCAAGGTCCTGCGCTTCTCGGTCGGCTTCGGGCGCGTGATCTGGTCGCGCCGCTGGGGCGCGGACGCGATCGAATGGGCGGTGTCCGCGATACCGCTTGGCGGCTACGTCAAGATGCTCGACGAGCGCGAAGGGCCGGTCGACGCCGAGGACCTGCATCGGGCGTTCAATCGGCAGAACGTCTACAAGAGGATTGCGATCGTCGCCGCGGGTCCGATCGCGAACCTGCTGCTCGCAGTGCTGCTGTTCGCCGGCACGTTCGTGTTCGGCATCCCGGGACAGCGCGCGCTGCTCACCGACCCGCCCGCGTCGACGCCGGCGGCTGCCGCCGGGATCCGCGACGGCGATCTCGTCGTGGCGGTCGACGGGGAGCCGGTGCGCAGCTGGCAGGACCTGCGATGGCGGCTGCTGCGCGCATCGGGGGAGAGCGCCGCGACGATCGAGGTCGAGCGACCCGACGGCGCGCGGATCTCGCGGAACCTCTCGCTCGCGTCGGTCTCGGGCACCGACTGGGAAGGCAATTTCATGTCGATGCTCGGGCTGCGCGCCGACCTCGGCGTGCCCCTGATCGACGAGGTCGTCGCCGACAAGCCCGCCGCGCGGGCGGGACTCGCGAAAGGCGATCGCATCGTGGCGATCGACGGCATGCCCGTGCGCTCGCCCGCGGAGGTCGCGGCGAAGACGAATGCAAAGCCCGGCGCAGAGGTCGACTTTCGCATCGTCCGCGACGGCGTCGAGCGCGACGTGGTGTTGACGACCGAAGCGGTCGAGCAGGGCGGGCGCAAGGTCGGCATCGCCGGAATCCGGCTCAAGGTCGATCCGGCGATCGCGGAGCGGCTCGCGGTGACGGTTCGCTACGGCGTGTTCGACGCGCTCGCGCAAGGCGTGCGCAAGACCGCAGAGCTCACCGTCTTCACGGTCAAGATGCTGGGCCGGATCGTGATCGGCGAAGCGTCGATCAAGAACATCAGCGGCCCGATCACGATGGCCGAATTCGCGGGCCAATCGGCGCAGGCGGGCGTGCTCGTGTTCGTCGGGTATCTCGCGTTGATCAGCATCAGCCTCGGCGTGCTCAACCTGATGCCCGTTCCGCTATTGGATGGGGGTCATTTGCTGTATTATTTCGCCGAAATCATCAAAGGCAGTCCTGTCTCCGACCGCGCGTTCGAGGTCGGCCAGCGCATTGGCATGGCAATGCTGGCGGTATTGATGGCGCTGGCGCTCTTTAATGACCTTTCCCGTTTGTTCTAACCTATCTCAAAATTGGCTGCGCGGCCCGATAGCTTTGTCGTGTCCTCGCCGCTCGCTGTACGCTTCTATCTCGGGGCTCGCTGCGGCTCATGGCAATCGCCTCGGGTCGCTCGCCGATCGAGCCAGTCTCGTCGGCGCGCCGCGCGTGTCTGCGCGTCTTATCGCCGTCGTCGTGGCGCTCGGGCTCGCGCCGTCGCTCGCGGCGGCGATCGAGCCGTTCATCGTCAAGGACATCCGCGTCGAAGGCGTGCAGCGCACCGAGGCGGGCACGGTGTTCTCGTACCTGCCCATCAAGGTCGGCGAGCGTCTCGACGACCAGAAAGCGGCGCAGGCGGTGAAGGCGCTGTTCGCGACGGGTTTCTTTCGCGACGTGCGGCTCGAGGTGGAGGACAACAGCGTCCTCGTCGTCGTCGTCCAGGAGCGCCCGACGATCAGCAAGGTCGACATCGCCGGCAACAAGGAATTCGACACCGAAACGCTGAAGAAGGCGCTGAAGGAGATCGGCCTCGCCGAGGCGCGCATCTTCGACCGTTCGGCGCTCGACCGCGCCGAGCAGGAGATCAAGCGGCAGTACGTCTCGCGCGGGCACTACGCGGCGAAAGTGACCACGACGGTCACGCCGCAGGAGCGCAACCGCGTCGCCGTCAACATCACCGTCGAGGAAGGCGACGTCTCGAAGATCGCGCGCATCAATATCGTCGGCGCCAGCGCCTTTCCGGAAAGGGAGCTCCTCTCGCAGATGACGCTTACCACGCCGGGCTGGACGACGTGGTACACGAAGAACGACCAGTACTCGAAGCAGAAGCTCTCCGCGGACCTCGAGACGCTGCGCAGCTTCTACCAGAACCGCGGGTATCTCGAGTTCAACGTCGACTCGACGCAGGTCTCGATCACGCCGGACAAGGAAGACGTCTACATCACGGTCAACATAACGGAAGGGCCGCGCTACACGGTGTCGGACGTGAAGCTCGCCGGCGATCTGCCGGTGCCCGGGCTCGAGCTCGCGCGGCTCATCCAGCTGCGGACCGGCGAGGTGTTCTCGCGCGAGCGCCTGCAGACGACCACCAAGGCGATCAGCGACCGCCTGGGCACCGAGGGCTACGCCTTCGCCAACGTCAACGCCGTGCCGGACGTCAATCGCGAGAAGCTGCAGGTCGCGTTCACCATCTTCATCGATCCGGGCCGGCGCGTGTACATACGCAGGATCAACATCGCGGGCAACACGCGCACGCGCGACGAAGTCATCCGGCGCGAAATGCGCCAGCTCGAGGGCGCGTGGTACGACGGCGCGCGGATCGAGCGCTCGAAGGTGCGGATCAAGCGCCTCGGCTATTTCGAGCCCGACATCAACATGGAGACGCCGCCGGTCGCCGGCACGACCGACCAGGTCGACATCGACGTCACCGTCGTCGAGAAGAACACCGGCACGCTGCTCGCGGGCGTCGGCTACTCGAGCGCGGAAAAGTTCGTCTTCAACGCGTCGATCTCGCAGGCGAACATCCTCGGCACCGGCAACTCGCTGGTCGCGGCGATCAACACGAGCTCGATCAATCGCATCATCTCGCTCGCGTTCGCGGAGCCGTACTACACGGTCGACGGGGTATCGCGGACGATCGAGCTCTATCAGCGCAACACCGACCCGGGGTCGATTGCGGTGTCGCAGTACACGTCGTCGACGTACGGCGCGGCGATGAGCTTCGGCATTCCGATAACCGAGACCGACAGCGTCAACCTGGGCGTGCGCTACGAGCACACGGAGCTTGAGCCTCGTCGCCAACAGCCCGCCGTCCTATATCCTGTACGTCGCGCAGTTCGGCAACGTCACCAACAGCTACGTGCTGAGCGGCGGCTGGTCGCGTGACACCCGCGATGACATCCTCTATCCTACGCGGGGACGCCTTCAGAGCCTGGTCGACCGAGGTGGCGCTGCCGTTCGGCGACCTCGAGTATTACAAGATCAACTACCTGCAACAGAATTTCGTCCCGATCTACGGGGATTTCGTGCTGATGCTGCGCGGCGACGTCGGCTATGCGGATGGATACGGCGGGCTGCCGCTGCCGTTCTTCAAGGCGTTCTACGCGGGCGGCGTCGGGTCGGTGCGCGGCTACCAGCAGAGCTCGCTCGGCCCGCAGGACATCTTCGGCAACGCGACGGGCGGCAAGCGCAAGATCGTCGGCAACGTGGAACTGTTCTACCCGATCCTCAAGGGCGACAAGTCGGTCCGGCTCAGCGCGTTCGCCGACGCCGGCCAGATCTACGTCAACGGCAAGGACCTGCCCGAGCGAGCGCAATTCGATCTGCAGGGCTTTCGCTTCTCGGCGGGGGTGGGCCTTGCCTGGAACTCGCCGGTCGGGCCGCTCAAATTCAGCTACGCTCTCCCGCTGAACGAGAAGCCGCTGGACAAGATCCAGCGTTTCCAGTTCCAGGTGGGAACGATATTCTGACAGGCGCAGGAGAGGCACTTGAATCGCAGTTCCCCAATCATCTTCGGCGCCGTCGTCGGCCTCGCCGCGCTCCTCGCGGTCGGCACGGGGCACGCGCAGGCGGCCGATTACAAGATCGGCTTCGTCAACACCGAGCGGCTGTTCCGCGAGGCGGCGCCGGCGAAGCGCGCGCAGCTCAAGCTCGAAAAGGAGTTCGCCGCGCGGGACGCCGAGATCCAGAAGCTCGGCAAGCAGGTGCGCGACCTGCAGACGTCGCTCGAGAAGGACGGCGTGACGATGTCGGAATCCGAGCGGCGGAACAAGGAGCGCGACCTCGCCAACCTGTCGCGCGACCTGACGCGCGGGCAGCGCGAGTTCCGCGAGGACCTCAACCTGCGCCGCAACGAGGAGCTCGCGAGCGTTCAGGAGCGGGCGAACAAGGTGATCCAGCAGATCGCCGAAGCGGAGAAGTTCGACCTGATCCTGCAGGATCCGGTCGTTTTCGCCAGCCAGAGGATCGACATCACCGAGAAGGTGATCAAGGCGCTCGCCGACAAGTAGCGGCGCAACTCGTCTCCCGGAGACAGGGCGCTCCCAGCGTCGCCGCGCCCGACATCTCAAGCCGCCCGTGCCTCAATCCCTTTCCGAACTCGCCCGACTCACCGGCGTCGCCGTCGAAGGCGACGGCGCCGTCGAGGTCTCCCGCGTGGCGACGCTCGAATCGGCCGGTCCGGGCTCGATCGCCTTTCTGGCGCGAACCAAATACCGGAACCAGCTCGCCACGACGGGCGCGTCTGCGGTGATCCTGGCGCCGGCGATGGCGGCCGAGACGCCGCTTCCGAAGCTGCTGAGCTCGAATCCGTACGCGACGTTCGCCAAGGTTGCCGCGATCCTTCATCCCGGCCCGCGCGTCGAGCCCGGCCGCCATCCGTCTGCGATCGTCGACTCCGCCGCTCGAATCGCGGCGAGCGCGTCGATCGGCCCCCGGGCGATCATCGGCGCGGGCACGGTGATCGGCGAGCGGGCGAGCATCGGGGCGGGCAGCTTCGTCGGCGGCAACGTGTCGATCGGCGACGACGTCGTCCTGCACGCAAACGTGACGCTCTACGATCGCTGCGTCATCGGCCCGCGGACCGTCGTGCATTCGGGCGCGGTCATCGGCGCCGACGGCTTCGGCATGGCTCAGGAGGAGGGCCGCTGGATCAAGATTCCGCAGATCGGGCGCGTCGTGGTCGGTGCGGACGTCGAGATCGGCGCCAACACGACGATCGATCGCGGCGCGATCGACGACACGGTGATCGAGGACGACGTCAAGCTCGACAACCTGATCCAGATCGGACACAACTGCCGGATCGGCGCGCACACGGCGATCGCGGGCTGCGTCGGCATTGCCGGCAGCACGCGGATCGGCAGAAATTGCCTGATAGGCGGCGCGGCGATGATCAACGGCCACATCGACATCTGCGACGGGGTCGTGATCGACGGCGCTGCGCAGGTCAGGCGCTCGATCGAGGCGCCGGGTGAATATGCGGGAATCGACCCGGCGCTGCCGGGCAAGCAATGGCGGCGCATCGTGGCGGTGATCAACCAGCTTGCCGGAAGTCGAGAGACGCGTCCGTCGCCTGGAGACGGGCGCCGATACCGACGGACAGGACGGATCGGCCGATCGCGGGAAGGGGGAGCGATGAACGCGGGCAAATCCTGTGTCATGGATATCGAGGAGATCATGCGGTACCTGCCGCATCGATACCCGTTCCTGCTCGTCGATCGCATCGTCGAGCTCGACCAGAACAAGTCGATCCGCGGCATCAAGAACGTGACGATGAACGAGCCGTTCTTCCAGGGCCATTTCCCGGGCTACCCCGTGATGCCCGGCGTGCTCGTGATCGAGGCGCTCGCGCAGCTCGCGTCGATCCTGGCGTGGAAGATCTCCGGCCGCTCGCCCGGCGACGGGACGATCATCTTCTTCGCGACGATCGACAACGCGCGCTTCCGGAAGCAGGTCCGGCCCGGCGACCAGCTCCTCCTCGAGTCCGAGGTGCAGAGGATGGTGCGCGGAGTCGGCAAATTTGCCGTCCGCGCGAAGGTCGACGGCGAGATCGTCGCCGAAGCCGACCTGATGGCGGCGATGCGCATTCCGCAGAAGGGCACGAGCGGTGCGTGACTCGATTGCGCGGATACATCCGACTGCGCTCGTCGACCCGACCGCCGAGCTTGCGGACGACGTCGAGGTCGGCCCGTATTCGATCGTCGGCGCGCGGCGTGACAATCGGGCCTGGCACCGTGATCGGCCCTCACGTCGTGATCACCGGGCGCACGACGCTCGGCGCGCGCAACCGCGTCTTCCAGTTCGCGTCGATCGGCGAGATCCCGCAGGACCGCAAGTACGCCGGGGAGCCGACGACCACGACCATCGGCGACGACAACGTCTTTCGCGAGTTCGTGACGATCCACGCCGGCACCGCGCAGGATCGCGGCGACACGGCGATCGGCAACGCCAACCTCTTTCTCGCCTACACGCACGTCGCGCACGATTGCGTCGTCGGCAACGGCACGGTGTTTTCGAACAACGCGCAGATCGCCGGCCACGTGCGGATCGACGACTGGGTCGTGCTGGGCGCCTACTCGGGCGTTCACCAGTTCGGCCGCGTCGGCGCGCACGCGATGCTCGCGGCGGGCGCGATCGTGCTGCAGGACGTCCCGCCGTTCGTGACCGCGTCGGGCTACCCGGCGAAGCCGCACGGCACGAACAACGAGGGGCTGCGGCGGCGCGGGTTCGCGCCCGACGACATCGTCGCGGTGCGCCGCGCCTACAAGACGCTCTACCGCGAGGGACTCTCGCTCGACGACGCGCGGGCCGCGCTCGCCGAGGCAGCCAAAGCCTCGCCGGTGATCGCTCCGCTCGTCGAATTCCTCGCCGAACCGGGACGCGGCATCATTCGGTGAGCGCCGAGCCGGGGCACGCGTTGCCGAATGCGCCACAGCAATCCGGTAGCGTGACCATCGGCATCGTCGCCGGCGAAGCGTCCGGCGACGCGCTCGGCGCGGCGCTGATCCAGGCCGTGCGCGAGCGCCTGCCGCACGCGCGATTCGTCGGCGTCGCCGGGCCGAGGATGCAGGCGGCCGGATGCGAGCCGTGGTTTCCGCTGGAGAAGCTGTCGGTGGCGGGCTTCGTCGAGGTGCTGTCGCGGCTTCCCCAGATCCTCGCGATGCGGCGCGAGCTCCTGCGCAAGCTCGTCGCCGCGCGCGTGCACCTCTTCATCGGCGTCGACGCGCCGGACTTCAACCTCGGAATCGAGGCGAAGCTCAAGCGCGCCGGCGTGCGGACGATGCACTTCGTGAGCCCGTCGATCTGGGCGTGGCGGCGCGAGCGCGTGCACAAGATCCGCCGCTCGGTCCATCGGATGCTCGCGCTCTTTCCTTTCGAGCTTCCGCTCTACGAGGCCGCCGGCGTGCCGGTCACTTTCGTCGGCCATCCGCTCGCCCGCGATGCCGCAGCGACGCGGTACGCGGCGCGAAGCGCGCGCGCAGTTGAAGCTCGCGCACGGCGCAACCCGTCTTCGCGCTGCTTCCCGGAAGCCGCATCGCCCGAAATCGACGCGCACAGCGAGCTGCTGCTCAAGGCGGCCGCGGAGCTCCACGCCGCGCGACCGGAAGTCGCGCTTTCTCGTTCCGCTCGCGACGCGCGCGACGCGCGACCGGTTCGAAGCCGCGATCTATCGGCTCGGCGTCGACGCGCTTCCGCTCACGCATCCTCTATGGGCATGCGACCGACGCGCTGCGCGCCGCGGACGTCGCGCTCGTCGCTTCGGGCACGGCGACGCTCGAAGCCGCGCTGGCGCGATGCCCGCACGTCATCTACTATCGCCTGAATCCGGTCACGGCGTTCATCGTTCGCCGCAAGCTGCTGCTGCCGTATGTGGGGCTGCCGAACATCCTCGCCGGAAGATTCGTCGTGCCCGAGCTGCTGCAGGAGGACGCGACGGTCGAAAATCTCGTTCAGGCGGCGAGCAACCTGTACGACGACACGGTGACGCGCCGGCGCCTGGAGGCGCTTTTCGCAGGATTCGGCGCGTCGCTCGCGACCGACACGGGCAGCCTCGCCGCGGAGGCGGTCGCCGTCGAATTGCGCGCCGCAGGCATCCGGTGCTGATCGACCCGCCGCGCTTCCGCCTATACTCCGATACATTGTCCGATCCCGATTGCTGCCGATGCCCGACACGACGCACGACGACACGCTGAAGCTTCCCGATCTCGCGGCGATTCGCTCGGCCGCAACCCGCATCGCGCCGCTCGTCCATCGAACCCCGGTGCTCTCGTGCCGGGCGCTCGACGCCGAGGCGGGCGCGGAGCTGCACTTCAAGTGCGAGAACTTCCAGAAGATCGGCGCGTTCAAGGCGCGCGGCGCGTCCAATGCCGTGTTCGCTCTCGCGGACGCCGCCGCGCGCAACGGCGTGGTCACGCACTCGTCCGGCAACCACGGCGCCGCGGTTGCGTACGCCGCGCGCGCGCGCGGGATTCCTGCCTTCATCGTGATGCCCGAGAACGCCGCGCGCGTGAAGCAGGAGAACGTCCGCCGTTTCGGCGCGACCATCCGGCTTTGCGCGCCCACGGTCGCCGCGCGCGACGCCGCGTGCGCCGAGGTGCGACACCAAACCGGCGCTACGCTCGTCCATCCGTTCGACAACGTCGACGTGATTGCCGGGCAGGCAACCGCGGCGCTCGAGCTCCTCGAAGCAGTACCGGATCTCGACGTCGTCGTTGCGCCTGTGGGCGGCGGCGGATTGCTGTCCGGCACGGGCATCGTCGTGCGTGCGCTGCGACCGTCGACGCGCGTCTACGGCGCGGAGCCCGCGAACGCCGACGACGCCGCGAGAAGCTTCCGCTCCGGCCGCGTCGAGCCGCTGCCGGCTGCGGTGACGATCGCCGATGGGCTGCGCACGACGCTCTCCGCGCGCACGCTCGCAGCGATTCGCGCTCACGTCGCGGCGATCGGCACGGCGAGCGAAGAGGCGATCGTCAAGGCGATGCGAATGACGTGGGAGCGGATGAAGATCCTGATCGAGCCCTCGGCGGCGGTTCCGCTCGCCTGCCTGCTCGAGCGCTCGCTCGACGTGTCGGGCGCGCGCGTCGGAATCATCCTGTCGGGCGGGAACGTCGATCTCGATCGGCTGCCGTGGCAGTCCTGAGCCGACGTTAGCCGCATGCCGCTCGTCGCGCTCGGCGTGCTGCAGGATCTCGCCATGCGCGCGCTCGCGCGCGCCGGCGCGACCCCCGCGATGGCCTCGACCACTGCTGCAGCGCTCGTCTACGCGGAGGCGCGCGGGCTTGCATCGCACGGCTTGTCGCGCGTCCCCCAGTATGTGGCGCATCTCGCGAACGGCCGCGCCGACGGGTCGGCGCAGCCCGCGATCGTTCGCGCAAAGGGCGGCGCTCTGCTGGTCGACGCGAGGTGCGGGCTCGCCTTTCCTGCGTGCGCGCTTGCTGTGGTCGAGGCGATCCGCCGCGCGCGCGAGCTCGGCGTCGCTTATGCGGGCGTGACGAACAGCCATCACTTCGGCGCCGCTGCGTATCACCTCGAGCCGGTCGGCGGCGGCCGGCCTCGTCGGTCTCGCCATCGGCAACTCGCCGGCGGCGATGGCGGTCGCGGGCGGCCGACGCCCGCTCCTCGGCACGAACCCGATCGCCGCCGTTTTTCCGCGCGCCGGCGCGCCGGCGCTCGTCATCGACTTGTCGCTGTCCGAGGTCGCGCGCGGCAAGGTGATGGTCGCCGCGAAGGAGGGCAAGGCGATCCCGCTCGGGTGGGCGCTCGACCGCGACGGGAAGCCGACGACGGACGCGGCCGCGGCCCTCGACGGATCGATGCTTCCGATGGGAGGCAACAAGGGCGCGATGCTTGCGCTCGTCGTCGAGCTCCTCGCGACCGCGCTTACCGGCGCCGCGATGGGCTTCGAAGCGAGCTCGTTCTTCGTCGACGAAGGCAACCGGCCGCGCATCGGCCAGGCGTTCCTCGTGATCGATCCCGACGCGCTGTGCGGCAACGCCGTCTATCACGCGCGAGTCGAGACGCTCGTCGCCGCGATGCTCGAGGACCCAGGCGTCCGCCTGCCCGGCGAGCGTCGCCGCGCGCTCGCCGCGAGCGCGGACGCAGCCGGTGTCATGCTGTCGGATTCGTTGCTCGCCCAACTGCGCAGCCTCGCCGCCTGAACGTCCGATGAGCGCCGTCAAACGCCCCGTCGCGCTGCTCCTGAACGTCGCGCACGCGCTCGATCACATGTTCCTGCTGATCTTCGCGACCGCGGTGACGGCGATCGCCGCCGACTTCGGCTTCCCGGATTGGGAATCGCTGATGCCCTACGGCGTCGGCGCGTTCATGCTGTTCGGACTGGGCTCGCTTCCTGCCGGGCGGCTCGGCGACCTCTGGGGCCGGCGGCCGATGATGCTGGTCTTCTACATCGGGATGGGGATCTCCGCGCTGCTGATCGCCGTGACGCGCAACGCGTGGGAGCTCGCCGCCGCGCTGACGCTGATGGGTCTGTTCTCGTCGATCTATCACCCGGTCGGGATTCCGATGCTGGTTCGCGGCGCGGCCCGGCCCGGGCTCGCGATCGGCTTCAACGGGCTCGCCGGGAACCTCGGCGTCGCGTTCGCCGCCGTCACCACGGGATTTCTCGTCAAGTACGCGGGCTGGCGCGCGGCGTTCGTCGTTCCGGGCCTGTTCGCGATCGCCTGCGGCATCGTATTCGCCCGAGTTGCGCCTCGCGACGCGGCGCCGCCCGCGCACGGTGCGCGAACGCCGCGATCCGACAGCGCGCCCGCGCTCGCACGGATCTTCGCCGTCATGACGATCGCCGCGATCTCGTCGAGCCTGCTGTTCAACTTCACGACGAACGGCAACGGCGAGCTGCTGCGCGAGCGCTTCGCGGGACTCATCGCCGATCCTGCGCTGCTCGGGATGCTTCTCGCGGGCGTCTACGTCGTCGCGTCGTTCGCGCAGGTCGCCGTCGGCCTCATGATCGATCGCTTTCCGATGAAGCGGCTCTATCTCGGCATCGTCGCGCTGCAGGCGCCGCTGTTCGTTGCGGCGTCGAGCGCGAGCGGCTGGCTGCTCTATGCGCTGCAGATCGCGTTCATGATCGTGGTGTTCGGCGCGATCCCGTTCACCGACGCGATGATCGTTCGCTACGTCGACGACCGGATGCGCTCGCGGGTGAGCGGCATGCGGCTCGCGGTGTCGTTCGGCGTGAGCTCGGCCGCGGTGTGGCTGCTGGGGCCGGTCGTCAAGACTTCGGGATTCGCGACGCTGCTGCTGCTGATGGCCGGAATCTCCCTCGTCACGCTCACGGCCATCGCCCTGCTTCCTGCGCTGCGTCGCGCTCCTCCCGCCGTCAGCCCAACGGTTGTCGCCGCCGCAATCGTCTCCCGCAGCGGATTGAAGAGTCCCGGGGCGGCGGCGATCACGTCGTTCGAGCGCAGGAAATCCTTGCCGCCGGCGAAATCGCCGACGCGGCCTCCCGCCTCGTTGACGATCAGCGCGCCGGCCGCGACGTCCCAGGCGTTCTGGCTCATCACGAAAAAGCCGTCGAGCCGTCCCGCGGCGACGTAGGCGAGGTCGAGCGCGCCGGCATCCCGCGCGCCGCACGCCGGCGCACTGCTTGAGCAGCGCGGCGAACACGGGGAGGTAAGCCGGCAGCTTGGCGCTGGTGCGGGCGGGAAAGACGGTGCCGACGAGCGCATCCTCGACCCGCACGCACGTCGAGGTCCGGATCGGCGTGCCGTTCTGCTGCGCGCCCTTGCCCTTGATCGCGGTGTAGATCTCGTCGCGAATCGGATCGAGCACGACGGCGTGCGTCACCTCGCCGCCGTGCGTCAGCGCGATCGATACCGCGTAGCACGGGTAGCCGTGGACGAAATTCGCCGTTCCGTCGATCGGGATCGATGATCCAGCGGTACGATTTTTCGTTCGCGCGCGTGTTCGCCTGGATCTGGCTGACGATCTCGCCCGCCTCGGCGCCCACGATCGCCTGGTCGGGGAACGCGGCGCGCAGCGTCGCGATGATCGCGTTCTCGGCCTCGGTCTCGGCCTCCGCCGCGATGTCGCCGTGATCTTTCGCGTGCGCGGGGCGGCGCCGGAGGTCGCGCGCGGCGTCGAGAATCACCGACGAGGCACGGTGCGCGGCGCGAATGGCGACGGCAAGTACGGGATCGTTGGTCATGGCAGAGTTGAATAGACGCCAGAAACCTTCGAAAAATCCCGGCGAGCGGCCCGAGAGCGCGAAGGCCCGCAGCGAGCCCCGAGATAGTACAGGGACGTACAGCGAGGGGCGAGCGAGGACACGACAAAGCTATCGGGTCGTGAAGCCAATTTTTCGACAGGTTCAGTTCTTTGCGGAGTCGAGCTCTTCCTGTTCCATCCGCAGATAGGTTCCGTAGGCGTTGGCGCGATTGGCCTCGGCGAATGCCGGCAACCCTGCGAAGCGCGACCAGTCGACCTTTGCGTACGCCTCGTCGAACGGCACGAAATCCTTGACCGCGCGTCCCATCTCCTCCCGCAGGTACGCGAGGTAATCGCGGGTCGTCGCGAGATCGCGCGCGACGTCGGTCGACGGCGGCCCGTGACCGGGAACGACGACGCGAGCGTTCACCGCGATCATCTTGCCCATCGCCGCGAGCCAGCCGCGGCTGTCGGCCGGGCCGACGAACGGGACGCGCCCCGCGAACAGCAGGTCGCCCGCGAAGAGCACCTGGTCCTCGACGACGAACATCAGGATGTCCTCCGGCGAGTGCGCGCCGCCCGAATAGATGAGACGGAACGTGAGACCGCCCGTCCGGAAATCCGTGTCGCCGTCGATCCAGACGTCCGGCGGAACGATTCGCGTGTTTTCGTCGACCCACGGATAGAGCTCGGCTCGACGCTGCGCGAGGCGGCTCGTCGCGAGATCGGAGGCAAGATAGATCTCGGCCTTGCGATGCGCCCAGATCTCGGCTCCGGCCGCCTTCAACGCCTGAAGGCCGTAGATGTGATCGGCGTGGTAGTGCGAAACGATCACGCGGCGGATCGGCGCGCGGGTCACGTTGCCGATCGCGGCGACCATCGCCCGTCCGAGCGCCGGCGTGCCGAGCGCGTCGAACACGACGACGCCGTCGTCCGTCACGACAAAGCCCGCGTTCGACATGAAGCCCCTGTTGGCGGCGCTCGCGACGCCGGTCGCGCCCTGGAAGAACCACACGTGCTCGGAAATGCGTCGCGGCGTGAGCTCGACGTCCTCCGCGGCACGCGAGACGCGTGCTGCGGCGAGGAATGCGACGGCGAGCAGCACCGCGCCGATCCGCGCGGCGGTGCGAGGGTGGTGGACCGCGATGAGCATCGAGGCTGCGCGAGGGGCCGGTGGTCGCGCCGTGTCGGTGGACATCCGCCGGCGCCCGCCCATTTTACCGTTGCGCGAGCGCCAAACCTACCCGACCTTGACGCGGAGCATCATTCCACCGTCTTCGTGCTCGAGATTGTGGCAATGGACGAGATAGATCTGCTCGCCCGCGAACGGGTGGCGAAAATCGATGCGAATCCTGACCGACTCGCCCGGCCATACCAGCACCGTGTCTTTCCATCCGAGATCGGCCGCAAGCCGGCCGCGCGCGTCGACGACGAGCGGCGCAAGCTGTCCGGGGCTCGTCGCGCGCTCGAGCACGCGGAACTGGAAACCGTGCAGGTGCATGGCATGCGGCATGCTTGCATGCTCGTTGCGAACGAGCCAGGTCTCGACGGCGTCCCTGGGAACGACGATCGGCGTCGACTGCATGTCGTAGACGCGATCGTTGATGCGCCAGCGCCCTTTGGCGAAGGCGAGGCGCAGCGGCCGGTCGTCGCCGGCAGCAGCCGAGAGCGCGATCGGCTCCGAAAGGCGCGCCGGCAGCGGCGGGAGCGACGCGGCTGCGCGCCGGCGGATGTTGAACTGCAACAGCGCGTGCGGCGCGCCGTCGCTTGCGCTCGTGGCTGCCACGTCGGACACGGCGCCGTGCGAATGATCGTGATGGGAAGGGTCGTGGGTGGAACGGTCGTGCCCGTGCTGCGTCGCGCCCGCGGTGTCGTCGTCGCCCGCCGCGAGCTCGGCGTGCATGGGATCGAACGCGCGACTCTCGAGCAGCGCGAAGCCGCCGGCGGCGATTTGCGAAAAGTCGACCAGAACGTCGACGCGCTCGGACGGCGCGACGAACAGCTCGCTGACCGTTCGCGGCCGCTCGAGCAATCCGCCGTCGGTCCCGATCAGCGAGAACGACAGCGCTTCGCCGCGATCGCTGCGCAGCGCCAGCCGATAGATGCGCGCGTTCGACGCGTTCAGGACGCGAAAGCGATAGCGCATCGCGTCGACATCGAGGTACGGCTTTGCCGTGAAATTGACGAGCGACTCGTCGCCGTACCAGCCGTGCACCAGGTCGTCCGACGAAGGCGTGTAGCGGTCCGGCATGGCGCTTCGCCGGTCGTGGAGGACCAGCGGAATCTCGGTCTCGCCGGGCACGAATTCGAGCGACCGGCGCAGCGCGCGCTCTTCGTCGTCCTCGATGAAGATGAGCCCGAACAGGCCGAGGTAGGCCTGCGCCGCGGTGCTGCCGTGCGGATGCGGGTGGTACCAATACAGGCCGGCGCGATTGCGCACGGTGAACGCGTAGTCGAACGCGCCGCCGGCCGCGATGAGCGTCTCGCCGTTGCCGTCATTGGCGGTGTCGACGGTGAGCCCATGCCAATGAAGGACCGTCGGCTCCGCGAGCGCATTGCGCAGCTTGACTCGCAGCATCGCGCCGCGTTGAACGACGAGCGACGGATCGATGTATTCCCGTCCTGCTGCGCGTGCGGCAACCGCAAGCCCCGGCCTGCCCGCGCGCTCGACGGCCTCGAGGGAGAGAACGTCGGAATTCAATCGCAGGAAGCCCTGCAGACCGTCGCGTCCCGGCACGTGCAACGGCTGGTCGAAGCGGGAAGGCGTCGCGCAATAGTCCATCGTTCCCGGCGCGGGCGCGCGATCGGCCGCGCCGAGGCGTATCGGCAGCAGACTTCCCATCGCGCCGGTCGCGAGCATTCGCAGCACGCGGCGACGCATGCGTTCGTCAGTCATGTCGGCGATCGTCCGATACCAGGCGTCAGGATCGATCGGCTATCCTACACAAACCCGCGCCCGATTGTTTCCGGGAAAGCGCAAGAAGAACCCGATGAAGGCCTTTCGACAATCGCGCGCGATTCACGCCGTGCTGGCCGCGGTTGCGCCGGGCATCGCCGCAGCGCAGCCCGTGCCGCAAGCCCCCGCCGCGGTGCTCGATCCTGTGGTCGTGACCGCAACGCGCAGCGCGGAGCGGGCATTCGACATCCCCGCGGCGATCGACGTCGTCGACGCGCAGCAGATCCAGCAGGGTCAGCTGCAGGTCAACCTTTCGGAATCGCTCGCCCGAGTCCCGGGCATGTTCATTCAGAACCGCTGGAATTACGCGCAGGACCTGATGCTTTCGATCCGCGGGTTCGGCGCGCGCGCGAACTTCGGCGTTCGCGGCGTGCGGCTGTACCAGGACTACATCCCCGTCACGATGCCGGACGGCCAGGGGCAAACCGCCAGCTTCAGCCTCGTGTCGGCGCAGCGCATCGAAGTGCTGCGCGGGCCGTTCTCGACGCTTTATGGAAACGCGTCGGGCGGCGTCATATCGGTGTTCACCGAGGACGGTCCCGAACCGCCGCAGGTGTCGCTGCAGGCGATCGGCGGCAGCTTCGGGACGTCCAATCTCGTCGCGAAGATCGGCGGGCAGACGGGCCCCGTCAATTTCGAGATCGCGGGCAACCGTTTCGAGACCGACGGCTACCGCGACCACAGCGAGGCGCGGCGCGAGCTCCTCAACGCGAAACTCGCGCTTCGCGCCCGGCCCGGACACGCAGGTCACCTTGATCGCCAATGTCTTCGATCAGCCCTTCGCGCAGGATCCGCTGGGCCTCACGCGCGCGCAGTGGGAAGCGAATCCGCGCCAGGCGGATCCGGCCGCGACGCTGTTCGATACGCGCAAGACCGTCCGCCAGACGCAAGGCGGCGTCACCGTCGCGCAGAAGCTGCCTTACGACAGCGTCTTTCGCGCAACGGCGTATGGCGGAACGCGCACCGTCCAGCAGTTCCTCTCCTTTCCGGGGACTGCGATCACGTCATCCGGCGGCGTCACCGATCTCGACCGCACGTTCGGCGGCATCGACGCGCGCGTCACGACGCCGTTTGCGATCGGAGGCGGGCGTGCGCAACTCACGCTGGGCGCGGACTACGAATCCGAGCGCGAGGCGCGCAAGGGATTCGTCAACGACAACGGGACGCTCGGCGATCTGCGCCGCGACGAAGACAACACCGTGACGAACAGCGACGTCTACGCGCAGCTCGAGTGGTGGCCGATGCCGTCGGTGTCCGTTCTTGCCGGCGTTCGCTACAGCGACGTCCGCTTCACGTCCGACGATCACTTCATCGTCGTCGGGAATCCGGACGACAGCGGCAGCGTCGGCTATGCGCACACGAGCCCCGTGGCCGGCGCGGTCTGGCATCTCGGGGACGCGCTCAACGTCTACGCGAGCTACGGCCAGGGTTTCGAGACGCCGACTTTCACCGAGCTCGCGTATCGGCCGGTTGGGAGCGGCCTCAACCTGGGTCTCCAGCCGAGCGTCAGCAAGTCGGCGGAAATCGGCCTCAAGGCGATATCCGCCTCCCAGCGCGTGAACGTCGCGGCGTTCTGGACCGACACGACGAACGAGCTCGTCATCGATACGGCGACCGGCGGCCGCACGACGTACAAGAATGCCGCGAAGACCAAGCGTCGCGGAATCGAGGCTTCGTGGGAAGTCGACCTCGGCGCGGGTTTCGCCGGCTACGCTGCGTACACGTACCTCGACGCGACGTACGCGTCGTCGCTGACCACCGGCTCGCCGCCCGTGACCGTTCCCGCCGGGAACCGCCTTCCCGGCGTGCCGCAGTCCTCCGCTTATGGCGAATTGAGCTGGTCGCGGCCGGGTGGTACGGATTCAACGCGGCCCTCGAGCTCGCGGCTGCGAGCAAGGTCTACGTGAACGATGCCAATTCCGACGCGGCGCCCGGCTACGTGATCGGAAACCTGCGCGCGGGCTTCGCGCAGCAATCGGGACGCTGGCAGTTTCGCGAGTTCGTCCGCCTGAACAACATCGGCAACGTCAACTATGTCGGCTCGGTGATCGTCGGCGACACGAACGGCCGCTACTTCGAGCCCGCGGCGTCGCGCAACTTCATCGTCGGGATCAGCGTCAATGCGAGCCTCTGATCCGCGATCGACGGCGAGGGAAAGCGAGCTTCGCCTTGTGCTAGCGCCGGCCGAATGCCGCCTCCGCGGAACCCGCCGCCTCCGAATCCACCGCCGCCGCCGAAGCGGCCGCCCCAACCGCCGCCGCCGCCGAAGCGATCGCCGCCGCCGAAACCGCCGCCGCCGAATCCACCCATTCCGCCGCCGCCGAAGCGATCGCCGCCGCCGCCTCCGCCGTTTCGCTCGAACGGGCTCGCTTCGCTGAAGCCGCCGAAGTGATCGTCACCCGAGCTTCGCGCCTGCGATTCGTGGTCGGCCCACGAGGTGTCGCCCGACGCGCCGCCCCAGCCGCTCGAAGAGTGCTGCTGCCAGCCGCTGCCGTTGTTGTGATAGACGTTGCCGTTGACGTCGGCGTACTTGTTGTTGCCGACCGACGCCGTCGCCCAGTTGTTGGTCTGGCCGGTCTTCGCGTTGTAGGTCGAGCCGCCGCCGACGTGCGCATCGCCTTGCGGTCCCGCGGTCGTCGCGCCGGCGCGGTCGTACGAGCTGCCGCCCGCAGTCGTCCCGGACACCGCCGAGCCCGTCGAGCGCTGGCCCGAGTAGACGTTGTAGTTGCTCGCGCGCGCGACGTTGCCCGATCCGCCGGCCGCGCCGTTGATCGTCCGGTCGTAACCTCGCGTCGCGTTTCCCGTATACGCGTTGTACTGGCGGCCCGCGGTATAGCTGCCCGACGTGCCGGTGCGCTGGTTGTAGTACGTGCCGCTCGCGGTCGTCCCGGCGACGCCGCCGCCCGCGTACCACGACCGTGTCCCCGAATACACGGTGTTGCCCCATTGGCCGTAGACGTTGGCGCTCGCCGATGCGCAGCACGGATAGCCGCCGTAGTAGGCGGGATAGTAGTACGCGCCACCCCAGTAAGGTTCGGTCCACGCGGCCGTCGCGAGGCCGAGCGCGAAGCCGAACGTGAATCCGACGTACGGGTTGTAGATCGGCGTCGCCGCGACGCCGTAGGTGTAGGGAGGCGGATACCACACCGATCCGATCCACGGCGTGTACGCGTACCCGGTACCGTAGACGATCGTCCCGTACGGCTCGACGACGGTGCCGAGATAGCCCGGCGTGTAGCCGACGTAGACGACCTGCGGCGTCGCTTCGTAAATGCGCACGTAGGTCACGTAATAGATCGGAGACGAGGGCGGGATCGTGTAGACGACCGCGGGAACCGACGCCGCGATGGTCCACGGCCCCGTCAGCGCCGCCGAAGTGAACCAGACGCCCGCGGAGACCGCGTAATACGACGACGCGGTGACCTGGATCACCGGCACCGACGCGTTCGCGACGTAGGTGAGGTCAGTTCCCTGGACTCGATCGTACTGCGGCGGACCGTCGAAGCTCGGCGTGAACTTCGGCCCGTTCACGCGTGGCACCGTCGCCGTCTGCGGGATCGTGTTCGCGATCACCGCTTCCTGCGCCTGCGGCGTTCCGGCAACCGATGGCAGCACCGCCGCGGCGAGCGAGGTCGCCGGAATCTTCGCGAAACCCGGCGGCAGCGCGTTGCTCGCAACGAAGGTCCACGGGCCGCTCAACTGTGTCGATCGGAACCAGCGTCCGGCGAGGAGCACGTAGTAGTTGCTGTTGGCCGTGTCGATGAGCACGTCGTTCGTCGTGTTCGACGCCCACAGGAGCTCGGTGCCGACGATCGGCACGAAATCCGGCTGGCCTTTGAAGACGACCAGTTCGGTCGGCGCCTGGCTCGTGTAGATCGTCGGCACGCCGTTCGCGAGCGAGGGCTTCGGATTCGCCTTTGCGCCGCCGTCGAGCATGTCGACGACGCCCGACTTGGCGATCTTCTTCGCGACCTCGTCAAGTCCCAGTGGCGTGCGGCCCGCGCGCGACCAGGGTCCGCTCACCGCATCGGCCTCGAGCCACCCGTCGTAGACGTGCATGTAGAACTTGTCGCCAAGCCCGCCGCGCAGAATCAGCGCGCGCGTATTGATGACGCGCTTGAATCGCGAATCCTCGGGCACGGGCTTGACGACCGGCTGCCCGTCGATCGGCACCAGGATCGCCGGCGAATAGCTGACGATCACCTGCGGAGGGTCGTTCTGCACGGGAACCGACGGCGGCTTGATGCCTGCTGCGGCGAGCGACGCCTCGAGGCGGTCGAGCGCGATCGTGCGCACGTCGTTCGCGATGTTCTTCTGCAGCTCCGCCGTATACGTGGCGCCGCGATCGGGCAGCGTCGGGAAGTCCGCCTTGGTGATCCTGAGGTTCTCGAACACGACGGTGCGCGTGACGCGGTCGACTTGCGTGCGTGCCGTTGCGAAGATCACGCCGAACGTCTCCTCCTTGGCGCCGACGGGCTGAATCGCGACCGCTGCGCGAAAATCGAGCTGGTTGCCTTCCCACTTGCCGACTTGCGGCTGGTAGACGAGCACCGAAGCATTCGCGAGGTCGACCTTGCGGGGCCACGGGTCGGCGGGAAGCTTCGGGGCGGACGTGGCGGATGCGCCCTGCGCGAATGCCGGCGCCGCGAACGCCGCTGCGACGACTGCAATGCAAAACGCGAACCCGGCAGCGAGTGAACGTGGCGTCAGTGCGGCCAACCGGCTCAGTTGGCGCGTCCCGCCACGGCGACGCACCCGCCGCCGTCGGTGCAGACGACGAGGTACGTGTGGCGCTGCCCGCATCCGGCGACGCCGACCGTGTATTCGGCCCGATCCGGCGGGGCGAACCGCGTGTATTGCAGCGGCGAGGTCATCATCTCCTGGGAGAGCATCTGCGCGGTCGCTGCGGGGCAATTGAACTCGAACTGCGCGCGGCGCTGCGCAGTCTGTATCGCCTGCGGCTGCGCGGCTTCGATGAACGGCGGTCCGGACGCGCATCCGGACACGATCAGCGCCGCGAAGGCCGCCTCGATTGCTCTGCGTGCACCCATCGCACTCTCCTTTGTTGTCGTTCGAGATACCGTGCGCTAGCATGCCTTTTCGCCGGAGTCGCGTCCACTGAACCAAAGACTAGTGGAAGTGTCGCGTCAATCGAGGCGCCTGTCCCGGATTTGTCATAATTGAGCGGCGCGGTACCCCAACGGAGCCGTCATGGATAGCGTCGATCTCGAAGTGCTGAAGCGTTGCGCAGAGTGGCTGGATGCGGGGAGGCGCGTCCTGCTCGTCACCGTCGTGCGGACGTGGGGCAGCTCGCCGCGGCCGCCCGGGGCGATGCTTGCGGTGCGCGACGACGGGCTGGTCGAGGGCTCGGTGTCAGGGGGCTGCGTCGAGGACGACATCGTCGGCAAAGTGCGCGCCGACGGGCTGGGCGCGGTCAAGTGCGAGGTCGTCACTTACGGCGTGTCTGCCGACGAGGCGCGGCGCTTCGGGCTGCCCTGCGGCGGAACGATCCAGCTCGTGATGGAGCCGCTGACGCGCGATTCGGGGATCCGCGATCTGCTGGCGGGCATCGAATCCGGCCGGCTCGTCGAGCGCCGCCTCGAGCTCGACACCGGAAAGGCGACGCTTGCGCCCGCTCGCGCGTCCGACGCGCAGGCGTTCGACGGCAAGACGCTGACGACGATCCACGGCCCGCGCTATCGAATGCTCATCATCGGCGCATCGCAGCTCTCCAAGTATCTCGCGCAAATGGCGCTGGGCCTCGACTATCAGGTCACGGTCTGCGATCCGCGCGCCGAATACCTCGAAACGTGGGATGTCGCCGGAGCGCAGCTCGTGCGAACGATGCCGGACGACACGGTCGTCGCGATGCAGCTCGACGAGCGCTGCGCGGTGATTGCGCTCACGCACGACCCGAAGCTCGACGACCTCGCGCTGATGGAAGCGCTGAAGTCGAAGGCGTTCTATGTCGGCGCGCTCGGCTCGCGCGCGAACAACGCGAAGCGGCGCGAGCGATTGAAGGAGTTCGACGTGAGCGATGCCGAGATTGCGCGGCTGCACGGCCCGATCGGCCTCTACATCGGCAGCCGCACGCCGCCGGAGATCGCGGTGTCGATCCTCGCGGAGGTGACGGCCGTGAAGAACGGCGTCGCGCTGCCCGACATCGCCACGGTCGCGATCGCGAAGGAAAAGCAGGGCCCCTCGATCGCCTGCGAGACTACCTGACCACCCCGCTCGGATGCGGCGGCGCCGCGACCGCACACGCGTCGCCAGCGCGAACGGCCGCCGAGGCGGCGCCTTCGGGCGGCGCGTCGAGCGCCTGCCAGCGGGCGAGGTCGCGCGGCTCGTCGACGTCCCAGAGCGTCGGCAACTCCTCCCAGGTCGCGCCGTGCGAAGCGATCTTCGCGCGCGTCGCGGCCATCGTGTCGGGCGTGCTCCAGCGGAATGCCGGTGAACGCGTCGATGCGGCGGGCAAGTCCCACGAGGACGTATCCGCCGTCCTCGGCCGGGCCGAACACCGCGTCGGACGCATCGAGCGCAGCGACGGCGCGGGCGAGGTAGTGGAGGTCGAGCACGGGGCAGTCGGTGCCGATCAGGATCGGGTGCGCGCCGCGCGCGAGCGACGAGTCGAGCGCCGTGCCGCATTCTCGCGCCCAGGTCCGCGCCCGACTGCGCGCGCAGCGCGATTCGATAGCGCTCGCGCCACGCGGCGAACTCGGGCGCGTCGGCGTCGGGCGCGCACCACAGCTCGATCTCGTCGACGAGCCCCGCGGCGCGCGCCGCAACGGCGGTAGCGAGCGTGCGCTCGACGAAGCGCGCGTGGAGCGCGGCGGCCGCTTCGTCTGCCGATCGCCGCGGCGAGGCGCGTCTTCACGCGGCCCGGAACCGGTCGCTTGGCGAAGATCTGCAGCACGATCGGAACCGTCGGTCGCGAGTGCGGGTACGCCTCGGCCAATCGGGCCGGGTCGGCATTGCGCCAATAGGCAAAGCGCCAGCGCCACATCGCGACGATCGTTCGCCACGTCCCGCGACTTTCCCAGCGGCGACCCGATGTCGACGATGCGCTCGCGGAGGCACAGCGGCGGTCCGCCGGCGCGCTTGAGCCGCTTCGAGAGCTCGATGTCTTCCATCAGCGCCTGGCGAGGATATCCGCCGATCGCGGCGAAGAGCGACCGCTCGACGAAGATGCCCTGGTCGCCGGTCGCGATGCCGGTGAGGCGCGAGCGCGCGTTCATCATCGCGGCCACGAGCTTCAACGTCCTGCGGCGACCGCCGATCGCCACATCGAAGCGGCCCCAGCGGCGTCCGCTGCGCTGCATCTCGCGCACGAGCATCGCGATCGCGGACGGGCTCAGCCGCGAATCGGCGTGCAGGAACAGCAGAACGCTCGCCGCTCGCCGTCGCGGCGCCGGCGTTCATCTGCGCGGCACGCCCGCGCGCCGCGACGAACGCCCGGTCGGCGAGCGGAGCCGCGAGCGCAAGCGTCGAATCGCGGCTTCCGCCGTCGACGACGATGATCTCGTGGCCCTCGGCGCGCAGCGGCTGCAACGGCGCGAGCGTCGCGGCGATGCCGCGCACTTCGTCGAGCGCGGGAACGATGATCGAAACGCGCACGCCGTGCCTCTCGCCTCCGCGTGTCAGGCGAGCGCGCCGCCGCAGCTCGAGCCCTGTCCGGCGGTGCACCCGTAGCAATGTTCGGCCACGGCGATCGGCGCGGTGTCGATCTCGTCGGACAGCAAGTCCGTCACGTGGCGCCGCGGCTTGCCGGCGACGACGAGCGGGATCCCGAGCATCTGGTTGAAATCGCAGTCGTACAGATAGCCGCGGTAGTCGACGGACACGAGCGTCCTGCACATGACGGCGTCGAGATTCGCCGGATTGTGCGCCGAGCGCAGCAGCGCCATGTAGCTCGCGAACTTGCCCTGCGAGACGAGCGTCGACCCGAAGCGCTTGATCGGCATGTTGGCGAGCGTGAACAAGCGATTGAACACGACGCCGAAGTGCGCGCGCGAGCTCGCGCTTGTAGTCGGCTTCGAGCTTTTCCTGCGCGGGCGGCAGGTACGGCCCAAGCGGGTTGTAGACGAGATTGAGCGTGAGGCTCGTGCCCTCGATCCCGTAACCCAGCGCGTTGAGCTTCCGCAGGGCGAGGATCGACGATTCGAACACGTGGTCGCCGCGCTGCCTGTCGACGTTCTCCTTCGTGTAGCACGGAAGCGACGCGATGATCTCGACGCCCTGTCCGGCGAGAAATTCGCCGAGGTCCTCGAAGCCGGGCTCGTTGAGGATCGTCAGGTTGCAGCGATCGATCACGTGGATGTCGAGTCGCCGGGCCTCGCGCACCAGGCGCCGGAAATGCGGGTTGAGCTCCGGCGCGCCGCCCGTGATGTCGAGCGTCGGGATCCTGCGAGCGGCGAGCACGCGCAGCACGTCGTCGACGGTGTCGCTGCCCATCATCTCGCTGCGATCCGGGCTCGCATTGACGTGGCAATGGTGGCACGCCTGGTTGCACCGGTACCCGACATTCACCTGCAGCGTGTCGAGCGCGCGACGGGCGATCGCCGGAAAGTCAGTCGATTTGAGGAGCGGCAGGGTCGCGTGCATTCGTCATCCCGATTTCGGGCGAGCGGGCGGGGCCGTTCCAGTGTAACGCATCACGCCTTCTCAGCTCGCCCGGATCGCATCTTCCTGACGACGACCGGCACGAGCGCGAGCGCGCCGAGCAGGACGAACGCGGCGATCGTTTCCGTCGACAGCAGGCCCGACAGCGAATCGATCCGCCCGAGCGTCTGGCCGAGGTTCACGAAGACGAACGAGCCGGGAATGATGCCGATCAAGCGTGCCGACGACGAACGTGCGCACGCTGATCGACGTGAACGCCGGTGCGAGATTGACGAGGAAGAACGGAAAGAGCGGGACGAGCCGCAGGAACAGCAGGTAGTTGAGCGCGTTCTCGGTGAATCCCGCGTTGATCTTCTCGCCGAGCGCGCCCATGCGGCGCCGCGCGGCGTCGGCGAACAGGTAACGCGCGGCGAGGAACACGAGCGTCGCGCCGATCGTCGCGGCGACCACGACGAGCACCGTCCCGACCCAGCGGCCGAAGAGAAACCCCATCGTCAGCGACAGCACGAGCCCGCCGGGGACGCTGAACGCGGTCGCCGCGACATAGACGACGAACGCGATGGCGAGCGACGCGACGAAGTGCGCCTGCGTGAACGCGAGCAGCGCGTCGCGGTGCGCCTTGACCGCGTCGAGGCTCAGGTAGCGCTCGCCGTCGAGCGCGAAGAACGCGACGATGACGACGCGACGATCGCGAGCGAACAGCGCGAGCTTGCCGGCGGGTCACTCGTCGCGGCCCCGCGCAGCCCGAACAGCCGCTGGATCCACGTCCTCGACGCCGGCGTCAGGCCTTCCTTCAGCCGCTGGTCGGCGACGCGACGGTTGATCTGCGCGAACGTCGGATACGCGTGGATGACGCCGGTCAGCTCCTTTGCGTTCATCCCTTTCGCGAGCGCGAGCACGTACTCGGCGATCAGCTCGCCCGCGTGCGGGCCGACGATCGCCGCGCCGAGCAGCTTGCCGCGGGGATCGGTGACGATCTTCGCGAAGCCCTCGGTTTCGCCTTCGGCGCGCGCGCGGTCGATTTCGTCGAACGCGAACCGGTAGACGCGATGCGCGACGCCGCTGATGCTGCGCATCGGCCTCGGAGAGCCCGACGCGCGCGAGCTCCGGATCGGTGTACGTGCACCACGGAACGACCGGCGAGGGCTTCGCCCAGCGCATGCGGAAGATCGCGTGCCGCAGAACGATGCCGGCGTGATGCTCGGCGAGGTGCGTGAACTGCAGGCCGCCGGCGGCGTCGCCGATCACGTAGATGTCGTCGATTGGTCGTGCGCAGCCCGTCGTCGCCGACGACGATGCGGCCGTGGTCGACCTCCACGCCGCGCCGCGTCGAGGCCGAGGCCGTCGAGGTTCGCGACCCGGCCCGCGGCGAGCAGCAGGTGCGTGCCGGCGAGCGTCGCCGGCGTGCCGTCGGCCGTCTCGCACCATCACGCGGATGTCGCCCTTGCGTCCCTCGCAGCTCAGGATCGAGGCGCCCAGATGAGTGGCGAACGCCTTCGGCCGACATCGCGGCGAACACGACCGCTGCGGCGTCGGCGTCCTCGCGCGGCAGGATCCTGCGGCGCGATGTCGACGAGCGTGACGTCGCTGCCGAGGCGGCGAAACGCCTGCGCCATCTCGCAGCCGACCGGGCCCGCGCCGACGACGATCGAGCGACGGGACGGGCTCGCGCAGATCGAACACCGTCTCGTTGGTGAGATAGGGCGTCGTGTCGATTCCGGGAAGGCGCGGGACCGCGGGCCGCGATCCGGTGGCGATGACGAAGGTCTTCGCCGTGAGCTTCCTGCCGTTGACCTCGAACGCATCGCGCGCGACGAACTTGCCGGCGCCGAAGACGACGTCGACGCCGAGGCCGCGGAAGCGCTCGGGGCTGTCGTGCGGCTCGATCCCCTTGATGACGCGCGGCGACGCGCTCCATCACCTGCGCGAGATCGGGATGCGGGGCAGCGGGCGTCAGCGCCCAGCGGTCGGCATGACGCATCTGATGGGCGATGCGCGCGGACTTGATCAGCGTCTTCGACGGCACGCAGCCGTACCACAGGCAATCGCCGCCCAGCCGGTTCTTTTCGACGAGCGCGACCTTCGCGCCGAGCGCGGCGCCGCCCGCGGCGACGACCAGACCGCCGGAGCCGCCGCCGATCACCACGATGTCGAATTCGGGTCTTGCCATCGCGACTCCGGGTAGCAAGCGGTCGTACCGGATCGGCGAATCTTACACAGGCCGGGCTCGGCGGCTGCGAAATCTGCCGAGGTGCGAGGCGTCAATGAAAATCGCGCGATCGGGTTTCGAGGGCTCCGAGCAGCGGGGAAAGGTCGGCGAGCCGTCCGGCGAGCACGTGGACGACGGAGCCCACGCGCTCGACCTTGCCGAAGACCGCGAGGAGCCTTGCGCCGAGCAGCTCGCGGCGCTGACGCTCGCTCACGTCGCGCCAGACGATCACGTTGGTCGCGCCGGTTTCGTCTTCGAGCGTGACGAAGATCACGCCGCTCGCGGTGTCGGGGCGCTGGCGGCCGATGACGATGCCGGCGGTGCGGACGATGCGACCTTGCGGCGCGGCGGCGATTTCGGACGCCGTGGCGAGGCGCCTGCGCCGCAACCGGCTGCGCAGCAGCGCGAGCGGATGCCGGCGCAGCGTGAGCGCGAGCTTCCGGTAGTCGGCGACGATGTCCTGGCCTTCGGTGGGCGGCGGCAGCGCGGGAGCGGCTTCGTCGAACGCGTGGCCGGCGAGGAGCGGCGGCAGCCGCTCGACGCCGGCGACCTCCCATGCGGCGCCGTGGCGATGGCCGGCGATCGATGCGAGCGCGCCGGCCTCGGCGAGACAGGCGAGGTCGCGCTTGTCGAGCTGCGCGCGATGCGCGAGATCGGCGACGCTCGCAAAAGGCTGCGCCTGCCGCGCTTCGACCAGGCGCTTCGCGCCCGCTTCGGAGAGCCCCGCGATGACGCGAAGACCGAGGCGCAGCGCGGGCGTATCGGCCTTCTCGAGCGTGCAATCCCACTCGCTCACCGTCGCGTCGACGGGCCGCACCTCGACGCCGTGCCGGCGCGCATCGGAGACGAGCTGCGACGGCCCGTAGAAGCCCATCGGCAGCGAGTTGAGCAGCGCGCCGCAGAACGCCGCCGGCTCGTAGCGCTTGAGCCACGCCGACACATAGACGAGCAGCGCGAAGGAGGCCGAGTGCGATTCCGGAAAGCCGTATTCGCCGAAGCCCAGGATCTGCTGGTAGATCTGTCGCGCGAACGCTTCCGCGTAGCCGCGCGCCGCCATGCCGTCGATCAGCCGCTGCTCGAACTTCTCGAGCCCGCCCTTGCGCCGCCACGCGGCCATCGAGCGGCGCAGATGATCGGCTTCGCCCGGCGTGAATCCCGCGGCGACGATCGCGAGCTGCATCACCTGTTCCTGGAAGATCGGCACGCCGAGCGTGCGCTCGAGCACGCTCTTCACTGCCTCGCTCGGATAGGTGACGGGCTCCGTCCCCTGCCGGCGGCGCAGGTACGGGTGGACCATCCCGCCCTGGATCGGTCCCGGCCGGACGATCGCGACCTCGATCACGAGGTCGTAGAAGCACGCGGGCTTCAACCGCGGCAGCATCGACTGCTGCGCGCGCGACTCGATCTGGAACACGCCGATCGTGTCGGCGCGCTGGCACATCGCGTAGACCTCGGGATCCTCCGACGGGATGTCCTGCATGCGTGAGCCGGGTGCCTCGATACTGCGACACCATCGCGAGCGCGCGCCGGATCGCCGAGAGCATCCCGAGCGCCAGGCAATCGACCTTCAGCAGCCCGAGCGCATCGAGGTCGTCCTTGTCCCACTGCAGGACCGTGCGCTCCGCCATCGCCGCATTCTCGACGGGCACCATCCGCTCGACGAGATCGCGGGCGATGACGAAGCCGCCGACGTGCTGCGACAAGTGACGGGGAAAGCCCATCAGCTCGTCGGCGAGCGCGGTGAGCCGGACGATCGCCGGATTGTCCGGCTCGAATCCTGCCTCGCGGATGCGCTCGGCCATGACGTTGCGGCCGTCCCACCACGCGAACACGCCGGCGAGCCGGTCGACCTGCGCGAGGTCGAGCCCGAGCGCCTTGCCGATGTCGCGCACCGCGCTCTTCGGCCGGTAGGTGATGAGCGTGGCGGCGATCGCCGCGCGGTCGCGGCCGTATTTCCCGTACACGTACTGCATCACCTCTTCGCGGCGCTGGTGCTCGAAGTCGACGTCGATGTCGGGCGGCTCGTTGCGCTCGCGGCTGATGAAGCGCTCGAACAGCATGCTCATCCGCGATGGGGTCGACCTCGGTGATGCCGAGCGCGTAGCAGACCGCCGAGTTCGCCGCCGAGCCGCGGCCCTGGCACAGGATGCCCTTCGAGCGCGCGAACGCGACGATGTCGTGGACGGTGAGGAAATAGGGCTCGTACTGCAATTCGGCGATCAGCGCGAGCTCGTGCTCGACCAGCTCGCGGACCTCCGGGTTCAGCGGGACGCCGCGATACCTTCGCGCCAGGCCTTCCTCGGTGAGCTTGCGCAGATGCGATGCGGGCGTCTCGCCTTCCGGCACGATCTCCTCCGGGTATTCGTAGCGCAGCTCGTCCAGAGAGAACGTGCAGCGCTGCGCGATCGCGACCGTTTCCGCGAGCAGCGCCGCCGGGTAGATCGTCGAAAGACGCGCGCGCGAGCGCAGGTGCCGCTCGCCGTTCGGGTGCAGCGCGAAGCCGCATTCGGCGAGCGGCTTCTTCACGCGGATCGCGGTGAGCGTGTCCTGCAGCGCGCGCCGCGCGCGGACGTGCATGTGGACGTCGCCCGCGGCGACCCGCGGCAGTCCGGCCATGCGCGCGAGCGTCTCGGAGCGAGAGAGCCGGACACGGTCGCCGGCGCGGGCGAAGAGCTCGACGGCGAGCCACGCGCGGCCGGGAAAAGTGGCTGCGACCCAGCGGGCGGTGGCGAGCGCCTCGGCGTCGTCGGGCTCGCGCTTGCGCAGCGAGGGTTCCGGGGGCACCCACAGCGCGAGCAGCCCGTCGGCGAACGCCGCGACGTCGTCGCGGCAAAGCGCGTAGCTGCCCTTCGCCGCGTTGCGCCGGCCGCGGGTGATCAACTGCGACAGGTTGCCGTAGCTCGCGCGATCGGTGACGAGCAGCACGATCTTCACGCCGTCGACGAGCGTCATCTCGCTGCCGATCACGAGCGGCAGGCAGGCTTCCTTCGCCGCAAGATGCGCGCGGACGACACCGGCGAGCGAGCATTCGTCGGTGATCGCGAGCGCCGCATAGCCCAACGCCTGCGCCCGGTGAACGAGCTCGTCCGGATGCGACGCGCCGCGCAGGAACGAGAAGTTCGACAGGCAGTGGAGCTCGGCGTACGGGGGGAGCATGGTGCGGCGGAAAAGGCGTAGATACCGCATAAATATACGGTATCCGGCCAGTTTCCGGAAGAGCCGTCGAAGAGGGCTTTCGGCGCTGATCGCAGCATTCGGCCCTTCCGCCGACCCCCTTGCCGAAGCCGGTAAGATGCCGGCTGCGGAAGGCATCCGCGCCCCAAAATCCGAAAGCCCTGCATGCCCGCCATCGCCTTCGACCGCTTCCATCGCTACGCCGATCTCACCGCGATCCTCGAGGCGCTCGCCGCCGAGCGGCCCGACCTCGTTTCGCTCGAATCGATCGGCAGGAGCCACGAGGGCCGCGACATCTGGGTGCTGACGGTCACCAATGCCGCAACGGGCCCCGCGGCCGAGAAGCCGGCGTTCTGGGTCGACGGCAACATCCACTCGACCGAGGTCGCCGCGTCGGCTGCCAATCTCTATTTCCTGCAGACGCTCGTCACGCAATACGGCAACGACGCCGACGTGACACGCGCGCTCGACACCCGCGCGTTCTACGTCTGCCCGCGCATCAATCCCGACGGCGCCGAATGGGCGCTCGCCGACAAGCCGAAATGGGTTCGGTCGAGCACGCGTTCCTGGCCGTGGGACGACGAGGAGATCGAGGGCCTCAGCGTCGAGGACGTCGACGGCGACGGGCGCATCCTGCAGATGCGGATCGCCGATTCGAACGGGCTCTGGAAGGACCACCCCGAGCAGCCGGGGCTCATGATCCGCCGCGATCCGACGGAGACCGGCGGCACGTATTACCGCGTGCTTCCCGAAGGCACGTTCGAGGGCTGGGACGGCTTCACGTTGCGCGTGAAGAAGCGAAAAGAAGGGATTGATCTAAATCGTAATTTTCCGGCCAATTGGCGCCAGGAATTCGAGCAGCTCGGCGCCGGCCCCTACCCGACGTCGGAGCCCGAGGTACGCGCGGTCGCCGATTTCATCGTCCGCCATCCCGAATGTGACGGGCGGCGTGGCATTCCACACGTGGAGCGGCGTGCTGCTGCGCCCGTTCGATCATCTCGCCGACACCGAGATGCATCCCGAGGACCTGTGGCACTACCAGAAGGTGGGCGCAAAGGGCACCGAGCTCACCGGCTACCCGGCGATCTCGGTCTTCCACGAATTCCGCTACCACCCGAAGCAGGTCATCGGCGGCGCGTTCGACTGGATCTACGAGCATCTCGGCATGTTCAGCTGGGTCGTCGAGATCTGGAGCCCCGATGCGCGAGGCCGGCATCGAGAAATACCAGTACATCGAGTGGTTCCGCGATCATCCGGTGAGCGACGACCTGAAGCTCTACCGCTGGAACGCGGACAAGCTGGGCGGCCTTGCGCACGTCGCGTGGAAACCCTTCGAGCATCCGCAGCTGGGTCCGCTCGAGATCGGCGGCTGGAACCGCTTTCACGCGTTCGGCAACCCGCCTCCGCAGTGCCTCGAGCGGGAGCTCGCGCGGTTTCCGAAATGGATCGTCTGGCAGGCGCTCACGTCGCCGAAGATGGAGCTCGTCGCCGCGCAAGCAGAAGCGCTGGGCAACGGCCATTGGCGCGTCCGCCTCGTCGTCCAGAACACCGGCTGGTTGCCGAGCTACGTGTCGAAACGGGCGCTCGAGCGCAAGGTCGTCCGCGGCGTCATCGCGGAGATCGCGCTGCCGCAGGGCGCGGCGCTCGTGCAGGGCAAGCGCCGCGAGGAGATCGGGCAGCTCGAAGGCAAGTCAGCGAAGCACACCGGCGTATCGTTCTGGCCCGACTACAACGTCACCGACGATCGCGCGAAGATCGAATGGATCGTGCGAGGGAAGCGGGGCGATCGGATCGACGTCCTCGCGCGGCACGACCGCGCGGGAACGGTGCGCGCCAGCGTAGCTCTCGACTGAACGGACGTCGGCGTTTCCATCGAGGGGTACCCGATCCCGCGCGTCGCGCGAACAGAAAGCGGAGGGCAGTTCCAATGCTGGATTCGTGGAAGGTCAGGCGAGCGCTGCCGCCGGCGCTCGCGATGCTGGTCGCCGCGGGCTGCGCGGTGCCGCCGCTCGCGCCCAAGGCGGGAATCGACCGGATCGAGCACATCGTCGTCATCTATGCGGAAAACCGCAGCTTCGACAACCTGTACGGGCTGTTCCCGGGGGCCGACGGCATCGCCAACGCGACGCCCGCGCAATCCACGCAGGTCGACTACGACGGCAAGCCGCTTCCGCATCTGCCGCCGGTGTGGAAGGGCAAGGACCCGGATCCGGCGTTCCCGAAAGACCTGCCGAACCGGCCGTTCCGCATCGACGGGCCGCCGATCAACATGCCGCTCAACGTGCCGACGCGCGATCTCATCCACAAGTTCTACCCGCAGCAGGAGCAGATCAACGGCGGACGCAACGATCGCTTCGTCGAGGTCTCGGACGCCGGCGCGCTCGCGATGGGCTACTACGACGGCTCGAGCCTGCCGATGTGGAAGTGGGCGCTGGAGTACACGATCGCCGATCACTTTTTCATGGGGGCGTTCGGCGATTCGTACATCAATCATTTCTGGCTGATCTGCGCGTGCACGCCGCGCGACCCGAATCCGCCGAAGAATCTCGTCGCCCAGCTCGACGATCGCGGCTGGCTCAAGCGGCGGCCCGATTCGCCGCCGTCGGCGCTCACGGCGCCCGGCGGCGTTCGTCCCGGGCGATTTCACCGCGGATGGCTATTCGCTGTCGACCAACTATCCTCCGTACCAGCCGTCGCGCGTGCCGCCGGCGCCGGGCGGCGACGCCGCGCTTCGCCGATCCGTCGAAGGGCGGCGTGCTGCCGCCGCAGACGCAGAAGACGATCGGCGACACGCTGTCGGCGAAGGGCATCTCGTGGGCGTGGTACGGCGGCGCGTGGAACGACGCGGCGAAGGACGGGATGCAACCGGCCGCGGCAAAGCGTCAGATCATCTACAACAACGAGCCGGGCCACCCGTATTTCGTCGCGCATCATCAGCCGTTCAACTACTTCGCGCGCTTCGCGCCGGGCACCGCGGACCGCGAGCGCCACCTGAAGGACTACACGGATCTCGTCGCCGGCATCGAGCGCGGCGACCTCCCCGCGGTGGCGTTCTACAAGCCGCAGGGCACGTTCAACGAGCATCCCGGCAACACCGACGTGATGTCGGGCGACATCCACATCTCGGAGCTGATCGGCAAGATCAAGGCGAGCCCGCTGTGGGCGTCGACGGCGATCATCGTCACCTACGACGAGAACGGCGGTTTCTGGGACCACGTCGCGCCGCCGAAAGGCGATCGCTGGGGGCCGGGCACGCGGATTCCGGCGATCATCATCTCGCCGTACGCGAAGCGCGGCTACGTCGACCACACGTCCTACGACACGACGTCGATCATCAAGTTCATCACGCGGCGCTTCGGGCTCGAGCCGCTGCCCGGCGCGCGCGCGGATGCCGGCGACCTCACCGCGGCGTTCGATTTCCGATAGTCGACGCCGGATCGGCAATCCGGGCGCGGTTTCCTGACGACGAGCCGACGACGCCGTGCCGCAATCCCGCTTTGGCGCGCTCACCCGCATTCCACGCGGCGTGTGGACGCTCGGCTTCGTCAGCATGTTCATGGATCTCTCGTCGGAGCTCATCCATTCGCTGCTTCCGCTGTACATGGCGATCGGTCTTGGCGCCTCGACGCTGACGATCGGCATCGTCGAGGGCATTGCGGAGGCGACGGCGATGATCGTCAAGTTGTTCTCCGGCGTCCTTTCCGATTACTTCCGTCGTCGCAAGGCGCTCGTCGTGGCTGGGCTATGGCCTCGCGGGTCTCACCAAGCTCGTGTTTCCGATCGCCCCGACGCTTGGCTGGATCGTCGCTGCGCGCTTCGCCGATCGCGTCGGCAAAGGCATTCGCGGCGCACCGCGCGACGCGCTGATCGCCGATCTGACGCCCGCCGAGCTGCGCGGCGGAAGCTTCGGGCTGCGCCAGGCGCTCGACACCGTCGGCGCCATCGGAGGGCCGCTGCTCGCGATCGGCGCGATGGCGTATTTCGCCGGCGATTTCAAGGCCGCGTTCTGGGTCGCCGTCGTGCCCGCCGTCGTTTGCGTGCTCCTGCTCGTCTTCGGTGTCGAGGAACCGAAGACGCAGGCGGCGCACCGACGCCAACCACGCGAAGCGAATGAACCTCGAGCGATGTGCGCCGCCTCGGCGGCCGCTACGCGATCGTCGTCGGCATCGCGGCGGTGCTCACGCTGGCGCGCTTCTCGGAAGCCTTCCTCATCCTGCGCGCGCAGAACGTCGGCGTGCCGACGGCCATGGCACCGCCTGGGTGATGGTGGTGATGTCGGCGGTGTACGCGGCGGTCTCGCTATCCCGGCGGGCGCCGCGGCCGACAGGGGCCTCGGCTCGCGCATGCTTTCCGCGGGCCTCGCGGCGCTGATCGTCTCCGACCTGGTGCTCGCGAATGCCGGCGCTCCCGCGATGGTCTATGCGGGCGCGGCGCTCTGGGGGCTGCACATGGGGCTCACGCAGGGCCTGCTCGCCGCGCTCGTCGCGGCCGCCGCGCCGGCAGACCTGCGCGGGACGGCGTTCGGCGTGTTCAATCTCGTCTGCGGCGTCGCGCTTCTCGTCGCGAGCGCGCTCGCCGGATGGCTGTGGGATACTTTCGGGCCGGGCGTCACCTTCTATGCCGGCGCCGCGTTCACCCTGGTCGCGTGGATCGGGCTCACGCGGTTCGGCCGCGGCGCGGGAGAGCTTCGGCGAGCGTGACGCCGGCTGTAAGGGCGTCGCTCGCCGCGAAGCGACCAACGTTCGATCACCTCGCAAGAGGAGAAGTGTCATGGCGAGCGCCACCGCCCGCCCGGTCACGAGGGACTACACCTACTATCGCCACACGTTGCCGGTGCGCATCATGCACTGGATCAACGTCGTCGCGCTGACGATCCTGCTGATGAGCGGGTTGCAGATCTTCAATGCGTACCCGGCGCTCTACTGGGGCAAGTCGTCGTACGCGGGCCGGGCTCCGCTGCTCGAATTGCGCGCGGCGGACCGCGGCGATCTCGGCGCGAAGGGCGTCACGCGCGTGCTGGGTCGCGAGTACGACACGACGGGCGTGCTCGGCCTGTCGAAGAACACCGACGGGCGTCTCGCGGCGCGCGGCTTTCCGTGGTGGGCGACGATCCCCGACAACAAGTCGCTCGCGCTCGGCGCGATCGTGGCACTTCTTCTTCGCGTGGGTGTTGCTGGTGAACGGCCTCTTCTATGTCGCGTATTCGGCCGCGACACGGCATCTCTCGCGCGATCTCGCGCCGGACGCGCAACGACTGGCGCTCGCTCGGCCGCTCGATCGTCGATCACCTGCGTTTCCGGCATCCGACGGGCGAGGCGGCGAAGCGCTACAACGTGCTGCAGAAGCTCGCGTATCTCGCCGTGATCTTCGTCCTCGCTGCCGCTCGTGATCCTGATGGGCATCGCGATGTCGCCGTGGATGGACACGCTGCTCCCCGGCTGGGTCGATTTCTTCGGCGGCCGGCAATCGGCGCGAACGATCCATTTCATCGCCGCGTGGCTGCTGGTCGCGTTCGTGCTGATCCACGTGTTCGAGGTCATCATCTCCGGGTTGTGGAACCACCTGCGCTCGATGATCACCGGCCGCTACCGCATCCGAACGGAGAAAGCGTCATGAAGCCACCGCAGCGCGCGCCGCCGGTTTCTTCTCCGCACACTGGGCGCGCGCGGGAACGCTTCTCGTCGCGGCGGCTGTGAGCGGCTGTCGCAAACCGAGTGGTTCCCGAAAGTGCTCTCCGCCGGCGAGGCCGCGAGCTCGGCGGTCGCGCACGCGGTCACGTCGCGCAAGTCGATGGCGCAGGAGTTCACCGCGGCCGACCTCTCGCCGACGTTTCGCAGCAACGGCACTGCGGAGCCCGACGACGACGAGTACAAGGAGCTTGCCGCCAACGCCTTCGCCGATTACGAGCTGGAGGTCGACGGCCTCGTCGCCGAGCCGCAGGACCTTCTCGCTCGCCGAGCTGCGCGCACTGCCGAGCCGCACGCAGATCACGCGGCACGATTGCGTCGAAGGCTGGAGCGCGATCGGCAAATGGAAGGGAGCGCGGCTCGCCGCGCTGCTCGAGGTCGTCCGGCCGAAGCCCGAAGCGCGCTTCGTGGTCTTCCACTGCGCCGATCCGATGGAAGACGACGGCACGGACTTCTACTACGAGAGCATCGACCTCGAGGACGCGTTCCATCCGCAGACGATCCTCGCCTACGAGCTGAACGACGCCGCGCTGCCGATCGCCAACGGCGCGCCGATCCGGCTGCGGGTCGAGCGGCAGCTCGGCTACAAGCACGCCAAGTACGTGATGCGGATCGAGCTCGTCGAGAGCTTCGCGTCGATCGAAGGCGGGAAGGGCGGCTACTGGGAGGACCAGGGCTACCAGTGGTTCGCCGGGATCTGATGCAACTCGAGGCGGAAACGGAACGGATGGCTCTGTGCAGAGCTTTCCTTGCTCCGGCTGCATTGCCGCAAGTACTCAAGCGCAATCGTGCGCGCCCCCTGACAGACTAGTCCCGGCGGCGGCTTACGACCCCGGGCTCGACGCCGGACGGCAGGTGGTGCTCAGAGTGATCTGGGTGCCCCTGCGGTAGACTTAGCTAAGGAGGTTCGATTCCGGCCCGGGGCATCAAGCAACCGCATCATTTGTTGAAATGGCCGTCGCGTGGTGCCCGGAAACGGCAGGAATTGGCCGATCCAAGGGCAACTGGCAATCCGGATTGGCCGCGACCGTTTCGCCGGAGCATCGATCAGGTGCTGGTACAAGGTTACCGCTGCTGGGTGCCGGCAAGAGGCAGATCTATTTCGCTATCACCCATTGGAGCAGCGATGCAGTTCTTTTCGCAGGTCGGGCAGGATCGGTTTCTATTTGAAAACTTCTTCCGCGGTAAGCGCAATGGCATCTTTGTCGACATTGGCGCCTACGACGGGGAAAAATTCAGCAACTCCTTGTTCTTCGAGCGCTTCATGAGCTGGCGCGGTCTCTGCGTCGAGCCCTTGCCATCGGCATTCGCCAAGCTCGTCGCCAGCCGCCAAGCAGTATGCAGGCAAGTCTGTATCGGGGACTTTGAAGGGGAAGCCGATTTCACCGAAGCGGACGCCGGCAGCGACGAAAAAATGCTCAGTGGATTGACGCAGCAATTCGATTCTCGGCATGTCGACAGGCTGACGCGCGTTTCCACGAATGCCGTGCATCGCACAGTGACTGTCAAAAGGCTGTCGTCATTGTTGACCGAGCATGACTTGCTGCACGTCGATTACTGTTCGATCGATACCGAGGGCTCGGAGCTGAACATTATTTCGGATCTGGATCTGAAGAGGTTTTCGATTTCGGTATTTAGCATCGAGAACAACTACGACGACGTTCGCCTTCCGCAGGTGATGGCTGCAAAGGGCTATGATTTCGTCGCCAAGCTCGAGCAGGACTATATATTCAAAAGGAAAGATGTCATGCGCCTAGCGCGGACAACCGTAATATGCGCCGTGTGGCACGGCGACCCGCAGCGTTGGGAACTCTTGCGGGGCCACGTGGCCAATCTGGCGCGCCAAACGGTGCCAATCGACGTGATCTATGTCTTCGACGGCGGTGACGTTGCGCCAGAATGGCTGGAGGCCCGAAGCGTTTGCGTCACGCAGCCGCTTACCATCTACCAAGCTTGGAATGTCGCGCTAGCTTTGGTCGCAACGCCTCTGGTAATGAATCTCAATCTTGACGATCGTGTGGCTGTCGATGCGGTGGAAGTCATGGAAGGCGCCTTGCTTCGCGAAGACGTGAGCGCTGTGGGAGGCGACTGGAAGATTTGCTATTCGCAATCCGACACGGATGTCATCGACCGCTGCTACCCGGCGGACCAGCTGCCATACGTCGCAACCTGGCCGCCCGAACGGGGAACCCTCACACGCCTGGGAACCGGCACCGGCAATAACGGCACACTTGGGCCAGCCGTCATGTGGCGCATCCACGCCCATCTGGGTGCGCCACGATATCCGTGGCGGTTTTCGGACGGTACACGCATCCGAACGGTAGGCGACGTTGCATGGTGGATGGTCTTGAGCAGTCATCTCCGCAAGAAAGTGATTCGACTTCCCACGATGATCGGCAACTATCACAGCCATCCCGCCGATCAGGCGGAATTCCGCGCCGTGCCCGACGACGAAATGCGCTTGATGCGCGAAGTGGGCGTATCGTTGTTCTAGCGGAGCCGGATCGCTGACGTACCATCATATTTTCGCAGCGGTTCGAGTGAGGGACAGTAAATCCAACGCCACGACGCGTCGACCGGAGCACCGGAGCATGTCTTGCCTTGCCCGGACCGACGGAAGCGGAGATAGTCAGCGGTCGCCGCAGGGCCATGGGTGCCCCGGTGGGAGTGTTTGGCGCGCATCAGCGAGTTCATGTCGCATGCCGGCGGCCGCACGCATGCGCCGGTTCCGGGCGTTAACCTAAGTTCGCGACCGTCGCTTCGAGAAGGAGACTGGCGGCAGTCGGCCCTACGCGCCGGCCTTCAGTCTCCGGCCGACGGCACCGGCGCAACGTCGCCAATGACCCGCGAGAGCTTCTCCTTCGCGGCCGGGATCTCCGCGTGGCGCAGCGCGGCGACCCCGTGCGTGGACGTCGTCAACTCCGCGTCGCGCACCAGACTCCTCACGTAGGTATCCATGAACGCGAGGCTATACAGGAGGATTTGCTCATGCGCCACAAAGCCGATATTGGTCCACGCCCAGTGGCTCGCGAGGTCGAACTCGACGAGGTATTTCGGCGATGGCGACTGATCATAGGCTCCGCTCGCCTTCAGTAGGCCGGGTGTCGTGAAATCGAGCGTGCCGCCCTGGTACATGACGGGTACGGCCAGCTTGCCCAAAGCCTCCTGTTCGATGAATGGCTCCGCATACGGCGAGAGCGCCAGCACTGCGCTAACCCCGGCGAGCTTCCACGACGGCCACGCGCCGCTCAAGCCCAGCACGGTGTAGCCGCCGAGAGAATGGCCGACGAGCCCGAGGTGCGAAAGGTCGACATTGCTGCGAAAGCTATCGTCGGCATGAATGGCCTCGAGCAACACTCCGATGTCCTCCGCGCGGTCGCGAAAGTCGGCGTCGGTCCACTCCGACGCCGACCGCAAAGGGAAGCCGCGCCTTGGCCAGTTGCCCTCGGCGCCGACGCAAAGCGCGTCCCGATGGTTCGGCGCGAACACGGTGTAGCCCGCCTTGGCGAACGCCTCCATCAGGAAGCGCGATTGCGTCGCGCAGCCGAGAAAGCCGTGCGAAAAGACGATCACGGGCTGCGCGGCCCCGGTCGAAACGGAATCGGACCAGACGGCGACGCGCAGACCTGCGAGCGTCATCCATTGCTCATCGGCCTGAACGGCCGACGCCGATGCCAGCAGGCCAGCGACGACCGCGAGCCGTGCGAGCGCTGCGGCGACTCGCTCGCGCAGCCTCATAGAGCCCGTGCACACGGCCGGGCGTCTCGACGTTCGTCCAGGACCCCGGCTGCGGCGCCGATCGCCTCCACGCCTCCAGGGCCGCAAAATCTCCGTATCAACGCACATCGCGATCTCGCCTCGTATGACGCGCATCGCGTCCAATGCGACGCACTCTACATGAGCGCCCCCGGAGGAGCCATCATCGAACCTCGAAAAGAGTACTACCCGGCGGCGGCGTGGATCGGCACGCGCCGGCCGCCTCGTCAACGGCTGCTTCCCGGCAAATGAGATGTAAGGGCGACCGGTACTCCTCAGACGGCCGTCGACGTATCCAGGCTGATTGCCTGATATCGAAGCGCGTCGAGCGCTTTGCCTACCGTCGTGTCGCGCTCGATTTCGCCGTGCCGCATCAGGAAATCCACGATGACGAGACTTGCGTCCGCGGTGATCGCATCGAGCGCCTCGTGTTCAGCGAGCAGCCGCGCCGCTTCGGGTAGTTTGACGAGGCGATGATCGACGACCTCGCCATCCTGGCCGGCAGGCGTGAATCGCGGCGGGCAGCCACAAGTCGTGAACGAAAATCGTTTCGCGCTGCAGCCCGTCGGGCTGCTCGCGGCAGATCTGCACGGCCCCCGTGCGTTGCGCCCGGGATGCCATCGGCGCCGGCATACCCGCTTCCTCCCATGCTTCCTTGACGAGCGTCGTCGCAATCGTTTGTCCCGCCGCGATACCGCCGCCGACGAGATTGTCGAGCATCCCGGGGGCGATCGACTTCGTCGGACTGCGCCGCGCGATCCACATCCGGACACTGTCGCCGGCACGGACAACTCCGTTCACGTGCACCGCGTGCGTGTGAATGCCGAAGAAACGCGCAGCGGAACGCTCGAGGAGAAACCACGGCACGGCACCGAGCGTCGGCGCCACCGCGTAGCGTTCGTCGCGCCATGCGCTGAGCTCGCCCGCTGCAGCAAGCTCGCGCGCCACGCGGTCGATTGCGTCGCTGCGGCTCTTCTCGTCGTTGAGCCGATCGACGAAACGCACGCCGTGCTCGTCCACGGCGAAGACGTCGGGCATCCGCGCGAGGCGCGATGCGCGCGCGTCGTCGAGCCAGCCCGCAGCGGTGCCTTCGACGCGAAGCGGCCGATAGTTGGCGCGCGGCGGCGCGAGCGCACGAGCGAGGCGCAAGCACAACGCGTTCAGAACTGCGTCGTCGATCATCGAACGATTGTAGTCCGCCCCGGTGAGCAACAGAACGGCAAATTCGCAGGCGGACAACGGCCAATCCGGTAGAATCCGCGTTCGCTGAACGGGGCAATTCCGAGGCTCGAACGCGTACACACGACATGACCGCTCGCATTCTGGATGGCAAGGCGCGCGCAGCACGCCTCACGGCCGACATTGCCGCGCGGGTTGCCGAGCGCGTTCGCGCCGGAAAAGCGCCGCCCGGGCTCGCCGTTGTGCTGATCGGCGAGAATCCCGCTTCGCAGGTCTATGTGCGCAACAAGCGTCGCACGACGGAGACTGTCGGCATGCGCTCGTTCGCCTTCGACCTGCCGGCCGAGACGCCGCAAGCGGAGTTGCTCGCGCTGATCGATTCGATCAACGCAGATCCTGCGATAAACGGCGTCCTGGTCCAGTTGCCGCTGCCGCAACACATCGACGGCGAGCTCGTGACCGAGCGGATCGATCCGCGCAAGGACGTCGACGGATTGCATCCTTACAACATCGGCCGCCTGGTGCTCAAGCGCCCGGTGCTGCGGCCCTGCACGCCTTACGGGTGCGTGATGCTGCTGAAGGAGACCGGCGCCGATCTCGTAGGGAAGCACGCCGTGATCATCGGCCAATCGAACATCGTTGGCCGTCCGATGGCGCTCGAGCTCCTGATCGAGCGGTGCACCGTCACCGTCTGCCATTCGAAGACGCGCGATCTTCCCGGCCTCGTGCGCCAGGCCGACATCGTCGTCGCCGGTGTCGGCAAAGCCGGCTTCGTGCAGGGCGACTGGGTGAAGGAGGGCGCGATCGTGATCGACGTCGGGATCAATCGCGACGCCGCGGGCAAGCTTCGCGGCGACGTCGATTTCGCCGCGGCGTCGGAGCGCGCGTCGTGGATCACCCCCGTGCCGGGAGGTGTCGGACCGATGACGATCGCGACGCTCCTCGCCAACACGCTGCAAGCCGCAGAACTGCAGGACAGCTTCGTTTAGGGTCAACCGCCTCAGATCGTTCCGTGCGGTCGGTCGGCGGCGCGCAACAGGGGCCAAAGCGCCGCCGCCACTGCGGCAGCCGCCAACAAATGCTTGAGCGTGTGGCCGGCAACCAGGCCGCCCGTTGCGTCCCAGATTGTCCGGTCTCCCGCCTCGGCGACTTTTGCAATGACGTAGAACACGACGACCCAAAGCCACGGAATCGGATCATCGCGATCGCGCACGATCGCAAGCAGCAACACAAGCGCAACGATGCCGCCGACCTGCAAGGCAACATAGAGCGAGAGGTCGCCAGTCAGCGCCCAGTACACGACGCTTGCGATACCGATCGGGGCGAGAACCGCAAGCGCCCATCGGCCGATGTCGTTGCCGAGGCGCTGTGAGATCGCGGCACCGAGTACGCCGGCGAAAACGACCATCATCGGCAGGCGATCCCAGACGAGCGTCGCATTGGTCGGGTTGTGGTGGTACCACGCCGATCCGAACGCCGTACCGATGATTCCCAGCGCGATGAACCACAGACCGGCTTCGCGTCGCCGGGGCGAAGTGCTCGCGTCGATGCGATATGAGGCGCGCCACACCGACAATCCCCACGAGCGCGAACGCGAGGTTGGAAAGCACGTCCGCCGCGTTCGCGACGCCGAGCCACTCACGTTGGTCGGCGAACTGGTGGTAGACCGGGTCCTGCAGAAGCACGGACCGGTTACCCAACGTTGACCGGTACCAGCGTCATCGTGTCATTGCCGAAGATGTCGATGACTTTCACCGCAACGGTGTAACGCCCGGGTCTCTGATAGAGATGCCATCAGTATCCGACCGCTTCGGCCAGCGACTGCGTCAGCTCGGGCGCGGATTTGCGGAGCCGGGCGTCCTCAGTCACGAGTTTCACGCCGAGGTGGCGCGCGACGACGAGATAGTGCGCGTCGTAGGCGGAGATGCGATAGTGGGCGGCCGTTGCGAGCGCGTCGAAGTGACTCGCAGTGTGCAATGCCGACGCGACGATGCTTTCCGCCTGCGTGAGCACCATCGTTGCGTCCTTCAGCGCCAGCTTGCGCACCCTTATGGCGGTCGCCAGCACGTTGGTCAGCTCCACCATCATAAACGCCTCGCTGTGCCAGTCGGGGTCATGCTCCAGCAATCCCCGCGCCCGCGGCGTCTGCTCGCCTTCCAGCAGCAGATGGACAAGGACATTGCAGTCGACGGCGATCACGAGCGTGGCGCTCCTACTCGCGCCCTTCGTTGATGGCAGCTTCGATTTCCTCGGTCGTGAGCGGTCCCCCTTTCAACTTGATCGGGGGCGGCAAAGCGGGAGCGATGCGAGGGCCGACAAGTCCGACCTGGATCAGCGAAATCGTTTCCTGCGTGACCGATCGGCGGTTGCGCTCGGCTTGCTCCTTCAAACGAGCATGAAGCTCGTCAGGCAGATTCTTGATGACGAGTGTGGTCATGGGATGGCTTGGGGCGGGGGCGCATTTAACAGAACTATATACTAAAGGCTAGCTTTTAGCTACCTTTCTGCTTCCTTTTTTGGGAAAGCGAACCTCGGGCGCAGAGGATTCGCGGGCGCCTTTGACGCGACGTGCTCAATCGCCACGGGAGGCGGACTCGTCTGTCAGGCGCTGCGCAAATGCCACGCTTTCGGGCGCGTGAACGTCTGGATCCCGTAGGTCGACAGCGTGAGGCCGATCCCGGAATGGCCGACCCCCGACCACGGAAGGCGCGGGCTCACGCGATCGCAGCAGTTCCAGTAGACGCTGCCGGCGTGCAGACGCGACAGAAGCCGGCGCGCACGCTTCGCGTCGTTCGTGTAGACGCCCGCGGTCAGCCCGTACTCGGTGTCGTTCATCAGGTCGACCGCGGCCTCGTCGTCGGCGACCGCCTGGATGCCGATGATCGGACCGAAGCTCTCGTCGCGCATCAGCGCCATCGAGTGGTCGACGTCGGTGAATATCGTTGGCTCGAACCAGTTGCCCTTGCCGCGAAGCGCGCCGCCGCCGAGCACGAGCTTCGCGCCTTTCTTCCTCGCGTCGGCCACCTGGCGCTTGAGCACGTCGAGCTGCGGCCTGCGCGTGATCGCGCCGATGTACGTCGACTCGTCCATCGGGTCGCCGATCTTGTAGCCCTTCACCTCGGCGACGAACGCCTCGACGAATGCATCGTGGATCGATTCGTGCACGTAGACACGCTCGACCGAGCAGCACGATTGGCCCGTGTTGTAGAAGACGCCGTCGGCCACCGCGGCCGCCGCGGCCTTGACGTCGACATCGTCGCAGACGTAGATGGGATCCTTGCCGCCGAGCTCGAGCTGGACCTTGATCATCCGTCGACCGGCTGCGGCCGCGATCTTTGCTCCGGTCGCGTACGAGCCGGTGAAGAAGATGCCGTCGACCGGTTGCCGGACAAGCGCCGCGCCCGTCGCGCCGTCGCCGACGACCGGCACGAAGACGTCGCGCGGGACGCCGGCCTCGTGCAGCATCTCGGCGATGTGCAACCCGGTGAGCGTCGCGAACTCGGACGGCTTGTAGAGCACCGCGTTGCCGGCGACGAGCGCCGGCACGAAAACGTTGCTGCCGACGAAGTACGGATAGTTCCACGCGGAGACGTTGGCGATCACGCCGAGCGGCTCGTGCGTGATCCGCTCGTCGAGCTTCTGCTTCGGATCGGCGTGGACTTTCTCCTCGCGCAGCGCACGGGCGGATTCGGCGAGGAAGAAATCGAGACGGCCGAGGAGGCCGTTCAATTCGTTGCGCGATTGGCGGATCGGCTTGCCGACCTCCGAAGTGAGCGTGCGCGCGAGCGTTTCGCTCAGGGCGACGATGCGCTCGCGAAACTTCGCGATCGCCTCGAGGCGCTTGCGGATCGGCACGGCGACCCAGCGCGCCTGGCCGGCGCGCGCGGCGTCGTATTTGCGGCGAACGGCGCCCGCGTTGTCGGCGGCGACGTCGGCGATGACGGCACCGGTGGCGGGATTCGTGATCTTCATCGTAGGGTGCCCGCTAAATCGCGTACGCGGCGGCCTTGTGCTGGCGGGCGGCCGCGAGGAACTCGTCGAGGATCGGCGTGTCGTCGACGAACGATGCGTCGTCGGGCGCGTGGAACTCCGGGTGCCACTGGACGGCGAAGAGATACCCGGTTCCTTTGGAGCGCAACGCCTCGACCATGTGGTCGGGCTCCGACCACGCTTCGACGACGAGATCGCGACCCACGTCCTTCACCGCCTGGTGGTGGATCGAGTTGGTCTTCGTGACCTCGATCCCGGGATAGAGCTTGGCGAGACCGCTGCCGGGGACGAAGGACGTCGCATGGCAGTTGTGCTCGTAGATCGACCAGTTGCGGTGATTAAGCGCATGCGGAACCTGGGTCCCGAGGTCCTGGTAGAGAGTCCCTCCGTGCGCGACGTTGACCAGCTGCGCGCCGCGGCAGACGCCGAGAACCGGCTTGTTGATCGACGTGAACGCGCGCATCAGAGCGATCTCGTACTCGTCGCGGATGCGATCGCCGCTCCACTCCGGCCTGAGCGCCTTTTCGCCGTAGGTCTCGGGACAGACGTCGGAGCCGCCCATCAGCACGAGCCCGTCGAGCTCGCTGGCGTAGGCTTGCACCGTGGCCCTGCTGCCGGGCCGCTTCGTGCGGCCTTCCGGCGAGGGCACCATGAAGGCGAGGACGTCGCGCTGCATCAGCCAGTGCGCGACATTCTGCTCGATGTACTGCAGCGTCATTCCCTTGAAGACCGCGCGCTGCGGATCTTCGTGGAAGAAGCAGGCGGAGATGCCGATCTTGAGCATGCTGGCGGGCTGCTAGATCGCGTCGGCGAAAATGCGCTCGAAATCCGCGCGGCTGCACTTGCGCGGGTTGGTCAGGTGGCAGGTGTCGTTGACGGCCACCTCGACCAGCGCCGGAATGTCGGCGTTCGTCACCGGGCGCTTGGACGTCATCGACCCGAGCCTCGCGGGAATCCGCAGATCGGCCTTCATCTGCGTGAGCCAGTCGACGAACGCATTCGCGGCCACGCTCTTCGGCAACGTGCCAGCCCCTTCGACACCGACAACGCGCGCGAGCTCGGCCATCTTCGCGGTGGCGGACGACAGGTTGAAGCGCATCACGTGGTCGATCATGATGCCGTTGGCGAGGCCGTGGTGGAGGTCGGCCACGGTCGAGAGCGCGTGCGCGCACGAGTGCACGGCGCCGAGGTCCTTCTGGAAGGCGATCGCGCCCATCATCGAGCACATCAGCATGTCGCCGCGCGCCTTGATGTTCTTCCCGTCGCGGTATGCGATCGGCAGCGCGCGCGCGGCGATGCGCACGCCCTCGAGCGCGATGCCGTCGCAGATCGGATGGTAGGCCGGCGACAGGTACGATTCGACGTTGTGCGTGAGCGCATCCATTCCCGTCGCGGCGGTGATCGCAGGCGGCAGGTCGACGGTGAGCTCCGGATCGGCGAACACGCATTTCGCGAGGAGCGCCTGCGAGAAGACGATCTTCTTGACGTGCGTCGCGTCGTCGGACACCACGCTCGACCGCCCCACTTCCGAGCCCGTGCCCGCGGTCGTCGGGAGAGCGATGAAGTAGGGGATCGCGCGGTCGATCGGGCGCACGCTCGGGTGGTCCCACGCGTATTCGAGGATGTCCCCGGGATGGCTCGACATCAGCGCGATCGCCTTCGCGACGTCGAGCGCGGCACCGCCGCCCAGGCCGATCACCGCATCGGCGCGATGCGCTTTGAACGCGTCGACGCCGAGGTTGACCTGGCTCCGCACCGGGTTGCCCCAGATGTCCGAGTAGACCGCGACCTCGAGGCCGGGCAGGTCGGCGACGAACTGCTGGAGCAGCGGAAGCGGGGCGATGCCGCGATCGGTGACGATCAGCGGGCGCGCCACACCTTGCGCCTTCAGATGCTCGGCAACGAGCTTGCGCGCGCCGGGTCCGAAATGAATCGTCGTCGGAAAGCTGAATCGCTCGATCGTCATGCAACGCCTTTCGTGAATCGGCGGCGAGCCGCCCGCTCTATATGATCTCGAAATACCGCTTCATTTCCCAGTCGGTGATCGCGTCGAGCCACTGCCGCCATTCCCATTCGCGCGTAGCGGCGTAGTGGTCGACGAAATCGTCGCCGAACCAGTCGCGCGCGAGCTTCGATTCGCGGAAGATGCGCGTCGTCTCGATCAGCGTCCGCGGGGCGCGCGGAATGTTCTCCGCTCCCTGGTTGGTGCCGTGGATCGGCTTGGCCGTGAGCTTCATGTTGCGCTCGACGCCGTCGAGGCCGGCGGCAAGTACCGCCGCTGCCGCAAGATAGGGGTTCATGTCGGCGCCCGGGCAGCGGGTCTCGAGGCGCGTCGCCTTCGGCGAGCCGGCGATCACGCGGAAGCTCGCCGTCCGGTTGTCGAGACCCCACGTGGGCTTCACCGGCGCCCAGAAGCCGTCGACAAGCCGCTTGTAGCTGTTGATCGTCGGCCAGTACATCGGCGCAAGCTCCATCAGACCGGCGACCTGGCCGGCGAGGTAGCTCTCGAACAGCTTGCTCATGCTGTGTCGCGCTCTTCGCGTCGTAGAAGAGATTCTTCTTCCCGTCGGAGAGCGACTGATGAATGTGCCCCGAGCAGCCGGGGAGGTGCTGGTTCCACTTCGCCATGAAGCTCGGCATGATTCCGAAGCGCGCGCCGATCTCCTTCGCGCCGGTCTTGAACAGGACCGCCCGATCGGCGGCTTCGAGCGCCTCCGAGAACAGGATCGCCGCCTCGTACACGCCTGGCCCGGTCTCGGTGTGCAAGCCTTCGATCGGAACGCCGAACTCGCCCATCTCGTTCATCAGCGCGGAGAAGAAGTCACGGTTGGCGTTCGCGCGCAGCAGCGAGTAGCCGAACATTCCGGGCGTGATCGTCGTCGGTCCGACGCCTTTCTTCTCGGCCCAGGAGGCGGGCGTCTCGGAGAAGTTGAACCACTCGAACTCCATCCCGCACATCGGTACGACACCGAGCGCCTCCGCGCGCTTCAGCACGCGCTTGAGCACCTGCCGCGGGCAGATCGGCAGCGGAACCTCCTTGCCGTCCTTGTCGGCGACGAAATCGCCGAGGAAGAACGGCACGCTGCCGTCCCAGGGAACGGTGCGAAACGTCCCGAGGTCGATCTTCGCGAGCACGTCGGGGAACCCCTTGTGCCATCCGGTGAGCGTCGTGTTGTCGTAGGTGACGTCCATCATGTCCCAGCCGAACACGACGTCGCAGAAGCCGAATCCGCCTTCCGCGGCCGAGTAGAACTTCTCCTTGTGGATGTATTTGCCGCGCAGCACGCCGTCGATGTCCGAGACCGCGACCTTCACGCGATTGCCCGGCGCGTTGCGGACCGCGGCGATGACCTTGGCGGTCGGGGACGGATTCGGCATGCGGTCCTCCAGGAGCTGCGATTCGAGCTCGAATTTTTGGCGATCTTGGCGGGCGATTTCCCGCGTGCCCGAAGCAGAGCAACATTCTAGCGTAGAGGGGAGGACGGCGGCGGGGCCGAGCAGCGGGCGAAGGCGTCCTTGGCCGATTGGCAGGTAGCCCTACCGCATTGCCCAAAAAAAAGGGAATCCCGAAGGATTCCCGTAGAGTTTGCTGCTGCTAGGCCCGGTTCGCGGGGTTCCAGGCGTTCTTGTCGTGGCCGAGGTCTTCCTCGTACTTGCCCCAATCGATCGACTACGGCCTGTAGGAGTTGCCTTGGACTTTCGGCGCGATCGTCGGGAACGACGTCGTGTCGACCGGCTGCACCCAAGCGGCCGGCGATGTCGTGTCCGGCGCATATCCTGGGCCCGAGATCTTGTTGCCCGTGATTTGGTCGCGATTGCCGACGTCGGCGATGCCCGCCTGATAGCCCCGTTTGACCCCGCCACAGGATTGCCTCACCGTCGCAAAACCCGCTGACGTTCGTGACCGCGCCGTTCGAGACTTTGTTGTTGTAAGCCTTGTTCTTGGTCGGCGTCGTCGGCCGCAGCGTCGCAGGCGTCGTTGTAATTACTCATCGCGATCCCGATGTCGTTGTCGGCGGCGATATTGTCGTGGACCTCGACGTTCGTCACGAGTTCGTCGCCGCAGCCGCCGAACAGTAGAACCCCGGCGGACGAGGCGAAGCCATCCCCGGTGTACTGGTTGTCCTTGATGCTGTTGTTGTACACGTCTCCGGTGGCGCCCCGGGAGATCTGGATGCCGTTCTGTGCGATGACCTTCGTGTGCCCGAGACCGCTGACGAAGTTGTCATGGATGTCCCCGTCGCTGCCGATCCCATCGACCGTGATCCCGTTCTTCGCGTAACCGTTGATGGTGGTCTTCTCGATCTCCGCGTCGGCGGTGAAGTTCTCGTCGATCAGGCTGCACTCAGCCTTTCGCCAGTACGTGCTGCCGACCTGGACGCCGACGCCGAATTGGCATCCGTTCAGGCTCGGTTCGCATCCTGCACGTCCGTGACGGATGCCTGGTTCAGGTTGAGGAAACCGCCGAGCACGAGGACGCCATACTCGCGGTTTGCGCAGCTGCCGTTGCCGGGAAGCGGACCGGTGACGCCGATCCCCTTGATCGTCGCCTTGGTGGCGGCGCCCGTCACGACCACGATTGCCTGCGGCGCGAACAGATCGTCGGTCTGGAACTGAGACGGGAACCGGCGATCGACGCACCGGCAAACCCGCCCACGCTCGTCGGCGAGGCGATCGATGCGCCCTTGTCGCCGGTGACCGTCACCGACTTACCCAGGAATACCTGTTCGGCGAACGGCACGGTGCCGCAAAGATACACGGTCCCGTTGGCCGCGACCGCGTCGACCGCGCCTGCACCGACTTGAAGCCCGGCGAAGCGCAACTCTTGTTGGCGCCGATTGGCGAGTGCGAGACAAAGGCCTGCTTCGGCGCGGGCGCAGACGGCTTCGAAGGGGCCTTGGACAAATCCAACGCGACAGCGGAGCCCGCAGCCACTGTTACGACGGCTGCAAGCGCAGCGGCGATCGGTCTTAGTTTCATTGTTTCCTCTTCACGATTGAGTTAAGAATCCATTCGTACTCGTCCGTTCTTCGTCGAGCCTCGGCAATACAGGGCGAGGATAGCGTCTCTGTGATATTCTGATAAGCGAATTGACCGTATACGTGATATGAACCATGTTCAATATTGCGCAGCGTGGACCTCAATTTGCTGCCGATTTTCGAGGCGGTTTGCGAAGCGCGCAGCCTCTCGCGGGCCGCCGAACGGCTGGCCACATCGGAATCCGCGTCAGCCACGCCGTGAACCGGCTGCGCTTCGTGTTCCGCGACGAGTTGTTCGTGCGTCAATCGCGAGGGTGATGCCCACGCCGGCGGCTGACCGCATCTACGCGAAGCTGCGCGGCGCCCTGGCAACGATTCGCGAATCGGTTGTCGCAGCGTCCCACAGCCACGCGGCCGGGCGCGTGGGAATCACAGGCGTAGGATGGTTGCTTCCGTTGCTTCTCAATGACGCCCGCCGCCGCCCTGTTCGCGCTGCACGTCGCCGTCGCGTTGTTCGGCTTCGCCGGACTCTTCGGCAAGTGGCTCGCGCTGTCGCCCGTCGCCATCGTCCTCGGCCGCACCGCGATCGCGGCCGCTGCGCTCGGCATCCTGCGGATTCGCGCGGGCGAGCGCGCGCCCGTTCGACGTGCGCCTCGCGGCGAACGGCGTCGTGCTGGCGCTGCACTGGGTGAGCTTTTTCGCCGCGATCCAGGTCTCGACGGTGGCTGTGGGACTGCTGGGCTTCGCGAGCTTCCCGTTGTTCACGCTGTTGATCGAGCGCGTGTTCCTCGCGCGCCCGATTCATCGCCGCGAGGCGACGACCGCCATCCTCGTCACCGCGGGTCTCGTGCTGATCGTGCCCGAGGTCTCGCTCGCGAACCCGATCGTCCAGGGCCTCGCCTGGGGGCTCGTTTCGGGATTCACCTTCGCGTTGCTTGCGGTGATGAATCGGCGCTGGGCGATGGCGCGGCCGGCGACCGATATCGCGTTCTGGCAGAACGCGCTGGCGGCAGTCGCGCTGCTGCCGTTCGCCTGGGCCAGTCCGTGGGCACTGGGCGAGATCGGCGCTCGGGAGATCGCGCTGCTCGTCGTGCTGGGTCTCGCGTGCACGGCGCTCGCGCACACGCTGTTCATCGCTGCGCTTGCGAGCGTGACCGCGCACACCGCGAGCGTCATTGCGGCACTCGAGCCGGTCTACGGAATCGCGCTCGCCTTCGCGCTACTGGGCGAAGTCCCCAGCTTGCGCACGCTCGCCGGGGGCGCGTTGATCGTCGCGGCCGCGGCAACCGCGACGCAGCGGGCGAGCCTCGCCACGGTTGGCTGGCGGCAGCCGAAACGGTAGCATCACGGCTTCCCTTCGAGAAAGCGCTCCCGAATGCAGATCGGCATCGTCGGTTTGGGCCGTATGGGCGGCAACATGGCGCGCCGGCTCCGACGCGCCGGCGTCGACGTCATCGGCTTCGATGCGGATCCCGCGGCCGCCGCCTCGCTTGCGACGGAGGGCGTGCTCGAGACCGCGCCGTCGATCGTCGCGCTCGCGCAGGCGTTGTCGGCGCCGCGCATCGTCTGGCTGATGGTGCCCGCGGGCCGCGTGACCGAGCTCGCCGTCGAGGACCTGTGGCCCGAGCTCGCGCGCGGCGATCTGATCGTCGACGGCGGCAACGCGAACTACAAGGATTCGCAACGGCGCGGCATGGCGCTCGCCTCCGCCGGCATGCGCTTCGTCGACTGCGGCGTCTCGGGCGGCGTGTGGGGACTCGAGAACGGCTACACGCTGATGTTCGGCGGCGATGCGGCCGCCGCCGCGATGATCGAGCCCTTCGTGAAAATCCTCGCGCCTGCGCCCGATGCCGGCTGGCTGCACTGCGGCCCGTGCGGCGCCGGCCATTTCGTCAAGATGATCCACAACGGCATCGAGTACGCGATGATGCAGGCGTATGCCGAGGGTATCGCGTTGCTCAAGGGCAACGCAAAGCTCGGCATCGACGTCGCCGCGGTGACGGAGATGTGGCGTCACGGAAGCGTCATCCGGTCGTGGCTCCTCGACCTGACCGCGGATTTCCTCAAGCACGATGCCGAGCTCCGCGACATCGCGCCGATCGTCGCCGATTCGGGTGAAGGCCGCTGGACGGCCATCGAAGCGGTCGAGCAGGGCGTTCCCGCGCCGGTGATCTCGCTTGCGCTGATGATGCGCTTCGCGAGCCAGGGCAAGTCCGACTACGCGGACAAGATCGTCGCGATGATGCGCAAAGGCTTCGGCGGGCACCCGGTCGAGCCGGCAACGCCGAAGCAGTAAGCGCCATGAGCGACGACAAACGCAAGCCGGGCACGCGCGCCGTCCATCTGGGCCGCAATCCGCAACGGTTCCTGGGCGCCGTCAACACGCCGGTGTTCCGCGCGACGACGATGCTGTTTCCAACGGTCGCCGAGCTCGAGCGGGCAAGACGCGGCGATTACGAGGGAATCGGCTACGGGCTGCACGGGCTTCCGACGGTCACCGACCTGCAGGACGCGGTTGCGGCAATCGAGGGCGCGCACGCCGCGCTCGCCGTTCCTTCCGGCCTCGCCGCGACCACGCTGCCGCTCCTCGCGCTCGCCCGTCCGCGCGATCACGTGCTCGTCACCGATGCGGTGTACGGCCCGACGCGTCGGTTCTGCGACAACCATCTGACGCGCTTCGGCGTCGACGTGAGCTACTACGACCCCGAGCTCGGCGCGGCGATCGAGCGCGAGTTCCGGCCCAATACGCGGATCGTCTTCGCCGAGTCGCCGGGATCGCTGACGTTCGTGATGCAGGACATTCCGGCGATCGCCGAGGTCGCGCACCGGCGCGGCGCCCGGCTCATCATCGACAACTCGTGGGCGACGCCGTTCGGCTTCCGTTCGTTCGACCACGGCGCCGACGTATCGGTGCACGCGGCGACCAAGTACATCGGCGGACACTCGGACGTGCTGATGGGGCTCATCCTCGGCAACGAGGACGACGTTTCCGGCGCTGCACCGCATCTGGACCGACATGGGCGTCACGGCGTCATCCGACGATTGCTTCCTCGCGCTGCGCGGGTTGCGCACGCTGCCGGTGAGGCTCGCGCGGCATCATGGAGAGCGCGCTCGCGATCGGAGAGTGGCTGCGCGCGCGCCCCGAGGTGCGGGAGGTGATCTATCCGGTGCTTCCGGGCTCGCGCGGTCATCGAGCTGTGGAAGCGCGATTACTTGGGCGGCTCCGGTCTTTTCGCCGTCGTGCTCCAACCGGTCGCGAGAGCGCGCATCGATGCGATGCTCGACGGGATGAACCTCTTCGGGATGGGCTGGAGCTGGGGCGGGTTCGAGAGCCTGATCATTCCGACGTATCCGGAGCTCGCGCAGACGGCGACGAGGTGGGACCCGGGTGGACCGTGCCTGCGGCTTGCGATCGGTCTGGAGGATCCCGCGGATCTCATCGCCGACCTCGCCGCAGGGTTCGAGCGGCTCGCGGGAAAATAGCGGTTGTGCTTACAACTCGCCTCGCCAGATAGACCCGCTGCACGTCGGCGTTCGCGCGGATCGCATCGGGCGTTCCCTCGGCGAGGATACGGCCGTGGTCGAGCACGATGATCCGGTCGGCGTGGCCGAACACGACGTCCATGTCGTGCTCGGTGAAGAGGATGGCGATCTCTTCGTCGCGGGCGAGCCCCGCGGCGAGCTGCATCAGCCGATCGCGCGAGCGCGGCGACATCCCGGCAGTCGGCTCGTCCATCAGCAGGAGGCGCGGGCCGCCGGCGAGCGCCAGCGCGATTTCAACGCGCTTGGCGTCGCCGTACGCGAGCGTCGCGCAGCCCGCGTGGGCGAACCGCGTCATGCGCACGCGCTCGAGCAGCGCGTCGGCCTCCGAGCAGCGCAGATCCGCAGCGCGCGCGCCGATGCTCGAATGGTCGCCGGCATGCGCGAGCAGCGCGAGCTGGACGTTTTCGCGCACCGTCATCGACGCGAAGGTCGCGGCGACCTGGAACGTGCGTCCCACGCCCATCCGCGCGATCGCGCGCGGCGGCAAGCGATCGATCCGCGTGCCGGACAGCTCGATGGTCCCGGCGTCGGGCGCGAGCTGGCCGTTGACCAGGTTGAAGCACGTCGTCTTCCCGGCGCCGTTCGGACCGATCAGCGCGACCAGCTCGCCGGCCGCGACGTCGAACGAGACGTCGCGAACGGCGTCGACGCCGCCGAAGGATTTGGACAGGCGATCGACGCTCAACACGATGTCGTTCATCGACCGCGCCGGTTGTGTCCGAATGGTGCTTCGGTCACCCGCCCAGCGCCAGACCGCGGACCTGCCGCGAAGCGACGATGGTGCCATTGACGAACTGCTCGTGATTTCCCTCGATCGCGCGCGGCTCGTAAAGATAGTTGACCATCAGGCCGAGCGACTCGCGCAGGCCCTTCCGGGAGACGTCGGCGAGCCAGTTGATCCGCTCGAGCTTCGCGCCGTTGTTCAGGTGAAAGCGCGCCACCGAGTCGCGGACGGGCTCGCTGCCGTCGCCGCGATTCAGCAGATACGTGGCGCAAAGTCGCGTCAACGCCTCCTTCAGCGGCGCAAGACGCTCGACGGCGTTCTCCGGGTCGCTCGCGATCTTTGCAATGTCGGAACCAAGCCTCGCGTCGACCGCCTTCAACGCCTGCGCAATCGGGGTGGAATTTTCGGAGCCGCGCTGCTTGAGCTGCGCGCCGAGCCAGGCAGCGAACCCGGGAATGGGCGACAGCGTGCAAAACACCTTGAGCCGCGGAAATTCCCGCGACAGCACGTCCACGACGTTCTTGATGAGGAAATTGCCCAGCGACACGCCGCGCAAGCCGGGCTGGCAGTTGTTGATCGAATAGAAGACGGCGGTCGTCGCTCGCCCGGGATCGCCGGACGTCGATTGCGCGTCGAGCAGCGGCGGGACCGAGTCCGCCATCCGGTCCATCAGCGCCACCTCGAGGAAGATCAGCGGCTCGTCGGGCAGCGCAGGGTGGAAGAAGGCAAAGCATCGGCCGTCGGCCTGCAACCGCCGGCGCAGATCGTTCCAGCCGCGAATCTCGTGGACCGCCTCGTGCGTGATGATCTGCTCGAGCACGTAGGCAGGCGTGTGCCAATCGACGCGAACGATTCGCAGGAATCCGGGATTGAACCACGACGACAGAAGGTGGCGCAGATCCCAGTCGACGGCGTCGAGCTCGGTCTCGCCGCGCTTCAATTCGAGCAGACGCTCGCGCATCCGCAGTATCGTCGCCGTGCCTCCGGGCGCCCGGTTCAAGCGCCGGAGAAGCTCCTGGCGCGGCGGCTCGGCGGCGATGCTGAGCTTCGCCAGATTGGCGGCCGAAGGCTCGTCAGCGTACGCCTTCGACGCCGCGAGAACGCGCTGCGGATCGGGCGAGAACTCGGTGAGCAACGCGGCGAAGAATCGCGCGCTTCTCCTTGTCGTCCAGCTCGCGATACATGTCGAGCGTGATCTTCGCGAGCGAGACGCCCGCGGCCTCGCCGCGCTCGGAAAGGAGCTTCCTGCAGTTGACGACGAGGCGCCGGACTTTGAGCCCGTCGCGCGCGAGGGCTGCCGCGCGCTTCTGAACGGATTCGAACATGACGTGTGATCGGACGACGTGGGCGAACTGACGCGAATCCAGTATAGAGTGCGGCCCCCGTGACGGCCAGTTCGCGTGCGTCGCGCGGGTTCTCCTATCGCGCGGCGCCCAACGGCGTTCCGCGCGAGTCTCCGCATCCACGTCTGGATCGCGCCGCCGATTCCCATCGGAAACGCGATGACGATCAGCAGGATGATCGCGCCGAGCACCGCGTGCCAGTACTCGGTCGCGCGCGCGAGCGTGTCGGAGAGCCACGTGAACGCGGCGGCGCCGAGCAGCGGGCCCGCCAACGCGTTGAGACCGCCGATGAGCACCATCACCAGCGCGTCGACCGAGCGCGGAATCGCGAGCGTCTCCGGCGAGATGCTTCCCTTGGAGAACGCGTACAGGCCGCCGGCGAATCCGGCGAAGGCCCCGGCGAGCGCGAACGCGATCCAGTGCGTCCGCCGGACGTCGATGCCGATCGCTTCGGCGCGCAGCGGCGAATCGCGGCAGGCGCGCAGCGAATAGCCGAGCGGCGAATGCGCGATCCAGACGATCGCCGCAAGCGCCGGGCCGACGAGCGCCAGCGCGAACCAGTAGTAGGTCCGCTTGCCGGCAAGCCAGGTCGCCGGCCACACGCCGACGATGCCGTTCGATCCGCCGGTGACGGCGTCCCACTGAAACGCGATCGACCAGACGATCTGCGCGAACGCGAGCGTGAGCATCGCCAGATAGACGCCCGAAAGGCGCACGCAGAACCATCCGATGACGAGCGCGCCGGCTGCCGCGACGAGCGGGGAGAGTGCGAGCGCCGCCTCCATCGGCACGCCGCCCTTCACCGCGAGCGCGGCGGCGTAAGCGCCGATCCCGAAGTACGCGGCGTGACCGAACGATGCCATGCCGCCGGTGCCCATCAGCAGCTGGAGGCTCGCCGCGAAGAGCGCCAGGACGAGCACGTCGGTCGCGAGAACGAGCCGGTATTCGTCGCCGGTCCACGGGCAGCAGCGCCGCGAGGCCGAGCGCGACGAGCGCGCCGATCGCCGCGCGCCTTCCGGGCGGCACGACCAGCGCGCGGAATTCGGCGACCGGCGTCGTCGGCGGCGCCGCAGGGGGCGTGCCCATCAGCCCGTACGGACGGGCGACGAGGACGATCGCCATCACGACGAATTCGGCGACGAGCGTGAGCTTGGGAAAGGCGATCGCGATCCCGCCGACCTCGACAGTGCCGATGGCGATGCACAGCGCCTTGGTGAGCCCGATCAGCAGCGCGGCGACGAACGCGCCGGGGATCGACCCCAGCCCGCCGACGACGGTGACGACGAAGGCCTCGGCGATGATCGCGAGGTCCATGCCGAGGTTGGCGGGCTCGCGCGGCAGCTGCAACGCGCCTGCGAGCCCGGCGAGGAACGCGCCCATCGCGAAGACCGCGGTGAAGAGGCGCCGCTCGTCGACGCCGAGCGCGGCCGCGAGCACGCGGTTCTCGGTCGCGGCGCGCGTCAGCATGCCGAAGCGCGTGCGCTCGAGGACCCACCACAGCGCGAGCAGCACCGCGGGGCCCACCGCCAGCAGGAAGAGGTCGTACGCCGGGATCGCGCGGCCGAGAATGTCCACTGCGCCTTGCAAGCCGGGCGCGCGCGGCCCCAGCAAATCCTCGGGGCCCCAGAGCGCGAGCGCGAGATCGCGAACGATCAGCACGACGCCGAACGTCGCGGCGAGCTGCAGCAATTCCGGCGCAGCGTAGATTCGCTTCAGAAGCAGCGTTTCGATCGCCGCGCCGATCAACGCAACGGCGAGCGCGGCGACGACGACGGCGCCCCAGAAGCCCAGCGGCCCGCGCGGAAGCGTCGCGGCGAGCGTGTACGCGAGATAGGCGCCCAGCATGTAGAGCGAGCCGTGCGCAAAGTTGACGATCCGCGTGACGCCGAAGATCAGCGTGAGGCCCGCGGCGACGAGGAACAGCGCCGAGGCGCCGGCGAGGCCGTTCAGCAGCTGCGCGACGAAGGAGGCGAGCGACACGCGCGCGAAAGGCTCGTGCGGGCCGCCGGGCTCACTCGGCGGGCCGCAGCCGCCTCACCGTCTCGTCGGAAGGCAGATAGCTCGCGCCGTCGGCGTAACGCCAGTCGACCATCACGCCTTTGCCGTCCTTGACCGCGGTGCGGCCGACGTAGGCGCCCATCGTCGATTGGTGATCGAGCGGACGGAACGTCACTTTGCCGAAAGGCGACTCGAAGCTGAGCCCGTTCATCGCCGCGACAAGCTTTTCCGTGTCGGTCGAGCCTGCCTTGCGGATCGCGGCGGCCGCGGCGTTGATCGGCGCTGTATCCGACGACCGAGCCGAGCCGCGGGTAATCGTTGAATTTCGCCTGATACGCATCGCGGAAGCGCTTGTGCTCGCGCGTCTCGATCGCGTACCACGGGTAGCCGGTCACCCACCAGCCGGTCGGCGCTTCCTCTTTCAACGGATCGAGGTACTCGGGCTCGCCGCCCAGCAGGTTGAACACCGGCCGTCCCTTGAACAGTCCTCGCACCTCGCCCTCGCGGACGAAGCGCGCGAGGTCGGCAGCGAAGAGCGACGAGAAGATCGCATCGGGCTGCGCGTCGAGCAGCGCCTGCACGACCGGTCCTGCGTCGATCTTGCCGAGCGGCACCGCGTATTCGACGAATTCGATGCCGCCCGCCTGCTGCGCGATCATCTGCTTCTTGAACGCCGCGGTCGCCGACTGGCCATACTCGTAGTTCGGATAGACGATCGCCCAGCGCTTCTTGCCGAGCTTCGCCGCCTCGGGCACCAGCATCGCGGTCTGCATGTACGTGGAGGCGCGCAACCGGAACGTGTAGCGGTTGCCGTTTTCCCAGACGATCTTGTCGGTGAGCGGCTCGGACGCGAGAAAGACCACCTTGCGCTGCTTGGCGAGATCGGCGACGGCGAGGCCGACATTGGATGCGAACGTTCCGACCAGCATCACGACCTTCTCGCGGGAAAGAAGCTCCTCGGCGACGCGCACGGCGTCGCCGGGATTGCCGTTGTCGTCGCGCACGACGATTTCGAGCGGCCGGCCCGAGCACGCCGCCTGCGGCGTTGATCTCGGCGAGCGCGAGGTCCATCCCCTTCTTGTACGGCTCGAGAAACGCCGGGAAGACCTTGTAGCTGTTGAGCTCGCCCAGGCGGATCGGCTGCGCGAGCCCGGCACCGGGCGCAGCGGCGACGAGGGCCGCGATCGCCAGACCAGGCAAATCGGATCAAGTTCATCGCAGCTCCGAAGGCGCGCAAAGAGCGCCATTGTCCTCGAAAGGCGCGATGAACGGGTGGAATGCGACGGTTGAACTGGGACGATGCCCGCCGCGGCCGAAACTGCCTTTCGGGTCACATCGATAGACACATCGCGCCTGACGAAAGCCGTGCCGAAACGGTAAAATCTCGTGTTTTGCCTGCGCCGAGCCGGTGCCTGGGGCACCCCAAGAGCTTGCGCGACTGCGTTTTGCCATCATGCCGACCGACTCGACGCGTCCATTGGCGCTACCGCACGGACTCGCGTTCGCCGATCTCTACTCGATCGAGGGCGCTGCGCGGATCGATGAGCTGTTCGCCGCTCACCTTGCGGCCGCCGACGCGGCGCTCGCCGATCGGCTCGATTCGGCGCGCCGAGACCCCGGCGCGCTTGCGCGCAAGGAAGAATCCGATCTGCTGATCGCGATCGGACCGCACCTCGAGGATTTTGTCGCCGCGCTGTTCGGGTCGAGGCGGAAGTGCGTGCGCTCGAGGCGCTGCACCACGAGCTCGCGCCGCTTTACGTCGTGAAGCGCCAGTTCGTCCAGCGCAAGGCGATGAACACGTATCGGGCCGAGGCCGCAGAAGCCTTCGACGGCGCTGCGCTGCGTGCCGCAGCTCGAGGCCGCATTGGGCGAGCCGTTCACCGAGCTCGGCTTCGCCAACGCGGTGACCGCGCTGGCAGCAGCGACGAGAGCCGCCAACGCCGCCGAGCTCGACACCGCGTTGCGCTACGCCGCGTGGGCCGCGCACACCGCCGAAGGCCGCGCGCTGCACAAGGGCGGCGTCCTTTTCCGCGCTGCCGCGCAAGCTCGACCCGATGCAGCTCGTGCCGCTCGACACGACGCACGTCGGCGGCGCCGAGGCCTGGAAGCTCGCCGGCGGTCACATCCGGCGGCGCGACGGGTTCGCGCTGACCGATCGCGGGATGGATTTCGCGCACGCGCTCGGCGAGTCGCACTACTGCATCTGGTGTCACGAGCAGGGCAAGGATTCGTGCGCGCGGGGCCTTCCGAGAAGAAGCCGGCGAGCGGTCCGCCGCTCGACAATCCGTTCAAGAAGAGCCCGTTCGGCGTCACGCTTGCCGGCTGTCCGCTCGAAGAGAAGATCTCGGAGTTCCACAAGCTTCGCGCCGAGGGCTGGCCGATCGCGGCGCTCGCGATCATCTGCGTCGACAATCCGCTGGTCGCCGCGACCGGTCATCGGATCTGCAACGACTGCATGAAGTCGTGCATCTACCAGAAGACCGATCCCGTCGACATTCCGCAGGCCGAGACGCGGATCCTCAAGGATGTGCTGGCGCTGCCCTGGGGCTTCGAGATCTATTCGCTCTTCACGCGCTGGAACCCGCTCAACCTGCGGCGTCCGCTGCCGCGCCCGCCGACCGGCAAGCGCACGCTCGTCGTCGGAATGGGGCCGGCAGGGTTCACGCTCGCGCACCACTTGCTGAACGACGGCCACACGGTCGTCGGCATCGACGGTCTCAAGATCGAGCCGCTCGATGCGGCGCTCTCGGGTGTCGCGGCGACGGGCGAGCGCGAGGCCGTTCGCGCCGATCCGCGACTTCGCGGTGCTCGAGGAGTCGCTCGACGATCGCGTGATGGCGGGATTCGGCGGCGTCGCCGAGTACGGAATCACCGTGCGCTGGGACAAGAACTTCCTCAAGGTGATCCGCCTGCTGCTCGAGCGTCGCGACCGGTTCGCGATGTTCGGCGGCGTGCGCTTCGGCGGCACGATCGACGCCGACGGCGCGTTCGAGCTGGGCTTCGACCACGTCGCGGTGGCGGCGGGCGCCGGCAAGCCCACGGTGCTCGAATTGCCGAACGGGCTCGCGACCGGCGTGCGCACGGCGTCGGACTTCCTGATGGCGCTGCAGCTGACCGGCGCGGCGAAGACCAATTCGGTCGCGAACATGCAGCTGCGGCTGCCGGTCGTCGTCGTCGGCGGCGGCCTGACCGCGATCGACACGGCGACCGAAGCGCTCGCCTACTACCCGGTGCAGGTCGAGAAGTTCCTCGCGCGTTACGAAGCGCTCGTCGCGCGACAAGGGCAGGGATGCGGTCGAAGCGGCGTGGACCGCGGCGGAGCGGCCGATCGCCGAGGAGTTTCTCGCGCACGCGCGCGCGATCCGCGCCGAGCGCGACGCGGCGACGCGCGAGCGTCGCGACGCTCGCGATCGTCGAGCTGCTGCAAGGCTGGGGCGGCGCGACGATCGCGTATCGCCGCCGGCTGATCGACAGCCCCTCGTATACGCTCAACCACGAGGAGGTCGAGAAGGCGCTCGAGGAAGGGATCCGCTTCGCCGAGGGCCTGACGCCGCTGGCGGTCGAGGTCGACGCGTTCGGCCATGCGCGCGCGCTGCGCATGTCGCAGCACCACAACGACGGCGACGGCGTCTGGCACGCGTTCGGCGAGACGTCGCTTCCGGCGCGCGCGATTCTCGTCGCCGCCGGCACGCAGCCCAACACCGTGCTCGCGCGCGAGGACGCGCCGCACTTTCACCTCGACGGCAAGTATTTCCGCCTGCTCGACGAATCCGGCAATGTCGTGAAGCCGCTCAAGGGACTCGCCAAGCCGGAAAAGCCGGCGGTGCTGACGGAGATCCGCGCCGACGGCCGCGCGACGAGCTTCTTCGGCGACCTGCACCCGTCCTTCCACGGCAACGTCGTCAAGGCGATGGCGAGCGCGACGCAGGGCTACCCGATCGTCTCGCGGATGCTGGGACGCGTCGAAGCGGCTTCGCGCGAGCGCGACGCGGCGTTCCTCGCGCGCGTCGACGACGAGCTGCGCGCGACGGTCGAGCGAGTCGAGCGATTGACGCCGACGATCGTCGAGGTCGTCGTTCACGCGCCGGCGGCCGCGCGGCGCTTCCGTCCGGGACAGTTCTACCGGCTGCAGAACTTCGAGACGCTGTCGCGCGCGATCAACGGCACGCGACTCACGATGGAAGGCATCGCGCTCACCGGCGCATGGGTCGATCGCGAGCGAGGCCTCGTATCGACGATCGTGCTGGAGATGGGCGGCTCGTCCGATCTTTGCGCGCTGCTCGAGCCGGGCGAGCCGGTGATCCTGATGGGCCCGACGGGCACGCCCACCGAAATCGCCGGCGGAGAGACCGTCGTGCTTGCCGGCGGCGGGCTCGGCAACGCGGTGCTCTTCTCGATCGGTCAGGCGTTTCGCGATGCGGGGTCGAAGGTCCTGTATTTCGCCGGCTACAAGCAGCGCGATCGACCGCTACAAGGTCGCCGAGATCGAAGCGGCGGCCGATGCGGTCGTCTGGTGCTGCGACGAAGCGCCCGGGTTCACGCCGACGCGGCCGCAGGACCGCGCGTTCGTCGGCAACATCGTGCAGGCGATGGCCGCTTACGCTTCCGGTGCGCTGGGCGACGCAGCCGATCCACTTCGCGGACTGCGATCGCATCATCGCGATCGGCTCCGACCGGATGATGGCGGCCGTCGGCGCGGCGCGGCACACGGTGCTGGCGCCGTATCTGCAAGCCGGGTCATCGGGCGATCGCGTCGATCAACTCGCCGATGCAGTGCATGATGAAGGAGATCTGCGCGCAGTGCCTGCAGCCGCATCGCGACCCCGAAACCGGGCAAGTCAGCTACGTGTTCTCGTGCTTCAACCAGGACCAGCCGATCGACGTCGTCGATTTTCCCGCGCTCGCCGCGCGTCTCGTCCAGAACTCCGTGCAGGAGAAGCTGACGGCGCAGTGGATCGGGCGGTGCGTGCACCGAATCAAGTAATATTTTCCTGATCCGATGGATGAAATGCAATTTGTACTCACGTTTCTCAGGTGAGGGTTCACTTCAATATCCACACCGGCGGTAAGCAGAAGCGCGCGCATCGACTTTGATTTTCGAAATATCACGACAGCTTGCGGCAAGTTGTCTTGACACCGACATTCCGCCGGCGCAGAGTTTTCTCCCTGCGCGCTACGCACGATCAGAGCTTCATCCGGCATCGTGCGAATTCTGCGTTTGCGTCAGCAGCAGCTCACAAGCTCGACGCGGACAGGAGATGCGCGCCCGATGTGACAACCCCACGTTTCTTGGTGGGGACGTCGTCATCCATCTGAGAGGGATCGAATGAAATCCAGATCGTGGTTTGCGTTGCCATCACTTGCATTGCTGTCAGCATCACTTGCAATCCTTGCTGTATTCGCCGCTCCAGCCGCGTACGGCCGTACGATTGCTTTGAGCGGAACATCGGCGCCTCAGACCGGGGCATTCACGCCGTCGGGTACCAATGACGTTACGTCGGTGGAATTTGCTGCGGATGTCGACGAGGCGGCTGCCCCTGCGTATGGTGGAACCATCACCAACCGCAGTCTTTCTCGAGGGAACGCGCCCGGTGCTATCCCTGTGAACGGAAGCAAAAAGGCGAAATCCAGCCCGCAGTTCAGCGTCGGGTTCGAGGGGCTAAACCACTATCAGCAACGTTATTCGCGGGGGGGCAACCAGTTCTCGATCGAGCCGCCTGACCAAGGGTTGTGCGTCGGCAACGGTTTCGTTCTCGAAGCGGTCAACGACGTCCTCAATGTTTACAACGCGGCCGGCCAGTCGGTCCTGCCGGATAACACCGCCACGAACATCGTAAGTGGGTTTCCGCGAAACGTGGACCATGCCGTGGATCTCAACTCGTTCTATGGGTATCCGCCAGCGGCCAATCGCACCACGGGAGTTCTCGGTCCAGAGATCACCGATCCGTCGTGCCTTTATGACGCGGCGACGCAGCGCTGGTTCGTAGTAGTCCTGACTCTCGACAGGAATGCTAACGGGTCACTAAATCATGTCAACCACCTCGACATTGCGGTCAGCAAGACACCCGATCCGACGGGTGCGTGGAACATCTACAAGGTGATCGTCACGAGCGACGGAGCCAACAATCCAGATCCTCTAAACGCGTGCCCTTGCCTTGGCGACTACCCGCACATCGGCGCGGACGCGAATGGCTTCTACGTCACGACCAACGCATACCCGTGGAGTGGCAACGGCTTCAACGGGGCGCAGATCTATGCGTTCTCCAAAGCGCAGTTCGCCGCGGGCGCTGCCGATGTCACGATGGTTCACATCGACACATTCGGCACCGTTAACCTGCCCAGCGACGCCGGCGCGACGCAACCAGGGTTCACCGTATGGCCGGCACAGTCTCCTGGTACCCAGTTCGACACGAGCAATGGTGGTACCGAGTTCTTCATGAGCTCGAACGCCACCGATGAGGCAACGCATCCGGTCAGCGGAACGGGTGGCCCCGGCGTGTCGAGCCGGATCATTGTTTGGACATTGAGCAACACGTCCTCGCTCAATTCGCCTTCACCGGCGCTCAGCCTCAGCAACGAGGCGTTGAGCGCCATCACGTACGCGCTGCCGCCCAAGCAGAAGCAGCCCGGCTCGGGATCCCTGGCGGACAAGCTGCTGACGCCGGACGTCGCGCAAGGCGACTGCATCAACGATACGACTACCCTGCTGTTCAACGGACAGGCTGGCTGCTGGAGGCTTCTGTTCGGCGCCGAGCCGGCGCACGACGAAATCATCTCGAGGCCGGATTCCAACGACACGCGCATGCAGCAGGTGATGTACGCAAACGGCAAGCTCTGGGGCGCGCTCGACACGGCGCTGAATCCGGATGGCGGGCTTCAGCGCGCCGGTATCGCTTGGTTCATCGTCAATCCCCACGCCGGAACGGTCGACATGCAGGGCTATCTCGGCGCAACCGGCTATGATTTGACGTATCCGGCCATCGCAGTCACGCAAAGTGGACGCGGCGTCATGGCGTTCACCGCTACCGGCGATAACCTGAATCCGAGCGCTGCATTCGCGTCGATCGATGCGAAGGTGGGCGTCGGAACATGGAATGTCGTCCCTGGTGGAGACGGAGCGGCGCGGGACGACGGGTTCACGAGCTACAAGTCGCAGGTCGGTAACCCGCCCCGGACGCGCTGGGGTGACTACGGTGCGGCGGCGGTCGACGGCAACTCGATCTGGATTGCCAGCGAGTACATCGCACACGCGTGCGACTACACAGCGTGGGGAGGTCCGTTCTTCAACGGCGGTACTGGCGACAATCTGCTGGGCACGTGTGGCGGCGCAAGCCATGGCCCCGGAGGCCGGACCGCGCTCGCGAACTGGTCGACGCGGATCAGTAAGTTCACGCCCTAGTCAAAGCGAAACACCGTAACCGGGCCCCAGCATCCCGTCCGGGTTGCTGGGGTCTTTTTCGGCGCGCAAAGGCCGCGTGGAACCGCATCACCTCGATATCTTCATCGGTGCATGCTGATGACAATCAGCGCCCAGCGATGAACCCCGCAAGGAGCGCCCCGATCGCCGCCGCACCGATCGCCACCAGGTCGCTGTCGACGTCCTGCCGGGGCATCCGGCGCAGCTCGAAAATCGCGTCGATCTGCGCATCGCTGAGCGCCGTGCGCATCGCCTCGGGTGACACCGACGACGGCACGGCGGAACCGGCGGCGAGCTCCTGCAGCGCTTTGGTGACGCCGTCGGGATCGATCAATGCGATCGGCGAGCCGCAATGCGTGCAGGCGCTGTCGGTCGCCAGGTCGACCGGGGCGCCGCACTGCGAGCACGCGATCTGCCGCACGGTGGAACGAAGCTTCGCGAGCTCTGCGGGCGTCGGTGTTCGAATGAAGTTCTTCTGCCGCAGGAATTGATTGAACGTGATGAGCTGGCCGCCGTCCTTGTTGCAGCGCCAGTACGTGAACCGCGTCGTGCGCTGCAGATCGTGGGTCACGGCGAGCGGCAGCGTGCACCGAGGGCAATTGAAGTTGGCCGCGAGCGTACGGCGCGCGACGCCCGATTTGCCGATGAATTGAAAGAGACCGATCACCGATTTGGGCGTGAGACGCACGCTCTCGAGCTTGTCGAACCAGAACAGGTTGCAAGACTCGCAGGCGTTGATCTCGATGGGTTCCAGCGCGCCGTAGCCCTCGACCGGCTGCGCGGCCATCGGGTCGCGGCAGTTCGGGCATTCGATCGACGTGGCGTCAGTGCTCATCGCCGATGATCGTGGAGCCTTCTGAATTACTGGTGCCGGCGGAAGGAGTCGAACCCTCGACCTTCGCATTACGAATGCGCTGCTCTACCAACTGAGCTACGCCGGCGTAGGAGGTGCGTTCGCGGGTGCCCGGGACAGCCATCGACCTTCGGGCAAGCCGCGAATTATAGCCGACACGCGCGCTGCTCGCCACCTCGCTATGCCGCAGATCAACGGGGCGGGACGGTCGGCAGCGCGGCAAGCAACGTCGAGGCGCCCGTCCAGAAGATCTGCACACCGACGCAGAGCAGGATGAACGCCGAGAGCCGGATCAACACGCTCGTTCCGGTTTCGCCCAATTTCCGCAGCAGCCGATCGGCGTAGCGGTAGCACACGAACACCGTCGCGGCGATGATCACCGCGCCGATGACGTCGGCGGTTCCCTCGAGCAGCGCCGAGCGGATGTTCTGCGGATGGTGCGCTCCGATCGTGATCGCGACCGAGATCGTGCCGGGGCCGACGGTCAGCGGCAGCGTCAGCGGATAGAACGCGCGCGTTCCGATGTCGGTGGGCTCCGAGACGATCTCGACATTCAGCACGTGCTCGGACCGAAGCAGGTCCCAGCTCGCCGCGCAGACGACGATTCCGCCGGCGACCTGGACGATCGGCACCGACAAGCCGAAGAAGTCCAGCACGTACGTCCCGACGAAGAGCGATGCGACGAGCAGGATGAACGCGTTGATCGCGATCTTGCTTGCGAGCTCGGCGCGGACCTCCCGCGTGACGTCCGCCGTCAGCGCAAGGAACATCGGCGCGCCGCCGAAGGGATTGACGATCGGAAGCAGCGCCGCGACCACGAGCAGCACGCTTTCGACGATGATGCGAAGATTCCCTGTCACGGTCCGGGTCCGATGTGGCGAGAAGGCTCCGTCATCGCGGGGCGGCTCGCGCTACACTACCACGCGCTTCTCGCGCCAACCGTATCCAGCGGCAGCCTCCCTTGGCGTCCACGCGTCCGATCTACGGCTTCCATGCAGTGACCGCGCGGTTGCGGCAGCGGCCGGATTCGCTGCGGGCGATCTATCTGTCGTCCACGCGGCACGATGCGCGCACGCGCGACCTCGTTGCGCGCGCGGACGCCGCCCGCTGTCCCGTGCACCTCGCCGACGACGAGAGGCTCCAGGCATTGGCAGGATCGGTCAAGCACCAGGGCGTCGTCGCGCTGGTCGATCCTTCGCTCGCGCACGTCTCGCTCGACGACGTGCTCGACGGCCTTGCGGAGCCCGCGCTGCTGCTCGTCCTCGACGGCGTCACCGATCCGCACAATCTCGGCGCGTGCCTGCGCAACGCCGACGCGTTCGGCGCCCACGCGGTCGTCGTCCCCAAGGATCGCGCCGTGGGGATGAACGCGACCGTCGCGAAGGCCGCAAGCGGCGCCGCCGACACGGTGCCGCTCGTCATGGTCACGAACCTCGCGCGCGCGCTGCGCGACCTGAAGTCGATGGGCGTGTGGATCCTCGGCGCCGACGCGGGTGGCGAAAGCCTGTTCGACGCCGACGTGACGGGCCCGATCGCGTGGGTGATGGGAGCGGAGGGCGCCGGTCTTCGCCGTCTCACCCGGGAGCTTTGCGACCGGATCGTGGGCATTCCGCTCACGGGCAGCGTCGAGAGCCTGAACGTCTCGGTTGCGAGCGGCATCTGCCTCTACGCGACGCGACGCGCGCGGGAACGGGGATCGAAAACAAAAACCCCGTGAACCGGTCGGCTCACGGGGCTTCGCAAAACACTTGCGGCGGATCGCGCCGGCGTCACGCCCGGCGCACGGGGCGCGCGACTACTCCTTCGCCTCCTTGATGTCGACGCCGTAGAACGTGTGGCGGCCGAACGGGGAGAGCTTGAAGTCGATCACTTCCTTGCGCACCGGCTTCAGCTGCACGGCGTGCGCGATCGTGAACCACGGCGCCTGCTCCTTGAAGACCACCTGCGCCTTCTCGTAGAGCTCGGTGCGCTGCTTCTGGTTGGAGATCGTCTTCGCCTTCTGGATCAGGTCCTCGAACGGCTGGTAGCACCACTTCGAGACGTTGCTGCCGTTCGACTTGGCCGCATCGCATCCCAGCAGCACGGCAAGGAAGTTGTCGGGGTCGCCGTTGTCGCCGGTCCAGCCCAGCATGCCCATCTGGTGCTCGCCGTTCTGCATCCGCTTGCGGTACTCGCCCCACTCGAAGCTCTTGATCTCCGCGGTGACGCCGACCTTGGCGAGATCCGCCTGCATCAGCTCGGCGATCCGCCGCGCGTTCGGGTTGTACGGGCGCTGCACCGGCATCGCCCACAGGTCGGTCGTGAAGCCGTTCGGATAACCGGCGTCGGCGAGGAGCTTCTTGCGCGGCGGCCGGATCGTACGGGTCGTCCTTGATCGCCTTGTTGTACGACCACATCGTCGGCGGGATCGGGTTCGTCGCCGGGACGCCGGCGGTCAGGAACACCGCGTCGATGATCGCCTTCTTGTTGATCGCCATGTTGATCGGCCTTGCGCACGCGCACGTCGTCGAACGGCTTCTTCGTGACGTTGTAGGCGAGGTAGCCGACGTTGAGGCCCGGGCTGCTCGCAGGATCGTGACGTTCGGATCCTTGCGCATGGTGTCGAGGTCGGCCGGATTGGGATACGGCATGACGTGGCACTCACCCTTCTGCAGCTTCGCCCAGCGCACCGAGGCGTCCGGCGTGATCGCGAAGATCAGGTCGTCGATCTTCGCCTTGCCGCCCCAGAACTGCGGGAACGCCTTGTAGCGGATGATCGCGTCCTTGATGTATCGGTCGAGATAGAACGGGCCGGTGCCGATCGGCTCCTGGTCGATCTTCTCGGGCGTTCCGGCCTTGAGCATCGCGTCGGCGTACTCCTTCGACTGCACGCCCGCGTATTCCATCGCGAGGTCGGACAGGAACGGCGCCTCGGGCTTTTCGAGCGTGATGCGCACCGTGTAGTCGTCGACCTTCTCGACGGACTTCAGCAGCTTCGGCATGCCCATGTCGTTGAAGTACGAATGGTTGGAGCTCGTCACCTTGAAGTACGGGTTCGACTCCTTCCACTGCCGCTCGATCGCGAAGATCATGTCGTCGGCGTTGAAGTCGCGCGTCGGCTTGCAGGCGCGGTGGTTGTGCCACTTGACGCCCTTGCGCAGGTGGAACGTGTAGACCTTGCCGTCCGGCGAGATGTCCCAGCTCTGGGCGAGGCCGGGCACGACGGTGGTGCCGCCGCGCTCGAAATCGACGATGCGGCTGTAGATCTGGCTGTTGGCGTCGAACGACGTGCCGGTCGTGTTGACCGCGGGGTAGAAGTTCTCGGGACTGCCTTCGGAGCAGAACACCAGCGTCTTCGCGGACGACGCTTGCGGCCGCGACCAGCGCGCGGCAAAGCCATTGCCGCGAACAGCGCGCGATCGGGGCCGATTCGGAGTTTCGTCATGTCGAAGGACTCCTCCTGTTGATGGGGCCGCGTTTCACGCCGCTCCGGGATGGGGGGGCAGCCTGCCCGGATCGAGAAAGCGCTCAGCCAGATGGCAGGATACCAGCCGCCCGTCGAGCGGGCGCAGGACCGGGCGCTCGGCTCGGCAGCGCTCGATCACGTGGGGGCAACGGGTGGAGAATACGCATCCGGCTGGCGGATTCGAGGGCGAGGGCAGCTCGCCCTTGAGCACGATGCGCTCGCCGGCGGGCCGCGCCCACCATGCCGGGCGTCGAGGCGAGCAGCGCCTGCGTGTAGGGGTGCAGCGGCCGCGTGAAGATCCGCTCCTTGGGCCCCTGTTCCATGACGAGGCCGAGGTACATCACGAGCACGTCGTGCGCGATGTGACGGACGACGCCGAGGTCGTGCGAAATGAAGAGATAGGCGAGGCCGAGCTCGCGCTGCAGGTCGGCGAGCAGGTTCAGCACCTGCGCCTGGACCGAGACGTCGAGCGCGGACACCGGCTCGTCGGCGACCAGCAGCGCGGGATTGAGCATCAGCGCCCGCGCGATCGCGATGCGCTGCCGCTGCCCGCCCGAGAACATGTGCGGATAGCGGACGTAGTGCTCGGGCCGCAATCCGACCTTGGCGAGCATTGCGCGCGCGCGCTCGGCCCGCTCGGTCGCGCCGAGCTTCGTGTTGATCTCGAGCGGGGCCTCCAGGATCGCGCCGATCTTCTTGCGCGGATTGAGCGAGCCGTACGGGTTCTGGAAGACCATCTGCACGGTCTTGCGCAGCCCCCGCTGATCGTGCGGCGAGGCCTTCACGGCGTCGGTGCCGCCGAGGCGCAACTCGCCCGCCGAGGGCTTCTCGATCAACGAGACGACGCGCGCGAGCGTCGACTTGCCGCAGCCCGATTCGCCGACCACGGCGAGCGTGCGTCCCGGCTCGATCGCGAACGACACGCCGCCGACCGCGTGCAGATGCGCCGGCGGCGCGCATCGGTCCGCGCCGGATCTCGTAGACGCGCTTGAGGTCGACCGCTTCGACGACGGGCGCGCTCATCGAGCAGCCGATCCGCGGCGAGCGCCGTTCATGCGATCACTTCCTTCGACGCCCTTGACGCGTCCGCCGTCGCGCGCGATCGCGGCTTCGCGGCCGGGATCGCCGAGCGGGAAGTGACAGCGGACGTGGCCGTCCTGCCACTGCCGCAGCTCGGGGCGCATCTGGCAGGATCGGCCCGTCGCATCGGAGCAGCGCGGCGCGAACAGGCACCCCGACGGCCGGTCGTACAGGCCGGGCACCACGCCCGGAATCGTCGCGAGCCGCGTGTCGCCGGTGCTGCGCTCGGGCATCGCCGCGAGCAGCGCTGCGGTGTACGGATGCTGCGGCGCGGCAAACAGCAGCGTCGGCGCTGCGCTCTTCGACGATCTGGCCCGCATACATCACCGCGACGCGCCGCGCCATCTCGGAGACGACGCCCATGTTGTGCGTGACCAGCACCAGCGCCATCCCGCGCTCCTTCTGCAGCCCGCGCAGGAGATCGAGGATCTGCGCCTGGATCGTCACGTCGAGCGCGGTGGTCGGCTCGTCGGCGATCAGCAGGCGCGGATTGCAGGCGATCGCCATCGCGATCATCACGCGCTGGTTCATCCCGCCCGAGAGCTGGTGCGGAAAGTCCTTGAGCCGCGACGCCGCAGCCGGGATGCCGACCTGCTCGAGCAGCTCGGTCGACTTGTCGCGCGCCGCCTTGCGATCGAGCCCGAGGTGCAGCCGCAGCGTTTCGGCGAGCTGGAACCCGATCGTGAAGCACGGGTTGAGGCTCGTCGTCGGCTCCTGGAAGATCATCGCGACGTCCTTGCCGACGAGCCGCCGCCGCTCGCGGTCGGAGAGCCCCAGGAGGTTGCGTCCGGCGAATTCCAGCCGCCGCGCGCGGACCCGGCCGGGAAACGCGACGAGGCCCATCAGCGCGAGCATCGTGACGCTCTTGCCCGAGCCGGACTCGCCGACGATTCCCAGCACGTCGCCTTCGTCGAGCGAGAGGCTCACGCCCTCGACGGCGTGCATCACCGCGCCCCGGGACGGAAACTCGACGTGCAGGTCCTCGATCTCGAGCAGCGCCATGGCGTGCGGCCGGTCTAGCGCTTGAGCTTCGGATCGAGCGCGTCGCGCAGCCCGTCGCCGAACAGATTGAACGCGAGCACCGTGACGAGGATCATCAGCCCGGGAAAGGTCACGACCCACCACGCGCGCAGCACGAATTCGCGCGCGTCGGCGAGCATCGTCCCCCATTCCGAGGCGGGCGGCTGCGCGCCCAGGCCGAGAAAGCCGAGCGCCGCCGCGTCGAGAATCGCCGTGGAAACGCCGAGCGATGCCTGCACGATCAGCGGCGCGGAGCAGTTCGGGAGCACCTCCTTGAACATCAGCCGGAAAATTCCGGCGCCGTTGGTGCGCGCAGCGGTGACGTAGTCCTTCGAGGTCTCCGAGATCACCGCGGCGCGCGTGATCCGCACGTAGTGCGGGAGCACGACGACCGCCACCGCGAGCATCGCATTCATGATGCCCGGCCCGAGGATCGCGACGATGACGATCGCGAGCAGCAGGCTCGGCAGCGTGAGGATGATGTCCATCAGCCGCATGATCGCGATCTCGGTGATGCCGCGCGCGAACCCCGCGAGGAGCCCGAGCGCGATGCCGACGGCGATCGACAGCGCGACGACGGCGATGCCGATCAGCAGCGACAGCCGCGCGCCGTAGATCAGGCGCGACAGGATGTCGCGGCCGATCGCGTCGGTCCCGAGCGGATACGCCCACGAGCCGCCGGCCTGCCAGGCGGGGGGCTTGAGGAAGATCGCGTTGTTCGTGAGGTCGGGCGGGTAGGGCGCGAGCACGGGCGCGAACGCCGCCATCAGACAGCACGGCAACGATGATCACGAGCCCCGCGACCGCGCCGTGGTTCGCGCTGAAGTACCCCCAGAACTCGCGCAGCGGTCCCGGCGGCGCGGGCATCGCCGTCGAGGTTGCGAGCGCTGCTTCGCGGATCACTTCGCGCGGCTCCCGTGCTCATCGCGCATGCCTTATCCGCGGGTTGATGATGCCGTAGGCGACGTCGACGAGCAGATTGACGATCATCACCATCAGGCCGAGCATCAGAAGACCGCCCTGCAGCACCGGATAGTCGCGGCGGCTGATCGCCTCGATCAGCCACTTGCCCACGCCGGGCCAGGAGAAGATCGTCTCGGTGAGGATGGCGCCGGTGAAGAGCACGCCCACCTGCAGCCCGATCACGGTGATCACCGGGATCAGCGCGTTGCGAAAGGCGTGAAGCGCGATCACGCGAACCTTCGACAAGCCCTTGGCGCGCGCGGTGCGGATGTAGTCCTCGCCCAGGACTTCCAGCATCGCCGAGCGCGTCATCCGCGCGATGATCGCCAGCGGATTGGTGCCGAGCACGATCGCCGGCAGGATCAGGTGCGACACCGCCGACTTGAACGCGCCCTTCTCGCCGGAGAGCAGCGAGTCGATCGTCAGAAAGCCGGTCACCGGATCGGGGAAGTACTGAACGGCGATGCGACCGGACACCGGCGTCCATCCGAGTTGCACCGAGAAGAGCAGGATCAGCAGCAGCCCCCACCAGAAGATCGGCATCGAGTAGCCGGTGAGCGAGATGCCCATGACGCCGTGATCGAACACCGAGTTGCGGCGCACCGCCGCGATCATTCCCGCCGGGATGCCGACGACGAGCGCAATCAGGATCGCGCAGAGCGCGAGCTCGATCGTCGCGGGAAAGAGCGTCAGGAACTCGCGAAGCACCGGCTCCTGCGTGATCATCGATTTGCCGAGATCGCCGTGCAGCACCCGGCCGATGTAGATCCCGTACTGCACGAGTATCGGCCGGTCGAGCCCGTATTCCTTGAGCAGCGCTTCGTGCCGGGCCGGCGTCGATGCCGCGCTCGCCCGCCATCGTCTCGATCGGGTCTCCGGGAACGATCCGGATCAGGAAGAACGCGAGCAGCGTCATTCCGATGAACGTCGGGATGACGAGGCTGATCCGGGTCAGCAGGAAACGAAGCATTGCGCGGTTCCGGGCGCCGAAGGCGGCTATTGAACCACATTGACGCTCCACGGGTGTTTCGGCATCATCGGAGCGCGCCCGGCGCCCCTGCTATCCGCGGACGAAGCCGGGCGCCGTCGACAGGCTCCTACGCCCGCTTGCTCGCCTTCGTTCTTCGCCGTGTCCTGCAGTCCCTCGCCGTGATGGCGGTGGTTGCCTTCATCGCGTTCGTGTTCGTCCTGCTCAATCTCATCGTCGACCTTCTCTGCTGCGCGGTGGACCCGCGACTGCGCGTCGAGCGCGGCGCCGCATACTGAAAGCATCATGGAAAATCCCGTCCTGCACATCCGCGGCTGGCAAGCCGAATTCACGGCGTTGCGCCGCGACCTGCACATGCATCCCGAGCTGGGGTTCGAGGAGCATCGGACCGCGAAGATCGTCGCCGAGCGCCTCGGCGCGCTCGGGATCGAGCACCACACGGGGATCGGGCGCACCGGGATCGTCGCCGTCGTTCGCGGCCGCGCCGAGACGAGCGGACGCACGGTCGGCCTGCGCGCCGACATGGATGCGCTGCCGATGCAGGAGGAGAACGAGTTCGCGCACAAGTCGCGCTACGACGGGCGGATGCACGGCTGCGGGCACGACGGTCACACGACGATGCTGCTCGCGACGGCGCGCTACCTCGCCGAAACGCGCAATTTCGACGGCGTCGCGTACCTGATCTTCCAGCCCGGCGAGGAAGGCTACGCCGGCGCCAAGGCGATGATCGAGGACGGCCTCTTCGAGCGCTTTCCCGCCGAGCAGGTGTTCGCGTTGCACAACTGGCCCGGCTTGCCGCCGGGGCGCATCGGCATCACGCCGGGCCCGGCGATGGCTGCCGCCGACCGCATCGAGATCACGATCGACGGCAAGGGCGGCCACGGCGCGCACCCGCACGCCGCAATCGACCCGGTGCTGGTCGCCGGCCACATCATCACGGCGGTGCAGTCGATCGTCTCGCGCAACGTGAGCCCGATCGACACGGCCGTAGTCAGCCTGTGCGCGATGCAGGCAGGCAATCCCGGCGCGATGAGCGTCATCCCGTCGCACGCGAAGCTCGTCGGAACCGTGCGCACGTTTCGTCCGGCGACGCAGGACCTGATCGAGCGGCGGCTCGGCGAGCTCGTTCCCTCTCTCGCCGCGGCGCTCGGCGCGAAAGCGACGCTCAAGTACGAGCGGATCTACCCGGCCACGATCAACCATCCGCGCGAGGCGGAGCTCGCGATGGCCGTCGCGGAAACGCTGGTCGGTCGCGACAACGTCGTGCGCAACCTCGATCCGTCGATGGGCTCGGAGGACTTCTCGTTCATGCTGCAGGCGAAGCCCGGCGCGATGGCGCGCCTCGGACAGGGAGGGGCCGAGGGCGGCTGCTTCCTGCACAACAGCACGTACGATTTCAACGACGACGTGATTCCGCTCGGGGCCGGGCTTCCTCGCGGCGATCGCCGAGCGCGCGATGCCGATTGCGCTGAGTCGCCGAATGAATCCAATTCCCGCATTTCCCGGCGAGCTACGCCGAGGCGCGCAGGAAGTTCGTCGCGGCCGCCGCGCGCGCGCGCCCTCGCCGTCGAAACGCACCTCTTGCCGGACCGTGTCGGCGCCGAGGGCGAGCCGCTGGCGACCGACGTCGCGCTGCTCGGCGCCGCCGAGGCAGCAGGCCTCCTGCTGATCACCTCGGCCACGCACGGCGTCGAGGGGTACTGCGGCTCGGGCGTGCAGATCGCGCTCCTTCACGACGAAGACTTCGTGCGCGCCGCGAGCGACGCGCGCGTCGCGGTCGCCTTCGTCCACGCGGTCAACCCGTTCGGCTTCTCGCACGGGCGCCGCGTCAACGAGGACAACGTCGATCTCAACCGCAACTTTCGCGACTTCAACCTGCCGCCGCCCGCCAATCCCGCGTACGCCGACGTCCACGCGCTGCTGATCCCGCCGACGTGGCCGCCGACGCCGGAGCACGAAGCGATGAATGCCGCGTACATCGCCGCGCACGGCGTACGCGCCTATCAGACGGCCGTGACCGGCGGCCAGTACGCGTTCCCGGACGGTCTCTTCTACGGCGGTGCGACGCCGACGTGGAGCAATCGAACCATTCGCGCTGCGCTGCGCCGTCATGCCGCCGGCCGGAAGCGGCTCGGCTGGATCGACGTGCACACCGGCCTCGGCCCGCGCGGTCACGGCGAGAAGATCTTCGCGGGCCGCAACGACGCCGCCGAGCTCGCCCGCGCGCGGGCGTGGTGGGGCGCCGACGTGACGTCGATCTACGACGCGTCGTCGTCGTCGGCGGAGCTGACGGGTCTGATGTTCAACGCGTGCTACGACGAGTGCGGCGGCGTCGAGTGCGTGGGCATCGGGCTCGAATTCGGAACGCTGCCGCTGCCGGCGATGCTGCAGGCGCTGCGTGCCGATCACTGGCTGCACGTGCACCCCGAAGCGCCGTCGGCGCTGCGCTCGGCGATCGGCAGACAGATGCGCGACGCCTTCTACATCGATGCCGACGACTGGAAGGAGCAGGTTTACGGCCAGACGCGCGACGCGGCGCTCGCCGCGCTCGAGCAGCTCGCCAAGCCATGAGCAACCCTGTCGCCGAGGGTCGATTGCCGCCGTCTTCTGGCGCTCCCGAGGCGCCAATGCGTGCGTCGCGCGGTTCGGTTCGGCTATAATTTCACCTTTTTTGCGGCATCGGAGCCGCTGCGGCGAGATCGCCGCGCTCGGCGCGGCCACATAACGAAGAGCCTGCCGCTCGCTTCCCCGGGTATCCCCTTTGCGCCTCACCCAGATCAAGCTCGCCGGGTTCAAGTCGTTTGTCGATCCGACGGTGCTCGCGACGCCGGGCCGGCTCGTCGGCATCGTCGGCCCGAACGGATGCGGCAAGTCGAACGTGATCGACGCCGTGCGCTGGGTGCTCGGCGAATCGAAGGCCTCCGCGTTGCGCGGCGAGTCGATGCAGGACGTGATCTTCAACGGCGCGGGCGAGCGCCAACCCGTCGGCCGCGCTTCGGTCGAGCTCTTCTTCGACAACAGCTCCGGCCGGATCGGCGGCCAGTGGGGTCAATACGCCGAGCTCTCGATCAAGCGCGTGCTGACGCGCGACGGCGACTCGACCTATTACATCAACAACATCCCGGTGCGCCGCCGCGACATCCACGATCTTTTCCTCGGCACCGGTCTCGGCCCCCGCGCCTACGCGATCATCGAGCAGGGAATGATCTCGCGCGTGATCGAGGCGAAGCCGGAAGAGCTGCGCGTGTTCCTCGAGGAGGCGGCGGGCGTCTCGAAGTACAAGGAGCGGCGCAAGGAGACCGAAGGCCGGCTTGCCGACGCGCGGGAGAATCTCTCGCGCGTCGAGGACATCCGGATCGAGCTCGGCAGCCAGCTCGAGAAGCTCGACGCGCAGGCGAAGGTCGCGACCGAGTATCGCGACCTCGAGGCGCGGTTGAAGCAGGTCCAGCACCTGCTGTGGTTCTCGAAGCAGCAGGATGCCGCGAACGCGCGCGAGCGTCACGGCGCGGCGATCGCGTCGCTCACCGTGGCGCTCGACGCCGTGCAGGCGGAGATTCGCGCCGCCGAAGCGAAGCAGGAAGCGCTGCGCAGCGAGCACTACGCGGCCGGCGACGCCATGCACCAGAAGCAGGCGGCGTTCTACGAAGCGAACGCCGAGGTGACGCGCCTCGAGCAGCAGCTCGCGTTCGCGCGCGAGAGCGAGACGCGGATCACGCAGCAGGTCGCGCAGCTCACCGAGCAGATCGGCGCGCTCGCCGGCCAGGACGCGGCGCTCCTCGCCGATCGCAGCGCCGCCGAGACGGCGATCGAGGAGGCGGTGTCGGCGCGCGAGAAGACCGGTTCGGAGGAGCAGGCGGCGAGCGCCGCGTTGCCGGTCCTCGAGCGCACGGTCGCCGACAAAGCCGCGTTCCTCGCCGAGATCCAGGGCCAGGTCGGGCTCGCCGAGCAGACGATCCGCGTGATCGAAACCCGGCGCGAGAATCTCGGCCGCGTGCAGGCGCAGCTGCAGGAGCGCCGCGAGCGCCTCGACAGCGAGCTCGCCGGTCTCGCCGCACCGGTGACCGGGCAGATCGCCACCGTCGAGGACCAGCATCGCCAGGAAACCGCGGAGCTTTCCTCGCGCGAGGCGGGGTTGAACGCGCTGCGCGATGCGGTGCAGGAGCTTCAGGAGCGGCAGCGCGCGGCGAGCGACGCCGCGCAGCAGACGGGAACCGCGCTCGCCGACATCGCGGCGCGCGCCGAAGCCCTTTCCGCGCTGCAGGCGAAGATCGGACAGGGCAAGGACAGCGCGCGCTGGCTCGACGACAAGGGTCTCGCCAACGCTCGCCGGCTCTGGCAGGGCCTCGACATCGAGCCCGGATGGGAGGATGCGCTCGAGGCCGTGCTGCGGGAGCGCTTGAATGCCGTCGAGCTGCCCCGCCTCGACGTCGCCGGCGACTGGCACGATGCGCGGGGCGGCGGGGAGGGCGGACCGCCGCGCGTCGCCGTCTACGAGCGGGCGCGCGAGGCGAAGGGCGCCGCGCCGGACTCGTCCGACTCGCTGTATGCGCGCGTGCACCGCGTGCCGCCGGACATCGCGCGCCTGCTGGCCGACTGGCTGCGCGGCGTGCGTTGCCGCGACGACGTCGGCGCGGCGATTCGCGACAGGCACGCGCCTCGCGGTCGGCGAGTCCTTCGTGACGCCGCGAGGCCATCTCGTCACCGCGCAATCGATCAGCTTTTTCGCGCCGGACAGCGACTTGCACGGCGTGCTCGCCCGCCAGCGCGAGCTCGGCGAGCTCGAGGGCAGGATCGGCGACGCGAGAGAAGCCGCGCAGGCGGCGCGCACGGCGCTGTCGGGCATCGAGTCCGAGCTGGACGATGCGCAGCAGCGCTACCACGCCGAGAGCATGGCGTTCTCGTCGCAGCAGAGGCGATGCCACGACCTCGAGCTCGAGCTCCTGCAGCTCACGCAGGCCGCCGAAGCTGCCGAAAAGCGCCGCGTGCAGATCGACGCCGAGCTCGCGGAGGTCGCTCACCAGGACGAAGACGAGCGCGCACAGGAGGCGGCGCTTGCGCGCGAGCTCGCCGACGCGCAGCTCGCGCTGCACGATCAGATGGCGAAGCGCGACGCCGCGCGCCATGCGCTGAACGAGGCCGAGGTCGATTTCGCGCGCGGCCGCGAACGCGTGCGCGCCGCCGAGCGCGTCGCGCAGGAGGCCGCGTTCGCCGAGCGGAGCAGCCGGGAGCGCCTCGCGGAGCTCGAGCGGCGACGCGAAACGCTGGCCGCGCAGACGTCGCAACAGCAGGGACTGCTCGCGCAACTCACCTCGGAGCGCGCGGCGATCGACTGGACCCCGGTCGAGGAATCGCTTCAGCAGCAGCTCGCCGCGCGCGGCGAAGCCGAGCAGGCGCTCGCCGCGGCGCGCGACCGGCAGGAGGGCATCGGCAACGACCTGCGCGCCGCCGACGAAGAGCGGCTCATCGCGACGCAGAAGCTCGAGCCCGCACGCGCGAAGATCGAGGAGACGCGGCTGAAGGAGCAGGCGGTGGCGCTCGCGGTCCAGCAATTCGCCGACCAGCTCGCCGAGGCGCGCGCCGATGTCGATGCGCTGCCGGCGGAGCTGAAGGCGTTCGGCAACAAGTCCGGGCTGCCCCCCGAGATCGAGCGCGTGCAGGCGGCGATCGCTTCGCTCGGCGCGGTCAACCTCGCCGCGCTCGACGAGCTCGAGATCGCGACGCAGCGCAAGCAGTACCTCGATGCGCAGGCGGCGGATCTCACCGAAGCCATGGCCACGCTCGACAACGCGATCCGGCAGATCGATCGCGAATCGCGGCACCTGCTGCAGCAGACGTTCGACACCGTCAACGTGAACTTTGCGCGGCTCTTCCCGGTGCTCTTCGGCGGCGGGGAGGCGCAGCTCGTCCTCACCGGCGCGGAGATCCTCGACGCAGGCGTGCAGGTGATCGCGCGGCCGCCCGGCAAGCGCAACACGTCGATCCACCTGCTCTCGGGCGGCGAGAAGGCGCTCACTGCGATCTCGCTCGTCTTCGCGCTGTTCCAGCTGAATCCCGCGCCGTTCTGCCTTCTCGACGAGGTCGACGCGCCGCTCGACGACCCGAACACCGACCGCTTCTGCCGGATGGTCCAGGACATGGCGCGCGACACGCAGTTCCTCTTCATCTCGCACAACAAGATCACGATGGAGATGGCGAACCAGCTCGTCGGCATCACGATGCCCGAGCCGGGCATTTCCCGCGTGGTCGCCGTCGACATCGCCGAAGCGCTCGAGCTCGCAGTCGACCGGCGCCGCGTGATCGCGCCGCCGTTATCGAGCATGCGCGCGCTATAATCCGGACCGAAGCACGGCCGCTCGGCCGGCAGTCGCGCCGGAACCCTCTTCGCCGTCCCGCCCTCACCCCGTCACGCATGACCTCGCTGCAACTGGGCCTCTTTGCCGCCGGCGCCGCGCTCGTTGCCGGGGTGCTCGTCTACAACTGGGTGCAGGAACGGCGGATCAGACGCCAGATCGACGAGGCGTTTCGCCAGTCCGCAAGCGGGGCCACCGCCCGGGCCAGTGCAGGCGCCGCCACGGACCGCATCGAGCCCACGCTTCCCGGGGCCGTTCCGGAAAACGCGCCGAGCGCTCGCGCGGCGGAGACGCGCGACGACGAAGGCTACGAGCCGCCGCTCGCGATCCAGAACCGGATCGCGACCGATCTCTCGGTCGACGAGCACGCCGCCGCGCCTGCGCCTTTGTCGGATGCCGCGCGCGCGTCGATGGGCGACCGCAGCACGCCGCAGCCCGATCCGGACATCGAGTGCATCGTCGCATTGCAGCCGCCGAGCCCGCTCGCTGCCGGAGCGCTTGCCGCGGGGCTGCATGCGCGCCTCGGGCGACCGTTGCGCTGGTTCGGCCGGCGCGGCGCCGGGCTGCCGTGGCAGCTCCTCAAGTCCGACACGTCCGGCGAGTTCTCCGAAGTCATCGCGTGCCTGCTGCTCGCGAATCGCGCCGGGGCGGCGAGCCGGCCGTTGCTCGACAGCTACATCCGGATGGTCGCCGAATTGGCCTCCGGATTGCCGAGCCCTTGCATCGCGCCCGACGCGGCGGCCGAAGCCGCGCGCGCCGAGGCGCTCGATCGAATCTGCGCCGACCTCGACGTGCAGATCGGCCTCACGCTGCTCAAGACCGAAACGGCGACGATTCCCGGAACGCGCCTTCGCGGGATCGCCGAGGCGTCGGGATTCCGCCTCGCCGAAGGCGGCCGGTTCGACTGGATCCAGGAGGAGACGGGCGCAGTGCTCTATTCGCTGCAGAACTATCGATCCGAGCCGTTCACCGCCGAGTCGCTGCGCACGATGTCGACGCCCGGCGCGGTTTTCGTGCTCGACGTTCCGCGCGTGAGCGAGCCGGTCCGCGTCTACGATCAGATGAAGGTCGCGGCGAAGCGCATCGCGCAGGCGCTCGATGCGGTGCTCGTCGACGACAACCGCCGCCCGCTCGACGATGCGGCGCTCAACGCGATCCGCGAGCAGGTGCGAAACACCGCGGCGGCGCTGCGCGAAGTGCGCATCGAGCCGGGCAGTGCGCGCGCGCTGGCGCTCTTCGGTGGTTGATGCCGAGGCGATCGCCTGAAGGCAAGCGGATCGTGAGCGCGGCGGCGACCCGCGACCGTCAGGATGCGCCGGCCGCGGCGGTTGCGCGCGCGGCGTCGTTGCGGCGCACGATCGCCGAGCACGACGAGCGCTACTACGTGCTCGACTCGCCGGCGATCCCGGACGCGGAGTACGACGCGCTCTTTCGCGAGCTGCAGGCGATCGAGTCCGCGCACCCGTCGCTCGCGACGCCGGATTCGCCCACGCAGCGCGTGGCCGGCGCGCGCAGGACGGATTTCGCCCCGGTGCGTCACGCGGTGCCGATGTTGTCGATCCGCACCGAGACCGATACGACCGCGGGCGCCGCGGCCAAGTTCGACGCGCGCGTGCGCCGCGACCTCGGGCTCGCCGCCGATGCGCCCCCGGTCGAATACATGGCTGAATACAAGTTCGACGGGCTGGCGATCAGCATTCGCTACGAATCGGGCCGGCTCGGCGTCGCGGCGACCCGCGGGGACGGCGAAGTCGGCGAGGACGTGACGCCCAACATCGAGACGATCCGCGCGATACCGCGCCGGCTGCGCGGAGCGCGCGTGCCCGCGGTCCTCGAGGTGCGCGGCGAGGTCTACATGACGCGTCGCGACTTCGACGAGTTGAATGCGCGGCAGCAGGCGGCCGGCCTCAAGTCGTTCATCAACCCGCGCAACACCGCCGCGGGCGCGGTGCGCCAGATCGATCCGGCGATGACGGCGAAGCGGCCGCTCCAATTCTTTGCCTACGGCGTCGGCGAGACGCAAGGGTGGGCGCGGCCCGGGACGCAGAGCGCGCTGCTCGACGCGCTCGAGGCTTTCGGGTTCCCGGTGAATTCCGATCGCCGCGTCGCGCGCGGCGCCCCGGAGCTCGTTGCGTTCTACGAGGCAGCCGCCGCGCGCCGTGCCGGGCTTCCCTTCGAGATCGACGGCGTCGTCTACAAGGTCAATTCGCTCGAGCAGCAGCAGAAGCTCGGATTCGTCACGCGCGAGCCGCGCTGGGCGGTCGCGCACAAGTATCCGGCCGAGGAGATGGCGACCGTCGTCCTCGGCATCGAAGTGCAGGTCGGGCGCACCGGGGCGATCACGCCGGTGGCGAAGCTCCAGCCCGTCTTCGTCGGCGGCGTCACCGTAACCAACGCGACGCTGCACAACGAAGACGAAGTGCGGCGCAAGGACGTGAAGATCGGCGACACGGTGATCGTCCGCCGCGCCGGCGACGTGATCCCCGAGATCGTCCGCGTCGACCTCGACAAGCGTCCGGCGGGCGCCAAGGCGTTCTCGATGCCGGCGCGCTGCCCCGAGTGCCGATCGGCGATCGAGCGGCTTCCCGACGAGGCGGTCGCGCGCTGTACCGGCGGGCTCTTCTGTCCCGCCCAGCGCAAGCAGGCGCTGCTGCATTTCGCGAGCCGCCGCGCGCTCGACATCGAGGGGCTCGGCGACAAGCTCGTCGATCAGCTGGTGGACAGCGGCGCCGTCCACACGCCGGCCGACATCTACAGGCTCGATGAGGCGCGCCTCGCCGAGCTCGAGCGGATGGCGGAGAAGTCCGCCGCGAATGTCGTCGCCGCCATCGAGTCGAGCAAGACGACCACGCTGGCGCGGTTCATCTATTCGCTGGGCATCCGCCACGTCGGCGAGGCGACCGCCAGGGATCTCGCGCGTCATTTCGGAGGCCTCGACGCATTGCTCGCGGCGGGCGAGGCGCAACTGCTGGAGGTTCCCGACGTCGGCCCCGTTCTCGCGCAGAGCATCGCGCGGTTCTTCGCGGAGCGGCACAATCGCGACGTGATCGCCGCGCTGCGCAAGGCCGGGGTGCACTGGCCGGAAACGGCGCCGCAGCGCGCCGCGGCAGGCCGGCTGACCGGCGTGACGTTCGTGCTGACCGGCACGTTGCCGACGCTCGCGCGCGAGGAGGCGAAGGCGCTGATCGAGGATCACGGCGGCAAGGTCGCAGGCAGCGTGTCGCGGAAGACGAACTACGTCGTCGCGGGCACCGACGCGGGAAGCAAGCTCGACAAGGCGCAGGAGCTCGGCATACCGGTCGTCGACGAGCCGGGGCTCCTCGCTCTCATCAAGAAGGGCGGCACTTAAGGCGCGGCCATGACCCGTTACCAGAGAGGTGTGCGATGCGAAAGATAACGAAAGCGGTGTTTCCGGTGGCGGGCCTCGGCACGCGATTCCTTCCGGCGACGAAAGCGAGCCCGAAGGAGATGCTGCCGATCGTCGACAAGCCGCTGATCCAGTACGCGGTCGAGGAAGCCGCGGCCGCGGGGATCACCGACATGATCTTCATCACCGGGCGCAACAAGCGCTCGATCGAGGATCATTTCGACAAGGCGTACGAGCTCGAGACGGAGCTCTCGGCGAAGAACAAGAAAGCGCTGCTGGAAACGCTGCAGGCGTCGACACCGCCGGGCATCAACTGCATCTACATACGGCAGACCGAGGCGCTCGGCCTCGGTCACGCCGTGCTCTGCGCGGCGCCCGTCGTCGGCGACGAGCCGTTCGCCGTGCTGCTCGCCGACGACCTCATCGATGCCAGGGTGCCGGTGATGGCGCAGATGACCGACGTCGCCGCGCGCGAGGATTGCTCGGTCATCGGCGTGATGAACGTCGCGGCGGCGGAAGTCGCGAGCTACGGCATCGTCGAGACCGGGGCGATGGGGGGCCGATGGGCGCCCATCCGGCGCATCGTCGAGAAGCCGAAGGCCGGCACGACGCCGTCGACGCTTGCCGTCGTCGGCCGTTACGTGCTGACCGCGCGCGTGTTCCACCACTTGCGCACGATGCCCGCGGGCGCCGGCGGCGAGATACAGCTGACCGACGGCATCGCGCGCCTGATCGCCGAGGAGCGCGTGCTTGCCTTTGCGTTCGAAGGCCGCCGCTACGATTGCGGAAGCAAGCTCGGGTATCTCGAGGCGACGGTCGACTACGGGCTCAAGCATCCGGAGCTCGCCAGGGACTTCGCCGCTTTCCTGAGCGAGCGGTCCCATCCGGGCTGACGATGACGCTCAACGAGCTTCGCTACATCGTCGCGGTCGCCAATGAACGAAGCTTCGGCCGTGCCGCGCAGCGCTGTTTCGTGAGCCAGCCGGCGCTTTCCGTCGCGATCCAGAAGCTCGAGGAGGAGCTGGGCGCGCGCCTGTTCGAGCGCGGCAAGAGCGAGATCACCGTCACCACGGTCGGCACGCGCATCGTCGAGCAGGCGCAGAAGGTGCTCGAGGAGGCCGCTCAGATCCGCGAGATCGCGCAGAAGGGACGCAACCCGCTCGCGGGGCCGCTCAAGCTCGGCGTCATCTTCACCGTTGCGCCGTACCTGCTTCCCGACCTCGTCCCGGCGCTTCGCGATCTTGCGCCGCAGATGCCGCTCGAGCTCGAAGAGAACCTGACCGAGCATCTCGAAAGCGGGCTCAAATCGGGGCGCATCGACGCGGCGATCATCGCGCTGCCGTTCGCCCCGCCCGGCATCCTCACCGAGTTCCTGTACGAGGAGCCGTTCCAGGTCGTCGTTCCGACCGGGCACAAGTGGGCGTCGCGCAAGTCCATCCGGTCCGAGGAGCTCGCAGCCGAGAATCCGATCCTGCTCAATGTCGGGCACTGCTTCCGCGACCAGGTGCTCGACTCGTGCCCGGAGCTGAACCGCGCCGAGACGCAGGTGGCGCGCACGAGCTCGCTCGAGACGGTTCGCAACATGGTGGCGTCGGGGCTTGGCGTTTCGGTGCTGCCGCGCGACGCGCTGACGCCGAAGTACGCGAGCCGTCTGGTCGTGCCGGTCCCGTTCGCGCGGCCGGCGCCTTCGCGGCGTGTCGCGCTCGCCTACCGGAAGAGCTTTCCGCGCCCGGAGGCGATCGCGGCGGTTCGCGAAGCCGTTGCCGTTTGCCGGCCGCGGACGCCGGCGCGCGGCGCGCAGCCGAGGAAGTAGTGCAGGATGCAGGACATCGGTCCCTCAACGCCCAGGAGGAGTGCATGGCTTCGGATCTCGCAGGCAAGGTCGTCTTCATCACCGGCGCATCGACCGGGATCGGCGCTGCGGCGGCGCGCGCGTTCGCGCGCCTCGGCAGCAAGCTCGTCATCCATTTCAACGCGAGCCGGGACGCCGCGCAGGCGCTTGCCGGCGAATGTCGCGAGGCGGGCGCGCAAGCCGCGCTCGTCGGCGGCGACGTGATGCAGGCGGCGAACGTCAAGCGCATCGCCGCCGAGGCGCTCGAAGCCTTCGGGCGCATCGACGTGCTGATCAACAACGCCGGCGGGATGATCGGCCGCACGCGGATCGAGGACTACACCGAGACCTACCTGGACGAGGTGCTCGCGCTCAACGTCACCCAGGTCGCGCTGTTCATGCACGAGGTCGTCCCGGCGATGCGCCGGCAGAAGCACGGCAACGTGATCAACGTGAGCTCGATCGCCGCGCGCCACGGCGGCGGCGGCGGCGCCATCATCTACGCCGGCGCGAAGGGCTTCATTTCGACGGCGACCCGCGGATGGGCGAAGGAGCTGGTCGGCGACGGCATCCGGGTGAACGCGGTCTCCCCCGGGGTCATCACCACGCCGTTCCACGACCGCTATTCGACCGCCGAGCAGCTGAAGGCGATGCAGGCGACGATTCCGATGAACCGGCTGGGGACGGCCGACGAATGCGCGGGGACGTTCGTCTATCTCGCCTCCGACGCGCTGAGCGGCTACGTGACGGGGCAGGTGATAGAGGTCAACGGCGGCCAGTACATGCCGTAGTTCGAGGAGTGGGCTTGCCTCCGCGCTTATGATGACATGCGCGCGCCGGCAGCCCGCACGCTCCGCGTCAGCGCCTGGCCGCCGTTTCGAGTAGCGATGGAAGATCGGCGAGCGTCGCGATGATGCGGTCCGGCGCGGGTCCGTGCCGATCGACGGGGGCACGCAACCGATTGATCCAGAAGGTCGTGAAACCGAAGGCCTTCGCGCCGATCGCGTCCCAGCAATTCGACGAGACGAAGCCGATGCGCGCGACGGGCAATTGCAGCCGGTCGACGGCGAGCTGGTAGACGCGCGGGCTCGGCTTGAAGATGCCCGCGGCATCGACCGACAGAACGCCGTCGAGATGGCGGCCCAGGCCGGATTGCCGTATCAGCGGATCGAGCATCGCCAGCGTCCCGTTCGACAGGATCCAGCGCGGGCGCGGCGCCAATGCCGCGAGCGCCGCGTCGGCATCGGAAAACGGCGCGAGCGTGAGATAAGCGCCGCGCAGGCGCTCGCGCGCGTCGTCGCCGAGATCGATCGCGAGCGACGCCAATGCATGATCGAGCGCGCGAGCGGTCAACTCCGCGAAATCGGCGCGTCCGGCTGCCGAAGGGCCCATGAGGCTCGAAAGCCACGTGTACTCGAGCTGCTTGGCGCGCCAGAGCTGGGAAAGCGCATTGCCTCGGCCGGATGCCAGCTGCTCGGCGAGCGCGGTGACCGAATGAACGTCGAACAGCGTGCCGTACGCGTCGAAGACGAACGCTTCGATCGATATTGTTTGAGCAAAACGCGTGGTCATCGGATCTGCGACGACAAGGATCGGACGAAGCGTGATTCCGGATGCGACACTGGAAAAAAAAGAGGGGTTACACTTGCGCGTAACCCCTTGGTTCTATGGTGGGCGATACTGGGATCGAACCAGTGACCCCTGCCGTGTGAAGGCAGTGCTCTACCGCTGAGCTAACCGCCCCGCGAACCCAGACAGGAGCCGCGATTTAACCATGTCCGTTAGACGGGGGTCAAACTGCGCAGGGCGTTTTGTCTAAGTTTGTCATGGACGAAAAATGCCTGCGATTGGTGCCGATTTCGCACCCCGACGGGGCGGCGCCGAGCGCGTTGCCTGTGGATAAAACGGTAAGCTCTGGGTGCGAACAGGCGATTTCCCTTCTGGCTCAGCCTTTGCTCACGGTTTTCGGCCCCGGAAGCATCTCCGAGAAATATTTAGTGTCCCCCTCGCCCTACGACGAAATGCGGACCCCGGACGGGGAAATCCGCCCTCCGTATCAGGCATTTGCCGGTTGGCTCGACCGGACGCCGCCGGGCCGGATTGCGCAGAAGCGCGACGAGGCCGAGCGCGCATTTCATCGCGTCGGGATCACCTTCGCGGTCTACGGCGAGAATTCGGGCACCGAGCGGCTCATCCCGTTCGACCTCGTGCCGCGGATCATATCGGCCGACGAGTGGCGGGTGCTCGACCGCGGATTGAAGCAGCGCGTGCAGGCGCTCAACGCGTTCCTCGGCGACATCTATCACGGGCAGGCGATCCTCAAGGCGGGCGTCGTGCCGCCCGAGCGCGTGCTCGCGAATTCACAGTACCGGCGCGAAATGCAGGGGATGGAGGTTCCCGGCGGCATCTACGCGCACATCGCGGGCGTCGACGTGGTGCGCGCCGGAGCCGGCGAGTTCTACGTGCTCGAGGACAACCTGCGCGTCCCGTCCGGCGTGTCGTACATGCTCGAAAACCGCAAGATGATGATGCGGCTCTTTCCCGAGCTCTTTTCGACCCAGCGCATCCGCCCCGTCCAGCACTATCCGGACCTTCTGCTCGCGAACCTCTACGGGCTCGCCCCGGCGGGCGAGGAGCGGCCCACTGTCGCCGTTCTCACGCCCGGCGCGCACAACTCGGCGTATTTCGAGCACGCGTTCCTCGCGCAGCAGATGGGCGTCGAGCTCGTCGAGGGACAGGACCTCTTCGTCCAGAACGAGACCGTCTACATGCGGACGACGCGCGGGCCGCAGCGCGTCCACGTGCTGTACCGCCGCGTCGACGACGATTTCCTCGATCCGCGCGCGTTTCGTCCCGACTCGATGCTCGGCGTCCCCGGCCTGTTCGCCGCGTACCGTGCCGGGCGGGTGACGCTCGCCAACGCGATCGGCACCGGCGTGGCGGACGACAAGTCGATCTACCCGTACGTGCCGGAGATGATCCGTTTCTACCTGTCCGAGGAGCCGGTCCTCAACAACGTGCCGACGTACCTGCTGCACCGGAAGGACGATCTCGACTACGCGCTGGCGCACCTCGAGGAGCTCGTCGTCAAGGAGACGCACGGGGCAGGGGGCTACGGGATGCTGATCGGCCCGACGGCAAGCTCGGCCGAGTGCGAGGCGTTTCGCTCACGCATCCTCGCGGCGCCCGACAAGTACATCGCGCAGCCCACGCTTGCGCTTTCCACGTGCCCGACGTTCGTCGAATCGGGGCTCGCGCCGCGCCACGTCGACCTGCGCCCGTACGTGCTGTCCGGCAAGACGGTCAACCTGGTCCCGGGCGGCCTGACGCGGGTCGCGCTGCGCGAGGGCTCGCTGGTCGTCAACTCGTCGCAGGGCGGCGGCACCAAGGACACCTGGGTCCTCGCGACCTAGCGACATCGATGCTCTGCCGCACCGCCAACGAGCTCTTCTGGATGGCGCGCCACATCGAGCGCGCCGAGAACACCGCGCGGCTGCTCGACGTCACGTACCGGATGTCGCTGCTGCCCTACGACATGATCGAGCCCGGTCTCGCCTGGGCGCAGCCGTGGGCGGTGCCGCTCGTCACGTCGGGGCTCGCGACCGACTACTACACGCACTTCGGCGAGCTTTCCGCCGAGAAGGTGCTGCGCTACATGATCCTCGATGCGCGCAACCCCTCGTCGATCTTCTGCTGCCTGCGCGCCGCGCGCGAATCGGCGCGCTCGGTCCGCGGCGCGATCACCTCGGAGATGTACGAGGACCTGAATTCGGCATGGCTCGAGGTGCGCGAGTACGACTACCCGCGGATCGAGAGCGGCGGGGTGTCCGAGTTCCTCGACTGGGTGAAGATGCGCTCGCACCTCTTTCGCGGCGTCACGTTCGGCACGATGCTGCGCGACGAGGCGTACCACTTCATCCGCCTCGGCACCCATCTCGAGCGCGCCGACAACACCGCGCGCATCCTCGACGTCAAGTACCACACGCTGCTGCCGAGCGCCGCCGACGTCGGGGGCGCCGTCGACTACTACCAGTGGGGCGCGCTGCTGCGCTCGGTGTCCGGGTTCGAGTCGTACCGCAAGATCTACAGCGACGTGATCACGCCGCGGCGCGTCGCCGAGCTGCTGGTCCTGCGCGACGACATGCCGCGGTCGCTGCACGCCTGCATGAATTTCATCTTCGAGACGCTCGAGATACTCTGCGACGATCACACGCGCGAGATCGAGCGCGCGGCCGGGGAGCTCCACGCGAAGATCCACTTCGGCAAGGCCGACGACATCATCCGCTTCGGGCTGCACGAATACCTGATGGACTTCCTCGAGCGGATCTCGCTGCTCGGCGACGACATCAATTCCAATTTCCTGGTGCCGTCGTATTAGCCGCGCCAACGCCGCGATGGGCGCGCACCCGCCGGGCTTCACGAGAACCGGGCGCCCTTCGGGTTGCGCCCCACCGCGGCTGGCGAGCCCGCGACGGCGAGTTCGGTAAAATGAATCCTTTCCCCTGCCACCTACGATGACCTACTGTGTCGCGATGTCCCTCGACGCGGGAATGATCTTCGCGTCCGACTCCCGCACCAACGCGGGCGTCGACCAGATCTCGCGCTTCTCGAAGATGCGCACGTTCGTCCGCGACGGCGACCGGGTGATCGTGATGCTCTCGTCGGGCAACCTGTCGATCACGCAGAACGCGATCAACATCCTCGAGCAGCGGGCCCGCGCCGGCGAGGAGCTCAACTTGTGGAACGCGACGTCGATGTTCGAGGTCGCGCGGCTGCTGGGCGACACCTTGCGCGAGGTGAAGACGCGCGACGGGCCGTACATGGCGCAGAACAACATCGACTCCAACGCGAACTTCATCGTGGGCGGCCAGATCCGCGGCGAGGTCCAGCGCCTGTTCGACGTCTACAGCGAGGGCAATTTCATCGAGGCGACGCCCGAGACCTGCTATTTCCAGATCGGCGAGAGCAAGTACGGCAAGCCGGTGCTCGACCGCGTCCTGGAGCGCGACACCTCGCTCGTCGACGCGACCAAGTGCACGATCGTCTCGTTCGATTCGACGATGCGATCGAACATCTCGGTGGGGCTCCCGATCGATCTCGTCGTCTACGAGGCGAACGCGCTGCGCATCAGGATGCAGCGGCGGATCGTCGAGACCGATCCGTACTTCCAGATGATTCACGCGCAATGGGGCGCGGGTTTGCGCCGCGTCTTCGCAGAGCTTCCGGCCCCGGACTGGACCTAGGGCGCGCGCCGGACTCCCGCTCACGATGGCGATCCGCGTCGCTCTGCAGCACCGCACGACCTATCGCTTCGATCGGCGCGTCAACCTCTCGCCGCACGAGATCCGGTTGCGTCCCGGCGCCGCACTGCCGGACGCCGGTCCTCGGCTACTCGCTCAACATCGCGCCCGATCGCTACTTCCTCAACTGGCAGCAGGATCCGTACGGCAACTGGGTCGCCCGGCTCGTATTCACCGAGCCGACCGACGCGCTGGACATCGTCGTCGACCTGATCGCCGACATGACGGTGACGAATCCGTTCGACTTCTTCGTCGAGCCGTACGCCGAGTACGCGCCGTTCGTCTATGCGCCGGCTCTCGCGAAGGAGCTGATCCCGTTCCTCGAGACGAAAGAGCCCGGCCCGCGGCTCGCGGCGTGGCTCGCGCGCTTCCGCGCAACGCTCGCCCCGGGGGAGAAGACCGTCGACATGGTCGTTCGCCTCAACCGGCAGCTCCAATCGGAGATCCGCTACCTGGTGCGGATGGAACCCGGCGTGCAGGCGCCCGACGAGACGCTCGAAAGGGCCTGCGGGTCGTGTCGCGACACGGGGTGGCTCCTCGTGCAGATCCTGCGCCACCTCGGAATCGCCGCGCGCTTCGCGTCGGGCTACCTCATTCAGCTCGTCTCGGACGTCAAGCCGCTCGACGGACCGGCGGGGACCGATCACGATTTCACCGATCTTCACGCGTGGGCCGAGTGCTTCCTTCCGGGCGCCGGCTGGATCGGGCTCGACCCGACGTCGGGGCTTCTGACCGGCGAAGGCCACCTGCCGCTCGCTTGCACGGCGGACCCCGGGAACGCCGCGCCGGTGATCGGCTTCACCGATCCGTGCAACGTCGATTTCTCCTTCGCGATGACCGTCGCGCGCGTTCACGAGGATCCGCGGGTCACCAAGCCGTACACCGACGCGCAGTGGGCCGCGATCGACAGCCTGGGCGAGCGCGTGGACCGCGATCTCGCGGCGAACGACGTGCGCCTCACGCAGGGCGGAGAGCCGACGTTCATCTCGATCGACGACATGGACGGGCCGGAATGGAACTACGCCGCGCTCTCGCCGAAGAAGCGCGAGCTTGCCGAAACGCTGCTGCGGCGCCTCGCGCGCGCGTTCGCGCCGGGCAGCTTTCTCCACCAGGGGCAGGGCAAGTGGTATCCGGGCGAGCCGCTGCCGCGCTGGGCGATCGGCGCGTGGTGGCGCACCGACGGCAAGCCGCTGTGGCGCAATCCGGCGCTGATCGCCGATACGCGCTCCGCGGGCAGCGCGGACATCGCCATCGCGCAGCGCTTTGCCACGGCACTCGCGAGCGGGCTTGGGCTCGATCCGGCTTATGTCATCACCGCGCACGAAGACGTTCCGAAGCTCCTCGGCGCGGAATCGGCGCTGCCGGCGAACCTCGATCCGCTGCAGGCCGATCTCGCGCAACCGGGCGAGCGCGCGCGCCTCGCGCGGCTGCTGCAACAGGGACTCGACCGCCCCGCCGGGTTCGTGCTCCCGCTGAAGGCGGTCACGACCGACGACGCGACCGGTGTCGCGTGGCAGAGCAGCCCCTGGCCGCTCCGGCGCGAGCGGCTCTACGCGGTGCCGGGCGACTCGCCGCTGGGGCTTCGCCTGCCGCTCGACTCGCTGCCCGCGGTGCTGCCCGAAGACATCGAGACCGATCCGCCCGTCGACCCGTTCGCGCCGCGCGGCGATCTTCCCGACGGCACGGTTCGCGTGGCAACGAAGGCGAAGCCGGCAAAGACGAAGGTCGCGCCGAAGGAAGTGATCAAGACGGCGCTCTGCGTGCAGGTGCGCAGCGGTCACCTGTACGTGTTCATGCCGCCGCTTGCCAAGGCCGAGAATTACGTCGTGCTGCTTGCCGTCGTCGAAGCGACCGCGAGCGAGATGCAGGTGCCCGTCGTGATCGAAGGCTATACGCCGCCGCGCGATGCGCGCATCAGGGTGCTCAACGTGACGCCCGATCCCGGCGTCATCGAGGTGAACATCCATCCGGCTGCTTCGTGGGCCGACCTCACCGCGACGATCGAGACGCTGTACGAGGAGGCGCGCCAATCGCGGCTCGGCACCGAGAAATTCATGCTCGACGGCCGGCACGCCGGCACCGGCGGCGGCAACCACGTGACGCTCGGCGGCGCGACGCCGGCGGAGAGCCCGCTCCTGCGCCGCCCCGATCTGCTGCAAAGCCTCGTCACGTACTGGCAGAACCACCCGGCGCTCTCGTACTTGTTCTCGGGACTGTTCATCGGACCGACGAGCCAGGCGCCGCGCGTCGACGAGGCGCGAGACGACCGGCTCTACGAGCTCGAGATCGCGTTCCAGCAGATGGATCGCGTGCACGCCGCGGGAAAGGAGTCCGCGAAGCCCTGGCTCGTCGACCGTCTGCTGCGTCACCTGCTGACCGACCTCACCGGCAACACGCATCGCGCCGAGTTCTCGATCGACAAGCTCTATTCGCCCGACGGCCCGACCGGACGCCTCGGCCTGCTCGAGTTCCGCGCGTTCGAGATGCCGCCGCATGCGCGGATGAGCGCCGTGCAGATGCTGCTGCTGCGCGCGCTCGTCTCCCGCTTCTGGCAGAAGCCCTACAAGAAGCGGCTCGTCCGCTGGGGCACCGCGTTGCACGATCGCTGGCTGCTTCCGCACTTCGTCGCCGCGGATCTCCATGACGTCGTCGCCGAGCTTCGCGCGTTCGGCTATCCGTTCGAGCCCGAATGGTTTGCCCCGTTCGTCGAATTCCGCTTCCCGCGCTTCGGCACCGTCGACTACGGCGGCATGACGATCGAGCTGCGGCAGGCGATCGAGCCGTGGCACGTGCTCGGCGAAGAGGTGAGCGGCACCGGAACGTCGCGCTATGTCGATTCGTCGGTCGAGCGGCTGCAGGTCAAGGTCTCGGGAATGACGGGCGACCGGCATCGTGTCGCGTGCAACGGCCGCGCGCTGCCGCTCGCGCCGACAGGCGTTCCCGGCGAATACGTGGCGGGGGTCCGCTATCGCGCGTGGAGCCCGCCCTCGGCGCTGCACCCGACGATCAAGACGCATGCGCCGCTTGTGTTCGACCTCGTCGACACCTGGGCCGAGCGCGCGCTCGGCGGCTGCACGTATCACGTCGCGCATCCCGGCGGGCGCAATTACGAGACGTTTCCGGTCAACGCGAACGAGGCCGAAGCGCGACGTCACGCTCGATTCTGGGCGCACGGCCACACGCCGGGCGCGATGAAGCTCGCCGGCGAGCCCACGAATCCGGCGACGCCGACCACGCTCGACTTGCGCTGGCAAGCCGTAGTCGGACCGTCAATGATCTGCGCGGGGCCGATCTGACTACCGTACGCACCCGATTCGCCCCGAGCCCGACCGGATTCCTGCATCTGGGCGGCGCGCGCACCGCGTTGTTTGCGTGGGCCTATGCGCGCCGCCACGGCGGCGTGTTCGTTCTGCGCATCGAGGACACCGACGTGCAGCGCTCGACGCCCGAGGCCGTGCAGGCGATCCTCGACGCGATGGCGTGGCTCGGCCTCGATTACGACGAAGGCCCGTTCTTCCAGATGCAGCGGATGGATCGCTACCGCGCGGTGCTCGCCGACATGGTCGAGCGCGGACTCGCCTACCGCTGCTACATGCCGCCCGCGGAGCTCGAGGCGCTGCGCGCCGCGCAGATGGCGCGCGGGGAAAAGCCGCGCTACGACGGCCGCTGGCGCCCCGAGAACGCGATCGGCAAGACGCCGCCCGCGGGCGTCGCTCCGGTGATCCGCTTCAAGAACCCGCTGGATGGCGCCGTCGTCTGGGACGACCGCGTCAAAGGACGGATCGAGATCGCCAACGCGGAGCTGGACGACCTCGTCATCGCCCGGGCGGACGGCACGCCGACCTACAACTTCTGCGTCGTCGTCGACGACATCGACATGCGGATCACGCACGTGGTCCGCGGCGACGACCACGTCAACAACACGCCGCGGCAGATCAACATCCTGCGCGCGCTCGGCGCGGAGCTGCCCGTCTACGCGCACGTCCCGACGGTCCTCGGCGAGGACGGGCAGAAGCTCTCGAAGCGCCACGGCGCGGTGAGCGTGATGCAATACGAGGAGATGGGCTATCTGCCCGAGGCGATGGTCAACTTCCTCGCGCGACTGGGATGGGCGCACGGAGACGCCGAGGTTTTCACGCGCAGCGAGTTCGTCACGTGGTTCGATCTCGCCGCGATAAGCCCGGCGCCGTCGCGATTCAACGCGGACAAGCTGAAGTGGGTCGATCACGAGCATTTGAAGCGACTGTCCGAGGACGAGCTCGGCCATCGCTTCCGTCCGTATCTCGTGCGCGCGGGGCTCGATCCCGCCGCGGGCCCGGCGCCGGGCGCCGTGGCGATGCTGATCCGCGACCGCGTCTCGACGCTCGTCGACATGGCCGACAGCGCGCACTACTTCTACGCGACGATCCACCCGCCCGCGGCGCTGGTCGCCGAGCTCGTCGGGCCGGAAGCTCGCGCTGCGCTGTCGGATCTCGTCGCGCGCTCGAGCGACATCGGATGGACGCGCGAGGCGCTCGGCGCAGCGATGAAGGCCGAGGCCGCAAAGCACGGGCTCAAGCCCGGCCAGGTGATGATGGCGATGCGGGTGCTCGTCTGCGGCACGCGCGAGACGCCGGCGATCGACGCGGTGCTGGCGCTGCTCGGTCGCGAGAGGACGCTCGCCCGGCTTTCGGCAGCGCTGCAGCAAGCCGGCTGATCGCCTGCTCGCGCAACCGGCGCGGCGCTCCAGATTGTTTGCGCCCGCGACGTCCTGTAGAATGCGGATTTCCGGAACTTGTCGCCCATGCCCAAGTTCGTGTTCGTGACCGGCGGCGTCGTTTCCTCGTTGGGAAAGGGCATCGCCGCCGCCTCACTGGCCGCAATCCTCGCCTCCCGCGGCGTCCGCGTCACCCACCTCAAGCTCGACCCCTACATCAACGTCGATCCTGGAACGATGAGTCCGTTCCAGCACGGCGAGGTCTTCGTCACCGAGGACGGCGCCGAGACCGACCTCGACCTCGGTCACTACGAGCGCTTCACCGACGTGAAGATGAGCCGTCGGAACAACTTCACGACGGGGCAGATCTACGAAAGCGTGATCCGCAAGGAGCGCCGCGGCGACTACCTCGGCGGAACCGTGCAGGTGATCCCGCACATCACCGACGAGATCAAGAGCTGGATCGGCGCCGGCGCCGGCGATGCCGAGCTCGCCGTCGTCGAGGTCGGCGGGACGGTCGGCGACATCGAGTCGCTGCCGTTCCTCGAGGCGATCCGGCAGATGGGGATCACGCTCGGCCGCGACAACGTCTGCTACATCCACCTGACGCTCGTCCCGTTCATCGCGGCGGCGGGCGAGATGAAGACCAAGCCGACGCAGCACTCGGTGAAGGAGCTGCGCGAGATCGGTATTCAGCCCGACATCGTGCTCTGCCGCGCCGACCGGGCGCTCTCCGACGGCGACCGGCGCAAGATCGCGCTCTTCACCAACCTGACGCCCGAGGCCGTCATCCCGGCGCTCGACACCGATTCGATCTACAAGATTCCCGGCGCGCTGCACGCCGAAGGGCTCGACGCCATCGTGTGCAGGAAGCTGCAGATGGATCCCGCGCCTGCCGACCTGGCCGTGTGGAACCGGCTCGTCGACGCGCTGCTCCACCCGGAGCACGAAGTGAACATCGCGATGGTCGGCAAGTACGTCGACCTCACCGAGTCGTACAAGTCGCTCTCGGAGGCGCTCACGCACGCCGGCATCCACACGCGGAGCCGGGTGAACATCCACTACGTCGACTCCGAGGCGGTCGAGCGCGACGGCACCGGCAGTCTCGCCGCGATGGACGCGATCCTCGTTCCCGGCGGCTTCGGCAAGCGCGGCGTCGAAGGCAAGATCCGCGCGATCCGCTACGCGCGCGAGAACGGCATCCCGTATCTCGGGATCTGCCTCGGCATGCAGCTCGCGGTCATCGAATTCGCGCGGCACATGGCGGGGCTCGACGGCGCGAACAGCACCGAGTTCGACCCCGACACGCCGCATCCGGTCGTCGCGCTCATCACGGAGTGGCAGAATCGCGACGGATCGGTCGAGCGTCGCGCTGCGAACTCCGACATGGGCGGCACGATGCGCCTCGGCGCGCAGCCGTGCGAAGTCGTCCCCGGATCGCTTGCGCACCGCATCTACGGCACGACGACGGTGTCGGAGCGCCACCGGCATCGCTACGAGGTGAACAACCATTACCTTCCGCGGCTCGAAGCCGCGGGCCTCGCCGTGGGAGCGCGGGCCCGGAGCGAGATCGCCGGCGATCTGTGCGAGATGGTCGAGCTCCCGGACCACCCGTGGTTCTTCGGCTGTCAGTTCCACCCCGAGTTCACGTCGAACCCGCGGCGCGGCCATCCGCTGTTCATCGGATTCATCCGCGCGGCGCTCGCCCGGCAGCGGCGCGCGCCGGCGCAAGGCGCCAACGACGCGGTCGCCGAGCTCGTGGCGTCGATTTGAGATGCGCGACGAGCGACGCGCGAAGAAAACCCGACCGGCAGGGCGTGCGCGATGAGGCTCTGCGGGTTCGAGGCCGGGCTCGAACATCCGCTCTTCCTGATCGCCGGTCCCTGCGTCGTCGAATCGCAGCAGCTGCAGGTCGATGTGGCGGGCGCGCTCAAGGAAACCTGCGCGGCGCTCGCCGTGCCGTTCATCTTCAAGTCGTCGTACGACAAGGCGAACCGCAGCTCCGGCACGTCGTATCGCGGCCCGGGCCGCGACGAGGGCCTGCGCGTGCTCGCCGAGGTCAAGCGCCAGGTCGGCGTCCCGGTGCTGACCGACGTGCACACCGAGTCCGACATCGCCGACGTGTCTGCGGTGGTCGACGTGCTGCAGACGCCGGCGTTCCTCTGCCGCCAGACCGACTTCATCCACGCGGTCGCCCGCGCCGGAAAGCCCGTCAACATCAAGAAGGGCCAGTTCCTCGCGCCTGCCGACATGAAGCACGTCGTGGCAAAGGCACGCTCGGCGAGCGGCGCCGACAACATCATGGTGTGCGAGCGCGGCGCCTCGTTCGGCTATCACAACCTCGTCTCCGACATGCGCAGCGTCGCGATCCTGCGCGAGACAGGCTGCCCCGTCGTGTTCGATGCGACGCACTCGGTCCAGCTTCCCGGGGGCGCCGGAACGGCAAGCGGCGGCGAGCGCGAGTTCGTGCCCGTGCTCGCGCGCGCGGCGGTCGCTGCCGGCGTCTCGGGCGTGTTCATGGAAACGCACCCGGATCCGGACAAGGCGCTCTCCGACGGGCCCAACGCGTGGCCGCTCGCGCGGATGCGCGCGCTGCTCGAGACCCTGATCGAGCTCGACGCGACGGTGAAGCGCGCGGGCTTCCCGGAAGATGAGATGATTGCGGCACGCTGACCGGCGCGCCGATCGATCGAGCCACTACAATGAACCTGCGCCGCCAACCATCGATGTGAGGCGGGGAGCCTCCGGGGAAAACGAATGAGCGCCATTGTCGACATCATCGCCCGCGAAATTCTCGATTCGCGCGGCAATCCCACGATCGAGGCCGACGCGGTGCTCGAGTCGGGCGTCTCGGGGCGCGCGGCCGTCCCGTCGGGCGCCTCGACCGGATCGAAGGAAGCGATCGAGCTGCGCGACGGCGACGAGGCCCGTTATTTCGGCAAGGGCGTGCTGCGCGCGGTCGAGAACGTCAATACCGAGATCTGCGAGGCGATCCTCGGGCTCGACGCGAGCGAGCAGGCGTTCATCGACAAGACGATGATCGAGCTCGACGGCACCGACAACAAGTCGCGCCTCGGCGCCAACGCGCTGCTCGCAGTCTCGTGCGCGGTGGCCAAGGCCGCCGCCGACGAGTCGTCGCTTCCGCTGTACCGCTATCTCGGCGGCGCCGGCGAGATGCAGCTCCCCGTCCCGCTGATGAACGTGATCAACGGCGGCGCGCACGCCAACAACAAGGTCGACCTGCAGGAGTTCATGCTGGTGCCGGTGGGGGCGCCGTCGTTCCGCGAGGCGTTGCGCTACGGCGTCGAGGTGTTCCACACGCTGAAGAAGATCATCGACGCCCGCGGGATGCCGACCACCGTCGGCGATGAAGGCGGGTTCGCGCCGAACCTTCCGAGCAACGAGTCCGCGCTCGAGCTCCTGATGGAGGCGATCGACAAGGCAGGCTACACCGCGGGAACGGACGTCGCGCTGGCGCTCGATTGCGCGGCGAGCGAGTACTACGAGGACGGCGTCTACAACCTCGCGTCCGAAGGGTTGCGGCTCACGCGCTCGCAGATGGTCGATACGCTCGCCTCCTGGTGCGACAAGTACCCGATCATCAGCATCGAGGACGGGATGTCCGAGCACGATTGGGAAGGCTGGAAGCTTCTCACCGACCGGCTCGGCAAGAAGGTCCAGCTCGTCGGCGACGATCTGTTCGTCACCAACACGAAGATCCTGAAGCAGGGAATCACGAAAGGGCGTCGCGAACTCGATCCTGATCAAGATCAACCAGATCGGCACGCTGTCGGAGACCTTTGCCGCGATCACGATGGCGCATCGCGCCGCATACACGGCCGTCGTCTCGCATCGGTCCGGGGAGACCGAGGACAGCCTCATCGCGGACATCGCGGTGGGTACCAACGCCGGCCAGATCAAGACCGGCTCGTTGTCGCGCTCCGACCGGATCGCCAAGTACAACCAGCTGCTGCGCATCGAGGAGGACCTCGGCGAAGCGGCGAGCTATCCGGGCCGCGAGGCTTTCTTCCAGCTGAGATAGACGCGTGCGCTGGCTCGCCCTTGCATTCGTCGCGCTGATCGCCGCGCTGCAATATCCGATGTGGCTCGGCAAGGGCGGCTGGCTGCAGGTTCGCAACCTCGACCGGCAGCTCTCCGTCCAGCAGGAGAGCAACGCCCGCCTCAAGGCACGCAACGACGCGCTCGACGCCGACGTTCGCGATCTCAAGAACGGCTTCGAGGCGATCGAGGAGCGCGCGCGCGCCGAGCTCGGGATGGTCAAGCAGGACGAAGTCTTCTTCCAGCTTCAACAGCCGTCACGGCAGCCGGAAGTCGCCGCCACGGCGGCCGGCTCCGGCACGCCTGCGAGCCTGCCGATCCGCCCCGCGTCGCCGCCTCGCGAAAGGCGCTGAGCGCGATGCGCGCGACCGCGCGTGCGAGCGGCCGGTTGGCGCGTCGATAGCGGATCGGCGCCGTGCAGCGGGTCACGTCGCGGAACAATCCGCGGCTGCGCGAAGCGGCGCGCCTTGCGACGTCATCGCGCGATCGGCGGAAGATGGGCCAGTGCGTGCTCGAAGGCGAGCACATCGTCGCGGTCTACTCGCAGCGTGTCGGCGCCCCGCGCTCGCTGATCGTCACCGATGAAGCGCTGGCGCGTCCCGCCGTGCGCGCGCTGGCGGATCGGCACCCGGATCGGGCAATCGTCGTTCCGGGCGCGCTGTTCGACGAGATCGCGACGTTGCCGGCGGGCGTCGGCGTGCTCGCCGTGATCGACACCCCTGCGCCGCCGCCGCCGGCTCGGATCGATTTCTGTCTGCTCGTCGACGACGTGCAGGACCCCGGCAACGTCGGGTCGATGCTGCGCACCGCGGCGGCGGCCGGCGCCGCGCACGTCCTGCTGTCGAAGCACAGTGCGTTCGCATGGTCGCCGAAGGTGCTGCGCGCGGGGCAGGGCGCGCACTTCTGCGTCGACATCCACGAAGACGTCGATCTTCCGCGATGGGCGAGCGAGCACCGCGCGTCGGGCGGCGAAGTGATCGCCGCCGTCGCCGCCCGCGCGGGCCTTTCTCTACGAAACGCCGCTTCGCGGGCGCATCGCCGTCGCGGTCGGCAACGAAGGCGCGGGCTTGTCGCCTTCGCTCCTTGCCGAGGCGACGAGGCGCGTGACGATCCCGATGCAGCGCGGCGTCGAATCGCTGAACGCCGCAGCGGCGACGGCGGTGCTGCTGTTCGAGTGCGTCCGGCAAAGGTCGAGCGGCTCGGCCGGAGACCGTCGCTGACTCGTCAGCCGACCGGCGTCGATACGACGCGGCGTTCCAGCGCGTCGGCGGCGGAAGCGATCTCGGCAGCGCGCGGCAACGCCGCCTGGGCTCCGGCTCGAGTGCACGCAAGCGATCCGGCGGCGAGTCCTTCGGCGAGCGCGCGCGGCCAGAGGGCGCCGCGGTCGAGCGCCGCGGCGAGCGCGCCGACGAAGGCGTCGCCTGCGCCCGTGGTGTCGACGACGTCGACCTCCGGTGCCGGGGCGTGCAGCAGCGTTCGCGGCAGCGCTGCAACCGCGCCGCGCGGACCCAGCGTCACGATCGTCGCGCACCGGAAGCGCTGCTGCATCGCGACGGCGAAGGATTCCGGCAACGGGGGCACGCCGCATGCGCCCGCGAGCGCCTCGGCCTCGTGCTCGTTCACGATCAACACGTCGATCGCTTCGAGAAGCGCTGCCGGCAGCGCTTTCGCCGGCGCCGCGTTCAGCACGACGTGCGCGCCGCGCGATCGGGCGCGCGTCGCGATGTCGTAGACAGCCGAAAGCGGCACCTCGAGCTGCAGGACGAGCGTGGTCGTGGGCACGAGCGCCGCGTCCGCCACGTCGGTCGCGACGAGCGCGTCGTTGGCCCCGCCCACGACGACGATCGAATTCTGGCCGCGCGCATCGACGTGGATCATCGCGATCCCGGTCGGCGACTCGACGCGCCGCACGCTGCCGATATCGACGCCTGCACCGATCATTCCCGAAAGCGCCTTCCCCGCCAACGGGTCGGTGCCGACCGCGCCGACCATTGCCACGACGGCACCGGCACGGCGCGCGGCGAGCGCCTGATTTGCGCCTTTGCCGCCCGGAACGGTGGCAAACGAGCTGCCGGCGATCGTCTCGCCCGGTTGCGGAAAGCGCTCGACGCGGGCGGTGAGGTCGACGTTGATCGAGCCGAAGACGACGATCATCCGAGCGGCGGCTGCGGGGAGCCGCCCGCATCGAAGCGATTGACCACGCCCTTGACGAGCAGGATGTTGCCGTAGGGGCGCATCTCGCCGGTGCGCACGAGCGCGAACGCGCGCTTCGCGCGCTCGTAGAACGCGTGGCGCTCGAGGGTTCCGATCTCGCAGTCGGCAAGGCGATGCCGGGTGAACACCGCGGCAAAGTCCATCACCGGCTCCGGCACGGCGGCCGGATCGTCGACGACTTCCATCGTGAACACCGCCGGCTCGACGCTCGTGTCGATCGGAAAGAGAGTGAGCACCGCGTCGAGGAGATCGGGCGAGGAGGCGCCGCGGATCTCGACGAGCCGCGGGCCGAGGCTCGCCGCGGGAAAATTGGCGTCGACGATCGCGATCTCGTCGCCGTGCCCCATCGCCGCGAGCGCGTGGAGCAAGTCGGGCGAAAGCAGCGGATGGATGCCAATGAGCACGATCGTCGACTCGCCGGGATTCGCGCTCTAGCTGCCCTTGACGCCGCCGTGCCGTCAGGCCGACGACGATTTCCTTCTGGATGACGATCGTGAAGAGCAGAACCGGCAGCGTGACGATGATGGCGGCGGCGGCCAGCGGGCCCGAACGAGACCTGCTCGAACGTCAGCATGTTGTAGACGGCGGCCGGAAGCGTACGCGTCTCGCGGCCGGCCGAGCACGGCGCCGAAGACGAAATTGTTCCAGGAGAAGATGAACGACAGGATCGTGCCGACGATGACTGCCCGGTCGCGCGAGCGGCAACGCCACGTAGCGGAACGTCGACCAGACGCTGCCGCCGTCGATGAGCGCCGCTTCCTCGAGCTCCTTGGGCAGCGTCTCGAAGTAGCCCGCCATGATGTAGACGACGATCGGCACCGTGATGACGAGGTGCGTGATCACGAGCGCCGTCAGCGTGTTGTTGAGGCGCAGGAACTGGAAGACGGCGAACAGCGGTATCAGGTAGGAGAGCGCCGGCGTCATCCGGGCGAGCAGGATCAGCACGGTGAGCCGCCTGCGCGCCGACGCGGGCGATGCCGAACCCCGCGGGGACGCCGATCGCGAGCGCGACGAGCGTCGCGCCGCCCGAAACGACGATGCTGTTCCAGGAAGTAGCGGCCGATCGAGTTCTGCTCGAACACCTACACGAAATTGGCGAGCGTCGGCGGATTGGGGATGAAGATCGGCGGATAGGCGATGTTGTCGATCTCGGTCTTGAGCGACAGCGAAAGCATCCACAGGAAAACGAGAATCGCCGGCGAGACGATCACGAGGACCGACAGCCAGAAGCCGATCTTGCGCAGCCAGCGCTTGAGCGGCGACGCGCGCGCGCGGTCTCTTTCGCAAGCGAGGCCTCGACGTTGGCTACGTCCACTTCGTCTTCTCCCGCACGTGCAGCAGCAGCAGCGCGAGCGCCAGCACGATCACGAAGAACACGACGACCACCGCCGAGGCGGTGCCGATGTTGTAGAACGCGAACGCCTGCAGATAGAGATAGATGTTGATCGTCTCCGACGCGGTGCCGGGCCCGCCGCCGGTGATCACGTAGATCGTGTCGAAGGTCTTCAGCGCGTCGATCGTGCGGATCACCGCGGCGACGACGATGAACGGCGCGACGAGCGGCAGCGTGATGTGAGCGGAAGAGCTGCCACTCGGTGGCGCCGTCGAGCCGCGCCGACTCGTAGGGCTCGGTCGGCAGCGCGGCGAGGCCGCCCAGCACGATCAGCATGACGAGCGGCGTCCAATGCCAGATCTCGACCAGCACGAGGCTCGGGATCACGAGCGTCGGCGAATACACCCAAAGCGAGGGCGGCAGGCCGACGAGCGACAGCAGGTAGTTGAGCACGCCCTGCTGCGGATGGAACATCATCGTCCAGACGAGCGCGACGGCGACCGGCGTCGCCATCATCGGCATGATGAAGACGCCGCGCAGCACGCCGCGCAACGGGAACTCGCGGTGGAAGATCATCGCCGCGGCCGTGCCCAGCACGAGCGGCAGCACCACGGCGAGCACCGTGAAATAGAACGTGTGGAGGATCGCCTCGAGGAAGCGCTGGTTGGTGGCGAGCGTCGCGTAGTTGCCGAAGCCGACGAAGTGCGCCGTCCGAGCCGATCTTCCAGTCGAACGCGCTCATCCACAGCGTGAAGAGCCACGGAAAGACGATGACGGCGCCGACGACGACCAGCGCCGGCGCGATGAACAGGTAATAGCTGCGGCGCCGGCGCGCGAGGAACTGCGTGCGTCGCGGGCGGAGGGCGATCGCAGGCATGCGTGCCGGCGGCTGCGGTGCCGGCGCGAGGGCCGCTCGCCGGAAGCGGCGGCGACCCTCGCGCCGGCGGCGTCGAGGTCAGCCCTTTTCGCTCTTGTCGAGGACCGGCTGGAACTCGGCGGTCGCCTTCTTGAGCTCGGCGGCCGGATCGGCGCCGTTGATCATGTTGGTGAGCGCGATGCCGAAGACGTCGCGGAACTCGGTGACCGGCACGATGATCGGCAGACCGGGCTGCGCGATGCGCGCCGAGGTCAGCATGCATTCGACCCATTGCCTTGGGCGCCTTGATGTCGGCGCGACGTCTTCGCGCGTCGGCGTACGCCGAATTGCGCACCGGCGCGCCGGACGCCGCCTGCAGCATCCGCGCCTGGTTCGTCTTGTTCGACGCCCACTGCAGGTAGAGCCACGACGGCCCCTTCTTCTTGCTGAACGACGAGATGCCCTCGCCGTCGCCGAACATCGCCGAGACCTGCGCCTTCGGACCCGGCGGCATCACGCCGTAGCCGACCTTGCCGACGACGCGCGACTTGGTCGGATCCTCGAGCGGCTGCGCGAAGCCGATGCCGTCGAGCCACATCGCCGCCTTGCCCTGCAGGAACAGGCTCTGCGCCTCGTTCCAGTTGAACCCGGCGACGCCCTGCGGGCCGTACTTCGCGAGCAGCGTCTGGTACATCTTCGCCGCGTCGATCGGCGGCGGCGTCTCGGTCGCGAGCTTGCCGTTGGCGTCGACGAAGGTGCCGCCGTAGCCCAGCAGGAAGCTCGTCCACACCGGCACGTTCGCATTCTTGAGGCCGCGCGCCGACGAAGCCGCAGACGCCCTTGGCCGGATCGTTGAGCTTCGCCGCGGCGTCGACGATCTCGGGAAAGCTCTTCGGATACGCGACGCTTCTTCGCGTCGAAGAGCTCCTTGTTGTAGTAGATCACCCACGGATCGATGTTGAACGGCAGGCTGTCGATGCGGCCGTCCGCCTGCGTCGCCCACGCCATGCCGCCCTTCGAGAAGTCGGCGAAATCGAGGTTCGGGATCGGTGAGCGACTTGTCGGCGAGCAGCGGCCGGACGTCCTCCATCCACTTGTTCTTGCCGAACATCCGCTTCTGCACGTGATACGAGATGCGCGATCACGTCGAAGCTCGTGTTGCCGGAATTGAACTCGATCACGGCCTTCTGCCGCTGCTGCTGCTCGGGAATCATCTCGGAGCCGACGGTGATTCCCGTCATGTCCTCGAATTCCTTGTGGTACTTGGTGAGCAGATCGCCGCGCGGGCTCTTCACCAGGAACACTTCGATCTTCTCGCCCTTGAATTTCTTCCAGTCGAACGTCGCCTTGCGCGTGACGCGGCGAGCTGCCCCGCCCCCGGGATCGCCCCGAGCGCCGCCGCGCCGAGGCCCGCCTGCAGCAGGCGACGGCGTTGATTTTCGGGACCGCCGTTACGATCCTGATCAGCCATGGTTTCCTCCGTTGCTCATTCACGCCCGTCGATGCCGTGCGGGTTCTCCCGCGCGAGCGTCGCATCGCCTCGGCCGACGTCCGCGGCGAATCATACCGCACTGATCGCGTCGGCGCATCGCCGGTCGGACGCACTGCTGACGGCCGGCATCCGGCGTCGGCCGGCATCCCGGCATCGGCGAGCGCCGCGAAGAGCGTCGCCGCTCGCCTTCGTCGAGCGGCAGCCACGGCGGGCACAGCGCGTGCCATCCGGGGTCGCGCGTCTGCGCCGCGACGATCGCCTTGAACGCCGGAAGAAAGGGCTGGCGGAACGCGATGTCGATGAACGTCGCGATCCGCTCTTCGTCGGCCGCGCCTCACGGTCGGCGAGAACAGCGCGCGCACGATCGCGGGATAGGTATTCGCGACGCCGCAGATCGTCCCCGCTCCGCCCGCGCGAAGCGCGCGCGGCAGATGCGGCTCGTGACCGACGAGGATCGCGAGCTGCGGAACGCGCTCGAGCAGCGCCGACGTGTTGTCCAACGCCCGCGCTGTCCTTGACGCCGGCGATGATGCCGGGAAACGCCGCGGCGAGGCGCGCGACCAGGTCGACCGACAGCGGCACGCCGGTCACCTGGGGAATGTGGTACAGCAGGATGCGCAATCGGGCGTCGCCGACCGCCTCGATCAGGCGCGCGTACCAGGCGAACAGGCCGTCGTCGGAGACGTCCTTGAAAAAGAACGGCGGAAGCACGAGGCAGCGCGGCGCACCCGCGACTGCACGCCGTGGCGCGTCAACGTGATCGTCTCGCTGAGCGCCGCGCAACCGGTCGCCGCGACGAGTCGCTGCGCCGGAATCCCGGCGGCGAGGAGCGCCGAAAGACCGGCCGCGCGCTCGCCGACGCCGAACGACTGTCCTTCGCCGGTGGTGCCGAACGGCGCGAGGCCGTCGATCCCCTGGGCGAGAAGCCGCCGCGCGTGATCGGCGAGGAGCCGGTGGTCGACGCCGCCGTTGCGATCGAGCGGCGTCAGCATCGCGCACCAGAGGCCGTGCACGGCGTGCCTTGTATCCATGGGATGTCCCGGTCGATCTCAAACGCGCCGCGGCAATCGCCGCCGGCTGTCGAATCGATGCCGGTACATTAACATGTCCGCATGCATCAGCCCCTGGGCTTCGGCGGCGCGCCGCTCGGCAATCTGTTCGCAGCGATCGCGGACGAGGACGCGGCGAAGCTCGTCCGTCACGCATTCGATCGCGGCATCCGCTATTTCGACACGGCGCCGCACTACGGAAACGGATTGTCCGAGCATCGGATCGGCGCCGCGTTGCGCGGTCTGCCGCGCGACGATTACCTGCTCTCGACGAAGGTCGGCCGGCTGCTCTCGCCGGATGCGCGCGCGCCGCGCGATCAGAACGGCTATGTCGGCGTGCTGCCGTTCGTCCAGCGCTGGGACTACTCGCGCGAAGGGACGCTGCGCAGCATCGACGACAGCCTGCAGCGCCTCGGGCTCGCGCGGATCGACTACGTGTTCATTCACGACGTCGCGCGCGACGCCCACGGCGATGCGCAGCCCGCGCGCTTTCGCGAGGCGATGGAAGGCGCCGTGCCGGCGCTCGCGCAGCTCAAGGCCGAGGGCGTCATCGCCGGCTTCGGCCTCGGCGTCAACGACTGGCAGGTGTGCGTCGACGCGCTCGCGCACGCCGATCTCGACCTCCTGCTGTTGGCGGGTCGCTACACGTTGCTCGATCAGACGGCGCTTCCGGAACTGCTGCCGCTGTGCACGTCGCGCGGCACGCGCGTCGTGCTCGGCGGGCCGTTCAATTCGGGGATTCTCGCGACCGGCACGCGGCCGCCGGATGGCCGGACCGTGTATTTCGACTACGCGCCGGCGAGCGACGAGGTGCTCGAGCGTGCGAGAGCCATCGAAGCTGTTTGCGCTGCGCACCGCGTGCCGCTCAAGGCGGCCGCGCTGCAATTTCCGCGCGCGCATCCGGCGATCGCCTGCGTGCTCGCCGGCGCTCGTTCGGTCGACGAGCTCGACGAGAACATCGCGCTCGCGTCCCAACCCGATCCCGGAAGCGTTCTGGCGGACTTGCGCGCGCAGCATCTCGTCGCCGCGGCGGCGCCGCTTCCGTGCGCACGCGCGCAGCGGGCGATGACGCGGAGGCCGCATGCGAGCGCGGCGATGCGCGTCGACGCGCACCATCACGTGTGGCGGCTCGACCGCGGCGACTACGGATGGCTGACACCGGCGCTTGCGCCGATCTACCGCGACTTCACGCTCGACGACCTGCGCCCGTTGCTCGCCCGCGCCAACGTGGCGGCGACGGTGCTGGTGCAGGCGGCGCCGAGCGTCGCCGAAACGGAGTTCCTGCTGCAAGGTCGCGCACGCGAGCGGCGGTCTCGTTCGCGGAGTGGTCGGCTGGGTCGATCTCACGGCCCCGGACGCCGCCGCAACGCTCGAGCGGCTTGCGCGCGACCCATTGCTCAAATCGATCCGCCCGATGCTGCAGGACATCGCCAGACCCGGACTGGATTTTGCGTCCCGATGTCGACCGGCAGCTCGCGGTCGTCGAAGCGCTCGGGCTGCGCTTCGACGCGCTGGTGAAGCCGCAGCAGCTTCCCGCGCTGCTGCGGATGGTCGAGCGACGTCCCGGCCTTCCGGTCGTCATCGATCACGGCGGCAAGCCTGCGATCGTCGATCGCGACTGGGAACCCTGGGCAAGCGACATCGCCGAGCTTGCCGAGCACCCTCAGGTCACATGCAAGCTCTCGGGGCTCGCAACGGAGGCCGGCTCGACGTGGACGACGCAGACGCTCGCACGCTACGTCGATCACCTGCTCGCGTGCTTCGGCTCGAAACGATTGCTGTGGGGCAGCGACTGGCCGGTCGTCGATCTCGCGGGCGGCTACGACCGGTGGGCACGCGCGACCGACGAGCTCCTCGCGCATCTGCCGGACGCCGATCGCAGCGCGATCCTGGGCGACAACGCGCGGCGGTTCTACGGATTGGACGTGTGATCGTGGGGGCCGCGTGTGGCACAAGCCTCTGGGCTTCACGAGAACCGGGCGCCCTTTGGCTTGCGCCCCACGCGGCCCGCGTCGCGCGCTGTCCCCAGGTTCCTAGTAGATGTGCCGCCGCAGCTTCGCTCGATATGTGATCGTCGTCGCGATCTCCTCGATCGATTTCGCCGTCGTGTCGAGCATCGGGATGCCCTCGCGCTCGAACAGGTGCTCGCACTCGCGAACCTCGTACCGGCAATTCTCGAGCGCCGCGTACTTGCTGCGCGGGCGGCGCTCCTCGCGGATCATGTGCAGCCGGTCCGGATTGATCGTGAGCCCGAACAAGCGATCCTTGTGCGGCAGCACCGACGCCGGCAGCGCCCGCTCGGCGAAGTCGTCGGGCGTGAATGGATAGTTCGCCGCCCGGATGCCGAACTGCAGCGCGAGATAGAGCGAAGTCGGCGTCTTGCCGCAGCGCGACACGCCGACGAGGATCACCTGAGCGCGGTCGAGATCGCGCGTCGCGGCGCCGTCGTCGTGCGCCTGCGAGAAGTTGATCGCGTCCATTCGCGCGAAGTACTCGTGGCTGTTGGCGATGCCGTGCGAGCGGCCGGCCGCATGCGAGCTCTTCGCCTCGAGCTCGGTCTCGAGCGGCGAAATGAAGACCTGGAAGAGATCGAGCGTCAGCGCGTTGCTGTTGCGCCGCAGCCTCTCGCTCATCGCCTCGTCGACGATCGAGCTGAAAACGATGGGCCGGCGGCCTTCGCGCTCGGCGGTGTCGTTCATTTGCTGGATCACGCCGTCGATCTTCTCCACCGAGTCGACGAACGGGATCGTCAGCCGCTGGAATTCGATTCCCTCGAACTGCGACAGCAGGCTGTTGCCGAGCACCTCCGCGGTGATCCCCGTCCGGTCGGAGATGAAGAAGACGGTGCGGCGGTTCGGCATGAGACGACGTCTTGGTCAGGGCGGAAGAACGCTTCAGCGCATCGTGCCACTGGCTACCAGTCGTTCCAGACCGGGACGACGCCCTGCGGCATTTCGGGCACGTCGCCAAGATCCATCCAGCTCTCACCGGGACCGTGCCAATCCGAGCCGCAGGAGGCGCGCAGCCCGAATGCCCGCGCGTAGGTCGCGAACTCGACGTACTGCGACGCCGTGTGCGACGACGAGACGACTTCGATCGCATCGCCGCCGAGATCGCGAAACGCGCCGAGGAGACGGCGCATGCCCGCGCCGTCGATCTTGTAGCGGCCCGGGTGCGCGATGACCGCCTGGCCCCCCGCCGCGTGAATCCAGTCGACGGCGTCGGAGAGCGCCGCCCACGGGTGCGGGACGTAGCCGGGATTGCCGCGCGTCAGGTATCGCTTGAAGACGTCCTTCATCTCGCGCGCATAGCCTGCCTCGACGAGATAGCGCGCGAAGTGCGTCCGCGAGACGAGCCGCTCGCTCGTCACGTACTTCATCGCGCCCTCGTACGCGCCTTCGATTCCGGCCGCCGCGAGGGCGTCGCCTATCCGGCGCGCCCGCGCCGCCCGCCCGACTCGAATTTCGTCGAGCCCGGCGGCGAGCACCGGATGGGTCGGATCGATTCCCAGCGCGACGACGTGCAGCGTGGCGTCGTCCCAGCTCACCGAAAGCTCGGCTCCGCAAACGAGCTCGACGCCCGCGTCCGCCGCAGCGGATCGCGCTTCGGCCAGTCCGCTCACTTCATCGTGATCGGTCAGTGCAAGGACGTCGACGCCGCGCGCGGCCGCGCGTGCCACGACCGCGGCCGGCGCAAGAAGACCATCGGAATGCGTCGAGTGGCAGTGCAGATCGTAGCGCGGCACCGCGGGCGAGGAGGGGAAAGAGAGAGGGCTGTCGAGCTTGCGGAAACGAGCGAAGACCTGGAATTACTCCGCTCATTCTAGCAGAGCGACCTGTTTCCCGACTTTTCGACGGCGCGCGCTTCGCGAGCGTCGCGACAACACCTCACTTTTCCGCGGCTTGGCTCGTTCGCCCGCAAGTATCCGTTCTTCACGCCGAACCCGGCAGGAACAACTCGTCGCCCACAATGCGTGCGTTTGCAACATTTCGAAGGACGGTTGCGCCAAACGGATGAATGGCCCTTGCATCGGCGACCATAATCTGACAAGAATATGCCATTGGAATCCTAAGGTTAGGCGCGCAGGCTTCACCCAGCCCAAGACCCGCGCTCACCACCTCATGAAAATATTCGACCGCGTATTGAACCCGCGAGAGATCCGGCGACGCCTCGGACTCAACCAGGAGCAGTTCTGGACGCAGATCGGCGTCACGCAAAGCGGCGGATCACGCTATGAGAGCGGACGCGAAATGCCGAAGCCGGTGCGCGAGCTTCTGCGTCTCGTGCATGTCGAGCAGATCGATCTGTCGCAGGTCAAGCGCGTCGACTTCGAGATCATCAGCTATCTCAAATCGACGCACCCCGATCTGTACCGAACGTTGCGTCGCGCGGTGAAGAGCCGGAATCCGGAAGCGTGCCGGTGAAGGGGAACCGGAGCTCGAAAGCGTCGGGGCCGCTGATCCCATCGACCTCGAGCTCCCCGGCGGCACGCCCAAGACCTGAACGTCGTGTCGGGACTCGCTGGAGTCCCGATTGCGGACCGATCGCGAACCCGCTCCGGCGGGTTCTTCTTTTGTGACGCCGGCTTGCTCACCGGTCGCGGGCGCGGTCGACTCGGCGGGTGGATGTCGATCGACGCGGAGCCATCGAGCTTCGCGCGCGATAGAATGCGCACCTTTCATCGAAGGCCGCGCGATACGATGCGCCGGCCCTTTTTCGCCGCCGAGGTCCGACAGTCAATGACGAATCCATCGCAACGAGTAATTCCCTTCGACCGCGTGCGGATGGCGGATGTCGATCAGGTGGGCGGCAAGAACGCGTCGCTTGGCGAGATGATCGGCGAGCTCCACGACGCGGGCATTCGCGTTCCCGGTGGATTCGCCACGACGGCGGTTGCGTTTCGCGAGTTCCTCGCCAACGACGGCCTCGATGCGCGCATTGCGGCGCGCCTTGCTTCGCTCGACGTCGACGATGTCGCGGCGCTGGCGAAGGCCGGAGCGGAGATCCGCGGGTGGGTCGCCGGTGCAGCGCTTCCCGCGGCGCTCGATGCCGAAATCGCCGAAGCGTACCGGGCGCTTGCCGACGGGGCGCCGGATGCGACGTGGGCGGTTCGCTCGTCGGCGACGGCTGAGGACCTTCCCGAGGCGTCGTTTGCGGGGCAACAGGAAACATTCCTCAACATCAAAGGCTTGGATAACATCCTTCATGCCATCCGAGAGGTATTCGCCAGCCTCTACAACGACCGAGCGATTGCGTACCGGGTACACCAGGGATTTGCGCACGCCGACGTCGCGCTTTCAGCGGGCGTGCAGCGGATGGTGCGCAGCGATCTCGGCTCTTCGGGCGTGATGTTCACGCTCGATACCGAATCGGGCTTCGATCAGGTTGTCTTCATCACGTCGTCCTATGGGCTCGGCGAGACCGTCGTTCAAGGCGCAGTCAACCCCGACGAGTTCTACCTGTACAAGCCCAATCTCGCGTCCGGTCGACCGGCGATCCTGCGCAAGACATTGGGCACGAAGACCGTTCGGATGATCTACGCCGACGGCACGCGCGTCGGCGCGTCGACGGCGAGCGTCGAGGTCGCCTCCGAGCACCGCAATCGCTTCTCGATCACCGACGAGCAGGCGCACGAGCTCGCGCGCTACGCGGTTGCCATCGAAAAGCATTACCAGCGGCCGATGGACATCGAGTGGGGTTGCGACGGCGCCGACGGCAAGCTCTACATCCTGCAGGCGCGGCCCGAGACGGTGAAGTCGCGCGAAGGCGCCGGCAATCTGCGCCGCTACCGCCTGAAGGCGAAGTCCGAGGTTCTCGCGAGCGGGCGGGCGATCGGCCAGCGGATCGGGCAGGGCAAGGTGCGCCTCGTGAAGTCGGCCGCGCAGATGGACCGCGTGCAGGCAGGCGACGTGCTGGTCGCCGACATGACCGACCCCGATTGGGAGCCGGTGATGAAGCGCGCCGCGGCGATCGTCACGAATCGCGGCGGGCGGACATGCCATGCGGCGATCATCGCGCGCGAGCTCGGCATTCCCGCGGTCGTGGGCTGCGGCGACGCCACGCGCATTCTCGAGGACGGCGCGGCGGTGACCGTGTCGTGCGCCGAAGGCGATACGGGCAATGTGTATGCCGGGCTACTGGAGGTCGAAGTCGTCGACGTCGCGCTCGACCGCATGCCGGCGGTGCCCACGAAGATCATGATGAACGTCGGCAATCCCGAGCTCGCGTTCGAGTTTCGCCAGCTCCCGAACGAGGGCGTGGGCCTCGCGCGGCTGGAATTCATCATCAACAAGAATGTCGGGATCCATCCGAAGGCGCTGATCGAGATCGACAAGCAGACGCCCGAGCTGCAGCGCGAAGTCCGGGAGCGCATCGGCGGCTACGCGAGCCCCACCGAGTTCTACATCGGCAAGATCACCGAGGGCGTGGCGACGATCGCCGCGGCGTTCTGGCCGAAGAAGGTGATCGTCCGGCTTTCCGACTTCAAGTCGAACGAATACTCGAACCTGACCGGCGGGAGAGCGCTACGAGCCGCACGAGGAGAATCCGATGCTCGGATTTCGCGGCGCATCGCGCTACGTCGCGCCGGAATTCCACGACTGCTTCGCGCTCGAGTGCGCGGCGATGAAGCGCGTGCGCGACGACATGGGCTTCACCAACGTCGAGGTGATGGTTCCGTTCGTGCGCACGCTCGGCGAGGCCGAGGAAGTCATCGCGCTGCTGAAGGCACAGGGCCTCGCGCGCGGCGAGAACGGACTGCGCGTCATCATGATGTGCGAGATCCCGTCGAACGCGATCCTCGCCGATCGCTTCCTCGAGCACTTCGACGGATTCTCGATCGGCTCCAACGACATGACGCAACTCACGCTTGGCGTCGATCGCGACGCGGGCGGAGCGATCGCGTCGTCGTTCGACGAGCGCGACGATGCGGTGAAGGCGATGCTGGCGATGGCGATCGCCGCGTGCAGAAAGGCCGGCAAGTACGCAGGGATCTGCGGGCAGGGCCCGTCGGATCATCCGGATCTCGCGCAGTGGCTCGTCGCGCAGGGCATCGAGAGCATCTCGCTCAACCCGGACACGGTCGTCGCCACCTGGCTGCTGCTCGCGGGGAAGAAGGCCGGCGCGTAGCGCGAACGCAATCGCGCTCGTCCTTCCTGCCGATTGACTGCGCGGGGTCTCGCGCATTCAATCGTCGCGATGAAATCGCATCGGCGGCTGCGTATCGAGCCCCGCCCATCCCGCATCGCGTGCGCGGCGATCCTCGTCGTCTGTTCGGCGACCGCAGCGCTCATTGCCATGCTCCGCATGCCCGTGGCAGCGACGCTCGGCTGCGGCGCAATCGTGCTCGCCGTGCTCGTGTCGAGCCTGTGGCGGTGCACCGGCCGAGGCATCCCGGCGCTCGTGCATGTCGGGATCGACCGTCGGGTCGCAGTGACCGATCGATCGGGGCGATCGCTCGAAGGCGCGATCCTCGACGCGTCCTATGTCGGCTCGACGTTGACGACGCTCGTCTGGCGCGCAAACGGCGATCGCTGGTGGCGACCTGCGCGCACGATGCTGTTCCTGACGGACTCGTTGCCCCAGGACGATTTCCGGCGCCTTCGCGTCGTGCTTCGTTACGGTCGCCCGCCCGGTGAAGCGGTCGAAGCGGCGACGAGCGGGACCGACGCAGGCTGACCGGCGAGCCATGCGCGAGCGTCGATGCGCACGCCGCTGTCGGCCTTCGATTGCGCGCCCAGAAGGTGCAGGTAGAGCGGCACCAGCACTTCAGGTCGCGGCAGCGTCGCGCGGTCCTCGCCGGGATGCGTCAGCATCCGTAGCGGCGTGCGAATGGGTCCCGGGACGACCGCGTTGATGCGCAGATTGGGGCGTCCCTCGCACTCGTCGGCCAGCGTCGTCGCAAGCGCAAGGAGTCCCGCCTTCGATGCCGCGTAGGCGCCCCAATACGCGCGCGGAGCGCTCGCTCGCGTGTCGAGCGTGAATATGACGGAGGCGTCGGGTGCAGCGGTCAACAACGGCAGCGTCGATCGCGTCAGCGCCATCGCCGCGACGAGGTTGACCCGGATCACCTTTTGCCACCCATCGAATGACTGGTGCTCGATCGGCCCCAGCGAGCCAAGAAAGGCTGCGGTGTGAACGACGCCGTCGAGCCGGCCGAGCTGCGCTTGAATGGCGCTCGCAACGTTGCCGAAGTCGCTTGCGTTCGCCTCGGCGAGATCGAGCGGCAGGATAGTAGGCTGCGGATACGAGGCGGCGACGATCTCGTCGTAGAGTTCCTCGAGCTTGCGCACGACGCGCGCATGCAGAACGACGGTCGCACCGCGCGCCGCGCAGCCCATCGCGAGCGCGCGGCCCAGTCCGCCGGTGGCGCCGGTGATCAGAATCACGCGTCGCGACAAATCGACTTCGGATGCGGTCGACTTGCGGAGCGGGGAGAGGCATGGCGAGCGCGGCGCGTCACCGAATTGCGATCGGGCGCCGCGAGGGCGATCATAGCCGACGAGCGGGATACACATCGTCGCGGAACTGCGGCAAATTTGCCAGGCAGAGCCCCGAGCCTTATAATTACAAGTTAGCCGTGGGGGTATAGCTCAGCTGGGAGAGCGCTTGCATGGCATGCAAGAGGTCAGCGGTTCGATCCCGCTTACCTCCACCACAACACTCGCGATAGAACGCGCCGCGCCCACGCTCGCGGTGGATCCAGGTCCCCATCGTCTAGAGGCCTAGGACATCACCCTTTCACGGTGAGTACGGGGGTTCGAATCCCCCTGGGGACGCCAATTACAAGAAACGGATAGCCGCAGACTCGACATCGATAATCGATGTCCAGCCCGTTTCGGGTGAGCGTGCGCGCGAGCTCGCGTTGGCGCGCGCGCCCCACAACGCGTTCTGTGCGGTCGCAGAAAACGAAAACCCCGCCACGCAGGCGGGGTCGTGTTCGCATTGCGAGCGCGAATTAGTTCAGCTTGCGCCGACGCGCGGCGGCGAGTCCGGCAAAGCCGAGCCCGATAAGCGCGAATGAGGCAGGCTCGGGCGCTGGTGGACGCGGACGGGAACGAGAGGTTGTCCGCGAAGAAAGACTCGTTGTTGGTCGTGCCCGCGATGACCGGGCTGAGGATCAGCCGCACCGACGCGATCGGGACCGAGCCCACGATGCCGAAAAACCCCATGCCATCGCCGCGGGTGTGTCTCGCGTCGGCGACAATCATTTCTGTGATACCGATGCCCGAGCCGGTTCCGCCAGTCCCGGCGCAGCACGCTTCTGCCGCAAATGCCGTCTTGCCGAATGGGTTAGGTTAACGGGCCAGAACCGGTCGTCGCGACGCAGACCCGTGGCATGGAACGTGCATCTGACTCACGGTCAATGCTCGCCCCGGAACGCGCAACAGCATGAAACACACATTCGGCATCGTCATTGCGGCACTCGCGATCGCGTCACCGGCATCCGCGCAGACGATGTATCGCTGCCTCGACCAGGGCCGAACGATCTACTCGGACAAGCCGTGCATCAACGGTGACGAAGTGAGGCAGATTGCGCCGAACGGAAATCCCACCGCGGAATACCTCGCGCGATCGCGGATGAAAGATCGCATGGACGAGCAGCGCGCGATCACAGCGGCGCGTGCCGCCAAACGCGACGCGGAGATCGGGAAGGTCGCGAAGTGCGTCAAGGGCGCGACGCCTCCAGGCTGCGAACCGTAGCCGCCGATCCGTTCATTGTCACCAGACGAACGGAATCAACCGATATCTGACCCTGCTCCGATACTCGGCGTAACCGGCAAGATCGCGAACGAGAACCTCTTCCTCGCTCTTTATGCGGAAATAGAGGACAGCCAGGAAAACGGGGGTCAGCAGAAGCGTGTACCAGGAGCCGAGCGCAAGCGGCGTGCCGATGATGAGAAGCAGCGCGCCAAAATACATCGGATGACGCACCCACGCGTACACCCCCGTGTCCACGACCTTCTGTCCTTGTTCCACGCGCACGTTGGCAGCCGCATAGCTGTTGACGCGGGAGACGAGGTAGAACACGAAGAATGAGAAGGCGACGAGCGCGTCGCCGACGATCGACACGTACCACGGCACAGGCGACCACGCGTAGCGCCAATCGAGCGGTGGCAATACGACGAGCGCGACGAACGCGACGACGATGGACCGCACTATGATTTTCTGGGCCGGCTCGTTCTCGTGCGACGGACCGACTTGCCGGCGCCGGGCGAGGAGGGCCGGATCGTAAAGGGTGAGATAGACGGTATAGAGAAGGGACGCCCCCACGGCAGTGGCGAGGTACGCCCAGCCTTGCCAATAATCGAGCGTCCACGCCGGCGTGAATACGAGGACGGCGAACCCGAGGATCCCTAGCGCGCTGTCGAGGAGCAGCTTCTTGTTCATCGCGCGAGGCAGGTCGCGTCTCCGCCGGGCAACAGGTTGGCCTAGCGGAGCGACGCCCGGGAGAACCACGCGTCGGCCCAGGCACGGTCGAGGCAGCCCGACACGACGTCGGCCTTGTGGTCGGAATCGTAGAAATACGAGTCAACTCCCGGCGCCTGGCGGGCCGCCTTCAGCCAACCTGCGGCAAGCGTTGCGATGTCGCGTTCGTAATCACCTGTCGAAAAAGTTGTCATTCGAGTTGGAATCATGCTGACGGATTTTGTCTAAGGTCTTATTTTAACAATAGATAACTGCTGCTAGCATGATTCTTGCTTAGATACAGCCTAATGTTTTAGGAGCACGGAGAAGGCGCGAAGTTGGTTTTAGTGTCAACGTCACAGCGCGCGAGGCGGGAAGCGCTCCCGGCGGACGGCACGGGATGGACGCTCCATCACGAAGTCGCGTTACGTCTGAAGAACCTCAGCGTCGAGGAGGGTGGACGGTCCCTCGGTGACTTTCGAGAGCTTGGGGCGTTCAAGATTCGGCTCGCGGGCTCCGACCAATATCCGTGGAGACGCCGGAATCCTCGTCCAGCAGAGATACTCCCGAAGAGGCTATCGCGTTCCGTCGCCCAAGGCGACCCCGAACGAGTGCATGTTTGCGGCGTACGAGGACGGTCACCTTGCGGGCACGCTGAGCGTGAGATTCGATTCGTCCGACGGGCTGGCGGCCGACGAGATCTTTCGTGCCGAAGTTGACCTGCTTCGCCGGCTGGGGTGCAGGATCTGCGAATTCATCCGACTCGCCGTGGACGCTTCCGGCATGTCGAAACCCGTCCTCGCCGGACTGTTCCACACTGCATATCTCTATGCGAAGCAGCTGAGAGGGTTTCGACTCGGTCGTGATCGAAGTGAATCCGAGGCACGTGGGGTACTACAGGAATTCGCTGGGATTCGTCGTGATGGGCAGCGAACGGGCGAATCCCCGCGTCGGTGCACCGGCGGTTCTGATGGGCATGCCGTTCGAGGACATCGCCCGGCGTTTGCACACGCACGCGTCGGCAGAGAAACCGCCAGCTCGGAGCCTGTACGCTCACGGATTTTCGCCGACCGAAGAGGCGGGAATACTCGGACGACTGCGAGCGCTGCACGCCAACTAGGGGTACGGGGCGCAATCGCGCCAGCGCATCTGAAATTCAAATAGTTTCGCGTCGAACGCGCGAGCGCGGCGATCGAAACGTAAAGTATTTCGACAGCGAGATGTGCTCGCTCGGCCGAGCGCGTGGCCCAGCCGCGCCCCAAGGTCAGCGGAGCGTTCCGGACGACGCCGACGGCACGCTGGCGTCGGGCTGTTCCCACCAGCCGCCGCCGAGCGCTTGAAAGAGCGCGGCGGTGTCCGAGAGCCGGTTCGCGATCGCCTGAACGCGCTCGGTCTCTGCGCGCAGCCTCACGCGCTCGGCGTCCAGCACGGCGAGCTGGCTCACGCCGCCGAGGTCGAAGCGGCCGACGGTGATTCGATAGGCGTCGTTCGCTCGCGACGCCTGCTCGGATCGCGCGGTTTCCGCGCGCGCATCGGCCTCGAGTGCGCGCAGCACATCGGCGACGTTTTGAATGCCCTGCAGCACCGCCAGCCGGTACGCCGCTTCGGCCTGGTCGTAGGCTGCGATCGCCGCGCGCTTGCGCGCCTGCAGCTCGCCGCCGCGAAACAGCGGCTGCGCGAGATTGGCGCCGATGTTCCAGATGTTGATGCCGTTGCCGAAGAGGTCGGAAAGACTCAGCTGGCTCGACGCGAGGCTGCCCGGAGATCTGCAATTTCGGATACAGATTGGCGGTCGCGACGCCGATGTCGGCGCTCGCCTTGTGCAGGAGCGCCTCGCTCGCGCGGATGTCCGGTCGCTGGCGGACGAGCTCGGATGGCAGGCGTCGCGGAATCGCAGGGGAACCCTGATGTCGGCAAGCCGCAACGCGGGAACCGGCACCGCCGCCGGCGGCGTCGCCGGCGTAGATCGCGAGCAGATGGATCGCCCGATCGCGTTGCGCGTAGAGCGGCGGCAGCGATGCTCTCGTCTCGGCGACGAGCGCCTGCTGGTTGCGCACGTCGAGCTCCGAGACGCCGCCCGCCGCGTAGCGTTGCTCGGCGATCGAAAGCGTCGTTCGCTTGCGCCGCGAGGATCGCTTCGGTCGATTCGATCTGCGCGCGAATCCCGGCGAGGCTGATCGCAGTGGTGACGACGTTCGCAGCGAGCGAGAGCCGCGCCGCTTCGAGCTCGTAGGCCTGGTAGTCGATCTGCGCCGCGAGGCCCTCGAGCTCTCGGCGCGTGCCGCCGAAGATGTCGAACGCGTAGGAGACGTCGGCACCGACGCTGTAGACGGTGAAGGGCCCCGGATTCGGCGCTTGCGGGAAGCCGACGGTCGCCGGATCGATTCGCTGGCGCACGACGCCGCCAGTCGCATCGATCGACGGGAGCTCGGTCGCGCCCGCGCGCGCCGCGTGCAGCTCGCGCGCTTCGATGAGCCGCGCGCGCGCCTGATCGAGCGTCGGACTGTGCGGCGAGCGCGCGGCGCACGAGCGCGTCGAGCTCGGGCGAGCCGAACAGCGTCCACCACTCGGCGGGAATGTCGCGATCCGGGCGCGCTTCGATCGCGACGTCCGGCGCGGGACCCGGCACGTAGCGATCGACCGACGGCGGGTCCGGCGCGCGAAAGTCGGGACCGACGGTGCAGCCGGCGCAGGCGAGGGCGAACAGCAGGGCAAGAGGGCGCTTCAATCGAGGGTCCTCCGATAGAACTTCAACGCGACGCCCATCAGGACGAGCATGAACACGATCAGCGGCCAGATGCTCAGCCACAGATCGGGCCAGTCGTTGCCCTTGAGCAGGATGCCGCGGACGAGGCGGTTGAAGTGCGTGAGCGGCAGCACGCTTCCGATCCACTGCGCCCACTCGGGCATGCCGCGGAACGGAAACATGAAGCCCGACAGCAGGATGTTCGGCAGGAAATAGAAGAACGTGAGCTGCATCGCCTGCAGCTGGTTCGCCGCGAGCGACGAGATCGTGATCCCGACGGTCAGGTTGCACGCGATGAAGAGCAGCGCCGAGATGAACAGCGTGACGAGGCTGCCGACGAACGGCACGTTGAAGATGTAGCGCGCCGCGATCAGGATGATCGTCGACTGGATCAATCCGATCGCGATGTAGGGCACGATCTTGCCGGTCATCACCTCGAGCGGGCTGAGCGGCATCGCGAGGAGGTTCTCCATCGTGCCGCGCTCGCGCTCGCGCGTGATCGCGAGACCGGTCATCATCACCATCGTCATCGTCAGGATCACGCCCATCAATCCCGGAACGATGTTGTATTGCGTCAGCGACTCGGGGTTGTAGAGGCGGTGCACGGCGACGTCGAAAGGCGGCGGCTTGCCGGCGAGGTAGGCGAGGGGTCCGGTCAGGTCCTTGCGCGCGACCACGCTCGGCAGTTGCGTGATCGCGGCGAGGGCGACGCCGGTGGCGGTCGGGATCGCTCGCGTCGGCCTCGATCAGCACGGTCGGGCGATCGCCGCGAAGGAGCTTCGACGTGAAATCGGGCGGAATCGTCACGACGAACTGCGCCGTGCCGCTGCGCGAGCGCCGAGTGCGCCGCCGCTTCGTCGGGCGTGTCCGAGATGATGCGAAAGTAGTCGGACGTCGCCATCGCCGCGACGAGCGAGCGGGTGAACTCGCTGTGATCGGCGGCGATCACCGCGGTCGGCATGTGCTTGGGGTCGGTGTTGATCGCGAAGCCGAAGAGCGTGAGCTGGATGATCGGTATGCCGACGATCATCGCGAACGTGACGCGGTCGCGCGCGAGCTGGCGAAACTCCTTGATGAGCATCGCCGCCCAGCGATCGAGCGAGAACCACGACGAATTCGTCGCCGCGATCGGTCATTGCGCGGCCTTCTTGTCGCCGCCGTCGCCGCCCCAGTTGTCGGTGGCCTGTTGCATCAGGTGAATGAACACGTCCTCGAGCCCGGTGTCGACGCGGCGCGAGCTGACGCGCCCGTGCCGCGCGTCGGCTTCGCGCAGCGTCTTTTCGAGCAGCGCGCCGTCCTTGCCGGTCACGTGGACCGTGTCGCCGAAAGCCGCCGTCTGCTCGACGCCGGGCTGGCCCTGGAGCTTTTCGGACAACGCCGCGAGATCGGGACCGGTCAGCGCGAACGTCGTCAGGTTCTGGCTCGCGATCACCTCGGCGACCGTCCCCTGCGCGAGCAGACGCCCGTACGCGATGTACGCGAGCTTGTGGCAGCGCGAGCCTCGTCCATGTAATGCGTGCTCACGAGGATCGAGATGCCCTGCGCGGCCAGCCGATGGAGCTCCTCCCAGAACTCGCGCCGCGCGTTGGGATCGACGCCGGCGGTCGGCTCGTCGAGCAGCAGCAGCTGCGGCTGGTGCAGCATGCAGGCGGCGAGCGCGAGGCGCTGCTTCCAGCCACCCGACAGCGTCCCGGTGAGCTGGCCGGACGCGTGGCGAGGCCGAGATCGGCGAGCGCGCGATCGACGGTCGCCTTCCGGTCCTGCATTTCGTAGATGCGCGCGACGAAGTCGAGGTTCTCGCGGATCGTGAGATCGTCCCAGAACGAGAAGCGCTGCGTCATGTAGCCGACGTTGCGCTTGATCGCCTCCGACTGCGTGCGGATGTCGTAGCCGAGGCACGTGCCGCTGCCCGCGTCGGGAGTCAGCAGCCCGCACATCAGCCGGATCGACGTCGTCTTGCCGCTGCCGTTCGGGCCGAGGAAGCCGAAGATCTCGCCGCGCTCGACCCTGAGCGACAGGTCGACGACGACGTGCTTGTCGCCGAAGCTCTTGTCGAGGCCGTGGACGTCGATGACCGGCGAAGCGCCGTCGCCGGGACGATCTTCGCGCGCGCGGCTCCTCCCGAGCCGGGCGCGCGCCTTGGGGCGTCGCCCCAGCGCTCATTGCACGCGCACGCTCACCGGTTGACCGGGATTCAATTTCATCGCGGCGTCGGCGGACGGGCCGCGCCTCGATCATGAAGACGAGCTTGCCGCGGGTCTCGTTGCTGTAGATGATGGGCGGCGTGAACTCGGCCTCGGTGGAAACGTAGCTCAGCGTCCCCGGCACGTCGGCGGCGCAGCCGTCGCAATGGATCGACGACGTTGCGACCGGCGCGCGAGGCCGCCGACGATCGTTTCCGGCACGAAGAAGCGCACCTTCACGTTTTGCGGCGGCAGCATCCGCACGACAGGATTGCCGGCGGCGACCCATTCGCCGAAGCGGTACGGCGTGTCGAACACGCGGCCGGCGCGCGTTGCGACGACCGTCTTCTGATCGAGCTTCCAGCGCGCCTGGTCGACCGCGGCCTGCGCCGCCGCAACCTGCGCGGCCTGAGCCTTGATCTGCTCGCCGCGGCTCGGCAGCGTCGCGACCGTCAATTCGCTCCGCAATTGCTGCGGACCGGGCGGCGGCCGCGGCGCGCGCGGCGCGGCTGTCGTCGAGCTGCTGCCGCGAGATTCCGCCGATCGCGAACTGCGCCTCGTCGCGCATGAGCTGCGTGGCGGCCTTCTGCTCGTCGACCTGCGCCTGCTGGAGTTGCGCGCGCGTGACATCCTGCTCGGGCGGTCGCTTGCCGCAGTTGAGGTCGGCGAGCTGCGCCTGCGCGGCCCTGAGCTGCTCCTGCGCCTGGCGCAGCGCAGCCGCTTCGTTGACGGCTTCGAGCGCGAAGAGGCGCGCGCCGACCGTCGATCTGGTCGCCGCGCTTCACGAGCAGCTGATCGAGCCGCCCGGCGATCGGCGAGGACACGTGGACGAACTCGCCCTCGACGTAGCCCTGGTATCCCGGCGGCGGCGACTTGCCGCATCCGGCGAGCGCCAGCGCGCACAGGATGACCGCGGCGCGAGCGCCGCGAGCGTCTCGGGGATCCGATCATCGTGCTCTCCGTGCGCGAGGCTGCGCGGGCGTCAGGCCGGCTGCGAGCACGGTCAACGCGTGGCGCAGCAACTGCGCGTTCGTCAGGTCCGCCATCCCGGGTATGCGCGACCACAACCGGCGCGTCGCGAGCGGCAACATCGCGATGCCGGCGATCGTCAGGAAGGCGAGGCGCGGCTCGATGCCTGCAGGAATCCTGCGCTGGCGCTGCGCGCTGGCGAGCCGCTCGATCAACGCGCTCACGGCGTCGCGCGGAAAATGCCGCAGCATCCGATCGCGCAACGTCCCGCCTTCGCTCACGATCTCGCGGATCCAGATCGGCGGCATCCAGGGCATCTGCTCGGCGGCGTCGTAGACGCGCCGCACGATGGTCTCGATCGAGCGCCGCGGCGCTCGCATCGGCCGGGGCGAGCGCGCCGAAGACGCTGCCGGGGAATCGCGCGAGTCGCTCGTCGACGACCGCGTCGAGCAGCCGTTCGCGGTTGCGGAAGTGGTAGTGGACCATCGCGGGCGTGACTCCGGCGCGCGCGGCGATCTCGGCCGACGTCGTCGCGGCGACGCCTTGCTCGGCGAAGAGCGCGACGGCGGCGTCGAGGAGCGCTTCGCGCGTGCCGATCTCGGCGGCGATGACGGGTCGGCCGCGCGCGCGGCGCGGCGAGGGCCTCTTCGTCATCCGCGCATATTAATTCAATCTTTAATTAATTGTAAAGGGCCTCCGGGGAGCTGTGCGCGCCGCCCGGAGCGGCGCTTCGTGACAGGACCGGGGAACCGGCCCGACGCGGCGATCGGCGCGCGGATCGACGATAATCGGCGCCATGCGCAGGATGCTCGCCGCGGTGCTCGCCTCGATCGTCGCCGCGTGCGCGCAGCAGCCACCGGCGCCGCCGCCGGCCGCGGAGATGCCGCCGGGGTTTTCCGACGCGTACTACCGGCAGGCGGCCGCGCAGGGGACGCCGGTCTTGCGGATCGATCCCGCGGCCTCGCTCGTCGCGATCGAGGTGTATCGAGGAGGCTCGCTCGCGCGGCTGGGTCACGACCACGTCGTCGCGAGCCACGACGTGCGGGGCTTCGTTGCACCCGAACGCAAAACGGGCCGACCTGTACTTCCGGCTCGACAGCCTCGTCGTCGACGAGCCTGCATTGCGCAAGGAAGCGGGGTTCGACACCCAGCCCACCGACGAAGACATCGCGGGAACGCGTCGCAACATGTTGACTGCGATGGAAGCGGCGGCATTCCCGTTCGCGATCGTCCGCGTCACGGCCGGCGAGGGGCCCGGCGCACAGGCGATGCGCGTCACCGTCTCCGTGCACGGCGTCGAGCGGACCGTGCAGGCGCCGGTCGAGCTCGAAATGCGGCCGGGTCGCTCGTCGCGAAGGGCCGAGTCGCGCTCAAGCAGACCGATTTCGGCATCACGCCGCTCAGCGTGCTCGGCGGCGCAATTCAGGTGAAGGACGAAGTCCGCGTGCGCTTCGTGATACGGGCCGGCGCGCTGGAATAGCGGATCCGGTCGTTTCGTCCGCTGCACGCATCCGTGCGGGAATGGCGGCTATCCCTCGCCAGGGAAGCGCCCGATTCCGGGAAACTTGATGGCCGGATGCCGCAGATCGAACCCCGCCACGAGGCCGAGCACGTTCAGCTCGAAGCCCTCGTCGGCGCCGGCCGCCACGCCGAGCAGGCCGTGCAGCGACATCTGGTAGCCGGTGCCGCTCGGCGTGCGCGCAAAGACCTGGCCGTCGGGCAGATAGTCCTTCCCCACGGCAAGGGACGGCAGGGTAAGCCGCAGCTCCGGAATCTCGCGGCCGAGGTGGGCGGTGAAGGTGTTGCTGTTGGGTCCCGGCCACGCGCTGTAGCTGTCCGGATACGCGTAAGGGGCGACAGCCCATGGGAGCTTCGCGATCACCGCCTCGGCCTCGCTGCCGCGCACGTCGCGAATCACGCGCGGAGCCGCGCCGTACCACTCGGCATCGGGCGCGCGCGCATCGGACACCGAAACGGCGCTGTCGCCGCGGTAGAGGTTCCAGCCGATCACTTCGTAGCGGGTGTAGCGATCGGCCCCCGCCGGCTTCGCGGCGAGCCATGTGTGCACGGCAAACGCGCCGCGCCAGCCGAATGTCCGGCTCGCGTAGACCTGGACGATCGCCTCGGGGTGCGTCGCCGGATCCGGCGCCTGGCCCGTCGGCCGGTGGCTCGCGGTGCTCCAGTTGCCTTTGAACGACACGGGTCCGAACGCCAGCGTCAGCACGGGCCCCACCAGCAGCAGCACGAGTATCAGGACGAGCCACGTAACCATGCGCGCGATGATCATGAGAAGGACGTTACGCGGGCCAGGCCCGCTCGAGAATGGCCGCGAAGTCGGTGCCGGGCCCGAGCTGGCCGAACGCGCCACCGCCGAACGACGACGGCGTCAAGCGCGAAGCGCAGAACGCATCGGCAACGTAGTCCGGCGCGAACCGGACGAGAAGGGCTCCCTGCATCAGCATCGCGATCGCTTGCGCCACCCGGCGCGCCTGTCCTTCGAGGTCGTTTGGCCGGCGAAGTTCATCGGTGAGCCGCGCCGCGAACGCGTCGAGCCGCGCGTCGCGCCCGAGCGCCGGCGCCACCTCGGCGGCGAGCGCGTCCAGGCACTCGGGCTGCCTGGCGATCGCCCGCAGCACGTCGAGGCACATGACGTTGCCCGAGCCTTCCCAGATCGAGTTGAGAGGCATCTGCCGATAGAGGCGCGGCATCGGGCCTTCCTCGACGTAGCCGTTGCCGCCGAGCACCTCCATCGCCTCGGCGGCGAGCGCGGGTCCGCGCCGGCAGATCCAGTACTTCGCGGCCGGGGTGAGGATCCGCCGCAGCAGCGTCGATCGCGTGTCCGCCTGCGCGTCGAATGCGCCCGCGAGGCGCATCGCCAGCGCGGTCGCCGCCTCCGACTCGAGCGCGAGGTCGGCGAGCACATTGCGCATCAGCGGCTGGTCGACCAATTTGCGGCCGAACGCCGAGCGATGCCGCGCATGATGGATCGCCTGCGACACGCACTGACGGATGAGCCCGGCGGTGCCCGAGCACGCAATCGAGGCGGCAATACGTTCCCATCTCGAGGATGATCGGCACGCCGCGCCCTTCCTCGCCGAGAAGCGACGCGCGCGCGCCGTCGAACTCGACCTCGGAGCTCGCGTTCGATCGATCGCCGAGCTTGTCCTTCAGCCGCTGGATCCGGATCGCGTTGACCGCGCCGTCGGGCGTGAACCGCGGAAGGAAAAAGCACGACAGTCCGCCGGGCGCCTGCGCGAGGATCAGGAACGCGTCGGACATCGGCGCGGAAAAGAACCACTTGTGCCCGACGATCGCGTACTCGCGACCGCCCGCCGGCGTCGCCGTCGTCGTGTTCGAGCGCAGGTCGGAGCCGCCCTGCTTCTCGGTCATCCCCATGCCGAGCGTCACGCCGCGCTTCTGCGCGGCCGGGAGGAAGCGCGGGTCGTAGTCGGCCGAGTAGATGAGCGGCAGCCACGCGCGCGCGATCGCTTCGTCGCGCACGATCGGCGGAACGACCGCGTAGGTCATCGTCGTCGGGCACAGCGTGCCGTCCTCGATCTCCGCGTACATCATGTAGAACGCGGCGCGCTTCACGTGCGCGCCCGCGCTCCGGGCGCGCCCAGGGGCCGGCCGAAGCGCCGTGGCGCTTGAGGTAGCCCATCAGCTCGTGATACGCGGGATGGAATTCGACCTCGTCGCAGCGGCGCCCGCGCGCGATCGAAGAGCTTGGGCGTCGGCGGGTTGCGATTCGCCGCGACGCCAAGCGCGATCATGTCGGTCGCTGCCGATTTCGGCGCCGCGCTCGGCGAGCCAACCCGATGCGTCGGCCGCGCCTTCGCGCTCGACCGCCTCGATCAACGGCCGATTGCGATCGAAGAGGTTGTAGTTCTCGAGCGGCGGTGCCTGGTTCGACACCTCGTGCGTCGAAGACATCGTCGTTCCGGCTCGGGCCGGGCAGCGCTCAGCTGACGCGGTTGAACCACATCAGCGAGAAGAGCGATGCGACAAGAAGCAGCATCGCTGCGATCGCGGCGAAGATGAACGCTGATCTCGGTCTCCTTGCGCTCGAGGACGAGCTGCGCATTCAGGCTGTCGTAGACCTTCTTGAGATCCTGCGGCGGTGCCCGCATGGAAGTATTCGCCGCGCGTGACGTCCGCGATCGCGCGCAGCGTCTCTTCGTCGAGCCGGACGTAGACCGACCATCCCTCGAAGCCGATCGTTCCGCCTTCGACCGTCCCGAACCCGACCGTGAATACGCGCACGCCGCGCTCCGCGGCCATCCTCGCGGCGTCGAGCGGATCGGGGCCGGTCGTTCGCCGCCCATCGCTCAACAGGATGATGACGCCGGAGGTGTACGAGCCGGGCGCCGCCGGCTTCGCGTCCTTGGCCTGCTGCTTGGGCGGAGGATTCTCCTGCTTCAGCGTCGGGCGCGAGCCGCTCGAGAGTCCGCCCTTGAAGACCAGCGATTCGAGATCGATCCCCGCATCGGGGAAAAGCGTCGCCAGCGCGAGGTAGAGCGCGCTGCCCGTGGCGGTGCCGCGCTGCAGCTGGAACCGGTCGATCGCGGCGAGCAGGTCCTCCTGGTTCTGCGTCGGCGTCTGCACCAGCGAGGCGGTGGCGCCGAAGGCGACGATCGCGATTCGCGCATTGGGCGGGTGCTGCTCGATGAAGCTCTTCGCCGCGACCTGCGCGGCCGTGAGCCGATTGGGGTCGACGTCCTTGGCGCCCATGCTGAGCGACACGTCCATCGCGAGGACGATCGTCTGCACCTGCGACGGGAGCGTGATCACCGCGCTCGGCCGCGCGATCGCGACGATCGCCGCGATCAGCGCCAGCAGGAAGAGGAGCGGAGGAACGTGACGGCGCCATTGCTGATTGGGCCCGATCGCCTCGCGCATGAGGCTCAGGCTCGCATAGCGGACCGCGCTTTTCTTGCGTCGCCGGAGCAGCACGACATAAGCCGAGACGAGCACCGGCACGGCCAGCAGCCAGAGCAACATCTCGGGCCAGAGAAAAGTCACGAAGCTTGCCTCATCGATTGCACGGCTACGCGACGAACGGCGACACCGGCCCGCCGCGAGCGTAGCGCGTCGAGACAACGTCGCCTCGCCGCGCGCGATGCCACAATGGTGCCTGAAAGTGCGAGGCCGCGTCCATCGCCGCCCATCAGCACGATCCGACCGACCACCGCAGAGGCGCAAGATGAAGCTCTCGATCCTCGACCAGTCGACCGCGGCGAAAGGGACGACCCAGGACGTCGCGATTCGCGAAAGCCTCGCGCTCGCGCGCCACTGCGACGCGCTCGGCTACCACCGCTACTGGGTCTCCGAGCACCACAACAACGACAGCATCGTGGGTACTGCCCCCGAAGTGCTGATGGCGGCCATCGCGGCGACGACGACTCGCATTCGCGTCGGGAGCGCCGGCGTCATGCTGCCGCACTATCCGGCGCTCAAGGTCGCCGAGCAGTTCAGGGTGCTCGAGGCGATCGCGCCGGGACGGATCGATCTCGGCGTGGGGCGCGCGCCCGGGTCGGACCGGCTGACCGCTTTCGCGCTCAATCCGCACTCGAACGGCGCCGACTCGTTTCCGCAGCAGGTGCAGGAGCTCGACGCGTGGGTCTCGGGGACGCCGCTGCCGGAGGGTCATCCGTTCCGGGCGATCAGCGCGAATCCACAGGGCCCGACGCGGCCGGAGCTGTGGATTCTCGGGAGCTCCGACTATGGCGCGCAGCTTGCCGCGCACTTCGGCCTTCCCTATGCGTTCGCGTATTTCTTCACCGAGGGCCGAGGCTGCGACGAAGCGCTCGACTTGTACCGGCGCAACTATCGGCCGAGCAAGCGCCATCCGGTGCCGCAAGCGACGATCTGCGTCTGGGCGCTCGCCGCCGACACCGAGGCCGAAGCAAGGCATCAGCTGGCGACGCGCGAATACTGGCGCGTGGGCTTCGAGCGCGGAATCCGCACGGCGCTCCTCGCACCGGACGAAGCGCTGGCGTATCCGTACAGCGATGCCGAGCGGTCGATCGTCGAGCGGTTGCGTGCTCGCGCGATCGCCGGCACTGCCGAGCAGGTGGCGACGCGACTCGACGAGCTCGCGCGGCGGTTCGAGCTCGACGAGCTGGTCGTCGTCACGTGGACATTCGACGCGGCGCCGCGGCACCGGTCGTACGAGCTCCTTGCGACGGCCTTCGGCCTCGGCTGACGCGCGCTTCAACCGTCGGGAATCACCCAGCCGTCGGCGATGTCGAGCTTGATCGCGTCGCCCGGGCCGAGCGTCGACGGCTCGGGAACGGTCAGGTGCAGGCGCAACGTCGGCGCTGCAGTCACGTGCGCCTCGAGACGGAAGTATCCGCCCTGGTAGATCGCGTGGTCGATCTGCGCGCCGACCCCGGGCGAGGATGCCGATACGATGCGCAGGTCGCGTGCGCGCAGGCACGCGCGGCCCGCAGGTCCGGGTCGTTGCCGCGGCGAGCAGCGCATGCGCACCGCGTGTCCGAACAACTCGACGCGACAGGTGCCGTCGCCGTCGACCGAGCGCACGTCCACCGGCAGCACCATTCCGTCGCCGATGAACGCGGCCACGGTCTCGTCGGCCGGCTCCCGGTAGAGCTGCGAGGGCGTCGCGACCTGCCGCAGCCTTCCGCTGTCCATCACGGCGATCCGATCGGCGAGCGCCATCGCTTCGGCTTGATCGTGCGTGACGTAGATCATCGTCGTGCCGGTGCGGGCGTGGAAGCGCGCGAACTCGTCTTCCATCGACGCGCGAAGATTGACGTCGAGGTTCGCGAGCGGCTCGTCGAGCAGCACGAGCGACGGCTCCGTGACGAGACACCGCGCGAGCGCGACGCGCTGCCGCTGGCCGCCCGAGAGCAGTCCGGGATTGCGGTCGGCGAAGCCGTCGAGCTCGACGAGCGTCAGCGCCGCGGCGACGCGTCGCGCGCGCTCGGGATCCCTGATTCCGGCAACGGTGAGGCCGTACGCGACGTTCTCGGCAACGCTCATGTGCGGCCACAGCGCATACGACTGGAACACGATGCCGATGCGCCGCCGCTCGGGGGGGACGTGACGACCGGCGGCGGACACGATGGAATCGCCGATCAGGATGCGGCCCGCGTCGAGCTTGTCGAAACCGGCGATCTGGCGCAGCAGCGTCGTCTTCCCGCAGCCCGAAGCGCCGAGGACCGCCATGAGCTCGCCTTCGGCGACTTCGAGCGATACGTCGTCGAGCGCGCGAAACGCGCCGAACGATTTCGTCACGTGATCGAGCGTCAATCGCGCCATGGGAGGACCCCGGCGGGCAGTCGCCCGGCCATCAGCAGCGTCGACGACATGAGCGCGGTGGTGACCAGCGACGGTGAGCGCGCCGAGCGCTGCTGCGTACGTCGAATCGCCGCCTTGCTGGAAGGAAAAGAAGATGACGCCGAGCGTTTCCGATCCCGACGACCAGAGCAGCGCCGAAACCGTGAGCTCGTTGAACGCGGTGAGAAAGATCAGCAGCGCGCCGGCGGTCGCCGCGGGCGCAATCAGCGGCAGGATGATCGTGACGAGGCGTCGCGCGAGGCGCGCGCCGGCGATCTGCGAGGCTTCCTCGAGCGTGCGGTCGATCTGATAGTAGCCGCTGATCACCGGCCGCAACCCCAGCACGAGAAAGCGCGCGAGGTAGCAGAAGAGGATGATCCAGACGGTGTTGTACAGCGACACGCCCGACGAGCGGCAGCGGCTTCAGGAACAGCAGGATCGCCGCGATCGCGAGCACCACGCCGGGAAGCGCGTACGGCACCTCGATCACGAAGTTCACGAATTGCAGGAATCGCGACCGGCGCCACACGACGAAATAGGCAAGAGGCACCGACAGTCCCACGATCGCGACGGCCGCGGTCGCCGACATCCCGAAGCTGTTGAAGAGCGCGCGGCGCGCGGCGTCGTGGCCGAACATGATGAACTGATAGTTGGCGAGCGTTGCGGTCTCGAGCGTCAACGGAACGCCGACCGCCGGAACGAACGAGCTCAGCGCGAGCGCGATCAGCGGCAGCGCGAGCACGAGCGTCGTCCACGCCCAGAGCGCGACCTCGACGGGCAGCCGCCAGCGGTCCAGCTCGAACGGGCGCGCGCTGCTCGATGTCGTGCTGATGCGAAAGTCGCGGCGGGAGAGCATCACGTCCTGCAGCACGATGCCGACGATCGCGATGAAGCCGATCAGCATCGAAAGGACCGATACGTCGGCGAGCACGCCGGGCCCGAGGCCCGCCATCCGCTGATAGATCAGCGTCGGCAGCACCAGATAGTTGCCCGGAATGCCGAGCAGCGCCGGAATGCCGAAGTTACCGAGACACGAGACGAACGTCAGCGCGACGCCGGCGACGAGCGGCGGCGTCATCAGCGGCAGCACGATGGTGCGCAGCACGGTCAACGGACCGGCGCCGCCGGCGAGCCCGGCCTCGATCATCGCCCGCGGCAACGTGCGCAGCCCCGCGCGCAGCGTGAGGAACACGAGCGGCGCGTACTGCACGCCGAGCACGACGATGATCCCCTGCGGTGAATAGAGCGGGTTGCGGGCCCCGATCGCTTGCGCGATGCCGAGCGCTTTCAGCAGCGGGCTCGCGGGACCGAAGAGCTGCAGCCAGGCGAGCGCAACGACCTGCGGCGCGATCATCATCGGCAGCACGAAACAGAAGACGAATGCGTTGCGCGCGCGGATGTCCGTCAGCGAGACGACCAGCGCGACCACTCCGCCGATCGCGAGCGCGAGAAGGGTTCCGCCGATGCGCGGTCACCAGGCTGTGCCGCGTCGCGGTCCACGTGGCGGCGCTCGAGAGCGACGCGCGCGATCGGCGCCGCGACCGGCTCCCCCGGCGGCGCAACGCCCTCGACGAGGAGGCGTGCGAGCGGCAGGATCGAGAGCACGCCGACGACGAGCAGAAGGCCCCACAGCAGCGCGTAGCTCTCGAATCGCTCGCGCCAGCCGCCGGTCTCACGCATGTTGCGCGCCGCGCCGCGTAGACGAAATTCAGTTGCCGAAGAGGTCGGCGAAGCGCTTGAGATTGGCGCTGTTGGCGTCGGCAACTTTGGCGATGTCGGTCGGCATGATGTTGATGCGCGTTCCGGCGGGCAGCCACGCGGGCGAGCCCGCGCTCGCCTTCGCCGGGATGTAACCCATCGACACTGCGAGCTTCTGGCCTTCGTCGGACAGGATGAAATCGACGAACGCGCGCGCGGCCGCGACGTTTTGCGTGGTCTTGAGGATCGCAACGGGCTCGGTGACCGCGGGGCTGCCTTCGGCCGGGAACACGAAGTCGATCGGCGATCCCTTGGCCTTCGCGTTGAACGCCATGAAGTCGACGAGGATGCCGTACGACTTCTCGCCGTTCGCAACCGCGGTGAGGACTGCGCCGTTGCCGCGCACCGCGACCGTGTCGGCGGCCTTCAATTTCTCGAAATAGCTCCAGCCGAGGTCGGGCCGGCTCGCCATCGTCCCGAGCATGATCGCAGCCGCGCCCGAATACAGCGGGCTCGGCATCATCAATTGCCCCTTGTACTCGGGCTTCGCGAGGTCGGCGAACGATCCGGGACGACCCTTCGCGGCGGTATTGACGGCGATCCCCGTCGTGATGAGCTTCGACCCGAAATACGTCTTGTCACGATCGTACGAAGCCGGGTCGAGGCCGGCCAGGTTGACCGCCGGATACGCAAGCAGCCGCCCGGCTTTCTTCAGCGATTCCATCGTCGCCGCGTCGGCGAGGAGCAGCACGTCGGCCTTCGAGGCGCCGGCGGCGAACTCCGCCGCGAGCTTGCCCATGACTTCGGTGGTTCCGGAGCGGTACACCTCGACGTCGACGCCCGGGTAGGCCTTCTTGAACGCGCCTACCGTCTGCGCGGCATCGCGCTCGGGCTGCGACGTGTAGAGAACGAGCTTGCCGGCTGGGGGCCTGGCCGCTTGCCTGCGCGGCAACGACGGACGCGGCGAGCGCCGCAATGACGACGATCCGGCGATGCCATGCGGCTCTCATCTGCTCTCCCCCCGAAGCACGAACCCGGCGGCTCGGTGGCCGCGCGGGCGATGGGTCATGATAACGTACGGCGATGCGACCCCCCCGTTATCACGCGCTGATCGTCGCCGCGGGAACGGGCTCGCGATTCGCGTCCGACACACCGAAACAGTACGCGTTGCTGGACGGCAAACCGGTGTTGCAGCTTGCGATCGACCGTCTGGCGGCCGGGATGCCGTTGCACAGGACCTACGTTGCAATCGCCCGGGACGACCGCTGGTGCGATCGCGCGATCCGTGTCGAGGAGGCGGTCACGCCGCTTCGCTGCGGCGGCGCAACGCGCGCGGCGACGGTGCGCAACGCGCTCGACGCCTTCGCCGATGTCGCGAGCGACGATTGGGTCGTCGTCCACGATGCGGCGCGGCCGTGTGTCGATCGCGCGTCGCTCGGGCGCCTGCAGCGCGAGCTTGCCGACGACGCGGTCGGCGGCCTGTTGGCGATTCCGGTCGTGTCGGCCTTGAAGCGCGCCGACGATTCCGGACGCGTCGCCGGCACGCAGGCGCGCGAAGGGCTGTGGCAAGCGCAGACGCCGCAGATGTTTCGATATCGCATCCTGCGCGATGCGCTCGCGCAGCCGGGCTCCGATGACGCCGTCGATTGTGCGCAGGCGGTCGAAGCGCTCGGCATGCGCGCTCGATTGGTAGCGGGCAGCGCCAACAATCTCAAGATCAGTTACCCCGAAGACCTGATGCTCGCCGCGGCCATCCTGGCCGCCGAACGTGGAGAACAACCGTGACGAACCTCGCGAAAACGATTTCAACGCACTGGACCGAATCGATCGTCCCGCAACTGGTCGAGTACATCCGCATTCCGGCGAAGTCGCCGCATTTCGATCCGCAATGGGAAGCGCACGGCCACATCGAGCGCGTGATCCGCCTCGCCGAAGCCTGGGTGCGCGCGGCAGCCGGTGCGCGGACTCGCGCTCGAGATCGTGCGCCTGCCGGGCCGCACGCCGCTGCTCTTTTCGATGTCCCCGGCGCCGGCGATCGCGACGGTCGCTGCTCTACGGACATCTCGACAAGCAGCCGGAGATGACGGGCTGGCGCAAGGGCTTCGGGCCCTGGGAGCCGCTGATCGAGGACGGCAAGCTCTACGGGCGCGGCGGCGCCGACGACGGCTACGCGGTGTTCGCGTCGCTCGCGGCGATCGGCGCGCTTGCAGGCGCAAGGCATCGCGCACGCGCGCTGCGTCGGCGTGATCGAAACGTGCGAGGAGAGCGGCAGCTACGACCTGCCGGCGTATCTCGAGCTGCTCGCGCCGCGGATGGGACGCGTCGACTTCGTCGTCGGGCTCGATTCGGGCTGCGGCGACTACGAGCGGCTGTGGGCGACGACGTCGTTGCGCGGTCTCGCCGGCGGCACGCTCGACCGTCGACGTGCTGACCGAAGGCGTCCACTCGGGCGACGCGAGCGGCGATCGTGCCGTCGTCGTTTCGCATCGCGCGCAAGCTGCTCGACCGGCTCGAGGACTCGGCGACCGGGCGCGTGCTGCCGGCGGCGTTCCATGCGCCGATTCCGGACGAGCGCGCGCGGCCAGGCAGCGCGAGGCCGCCGCGATCATGGGCGAGTCCACGCATCGGCAAGTATCCGTTCGCCGAGCGGCACGCAGCCGATGGTCGCCGATCGCGCCGAGGCGCTGCTCAATCGCACGTGGCGGCCGGCGCTGTCGGTCATCGGCGCCGACGGCTTCCCGCCGATCGCCGACGCCGGCAACGTGCTGCGTCCGCGCACGTCGCTCAAGCTCTCGCTGCGCCTGCCGCCGCCGGTCGACGGCGCGCGCCGCGACGCAGGCGCTCAAGCGCTTGCTCGAAGCCGATCCGCCGCACGGCGCGACGGTGCGCTTCGACGCCGACGAGGGCGCGACCGGCTGGAACGCGCCGCCGACCGCGCCGTGGCTCGCGCGGGCGCTCGACGAAGCGTCGCGCGCGTACTACGACAAGCCGGCCGCGGCGATGGGCGAGGGCGGCACGATCCCGTTCATGGCGATGCTCGGCAAGCACTTTCCCGACGCGCAGTTCCTGATCACCGGCGTGCTCGGCCCGCATTCGAACGCGCACGGCCCCAACGAGTTCCTGCACATCCCGTACGCGAAGAAGCTGACCGCGTGCGTGCGCGACGTGCTCGCCGCGCACGCGGCGCGCGATAGCGCTATATCGACGGCGCCGGCGCGCTCGGAATCAGCGGCACGTCGTGCCGGCCGCGCGCGAGCGTGCGGATGCAGCAGCCTGCGCGATGTCGGCGTCGAACACCGGCCGCGGCGGCGCCTCGATCAGGCGCGCGAGCTCGCCTTCGTCGCGCGCGGTGCCGAGCCAGCACCAGTCGCGGAGCACGTGCACGTCGACGCGATCGCCGAACAGCGACTTGCTCGCGAATCGCCGCGAGGCCCGGCGTAAGGCCACGGCGGAATCGGCGAGCGGCGCGAGCGCGACGCGCGAGCGCGCGCGTGGTGCGCCTCGGCCGACTCGGCGCCGACGCACGCGCCCGCGCAGCGCTTCACCTGGCGCGCGAAGCACGGCCCCGACGCGCCTCTCCAGTCCGAGCGCCGTCCAGCACAGCGCGTGCTCGCGCGGCGAGCTTGCGCAGCGTCTCGCGCGCCTGCGCGTCGCGACGAGAACGGCCCGAAGCGTCCCGCCGATGTCGCGCGGGCTCGACGCCGGCGGCAGGCACGATAGCGCGGCGGCCCGGGCGCGTCGGGCAGCTCGAGCACGCCGGATTCGGCCTTGCGGCGCAGCGCGTGGTTGTGCGCGGGCAGCATCGCCTTCACCAGCGCCGCCTCGCGCAGCAGCGCGCCGATCTCGCCGGCGGTCTCCTCGAATTCGATGCGCCGGATTTCCGCGCGAGAGCCGCAGATCGGTCGCCGACCGGTAGTCGGACGAGAAATGCGCGCCGACGCGCTCGCGCAGGTTGCGTGCTCTTGCCGATGTAGAGCGGCAGCGCGTTGAGGCCGTAGAAGAGATAGACGCCCGGCGCTTCGGGCAGCGCGTCGAGCGCGTCGGGCGGCGAGTTGCGGCGGCAGGCTCGGCGTCCGCAGCACGCGCCGGGCAGCCTGCTCGATCGCGTCCGCGGGCGAGATCGCGATAGAGCGCCTGCACGAACGCCCAGAGCACGCGCGCGTCGCCCAGCGCGCGATGGCGGTCCGTCGAGCGGGAGCCCGTGGCGCGCGATCGACGCTGTCGAGGTTGTGCCGTCGGCTCTCCGGAAACAGCCGCCGCGACAGCCGCACCGTGCACAGCACGCGCGCGCGTGAACGTGCGGCTCGAGGCGCGCGAACTCGTGCTTGAGGAAGCCGTAGTCGAAGCGCGCGTTGTGCGCGACGAAGAGCGCGCCGGCGGTGCGCGCGGCGACCTCGTCGGCGATGCGGCGCGAAGCGTCGGCGCGTCGCGCACCATCGCGTTGGTGATGCCGGTGAGCGCCTGGATCTCCGGCGGGATCGGGCATCGCCGGGATTGACCAGCGTGCTCCACTCGCTGACCGCGCGGCGCGCCGCTGCCGTCGGGATCGGCGTCGACGCGCACGATGCCGACCTCGGTGATCGCGGTCGGCGGCGGCGCGCGTGCCGGTCGTTTCGAGGTCGACGAAGGCGAGGGAGGGGGCGAAGAGGCGCATGGGATCGCGCGGTCAGCGAACGGCATCTTGACAGGGCTTGACGAAAGAACGTTCGTTCGCTATTGTACCCCCATGTCGAACGATCGTTCCTACCTGACGTCCCTGCAGGATTACTACGCCCGGCACCGCGCGCTGCCATCCTACGCGTCGATCGGCGAGCTGCTCGGCCTCAAGTCCAAGTCGTCGGTCGCGGCGATGGTCGCGCGGCTGAAGCTCGCCGGGTTCCTCGATTCGACGCCCGACAAGCGGCTCGCGCCCACCGCGCGGTTCTTCGCGCGGCCGCTGGCCGAGTCGCCGGTGCAGGCCGGCATGCCGAACGCCGTCGACGATGCGCATGGCGACGCGCTGACGATCGACGACTACCTGATCGAGCGCCCGTCGCAGACGGTGCTGATCCGCGTGAAGGGCGATTCGATGATGGACGCCGGCATTCTCGACGGCGATCTCGTCGTCGTCGAAAAGACGCGCGGCGGCCAAGCGCGGCGACATCGTCGTCGCCATCGTCGACAACCAGTTCACGCTGAAGCGCCTCGACATCGATCGCGGACGGTTCGTGCTGAAGCCCGAGAACAAGGCGTATCCGGTGATTCGCCCCGAAGGCGCGCTCGAGATCTTCGGCGTGATGGTCGGCTGTCCGCAAGCTCTGACGCGCCGCGTCGCGATCGACATCGGGCTCGCTGCGCAGTCGGTCAGCAGCTCGCTCGGGACCTCGACCTCGACCAGGCAATCGTAGAACGTCGCGGCGCGGCCCAGGTCGGTCAGCGCCTGGCCGGTGACGTTGTTGGCGTTCGTGCCGTCCGGCGAGAGCTTCTTCCACCAGACCGACGGCGCGACGACGACGCCCGGACGCGCGCGGTCGCTGACGCGCGCCGTCGCCGTGAAGCTCCCGCGATCGTTGAAGATGCGCACGCGAGTCGCCGGTTGCGATCCCGCGCGAGACCGCGTCGTCCGGATGGATGTCGAGGTGCGGCGTCTTCTCCTCGGCGACGAAGCTCGGCAGGTTCGCGAACGACGAATTGAGGAAGTTGCGCGCGGGCGGCGAGAGGAACGCCAGCGGGTAGCGTTGCGCCAGCGCCGGATTGCTCGCCACCGATTCGCGCGGCGGAACGAAGGTCGGCAGCGGATCGTGCCCGTCGCGCGCCAGCGCGGCCGAGTGGAACTCGCACTTGCCCGACGGCGTGGGGAAATTGCCTTCCGCGAACGGCGCATAGCGGTCGGGCACGGCGAGGCGCTGGAAGCCGGCCGCCTTCAGCGCGTCCCAATCGAGGCCCGCCGCGCGCGGGTGGCTCGCGCATGAACGCCTGGCGCGCGAGGTCGTCGTCGCTGTCGCGAAAGCACGGCTCGGTGAAGCCCATGCGCGCCGCGAGCAGGCGAAACACTTCGGTGTTGGGCTTCGCCTCGCCGAGCGGCGCGATCGCCGGATTGTTCGCGAGCGCGTACAGGTGGCCGTACGAGCTGTGGATGTCGAGCTGCTCGAGCTGCGTGGTCGCCGGCAGCAGGATGTCGGCGTAGTCGGCCGTGTCGGTCTGGAAGATCTCGTGGACGACGCAGAAGAGATCGTCGCGCGCGAATCCGGCCTGCACCTTCGACGATTCCGGCGCGACGGCGACGGGATTCGAGTTGTAGACGTAGATCGCGCGGATCGGCGGGTCGTTCGCGTCGAGCAGCGCGTCGCCGATGGCGCTCATGTTGATCGTGCGCGGCGTCCCGCGGATCAGATCGGGCCGCTCGAGCGCCGCGCGAATCGACGGGGTAGGTGCCCGAGCTCGACAGCAGCGCGCCGCCCGCGGGATCGCGCCACGAGCCGATGAGCGCCGGCAGGCAGGCGATCGCGCGGACCGCGTTGCCGCCGCCGGCGTGGCGCTGCAGCCCGTAGTTCACGCGAATCGCCGCCGGCTTCGTCGTCGCGTACTCGCGCGCAAGCTCCGTCACGGTCTCCGTCGGCGATGCCGCAGATGCCGGCGACGCGCTCGCGGCGGGTATTCGGCGGCACGCGCCGCGCAGCGCGTCGAAGCCCAGCGTGTAGCGCGCGATGTAATCGTGGTCGAGGAGATCCTCGGCGATCAGCACGTGCATCATGCCGAGCGCGAGCGCGGCGTCCGTGCCGGGCATGAGCGCGATGTGCTGGTGGCACTTCTCCGCGGTCTGGCTGCGATAGGGATCGATCGCGATCAGCTTCGCGCCGCGGCGCTTCGCTTCCTGCGCGCGCGTCCAGAAATGCAGATTGGAGACGATCGGATTGCTGCCCCAGATGAGGATCAGCCGGCTCTCGTCGAAGTGCTCGACGTCGGTGCCCATCGACGCGCCGATCGTCGCGGCCCAGCCGGCCTTGCCGGCCGTCGCGCAGATCGTGCGATCGAGCAGCGATGCGCCGAGCCGGTGGAAGAAGCGGCGGTCCATCGACCCGTATTGCAGCAGTCCCATCGTCCCGGCATAGGTATACGGAACGATCGCCTGCGGGCCGTCGGCCGAGCGCGCGATCTCGCCGAAACGCGCGGCGATCGTGTCGAGCGCCTCGTCCCAGCCGATGCGCTCGAAGCGCCCTTCGCCCTTGCGGCCCGACGCGTCTCATCGGATGCAGCACGCGCTCGCTGGAATACGTCCGCTCGAGATACCGCGCGACCTTCGTGCACAGCGTGCCGCCGGTCGGCGGGTGGTCGGCCGCGCCGCGAATGTCGATCGGCGCGGCCGTCCTCGACGGTCACCAGCATCGCGCAGGTGTCGGGGCAGTCGTGCGGGCACGCGCCGCGAACGACGCGTCGCGTGGGTAAGGGGTCGAGGGGCATCGGCAGGCGGCTCCGTTGGACAATCGACATTATGAACGGGTGCCGGGCCGACCCGAAATGCCGCGCGTTCCCCGGCAGCGCCGGGTGGGTCGCTCCGGTATTCTTCGAGCCATGAGCGCCTCCCGCCTCTCCGCGCTCCCCAGAGTCGCCTTCCCGGACGGCGCCAGCGTGCCGGCGCTCGGCCTCGGCACCTGGAAGATGGGCGAGCACCCGAAGCGCGCGGCCGACGAAGCGGCTGCGCTTTCGCTCGGCCTCGACCTGGGGATGACGCTCGTCGACACAGCCGAGATGTACGGCGACGGCGGCGCCGAGGAAGTCGTCGCGAAGGCGATCGCGGCGCGGCGCGAACGAGGTGTTTGTAGTGAGCAAGGTGTATCCGCACAATGCCGGCCGAAAAAGCGCAGTCACTGCCTGTGAGCGCAGCCTGCGGCGCTTGCGCACCGATCACCTCGATCTGTATCTGCTGCACTGGCGCGGCCGCATCCCGCTGGGCGAGACCGTCGAGGCGTTCGAGCGCCTGCGCGCCGCGGGAAAGATCGTCCGCTGGGGCGTCTCCAATTTCGATACCGCCGACATGCGCGAGCTCTTCGCGCTTCCCGACGGCAGGCACTGCGCGACGAACCAGGTTCTGTATCACCTCGCAGAGCGCGGCATCGAATGGGAGCTGCTGCCGTGGCTTCGCGAGCGGCGCATTCCGCTCATGGCGTATTCGCCGCTCGGACAGGGGGCGTTGCTGCGCAAGCCGAAGCTCGCGGCGATCGCGCGGCGGTTGGGGACGACGCCTGCGCAGCTCGCGCTTCGCTGGTTGCTGCGCTCGCCGGAAGTCATCGCCATCCCCGAATCGACCAACCCCGACCACATTCGCGCCAATCGCGCGGCGACGGCGTTGCCGCTCGACGCAGCGACGCTGCGCGAAATCGACGCCGCCTTTCCACCGCCCGCGGGGCCGACGCCTCTAGGCATGCTCTGACGCGGCGGACGGCCGCGCGCCGCGTCGCGGCGATTCATCCTCGTCCGTGCAGCTGCCGCAGCGGACAAGTCCTCTCTTTTTGCGTTCTGCGGATCTGACCTCGCATTCCGACGGCCGATTCCTGCTGGCACGGTTGCTGCTTTGTGGTCATGCAACCAGCCGGAACTGTCTTTCGAACACGAACGAGGAGAGCGCCGTGAGCTACACGTTCTATGACTACCTTGACCTCCCGCCAGGCGCGAGCCCGGCGCAGATCGAAGCGAGCTACGTTGCGCTGCTCGAGCGCTTCGGCTACGGGATGACCGAGGCGGGCCAGGACATGAGCGGGCTCATCCGGATGATCCACTCGGCCTACGAAGTTCTGTCGAACGGCGAGACGCGTCAGCGCTACGACACGGAGCTCAGGCAGGAAGCGGCGATGGCCGATGCGGAGCTCAAGGCCTCGCTCGATCAGCAGGCAAGCGGAACTCAACGCCGGCTGCAGAATCCGCCCGCGGCGCTGCGCAATGCGCTCGCAGCGGTCGCTGCCTGAGCCCGCGGCCCGGCGCACGTCTTCGCGACTGCCCAAAGTCTAACTGCATACAGCGATGCGGTCGGCGGTCGCCCTTTTATCCCACCGGCGCCTGCGCGGCGTGACCCGCGTGCGCACGGCCGCGCGCGCCAAGCCTCGCAGCTTTTCGGCTCCGGAATCGCGCAGCGCGAGACGCGCTCCCGATCGCGCACGCGTCGCGACACGCAGCGCCTCCGTCGTTGTCGCCCGCGCTCCACTCGGCCGCGTCAGGCCGCTGCGGGTGATCCCGCGCGGCGTGGTTCCCTACGTCAAGCATTGAATCGGACGACGGCGCGTTGCCGCGCCGCAACGGTCCGCGCCGACGTGCCTCGTCGCACGAATCGTCGCGTTCCGCCCGCGCCGGGGCGACGAAGTCCTTCCCGAACGGGGTTCGAGTCCTTCACAATCGCTGTCTTCGTCGCCTAACTTAAGATAGGTGACACGCTTCCGCCCGGTTTCTAGAGCTGCTCGTCTCGACGCACGATGTGCCGGCGCGCATGCTGCCGCGCGTCGCCTTGAACTGGAGATCGATCGACCATGCAAACGTTTCTGATGCTCCACGGCGTCAATCACAACATGTTCGGCAAGAGGGATCCGAAACAGTATGGAACGATCACGCTTGCCCAGATCGACGAGCAGATCGCGGCACTCGCGAAAGAGCTGGGCGTCAAGGTCGTGAGCTACCAGACCAACAGCGAAAGCGGCATGTGCGAGCGAATCCATCAGGGCTTCGTCGACAAGGTCGACGGTGTGCTTCTCAACGCGGGGGCGTGGACGCATTACAGCTATGCGATCCGCGACGCGCTCGCGATACTCACGGTCCCGATCGTCGAGATCCACATGTCGAACGTCCATGCGCGCGAAGAGTTTCGCCGCCATTCGGTGTTCGGCGAAGTCGTGATGGGCCAGATCTGCGGGTTCGGCGTCGACAGCTACCTGCTCGGCTTGCGGGCCGCCGTCTCGGCTACGGCGAAGGCAAAGTAGAATGCGACCGTGGCATCACCGGCGGCATGGTCAAGGTCGGATCGCGCTCATGAGGGGCGGCAACGCGCGCGACCGGTGCCGGTGCGCGGCGACGCATGATTGATCGTCCCCGGACGAAAGGCGCGCGCCACGGGCATCGAGGAGAGGCATGGACAAGGCAGCGAACGATCCCGCACAAATTCTCGCCGGCCTGCTCGAGACCGGGCAGGAGCTCATGCGCAAGTCTTTCGCGCCGGCGACGGGAGAAGGTCAATCCGGCACCGATCCGCTCGCGCAGTGGATGGAAGCGACGAAGGCCGTCGCCGAAATGCAGCAGGACTATGTCAAGCAGGTGACGGGATTCTGGACGGCGGCAATGGGCGGGGCGAACCCCTGGCAAGTCATGGGCGGGACGAACCCGTGGATGACCGCATCGGTGGCCCCGGATAGCGGCGACAAGCGATTCGCCGGCGAGGCCTGGAACAACGATCCGCGCTTCGACCTGATCAAGCGCACCTATCTCGCGTATTCGAAATTCCTCGGCGACTCGGTCGAGGCGGCACCCGTCGACGAGCGGACCAAGGGCCAGCTCCGGTTCGCGGCGCGGCAGATCGTCGACGCGATGAGCCCGGCCAACTATCTTGCGACGAATCCCGAGGCGATGCAGCTCGCTGCGGAGACCGGCGGCCAGAGCGTCGCCGACGGCATGAACCTCCTGATGCACGACCTTGCCGCCGGTCGCATCTCGATCACCGACGAGCGCGCCTTCGACGTCGGCAAGAATCTCGCCGTGACGCCCGGGTCGGTCGTCTTCGAGAACGAGCTCATCCAGCTGATCCAGTACGCGCCGACGACCGCGAAGGTGCGCAAGCATCCGCTGGTGATCATTCCACCGTGCATCAACAAGTACTACATCCTCGACCTGCAGCCGGAGAACTCGCTCGTCCGCTACGCGGTCGAGCAGGGGCACACCGTGTTCATGACGTCGTGGCGCAACATCACGCCCGAGCTCGGGCAGCTGACCTGGGACGATTATCTCGAGCAGGGCGTCATGAAGGCGATCGGCGTCGCGCGCGAGATCGCCGGCGTCGACAAGATCAACGCGCTCGGCTTTTGCATCGGGGGCACGCTGCTCGCCTCGGCGATCGCCGTGATGAAATCGCGGGGCGAGGATCCGGTCGCGAGCATGACGCTTCTGACCGCGATGCTCGACTTTTCCGACACCGGCGAGATCGGGCTGCTCGTCTCCCCGGAGAGCGTCGCGCAGCGCGAAGCGGCGATCGGCAAGGGCGGCGTGATGCCCGGCAAGGAGCTGGGCCTCGTGTTCTCGTCGCTGCGCGCCAACGATCTCGTCTGGCCGTACGTCGTGAGCCGCTACCTGAAAGGGAAGGGCTCGCCGGCGTTCGACATGCTCTTCTGGAATTCCGACGCGACGAACCTGCCGGGCCCGATGTTCTGCTGGTACGTGCGCAATACGTACCTCGAAAACCGCTTGCGCGAGCCCGGCAAGACCGTGCAGTGCGAAGTCCCGGTCGACCTCGCCGACGTCGACTGCCCGGCGTTTCTGTACGCGTCGCGCGAAGACCACATCGTTCCGTGGCCGACCGCGTATGCGTCGCACGAGCTCCTTGGCGGCGACACGACTTTCGTCCTCGGCGCGAGCGGCCACATCGCCGGCGTCATCAACCCGGCCTCGAAGAACAAGCGCAACTACTGGGCCGGCGGAAAGCCCGGAACCGATGCCGAAACGTGGCTCGCGACCGCCGAGTCCGTTCCGGGCAGCTGGTGGCCGAAATGGAAGGACTGGCTCGATTCGCACGCGGGCCCGCTCGTCGACGTGCGAAAGTCGCTCGGAAGCGCCCGATACAAGGCGCTCGAGCCCGCACCCGGGCGCTACGTCAAGGCCAAGGCAACCTGAAGCGAAGGAGACATCCAATGAAGCAACCGATCATCGAAATCGACGAGGTTCTCAAGAAAATGGCGGCCGAGTCCGTCAAGCAGGGCGAGAACCTGCGTGTCACCGTGCGCGACCTCACGCTGAAGGCGCTGCAGACGCGCGAATTGTCGCTGGCGCAGATCCGGCAGGTCGTGACGAGCATCACCGAGGGCATCAATCTCGGTGCGGCGAAATCGAAGCTCCAGGCGGGAAAGCCGCTCGCCGACGCGCTGGCGGGAATGGACGACGCGCTGCTCAAGGCGGTCGAGGCCAGCCGCATCACGCTCGAGCTCTTCACCGATCAGGGCGTGGGAGTGGACGAATCGCTGGTCATCGTGGCGCTCGACGAGCTCGAGCGGCTCGAGGACGAGTTCCTGCGCTCCGTCAAGCAGTCAGCCGCGCGCGCGACCAAGGACGTGCGGGCGAAGTGGACACCAGTGCTCGAGAAGATGAAGCCGGGCGCGACCGAGACCGGCTCACGCGTTGCATCGGCGATCGAGGAAATCTCCGCGCACGCGAAGGAGACGATGCGCCAGCGGCGCCGCGCGACGCTCAAGGCGACCGCGATCATGCAGCAGAGCTTCGGCACGCTGGCGAGCGGCGTCCTGGTCGGCCTCGCCGAAGGAATGAAGCGCGCGCCGGGCGGCACGAAGAAGAGGAAGCCCGCCCGTTCCTGAAGTCCGGACACCTCCGCCCGCGCGAGCATCGCCGTGATTGCTGCGCCTGGGATGCATCCTGCCAGGGGGAGTTTGGCGCGCCTTGGGCTCAGCCCCTTAGCGCGCGACTTTGGAGATGGCGCGCAGCTCCTCCGGAGTCGTCGTCGGGAACCCGAAGAACTCCAGATACGCCGGAATCTGTTCGTACAACATGTCGGTGCCGACCTGGGTGCGGCAGCCCGCTTCCTGTGCCGCGCGAAGGAAAGGCGTGATCTCCTGCTTCATCACGACCTCGCCGACGAAAGTCTTCGGCGACAGCCGCGCGACATCGACGGGAAGCGGATCGCCGTCCTTCATGCCGAGCGGCGTCGCGTTGATCACGAGGTCGTGACCGGAAGGATCCTTCGAGCCCGTCCGGACTTCCATCTTCGGATAATGCCGTTTCAACCGGGCCGCGAGGGCTTCCGCCGATTGCGTGTTGCTGTCGAACAGCGTCATCGATGTGACCTTCTCGGCCGCGATCGACGCGGCGATCGCCGATCCAACGCCGCCCGTGCCCACGATGAGACACGACGCGCCGTGGAAGTCGAAGTCCTTTCGTTTCAAGCCGCGCGAGAATCCGGCGCCGTCGAACATGTCGCCGAGCAGCGTTCCGTCCTTGCGGCGCAGAATCGCGTTGCACGAGCCCGCAATCGCCACGGCGGTCGAGCATTCGTCGAGCAGCGCGACAGTCGTGACCTTGTGGGGCATGGTCACGAGTGCGCCGCGAATGTTGCTCAGGCGAAACAGCGACCGCAGGAATGTCGGGTAGTCTTCCGACTTGACGCCCATCGGGACGACGACGGCGTCGATGCCGGCCTTCTCGAAATAGGGGTTGTAGATCAGGGGGGCCTTGAATGCTTCGGTTGGAAACCCGAGGTGCGCAATCAGCGTGGTCTTGCCGCTTATCATTTCGAACTCACCGTAGACGAACGCCCATGAAAAAATCGATCGCCACCGCGCACTTGGCGGGACGCTTCCCGAGAAACTCGAAGCCATCGCGGCCGCCTATTTCGATGGTGTGGAGATCTTCGAGCCGGATCTCTCCGCTTACCAAGGAACGCCGCGCGATGTCGGAGCGATCGCTGCCGGCCTCGGGCTCACGATCGACCTCTTTCAGCCGTTGCGCGATTTCGAGGGGGCGCGCGACAGCGACTTTCGCCGTAACCTCGACCGCGCAGAGGCGACGTTCGATGTCATGGGCGAACTCGACGCGAGCCTCCTCCTCGTGTGCTCCAGCGCGAACGAAAACGCATCCGACGATGTCGAGCGCGCCGCGAATCAGCTCTTTCAACTTGCCGAGCGCGGGGTGCGGCGCGGCATCAGAATCGGCTATGAGGCGCTCGCCTGGGGCAAGCACGTCTACCGCTTCGATCAGGCATACCGGATCGTCGAACGCGCGAATCACCCGAATCTGGGACTCATCCTCGACAGCTTCCACACGCTGGTGCGTCCCGAGAGCTGGTCGGCGATCTCCGAGCTGCCGGGGACTCGAATATTCTTTGTGCAGCTCGGCGACGCGCCGCGGATGGACGCGGATCCCCTCACCTTGCGTCGTCAACATTCGAGGTTGCCGGGTCACGGCGACCTCGATGTCGCCGGTTTCCTTCGCGCCGTATTCGCGACCGGTTACGCGGGCAACCTCTCGATCGAAATCTTCAACGAGCAGACCTCCGAATCGCCAAAGCAGACCGCGCGCGCCGCTATGACGTCGCTCCTCGACGTTGAAGAGCGGGCCCGGCGTGGCGAAGAGCGCGGCCGCCCGGGTCCTGCCGGCACGATCAGTCCGTCGCGGTAAGCACCACGCGAGCGCGCGCTCTGCCGTTTGGCGGCCCAGAACCTCGCCGGCCGGGTAGTCATAGCGGTGCTCCCCGCCAAACGAGGTTGTGTGCCGGTCCATGTCCCCCGCTCGGTCGTTGCGCGCGGAAGGGGAGGTTACCGGCGTCGAGCAGGATGTGCAAATTCGCCCGATGCGAGCCGGTCGGCTTTAACATGGCGTCTTATCGCGCGCAGCCGTCCCGCCGTGCCTAACCTTCGGCAGGTGACCGGGCGAATTCGTCGATCGAACATCCGCAACGGCTTCCACCATCTCATCACCCTGCAACGGACAACCCACGATGCCCTACGAGAACATTCTTACCGAAACCCGCGGACGCGTCGGTATCGTGACGCTGAACCGGCCGCGCCAACTCAACGCGCTCAGCGACGCCCTGATGGACGACCTCGGGCACGCGCTGCGCGCTTTCGACGACGACGAGGCGATCGGCGCCATCGTCATCACCGGCAGCGAGCGCGCCTTTGCCGCGGGCGCCGACGTCAGCGCGATGGCCGACCGCACGTACATCGACGTCTACAAGAGCCAGTTCATCACGCGGAACTGGGAGACCATACGCCTCGTCCGCAAGCCGGTGATCGCCGCCGTCGGCGGCGTCGCGCTCGGCGGCGGGTGCGAGCTCGCGATGATGTGCGACATCGTGATCGCGGCCGATACGGCAAAATTCGGCCAGCCCGAGATCAAGCTCGGCATCATTCCCGGCGCAGGCGGCACCCAGCGCCTGCCGCGCGCCGTCGGCAAGGCGAAGGCGATGGACCTGGTCCTCACCGGGAGAATGATGGATGCGCAGGAGGCCGAGCGCGCCGGACTCGTGTCGCGCGTCGTCGCGGCGGACAAGCTTCTCGACGAGGCGCTCGCCGCCGCCGCCGCGATCTGCGATTATTCGATGCCGGCCGTGACGATGGCGAAGGAAGCCGTCAACCGGGCGTACGAGAGCGCGCTCGCCGACGGCGTCCTGTACGAGCGGCGGCTGTTCTACTCGCTGTTCGCGACCGAAGACCAGAAAGAAGGGATGCGCGCCTTCATCGAGAAACGCAAGCCGGCGTTCCGTCATCGCTGAGGCTTGTCCACCGGGAGCAACGCCGTCGACGGCCACCAAGGATGAAGCGCAGCTCGTGACCGGCGCCCGGGGATGGGACGCGCTGCCGTCGCGCTTGCGCGCGGCGCTCGGCTCGGGCAACACCGTCGTCACGCCGAACAAGCGCCTCGCGCGCCGGCTCGCCGCGCTCTACGACGGTGCGCAGCGCGCCGGCGGACTCGTCGTGTGGGACGCAGCCGATGTCGTGCCGTGGAGCGGCTGGCTCGAGCGGCTGTGGCAGGACGTGGCGGCGTCCGACGCGGCGGCCCCGCTTGCCCATCTCGTCACGCCCGCGCAGAGCGCATTCCTGTGGAAGTCGCATCGTCGCCGCCGATCGTCTGCCGCTGATCGACGAAGACGGGCTTGCCAGGCTGGCGGCCGACGCGTGGTCGCTCGTTCATGCGTGGGGCGCGGGCGGCGCGAGCTGGCGCGGATGGAGCGGCGGCGACGACGACCAGCAGGCGTTCGTTCGCTGGGCCGATCAGTTCGCGGCCAGGATGGGCGCCGCGAACGCCGTCGATCCCGGGCAGCTTCCCGATTGGCTTGCGCACCATGCAACGCGCGTCCCCGCGTGGCGCGGCGCCTCGGTGACCCTCGCTGGATTCATCGAGGCGTCGCCACAGCAACAGCGGCTGCGTCGGCGCGCTCACGGCTGCCGGGATGAGCGTCGAGCATTGTCGGTCGGTGGGCGATGCGCCCGGCTCGGCGCGGCGGGTCGCTGCGACGACCCCTCGCGACGAGATCACGCGCGCGCTGCGGTGGGCGCGCGACCGCGTGCTGGCCGATCCCGGCGCGACGATCGGCATCGCGATGGAGGATCTCGCGTCGCGACGCGAGGAGATCCGCGCGCTCGCCGACGAGATGCTCTGTCCCGCGCTGCAATGGCCGGGGACGGAGGAGGCGGCGCGGCCGTACAACCTCTCGCTCGGTGTCGCGGCGAGCCGCGGTGCCGCTGATGGCGACGGCGATCGACCTGATCGCGCTCGCGCATGGTCCGCTGCCGATGGGGCGTGCCGCCGCGCTGTTGCGCTCGCCGTATCTGGCGGCGGCGCCCGGCGATTGGCTGCGCCGCTCGCAGCTCGAGCGCGACTGGCTCGAGGAAGGGCGAACGCGATACCGCGCTCGATGACGCGATCGCCGCGCTCGCCCGCGCCGATCACGCGCTTGCGGAGCGCTGGCGAAAGGCGCGCGAGCGGCTGCGCAGGCCGGCCGGCGCGAGCGCGCGCGAGTGGACCGCATTCTGGCGCGCGTGGATCGAGGCGATGGGATGGCCGGGGGACCGGACGCTGTCGTCGGCGGAATGGCAAGCGCGCAACGTGTGGGACGAGTTGCTCGCTCAGTTTGCGACGTTCGGCCGGGTCGCCCCGCGCATCGCGGCGGACGAAGCGCTGGCGGCGCTCCGGTGCGCTCGCCGGCGAGCACATCTTTCAACCCGAGTCGGCGAGCGCTTCCGTGGAGATCCTGGGCGGGCTCGAAGCGGCGGGGCTTCCGTTCGACGCCTTGTGGATCACCGGGCTCGCCGCCGATGTCTGGCCGCCTTCGCCGCGACCCAATCCGCTGCTTCCGCTCGCGTGGCAGCGCGAGCGCAACGCGCCGCACGCGACGGCGGCGCGCGAGCTCGCGTACGCGGAGGCGCTGACCGCGCAATGGGCGCGCGGCGCCCCCGACGTGGTCTTTTCGTTCGCGGCGAACGTCGACGATCACGTTCGCTCGGTATCGTTGCTCGTGCCGCCGGGGGAACCTCTGGCCGACGAGCCCGTGCCGACGAAGGCGTGCAGGGCGCCTGGCTCGGGCGTGGATCTGGAGACGGTCCGCGACGACGACGCGCCGCCGCTCGCATCGGGGACGCGTGTCCGCGGCGGCACCACGCTCATCGCAGCGCAGAGCGACTGTCCGTTCCAGGCGATGGCGCGTTTCCGGCTGGCGGCGGAGCGCTGGCCCGAGCCCGTGGCAGGCGCTCATGCCCTACGAGCGCGGGAAGCTCGTGCATGCCGCGCTCGCTGCGTTCTGGCGCGACGTGCGCGATCAGGCGACGCTCGCCACGCTTCCACCCGAGGCCCTCGGCGCCCGGATCGACGCCGCCGTCGGCGCCGCGATGTCGGAGCTTCCGGCGGCGCGCTGGCGCCGGGTGCCGCCCGCCGTGCGCGCGGGCGAGCCGGCGCGCATCGCCTCGATCCTGCGCGCATGGGTCGATGCGTTCGAGCGGCCGCGCCCGGCGTTTTCCGTCGAAGCGACCGAGGCGAGGCGCACGCTCGGGCTCGCCGGGCTCGATCTCGATTTTCGCGTCGATCGCCTGGACCTGCTGGCGAGCGGCGGGATCGCGATCATCGATTACAAGACCGGCGTCGCGCAGACGCCGGCCAAGTGGTTCGACGCGCGCCCGCAAGCGCCGCAGATCGGTCTCTACGTGCTGGCGGAGCGCGGGCAAGTGCCGAAGCGCCCGGTCCGCGCGGCCGCGTATGCGCAATTGAAGTCCGGAGAGCTCGAGGTCCGCGGAATCGCTGCCGACGCCGAGGCGTGGCCGGGGCTTCGCGCGCCGGTCGATTTGCGCTCGGCGGAGCTCGCCGATTGGCCGGCTGTCGAGGCGTACTGGCTGCGCACGCTCGAGGCGCTCGCGAGCGAAGTGCGCGACGGCCATGCCGCCGTCGCGCCGCGCGATCCCCGGAAGACCTGCCCGAATTGCGGTCGCCAGGCGTTGTGCCGGATCGGCGCCGCCCTCGCGGACGATGCGCAGCCGGAGAACGGCGATGGATGAGGCGGCGCGCGGCGCCGCGCTTGCCGCCGACGACCATGCGGCGCGCGAGCGCGCGCTCGACACCGGCGCGCTCGTTCCTTGTCCAGGCTCCTGCCGGATCGGGCAAGACCGAGCTTCTGATCCAGCGCTACCTCGCGTTGCTCGCGCACGTCGAGCGGCCCGAGCAGATCGTCGCGGTGACGTTCACCCGCAAGGCGGCCGGCGAGATGCGCGAGCGCATCGTCGCCGCGCTGCACGATGCCGATGCAGGCACGCCGACCGAATCGACCCATGCCGCGCGGACGCGCGGCCTCGCGCACGCGGCGCTCGCCCAGGACGCGCGTCACGGGTGGCGGCTTCTCGCGCATCCGTCCCGGCTCGCCGTCTACACGATCGATACGCTGGTTGCCGCGCTCGCCCGGCAAGCTCCGGTCACGTCCGGGCTCGGCGGCACGCCGCGCTACGAAGAGCGCGCGACGCCGCTGTACGCGCAAGCGGTGCGCAGGGCGCTGGCCGATGCGCCCGCCGACGACCCCGGATGGCGGCGATTGCTCGCGCATCTCGACAACGACGCGGACGCGGCCGTCGCGCTGCTCGCCGAAATGCTGGCGCAGCGCGACCAGTGGATCGAGCATCGTCGTGCGAGGCGAAGCGCGACGGTTTTCGCGCAAGCCTCGAGACGGCGCTCGCCGCCGAGGTCGTCGGCGAGCTCGGCGAAGCGGTGCCGCTGTTTCCCTCGGCGCTTCTGCCGGCGCTGGCCGACTGCGAGCGCGACGCCGCGGCGAATCTCGCGCAATCGGCGGAAACGGCGGAGCTCGCGGGACACCTCGCTGCGTGCGCGGCGCACGGCGGTTTGCCGCCGGTGTCGATCGAAGCGCTGCCGAGCTGGCACGCGCTCGCCGGCTGGCTCCTCGTCGGCGGCGACGCGCGCTTCCGTTCGGTGGCGGGCGCGAAGGGCGGCTTTCCGGCAATCGGCAAAGGCGAGGGGTCGCTCGAGCGAAGGCGCAGCAAGGCGGCGATGGAGGAGCTGCTGAAAGCGCTTGCGAACGTGCCGGAGCTCGCCGAGGCGCTGCATTGGGTGCGCCGGCTCCCGCATCCCCGCTACGCGGAGGACGCGTGGGCGATCGTCGAATCGTTGCTCGAGATCCTGCCGCGCGCCGCCGCGTATCTGCTGTTGACGTTTCGCGACGCCGGCGTGATCGACTTCACGCAAGGCACGCTCGGCGCGCTCGCCGCGCTGGGCGACGAGGCGCCGACGGATCTGCTGCTCAGGCTCGATTTCCAGCTGCGGCACCTGTTGATCGACGAGTTCCAGGACACGTCGTTCACGCAGATCGAGCTGATCCGGCGATTGACCGCCGGCTGGCAACCCGGCGACGGGCGCACGCTGTTCGCGGTCGGCGACCCGATGCAATCGATCTATCGGTTCCGCGGCGCCGAGGTCCGGCTCTTCGTCGAGGCGCAGCAGCACGGCCGGATCGCCGAGCTCCCGGTCGAGAACCTGGTTCTGCGCCGCAATTTCCGCTCGCAGGCGCGTCTGGTCGAATGGACGAACGCGGTCTTCGCCGGCGTGCTCGGTCCGCACAGCGATCCCTGGCGAGGCAAGGTCGCGTTCACCGCGTCGGTTGCCGCGTGCGACGCGCTGCCAGGCGTTGCGGCGTCGATCGACATCGCTGCCGATGCGGAAGCCGAGGCCCGCGCGATCGTGCGCCACGTGCGCGCGGCGATCGCCGAAGGCGCCGAGCACGTCGCCGTGCTCGTGCGGGCGCGCGCGCACCTCGATCCGCTGGTCGCGATCCTGCGCGAAGAGCGGATTGCGTTCGCCGTCGTCGAGCAGGATCTGCTCATCGAGCGCCAATCGATCCTCGATCTCGCGTCGCTGACCCATGCACTGCTGCAGCCCGCCGATCGTCTCGCCTGGCTCGCCGTGCTGCGCGCGCCGTGGTGCGGGATGACGCTCGCCGATCTCTTCGCGGTCGCGAGCGCGGCGTCGGAGCGATGCGCGGGTTCGATCGCCGGCGTCTGTCGAGAGTCGCGAGCCGGTACCCGGTCTGACCGACGACGGGAAGGCGCGCTACGCGCGCGTCGCCGAGGTGCTCGCTTCGGCGCTCGCGTCGCGCGGTCGTGCCGGGATCGCCGCGCGCGTGCGCGGCGCATGGCTCGCGCTCGGCGGTCCGGCGACGCTTTGCGAAGCGATCGACTTCGACGCGGCGGAGCGCTTCTTCGAGCTCCTCGCCAGAGCACGAAGTCGCCGGCGACGTGCCCGAATGGCCGGCGTTCTTCGAGGCGCTGCGCACGCTCTACGTGGCGCCGGAGGCCGCGGAGACCGCGCAGGTCCAGCTGATGACGCTGCATCGCGCCAAAGGGCTCGAATTCGACACCGTGATCCTGCCGGGCCTCGCGCGCGAGCCGCGACGCAAGGATCCGGAGATCCTGCGCTGGCGCCGGCGCCCGCAGGGATTGCTGCTCGCGCCGACGAAAGGCCAGGGCGCAGCCGACGACCCGATCTACACGTATCTCGGCCTCATGGGCGCCGACGAGGAAAGCGCCGAGCTCGGGCGCCTGCTCTACGTCGGCTGCACGCGCGCGAAGCGCCGCCTCCATCTGACCGCGCGTTCTCGACGTTCGCGACGGCAGCGACGCCGCGCGGGAGTGGGCGGCGCCGCCGAGCGGCTCGGCGCTGGCAAAATGTTGGGGTGCGGCGGGTGTGCGGAGCGGGGCACCCGGCGCTCCGGCTGCCGCAGCCGCGCAGCGAGCCTCGCCGGCGCGTCTCCTTGCGCGCTTGCCGGCGGAATGGACGCCGCCGCAACCTGCGCCGGGCCTGCCGATCGCCACGCCACCGCAGCGCGCTCGTCGAATCGATCCCCTTCGACTGGGCGCGCGAAACGGCGCGCCATGTCGGAACGATCGCCCACCGCGTGTTTGCGCAGATCGCGCGCGAAGGCCTGGCCGCATGGGATCGCGTCGCGCGCGGCCGCGTTGGGCGCACGGATCCGCGCGGAGCTCGCGGCCGAAGGCGTCGATGCCGCGGAGCTCGCGGACGCCGTGGCCCAGGTGCTCGCGGCGGCGGCCGCGATGCTGACGGAGGAGCGCGGCCGCTGGCTTCTCGACCCCGCGCACGCGGACGCCCGTTCCGAATGGGCGCTCGCCGGAATCGAAGACGGGGCGATCGCGCGCATCGTCATCGATCGAACCTTCGTCGCGGACGGGACGCGCTGGATCGTCGACTTCAAGACGGGCGCGCACGAAGGCGCCGACCTCGGCGCCTTCCTCGACCGCGAAGTCGTCCGCTATCGCGATCAGCTCGAGCGCTACGCTCGCTTCGTCCGGGTGCGCGAGTCGCGGCCGATCCGCATCGGCCTCTATTTTCCGCTGCAGCGCGGCGTGGCGCGAATGGCCTTACGAAGGCTAGGTCTTCCGCGCTGCCCAACGACGGTTCGCGGCGGCGAACGCCCCCAAAATCCGCTAAAATTCAGGGTCTTGTTGCGTTGAGGTCCATCCGTTGCGCGTCTATCGCGGCCTGCCGTCGTCCTTCGCCACGCCGATCGCGCTGACGATCGGCAATTTCGACGGCGTCCATCGCGGTCACCAGGCGATGCTGGACCGGCTGATCGAGGCCGCGGAGGATCTCGCGCTGCCGCCCGCGGTGCTGACGTTCGATCCGCCGCCGCGCGAGTTCTTCGCCCGCGACAAGGCGCCGCCGCGGCTGTCGACGCTGCGCGCCAAGATCGAGCAGTTTCGCGCGCACGGCGTCGCGCACACGTTCATCGCGCGCTTCGACGCGAGGCTCGCGTCGCTGTCGCCGGAGACCTTCATCGACGAGGTGCTCGTGCGCGAGCTTCGCGTGCGCTGGGTGCTGGTGGGCGAGGACTTCCGCTTCGGCAAGGGCCGCGCCGGCGACATCGCGACGCTGCGCCGCGCTGCGCGGACCTTCAGCGTCGAGGCGATGCGCACCGTTTCGGTCGAGGGCGAGCGGGCGTCGTCGACGGCCGTGCGCACGGCGCTCGCCGCCGGCGATCTCGGGCATGCCGCCGCGCTCCTGGGCCGCCCGTTCGTGATCTCCGGACGCGTGGCGCACGGGGCGAAGCTCGGACGCGATCTCGGCTTTCCAACGGCGAACATCCCGCTCCCGCGCAAGCCGCCGCTCGCCGGCGTCTTCGCGGTACGCGTCCATGGGCTCGGAGGCGCGCCGCGCACCGGCGTGGCGAGCGTGGGCGTGCGGCCCACGGTCTCGACCTCGGGCGTCCCGCTGCTCGAGGTCTTTATCTTCGACTTCGACGACACCATCTACGGCAAGCGGATCGGCGTCGAATTCGTCCACAAGCTGCGCGACGAGGAGCGCTACGCCGATCTCGACGCGCTGACCCGGCAGATCGAAGCCGACGTCGCGCAGGCGCGCGACTACTTCGCGTGCGCAGCGAAGCCCTGAACCGCAGCCGACGCCGCTTTCGAACGAATCGACAGTCCCGATGCCCGACGACCCGAAAATCGACTACAAGAAGACGCTGAACCTGCCCGACACGCGGTTTCCGATGCGCGGCGATCTCGCCAGGCGCGAGCCGCTCTGGGTCAAGGAGTGGCAGGAGAAGCACGTCTACGAGGCGATCCGCGCGGCTTCGGCCGGGCGCCCGCGCTTCGTGCTGCACGACGGCCCGCCGTACGCGAACAACGACATCCACATCGGCCACGCCGTCAACAAGATCCTGAAGGACGTCGTCGTCAAGAGCAAGGAGCTCGCGGGCTTCGACGCGCCGTACGTGCCCGGCTGGGATTGCCACGGGATGCCGATCGAGGTGCAGATCGAAAAGCGCTACGGCAAGAACATTCCGGTCGAGGAGACGCAGCGGCTCGCGCGGATCTATGCGGGCGAGCAGATCGTGCGGCAGAAGGCGGACTTCCAGCGGCTCGGCGTGCTGGGCGACTGGGACCATCCGTACACGACGATGGCGTTCAAGACCGAGGCCGACGAGATCCGCACGCTCGGCCGCATCCTCGAGAAGGGTTTCATCTATCGCGGGCTGAAGCCCGTCAACTGGTGCTTCGACTGCGGCAGCGCGCTCGCCGAAGCGGAGGTCGAATACGAGGAGCGCACCGACATCGCCGTCGATGTCGGGTTTCCGGTCGAGGACGCCGATCGCGCGAAGCTCGCCGCTGCGTTCGGGCTCGCGGCGCTCCCCGAGGGCCCGGCGATGGCGGTGATCTGGACGACCACGCCCTGGACGATTCCGTCGAACCAGGCGCTCAACGTCCACCCCGATCTCGTCTACGCGCTCGTCGCGACCTCGCGCGGACACCTCGTGCTCGCGCAGGAGCTCGTCGACGCGTGTCTCGCGCGGTTCAAGCTCGACGGCCGCGTCGTCGCCACCGCGAAAGGCGCGGCGCTCGAGCGGATCCGCTTCCGCCATCCGCTCTACGATCGCCCGTCGCCCGTCTACCTCGGCGCCTACGTGACGCTGGATCAGGGCACGGGAATCGTTCACTCGTCGCCGGCTTATGGCGTCGAGGACTTCCTCTCCTGCCGTCGCTACGGGATGAAGGACGACGAGATCCTGAATCCGGTGGGTGCCGACGGCCGCTTCGCGGCGACGCCTGCCGCTCTTCGGCGGCGAGAACATCTGGAAGGCGAACCCGCACATCGTCGACAAGCTGCGAAGCGCGGGCGCGCTGCTCTCCGAAGAGAAGTTCACGCACAGCTACATGCACTGCTGGCGGCACCGCACGCCGATCATCTATCGCGCGACGACACAGTGGTTCGTGGGGATGGACGACGTGCCCGGCTGGCATGGCGTGAAGCCCGCGACGACGCTGCGCGAGACGGCGCTCGCCGGGATCGAAGCCACCGAGTTCTTCCCCGCGTGGGGCAAGGCGCGGCTTTACGGGATGATCGCGAACCGGCCGGACTGGACGCTGTCGCGGCAGCGGCAGTGGGGCGTGCCGATGCCGTTCTTCATCCACAAGGAGACCGGCGCGCTGCATCCGCGCACGCTCGAGCTGCTCGAGCAGGTCGCGCAGCGCGTCGAGAAGTCCGGCATCGAGGCGTGGCAGACGCTCGACCCGCGCGAGCTCGACGCCGACGATCTCGATCAGTACGACAAGGTGAAGGACACCGTCGACGTCTGGTTCGACTCGGGATCGACGCATCAGACCGTCATGGGCGGCCCGAACGGACGCGCGACGGGCGCCGGATCGCACGCGAAAGACACCGGGTTTCCGGCCGATCTCTACCTGGAAGGCTCCGACCAGCATCGCGGATGGTTCCACTCGTCGCTGCTCGTCTCCTGCATGCTGAACGGCGTGCCGCCGTACAAGGCGCTGCTCACGCACGGCTTCGCCGTCGACGGCGAAGGCCGGAAGATGTCGAAATCGATGGGCAACGGCGTCGAGCCGCAGCAGGTGTCGAGCACGCTCGGCGCCGAGATCCTTCGGCTGTGGGTCGCGGCGACCGATTACTCGGGCGAGCTCTCGATCTCGGACGAGATCCTGAAGCGCGTCGTCGAAGGCTATCGGCGCATCCGCAACACGCTGCGCTTCCTGCTCGCCAACACCGCGGACTTCGACCCCGGGACCGACGCGGTCCCGGCGGAAGAGCTGTTCGAGATCGATCGCTACGCGATCGCCGCGGCGCGCGCGCTCTCGAGCGCGGTGCGCGAAGACTACGCGCGCTACGAGTTCCATCTCGTCGTCCAGCGCTTGCAGACGTTCTGCTCGGAGGACCTCGGCGGCTTCTATCTCGACGT
>CAVUOC010000011.1:0-47623 GCA_963742965.1 uncultured beta proteobacterium | reverse complement strand
GGCCCACCTCGTGAAGGAGGTCGACGCGCTGGGCGGCGCGATGGCGATCGCCACCGACGAAGCCGGGATCCAGTTTCGAACGCTCAATTCGAGCAAGGGTCCCGCGGTGCGGGCGACCCGGGCGCAGGCCGATCGGGTCCTCTACAAGGCGGCGATCCGCCGCCGGCTGGAGAACCAGCCGAACCTCACGCTTGTTCCAGCAGCCCGTCGACGATCTGACGATCGACGGCGACGGCGCGGGCGCGCGCGTCACCGGCGTCGTCACGCAGATCGGTCTCGTGTTCGAGGCCGATGCGGTCGTGCCTGACCACCGGAACGTTCCTCTCCGGGCTGATCCACGTCGGCCTGACGAACTACGAAGCGGGACGCGCGGGCGATCCTCCGGCGAAGACGCTCGGCGCGCGCCTGCGCGAGCTGCGGCTGCCGGTCGGGCGCCTGAAGACCGGCACGCCGCCGCGCCTCGACGGCCGCACGATCGATCTCGCGTCGCTCGAAGTGCAACCCGGGCGACGATCCCGCGCCGGTGTTCAGCTTTCGTCGGCGACCGCGCGATGCATCCGCGCGCAGGTCCCGTGCTGGATCACGCACACGAACGAGCGCACGCACGAGATCATTCGCGGCGGGCTCGATCGCTCGCCGCTCTTCACCGGCGTCATCAAGGGCGTCGGTCCGCGCTATTGCCCGTCGATCGAGGACAAGGTCGTGCGTTTCGCCGATCGCGACGAGCCACCAGATCTTCCTCGAGCCCGAAGGCCTCGCGACGAACGAGATCTATCCGAACGGAATTTCGACGTCGCTGCCGTTCGACGTCCAGCTCGCGCTCGTGCACTCGATCAAGGGCTGCGAGAACGCGCACATCCTGCGGCCCGGCTACTCGATCGAATACGACTATTTCGATCCGCGCGCGCTCAAGTCGACGCTCGAGACGAAGGCGATCGGCGGGCTTGTTCTTCGCCGGTCAGATCAACGGCACGACCGGGTACGAGGAAGCCGCGGCGCAGGGCATTCTCGCGGGGATCAACGCCGCGCTGCTCGTGCGCGGCGAAGCCGGGTGGTCGCCGCGCCGCGACGAAGCGTACCTCGGCGTGCTCGTCGACGATCTGATCACGCGCGGCGTCACCGAGCCGTATCGGATGTTCACTTCGCGCGCCGAATACCGGTTGCAGCTCCGCGAGGACAACGCGGACCTGCGTCTCACCGAGCGCGGCCGCGAGCTCGGCGTCGTCGACGACGCGCGCTGGGATGCGTTCGCGCGCAAGCGCGACGCGATCGCGCGCGAGCTCGAGCGGCTGCAGTCGACGACGATCAATCCCGCGGCGATCGCGCGCGCACGATGCCGAGCGCGTCATCGGGCAGCCGATCGAGCGCGAGTATTCGCTCACCGAGTTGCTGCGCCGCCCGGGCGTCACGTACGCGATCGCTGATGACGCTGCCCGCAGCGGGCGACGCCGTCGCCGATGCGGACGTTGCGGCGCAGGTCGAAGTCGCGATCAAGTACGCGGGCTACATCGATCGGCAGCGCGAGGAGATCGCGCGCGGGCGCGCGCACGAGTCGCTCGCGCTTCCCGCTCGGGCTCGACTACCGAACCGTGCGCGGACTCTCGTCCGAGGTCCAGCACAAGCTCAACCTGCACAAGCCCGAAACGATCGGCCAGGCGGCGCGCATCTCGGGCGTGACGCCGGCTGCGATCTCGCTGTTGCTCGTGCACTTGAAGCGCGGGCTCGCGCAGCGCCGATGCGCCTCGCGGCGGCGAAGCGGTCCGAGGCGCGTCGACGATGCCGACGCGCGGCCGCGGAGACCGTGCACGCGATGCGCGCGAGCGCGAGTGATAGCGATCGACATCGATAGCGGGCTCGCGGAGCTCGACGCTGTCGGCGGCGTGCGCGCTGCCCCGCGGAGCGCGCGACAAGCTCGCCGCCTATCTCGATCTCCTCGCGAAATGGAATCGCACGTACAACCTGACCGCGATACGCGAGCCGGAGAGAATGATCACGCATCACGTCCTCGATTCCCTCGCCGTCCTGCCGCATCTGCGCGAGCCCGACGGATCGCGCGGCTTGTCGCTGCTCGACGTCGGCAGCGGCGGCGGCGTTCCGGCGCTGCCGCTCGCGATCGCGCGGCCCGCGTGGCGCGTCGTGGCGCTCGACAGCAGCCACAAGAAGGGCGCGTTTCTGCAGCAGGCGGTGATCGAGCTCGCGCTGGCGAACGTCGAAGCGATCGTCGCGCGCGTCGAGGATTACCGGCCGGCAGCGCCTTTCGACGTCGTCATCTCGCGCGCGTTCTCCGATCTCGCGACGTTCGCCGAATCGAGTGCCCGGCACCTCGCCGCCGGCGGCCGCCTCGTTGCGATGAAAGGCGTGCGTCCCGACGAGGAGATCGCGCAGCTGCCGCCGGCATTTCGCGTGGTCTGCGACGCGCACGCTCGCGGTGCCGGGGATCGACGCGGCGCGGCACCTGATCGTGATGGAGCGCGGCATGACGCGGATCATCGCCGTCGCGAACCAGAAGGGCGGCGTCGGCAAGACGACGACGACCGTGAACCTCGCGGCGAGCCTCGCCGCGATGAAGCGCCGGGTCCTCCTCGTCGATCTCGATCCGCAGGGCAACGCGACCACGGGCGCGGGCGTCGACAAGCGCGCGTGCACGGCAACCGTCTATCACGTGCTGCTCGGCGAAAAGAGCATCGCCGATGCGCGGATCGCATCGTCGTCGGGCGGCTTCGATCTCGTGCCCGCGAACCGCGAGCTCGCCGGCGCCGAGGTCGAGCTCGTCGAGCTGCCGGAGCGGGAGACGCGCCTCAAGGACGCGCTCGCCGATGCGTTGCAGCAGATGCGCTCGGCGATCAGCTCGGTCGCGCGCGACTACGACTTCATCCTGCTCGATTGCCCGCCGTCGCTGTCGCTGCTGACGCTGAACGGTCTGTGCGCGGCCGACTCGGTGCTGATCCCGATGCAGTGCGAGTACTACGCGCTCGAGGGATTGTCGGATCTCGTCCAGACCGTGAAGAAGGTCCGCGCGCACCTGAACCCGCGCCTCGAGATCGAGGGACTGCTGCGCACGATGTTCGATCCCGCGCAACACGCTCGCGCTCAATGTCTCCGCCGAGCTCGAGAAGCATTTCGGCGACAAGGTCTACCGCACGGTGATCCCGCGCAACATCCGGCTCGCCGAAGCGCCGTCGCACGGCATCCCTGTGCTGCACCTCGACAAGAGTTCGAAGGGCGCGCTCGCGTACCTGGCGCTCGCCGGCGAGATGCTGCGGCGGATGGAGGCGGCCGCCGCCGCCGCTTCGCCCGCCGCGGCGCTGTCGGGCTGATCGGCGCAACGCAGCCAAGGACAGCCTCGATGATTCGACCCAAAGGACTCGGCCGCGGCCTCGATGCGCTGCTCGCGGGTGTCGACAACGCGGATGCGACCGACGCGCTGCAGGCGATCGCGATCGAGCGCGTGCAGCCGGGCAAGTATCAGCCGCGCACGCAGATGAACGACGCCGCGCTCGACGAGCTCGCCGCGTCGATTCGCGAGCACGGCGTGATGCAGCCGATCCTCGTGCGGCCCGATCGACGGCGGGCGCTTCGAGATCGTCGCCGGCGAACGGCGCTGGCGCGCGGCGAAGCGCGCGGGACTCGCGGAGGTCCCCGCGCTCGTCAAAGCGGTGCCCGATCAATCGGCGCTTGCGTTGGCGCTCATCGAGAACATCCAGCGCGAGGACCTGAACCCGCTCGAGCAGGCGAACGGGCTCCAGCGGCTGATCGACGAATTCGGCATGACGCACGACGCCGCGGCGAAGGCGGTCGGCCGCTCGCGCAGCGCGGTGACGAACCTGCTGCGCCTGCGCGAGCTCGCGAAGCCGGTGCAGGCGTACCTGATGCACGGACAGATCGACATGGGACACGCGCGCGCGCTGCTCGCGCTCGCCGCGCGGCCAGCAGACCGCGGCAGCGGCCCGCGTCGTCGCGCAGGGACTATCGGTGCGCGAAACGGAGCGGCTCGTCCATCAATTCGCGCACCCGGGCAGGCGCAACGCGAAGCGCAGCGCGCCCGCGGCCGATGCCGATCTCGCGCGCTTGCAGGAGGAGCTCGCCGATGCCCTCGGCGCGAAGGTCGCGATCGTGCCGAAGGCCAACGGCTCCGGCAAGCTCGTCATCGGCTACTCGAGCCTCGATCAGCTCGACGGCATCCTCGCGAAGCTCGAGCGCAGTCGCGTCGCCGCGGCCTCCGCACGCGGCTGCAAGCTCCTGCGGTTACGTTGTCGGCCGCGAGCGGTGATTCGCATTTGGTCGCATCCCCGCGCCTTCGCGAGCGGCCCCGCTCGCCGCTCACACCGCTACCCCATCTGCTTCAGCATCGTCTCCGCGTCCGAGACTTCGTACTTGCCGGGCGCTTCGACGTTGAGGAGCTTGACGACGCCGTTGTCGACGAGCATCGAGAAGCGCTGGCAGCGCAGCCCGAGGCCGCGCGCCGAGAGATCGAACTCCAGGCCGAGCGCCTTCGTGTAGTTCGCGCTGCCGTCGCCCATCATCCGGACCTTGCCGGCGGTCTTCTGGTCGCGCGCCCACGCGCCCATCACGAACGCGTCGTTCACCGCCATGCAGATCACCTCGTCGACCCCCTTCGCCTTCAGCCTGTCGATGTTCTGCAGATAGCTCGGCACGTGCTTCGCCGAGCAGGTCGGCGTGAAGGCGCCCGGCAGTCCGAAGATCACCACTTTCTTGCCGCGCGTCAGGTCGTCGACCTTGAAGTCGTTGGGCCCGATCGTGCAACCGGCGGTTTCGACTTCGACGAATTCGGACAGCGTTCCCGACGGCAGCTTGTCGCCAACCTTGATCGTCATGCGTTCTCCTTTTGGGGGCATAGACCGCGACGTTTGCGCGGAAGGGGACCGAGGATTGCAGGCATTGCGCGGAAATTCAACCCCCATGCGCGGCGGGTTTCGTCGACGAGCGCTTGCTCTGCCGGCGCGGTCGCGGTAGCGTTCCCGGTTCGAACGAGGGAGGGGGAAATGGCTTCATCTGCAAAGTCGGCCGCCGTCGCGGCGCCGCGCGCGACGACGCTGCTGATCGCGACGCGCAAGGGATTGTGGACGCTCTCGAGCGATGCCGCGCGCCGCAAATGGAAGCTCGCCGGCCCGGATTTTCTCGGGCACATCGTCCACCATGCGATCAAGGACCCGCGGGACGGCAAGACGCTGCTCGCCGCGGCGCGGACGGGCCACCTCGGGCCCACGGTGTTTCGCTCGACCGATCGCGGTCGCACGTGGAAGGAGGCCGCGCGGCCGCCGGCGTTCAAGGAAGGCAGCGGTCGGACCGTCGATCACACGTTCTGGCTGACGCCCGGCCACCCGACGCAACCCGGCGTCTGGTTCGCCGGCACGTCGCCGCAGGGACTGTTCCGATCGGCGGACGGCGGCGTGACGTGGTCCGGCGTCGACGGATTCAACGATCACCCGCAGCGCAAGGCCTGGTGCGGCGGCGATCAGGACGGCACGCCCGACGGCCCCAAGATGCACTCGATCCTGATCGATCCGCGCGATCCGAAGCACATGTACATCGGGATGTCGAGCGGCGGCGTGTTCGAATCGTTCGACGGCGGCGCGCGACTGGAAGCCGCTCAACAAGGGCGTGCGCGCCGATTTCCTGCCGCAGCCCGATCCCGAGTTCGGACACGATCCGCATTGCGTGCGGCTGCATCCGAACGATCCGGATCGGCTCTACCAGCAGAACCACACCGGCATCTATCGCCTCGATCGCCCCGCGGACCGATGGGTCGACATCGGCGCGTCGATGCCGAAATCGGTCGGATCGATCGGCTTTCCGATGACGCTGCATCCGCGCGATCCCGGATACGCTGTGGGTGTTTCCGATGGACGGCTCGGACGTCTGGCCGCGCATTTCGCCCGGGGGCAAGCCGGCGGCGTATCGCTCGGTCAACGGCGGCAAGACCTGGCAGCGGCAGGCGACCGGGCTCCCGAAGGCGCAGGCCTGGTGGACGGTCAAGCGCCAGGCGATGACGAGCGATCGCGCGCCCGACAGTGGGCGTTTACTTCGGCACGACGAGCGGCGAAGTTTGGGGCAGTCGCGACGAGGGCCGGAGCTGGAAATGCCTCGCGCAACATCTGCCGCACATCTACGCGGTCGAGTCCGTCTAGCGCGTTTGCGCGCATCCGCGCGTCGTCGCCGCGCGGTCGAAGCGATGATCGTTCGCATTCCCACGGTCCTGCGCTCGTATACGGGAGGCAGCGAGACGGTCGAGATCGCGGCCCCGCCGACGCTCGGCGCCGCGATCGATGCGCTCGACGCGCGCTTTCCCGGCCTGCGGTTTCGAATCGTCGACGAGCAGCACGCGGTGCGCCCGCACATCAAGTTGTTCGTCGATGGCGCGCTCGTGCGCGATCTCGCCGCGCCGATTCCCGCGGCGCGCGAGCTGATGATCGTCGGCGCGCTCTCCGGAGGTTGATCGAGAGCAGGCGGCGCGCCTGCCGCGGCACGGCGGCGCACCCGATTCCGTTGCGGGAGCGAGGGTCCGAACCGCTATAATTTCGCGGTTTGTTTGATCCTTGATAAAGTCGGACGCGCTCGGGCGATCCAGAATCGGGCGCCCGAGTGATCCCTCCGCTCAAGACCAGACCCATCCGCACGGTCCTCAAGTGGCAGATCGTCGTCACGGGAGCCGTCGCGGTGATCGCCGGGTTCTGGGCGGGGACGCAGGGGATGATTTCGGCGGTGCTGGGAGGCTTCATCAATGTCGCGGCGGGCGTCGCGTACGCGTTCCTGCTCGGGCTTGGGCAGGGGGCGCGGGCGGTGCCGGATGCCGGTACCACGCTGGTCGCGATGTTCCGGGCCGAGGCCGCGCAAGATCCTCGTGATCGTCGGCGGGTTGTGGCTGGTGCTCTCGGCATACAGGGACGTCGTGCCGGCCGCGTTCTTCACGGCGTTCGTGATCACCGTGATCGTTTTCAGCATGGCGTTTTTCGTCCGCGACTAGCAACCTGAAAGAGGGGCCGTGGCTGCCGAATCCGAACTGACCTCGACGTCGTACATCCAGCACCACCTGACGTTCCTGACCAAGGCGAGCGAGTCGGGCGGCTTCTGGAGCGTGAACGTCGACACCGTGGTGACGTCGATCGTCCTCGGCGTTCTCGCGTTCGGCTTCCTGTGGCTCGTCGCGCGCAAGGTCGACTTCGGGCGTTCCGTCGAAGACGCAGGCGTTCGTCGAGATCCTGCTCGATTTCGTCAACGAGCAGGTCAAGGGGATCTTCCACGGCGAATTGAAGACCGTCGCGCCGCTCGCGCTGACGGTGCTCGTCTGGGTGCTCTTCATGAACGCGATGGACTTCCTGCCGATCGACGTGATGGGCCTCTTCTACGAGCACGTGCTGCACCAGCACAACTGGCGCGGCGTGCCCACCGCCGACGTCAACACGACGTTCGCGCTGTCGCTGTCGGTGTTCGGCCTGATGATCTTCTACAGCATCAAGGTCAAGGGCCTCGGCGGCTGGATCCACGAGCTCTTCTGCTCGCCGTTCGGCGCCAATCCGCTGCTGTGGCCGTTCAACCTGCTCTTCAACGCGGTCGAGTACCTGTCGAAGCCGCTGTCGCACTCGCTGCGGCTGTACGGCAACATGTACGCGGGCGAGATCATCTTCATGCTGCTGGGCCTGTGGGCGGCGACCGGCATCGCCGGCACGCTCTTCGGCGGCGTGCTGCACCTCGGCTGGTCGATCTTCCACATCCTGATCGTCGTGCTGCAGGCCTACATCTTCATGATGCTCACCATCGTCTACGTCGCGATGGCGCACGAACACCACTGAAACGCGCGCAGCTGATTTCGTTCCACACAAAACAAACCCTCCGTTCAGAAAGGAAAGCAAAATGGACAAGATGCAAGCACTGGCGCATGATCCAGGGCCTCACCGGCGTCGGCATCGGACTCATCATCGGGCTCGGTGCGCTCGGCGCCTGCGTCGGCGTCGGCATCATGTGCTCGCGGTTTCTCGAAGGCGCGGCGCGCCAGCCGGAGCTGATGCCGCAGCTGCAGGCGAAGGTGTTCCTGCTGCTCGGCCTGATCGACGCGTCGTTCATCATCGGCGTCGGTCTCGCGATGCTGTTCGCGTTCGGCAATCCGCTGATCCCGGCCGGGCTCAAGTAACGGCGGCGACGGCCCGCCATTCCCACCGCCACGGGGCAGCCATGGACATCAATTTCACGCTGGTCATGCAGGCGGTCGCGTTCGCCGCGTTCATCTGGTTCACGTCGAAGTTCGTGTGGCCGCATCTGATGCGCGCGATCGACACGCGCCAGAAGCAGATCGCCGACGGCCTGGCCGCCGGCGAGCAGGGCCGGCAGGACCTCGCGTCGGCCGAGAAGCGCGTCGCCGACATGCTGGCAGAAGCGAAGTCGCGCTCGTCGGAGATCATCGCGCAGGGCGAGAAGCTCAAGACCGAGACGGTCGACGCGGCGAAGACGGAAGCCAAGGCCGAGGCCGCGCGCATCGTCGCCGCGGCAAAGGACGAGATCGAGCAGGAAGTGGTCCGCGCGAAGGAAGCGCTGCGCAACCAGGTCGCCGACCTCGCGGTCGCCGGCGCCGCGAAGATCCTGAAGCGCGAAGTCGACGCGAAGGCGCACGCGGACCTGCTCGCGTCGATCCGCGCAGCAGCTGTGACGGAGCCGCGATGGCCGAGCTGACGACGATCGCGCGCCCTTACGCCGAGGCGGCATTCCGGATCGCGCGCGACGAGAACGCGCTTCCGGCGTGGTCGGAGATGCTGCGCTTCGCGAGCACGGTCGTCGGCGATGCGCGCGTCGCGGCGGCGCTCGACAACCCGAAGCTCACCGTCGGGCGACAAGGCGTCGCTCGTGCTGTCCGTTGTGCGGCGACAAGCTCGATGCGCTCGGGCGCAACTTCGTCCGCGTGCTGGTCGAGGCCGACCGCGTGGGTCTGCTGCCGCAGATCAGCGACGCTCTTCGAGGCGCTGAAGAACGACATCGACGGCGTGGCGAAAGCGCGGATCGACAGCGCGTTTCCGCTCACCGACGCGCAGCTCGGCGAGCTCACTGCCGCGCTCGAAAAGCACTTCGCAAAGAAGATCGAGGCGACCGTCAACGTCGACCCGGCACTGATCGGCGGCGCGCGAATCACGGTCGGCGACACCGTGATCGACGCGTCGGTCGAGGCGCAACTCCAGGCGATGGCCACCCGGCTGCGGGCCTGATATCGAAACCACTGCCGCCGGCGCTCCGGCGCCGGGCAATGCGAGGACACCATGCAGTTGAACCCTTCTGAAATCAGCGAGCTCATCAAGAGCAAGATCCGGGACCTCGACACCGGCGCGGAAGTGCGCACGCAGGGGACGGTCGTCTCGGTGACCGACGGCATCTGCCGTGTCCACGGCCTGTCCGACGCGATGGCCGGCGAGATGCTCGAGTTTCCGCAGAACACGTTCGGCCTCGCGCTCAACCTCGAGCGCGATTCGGTCGGCGCGGTGATTCTCGGCGCCTACGAGCACATCACCGAAGGCGACACGGTCAAATGCACCGGCCGCATCCTGTCGGTGCCGGTCGGCCCCGAGCTGATCGGCCGCGTCGTCGATTCGCTCGGGCAGCCGATCGACGGCAAGGGCCCGATCAACGCGAAGGAAACCGACGTCATCGAGAAGGTCGCGCCCGGCGTCGTGTGGCGCAAGTCGGTGTCGCAGCCGGTGCAGACCGGCCTCAAGGCGATCGACTCGATGGTGCCGATCGGGCGCGGCCAGCGGGAGCTCATCATCGGCGACCGGCAGACGGGCAAGACCGCCGTCGCGATCGACACGATCATCAACCAGAAGGGCAAGGACCTCATCTGCGTCTATTGCGCGATCGGCCAGAAGGCCTCGTCGATCAAGAACGTGATCCGCAAGCTCGAGGAGCACGGCGCGATGGCGTACACGATCGTCGTCGTCGCGACGGCGTCCGACTCGGCGGCGATGCAGTACATCGCGCCGTACTCGGGCTGCACGATGGGCGAGTACTTCCGCGATCGCGGCCAGGACGCGCTCATCATCTACGACGATCTGACCAAGCAGGCGTGGGCGTACCGGCAGATCTCGCTGCTGCTGCGCCGGCCGCCGGGCCGCGAGGCGTATCCCGGCGACGTGTTCTACCTGCACTCGCGGCTGCTCGAGCGCGGCGCGCGCGTCAACGAGGAGTACGTCGAGAAGTTCACGAAGGGCGCGGTCAAGGGCAAGACCGGGTCGCTCACCGCGCTGCCGATCATCGAGACGCAGGCGGGCGACGTCACCGCGTTCGTGCCGACCAACGTGATCTCGATCACCGACGGCCAGATCTTCCTCGAGACCGATCTCTTCAACTCCGGCATCCGCCCGGCGATCAACGCCGGCATCTCGGTGTCGCGGGTCGGCGGCAACGCGCAGACGAAGATCATCAAGAAGCTGGGCGGCGGCGTGCGGCTCTCGCTCGCGCAGTACCGCGAGCTCGCCGCGTTCGCGCAGTTCGCGTCCGATCTCGACGAGGCGACGCGCAAGCAACTCGACCGCGGCCGCCTCGTCACCGAGCTCATGAAGCAGCCGCAGTTCCATCCGCTGCAGGTCAACGAGATGGCGGTCACGCTGTTTTCGCGTCAACAAGGGCTACTACGACGACGTCCCGGTCGAGAAGGCGCTCGCGTTCGAGTCGGCGCTCCGCGCGTACATGAAGAGCAAGTACGCGGCGCTGATGGACAACATCGAGAAGACCAAGGATCTCTCGGCGGACGACGAGAAGGCGCTCGCCGCCGCGGTCGAGGACTTCAAGAAGAACGGCGCCTACTGAAATGGCCGGCGCCAAGGAAATCCGGACCAAGATCAAGAGCGTGCAGAGCACGCGCAAGATCACGAAGGCGATGGAGATGGTCTCGGCGGCCAAGATGAAGAAGGCGCAGGACCGGATGCGCGCGTCGCGCCCGTACGTCGAGCGCGCGCTGCAGATCGCGCTGCACGTCGCCAAGGCGAACACCGAGTACAAGCACCCGTTCCTCGCGCGGCGCGAAAACGTGAAGCGCGTCGGCGCGATCGTCGTCACCACCGACAAGGGTCTCTGCGGCGGCCTCAACACCAACGTGCTTCGCCTGGTCCTCGCCGCGCACAAGGAATGGCGCGGCAAGGGGCTCGAGGTCGACTACGTCGCGATCGGCAGCAAGGGCGTGGGCTTCCTGAGCCGGCTCGGAGCGAACATCGTCGGGCAGGCGGTCCAGCTCGGCGATCGGCCGCACGTCGACCGCGTCGTCGGACCGGTGAAGGTGCTCCTCGACAAGTACATCGACGGGGACATCGACGAGGTGCACATCTTCTTCACGACGTTCATCAACACGATGAAGCAGGAAGCGCGGCACGGGATCATGCTGCCGATCCCCGAACAGTTCCGCACGCCGAGCGGCGAGATACGCAAGGCCGAGGCGCAGAGCGGATCCTGGGACTACCTGTACGAGCCCGACGCGAAGGAGCTCCTCGACGCGGTGCTGCGCCGGTTCGTCGAGGCGCTCGTCTACCAGATGATGAACGAGAACATGGCGTCCGAGCAGTCGGCGCGGATGGTCGCGATGAAGGCGGCCTCGGACAACGCGCAGGACATCATCGAGGAGCTGCAGTTGATCTACAACAAGTCGCGGCAGGCGTCGATCACCAAGGAATTGGCGGAGATCGTCGGCGGCGCGGCGGCAGTCTAGCCGCGATGCGTGACACCTGAATCGAAGCAACGAACCCGAGGAAGCGAACATGAACCAGGGAACCATCGTCCAATGCATCGGCGCCGTCGTCGACGTCGAATTCGCGCGCGCGGACATGCCGAACATCTACGACGCGCTGAAGATGGACGAAATCGGCCTGACGCTCGAGGTGGAGCAGCAGCTGGGTGACGGCATCGTGCGCACGATCGCGCTCGGCAGCTCCGACGGGCTGCGCCGCGGCATGAAGGTCGTCAACACCGGCGAGCCGATCATGGTGCCGGTCGGCACCAAGACGCTGGGCCGCATCATGGACGTGCTCGGCCGTCCGATCGACGAATGCGGCCCGATCGGCGCCGAGAAGTAGATGTCGATCCACCGGAAGGCGCCCGAGTTCGACGAGCTCTCGCCGTCGCAGGAGCTGCTCGAGACCGGCATCAAGGTCATCGACCTCATCTGTCCGTTCGCCAAGGGCGGCAAGGTCGGCCTGTTCGGCGGCGCCGGTGTCGGCAAGACGGTCACGATGATGGAGCTCATCAACAACATCGCCACCGCGCACTCGGGCCTCTCGGTGTTCGCCGGGGTGGGCGAGCGCACGCGCGAAGGCAACGACTTCTATCACGAGATGATGGAAGCGGGCGTCGTCAACATCAAGGACTTCTGCGAAATCGAAGGTCGCGATGGTGTACGGCCAGATGAACGAGCCGCCCGGCAACCGGCTGCGCGTCGGCCTCACCGGGCTCACGATCGCCGAGAGCTTCCGCGACGAGGGCCGCGACGTGCTGCTCTTCATCGACAACATCTATCGCTTCACGCTCGCCGGCACCGAGGTGTCCGCGCTGCTCGGCCGGATGCCCTCGGCGGTGGGCTACCAGCCGACGCTCGCCGAGGAGATGGGAAAGCTGCAGGAGCGGATCACGTCGACCAAGACCGGCTCGATCACGTCGATCCAGGCGATCTACGTGCCCGCGGACGACCTGACCGATCCGTCGCCGGCCACGACCTTCGGCCACCTCGACGCGACCGTCGTGCTGTCGCGCGACATCGCCTCGCTCGGCATCTACCCTGCGGTGGATCCGCTCGATTCGACGTCGCGGCAGATCGACCCCCTCGTGATCGGCGAGGAGCACTACAACACGACGCGCGGCGTGCAATCGGTGCTGCAGAAGTACAAGGAACTGCGCGACATCATCGCGATCCTCGGCATGGACGAGCTATCGCCCGAGGACAAGCTCGCCGTGGCGCGGGCGCGGAAGATCCAGCGCTTCCTGTCGCAGCCGTTCAGCGTGGCCGAGGTGTTCACCGGCTCGCCGGGCAAGTACGTGTCGCTGAAGGACACGATCAAGGGCTTCAAGATGATCGTCGACGGCGAATGCGATGCAGCTTCCCGAGCAGGCGTTCTACATGGTCGGGCCGATCGAGGAAGCGTTCGAGAAGGCGAAGACGCTGCAATGACGCGCCGTCCGTCGTGAAGGACTGATCCAACATGGCCAACACGATTCACGTCGACGTCGTCAGCGCGGAAGAGCAGATCTTCTCGGGCGACGCGGAGTTCGTCGTGCTTCCCGGCGTCATGGGCGAGCTCGGCATCTACCCGCGGCACGCGCCGCTGCTCACGCAGATCAAGCCGGGCGCGGTTCGCATCAAGATGCCCGGGCAGGCGAGCGACGAGCTCGTGTTCGTGCAGGGCGGCTTCCTCGAAGTGCAGCCGACGCGGTCACGGTGCTCGCCGACACGGCGATCCGCGCGAAGGATCTCGACGAAGTCGTCGGCGCATGGCGGCGAAGAAGGCGGCCGAGGAAGCGATGCAGAACAAGACGTCGCGCGAGGAGATCGCGCAGGCGGAGGCCGAGCTCTCGATCGCCGTCGCGCAGCTCGAGGCGATCCGCAAGATGCGCCACCGCGCCTGAGCCGGGCAGCGCTCGGTCGGCGTCGCTCGACCGACAGCGCCGACTCGGGCGGGCCTGCCGACAATGAACGACTTCACCGAACCGCACCTACGACGAAATCGAAGTCGGCGCGACGGCGAAGCGCTTCGCGCACGCTGACCGCGACCGACGTCGAGGCGCTGGCGCTTGCCGCCGGCGACGTCGAGGGCTTCCATATCGAAGGCGGCGACCGCACGATCGCCTCTCCGCGCAAGGCGCCGCGGCGATCGCGATGGTCGCCGGGCTCCTGAACCGGCGGCTGCCGGGCCCGGGCAGCGCGATCGTCGGATCGAATTTTCACTACGCGGGCGACATGCCGCGTCGGCGACACGCTGACCGCCACCGTGACCGCGACGCGCAAGCACGACGACGGCCACCGGATCGACTTCGCGTGCCGCTGCGTCAACCAGTGCGGCGACGTGCTCGTCGACGGCATCGCGACGGTCGCGGCGCCGACGCGCGCATCGCCTACGCGAACGTCGCGACGCCCGAGATGATCCTGCGGCGCAACGACGGGTTCGCGCACGCTCTTCGAGCGCTGCGAGGCGCTGCGCGCCGGTCACGTGCGCGGTCGTGCATCCGTGCGACCGCGATTCGCTGCGCGGCGCGCATCGAGGCGGCGCGGCGCGGCCTGATCGTCCCGGTGCTGGTCGGGCCCGAAGCGAAGATTCGCGCCGTCGCGCGCGCCGAGGGCGTCGATCTGTCGCCGTATCGGATCGTCGCCGTCGAGCACAGCCATGCCGCCGCAGAGAAGGCGGTCGAGCTCGCGCGCGCGGGCGAGGTCGAGGCGCTGATGAAGGGAAGCCTGCACACCGACGAGCTGATGGGAGCCGTGGTCGCCGACCGCCAGCGGGCCTGCGCACCGCGCGCCGCATCTCGCACGTGTTCGTGCTCGACGTCCCGACGTATCCGCGGCTGCTGCTGGTCACCGACGCCGCGATCAACATCTATCCCGACGCTCGAGGACAAGGTCGACATCTGCCAGAACGCGATCGATCTCGCGCACATCCTCGGCATCGCGAAGCCGAAGGTCGCGATCCTCTCCGCCGTCGAGACCGTCAACCCGAAGATCCCGGGCACGCTCGACGCGGCGGCGCTGTGCAAGATGGCCGACCGCGGGCAGATCACCGGCGGCGTGCTCGACGGGCCGCTCGCGTTCGACAACGCGATCTCGATCGACGCCGCGCGCACGAAGAGCATCGCTCGGCCGGTCGCCGGCCAGCGCCGACATCCTGCTCGTGCCCGATCTCGAGGCCGGCAACATGCTGGTGAAGCAGCTGCAGTATCTCGCCGGCGCCGATGCCGCCGGCATCGTCTGCGGGACGCGCGTGCCGATCGTCCTCACGTCGCGCGCGGACAACGTGCGCGCGCGCCTCGCCTCGACCGCGGTCCTGAAGCTCGTCGCGCACGATCCGCGCGCGATGCGGCTGCCCGAGGACTGTGCCGCGCGGCGCCGTCAGCGCGCCGCGAGCTGCTGCTGCGGCGAGCGTCACCCAGTAGCTCGCGCCGATCGCGAGCGACGTCGTCGTTGAAATCGTAGTGCGGGTTGTGCATGTTCGGCGTGTCCGGCCCGCGGCCCGCGCCGAGCCAGACGTAGCATCCCGGCTTCGCCTGCAGCATGAACGCGAAATCCTCGCTGCCCATGTTCGGCTGCGGATCGGTGTCGACGTTGTCGGCGCCGACCACCGCCGCGGCGGCGGCGATCGCGTGCTGCGTTTCGCTCGCGCGCGTTGACGGTCGCCGGATAGCGGCGCTCGTAGCGCACCGTGGCCGTCATGTCGAACATCGCCGCGCGCCGGCGACGATGCCGCGCATCCGCTGCTCGATCAACTCCTGGACCGCCGGCGTCGAACGTGCGCACGGTGCCGCGCAGCACGACCTCCTGCGGGATGACGTTCCACGTGTCGCCGCGCGTGCACCTGCGTGATGCTGACGACGCCGGCGTCGAGCGGATGCAGGTTGCGCGCGACGATCGTCTGCAGCGCGCTGATCGCGTGCGCGGCGAAGAGCATCGGATCCTTGCCGGTGTACGGCATCGCCGCGTGCGCGCCCTTTGCCGGTCGCGACGATCTCGAAGATGTCGAACGCGCCCATCAACGGGCCGGCGCGCACCGCGAACGTGCCCGCGGGCTTGAGCGGCCAGTTGTGCATCCCGTAGACCGCGTGCATCGGGAACCGTTCGAACAGGCCCTCCTCGACCATCACGCGGCCGCCGCCCTCGTTCTCCTCGGCGGGCTGAAAGATGAAATAGAGCGTCCCGTCGAAGCCCTTCGTCGCGCGCGAGCGCGGCCGCCGCGCCGAGCAGCATCGTCGTGTGGCCGTCGTGGCCGCACGCGTGCATCTTGCCGGCGACCTTCGACGCGTGCGCGACGCCGGACTTCTCGTGGATGTGCAGTGCGTCGAGGTCGGCGCGCAGGCCGATCGCGCCCTTGCCCGATCCGCTGCGCAGCACGCCGACCACGCCCGTTCCCGCGAGGCCCGTGTGCACGTCGAGGCCGAACGAGCGCAGCTTGTCGGCAACGAACGCGCTCGTCGCCGCTCTCCTCGAACGCCGTCTCCGGATGCGCGTGGATGTGGTGGCGCCATGTCTTCATGTCGGGTACGAGCGCGTCGATCTCGGCGACGGTGTTCATGGCGAGCTCCTTGGAATCGGAATGCGGGAAGCCGCGATGGTAGCGCAACGGCGGCCGCGCGGACGAGGCAGCGCAACGCGGCTCGCGATAGAATCGACGGAAAAGTCCGTTGATCGGCCCCGCATGCGCCCTCCCGATTCGCAGTACGACTTGCTCGTCGTCGGCGCCGGAATCAACGGCGCGGGCATCGCGCGCGACGCCGCCGGACGCGGCCTCTCGGTTCTGATCGTCGAGAAAGGCGATCTCGCGTCGGCGACCTCGCAGTGGAGCACGAAGCTGATCCACGGCGGCCTGCGCTACCTCGAGCAATACGAGTTCCGGCTGGTCCGCGAATCGCTGGCCGAGCGCGAAGTCGTGCTGCACCAGGCGCCGCACATCGTCGAGCCGCTGCTTTCGTCCTGCCGCACGAGCCGCATCTGCGGCCGGCGTGGATGCTGCGCGCGGGTCTTCTCCTCTACGACCACCTGGGCCGGCGCGAGACGCTGCGCGGGATCGTTCGGCGTCGACCTCGCGTCCACGCCGTGGGGCGCCGGATTGAAGCCGACAAGTTCCGCAAGGGCTTCGTCTACTCGGACGCGCGGGTCGACGACGCGCGGCTCGTCGTATTCAACGTGATGGACGCGCGCGAGCGCGGCGCCGACGTCCTCGTCCACACGCGCCTCGCTCTCCGCGCAGCGGCAGCAAGGCGGCCGAAGTGCCGTGGCGCGTGGCGCTCGACACGCCGGCGGGCCCGCGCGAGGTCGCGCGCGAAAGCGATCGTCAACGCAGCCGGGCCGTGGGTGAAGACGGTCCGCGACATCGATCAACGGTTTCCCCTCTGCGGAGAACGTGCGCCACATCAAGGGAAGCCACATCGTCGTTCCGCGCGTGCACGAGGGCGATCACGCGTACATCCTGCAGAACGCCGACAAGCGGATCGTGTTCGTGATCCCCTATGAAGACCGCTATTCGCTGATCGGCACGACGGATGTCCCCGTCGAAGCGTACGAGGCGCCGCGGATCGATCCCGGGGAGATCGACTATCTGCTCGAGCTCGCGAACACGTACCTTGCGCGCCCGATCCGGCGCGACGACATCGTGTGGACGTACAGCGGCGTGCGCCCGCTCTACGACGACGGCTCCGCGGACCCCTCGGCGATCACGCGCGACTACGTGCTCGAGCTCGACGCCGGCGCAGACGGCCGCGCGCCGCTGTTGTCGATCTACGGCGGCAAGATCACGACCTACCGGAAGCTCGCCGAGCAGGCGCTCGATCACCTCGCGCGCTTCCTGCCCTCGCTCAAGCCGCGATGGACGGCGCGCGCGGTGCTTCCGGGCGGCGACCTGCCCGAAGGCGGGCTCTCCGCGTGGATCGCGGAGCTCGCGCGACGCCATCCCGCGGTGCCGGCAGCGATCGTTCGCGGGCTTGCGCGACGGCACGGAACGCGCGCGGAGAAGATACTGGGCGCCGCGGCGGACTCCGGCCGATCTCGGCGTCGAGTTGGGCAACGGCCTCACCGAAGCCGAAGTCGCGTATCTCGTGCGCAACGAGTGGGCGCGCAGCGGCGAGGACGTGCTGTGGCGGCGAACCAAGTGCGGGATCGGGATGACCGAGGCCGAGCGCGAGCGTGTCGACGCGCTCGTCAGGCGCTGCGTCGCCGAGAGCATCGCGTGACGGCGCGCCGATCGCTGCAGCCGCTCGCGACGATGCCGGAGTCCGCGCGGCGCGCGATACGCGGCGTGCTGACCGACATCGACGACACGCTGTCGACGGACGGGCGCTTGACCGCGCTGGCGTACGAGGCGATGGAACGGTTGCGGAGCGCGGGGCGCCTGGTGATCCCGATCACGGGCCGGCCCGCCGGCTGGTGCGACCACATCGCGCGGATGTGGCCGGTGGATGCCGTGGTCGGCGAGAACGGAGCGTTCTACATGCGTCACGACGACGCCGCGCGACGCCTCGTTCGCCGCTTTGCCGACGACGAGCCGACGCGCCGCGCCAGCCGGTCGCGAATCGCCGCGATCGGCGAGCGGATCCTCGCCGCGGTGCCGGGTAGCGCGCTCGCCTCCGACCAGCGGTATCGCGAGTCCGACCTCGCCATCGACTATTGCGAAGACGTCGCGCCGCTTTCGCGCGCGGACGTCGACCGGATCGTCGCGATGATGGAGGCGGAAGGGTATGACGGCGAAGGTGAGCTCGATCCACGTCAACGGATGGTTCGGCGGCTACGACAAGCTGTCGATGACGCGGACCCTTCTCGACGAAGCGTTCGGCATCGATCTCGACGCAGAGCGCGAGCGATTCGTGTTCGTCGGAGATTCGCCCAACGACGCGCCGATGTTCGCGTATTTCCCGAATGCGGTCGGTGTGGCGAACGTGCGCGGATTCGCCGACCGGATGGCGGCGCTGCCGGCCTATGTCACGCAGGCCGAGGCGGGCGACGGCTTCGCAGAGCTCGCGGACTTCCTGCTTGCAAAGTAGGGCCGGAGACGCGAGCTCGTCTCTGACCCTACCTGTATCTACGCCTTCTTCAGGTCCTGGTTCTTCAGCGGCAGGTTGCGGATGCGCTTGCCGGTTGCCGCGAAGATCGCGTTGAGCACCGCAGGCGCGGCGACCGCGATCGTCGGCTCGCCGACGCCGCCCCAGAATCCTCCCGACGGCATCACGATCGCCTCGACCGCCGGCATCTCGTCCATCCGGAGCACGCGATAGGTGTCGAAGTTCGTCTGCTCGATCCGTCCATCCTTGACCGTGCACTCGCCGTAGAGCGCGGCGGACAGGCCGTAGGCGAACGAGCCCTCGACTTGCGCCTCGATCTGCTGCGGGTTCACCGCGTAACCGGGATCGGTCGCCGCGACGATCCGGTGGATCTTCAGCGTTCCCGACGGACTCACCGAGACCTCGGCGCACGCGGCAACGTAGCTGCCGAAGCCCATCGTCTGCGCGAGGCCGCGATAGACGCCGGCGGGCGCAGGCTTGCCCCATCCCGCGCGCTCCGCAACCGCGTTGAGGACCGCGAGGTGCTTCGGACTCTTCGCCATCAGCTTGCGCCGCAGCGCGAGCGGGTCCTGGCCGGTCGCGTGCGCGATCTCGTCGATGAAGCACTCGAGGTAGATCGTGTTCTGGTTGAGGTTCACGCCGCGCCAGAACCCCGGCGGGACGTGCGGGTTGCGCATCGCGTGATCGATCAGCAGGTTCGGGAACGTGTAGCCGATCGACGCCTCGGGCCCGGGAGGGTTGAGACCCTGGAAGACGACCGGGTCCTTGCCGTCCTTGATGTTCTGCGGAAAGATCGCCGCGACGATCGACTGGCCCGAGATGCGCATGTGGAGCGCCGTCACGTTGCCGTCCGCGTCGAGCCCCGCGGTCAGCTTGCATTGCGTGACCGGGTGATAGAGGCCGTGCGTCATGTCCTCTTCGCGCGTCCAGAGGAGCTTGACCGGCGTCCCCGGCATCTCCTTCGCGATCGCGACGACCTGGCGCACCCAGTCGTGGACGGCGCCGCGGCGGCCGAACCCTCCGCCCAGCAGAAGCTTGTAGACGTCGCATTTGGCGAGAGGAAGGCCCGCGGCTTCGGAGGTCGCGGCGAGCGCCGCCTCGCCGTTCTGCGTCGGCGTCCACACCTCGCAGCGCTCCGGCGTCCACCGCGCCGTCGCGTTCATCGGCTCCATCGTCGCGTGGTTCTGGTGCGGGTACGAGTAGACCGCCTCGATCTTCTTCGGCGCCGAGGCGAGTGCCGCGCGCGCGTTGCCGTTCTCGTTGCCGACGACGGCATCGTTCGCGTCGAGCCCTGCCTTGAGCACCGCGGCGAACTTCGGCGCTCGACGCGTCGGCGTTCGGGCCGTAGTCCCATTCGATCGGCATCGCATCGAGCGCGCTCTTCGCGTGCCACCACGTGTCGGCGACGACCGCGACCGCCGAGTCGCCGACGCGCACGACCTTCTTCACGCCGGGGCGCTTCATCGCGACCGCGGCGTCGACGCTCTTCACCTTGCCGCCGAACACCGGGCAATCCTTGATCGCCGCGTTGAGCATCCCGGGCATCGACAGATCCATCCCGTAGATCTGCTTGCCCGTCGTCTTGTCGACCGTGTCGAGGCGCGCGAGGCGCTTGCCGGCGATCTTCCAGTCCTTCGGATCCTTGAGCGCGACGTCGGTCGGCGGCGCGACCTTGGCGGCCGCCGCGGCGACCTTGCCGTAGCTGACGCTGCGGCCGGTCGGCTTGTGCGTGATCACGCCGTTCGCGACGGTGCATTCGGCGGCGGGCACCTTCCAGTCGTCGGCCGCCGCCTGCACGAGCATCACCCGCGCCGTCGCGCCGCCCTTGCGCACGTACTCGTTCGAATCGCGAATGCCGCGGCTTCCGCCCGTCGAGTAGTTGCCCCACACGCGATTGCGCGCGAGGTTCTGGCCCGGCGTCGGGTATTCGGTCCTCACCTTCGCCCAGTCGCACTCGAGCTCCTCGGCGACGAGCTGCGCGAGGCCCGTCAACGTCCCCTGCCCCATCTCGGAGCGCGCGATGCGAATCACGACGACGTCGTCGGGCTGCACGACGACCCACGCGTTGATCTCCTGTGCGCTGCGCCTGCGCCGAGGCGACACCGGCGAACGGAACGTGGAAGCCGACGACGAGGCTCCCGGCGACCGCGGAGGACGCACCGAGAAATTGACGCCGCGAAAGTTGGATCGTCATGACGTGCTCCCGTCGGCGTGCTGGATCGCAAGACCGGCGGACTTGAGGACGCCGCCCTGGCCTGCCGCCTTGATCGCCGCGCGCACGCGGTTGTAGGTGCCGCAGCGGCAGATGTTGGTCATCGCCGCGTCGATGTCGGCATCGGTGGGCTTCGGCTTTTCCTTCAGCAGCGCCGCCGCCGCCATGATCATCCCGGACTGGCAGAACCCGCACTGCGGGACGTCGAGCGCGACCCATGCCTTCTGGACCGGATGCGACCCGTCGGGCGAGAGCCCTTCGATCGTGACGATCTTCGCGCCCGGCGCGAGCGACGAGACGGGCAGCACGCAGCTTCGCGTCGGCGCGCCGTCGATGTGCACCGTGCACGCGCCGCATTGCGCGACGCCGCAACCGTACTTGGTGCCCGTGAGGCGAAGCTGCTCGCGGAGCACCCAGAGGAGCGGCGTGTCGGGCTCGGCGTCGAACTCGCGGACGCTACCGTTGACGTTCAGAGTTGGCATGGGTTCTTCTCCGTGGAGGGCATGCGGCCTGACGAACACCGTGGGGCGGCGAACATTCCCGCGAAGTCCGACGATACACCGGCGTAGCGCGGCACGGAACCGCAACTGCGCGACGCGGCGGGCGGCGGTCCGGAGCTCGTCGATCAAGCGCGCGGGCGCCCCTGCGCGCCGAGCGCGCCGCGCCCGGCGAAGCGCGCCGCGCTTCCCAGCGCCTCCTCGATCCGCAACCCTTCGTTCCATTTTGCCATTCGTTCGGAGCGCGCGAACGAGCCGACCTTGAGGCGCCCGGCATTCCACCCGACGGCGAGATGGACGATCGACACGTCCTCGGTCTCGCCGGAGCGGGCCGAGACGATTGTCGCGAATCCGGCATCCTTTCCGGCGCGAAGCGCAGCCAGCGCCTCGCTGAGCGTTCCCGCCTGGTTCGGCTTGACGAGCACCGCGTTGCAGGCGGCGTCCGCCGCCGCGGTCCTGACGCGCGCCGCGTCGGTCGTCAGGTAGTCGTCGCCGACGATCTCGACGCGCGACGCGGCGGCCCGCGCGAACGCGATCCACGCCGTCGCGGTCGTCTTCGGCGAGCGGATCCTCGACCGATACGATCGGGTAGCGGTCGAGCCATCCGAGAAGGAGGCCGATCATGCCGTCGCGGTCGAGCTCGCGGCGATCGAGCCCGAGCCTGTAGCGGCCGTCGCGGCCGAATTCCGACGCCGCGATGTCGAGCGCGATCGCGACGTCGTCGCCCGGCGGCAAGTCCCGCGCGCTCGATCGCCGCGACGAGCATCGCGAGCGCGTCTTCGTTGCTGTCGAAGACCGGCCACCATCCGCCCTCGTCGGCGACGCCGGCGAGCTTGCCCCGATCGCGCATCAGCTCGCCTGCCGCGCGATAGACCTCGGCGGCCATCTCGAGCGCCTGGCCGAAGGAGGCCGCGCCGACCGGAACGACCATCAGGTCCTGGATGTCGATCCTGCCGCCCGGCGTGCGCGCCGCCGCCGAAGATCTGGATCTCCGGCATCGGGAGCGAGACGGGCCCGTCGCCGGCGAGATAGCGCCAGAGCGGCATCGCGCGCGCCGCCGCGGCCGCGTGCGCGACGGCGAGCGACACCGCCACCGTCGCGTTGCCCCCGAGCCGAGCCTTGTTCGGCGAGCCGTCGAGCGCGACGAGCGCGGCGTCGATGCCCGCCTGGTCGAGCGGATCGCGCCCTTCGAGCGCCTCCAGGATCGGGCCGACGACGTTCGCGGCCGCCTTGCCGACGTCCATCCCTCCGAACCGCGCACCGCCGTCGCGAAGATCGACCGCCTCGCGCGAGCCGCGCGACGCGCCGGCCGGAGCCATCGCGCGCCCCGAGCTGCCGCTCGAAAGCCGCACCTCGGCCTCGAGCGTCGGGCGTCCGCGCGAATCCCAGACGCGGCGCGCGTTGATGCCGGCGATCGCGTCGCTCATGGCGCCGCTCGCGCGCACCAGCGGCGCGCTATTTCGCCGACCTCGGTCACGGGATCGAGAATGCAGCTCCCGCGCGAACGCCCGCACGTCCTGCTGCGCCGGGACCTCCGTCAGGTATTCGACCGGCGACTTGCCGTCGATGCGCGCAAGCATGAGGCCCGGCAGCAGCGCCGCCGTTCGCGCGTCGCAGCTCGCGCGCGATTCCCACGCGACATGCGCGAAGTACGCGGCCGAGAGCGCCGCATAGGCGTCGGCGTAACGCGCGCGCCATTGGGGTCGCCAGGCTCCCTTCAGCAGCAGGTGGTTCAGCACGAAGGCAAGATCGAACGCCGGGTCGCCGTACCACGCGCACTCGGCGTCGAGGATCACGGGGCCTTCGGGCCCGATCAGCAGGTTCTTCGGGCTGAAGTCGCCGTGGACGAGCACGCGCTTCGTGCCGCGCGTGGTTTCGGCGAGCGCGACGAGCCGCGCCGCGAGATCGGGATGCGCGCGCGCGGTGGCGCCAGGTAAGGCTCGAGCCGGATTGCCTGGAAGATCTCGTCGGTCGGGAAACGGGCGGCGATGTCGGGCCGGTCGGCGGTTGCGGCGTGAATGCGCCCCAGCGCATCGCCGACCGCGGCCGCAGTCGGCAGGTCGACGACGCCGTCGCGCAGCAGCGCTTTCCACACCGGGAAGCGTTCCGGTGGCAGAAACGCCATCGCGAAGCATCCGCTTTCCCGGTCCTCGCCGAGAATTCGAGGGACGGCCGCCGGAACGATCGCGGCGGCGACGCGCATCCATTCGACTTCCCAATGGTTGCGCTCGACGGGCGCGCGCCAGTCCGCGGCGACCTTGAGCTTCGGCAGCGCGCGCTTCACGCAGACGGGCCCGCCGGGAAGATCCGCGCGGATAGACGTCCGACGAGACGCCGCCCGTCAACGGGACCAAGCGCGATCGGTTGGTCAGCGCCCACTATCGCCATTTTCACCAGTGCGCGAGCGATGGGCGCGTCGTCGTCCGTGCGCTCGCGCGCGTCGATCGCCGTTCGATCAGCCGTCATGGGCCGAAAACCCGCGTCACATCGAGCCTTTGCGTACCGGTCTTGATCTATCATAGCAATCGCTGCATCCAACCCCCTGACCGCAAGGGGCTCCGCGACGCGGCGGGACGAGACCCGGAGGCGTCGATGACCCGATTCGGTTTCAACATCCGCACAAGGCGGGCCAACGGGTCGACAACATTCAGATCCTGGCGACGACGCTCGCCGACGCCGAGCGGCGGCTGCGCCAGATGTACGTCAACTGCGAGATCGTCGAGCACCGCGAGCAATCCGTCGCGTCGCGCAACGACACGCTCGATGTCGAGAACGTGATCGGGATGATCAGCGCGGCGCCGTCAGGTCACAAAACCGGAACGCAATAGCTCGTCGCCGAGCGCCTCGTAATCCTGCGCGCCCCTGCTGCCGGGGGCATGCCTGAAGACATCGAGCTCCACCGCCGGACTCTCCGCGAGCTTCACGCTCTCGTGGATCCGCGTCGCGCAGATCTCGTCCGGGCGCAGCGCCGAAGCCATCTGCGCGACGACCTCCTCGCTCATCTTGCGCCGGACGTCGTAGCGCGTCAGCAGGTAGCGGCGCGGCAGCCGCCGCTTGAACACCGGCTCCAGAGCGTTGAGCGCGCGCTCGACCTGCAGCGCGCCGCGCAGCGACAGGAAGTCGCAGGACACCGGGACGAGCAGAACGTCGCACGCGAAGATCGCGTTGAGCGACAGCACGTTGAGCAGCGGACAGCAATCGATGACGACCGGCCCGGTCGGCGCCTTCCGGTCATGCAGCGCGTTGCCGAAGCTTCGTGACGACGTTGACGCTCTTGCCGAGCAGCGAGTCGATCTTCGCGAGCTCGAGATGCGCGGGACACAGCGCGACGCCGCTGCGCGTGATCAGCGCCACTTCGGCAAGCGGGCGGCCGCGCACGAAGAAGCTGTAGATCGAATCCTCGGCAAGCCGCGGCTGCAGTCCGAAGATGTGCGACAGGTGCGCCTGCGGATCGAGGTCGATGCCGAAAGGGCGGTGGCCGCGCTGCGCGATCGTCGCGAGCAGATTGAGCGCCGTGGTCGTCTTGCCGACGCCGCCTTTCTGGTTGAAGACCGCGATCACGCCCATGGGGGCGAGGATACGCGAGAGCGCGCGACCGGGGCGAAGGAGGGAGATTCGCGTAAAATCGGGCGGACCGATGGCCTCTGCACGCCCTTCGTCGCTCAACATCGCGATCCTCGCTGCCGGCGAGGGCAAGCGGATGCGCTCCGGCGTGCCGAAAGTCCTTCATCCGCTCGGCGGGCGCCCGCTGCTCGCGCACGTCGTCGCCACCGCGCGCAAGCTCGGCGCCGATCGCATCTGCGTGGTCTACGGCCACGGCGGCGACGCCGTGCGGCAGCGTTTCCCCGATGCCGACCTGCGCTGGGCGTTGCAGGATCCGCCGCAGGGCACCGGCCACGCGCTCGCGCAGGCGCTGCCCGAGCTCAACGGCGACGGCGTGACGCTCGTGCTCTTCGGCGCCGATCCGCTGGTGAGCACCGAAACGCTCGAGGCGGTGCTGCGGCCGGCGCGCGAGGGCGTCTCTGTCGCTGCTCACGATCGAGCTCGACGACCCCGCGCGGTATGGGCGGATCGTTCGCGACGCGAGCGGCGCCGTGCAGGCGATCGTCGAATACAAGGACGCGACGCCCGAGCAACGCCGGATCCGCGAGATCAACACCGGCGTGATGGCCGCTCCGACCGCGTGCTTCGCCCGGTGGCTGCCGGCGATCGGCAACCGCAATGCGGCCGGCGAGTATTACCTCACCGACGTGATCGCGCTCGCGCGCAAGGAAGGCACGCCGGTCGCGGCGACGCGCGCGTCGAGCGTGATCGAGACGCTCGGCGTCAACACGATGCGCGAGCTCGCCGCGCTCGAGCGGCTGTATCAGCGCGCGCAGGCCGATGCGCTGCTCGACGCCGGCGTCCTCCTCGCCGACCCCGATCGCATCGACATCCGCGGCTCGCTCGACTGCGGCGCCGACGTCGCGATCGACGTCGGGTGCGTGTTCGAAGGCACGGTGCGCCTCGGCGACGGTGTCGCGATCGGCGCGCACTGCGTGCTGAAGGACGCGACCGTCGAAGCGGGCGCGCAGATCCTGCCGTTCTCGCACATCGAGGGCGCGAGCGTCGGCGCGAACGCGCGAATCGGCCCGTATGCGCGGCTGCGCCCGGGCGCCGCGCTCGCCGCCGACGTTCACATCGGCAACTTCGTCGAAGTCAAGGCGAGCTCGATCGGGCGCGGCTCGAAGGCGAACCACCTCGCCTACATCGGCGACACGACGCTCGGCAGCGGCGTCAACTTCGGCGCGGGGTCGATCACCGCGAATTACGACGGCGCGAACAAGCACCGGACGGTGATCGAGGACGACGCGTCGATCGGCTCGAATTGCGTGCTGGTCGCGCCGGTCAGGATCGGCCGCGGCGCGACGATCGGCGGCGGGAGCACGATCGCGAAGGAAGCGCCCCCCGATGCGCTGACGGTGGCGCGCGCACCGCAGGTGAGCGTGCCGGGCTGGAAGCGACCGATGAAGAAACCGAAAACCCCGAAGGGCTAGACGCCATGTGCGGTATCGTCGGCGCGGTCTCGCCGCGCAATGTGGTTCCGGTGCTGATCGACGGCATCCGCCGCCTCGAGTATCGCGGCTACGATTCGACGGGGCTCGCGATCATCGGCGGCAACGGCTCGGCGGCGCTCGAGCGCCTCGTGAGCACCGCGCGCGTCGCCGATCTCGCCGCGCAGGCCGACGCGACGCAGTCTCGCCGGCTTCACCGGCATCTCGCACACGCGCTGGGCGACGCACGGCGCGCCGTCGCAGGTGAACGCGCATCCGCACGTGTCGAACAGCGAGATCGCGGTCGTCCACAACGGCATCATCGAGAACTACGAGGCGCTGCGCGAGCGGCTGAAGGCGCAGGGCTACGTGTTCGCGCACGCAGACCGACACCGAGGTGATCGCGCACCTCGTCCACGCGCACTGGCACGGCGACGGCGGCGGCGATCTCGTGCGCGCGGTCCAGGCGGCGACCGCCGAGTTCCACGGCGCGTACGCGATCGCGGTGCTCTCGACGCGCGAGCCGGGCAGGATCGTCGGCGCGAGGGCGGGAAGCCCGCTCGTCGTCGGCATCGGCGACGACGACCACTACCTCGCCTCCGACGCCGCGGCGCTGCTCTCGGTGACGCGGCGCATCGTCTATCTCGAGGAAGGCGACGTCGCCGACATCCGGCGCGATTCGTACACGCTCTACGACGCGGGTCGGCAACCGGGTCGATCGCGCGATCGTCGACGTGCGAGGCCTCGGGCGACGCGGTCGAGCTCGGGCCCTACCGGCACTTCATGCAGAAGGAGATCTTCGAGCAGCCGCGCGCGGTCGCCGACACGCTCGAAGGCGTCGAGGGGATCGATCCGGCGCTCTTCGGCGCGAAGGCGGCGCCGATCCTCGCGCGGGTCGACAGCGTGCTGATCCTCGCCTGCGGCACGAGCTACTACTCGGGCCTCGTCGCGAAGCAGTGGATCGAGTCGCTCGCGCGGATCCCGTGCCAGGTCGAGATCGCGAGCGAATACCGCTATCGCGACAGCGTGACCAATCCGAACGCGCTCGTCGTCGTCGTGTCCCAATCGGGCGAGACCGCCGACACGCTGGCGGCGCTCAAGCACGCCAAGGCGCTCGGCCACGCGCACACGCTCGCGATCTGCAACGTCGCGACGAGCTCGATGGTGCGGCAGACCGCGCTCACCTACCTGACGCGCGCCGGCGCCGAGATCGGCGTAGCGTCGACGAAGGCGTTCACCACGCAGCTCGTCTCGCATTTCCTGCTCGCGCTCACGCTCGCGAAGCTGCGCAACCGGCTGACGGCCGAGGAGGAAGCGCACTGGCTGCGCGGGCCTGCGGCACCTGCCGGCGCTGCTGCAGGCGGTGCTCGCGCTCGAGCCGCAGCTCATCGCCTGGGCCGGCTACTTCGCGAAGAAGCAGCACGCGCTGTTCCTGGGACGCGGGCCGCACTACCCGATCGCGCTCGAAGGCGCGCTCAAGCTGAAGGAAATCTCGTACATCCACGCCGAAGCGTATCCGGCGGGCGAGCTGAAGCACGGGCCGCTGGCGCTCGTCGACGCCGACATGCCGGTCGTCGCGATCGCGCCGAACGATGCGCTGCTCGAGAAGCTCAAGTCGAACCTGCAGGAAGTGCGCGCGCGCGGCGGCGAGCTCTACGTCGTCGCCGATCTCGACAGCCACCTCACCTCGAGCGAGGGCATCCACGTCATACGCCTGCCGCAGCACGCAGGGCATCTGTCGCCGATCGTGCACACGATCCCGCTGCAGCTTCTCGCCTATCACGCCGCGGTGATCCGCGGCACCGACGTCGACAAGCCGCGCAACCTGGCGAAATCGGTTACGGTCGAGTAAGGCGGGCGAAGCAGAAGCCGCCGCCGAAACGGATCGGATGCAAACGTGGCTGCCGTACCCGGCGCCCTGCGCGATTCGATGGCTCCGCTCCGGCGGGCGCCGTTCGTCGGTCAGATAAGCCTCGTCGCCGCAGCCTATTTCGTCGCGGCAAAGCTCTCGCTGCTGCTCGCGATTCCGCCGGGCTACGCCACCGCCGTCTGGCCTCCTTCGGGCATCGCGGTCGCGGCGATGCTCCTGCTCGGGAGCCGCGCCTGGCCGGGCGTCTGGGCCGGAGCCGCGCTGGTCAACTTCACTGTCGAGACATCGGTCATTCCGGCGGTCGCGATCGGCTGCGGCAACTCGCTCGAAGCGTTGATCGCCGCTGCGTTGATCCGGCGTCAGATCGGCGTCCTGTACGAGTTCGAGAGCGGCGAGGATGTCGTCCGATTCGTCGCGATCGCCGCCTCGAGCGCGATCATCGGCGCGACGATCGGCGGGTCGACGATTGCTCTCCACGATCAGGCGACGCAGGCCGAGTTCGCGCAGAACTGGTGGACGTGGTGGGCGGGCGACGCCGCCGGCATCATTCTCGTCACGCCGCTCATCCTGAGCTGGAGCGTGCGCGAGCCGCGCGTGTGGACGCGCCGGAAAATGTTCGAGGCAGCGGCATTCGGATTGACGCTCCTCGTTGCCGCACTGCTCATTTTCGGCGGCGACAGCGGCTCTTTCACCGTCCTGCCGCTCGTCTTCATGATCCCGCCGATCATCATCTGGGCGGCGTTTCGTCTCGGACAGCGCGAGGTGACGCTCGCGAGCGTAGCCGCCTGCTCGGTCGCGATCTGGTACACGGTCAAGGGCCGCGGGCCCTTCGCGCTCGCGTCGCTCAACGAAACGCTGCTGCTGCTGCTCGCGTTCGTCAGCACCGTGGTCATGACGGGGCTCGTGTTGAGCGCCGTCGTGGCGCAGCGCAGCCGCGCGACGGAGGCGCTGCAGCGGGCGCTGCGCGATCTCGCCGAGCAGGCGATTCGCGATCCGATGACCGGCCTCTACAACCGGCGCTTCCTGCGGGAATTCCTCGCGCGCGAGCTGATGCGAGCCCAGCGCGCCGGCATCGGCCTCGCCGTGATCATGATGGACCTCGATCACTTCAAGCGGGTGAACGATTCCTTCGGCCACGACGCGGGCGACCTCGTGCTGACTCGAAGTCGCGGCGATGCTCAAGAAATCGATCCGCGGCAGCGACATGGTCTGCCGGTTCGGAGGCGAGGAATTCGTCCTGGTCCTGACCGACGCAACGAGCGCGAGCGCGGTGCGCCGGTGCGAGGAGATCCGCGCGGCGATAAGCCGGCTCGCCCCGAACTACCGGGGCAATCTGCTCGGCAGCCCCACGGCATCGTTCGGCGTCGCATTGTTCCCGGATCACGCCGCGGACGCCGACGGCCTGGTCAACGCGTCGGACGCGGCGCTCTACGAGGCGAAATATGCGGGGCGCAATCGCATCGTCACGTGCTCGTCGCGAAGATCGGCAGCGGCGCCGCCGGCAGCCGCCGCGGGCCGCGGCGACGATCCGACCATCGCCGGCTCAGCGTGATCGGGACGCTCTTCTTCGTCCCCGCATAGGCGGCCGAGACTTTCGCGAGGGCCGGGAGCACGGCTCCGGGCGGAGGGGACTTCGCCGCGCTGACCCGAGCGCCGCCGCTTTGGGGTGACCGCGCGGCGCGACTTGCGACGGGCGAATCGGCGCGCTCATACTCCGGTTTCGAGCAATCGCCGCGAGACCGAGTTGCCCAACCCTCCTTCATTCGCCGCGTTTCCTGCCCTGCGCGCGCGCCGCCTGCGCGCGAACCCGTGGATTCGCGCGCTCGTGCGGGAAAGCCGGGTCGATGTCACGGACCTGATCTGGGCGATCGTCGTGCACGACGGGCGCGAAGCGCGCATTCCGGTGCCGTCGATGCCGGGCGTCGATCGGTTGAGCGTCGGCGAGGCCGCGCGCGCCGCCGAGCAGGCGCAGAAGCTCGGCATTCCCGCGATCGCGGTGTTTCCGCACATCGACGCGGCGAAGAAGGACCGAGTCGGTTCCGAGGCGACCAATCCGCGAGGCGTCGTCTGCGAGGCCGTGCGGGCGATGAAGAGCGCTGCGCCGGGCGTGGGCCTCATGGTCGACGTCGCGCTCGATCCCTTCACCGATCACGGCCACGACGGCGTGCTCGACGGGGAGACGATCGTCAACGACGAGAGCGTCGAGCGCCTGGTCGAGCAGGCGCTGATCCAGGCCGACGCGGGAGCCGACATCATCGCTCCGTCGGACATGATGGACGGGCGCGTCGGCGCAATTCGCGCCGCCCTCGAGCATGCGGGGAGGCACGACACGCTGATCATGTCGTACGCGGCGAAATACGCGTCGGCGTTCTACGGGCCGTATCGCGACGCGATCGGCTCGGCCAAGGCGCTTCGCGGCGACAAGAAGACCTACCAGATGGATCCGGCGAACAGCGACGAGGCGCTGAAGGAAGTCGCGCTCGACATCGCCGAGGGCGCCGACATGGTGATGGTGAAGCCGGGCCTTCCCTATCTCGACATCGTGCGGCGCGTGAAGGACGCCTTCGCGGTCCCCACGTTCGTCTACCAGGTGTCGGGCGAGTACGCGATGATCAAGGCCGCGGCGGCGAACGGCTGGCTCGACGAGGAGCGCGCGATCGTCGAAACGCTCACCGCGTTCAAGCGCGCGGGCGCCGACGGCGTGATCACCTATTTCGCGCCGCGCGCCGCGGCGCTGCTCGCGCGCTGAGGCGGCGCTTCCGGCTACTGGCCGACCGCGATTCCGGCGCCCACGGCGAGAAAGGGCGTCGGGCGGGCGATGGCGAAGCCCTGCGCGTAGTCGACGCCGAGCTCGCGCAGCCGCTGCATCGTCGTCGGGTCCTCGACGGATTCCGCGACCGTCCGCTTGCCCATCACGTGCCCGATGCCGTTGATCGCCTCGACCATCGCGCTGTCGATCGGATTCGCCAGCATGTCCTGGACGAAGCTGCCGTCGATCTTCAGGAAGTCGACGGGAAGCCGCTTCAGGTACCCGAACGACGACATGCCCACGCCGAAGTCGTCGAGCGAGAATCGGCACCCGAGCGCGCGCAGCTCCTCCATGAACTGCACCGCCTTGCCGAAGTTCGCGATCGCCGCCGTCTCGGTGATCTCGAAGCACACCGCTCGCGTCGCGAGCTCGAACTGCAGGAAGCGATCGCGGATGAAATCGAGGAAGTCGTCGTCGCCGAGCGAGGCCGCCGAGAGGTTGATCATGTAGATGTCGGAGGAATCGGCTCCGGCCCGGGCGCTGCGGTTCGCGATCAGCTCGAACGCCTGGCGCACGACCCAGCGATCGATCGCCGGCATCAGGTTGTAGCGCTCGGCGGCGGGGATGAACGCCATCGGCGGGACCATCTGATCGTGCACGTCGACCATGCGGAGCAGAAGCTCGAAGTGGCGCTCGGTGGGATCCACGGGCCCGATTCCGACGATCGGCTGCGCGAACAGGCAGAAGCGATTGGCCTTCAGCGCGCCCTGCAGCCGCGTCACCCATTCCATCTCGCCGTGCCGGACCGCGAGCTCGGTGTCCTTCGGGTGGTAGACGTGGACGCGATTGCGGCCCTTCTCCTTGGCCATGTAGCACGCGGCGTCGCCGGCGCTCATCACGCCGTCGAGGGTGAGCGCGCCGGTGCCGATGTTGACGAGGCCGATGCTCACGCCGATGGAAAATGACCGGTCCTGCCAGACGAAGTGCAGGTCGGTCACGGTCTGCCGCAATCCCTGCGCGATGCGGATCGCGTGCGCGGGCAGGCAGTTCTCGAGCAGCACGCCGAATTCGTCGCCTCCGAGACGCGCGAGCGTGTCGCCCTCGCGCAGCCGCTCGCCCAGCACGAGGCTCACCTGCCGCATCAGCTCGTCGCCCGCGGCGTGCCCCGACGTGTCGTTGACGAGCTTGAACTGATCGAGGTCGAGATAGAGCATCGCGTGGTGCCGTCCGTTCTCGCGCGCGCCGGCAAGTGCGAGGGAGAGCCGGCGCTCGAACTCGCGTCGATTGATGAGCCCGGTGAGCGCGTCGTGACTCGCCTGATGGGAGAGCTGCGTCGCGTAGTGGCGCTCCTGGCGGGCGTCGCGCAGCACCAGCAAGGCGCCGCGGACCTCCTCGTCGGAGCCGCGGAGCGGAACGGCCGTTGCGCGGATCGCAATCTCGGTGCCGTCGCGGCAGCGGAGCAGGACGCCGCGCGCGACCCGGTATTCGTCGTTGCGGCGCAGCGCGCGCTCGACCGGATCGGGCGCGCCGGCGTGCAGGGCTTCGTCGATCAGCTGGCACACGACCGACAGCGGCTCGCCCTTGGCATCGGCGTGCTTCCACCCGGTGAGCTTCCCGGCGGCGGCGTTCACGAACGTGACCCTTCCCTCGAGATCCGTCGTGATGACGGCATCGCCGATCGATTCGACGGCGACCGCCGGGTCATCGAGCTCGGCCAACCGCTAGCGCGTGCACGTGCCGGCGCTCCTTGATGTCGGTCACCGATCCGGCGACGCGCACCGCGCGGCCGGCGCCGTCGCGCACCGAGCGTCCGCGCGCGCGAAGCCAGCGATAGCCCCCGGATTTCGTCCGCGCGCGGAACTCGACGTCGTAGGGGACGTCCTTGCGCACGTGCGCCCGCACGGCGGAGAGCGTGCCATCGCGATCGTCGGGATGCACGAGCGCCACGAAGGCGCCCGGCGTGTTGTCGATCTCGCGATCGGCGTACCCCAGCAGGTCCTTTATCCGCGGCGAGATGTACATTTCGCCCGAGCGCAGGTCCCACTCCCAGAGGCCGTCGTTGCTGCCGACCATCGCGAGATGGAAGCGCTCCTCGCTGAAGCGCTCGGCCGACTCGAGCGCCTCGCTCTGCCGCAGCAGCCGGCGCGACATCGCGATGCCGATGAGCGCGAGGCACGCTGCGCCGAACAGCGTGGCGGCGATCAGCGCGACTTCGGTGTCGCGCGACGCTTCGCCGAGCGTGAAGGAAAAGGCGTCCTCGAGCGGGGTGAGCGTCGCGTTGATCTCGCTGATCCGCGCGAGGATCGCCGCGTGGGTCGCCGGGTCGGACCCGAGGCTCACTTCCGTGTGCAGCGCCTCCGCGGCCCGCATGAGCTCCGCGATGTTGCGATCGCCCTCGCTCCAGATCCCGATTGCCTTGTCGATGTAGCTCACGTTGCGGAACCGGCGGAAGAGCCAGATCATGTCCGGAATGTCGTCCGGATGATTGCGCCCTTCGAGGAATCCCTGGCGGGCGGCTTCGAGGTCGGGGCTCGGCTTCTCGAGCTCCTCGCGCGCCCTGCGATCGCCCAACGGCACGGCGATCGCCTCCTGGTAGCGCCGGTAGTCGCTTTCGGAGCGAGTCTCGGCGTAGCGATAGAGATGGTAGACCGACTCCTTCTGCGCCTTCGACCACAGCCCTTCGCCGGCGACGTACGCCCGCACGGACGACAGGATGTCGATGCTCGTCGTGCCCAGCAGCGCGAGCAGTGCGACGACGGCGAGGAGCGGCCAGACGATCCGCAACAGGCGCGAACCGCTTGGGATCAACCGGGACAGACGCTGGATCAGCAGTGCCCTCTTTTCATCCGCGACAGCAGGCCGGGACGGCGCGTTGGCGGTCTCGCCTCATTATAGGAAGCCGGGCGGCGAACGCCACCTTCTGTGGCGCAGCGGTCGCGGCGGCGCTACGCTACTGTTGTTCGGGTGCAAACGCGGAGGGATCGTCGTTTGAATCGGCAGCAAATGATGGGTGGGATTCTCGTCGCTGCCGGGCTTTGCGCTGGCAAGCGGCGCCGGCGCGGCGACGCCAAAATGCTCGCTCGTGCGGATTGACGAGTGGTCCGTTCGGCCCGGCAGTCACCACCCGATCGTCGAGGGCTCCGCCAACGGCCAGCCGATCGGCATCATGCTCGACACCGGGGCAGTGCGCAGCGTGATCCTGCCTTCGGCGGCGCGCCGGCTCGACCTGCCCCGGCGGGAGGCGAGGAACTATCGGATGTTCGGCATCGGCGGCGAGACGCCGGTGGAAGTCGCGCAAGTAGCGAGCTTCAGCATCGGCCCGACGGTCCGCAAGGGCATGCACCTCATCGTCGCGGGCGCTCGCGAGCTCGCGCCGGGGATCGACGTCATCCTGGGCGACGACTTCTTCCACAACGTCGACGTCGAGTTCGACCTTCCCCACGGGGCGGTCCGTCTGTTCCAGGCGAAGGATTGCGACGGGGTATCGCTCGCCTACTGGACGACCGAGGAGGCCGGCGAAGTCGCGATCGAAGCGGTGCACGACGCCGAGCCGCAAATCATCGTGCCGGTGAAGATCAACGGGCGGCAGATGAGGGCGCTCGTCGATTCCGGGGCGGCATCTTCGTTCATGACGAAGGGCGCCGCCGCGGCGGCGGGACTCACGCCGGACTCGCCCGGCGTCGTGCCCGCGGGCCAGGGAAGGGGACTCGGCCCGAAATCCGTCGACGCCTGGATCGGACCGATCGACACGTTCACGATCGGCAACGAGAACATTCGCGACACCGCGATCCTCTTCAGCGACCTGTTCAAGGACGCGACCTATGCTGAAGCTGGAAGCCGCGTTTCCCGGCAGATCGGGGGAATCGAGGACATGATCCTGGGGCTCGACTTCCTGCGCTCGCACCGGGTGCTGATCGCCCACAGCCAGCGCAAGCTCTATTTCAGCTACATCGGCGGCACGGTCTTCCAACCCCGCTCCAGGCTTTCCCCGCCCGGCGCCTCGGGCCCGGAGCGTGCCGTCGCGCCGCCGGCAGGCGGGGGGTAGGCGCAGCGACGCAGATCCCGCCGCGCTTGCCGCTGCCCTGCACTCCGGGTGTAGGCTGGCAGGGTTCCAGCTGCGGCGACACCCGCCGAGGGAGGCGGAGCGATGGCGTCCTCGAAATCCATTCAGATCATCCTGGCGAGACAGCTCGCGAGCAGCGTCGCGGCGCCGATTCTTCTCGTCGACGCCGAGGGCACGCTCGTCTACTACAACGAATCGGCCGAGGAGATCTTCAATCAGCGCTTCGACGAGACGGGCGAGATGCCGGCCGAAGAGTGGACGGCGCGCATCGCCGCGATGGATGACGAGCGCAAGCCCATCGCGCCCGAGGATCGGGCGACTGATGCGGGTGATCCACAAGCGGCGCCCGGTTTCGCAGACGATATGGCTGCGGAGCTCCGACGGCGAATGGCGGCACGTCCACGTCACCGCCTTTCCGCTGATCGGCGAGCGCGACACGCTGCTACGGCGCGATGACGATCTTCTGGGAGGTCTGAAGATGCGCGTGACGCTGTGGGGGACGCGCGGCTCGCTCGCGACGCCCGGGCCGGAGACCTCGCGCTACGGCGGCAACACGTCGTGCGTCGGAGTCCGCGGGCGCGAAGGCACGGTTCTCGTGCTCGACGCGGGGACCGGCGTCCGCCGGCTCGCCGCCACGCTCGATGCCAGGCTCAGGCGCGTCGACATCCTGCTCACGCATCTGCACATGGACCACATCCAGGGGCTCGGCTTCTTCGCGCCGCTCTATCGTCCCGACGTCGCCGTGCACATCTGGGGACCGGCGAGCAGCAAGCTCACGCTGCGCGAGCGCCTGATGCGCTACCTGTCGCCGCCGCTCTTTCCGGTGTGCCTGCGCGAGCTGCCTTCGGAGATCACGCTGCACGAGGTTCCGTGCGGCGAGGTCGACATCGGCGAATTTCGAGTTTCCTCGACGCTCGTCTGCCATCCGGGGCCGACGGTCGGGTACCGGATCGTCGAAGCGGGCGGTCGGTGCTCACCTACCTTCCCGACCACGAGCCGGCGCTCGGCACGCTTTCGTTCCCGTCGCTCCTCGCGCCTGGACCTCGGGCGGAGCGCTCGCCGCCGATGCGGATCTGCTGATTCACGACAGTCAATACGACGCGCACGAGTACGCGGGCCACATCGGGTGGGGACACAGCTCGCTCGCGCAATCGCTCGGCTTCGCGGCGCTCTGCGAGGCGAAGCACCTCGTTCCGTTCCATCACGATCCGAACCACACCGACGCCGATCTGGATCGGCTGTTCGACGAGGCCATCGCCGTCGCCAAACCCGCCTTCCGGGTCACGCCGGGTCGCGAAGGCGCGGCGTTCGAAATCTGAACGTTCGGGTCGGTTGCGGTAGCATGGCGGGCCCGACCGGCCGTCTGCCCCTCCCATGGACTACGCATTCGTTCTCGACCCGCTGCCCGGCCTCAAGGCGTACAAGGATTCGAGCATCGCGATGATGCGGGCGCTCGCCGCGCGCGGCCACCGGGTATTCGCGATCATGCAGCCGGACATCGCGTGGGACGCGCGGGGAACGCGCGCGCGCGCCGTGCCGCTCGAGCTGCGCGCCGGACAATCGGGACTGGTACACCGAGGGCGAAGCGGAGGAGCGCGCGCTGCGCGACTTCGCGGCGGTCGTGATGCGCAAGGACCCGCCGTTCGACATGGAGTACGTGTACTCGACCTACCTGCTCGAGGCCGCGGAGAGCGAGGGTGCGCGCGTCTTCAACCGGCCGCGAGCGATCCGCGATCACAACGAGAAGATGGCGATCGCGCGGTTCCCGCAGTTCATCGCGCCGACGCTGGTGACGCGCGACGCCGATCGCGTCGGCGCCTTCATCGACGGCCATGCCGACACGATCCTCAAGCCGCTCGACGGCATGGGCGGCACGTCGGTGTTCCGGGTTCGCGCCGACGACCCGAATCGCAACGTGATCGTCGAGACGGTCGGGCCGCTACGGCGCGCGGACGATGATGGCGCAGCGCTACATCCCCGAGATCGCCGAGGGCGACAAGCGCGTGCTGCTGATCGCCGGCGAAGTGGTGCCGTTCGCGCTCGCGCGAATCCCGAAGCCGGGCGAGACTCGCGGCAACCTCGCGGCCGGGGGCCGCGGCGTCGCGCGGCCGCTGACGGCCCGCGATCGCGAGATTGCGGCGGCGATGGCGCCCCGGCTCTGGGCGGAAGGGCTGCTCGTCGTCGGCCTCGACGTGATCGGCGACTACCTGACCGAGATCAACGTGACGAGCCCGACGTGCTTCGTCGAGATCACCGAGCAATCGGGATTCGACGTCGGGGCGATGTTCGCGGCGGCGCTCGAGAAGGCCTGCGCGTGACGCGCGTGCTAACATGAACGACAGCCCCACTGCCGGAGCGGCCGCTGCCTCCGGGACGGGCAGCGGAGCCGCGACGGCACCTTCGATGATCGGCATCCTGATCATTGCGCACGACAGCCTCGGCGAGGGCCTCGCCCACGCGGTCACGCACGTCCTCGGCAGCCGTCCACCGCAGTTCGAGGTGCTGTCGGTCGCGGCGACCGACGACCCGCTGATGCTGCTGCCGGCGGCGCGCGAGCTCGTCGCGCAGCTCGACACCGGCGCGGGGGTGCTCGTCTTTTCCGACATCTACGGCGCGTCGCCGTGCAATCTCGTCGGCAAGCTGCTGAAGCGCGGGCGCGTCGAGGGAATCGCCGGAGTCAACCTGCCGATGCTCGTGCGCGCGATCACCTACCGCTCGCGCGGCATGGAGACGATGGTCAAGAAGGCGATCTCCGGCGGCTGCGAAGGCGTGTTGCACATGGAGACGGACCCGTCCTATGCCGCAGCGCGAAGTTGAGATCGTCAACAAGCTCGGGCTGCACGCGCGGGCCTCCGCCAAGCTCACGCAGCTCGCAGCAAAGTATCAATGTGACGTCGTGATGTCGCGCAACAACCGCAAGGTGAACGCGAAAAGCATCATGGGCGTGATGATGCTCGCCGCGGGCAAGGGAGCGAAAGTGACGTTCGAGACGAGCGGCCCCGACGAGGCCGAGGCGCTCGAAGCGATCGTCGCGCTGGTCAACGACTACTTCGGCGAGGGTCAGTAGCGGCGTGCCGAGCTTCGCGTTACACGGGATCGGCGTATCGGGCGGGATCGCCATCGGGCGCGCGCAGCTCGTTTCGCACGCGACGCTCGAAGTTGCCCATTACACGATTCCCGCGGGGCGCGTGGAGAGCGAGATCGCCCGCCTCGACAACGCGCTTGCGGAAGTGCGCGCCGAGCTCGAGGGCCTGCACGGCTCGATGACCGCGGGCGACGCGCCGGCGGAGTTCGGCGCGATCCTCGACGTGCACTCGATGATTCTCTCGGATCCCACGCTTGCCGAGGAGTCGAAGCGCGTCATCGCCGAGCAGCACTGCAACGCCGAGTGGGCGCTCACGCAGCAGATGAACGTGCTCGTCGCGGAGTTCGAGGAGATCGAGGACGCCTACCTGCGCGAGCGCAAGGCCGACGTCGTCCAGGTCGTCGAGCGCGTGTTGAAGCGCCTGCTCGGCAAGCCGGGCGCTCTCGTTCCGCCGGGCGCCGAGCAGCACACGATCCTGGTCGCGCACGATCTCTCGCCCGCCGACGTCATCCAGTTCAAGACGCACCGCTACGCGGGCTTCATCACCGACCTGGGCGGCGTGACGTCGCACACGGCGATCGTCGCGCGGAGCCTCGCCGTCCCGGCGGTGGCGGCCACCCACAACGGCCGCGCGCTGATCCGCGAGAACGAGCTCCTGATCCTCGACGGGACGAATCACGTCGTCATCGTCAATCCCGACAAGTCCGTCCTCGCCGAGTACCGGCTGAAGCAGGGCGAGCTCGAGCTCGGGCGCGCGAAGCTGCGCCGGCTGAAGACGAAGCCCGCGACCACGCTCGATGGCTTTACGGTCGAGCTCGAGGCCAACATCGAGCTTCCCGGCGATCTCTCGCAGGCGCTCGACAACGGCGCGATGGGCATCGGGCTCTTCCGCTCCGAGTTCCTGTTCCTGAACCGCGAGGGGCTCCCGTCGGAGGACGAGCAGTTCGAGGCGTACCGCACGCGTCGCCGCCGGGATGGAAGGCAAGCCGGTGACGATCCGCACGTTCGACCTCGGCGCCGACAAGCACAAGGAAGGGCTCGACGGGCTCGCGCGCGTCGCCCCGAACCCGGCGCTCGGCCTGCGCGCCGTGCGCTTCTGCCTCGCCGAGCCGCGGCTTTTCCTGACGCAGCTCCGCGCGATCCTGCGCGCGTCGCACTTCGGCCGCGTGAAGATCCTCGTGCCGATGCTCGCGTCGGTCAGCGAGATCGACCAGACGCTCGCGCTGATCGCGCAAGCGAAGGAAACGCTGCGCGAGCAGGGGATCCCGTTCGATTCGGGCATTCAGGTCGGCGGGATGATCGAGATTCCCGCGGCGGTGCTCGCGATCTCGGCGTTCCTCGCGAAGCTCGACTTCCTGTCGATCGGCACCAACGACCTCATCCAGTACACGCTCGCCGTGGATCGCGCCGACGACGCGGTGTCGCACCTGTACGACCCGATGCACCCGGCGGTGCTGAAGCTCATCGCGATGGCGATCGCCAGCGCGAACAAGGTCAAGGTGCCGATTGCGGTCTGCGGCGAGATGGCCGGCGACACGCAGCTCACGCGCCTGCTCCTCGGCCTCGGGCTGCGCAATTTTTCGATGCATCCCGCGCATCTGCTGTCGGTCAAGCAGCGCGTGCTCACCTCCGAAGCGGCAACGGCCAGGGCGTTCGCCGAAAGGATGCGGCGCGTCGACGATCCTTCGCGCCTCGTGGCGCTCCTCGACAAGCTCAACGCGTAGTTGCGCGCCCGCCAGGCGACGAGCTACTGGAAGAAGCGCTGGATCTGGATGTGGCGGTTGCCCGGCAGGTCGACAGTGGCAGTGGTCGACGACGTGAACGTGATCGTGATCGTGCCGTCGTTGCCGACGGGCGGGCCAGGCGCGACGTAGGCGCAGGAGATGCACTGGCCGCCCGCGTACTTGTCGAGCGTTCCCGTGAACACGTGATTGTTCACCGGCCCCGCCGCGAGGTACCACTGCGACGCGCCGCCCGAGAGGTACGAGTAGACCTCGACGATGAGCGTGCCATTCTCGTAGTCCAGTCCAAAGCCCGAGCCCGACTCGCTCGGGTTCAACCAGGCGCCGGGGACGGGGATGAAGGGGCCCGCCACGGGAGCGGACTGGAAGTAGCGCTGGATCTGGATGTGGCGGCCGCCCGGCAGATCGACGTTGGCGGTCGTCGGCGAGGTGAACGTGATCGTGATCGTGCCGTCGTTGCCCGCGAGCGCGGGCCCCTTGAACGCGCACGAGATGCACTGGCCGCCCGTGTACTTGTCGAGGGTTGCCGTGAAGACGTTGTTGACGACGGGACCCGCGGCGAGATACCACTGCGAGCCCCCGGCCGGCAAATACGAGTACGCCTCGACGATGAGCGTGCCGTTCTGGTAATCCAGCCCGAAGCCGGAGCCCGATTCGGCCGGATTCAACCAGACGCCGGCGAGCGGAACGATCGCGGCGGTCGCCGCGCCGACCGAGGCGGACTCTCCGGCGAAATTCGTCGCTCGATTTTGCACGACCGCCCCGAAGCGAGTGACCGCGCTCGTGCCGTCGGTCGGCAGCGCCGAATACGTGACGAGGTCGACGTCGGCGTAATTGACCGTTCCACCGCCGATCGACAGGAAGCCATTGGGAACCACGTAGTCCGGCGTGACGATGCCGAGCGCGGCGAACCCTTGCGTTGCAACGAGAACGCGCTTCCCCCCGGTGGCGCCTTTTGGCAGGTCCGTCGGAAACATGTAAGTCTGCGCCGCTCTGATGGACTGGCCACCCCACAGGTTCTCGCCGGGAGTCGGCCCGGGCTCGAACAACACGATGAATTGCACCGTTCCGCTGGCATTCGAATAGATCTGGTCGATCTGGAACAGGTGAAACGCCGCGAACGCATTCGATGCCGCAAGAACGAGCGCCCACGCAACGAGCCGCAACGCACGATTCATGCTCCCTCCCCGAGATGAGATTGATGATGCAAATGCTGCGGAATGCTGTCGATCCGCTGACGGACTCTTGCGGGTGCCCCGTCCGCGATGTCGCCATCACGAATCCCGCTGTGCCGCGAATGCCGATAACTCACACGACCTCGATCGTCTGCATCATTCCCATGTCTTCGTGCGCGAACATGTGGCAATGCATCACGTAGGCGCCGCTGAAGTCCACAAAGCGCGAGCGGAACGTCAACGTCCCATCCGGCGGCAACGCGATCGTGTCGGTCCAGTATGGCTCGACAGGCTTGCCGTTGACCTTGGTCACCCAGCACGGGTTGATGTGGATGTGGAACGGATGGCGGATCGTGTTCGCGTTGAAGATCGTCCACTCCTCGACGCTTCCGAGCGCGACGGTCTGCTTGAGCGCGCGCGCCGACTGGAACGGTATGTACTCGCTCGGCAGGCCGGGGCGCGTGGAGGCCTCCGTGCCGGCCGCGCCGATCGCGAAGACCTTGTTCGCGAGCGTCGTGCCGTCGGTCTGATAGACCCAGTCGGCGAGCTCGTCGCCCGGGTGGACGACGGTCTCGCCGGAGGATCGGTGATCGGCGGGATGGGCGCGCCGGGCGTCGACGGCGGATTGAAGATGATCGCGAGGAAGATGATCCGTTTCAACCCGCCGGCATTGGCCAGCTCTTCATCGGTGATGGGCGCGAGCATCGCGGGCACCGGAAGCGGCCCCGCGGGCAATGCCATCGGCAGCGGTTCGTCGACGACGACCACTTCGGCGACGATGTCCTCGGCGATGGGCGGCGCGTCGGAATCCATCCGGAATCCGAGCGAGCGCAGAAAGTAGGTTCCCGGCGCGCCGCCCTGGACGAGCACGCTGGCGCGATTCGCCGGCGCGAGCACGACGCCTTCCGGAAGCGACGCGTCGCCGGGGGCTATCGGCCCGATCGGCTTGAGCGCCGCGCGCGGATTGCCGTCGAAGCTGTAGACGTTGAGAACGTGAGCGTCGAGGCTCAGATTGAGGTAGCGGAATATCCCGGCGTTGACGAAGTGCCAGTTCTGGACTTCGCCTCGACGCAGGACGAGCCTCGGCCGCCGCACGCCGTTCACCAGGAACGGCGGCTCGGTGTCCGGCGTGTCGGTGACCTGCGAGAACGACTCGAGGCGCCCGTTCGCGTCGCTCACCGGCGCCTGGAACACGAACACGCGCTCGCGCGCGGCCCCGATCTCGGGGACCTTGTCGATCGCGCCCTTGACGAGCAACGCGCCGGCCATGCCGCTGCCGACCTGCAGCGCGGTCGCTCCGTGCAGATGCGGATGATAGAAATACGCGCCGGGCGGGTGGTCGGCGCCGATCCGGTATTCGTGCTGCCGGGACGCGCCCGGTTGCACGCCGAGCGCGGGGTCGTCCATCACGAAGTCGCCGAAGACGCCCGGCGACACGGTGCCGGGCGTCACGTGCAGCCCGTGCGTGTGCAGGTTCGTGCTGTTCGGGTAGCGCAGGTGCTTCGTCGGCTCGTTCGTCGGCGGATTGGGGGGAAGCTGATTGACGACGCGGATTCGAAGCGTGTCGCCGGCGTTCACGCGCAACGTGGGCGCCGGGATGCTGCCGAACATGTTGCGCAGCGTCACCGGCTTGCCGTCGAGCACCGTCGACAGGTAGGCGAAGGTCAGCGTCACGTCGAGGAGGCCGTTCTCCGAGGCCAATATGCGCGGCTCGACGAACGTTTCCGCCGGTCCCGTTGCGGGCGCGCCGTCGTCGTCGCCCGGGCAGCCGGACAGTACCGGCGGCAGCGCGAGCCCGGCGGCGAGCGTCCATCCCAGGCGCAGAAAGTCGCGCCGGGACCGATCGCTGTTCGTCGTTCCGGCCATGGTCAGCGCATCCGCAGGAATTCGGCGGGTCGCGGCTGCTGCCGCGCGGACGCACCGATCTGGCCCGAAGCGTTGCTGCCCCAGCCGTACAGCGCGGCGCTCGTCAGCGCGCAGGCGTGCGCTTCCCCCGCCGCGATCGCCTCGACATGCTCGAGACCGGGAAGGCGCGTCGGCGCGCAGCGATCCGCGCTGTCGTTCAAGCCGAGCTGTCCGAGCGCATTCCAGCCCCATGCATAGACGTTTCCGTTTCGGAGAGCGCGAGCGAGAAGTGCATGCCGGCAGCGACGGCCTGCGCCGCCTCGGGAAGCGCAACGGGCGCCGGCGTCGCGGCGTGCGCGGGCTCCGCGCGTCCGAGCTGCCCGTGCTGATTGCTGCCCCACGCGAAGACTCGGCCGTCGAGCGTGACGGCGAGCGCGTGCGTCGCGCCGGCCGCGATGGAGCGGAAACGTTCCTGCAGTCGCAAAGGCTGGGGCAGCGCAACCGACTCGAGATGCCCCAGCCCGAGCTGACCCGCGCCGTTGTTGCCCCAGGCGTAGAGTCCCCCTCCCGCGTCAGCGCGAGCATGTAGCCCTTGCCCACTGCCAGCTCGCGTCGGCGGGAAGCTCGCCAACCCTTCCCGGCGCGGCGTTGAGCGCTTCGTCGAGCGTCCGAGCGCGCCTTCGACGTTGAGTCCCCACGTGTGGACGGCGCCTGCGCCATCGATCGCGCCGAAGTGAAATTCGCCGGCGGCGACTGCGCGCACATCGCCGAGATCGGCGATTGCCTGCGGGACCGACGGCGAGATGGTTCGCGCCGGCCCGCGATGCCCGCGGCGTTCGCGCCCCAGACGGTCACTTCGCGCCGTGACGTGACGGCGAGACTCACGCCGTGTCCCGCGGCGACAGCCAGCAGCGGCTGCGCGAGATTGACTTCTACCGCATTCGTCGGGGCCCGCGCGTGCTGCAATATTCGGGCGTGGTCGATGCGATCCGGCCGCTGCCGTCGCCACCCCAGCCGAACGCCTTTCCGGTGGCGAGCAGCGCGAGCGTGTGGTCTCTGCCGCAGCTCACGGACTTGATCGCGTAGACTCCCGATGCCGGCGTCTGCACGTTGTTGTTGTGGCTTCGAGGCTCCGCGCTCGCCCGGGTATCGTTAGAGGCGAATTTCCCGGCAGAAGTGTAACGGACATTCGCCGAGGCCCGCCGGGTTCGCCACTACGGAATACCGACTGCCGCGCCGATGTTTGTGATTGGCGCTACGGAGACCGCGGAATCCCTGCGGCGATCGAGGAGTCGCCGATGCGAATGCGGCGGTTGTGGTCGTTGATTTTCGGCATTGTGCTCTGCTCGCCGCCGGATGCGCGCTCGCTGCGCGCCGGGCGAGCCGGCTCCCGCGTTCGCATTGTCGACAGCCGACGGCACGACCATCGCGCTCGATGAATTGCGCGGTTGTGTCGTCTATCTCGACTTCCGGGCATCGTGGTGCGGCCCCTGCTGCCGGTCGTTTCCGTGGATGAACGAGATCGAGCAGCGCTACGCAGCCAAGGGGCTTACCGTTGTCGCGATCAACGTCGACACCAAACGCGAGGACGCCGAGCGCTTCCTGCATCAATACCCCGCGAAATTCACCGTGATTGACGACGCTTCCGGCACGACCCCGCGTGCCTACTACGTGAAGGCCATGCCGAGCTCCTATCCCATCCACCGCAACGGAAAAATCGCGAGGGTCGAGCACGGATTCCTCGGCACGAGACGCGCGATGCGCTCGAAGAGAAGATCCGCTCGCAAGTGGAGTCGCGGTGACGCCCCTCGTGCAAACGCCCGTCGCGAAACGGGCGTTGCGCTTCTCACTGCGAGTGTCGGCGTTCGTGCTTGCGCTCGCCCTCGCAGGGTGCGTGATGATGGCGCTGCCGCAGCCGTGGGAAAAGGGAAACCTCGCCCGCCCTAGATGCAGTTGATCCGATCCGCTGATACGTAGATCACGCAGCACATCTACACGAGCAAAGAAGCAGCGACCGGCGGCTACGGCGCCGGTGGGAGGCGGATGTGGCTGCAACTGATCGGCGAGCCCGCGCGCGAGCGCGCAAGCCGGTCGAGATCGACTCCGAACGCGAACCGAACACTGTAAGCCCCCGAGCGCCCGCGGGCGCACTTCTCGCCGCGGCGCTCGCTCTGCCCGGGATCGTCCCTGTCGACGCGAAAGCGCAAGCCGCTCCTGATCGCGGCTGGATCGAGCTCAAGTATCTCGACTATCGCGACTGGCAGCCCGGCGCCGATCGCATCACCGTGCGCAGTCCGTCGATCTACGGCGTCGTGCCCGTTGTCGGATACGCTCGTCGCCGAGGGCTCGCTCGTGTTCGACGCGATCACCGGGCGCCTCGCCGCTCTATTACGACACGCTGTCCGGCGCGTTCGGGCGATCGGTGTGACCGACTACCGGACCGCGGGCGAATGTCAAGCTCACCAGGTACTTCGACGGCGATGGCGATCGGCGTCGGCGCGTACGCGTACGTCGACGAGCGCGATTACCTTTCGCGCGCGGCGTCGATCGAGTGGCGAATCGTGGTCCGACGATCGAAACCGCACCTGGGCGCTTCGGTTTCGGCGGCGCGCGACGACCGCATCAATCCGAACGAACGGGGTCGTCGTGGACGCGCCGCGAAACACGCTCGATTTCCTCGTCGGCGTCACGCAGGCGCTGTCGGCCAACTGCGATCGTCGCAATCGAATCTCACGTATTCGCGCGGTCACGGCTACTACTCCGATCCGTACAAGACTGCTCGATACCCGGCCGGACCAGCGGCGGATGTTCGCGTGGCTCACGCGCTACAACCAGTACTTCCCGCGGCCCGGACGCGACGCTGCGCCTCGTCGTACCGTTACCTCCACGATTCGTTCGGTCGACCGGTCGAACATGCTCGAGGCGTCACGTGGTTCCAGTCGCTGCCTGACGGATTCGAGCGTCGACGCCGAGCCTGCGCTACTACACGCAGAGCGCAGCCGACTTCTACTACGACCCGCCGTTTCCGCGACGGGTTCGTCGCCGGGCCAGAATCTACACGGCCGACACGCGGCTCTCGGCGTTCGGCGCGTTCACCGCCGGCGATCACCGTCGCGAAGACGTTGGCCGAGGGCTGGAGCGCCGAATCGACGCTCGCGTCTACTATACCGTCAGCGCTGCGGGCTGGCAGCTCGGCGGCGAGCGGCAGTCCCGGGCTCGCTGCCGTTCTCCGCGCGCTGGATCCAGGTCGGGCATCGCGAAGTCGTTCTGAGCAGCCGGCGCTCGGCGCCCGCTGCCGATGCGCCTCGTTTCGCACACGTGTTCCGCGCGATGGCCGTCGGAACACGAGCTGCTGCTGTGGTGCGACGATCGAGGCGCGCGCGGCCGACGCCCGGCGCGCCTTCGACGCCGTCGTCGCCGATGTCGAGCGCCTGGAACAACGCATTCTATTCGCGCTATCGCGACACGAGCCTGCTGTCGTCGATCAACCGCGTCGCCGCGGCCGGAGGCAGCGTCGACGCTCGACGCCGAAACCGCGAGCCTCATCGACTACAACGCCGCCCGCGTGCCACAGCGAGAGCGGCGGCCTGTTCGACATCACGTCAGGCTTGCTGCGCCGCGCGTGGCGCTTCAAGGAGGGCCGCTTTTTTTGCCCGATGCCGGCGAGGTCGACGCGCTGCGCCCGCGCGGATCGGCTGGGAGAAGCTGCGCCCCTGGGCACCCCGCCCACGCTGAGCTTCTCCGTCGCAGGCATGGAGCTCGACCTGGGCGGCGTCGTCAAGGAATACGCTGCGGACCGCGCGGCCCCGCGGTGTGCCGCCAGTGCGGGATCGCGAGCGGCATGGTGAACCTCGGTGGCGACATCGCGATCGTCGGGCAGCGCCCCGACGGCGACGCGTGGCGGATCGGCCTCCAGCATCCGCGCTTAAGCGCGGCGAGGTGATGCGCGTCGTGGGACTGCGCGAACAGGCGGCCTCGCATCGAGCGGCGACTACGAGCGTTGCATCGTCGCTCTCGACGGCGTGCGCTATGGCCACATCCTGAACCCGCGCACCGGATGGCCCGTGGCGCGATCTCGCGCCGCCGTCCAGCCGTTATTGGCAGTTTGCGCCGTCGTTGCAGTGCGTCGACGATCGCGATGCTGAAGGAGCGCGACGGCGAAGCGTTCCTGCGCGAGCAGGGATTGCGCTACGTGGCGGTCGACGCGAGCGGGACGTTGTACGGCACCGCCGCCGAAGCGCCGCGGACGTGAGCCGCGAAGCTACGGGAAGAAGCGTTGGACCTGGATGTGGCGCCCGCCCGGCAGATCGGCCGTTGCGGTGGTCGGCGACGTGAACGTGATCGTCACCATGCCGTCGTTGCCGGCGAGCGTGGGTGCGACGTACGCGCACGTGATGCATTGACCGCCCGTGTATTTGTCGAGCGTCGCCGTGAACACGCCGTTGGTCACCGGCCCCGCGGCGAGGTACCACTGCGACGCGCCGCCTGCGAGGTACGAGTACACCTCGACGATGAGCGTGCCGTTCGCGAAATCGATCCCGAAGCCCGAGCCGGACTCGTTGGGATTCCACCAGACGCCCCCGACGGGTACCCCCGGTCCTGCCGCCGGCGCGGACT
>CAVUOC010000010.1:0-42705 GCA_963742965.1 uncultured beta proteobacterium | reverse complement strand
ATGAAATAGCCGCCGATGTGAAAGCCCGAGAACGCGTCGATCCCCGTCTTGATGCTCGTCGAGAACCGGCTCTCCGCGCTGATCAGCGCACTCTGCACGCGAATATCCGCGTAGGGGCTTGCCGCGCGACCGCGCACGTAGGCGAGCGCGGTGAGCGTGGTCGTCGCGAAAAGCCCCTCGCGCCGGAACAGGTAGCGCAACAGCGATCGGGCGAGGTTCAGCGCATTGCCCGAGCATGTCGTTGACGGTGATCGGACGATTCGCCTCGAACGTGATGCGCGGCATCAGATGGTCCTGAAGGTTCCTTCCGACTCCGGGAACGTGCGCGACGACGCGGACCCCGCGCTCCTGCAGCAGCCCGGCATCGCCGATTCCGGAGAGCTCGAGCAGCTGCGGCGAGCGGATCGCGCCGGCGGCGAGCAGCACTTCGCGCCTCGCATCGACGCGCTTTCGGTGCGCTGCCGGCGACGAACCGCACGCCGCGCGCGTGCTTGCCTTCGAAGACGATGCCGCTCGCGACCGCGTCGGTGATGACGGTCAGATTCGCGCGCCGCGTGGCAGGCGCGAGATAGCCGTCGACCGCGCTGCAGCGCAGCCCGTTGCGGCTGCTCATCTGCAGCGGCGCGGCGCCTTCGGGAAGATCGGCGTTGTAATCGGCGACGCGCGGGTAGCCGGCCTGAACGCAGGCGTCGACGAAGGCGTCGGAAATCGCATCGCCACCGAGCTGCCTGACGGCGATCGGCCCGCCGCGGCCGCGCGAACGGGGTCTCCGAACGGGCAATCCTCGACCTTCTTGAAATACGGCAGCAGGTCCGCGTAGCCCCAGCCGGGGCAGCCGGATGCGCTCCATTCGTCGTATTTCGCCGGATGGCCGCGAACGAACACGAGTCCGTTGACCGAGCTCGAGCCGCCGAGGATCCTGCCGCTCGGCCAGTAGAGCTTGTTGCCGTGAAGCTCGCCTCCGGCTCGGTGTAGGTCTTCCAGACGTAGCTCTCGTCGTTGAGCAGCTTGCCGACGCCCAGCGGTACGCGCACCCACAGGCGCCGATCGCTCTTGCCGGCTTCGAGCAGCGCCACCGTGTGCTCGCCGCTCTCGGTCAGACGAGCGGCCAGCGCGCAGCCGGCCGAGCCGGCCCCGACGATGACGTAATCGTAGACGTTCGGCGGTGAGTCGCCGTCGGCGCGGCTCCGCATGCCTCGCCGCTTTACTCGATCTGCAGCACGACCTTGCCCGTCGTGTGGCCGTCTTCGACCTGCTTGTGCGCCGCCGGCGCCTGCTCGAGCGGGAGCACGGTGCTCACCTCGACCTTGAGCTTGCCTTCGTCGAAGAGGCGCGCGCCGCGCTCCAGGATGCGCGTCTGCGCGCAACGCAGATCGTGATTGCCGAGCAGCAACGGCATCGTCATCTGCTCGTAGCCGACGACGATGTTGCGCAGCCTCGCCTTGTTGATCTGCGGCATCTCGCACGCGGTCGACAGCAGCGTCGCGAGGCGGCCGTAGAGGCGCACGGCACCGAACGATTGGCAGAAGGCCGGGCCGCCGACGGTGTCGAAGACGACGTCCGCACCCTTGCCGTTCGTCCAGGCGAGCGTCTGCTCGACGAAATCCTGGCTCCTGTAGTCGATCGCGCGCTCGGCGCCCAGCGCTTCGACGAAGCGCGCCTTGTCCGCGCCGCTGACCGTCGTCGCGACGTGCGCGCCCAGATGACGCGCGAGCTGAATCGCGATGTGACCGACGCCGCCGGCGCCCGCGTGGACGAGCACCGTCTCGCCTTCCTTGAGCCCGACCCGGTCGACGAGCGCTTCCCACGCGGTGATCAGCACGAGCGGCACGGCAGCGGCTTCGACCATCGAGAGCTTCGCCGGCTTGCGCGCCGCATAGTCTTCGCGGACGACCGTGTACTCGGCATAGTTGCCCGGGCCCGAGCCGAGGCCGTTGTTGAAGAAGTACACGTCGTCGCCGGGCTTGAATCGGCGCACACCCGATCCGACCGCCTCCACCGTCCCGGCGCCGTCGCAACCGAGCACCGACGGGAGCTCGTTCGGATAGAACATGTTGAGCTTGCGCACCTTGGTGTCGAGCGGGTTGATGCCGGCCGCGCGCAGCCGCACCAGCAGATCGTTCGGTCCCGCTTTCGGAGTCGATACGTCGGCCGCCTGCAGCACTTCGGGGCCGCCCGGCGCGGTCATCAGCATGGCTTTCATGACTTCTCCTTGGTTTGGACTAGTGCAGCGGCCGTGCGGTTACCCGCGCTGTGGGCTCCTCTGCCGATCGATGCGGTGTGCAACATTTCGCGAACCTGACGCGCGATTTTCGCGTTCTCCTCGCTGTCGACGTCGCGCGGCCGCGGCGCGTTGATCGCGATGATCTCGATGATGCGACCCGGCCGCGGGACATCACGACGATGCGGTCGGCGAGCTTGATCGCCTCGTCGATATTGTGCGTGATGAAGAATACCGCCTTCTTCTCGCGCTGCCAGACGCTCACCAGCTCGTCCTGCATCCGCTCGCGCGTGAACGAATCGAGCGCCGCAAACGGCTCGTCCATCAGCAGCACGCTGGGATTGACGGCGAGCGCGCGGGCGAGCGCGACCCGCTGGCGCATGCCGCCCGAGAGCTGTTGCGGGTATTTGCGCTCGAATCCCTTGAGGTCGATCAGGTCGACGTAGTGCTGGATGATGTGCTTGCGCTCGTCGCGGTTGATGCCCCTCCGCTTTCAAGCCGTATTCGATGTTTCCCTTTACCGTGAGCCATGGGAACAGCGCGTAGTCCTGGAACATCATCGTGCGGTCGGGGCCCGGCGCCCTGATCTCGTGACCGAACGCGCGGATCTGCCCCAGCGTCGGAGGCTCGAATCCCGCGAGCAGGTTGAGCAGCGTCGTCTTTCCGCAGCCGCTCGGGCCGACGACGCAGACGAACTCGTCCTTGCCGATCGTGAGCGACACGTCGTTGAGCGCGACGACGCGGTTCTCGTCGCTGCCGAACACCTTGTGCACCGCCTGGATCTCGATCGCGATTTCGCGCATCGGTCTACTTCCCTGCCGCCACGGCGTGACGATCGCCTGCAGCAGGCGCACCGATCCCGTCGAGCATCAAGCCGATGACGCCGATCATCACCATGCCGACGATGATGTAGTCGCTGCGGAAGAGGTAGCGTCCCTGGCTGATCAGGTAGCCGAGTCCCGTCGTCGACGCGACGGCTCGCCGGCGACGAGCGCCATCCAGGCGATGCCGGTGCCGACCCTGAAGCCGACGAACATCGCGGGCAGCGCTGCCGGCAGATGACGGTGAATGCGATCGTGAAGCGATTGGCGCCGAGCGTGCGGGCGGCGCGTATCAGTTGCGTGTCGACGTCGCGCACACCTTCCATCGTATTCAGAATGATCGGGAACACGGCGGCAAGGAAGATGATGAATATGTTCTGCGAATCGCTGATGCCGAACCACAGGATGCTGAGTGGAATCCAGGCGAGCGGCGGGATCGGCCTGAAGAACCCGACTACGGGCTCGACCGACCACGCGAAATGGCGCGATCCGCCGAGCAGCGCCCCCAGGGGAAATCCGATGAGCGACCGGCGCCGAGCGCGATGCCGACGCGCTTGAGGCTCGCGAGGATGTCCTGCTGAAGCAGTCCCTTTCTGATGAGCTCGACCGCGCCCTTGTACACGTCGGTGGGCGGCGGCAGCTGCAAGTGCAGATCCGATTACCGGATGCTGAAGTATTGCCAAACGACGAGCGCCAGCAGCAGCCAGTGCCGTGCGGCGACCTCGGCGACGACGCCGCAGCTTCGCCGCGACGACCTGTCGCCAGCCGCGCTTGATCGCGGGCGCGGGGCCGGCGTCCTCGGTCAACGAACGATCGTCGGCGGTCGCTGGCCGTCGCGCTCTTCGGCTTGACGACGACAGCGGCGTGCTGCGCATCAGCACGACGTTCGAGCTTGCAGAGCTACGGGCTTGTAGGTCTTGCCGGCGAACGTCCAATCGCGCTGCCAGATCGCCGGGCGCCGGAAACGGCTGCGGGCCCATGACACCGAGCCCGTACTTCGGGTACGGAGGCTTGCCGGCGGTCCCCTTCCAGTCGGCGGGAGAAACGGCGGAACGCCCGGCACCTTCCAACCGAGCCGCGCGTAGGTGTCGGCCATGTACTTCGGCCGCATCACCGTCTTGAAATCGGCGTCGGTGTAGCGCTGCTTCAGGATCCCCGCGTCGGCCATGACGCCCGCCTGGTACGTCTCGAGCGGAATCCAGAAGCCCTGCGTGTTCTCGAACAGGAAATTCTTCGTTGGCTTCGGATTGACGATGTGAATCTCGATGTCGCGCTCGATCAGCTTCGGGTCCCGGCCGCGCTGCGAAGGATCGGCGACGAACGCCGCGAGCACCTCCTGCGTCTTCAGCCTCGCCAGGAGCTGCGCCTCGACGAACGCATCGGTATACGCCTGAACCACGTCGGGCGCGTTGTCCTCGATTTCGCCGCGCATGTACGTATAGCCGTTGAAGATCTCGTAGTTGTCGATGAGCTCGAGGATGCGCGCGTTCTTCAGGAATTCGGTCATCAGGATCACGTTCGGCTCCCAGATGCCGATGATGTCGATGCCCTTCGGCATCGTGATCATCTCGGCGGGTGCCGTGTTCTTGAGAATGTAGTCCTTGCCCTCTTCGAGCCCCAGCATCTTCGCCGCGATCAGGATGCCGAGATGCGGCGTGCTGCCGATCGTCGTGCCGAACACCGCCGGCCGGCCGAGAACCTTCGCTCCCTTCAGTTCGGCCATTCCGTTCTTCAGCGGGGAATCCGGCGGCACGAGGAACGCCTGACGCTGCGCCGGATAGGTCGCCAGCGCCGCCGTCGGAATCTTGAGGTCGATGACGCGCAACAAACCGAGCGAGCCCGCCTGCGCCACCTGGATTCTCGCCGGTGCATAGACCTCGTTGAACAAGCTGGCAGCAAGGAACGCCGGATACTGCACCTCGATGCCGCGCTGCTGCAGCAGCTTGTAATGCTGCATCGCGAACAGGATGACGTTTCCGTCCGACCACAACGGGTTCCAGCCGACCTGCAGCGGCCACCAGCCTTTCGATTTGAGCCATGCGACCGATTGCGCGGAGACCTGCTTGTACGGAAGAGGCCAGCCCCACTCGGTGGCGTCGGCCGCGTAGGCGTCGCGCGGGACGAGCATCCCCGGCGCGAGTCCGGCGGCGCCGGCTATCGCAATGCCCTGCTCGACGAATCGCCGGCGCGCCCGGTTGCGCGGGTCGCCGGAGCGTTGATTGCGCTTGCGATCGCTCATCTGCTCCTCCTTCGCGGTTTCGTTCGCCGAAAACCCGTTTGGGAAATCGTTGCGCCGGCGGAATTTCTTCGAATTCGCGACCGGGCACTTACTGAATCGCTCGCGGCCACAATAGCCTAGTGAAATCTAATGTGTCAACTTCGAGATTTAAAATCTCATTTTTTGCATTGTTTGTGCATTTCAGGCCGTAGAATGTTCGCGCTTCGATATGAGGAGCGAACCCATGGCGACCAGGAAGAAACGTCAAGCCGGAAGCGCTGCGCAACGTGCGCTGGAGATCCTGGAATCGGTGGCGAAAGCGAGGCGGCCTGTGACCGGCAACGAGATCATGGCCTGGGTGCATCTGCCGAAGCCGACGGTCTATCGTACGTGCACGCTGCTCGAAAGCATGGGGATGGTTCAGCGCGAAGCCGACAGCAAGAAGCTCACCGTCGGCCCGCGGCTGTGCGCGCTCGCGCTCGAAGTCATGTTGAGCTCCCCCAATCGCGGACCAATACGCGCGATCCTGCAATCGCTCGCGACCGCGATCGGCGAGACTTGCACATTCACGATTCTCGACGGGAACGAAATCGTCGTCGTCGATCGCGTCGAATCGGCCGAGCCGTTGCGCATTCAGCTGCATGCGGGCTCGAGAATCCCGCTGCACTGCACGGCGAGCGGCAAGCTGTTTCTCAGCCTGATTCCGCGCGCGCTCAGCAGGAGGCTGATCGAGAGCGCGCCGTTGAAGCGCTTCACGCCCAACACGATCGTCGATCCGGCGGCGCTGCAGGAGGAGCTGCGGCGGATCCGCAAGGAACAGGTCAGCCGCGACAATCAGGGATTCTCCCCGGGGCTGATCGCCATCGCGGTTCCAGTGACCGGAAAGCGCGGCGCATCTGCGGCACCGTCTCGGTCAACGCGCCGGCGACGCGAATGACGCTCGCCGAGGCCGAAGTCCATGTTCCCGCGCTGCGCCGCGCGGCGCAGTCGATCGCCGAGATCGTCGCGCTAGCGCTGAATCGAGCGTGCAAATATGCATAAAATGAGACTTTCTGAGTTCATTCTAATCGTTTTTCTTGCAATGATTTCGCCGAGTCTGTTAAATAGTCGTGCGGCCTCGGCCGACGCCTGCCCGCGTCGCCTTCGCGGGAGTGCATTGGATGTGAGGCAATCATGAGCAGCGTTCTGGCCGAGAAGATCACCGCGGATCCCAAGCGCAGGAGCAAGGCCTACAGCGCCTACCACCAGCGCGACGAGCCGGCGCCGGACGCCGAGCTCACGCAGACCGGAGCCGGTACGCCGCTCGGCGAATTCATGCGCAGGTTCTGGCAGCCGGTGTGCCTCTCGTCGCAGCTCACCGATGTGCCGCACGCGATTCGCATCATGAGCGAGAACCTCGTCGCGTTCCGCGACAGGCAGGGGCGTATCGGCGTGCTGCAGCGCCATTGCTGTCACCGCGGCGCGTCGCTCGAGTACGGGATCATCCAGGAACGGGGAATCCGCTGCTGCTACCACGGATTTCACTACGACGTGGACGGCACGATCATCGAAGCACCGGGAGAGCCGGACAAGGGCGCGCGACTGCAACAGACCGTGGCGCAGGGCGCGTATCCGGCATTCGAGCGCAACGGCCTTGTGTTTGCGTACATGGGCCCGCCGGATGCGAAGCCGGAATTTCCCGCTATGACGCCTTCTCGGCGTACGCGGACTTGAAGCTCGTTCCGTTCTCCAACGTATTCCCGTGCAACTGGCTGCAGCCGATGGACAACATCGCCGACCAGATGCATACGGCATTCCTGCACAACAACATGACGGTCGACGGCGCCGATGCCGCGAGCACCTCGCTTTCGGCGGCGTTTGGAAAAATGCCCGTCATGGAATACGTCGAGGTCCGCGACGGCACCGGCATGGTGTTCATCGCCAACCGGCGCGTAAGCGACACACGCGTCTGGGTTCGGATCAACGACCTGATCGTGCCGAACATCACTCAGCATGCGTACCTGTTCGAGGACGGCGCGGCAGCGCAGGCTCTTCCATCGCGTGCACATGTCGCGCTGGTATGTTCCCGTCGACGACACGCACAGCATCATCTATGGGTGGCGGATGTTCGGCGAACAGCATCGATCCGCTGCATCAGGGCGACGAGAGCAAGCTCGGCTGGGACAACATGGACTTCCTCGAAGGCCAGGTCGGCAACCGCAGCTACGAAGAGGGCCAGCGGGCGCCCGGCGATTGGGAGGCGATTTCGAGCCAGCGACCGATCGCCATCCACGCGCTCGAGCATCCGATGGCAAGCGACATCGGCGTCTACATGAACCGGAAGCTCATCCGCAATGCGCTGCGCGGCAAGAACCCCGCCGCCACGCCGGAAGCGATGCACGCGCGGGCGAACGCGGGCCTGCCGACCCACTGCTACACGCAGAACACGTCGCTGGACATTCCCGGGCGCGCGAGCGAAGCCGAGGACAACGAGCTGCTTCGTGCTCTGGGCCGATCGGTCCTCAGGATCACCGCCGACGGCGACGCCTACATCGGAGCCGAGCGCGACGCCTACATTCGCGGCAAGCTCGAAGAGCTGGAACGCTCGATGCAGTGACGACGAACGACCTCCTCGGCGTTCGCGTGCTGTCGGTGCGATACGAGGCGGAGGACATCAATTCCTACGAGCTCGTCGACCCGAACGGCGGAGAGCTGCCGCCGTTCACCGCGGGCGCCCACATCGACCTGCACTTGCGCGACGGACGCATCCGCCAGTATTCGTTGTGCAACGATCCGGCGGAACGGCATCGCTACGTCGTGGGCGTGCTCAAGGATCCGGCGAGCCGCGGAGGATCGGTCGCGATATTCGAGAAAGTCCATGCGGGGCGAATCATCACGATATCGGCTCCGCGCAATCACTTTCCGCTCGCGAACGACGCACGACGGCATTTGCTGCTGGCGGGCGGCATCGGCGTCACTCCGATGATGGCGATGCTCGCGCAACTCGAGCGGGACGACGCCGACTACTTCCTCCATTACTGCACGCGATCGCCGGAAAAGACGGCCTTCCGCGATCTGCTTGTGCGGCACTGCGCCGCCCGCCGCGTCCGGTATCACCACGATGGCGGCGACCCGCGTAACGGCCTCGATATCGCGGCGCTGCTGCGCGAGCGACCCGACGGGACGCATCTCTACTATTGCGGTCCTCCGGGCTTCATGGCCGCCGTCGCGAACGCATGCGCGCACTGGCCGAAGGACGCCGTGCATCTGGAGTACTTCACGCCGCCGGCGCCCGTCGCCCCGATCGTCGGAGTCTCCCGCGTAACCTCTCCGGCGCCCGGAGTCGCCGCAGCCAACGCCGGTTTCCAGGTCCGCATCAGGAGCAGCGGCGCGCTCTACGACGTGCCGGGCGACAAATCGATCGTGGAGGTGCTGCGCGAGCACGGTATGGAAGTCGACACGTCCTGCGAGTCCGGGTTATGCGGGACGTGCCGCACCCGCTATCTCGAAGGCGATCCGGAACACCACGACTACGTGCTCGACGACGACGAGCGGAGCGAGTACGTGATGATCTGCTGCGCGCGATCCAAGAGCCCCTCCTCGTGCTCGATCTGTAGGCCGGCTCGTGTCGGACCGACGTCGTGATCCTTACCCCGGTGATATTTGTTGCCGGCCTCGTGCGCGGCACGACGGGATTCGCCGGACCGCTGATCATGGTGCCGGTGCTCGGCTTCTTCTACAGTCCGGCCTCCGCGGTCGCCATTTCGACGCTTGTCGATCTTTCGTCGAACGTGAGCCTCCTCGGCGATGCGCTGCGGCAGGCGTCGCGGATAACGGTGGTCAGTCTCATCTGCGGCGCTCTGCTCACGATTCCGTTCGGCGGCTACGCGCTGCTCGCATTCGACGCGACGGTGATTGCGCGCACGATGTACGCGGTCGTGGGATTTTTCTCGGTCGTGTTGCTGTTCGGATGGCGTTACAAGAAGGCCCTGTCGCCGAGGCAATACTTCGGCGTCGGAGCGGCGAGCGGCGTGATTCTCGGCGCGACATCGTTCGGAATCACAGTGCTTCCGTTCCTCTATTCGGGCACCGACACGGCCGCGCTGGGTCGGGCCAACTTCATTCTCTGGGCATTGTTCTGCGCGGTGATCGGGTTTGCGATCGTCGCGGTCGGCGGGCGTGTGGGAGCGCCGGAGCTCTGGCGCGCGCTCCTGCTGATCCCGATCTATGTCGCAGGAACCTATCTCGGCAACCGCGTCGCAAAGCGGATCGACGATGCGTTGTTGCGCCGCATCGTGCTCGTCGTTCTGCTCGCCACGGCGATCGCCGGGCTCATCGTCCAGACGACGCAGGGGCGCGTCCGCGGCTAGTTCTTCCCGGTCGCCGAAAGCACCTTTGCGCACCGCCTCGAACTCGCCCTGCATGAACGCCGACGCGTCCTTGGCGGCAACATACGAATCCTCGGACGCGAGCGCGACATCTTCAGGAATTCCGCGTACTCCTTGTCCGCGTATACGCGCGCGAGCGCATCCGAGATCGTCTTCACGCGCTGCGGATCGGTGCCGGCCTTGACGACGATCGCACGAAACTGCGGCAGCGTGACGTCGTAGCCGAGCTCCTTCGACGTCGGCACGTCCCTGAATTCGGGGATGCGCTGGTCGCTGAAGACGATGATCGGACGCATCTGCTTGCTGTCGACCATCCCGCGCACGTTGCCGAGCGGCGAATACATGATGTCGGTGTGCCCGCCGATCAGCGACGTGTAGCGCTCGCCCGGGTTGGCGAAGGGAACGCGGCTGGAACTTGAGCCCTTTGAGTTGAAGTAGCCGATCGTCACGTCGTCGGGGCTGCCGAACCCGGAAATCGCCGACCTTGACGCCCTTGCTCTTCGCCTCGCTCTCGACGTCGCTCCACGTCTTGAACCGGCTCCCCTCGGCGACGTAGAAGCCCGACGGCTGCTGGATCATCACGGCGATCGGCGTGAGATCGGCGAGCGTCCACTTCTGCGCGCCCGAGATCTGGTTGGCGTACAGCGTGTCGGCGGCGAGCACCGCAAGCGCGTAGCCGTCGTTGCGTCCCGCGATGAGCTTCAGGATGCCCGTGTTCCCGGTCGCGCCCGGAACGTTGACGACCGGCAACGAGACCTTGAGCTCGTTCTCGAGGAGCTTCGCGATCTTGCGTCCCGTCTGATCGGATCCGCCGCCCGGGCCCCACGGCACGATCATCTCGATCGGGCGCGACGGATACACTTCCTGGGCGAGCGCGTGCGAGCGAGCCCGCGATCAGCGCGGCAGAGCAGCGTCGCGCGCGCGATCGAGCCGAAGCATCGGTTCATCGACGATAGTCCTCTCCTCTCGCGGCGATCGATCGCCGCTATTCTCCGTGGCGCACCATCGCCGCCGTCCAGCCGCCGTCGACGGTGAGCACGGTGCCGTTGACGAAGTCGGAGGCGTCGGACGCGAGGAAGAGCGCGGCCTGCGCGATCTCGGCCGGCTTGCCCCAGCGGCCCACCATCGTTTCCTTGCCCCACACCGGTGCGAGCGCTGCGTCGGCGGTGAAGGCCGCATTGAGCGGCGTGTCGACGAGCGCCGGCGCAAGCGCGTTGATGTAGATGTTCTTGCCCTTTCATGTCGAGCGCGGCGGCGCGCGTGAACGCGATCTCGCCGCCCTTCGACGCGCAGTACGCGCTGCGCAGCGGGCGCCCGAACAATCCGGCAACCGACGAGACGTTGACGATCTTTCCCTTGCCCGCGCGCAGCATGTACGGAATGACCGCCTTGCAGCACAGGAACGGGCCGGTCAGGTTCACGTCGAGCGTGCGCCGCCATTCGTCTTCGCTCTGCTCGAGCAGCGCATTGAGAAAGCGGATTCCGGCGTTGTTGACCAGGATGTCGATGCGGCCGAAGGCGTCGAAGGCCTGCGCCGCCATCCGCGTCACGGCGGCCGAATCCGCGACGTCGACTTCGACCGCCAGCGCGAGGCCTCGCGCCGCATCGAGCGATTCGGCCAGCGTCCGCGCCGCGGCGAGATCGCGATCCGCGATGGCGACGCGCGCGCCCTCGCGCGCGAACGTCTCGACGATCGCCTTGCCGATGCCGCCTCCGCCCCCGGTGACGATCGCGACCTTGCCTTCGAGTTGCATCCCGATCCGTTTGTCGTTGCAAGCCGCGCTAGAAGGGCACGGATCCGGCGATCGTCGTCCGATGCATGCGCCGGCGCTGCGGCAATGCATAGTCCTGCACCGCGAGGTGCTGGAGCGAGCAGTTGTCCCACATCAGGAGGTCGCCGGCGCGCCATTTGTGCCGGTAGATGAATTCGGGCCGCGTGCAGTGCGCGTAGATCTCGTCGAGCAGCGGCGCGCTTTCGTTCTCGGGCATCCCGACGATGCCGGTCACGCACAGCTTGTTGATGTAGATGCATTGGCGCCCGGTGACCGGATGCGTGCGGATGATCGGGTGCGCCTGGTCGGGAATCTCGCTGCGCTGGCTGTCGTCGTACTTGATTCGCGTGGGCGGCGCATCGGCTTCGCGGTCGTAGCCCTTCGTCATGTGGTGGACCGCCTTCAATCCGGACAGCCGGCGCTTCATCTCCGCGGACAATGCGTCGTAGGCGAGAAACGTGCTTGCGAACAGCGTGTCGCCGACCACCTCGCCGGCGTCGTTGCGCGGAACTTCGAGCGCATAGAGCGCGGATCCGGCGCTGGGCGCTTTCCTGTACGACGTATCGGTGTGCCACACCGCGACGCGGTCGGCATCGGCGAGCCCGATCGGCTTGCCGCCCTCGAGGATGTTCGAGATCACGAGGATTTCCGGGTGCCCGGGGAGCAGGTATTGCTTGAGCACGTGGATCTCGAGATCGCCGAAGCGGCGGCTGAACGCGATCTGCTGCGCGGGCGTCAGGTGCTGGTCGCGAAAGACGACGACCGAATGCTCGTAATACGCGTTCCTGATCTGCTCGAATGTCGCAGCGTCGAGATCGTGCGACAGGTCGACGCCGACGATCTCGGCGCCGACGGGCGCATCGCCGCGACGGATCCCGATCTTCGTGCCGACCGCAGTGCTCATTGCTGGAATCCCTTCGGCTGACCGAGCGTAACGCATCGGGCAGCCTTCGCTGCGCCCGCTCCTCGGACATTATTGAGGGGGGCGGATCAAAACAAAAGCAAGTATTTGTGCACTTGAGATAAAGTATTGCTTTTGACGCGCCGGAGCGCGACGGCCAACAGCCATGCCCTCGATACGCACGTTCCGCACCTTCCTCGCCGTGATCAAGCACGGAACGTTCGCCGGCGCCGGCAAGGAGATCGGGCTGACGCCGGCCGCCGTCGGCCTGCAGATCCGCGCGATGGAAGAAGAGATGAAGCAGGTCTTCTTCGATCGCGGCGGCCGCTCGGTCGTGCTCAATACGGCCGGGCGCCGCGCGCTGCCGCAGATCGAGGACCTCGTGCGGCGGTACGAAGCGCTCATCGACTTCGGCGAGACCGACGAGCTCTCCGGCACCGTGGTGATGGGCGCGCTCGTCTCGGCGCTGATGGGCTCCTTTGCCGACGCGCTGTGGAGCCTTCGCGAAAAGCACCCGCGGCTCGAAGTGCAGCTCTTCGGCGGGCTGTCGAGCGAATTTGCGTACAAGGTCGAGCACGGCGAGCTCGACGCCGCGATCGTCACGCAGTCGCCGCGGCCGCTGTCGTCGAACATGGTGTGGACGCCGCTCTACTCGGAGCCGATGGTGCTGATCGTCCCGCGGCGCCCGCACTTCGCGCTCGCGCACAATTCTCTCGAGATTCTGCGCAGGTCGCCGTTCCTGCAGTTCGACCGGGCGACGTGGACCGGCCATCTGATCAAGCAGGTGCTCGATCAGTGCAAGGTCAGCGTGCGGAGCGGGATGGAGCTCAACTCCGTGGAGGCGATCATCGAGACCGTGCGCCAGGGCTTCGGCGTGTCGATCGTGCCGAAGCTCGCGAACGTCGACTGGTCGCACGACCGGGCGCTCAAGATCGTGCGCCTGCCGGGCGTCGACGTGCAGCGGCGCATCGGTCTGCTCGAGCGCACCCGGCACAACCGCATGCGCTTCACCGCGGCGCTGAAGGAGTACTTCGACGTTTCGATCCGGAAAAAGCGCGCCGGCAAAGGTGCGGATCGCGGGAGCGCATGAGTGGCGCGACGTCGCCTCAATCGCGCTCCTCCGGATCGAGGTCGTTCTCCTCGCCCTCCTCCCACGTGTAGCGCTGCCGCGGGGGAATGTCGAGGTTTCGAAGCTTCAGCGCAAGCGCGACACCGATGATCGCGGCCGCGAGATGCGTTTCCCAGGAGACGCCGCTCTCGATCGGAAACACGCCCCAGACGAGGGCGCCGTACATGAAGCACACCAGCAACGACGCAGCGATCGCGCGCCGGTCTCGTCTCAACAGGCCTGCGACCAGCACGTAGCCGACCAACCCGTACACCAGCCCGCTGGCGCCCAGGTGCACCGACGATCGGCCGAACAGCCAGACCGCGATCCCCGGGCCGAGGTACACGGCCGGCAGAACGCGAAGCGACGACTGCGGATAGAGGTACAGCATCGCGGTGCCGAGCACGATGAGCGGCGGCGAATTGGCGAGAAGGTGCTCGACGCCACCGTGCAGCAGCGGCGCGAACAGCACCCCGATCAGCCCCGACCATTCGCGTGGACGAATGCCGAGATCGGCAGGTCCCAGCCCCAGCGCCAGGTTCGAAAGCTGAATGACCCAGAGCACGCCGACGAATCCGAGCGCGATGCGAACCGCGAGGCGAAAGTTCGCGCGCGCACGCTCCGAGGCGGTGAAGCCCGGATCGACGTCGTGGATCTCCATCGCGACAGGATACGCAATCTTCGTGCGCGAGCGGGTCGCCCGCTGCGCATGTCGTGCGCTGTTCGGCTGAACGTCAGAAGCTCAGATCCGCCCCATTGCCGGATAAGGACGCCTCGTGCGGCATTTGCTCGGCCGCCCGAGAGGCGAGATTCAGCTTCGCGAGCGCGGCGGCGGCGCGTTGCTCGTAATCGCTGGGAAAGACCCAACGCTTCACGCCGTCCGCATACGCTTGCTCCAGCCCTCGCGCACCGGGAGACGCGTGATACCTGAACTGCATCAGCACGTCGCTGCTGACCCACGGCCTGTCGTACCAGAAGGCGTGTCCGCGCGCCATGATGTTGGCCCAGCTCTCCGATGCCACGTCGACCAGATCGAGACGGGAATCGTTCGCCCAATCGCGAAGCGATGCGCGTTGCGCGGCATTCAACTCGTCCAGGTTGGCGTGACCCGCGCGGGAGGTCCCGGGAAGCGCGCCGAGCAGAGCCAGGATGTAGTCGTGGCGATTCAGTTGCAGCGTGACGCGGAGCGGCAGATCGGCGTATTGCTCGAGGTCGCTCACGAACTCGCGCAGCTCGACGTCCGCCGCCGTGTAGTACACCTCGCCTAGCCGAAGACGTTCCCGAAGCCCTTTGTGCCCCGCGGCGGGCGTGGCCGCGCCAAGTTCGCGCAGTGCGGAGCTCACGATTCGGGCGCCGCCGCTGAACGAAAGGATGTTGATGTGCTCCGCGCGCGTGTGCCGCGCCAGCAGCTCGATGAAGCGCGCGAAGGCCGGCACGCTGCGACGGGCGGCGCCGACGTCGGCGCCATAGTTGAGGACGGGATCCCAGGTGGGCCACACGAAGGCGAAGACAACCGAATTGCGCCCGGTGGATTGACTGTATCGGGCGGCCTGCGTGGCGGTGCGGTAGACGCCGTTGTTGTTGCCGTGCACGTATACGAAGACGTCCTTGTCCTGGCTCAACGAGAGCGCGTGATCGATCCCGGTGAAGAACCGCCGCATCTCGGGAGACAACGCGTCGAGATCCGCGCTCGCGGCGAAAACGGCCTGCTCGACGAGCCTCTCGAGATGCGCGTCCGGGCGATCCGAGGGTTTCGGCGCCGATCGATTCGCGCGCTGCTCGAAGGCGCGCGCCGCGTCCTCGTCGACGCGCAAGCTGGCAGCGCCGAAACGCAGCTCGTCTGCAACGTTTTCGCCGTATCGGCGCCAATCACCGGTCCCGAGCGGCTCGCGCGTCGTCGCATAGAGAAGTGTCATCCGCGCGCGCGGATCGGGTGCCGCGAGGGCTGGAGCCGCCGCGCTTCGATCGGCGGCGAGCTTCCCCGGCGGCGCGGATGCCATGAGGGCCACCGGCTGGCAGCCTTGCATCGGCAGCGCCACCAAAGCAAGCGAGATCGTGAAGATGATTCGCGTGGAAATCAGCCCCTCCCGGCGTGACCGACGCGTGAATCGTGGGTGCGAGTGTACACGGATTTGCCGAGCGTCAACCCCGGCGCTCGTCAAATTCGGGCCGAACGGAACAGTCCGATTCCGCGGCGAGGCGTTACGCAATCTCGACGCAGCGGTTCCCGCCCACTTCGTCGAATTGGCCGACCGCCGAGCGGAGCACAACGGCGCCGCGCGGCAGGATGCTCAAGCCTGTTTTCGCCGGCGCGCGAACGCGAACACCAGCACCGCCACGACCACGGCGATCACCAGGTACCACGTCAGCCCCGGGGCCGGTTGTTCGGCGGGTTGCGATACGGGCTGGACAGCGCTCGGCTGAGGCGAGGCGCTCGCCTGGGGAGGAGCGGCGGCTGGGCTCGACGGCGCGGGAGCTGCCGCCGATGCCACCGTGGCTGGAGCCGGCTCGGCCTTCGACTCGGCGGCGAGCGTCGCCTGCACCTCCTGCTCGGTCACGACCACCGGCGCAACTTGCGAGATTATCGTCGCCGTGATCATGTCGCCCTTCTTCACTTCGCCGATGCGCATCACGCGGCCGTCCTTGAGAATCTGGATACCCCGCTGGTCCAACTGGTCCTGCGTAAAGCGCTTCCGAAGTCCTTCCTTGTCAAGCACGATCATTGACCCCGGTCCCGCGCTCAACACGACGCCTTCGCGGATATCCGTCACGGCGACCGACTTGATCGTGGTCTTGGTCGTCACAGTCGCCGTACCCTTCATCCCCGGCTTCAGCTCCGACACGGACATCTTCTTGCCATCAACCGTGAAGCGAAAGTCGTCCGGCACCGTCAACTCGTTGGTGCCCCTCTCATCGCGAACGACCAGCTTGTTCCCATCGACCGAGATCACCTCGAAATTGCGTGTGTCGACGGCGGTCGTCGTCTGTGCCGAGGGGGCGCCCGCGAAGGCGAACCCCAACGCAACCACGACAACGATCCTGGACAACCATCTCGCGTTCGTTCCCATCGATCGCCTCTTCCTGGATTTGAAAGTGATTGCTGCCGCACCGCAGCGCATGACAGGCTAGGCCTGCCCGGCGAGCGTTACATTGACGACGATCAACAGACGCGCGTTTTTGCGCCGCTGAGCACCGTCTTCCGGCGCGACGGTTGCCCCAGCCCCGCCGGCGGACGATTCGCCGGTAAGTGCCGGTGCCGGAGCGGCTTTCTCGACACCGGCCTGCGCTATCCTTTGTCCCACTCGACGATCAATCGGAAGGGAATCCCATGCGCGCCGTGCCTGCCGGAGCCCAAGGCTCATTCACGATGACAGTTTCCTCCGAGCACCTCGCCAATCGGTTCAAGGACGCGACGCTTCCCGCGGTTCTCGCGACTCCGATCATGATCATGGCGATGGAGAACGCGGCGCTGAATGCGATCAAGCCGTACTTCGAAGCCGGCGAGAGCGCTGTGGGAACACGTGTCGAGGTCAGCCACTTGGCGGCGACTCCGGCCGGCCGCCGCGTCACTGCCTTTGCCGAAGTCACCGCGACAACTGGCCGTCATGTCGAATTCCGTGTCTGGGCGATGGACCAGGCAGAGGAGATCGGCGCCGGCACGCACGCGCGGGTGGTCATCGACCTCGACAAGTTTTCCGAGCGCCTGGCGACGAAGTTCGCGAACAAAAGCGGTTGAGGCTGTATTGGAAAACGGGACAGGCGCGCGGTACACTGGCGCCAGGTCGGCAGATCACCCAGGCGTTGTCGCGCGACGAGAGTCGCGAGCTAAACCTGCCGTAACGCCCCCGAGCCCGGTCAACGTTTGCTGCGTGCGCCCGGCTGGAAGACGACGACCCCCAGCCCCTAGTTCGACCCAGTTGCGCACGCGGCGACGGAGACTTTCCATGACCCGTGAAGCGGTTCCCCTGGTGGTGCCGGACATCGGCACCTTTGCCCGCGCGCTCGGCCGCTCGCTTGCGGAGCGGCACGCCGTCAAATCCACGTCGCCCGGACACGTCGAGCTGCTCAATCTGCTCGCGCGCGCCGCCGGCCGCCGCAGCTACCAGGGCCTGCGCGCTGCGGCACGCCTCCCGCGCGCCGCCGCCGGGCTCGATGCCGTTCCCGCGGCCACGGCGCTGACACCGGCCGCGCGCAAGGTCCTTACGCAGTTCGACGCCCGCGGCCGGCTGGTACGTTGGCCGCGCAAGCTCTCCGTTCAGCGGCTCGCGATGTGGGTGCTGTGGACGCAGTTCGATGGCAAGCGCGTCTACACCGAGCGCGAGGTCAACGAAATCATCAAGCGGTGGCACACGTGGGGTGATCACGTCACGCTGCGGCGCGAGCTCATCAACCACCAGTTGATGAGGCGCAAAAGCGACTGCTCCGAGTACCGGAAACTCCCCGCCCGGCCCGACGAAGAGGTGCGCTGGCTATTGCGCGCCTGGCGCGAGCGGGTGCGTCAGGGCGAATAGAGCCGTCTGCTCCCTCGACCCGAAGCGGGCGTACGCCCCGCTCCAGGGATCACTCGAGAATTATTCTCAGCGCGTAGCGCCCGCACCGCGGCGCCGTGTACTACCTTGCGGCTACTTCTTCGGAGCCGCCTCCACCACCATCGCGAGCGCCTGCGTATACGTGGCGTACACCTGGTCGCCCTTCTTGATCCGCCTCAACTGGTCGGGGTCGTCAACCCTCACGTCTACGGTGAGTTGCGGTCCTTTGAGCGTGACGGTCTTCGTTGCGCGGTTGACGCCGACGACATCGGCGACGACGGTGATGCGACGCCCAGCGACGCCGTGCGGTTGCGCTCCCGGCATCGCGCCCTGGGCGCTCTTCTCCTCGGTGCGCGTGACTGCCAGGTCGTTGCCCTTCTTCAGCTCGAGGACGAGCGCCTCGCTGTATCTGGCGTGGACCTGGTCGCCGACATTCATCTGGTCGAAGTTCTTGACCTCGGGGCCGGCCGTGACGACCACCCAGTTGCCCCTGGGGCCTCTCAGTGTGATGTCGCGCGTCGTCCTGTCGATGCCGACGATCATGGCGGTGACGTCGACGGTCTGCTCGGCGCTGGCCTTGCCCGGTTGACTGCTGCTTTTCATGACCGTGGTCTGCGCGGAAGCATTGACGGCGAAGGCCGCGGCGAGGGCGATGATGATGATTGCAGGTCTGTTCATGGCGGGACTCCTCTCGCTTGGGAACGGTGAACGAATCAAAAACCGCCGGTTGTCGAGAACCCGACCGGTACTCGGCGACAGTCTGCTACCGTACGAACGGAGTTTACAAGGAGTCCTGATCGATGCAAAACCCGCGCGGCCTGCTTGCTCTGTGCCTGCTGCCCGTCTTCGTCACATCGCCGCGCGCCGTCGCGCAGGCAATTTCCGGACCGCTGCGCGGCGCGGAGATCGTTTCCGCTGCGGCCCAACAGGACGACAGGCGCGAGGGAAGCGCGCGGTTCTTCGATCCCGAAGATGGTCAGCTCGACCTCAGCTACTTTCTCGAGAATCCCCGCGGCTTCCTGCCGATCCCCATCGTTGTCACCGAGCCGGCGGTGGGTTACGGCGGTGGCTTCGCCGGCATGTTCCTGCGGCCGCGTCGGGAAGCGGGCGATGAAGGCTGGGCGCGGCCCGACATATCGGGCGTAGGCGCGTTCGGCACGCAGAACGGCACATGGGGTGCATTCGGCGGGGATACCAGCAGATGGGTCGACGGGCGCCTGCGCACGCTCGTCGGCGTGGGGGCGGGGCAGCTCAATCTCGATTTCTACGGTCTCGGGAGCGGGTCGCCCTCGCTCGACCAGGGCGTGCGCTACTCGCTGCAATTCGCGGGGGCCGTCGCTCAGGCAAACTGGCAACTGGCGCCGAAGTCCCCGTGGGCCGTCGGCCTGCGCTACGTCTATGCCGACGTGGACCCCAAGCCACGCTCCGCCGCCTTTCAGGGCGTCGCCGACCAGGTTCGCGTGAAGATCTCGGCGCCCACTGCGATTGTCGAATTCGATACGCGCGACAACCTCTTCACGCCCACGCGTGGAATCTACGCCGAATCTTCCTGGCTTGCCTCGCGTGAAGCCCTGGGCGCCAGTGACGATTTCGAGCGCTTTCAACAGGTGCTCATCGGCTGGCTGCCGCTTGCGCACGACGTGACGCTTGGAGCGCGGGGAAACTATGCGTGGTCGTCGGACGGCACGCCGTTCTTCCTCCGGCCGTTCGTGCAGCTGCGCGGCGTGCCCGCGGCGCGCTATCAGGGCGACCAGGCGGCTTCGGTCGAGCTCGAGGTACGCTGGCAGTTCCTGGGCCGCTGGAGCGTCGTCGCTTTCGGCGGCGCCGGCACGACGCGAACCGATCGGCAAACCTTCGTCGCCACGCAGAACGTCGGGAGCGGAGGCTTGGGCTTCCGCTACGAGCTCGCCAGCAAGTTCGGGATGCACGCCGGCATCGACGTGGCGCACAGCCCCGGGACGACCGCAGTGTATCTGGTGATAGGCAATGCGTGGTTCCGGCCCTGAGTCGAGCGCGCAGACACCCGCGGTTGCAAGCGTCGATCAATCGGGCTTTATTCCGGCCGACTTGACCACAGCCGACCAGAGCTCCGTCTGCGCCGTGATGAACGCGGCGAACTGATCGGGCGTGCCGGGCGTGACGACGACTCCGAGCTCGGCCAGCTTGCTCGCAATCGCCGGATTGGCCAACGCCTTGTTGGTCTCGGCATTGAGCAGCCGCACGACGTCCGGAGGCGTTTTGGCGGGCGCGACCAGGCCCCACCATACGGACACCTCGTAGCCGGGAAGCCCGGCCTCGGCGACCGTCGGCACATCGGGCAGCGAAGGGAAACGCTTGTCGCTCGCGACGGCAAGCGCGCGCAGTTTCCCCGCGCGAATGTGCGCCAGCACTTCGACCGGATTGATGGGCATGAACGAAATGCGCTCGCCCAGAAGGTCGGTGATCGCAGGCGCGCCGCCTTTGTAGGGGACGTGCAGGACGTCGATCTTCGCCGTCGACTTGAGAAGCTCGCCGGCAAGGTGTCCCGAGCTGCCGTTGCCTGCCGACGCGTAAGTGAGCTTGCCCGGTTCGGCTTTCGCCATCGCGACCAGGTCCTTCAGCGATTTCGCCGGCGACGACGCCGGCACGACGATCACGAGCGGCGCATAACCGATCTTCGCGACCGGAGAAAAATCGCGCCGGCCGTCGAACGTCAGGGTCGGGAAGAGCGCCATGTTCGTCGCGATGCCGTTGGAGGCCATCAGCAACGTGTAGCCGTCGGGCGCCGCCTTCGCGACCATCTCCATCCCGATGTTTGCGCTTGCACCCGGGCGGTTGTCGACGATGACCGGTTGCTTCAATGCTTCCGCGAGCGGCTGTCCGATGGTTCTCGCGACGATGTCCACCGCGCCGCCGGCTGGATAGGGAACGACGATCCTGACAGGGTGGCCGGGATAAGGCTGCGCGTGCACGCGACGATGGCGCGAACAGCGCAGCACTCAGAAGCAGCACCCCGAGCACACCTTCGACTCGTGCCGTGGACTCGTTGAACATCCGCGCCTCCCGGATAAACGAAATCATTCGGTGAAGCCAAACAGCTTTTGCGGCACTTCCCATAGAACCTTGCGCCGATCCGACGCGTCGGGAAGCAGCGTGAGCGCGAGATGGAGCAGCACGCCGTAGTCCGTTCCACGCGACGCCGACGATGCCTCGCCGGTTGCGACTTTCCAGCTCGCCCTGGCTTCGCGCGTCGCGCGCGCTAGACAGTGAAACCGTGGCGGCGCTTTGCCGCGTCGGCTTCCGGTGAAGCGAGGAAGGAGAGGAAGTCTTTCGCTGCGCCCGGCCGCTTCGACGCGACGCACACGGCGCCCGAGAAGACGGTCGTGACCTGGATCTCCGCCGGAAGGTCGATGACGTCCATGCCGGTCACGTGCATCAATTCGCTGAGCTGCTGGAAGCCGAACTCGACGGCGCCTTGCGCCACGAGCGTGCCGACGGGAATCCCGGCGGCGCCTGGACGAGGCGTTGCGCAACGGCGTCCGCGATGCCCCAGCGCTCGAACAAGCGAAGGACGTGCGCACCGCTCGGGCCCGTCGAATACCCGATGCTGCGAGCGCGCACGAGCGCCCCGCGAATCGCCGCTTCGCTGCCGAGGTCGGGTCGCGGCACTCCGGCTTTCACCGCGATCGCCATGCCGGAGCGAGCAAGATCGGTTCGACTGGCCGGGTCGACGCGGCCGCCGGAAACCAGCCGCTCGATGGCGTCGGCGGCGAGCACGACGAAATCGAACGCTTCGCCGTCCTCGACTCGTCGCGCCGCCTCGACGCCGCCCAGCGACACGATGGCAACCCGCTGTCCCGAGCGCTGCTCGTACGCATCGGCCAACTCTGTCAGCGCGTGGCGCATCGCCATCGAGGAAATGCCCGTGAGGGCTTCGGCCATGATCCGGTCAACGTCCTTTCTTCGCCTTCAGCGCCGCGTCGAGGCGCGGATAGACGCGCCGCGCGTTGGCTTCGTAGATCCTGTGCCGCTGCTGCGAATCGAGGTTCGCGGCCTCGATGTAGCGCTTGGTGTCGTCGTACGAGTGGCCCGTCTCCGGATCGATGCCGCGCACCGCGCCGATCATCTCGCTCGCGAACAGGATGTTGTCGACGGGGATCACGCGCGCGAGGAGATCGATGCCGGGCTGGTGATAGACGCAGGTGTCGAAGAAGATGTTGTTCAGCAGATGATCCTTGAGCAAGGGCTTCTTCATCTCCTGCGCGAGCCCGCGGAAGCGGCCCCAGTGGTAGGGCACCGCGCCGCCGCCGTGCGGAATGACGAAGCGCAGCGTCGGAAACTCCTTGAACAGATCCGACTTGAGGCACTGCATGAAGGCGGTCGTGTCGGCGTTGAGGTAGTGGTCGCCCGTGGTGTGGAAGCACGGGTTGCAGCTCGTGCTCACGTGGATCATCGCCGGGATGTCGTACTCGACCATCTTCTCGTAGATCGGGTACCAGTGGCGATCGGACAGCGGCGGGGAGTTCCAGTGCCCTCCGGAAGGGTCGGGATTCAGGTTGATCGCCACGCTGCCGAACTCCTCCACGCACTTGACGAGCTCCGGGATGCACGTCGCCGGATCCACGCCGGGGCTCTGCGGCAACATCGCGGCCGGGATGAAGTCGATCCGGGAAGAGGCGGCTCACGCGGTAGCACAGCTCGTTGCAGATCGCCGCCCACGCGCTGGAGACCTGGAAATCGCCGATGTGATGCGCCATGAAGCTCGCGCGCGGGCTGAATATCGTGAGGTCGACCCCGCGTTCGCGCATGAGCCGCAGCTGGTTGCTCTCGATCGATTCGCGCAGCTCGTCGTCGCTGATGGAGAGCTCGGACGCCTTCGGCATCTCCGCGGGACTCGCGATGCCCGCGATCTGGCGATTGCGCCACGCCTCGAGCGCCTTGGGCGCCGTCGTGTAGTGGCCGTGGATGTCGATGATCATCGCGGGTCTTCCCCTTCCAATGCCGTGTTTCGGGATCGCATTCCGCGCGCTTGGATCCGGGATCAGCGCGGCTTCGCCGTCTCCGACGGCTTGTCCCAGCCCAGGTTTCCTGCCCCCTTGCCCGCCACCGAGTACAGCGCGCCGGGCGCATTGCGCGTGAGCTGGAAGGCTTCGAGCGTTTCGCCGCGCATCGCGGCGTAGATGTGCAGGTTCGACACGCCCGTTACCGCACCAAGCTTCTCGAGCATGAAGAAGATGACGCCGTAGTGCATCATGCCCCGCCAGTCGCGTCGACGAATCAGGTCGCGTTCTTCCTCGGTGAGGCCGGCCGCCTCGAAGCTTGCCTCGGGATCGCGGAGGAACGCTTCACGATGACTCGGCTCGACCATCCGGTGCAGGTAGTCGTTGATGCGGTACGCCTTCACGCTGCGCTCGAGCGTGAACGGGTAGGTGCCCTCGAGCCTTTCGACGCCGCTCAGCTCACTCGCCGCATGGCGTCGCTGGCGCTCGACGACGACCGGGTCGGGCGCCTCGTCCACGCCCTCGTACACCGCCGTTGCGATGCCCGTCATCGAGGGCAGGTAATAGCTGCGGTGCTTGCACGCGACATTCGCCGACAGCGCGCCGCGCATCGTCAGCCACATGACGACTTCGGCGCCTTCGAATCCGCCGAGCTCGGCGTATTCGGCGATGGTCATCGCGGCCAGTCGTTCCGGGTCGCGCTCGAAGAGATCGAGGAACCGGCTGTCCCACGCCGGGTTGTTGAAGCCGGCGCGCTCGCCGTGCACCTGGTGCGAGAGACCGCCGGTCGCGGCGATCGCGACCCGCAGATCCTCCGGATAGCTTTCGATCGCGCGCCGCAGCGCCTGCCCGAGCTTGTAGAAGCGACGTGCGCTCGGGACCGGGAACTGCAGGACGCCCATCTGGAGCGGAACGATGCTCACCGGCCATTCGGGCTCGTGAGGGCAAAGCATCGAGAGAGGAGAGAAACAGCCGTGGTCGAGCGCCCGGTTCTGGAAAAAGGACATGTCGAACTCGTCCGCCATCAGCGAATGGCCGATGTGCGAGGCGAGCCGCGGATGTCCCTTCACCGGCGGCAGATTGCGCGCGCCCCCTCCTTCGTCGGCAACCGGCCATTCGGGACCCACGCCGAGCACGAACGCCGAGTAGTGGTCGAAGAAGAACGACGTGACGTGATCGTTGTAGATCCACAGCAGGACGTCGGGACGCTTGTCGGCAAGCCACGCGGCCAGCGGCGCGAAGTTCTCGAAAATGGGCGCCCACACCGGGTCGTCGCGCTTGTTTCGGTCGTACGCGAAGCCGATGGTCGGCGTGTGCGAGGCGGCAATGCCGCCGATGATGCGCGCCATGTACTGCTCCTCCGCACCGATGATCGAGAGGGCGAGATGTTTCGAGGCGAGCACTGGCCGGAGCCTGGCCGCCGGAGGGGCCCGCGCTCGATCCCAGTCACGCTGCGGGAGCGAGACCTGTTGCAAGTGTGCCGCAGACCGCCGCCGGCCGCACAGCTTTTCGCTCGACTGCCGGGCCGGCTGCTTGTCGGACCGATGATCGCTTGGACTTCGGATTGTCGCCGGGCATGCGACTTGGGCTGTCCGAGCTAAACTACCCCGGACCAGCCCTCGTGGCCGCGACCGGCGCGTTGGCGGCGGGGCATCAAGGGCTGACTTGTTCGTTTGACTCACAGCGCATCAGGAGGCAAAGATGGCAATCAAACTCTATTCCTGGCCGCGCAGCTCCGGCACGCGCGTTGCGTGGACGCTCGAGGAGCTTGGCGTCGCTTACGAGTACGTCGAGCTCGACGCCGAGAAGCAGGAACATCGAGCGCCTCGATTCCTCGCGATCAACCCGCACGGGAAGGTGCCCGCGCTGGCCGACGGCGAACTGACTCTATTCGAGTCGGGCGCTATCGTCCTGTATCTCGGCGAGAAGTACGGCGTGGAGAAGCAGCTGTGGCCGGCCGCCTCGGGCCAGGCCCGCGTCGACGCTTGTTGCTGGACCGTGTGGGCGATGACCGAGCTGGGCAATTACATGATGCAGTATCTCTACCACGGGCTCGACACGCCGTTTTCGTACAAGCCCGCAGACCGCAGCAAGGCGTGCGCCGAGTACAACCGATCGCAATTCGTTCGCGGGCTCGACGCGCTGCAGGCACGGCTGCAGGATCGCGAGCACCTGCTTGGGCGCCTTCTCGCTCGCCGACATTCCCGCTGCGAGCTGGCTGATGCTGGGCGCCATGTTCGGCATCGAGGTCGACAGCCATCCACGGGTGGCAGGATGGGTGAAGCGCTGCGGAGAGCGCCCGGCGTGCAAGCGGGCACGATAGGGGCACGACGCTACGGCGGACCTGCTCTACCGATCGCTCTTCTCTCTGCGGGCGTAGAAGTCGGCGACCTGCTCGATTTCAGCCGGGGTCATCTGCCGGGTCATGTTGCGCATCTGCGCGTGGCTGTCGTTGCGACGCGCTCCGGTTCGAAAGTCCTTGAGCTGGACGACGAGATACTCCTTCGGCATTCCCTCCAGCCACGGCGCGCTGAACTTGTGATCGGTCCCGCCGTGACATCCGATGCACGGCGCAATGTTGCGCAAAGGGTCGCCGACGCGAACCAGCGCAGGCGCCGACGTCTCGTCGTACCGCGCAGGTGCGGTACGCGCCTTCGGCAGTGAATCGTAGTATCTCGCGATGTCGTCGATGTTCTGGTCGGACAGGTTGCGCGCCAGCGTCTGCATGAACGAGCCGCCGCGCGAACCGTGCTTGTAATCCAGCAACTGCTTGATGACGACTTCCGGATACTGGCCCGCGAGGTTCGGCGCGTTGGCGTCGCTCGCGCCCTGCGCACCGTGACACATGCTGCATTGCTGCACGGCAATCGTGGCGCCGCGGCCGACGGCATCGCTCGGGCCTCGCGCTCCCATGGCCGGGACGAGAACGACGGCGGTGGACGGCGCGCGATCTTCCGGCGAAACCGCGGCGCCCCAATTCGCCGGCAAACCCGCGGCGCGACAAATGGCTGCCCAGATGCCGCCGGCGGTGAAATCGCGCTGCGCGGAGGGCAGCACGATGAATCCGACGAGGAAGCACGCGACCGTCAGCACCGCGAGCGAGACGATGCTCCAGCGGAACCACGGATTGCCCCACGCATACGGACGGTCGTCGGCCATCACGGCCCCCCGATGCGAATCGCCGGCACCGACGTCTCCTTCAGCACCGCGAGCTGCGCGATCGGGTATCCGTAGTTGACGATGGTGAGTCCGATCATCATCGCCACCCACAGCCCGAACGTGTTGAGCAGCGCGGGCGTTCGCTCGCCGGGGTGCGCGGTCAGGCTGAAAGTGAACGGCGGCACCGCGTCGCCGACTCGGCGCGCACGGGCAAGCACGTACACGAACAGGATCGCGGAGATCACGAGCAGGAGATCCGCCGAACGTCGACGCGATCACCGTCCACGCCTGGGGCTGCAAGCGCCGCGTCCGAGTAATCGTAGTACGCCATGCGCCGCGGCATCCCGAGCAGCCCGACGAGATGCCACGGCATCGACAGCACGAGCATCCCGATGAACCACAGCCACAGCTGCGCCTTGACGAGGCCTTGCGGCAGCGGCGCGCACTGCGTCAGCTGCGGCCACAGCTCGTACGCGATCATGAAGTACATGATCACGATTGCGCCGCCGAAGATGAGGTGGAAATGACCGGTCACCCACTGGGTGTTGTGGATGGTCTCGTTCAGCTGGTAGCTCATGTTGATGATGCCGCCCGCGCCACCGAATCCCAGCATCACGAACGAGAACGTCAGCGCGAGCATCATCGGGTTGTCCCAGGGCAGCGCCTTGATCCAGCCGATGAGCCCGACGCCGCCGCGAAGCCGCCCGGCAATCTCCACCGACGCCGTGATGGTGAACACCGTCAGCAGCGTGGGCACCGACACCATCGCCGTCATCGCGGCGTGCACGAACTTGAAGCCGGCCCCGACCTGCGGATCGGCGAATACGTGGTGCAGCCCGATCGGCATCGAGAAGACGAGGAACAGCACGAACGCCACCCGCCCCATCGTGTCGCTGTAGAGCCTGCCTCCGATGGCGCGCGGCACGATCGTGTAGAACGCGATGTACGTCGGCATCAGCCAGAAGTAGACGATGGCGTGCAACGTCCACGAGAAGAGCACCCGCGACAGGCCGGCATCGATGGTGCTCCTGAGCCCGAGCGCTGCCGGCAGGATGAGGAACAGCACTTCGACGGCGGCGCCGACCGACGTCCACGCCCACAGGTACGCGCCGGTGACGTTGCCGAACATCGCGAGCGGGACGGTCGCTCCCGGGTGCGCTCTGCGCCACGCCCGCAAATTGACCGACATCAGCGCGACCCATATCCACGATCCCACGACGACGAGCACGACGCCGATGTAGTAGAACGCGCTCGCGATCATCGGCGGGTAGAACGTATAGAGGACCGACGCCTGGCCGCTCGCGACAGTCCCGGCGGCGATCACCGTTCCGCCCACGACGAGCCAGAATCCCGCCCACGCCCATCGCACGCCGATGAGCGGTTGCTTCAGCGAAAGCTCGGTGATCGCGTAGCCGAACCCCATCGCCACCAGCGTCGGCAGCACGTACGCCATCACCGTCCCGTGCGCGGTGACGGAGCGGTAGTAATGCTCGGGATTGTTGACCCACGCGTGCAGCGGGCTTCGCACGTACATCTGCCATTCGCCGAGCACGATGGCGAGCAGGAACCCCGCGAACGCAACCCAGAAGTGCGCGAGCACGAGCTTTCTAGCGAGAAACACAGCTCAGCCTTTCGCCGCCCTTGGCGCGAGAGAGGAACTCGTCGGCCGGGATGACGCGCACGCGCGCCCACATCGCCTCGTGCCCGGTGCCGCAGTATTCATGGCAGGGCATCAGGTGCTCGCCCGTCCGCTGGAACGTGGTCGTGAACGTCGCCACGAATCCCGGAACGAGCATCGTGTTCGCATTGGTCGTGCCGACGATGAAGCCGTGGACGACGTCCGTGCTGGTCGCGCGAAACGTGACGGGCGTCCCGGCAGGAACCACGATGCATTGGGGCTCGAACGAATACTGCTGGGCAATGAGCCGGGAGACGACGCGCCCATCCGGCGCGATGGTCGTTCCAAGGTTGCTCTCGACGAACTCGCCGGAGATGTGGAGCGTGCGCGGGTCGATCGTTTCCACTCGCGACGGCGGCATCGCGGCCCATTTGACTCCGGTGATCACCATCATCGCGATGAGAAGCGCGATGATGACCGCGACGATCCACGCCCAGCGACGCTCCGCCGCGGCCGCGACGTCGTGCGCGTGGCCGGGCGGTCGACCCGCAGGCGCGGCCGCCGCGCTCACTGCACGGCTCCGCGCGGCAGATAGACGAGGAAATAGAACGCGAAGTAGAGCGCGACGACGATGGCGGTCGCGATGCCCGCGAGGGCGAATGCGCCCGCGGGCCCGCGGCTCACGATCTCATCGACCTTGCGATCCGTTTCCTGCTCGGCGCTGTCGTCGGTCACGGACGAGCCTCCTCATTCCGGCAGAAGCGAGCGCAGCGCGTTGACCTGCGCGGGCGCGACCGGCGTGCCGCTGTTTTCCCACGCAACGCGGATGTACGTCACGAGCGCCGCAACCTGCTCGTCGTTCAGGATGTGGGCGAATGGCGGCATCCCGTACGGTCGGGGATTCTTTTTCGTCCCCGGCGCGTAACCGCCATTCAGCACCATGCGGATGGAGTTGACCGGTGACATCATGGTGATCGACTGGTTGCCCGCGAGCGGCGGAAACTGCGGAGGCTGGCCCTTTCCTTCGACGCCGTGGCACACCGGGCACTGCTCGCTGTAAACCTTGCGGCCGAGCTCCATGACGTCGGGGCTCACGAGGCGCGCCTGGCTCGTCGGCGGCGCCTCGGCGTCGCCTTTCGGCAGCGTCTTCAAGTACACCGCCATCGCGGCGACGTCTTCGTCCGAGAGGTACTGCAGGCTGTTGTACACGACCTCCGCCATCGGGCCGTAAACGGTGCTGCGGCTGGAGACCCCCACTTGCAGAAGATCGACGATTTCCTTCTCGCTCCAGTGGCCGAGACCCGCTTCGCGATTCGACGTGAGCGACGGCGCGTACCAGTTCTGGTTCGGGATCATACCGCCTTCGAACGCCTGCGCCTCGCTCGACCCGCCGAGCGCGTTGATGGCAGTGTGGCACATCGCGCAATGGCCGAGGCCTTCCACGAGATAGGCGCCGCGATTCCACTGCGCCGATTTGCTCGCGTCGGGCACGTACTCGCCTTCCTTGAAGTACAGCGCGCGCCAGCCGACGAGCAACTCGCGCTTGTTGAACGGAAAGCGCAGCTCGTGCGGCCGATTCCGTTGCCGAATCGGCGGGACCGACATCAGGTACGCGTAGATTGCGTCGGAGTCCTCGCGCGTCACTTTCGTGTACGAGGCGAACGGCATCGCGGGATACAGCAGCGCGCCGTTGCGGGAGACCCCCGTGTGCATCATTGTGTAAAAGTCGTCCGCGGTCCACTGGCCGATGCCCGTTTCGTCGTCCGGCGTGATGTTGGGGACGTACAGGTTGCCGAAAGGCGTCGCCATCGCCCGCCCTCCCGCGAACTGACGGCCGTTCGGCGTGGTGTGGCAGGCGACGCAATCGCCGGCACGCGCGAGATACTCGCCGCGATTGAGAAACTGCGTGGTTGCGTTGGTGACGGCCGGTGTCGCCACGGTCGCATGCGGCACCACGCGCGGGCGCATGACGACGAGCGCAATGAGCCCCGCGACCACGAGCGCGGCGGCGACGATGGCGATGCGCGGGCCGGTGCGCACGATCAGCGTTGGCTGCCGCAGGCGAGCGGCATCCGCACGAGGTTCGACGATTCGGGAGACAGGTCCGCCGGCGCGTCCTGTCGCGCAAGCCAGGCGGCGACCGCGGCGATGTCGCTTTCCGACAATCGGGAAACGATTCGCTTCATGCAGTCGGGCTCGGCCGCATGCCGGTTGCCGACGCGCCAGCGGGTGAGCTGTGCGGTGATGTATGCAGCGCGCAACCCCACGAGCCCGGGAATGCCCGGCTGCATGCCGGTCAATCGCGCGCCGTGGCAGGCGACGCACGCCGGGATGCCCTGGCGCGGATCGCCGGCTGTGGCGATCGCCCGGCCGCGATCGAGCATCGCGGCGTCGGCGGGTGCGGCATCCTTCGCTTCGAACGGCGGCCGCTGCTTCGCGTAGTGCTCGGCCATCTCGAGCAGATACGCGTCCGGCAGGTACGCGACGAGATAATTCATCGGCGGGTATTCGCGCGTGCCGTCGCGAAACGCGATGAGCTGGTTATAGAGATAGCCCGCCGGCTTCCCCGCGATGCGCGGGAAGTATCCGTTGCTGGTGCCCTGCCCGCTTTGACCGTGACACGTGACACAGCCTTGCACGCGCGCCTCGATCGAGTCGAGCGTCTTGAACGAAGGGACTGCATCGCCCAGCGCGACGCTGAGCGCGGGAAAGAGCACGAGGATCGCCGATGCGAGACACAACGCGACGGCCTGTCGTTTCGGTAGCATTGCGTTGTCGCGTTCGATCGTGAAGTGACGAATGGTCGCCGTCGAAATCCGCCGAGACTTTACTCCGATCACGCCGATTGGCAAGCCATCGCCCTTGCTCGGGCGTCACTTCCTCGATCCGTGCAAACGTCGGTCATCCGAAAACTGCCGGACGGCCTCGAGACTTTCGCGCCGCGGGCGGTCTCGCTCGGGCCGTTCGCTAGAATGCGCACGCCATGGTCAGCCTTTTCCGGGGAAGCCAGCGGCGCACGCTCGTTTGCGGCAGCATCGCGGTGAAGTTTCCTCGCTTGCGTCGCTTTCTGGCCGGCGCACGCGCGAATCGCGAGGAAGCGCGGCTCTGGCGCGAGGGCTGGCAGCGCTTCTACCCCGAGCTCTGCCCGGTCCTCGCCTGCCTGCCTCTCGGCATCGCGCTCGTCATGCCCGCCGTGCGCATCATGTCGCGTGACGAATTCCTCGCGTTTCGCAACAGCGGCGCCTATCCGGACCACGTTCCGGATCCCGAGCTGTACGAAGGCAAAGGGCGGCGAATGGGGCTACCTCGACGGGCGCCCGGTCGTCGTCGATTACGCAATGCGCGTGCACATGACCGACGAGGACATCGCGCTCATCGATCCCAGCGTGCGCACGATCGATGCCGTCCGGCGCTACTTCGGCGAGCGCTAGGAAGTCCGACCCTGCGGTTCAGCCGGCGACTTGCGCGCTATTCCATGTGCCAGCCGTGGCTGGCGACGATCGACTGACCCGTCAGCGCGTTGGTGGGAAACGCTGCGAGGAACACGGCGATCGCCGCGATGTCGGCGACGGTCGTGAACTCGCCGTCGACGGTGGTCTCGAGCATCACGCGCCGCACCACGTCCTGCTCGCTGATGCCCATCGTCCGCGCGAGATCGGGAATCTGCCGCTCGACCATCGGCGTGCGCACGAATCCAGGGCAGATCACGTTGGATCGAACGCCGTGCGGCGCGCCTTCCTTCGCGATGACGCGGCAAAGGCCGAGGAGACCGTGCTTCGCCACTACGTACGGCCCCTTCCTGACCGATGCCTCCTTCGAATGGACGGAACCGGTCAGCAGGATCGTCCCGCCGCGCTTGCGCGCGTACATGTGCCGCAGGCACGCGCGCGCAGTCAGGAACGCGCCGTCGAGATGAACGGCGAGCATCCGTCTCCAGTTCGCGAACGACGCATCGACGATCTCGTCGAGATGCTGGATTCCCGCATTGCTGACCAAAATGTCGATTCCGCCCAATCGCGTCGCCGCCGCGTCCACTCCGCGCTCGACGTCGCCTTCGTCGGTCACGTCCATCCGCGCTGCGATCGCGCGCGGCGCGCCCCCCAGGGCGTCGACGAGCCGCTGCGACGCGTCGAGGTCGAGATCGGCGACGCAGACGGCGGCGCCTTCCCGCACGAATGCGCGGGCGATCTCCGCGCCGATGCCGCCCGCGCCCCCCGTTACGATCGCGCTCTTGCCTGTGAGTTGCATGATCGCTGGCGGAACTTCGAAGTCGGAGTCAACTCGAGATGTTCTGTAGCGACGGATTGGCCTGGTCGACTTCGGCGGCAGGACGCGTCGCCACGAACGCCGGGTGCGTCGCGCATGTCGCCGCCAACGCGTCGAGCACAGGATAACGCCCATTCGGGATCAGCTGCGCATTGACGATCCGCGCGAAATCGTACATCACGATGGTCGTGATGTCGGCTTGCGACATCGTTTCGCCGGCAAGCCACGGCGACGGCGCGATTGCATTCAACCACTGGAGCCCCGAGCGCGCCTGGTCTTCGTTGTGCCTGACCCAGGGATCGTGGACCTTCTCCGGCGGGTGCATCGTGTGCTCGTAAAGCGCTGCGACGACTTTTTCGAGCACGCCAAGCGCGCAGGCCATGATCCGGAGCACGCGGCGGCGCTCCGGCCCGCTCGCCGGCACCAGCGCACGCCGTGGCCCGACGAGCTGATCCAGATAGTCGAGGATCGCCGCGCTGTCGAACAGCGCCTCACCCGAGTCGAGCACGAGCGCGGGCACGCGCCCGACGGGGTTCACTTTACGCACGGCTTCGAGCTGCGACCACGCGGTGTACGGGAGATGCTCGTACGTGATATCGAGGATGCGCAACGATATCGCGACGCGTCGCGTGAACGGTGATCGATACCTTCCGACCAGGATCACGCGCTACGACCCGCCGTCGCGTTCGGTGGCGAGCTCGTCGACGACCCGGCGCACATCGCCCGGCAGGAACGGCTTTTCGATCACCGGCCGACCGCTCTCCGATACGAAGTCCCGCAACGCGGAGGCGAGCGTATCCCCGGTCACGAAGATGACGCGCTCTTCCTGCCCCGGCCAGCGCTCTTCGATCACCTCGTACAGCGCCCGGCCGTCGAGATCGGGCATCCGGACGTCGGTGAGGATCACGTCGTAGCGCTCGACGCTCATCCGCTCGAGCGCCTCGCGTCCGGAGCTCACGGCCACCACGCGATGCCGGTCGCACGTGAGAATCTCGGTCAGCGTTTCGCGCACTTCTGGCTCGTCGTCGACGATGAGAATCGTGCGCCGGGCGGGATCCTGCTTCACCGCCTGCGCCGTGTCGGGACCGGGCATCGCCGCATTGTCGACCGGGAGCCTGATCGTGAACACCGCGCCGCCGTCCAGCGGACACGCCGCAGTCAGCGTCCCCCGTGAGCCTCGACGATGCCGAGGCTTACGGCAAGCCCCACGCCCGTGCCGACGCCGATGGGCTTCGTCGTGAAATAGGGCTCGAACACCCTCGCGCGAAGGTGTTCCGGAATGCCCGGCCCGTTGTCCGCCACCGCGACGGTCAGCACGTCGGAAAGGGAATCGAAGCAGCTCGTCACGCGAAGGCGGCGCGGCATCGGATGCTCCTGCAGCGACTGCTGCGCGTTGATGATCAGGTTGAGCATCACCTGGTGAAGCTGGTCGGCGTCGGCGAGGATCAGCGGCATCCCCTTCGAGAGCTCGAGCGTGACTTCGACGCTGCTCGTGCGAATCGCGTACCCGGCGATGTCGAGCGCCGCGAGGATCACGTCGTTGACCGCCACGGGACCGCGCTGCGGCTGCTGCTGCCGAGCCATCGCGAGGAAGGTCCGCACGATGCGCGCGCAGCGCTCGGCGGCGGTGCGGATCTTGAGAGCCGCTGCCTGCGTGGAGGCGTCCCCCTGCTCCTCGAGCAGCACCGCGCGCGCGACGACGACCGAGAGCGGATTGTTGAGCTCGTGCGCGACGCCCGCAAGGAGCGAGCCGAGCGCCGACAGCTTTTCGCGCTGGTACAGCGACTCCCGCTGCCGCGCGAGCTCCTCGGCGGAGCGCTTCTTCTCGGTGATGTCGGTGGAGATCCCGCTTACCGCGTAGGCGGCGCCGTTCGCGTCGTGCAGCGGGAACCTGATCGAGATGTACGTGTGCAAGCCGTCGTCGAGAGGCGCGGTCTCCTCGAACTCCATCGGCGCATTGCGCTGCAGGACGAGCAGATCGTTGGCGCGATAGGTCTTGGCGAGCGCCTCGGGGAGCACCTCGCTGTCCCGCTTGCCGATTGCGTCCCCCTGCCGGACGTGAAACATACGCTCCCATTGCCGGTTGACGAACAGGTACCGGCCCTCGGTGTCCTTGACGAAGACCACCGTGGTCGCGTTGTTGAGGATCTGCTGCAGCCGCGCTTCGCTGTTCTCGAGCTCGCGCTGCACGCGTGCGCGCGCTTCGATGTCCTGGCGCAGCCGGCGCTGCGTTTCGGCGACGTCGAGCGCCATCGCGTCGAAGGCGACGGAGAGCTTGCCGAGCTCGTCGCGCCCCTTGAGGTTGCTGCGCACGGCGGGATTGCCGGCCGCCAACTGCTCCGCTGCGCGCACGAGCCGCGCAGTGCGCCGCGTCAGCAGGAAGTGAAACACGAGCCACATCGTCAACGCGAGCGCCGTCACCCATCCCGACCAGTACAGCGATTGCCTGTTGACCAGCGCGCGCGCTTCGGCCTTGTAGCGCTTCAGGTCGTAGGCGAGGAACAGGCTGCCCGTCCGCGACGGGCGCAGCTCGTCGCGCTCGCCGCCCATCAGGACGCCGGCGTAGCCCAGCAGCACTTCGCGCTTCGGGTCGGTTACGACGCCGGCCCGGCGCTCGCGGATCGCACCTTCGGCGCGATCGAGGTCGAATTCCGGCAGAACGTCCTGAATCTGTTGTCCGAGCCACGCATACCGCGTCGCGGCAATCACTGCGTGCCGATCGTCGGTCAACGCGGCGAGGATCACGTCGTGGTTGTGCGCGAGGACGGCGATCTCGCGCTGCGCGACCTCGAGATCGCCCTTGAGCAGCAGGTACTCGAGCGTGCTCTGCAGCCGGGACATCTCCTGCGCGAGCCGCTTGCGGTTGTCCTCCTCCGCCGCGCGCTCGGCCTGCGGCACGTGATAGAGGAGATTGACCGTGCTCAGTATCGCCGCGAAGACGAGCAGGATGAGCGGCACCGTCAGCTTGAGCGATGCCGGGAGACCGAATCTCATTTCGGCAGCGTCTCCAGCGGCGCCGGCGCGAGGAGTTTCTCGATCTGCAGGTCGCTCTTCAGCAGCTTCGACTCCAGCATCAGCGCCATCAGCCGACGTCCGGTCACCGCAAGCTCCGGAGCCGATCCGCCGAGCATCTTCAGGTTCTCCTCTCGCGTCGGAACACGCAGTCCCTTTTGCGCCTCGAGGAACTGCTCCCCGCTGGTCTGCTGGCGGATTCCCATGCGACGGGCCGCGTCCCTGGGATCGCGCGCCATGTAATCGATGGCGCCGAACCAGCCCGTCAGCAGCGCCTGCACCGCCTTGGGCCGCTTCTCGAGCACGCTCGCGCGCACGGCGATCAGATCGACGATCTCGCCCGGGATCTGCGTGCTGTCGAAAAGCGTCCTCGCGCCGGCCCGCAGAAACTGCGCTCGATACGGGTCGAACGTCACGGCGCCGTCGACTTCGCCCTTTCCGAACGCGCTCAGCTGCTCGTTCGATTCGAGGTGGACGACGTTGACGTCGCTCGCCTGCATTCCACTGACCGCGAGGGCCCTGCTCAGCACGAATGCGCCGAGCGCGCCGCTTTCCACGGCAACCGACTTCCCCTTCAGGTCGCGCATCGACTTCATCGCGCCGCGGCCCACGACGACGTCGGCGCCGTGCGACACGTCGACGACGAGGATCACCCTCGGGTCCAGGCCGTCCGCCGCGAGGCCGAACAATTCGTCGAGGCTGATCACCATGCCGTCGATCGCCTGGTTGCGGAACGCGCGCAGGACTTCGCTCGCGGACGGATATTCGACGAGCTGCACCGTCGCCGGGTCGAAGCGACCGAGCTCCCGCGCGAGATACAGCGGCTCGCTGCCGATCCAGACGTTGGTCCCGATCCGCAGCGGCGTTTCGGGCTCGCGCGCGCAACCGCCGAGCGCAAGCACGAGCGCGGCGCACACGACGAGACAGAGATGCCTGGCGATCGCGCTCATTCGTCCGCCCGACGCTCAGGCCCCGTCCGGGACGAAGATGTAGCCCTCGTTTCGTATCGTCCTGATGAACCTCGGATGCTCGGGGTCGGGCTCGATCTTCTTGCGCAAGCGCATGATCCGCAGGTCGACGCTGCGATCGTACGGGTCCCAATCGCGCTGCTGGTGCAGATTGAGTATCCGCTCGCGCGACAGCGCGCGGTTGGGATGCTCGGCGAGCGCCTTCAGGAGGTCGAACTCGAGCGGCGACATCGGCACTTCCTGGCCCTTGTCGTCGGTCAGCTTGTGCGCGTCGACGTCCAGCACGCAGCGGCCGATGCGCACGCGCGCGGCGCCGAGCTCGGCGCGCCCCGCGGCCGACGTGCGGCGCAGCACGCTCTTCACGCGAGCCGCGAGCTCCCGCGGATCGAAGGGTTTCGCGACGTAGTCGTCGGCGCCCATTTCGAGGCCGACGATTCGATCGACGACGGTGCCGGCCGAGGTCAGCATGACGATCGCGATCTTCGCGTAGCGCTCGCGCAGGTGCCGGGCGAGACTCAGGCCGTCTTCGCCCGGCATGTTGATGTCGACGAGCGCGAGGTCGATCGCTTGCGCCGCGGCGAGGGTCTTCGCCGCTGCGGCGCTCTCGGCGCCGATCGCCGCATAGCCGTGGACGACGAAGTACTCCTCGAGCACGGCGCGAACCTCCGGCTCGTCATCGACTATGAGAATCGTGGCTTTGGGACTCACGGATAACATGCGCTCGCAAGGATAAATCCACTCGCGGCCTTCTCGACGCCGGCGATGAATCGTTGAAACAAACGAAACAAAACGGGTTTCACCGTGAAGTCGTTCTAAAGCGCCCGCTCCCTAGACTGGCAACACCCGCGCTGAATCGAGCGTCAGCCAAAGGCCTCGATGCAGCCGGAGTGTACCGGGCAACGCCTTTCAAACACTGGGAGCCATCCGTGATCCGATTCGACCCCCCCGTGCCTCGCATCGGCGCCGGCATCGCCGCCCTTGCGATGTCGGCGTTGACCGTCAGTGTGATGGTCGTCGTGCCGGCCGAGCTCGAGCAGAACAGCCACGTCCTCGCCGTCCGTGCCGTGGTGCAACGCGCCGCGGCAGAGCCTGGCTCGGAACGCACGCTGCTGCGGTGCACGGTGCCGCCTGCCTTCAATGCTCCGCTTTTCCGGGCGGCTCGGGCGACGGCGCTCGACCCGCACTGCAAACAGAATTCGTGACCCGGATTCGTGCTCGATCGATGGTTTCCAAAGCTGCCATGAGCCCGGACGTCCGTCTTTCCTCCGTCGAGGTTCGGCAGTCGCCGCGCGCATCGATTATCGCTCCGATCGTCACCCATTGGAGCCGGATTTTCTTCTTCGACCTCTACGCCGGCGACTGCGATGCCGCGGCCTGCCGCGGCAACGACGAAAGCGTACTCCGATCCGCCGGAAATTTCGCCTCGCGCCAGCCACCCTCGAGACCGTTGCCGCGGCGCGACTCCGAATGGGTCACGCTGACGGCGGCCGACGGCTACCCGATCACCGCCATCCGGTATGCGGCTCCCGAGCCCGCCCGCGCCCACCTGATCGTCGCCGGCGCAGTCGGGGTACCGCAACGGTTCTATCGTCGATTTGCCGAGTTCGCGGCCTCCGCGGGATACGCGACGATGACCTTCGATTATCGCGGCGTCGGCCTCTCCGCCCCGACGACGCTCGAGGGCTTCAGGATGGACTATTTCGACTGGGGCCGCCTCGACCTCGCGGCCGCCGTCGACGCGATGAGCGCGGCGGGCGTGCCGCTGTACGTCGTGGGTCACGCGTTCGGCGGTCACGCGTTCGGAATGTTGCCGAATCACGATCGTGTCGCCGCGTATTACACGTTCGGCACAGGCGCCGGCTGGCACGGGTGGATGGCGCCCGTCGAAAGGACGAAGGTTCTCGCGCTGTCGCACCTCGCCGGTCCGCTGCTGACCCGGTGGAAGGGCTATCTGCCGTCCAGCCTGATCGGCCTCGGCGAGGACCTGCCGCTCGACTTCTACGAGCGGTGGAAGAATTGGTCGCGCTTTCCGAACTACTTCTTCGGCGACCCTTCCGCGCGAGATGCGACGCAGGGCTTCGCGCGCATTCGCGCGCCGATGATGGCCGCCAATGCGATCGACGATCGCTGGGCGCCGCCCGCCTCGCGCGACGCATTCATGCCGGGTTACCGGAACGCGGCGCGACACACGCTCGACATCGATCCGTCGCGCGTCGGACTCCGGTCGATCGGGCACATGGGCTACTTCAAAGCGCGCGCGACGCCGCTGTGGGCGTCGGCGCTCGACTGGCTGGCAACGTCTCACCCCGTTTCTGGAGATTGCGAATGAACACGCACACGGCATTGCACCGAGCTCCCGACATCGACGCGCCTCGCGCGCGAGCGCTTGCCCGGCAGGCGCGCTGCCTGGTCGCCGGCGCCGGCGACCCGGTCGTTTTGCTGCACTCGTCGCTCAGCTCGAAGTCGCAATGGGTTGCGCTCGCCGAGCGCCTCGCCCCGCGTTTCCGCGTGATCGCGCTCGATCTGTGCGGCTACGGAGACAATGCGATGCCGGCGGCGTCGAAATCCTTCTCGCTCGACGACGAAGTCCGGCTCGTCGCGGACCGCGTCGATCGCCTCGTTTCGCCGCACGTCCGCGTACACGTCGTCGGCCACTCCTACGGCGGCGTGGTGGCATTGCGGTTCGCGCAGCGCAGCCGCGGTCGCGTCGCGAGCCTGGCGCTGTACGAGCCGATGGCCTTCGGCATGCTCGACCCCGATGACGCGACGCTTGTCGAGATCAGGCGGATCGCCGAAAGCGTGCCGCGCCTCGTCGCGGCAGGGCTGCCCCGGCATGCGGCGGAGCTGTTCGTGGATTTCTGGAGCGGGACGGGCGCGTATCGGCGCCTTTCCGGTCCGGCTCAGCGCGGCGTCGCGCGCAAGATTCGCAAGGTCCCGCTCGACTTCCAGGCGGCGTTGTCGTGGCCCACGGGCCCCGAGAGCGTCCGCTCGATCGCGGTGCCTGCGCTGCTGCTTTCCGGCAGCCACAGCCCCGCGGTCGCCCAGCGCATCGTTCAGCGGCTGACGCACGCGCTGCCGAAGCGCTACGCGGGCCGGATCGACGCCGGTCACATGGGCCCGGTGACCGCACCCCATCTCGTCAACCCCTGGATCGAAGCGTTCATCGACATGTGCGTCGAGCACGATGCGGCGCAGGAAGCGTTCCGCGCCGCCGACACGCTCTCGCCGTTCCCGGCAGCCGCCGACTAGGAGCGCCGACATGACATTTCAATCGCTACGCACCGTTCTTGCGGACAATCACGTCTCGGACAAGCCGGCGATCGCGGCCACGGCAACCGTTTCCGCGGCGGTGGCGCTGATGAAGGAGCGCAACGCCGACGCCGTGATCGCGATGGATCAGGGCGCCTTTGCCGGCCTCTTCACCGCGCACGACGTGCTGACGCGCGTCATCGGCGCCGCGCGGGACGCGGGCACGACACGCATCGCCGACGCGCTGTCGGGCGATTCTCCGTTCGTCGACATCGACACGACCGTCGGAAAGACGCTCGCGCTGATGAATGAGCGGCGCTGCGATCACGTGGCCGTGACCGGCGACGGCCGGGTGCTCGGCGTGCTCTCGCGGAGCGACCTGGACGCGTGGACGATCCGCGACCAGCAGGAGCAGCTCGACTGCGCGATCCGCGCGGTCAAGTTCATGGGGTTTTCGAATCGCCGGGGCTAGCCGGGCACGACGCGGGGCTCCGAATCGACGAGGGGCGTGAGACCGCCGCCGATGAAGCGGGTTACGATGGCGGCGTATGCCGATCACCCGCGCCCCAGTCGGGCACGTCGTCCTCGCGAGCGCGGACAGCGACGCTTACCGTTCGCTGCGCCGGCGTCCGATGTCGCGCGCCGAGCGATACAAGCTGGGACGAAGCCTCCGCAAGCAGGTGCCGCGCAGCGCGCTCGCTCGCTGGAAGGCGCCGGCGAATCGGGTCGATCCCGTCGAGCAGATCAAGCTCTCGCACGCAGGCAGGCTCGAATGGCTGATCCCGATACGAGTCGGGCGAATGGTGGCCTCGCCATACGGATTCCTGCGCGGCACCGCCGGCGTCATGGCCGCGGACGTGGCGAGCCTCCCGGCAACCGGGATCACGCCGGTGATCTGCGGCGACGCTCACCTCGGAAACTTCGGCTTCTACGCGTCTCCGGAGCTCGATCTCGTCATCGACTTGAACGATTTCGACGAAGCGCATCCCGGTGCGTGGGAGTGGGATCTGCGCCGGCTGGTCGCGAGCATCTGGGTCGCCGGACGGCAAAACGGATCGAGCGAAGCGCAGTGCGAAAGCGCCGTGGCCTCATGCGTCGCCGACTACAGAGCCGAAGTGCGCTTGCTCGCCAACGAGCCGCTGCTTCTGCGCTCGTATGAGCGCCTCGACGTCGACCGGCTGCACGAAACGGCGACCGAAAAGTCGCTGCGCGGCGAGATCGCGCGGGCGGTCCGGCGTGCGCGATCGCGGACGAGCGACCGCGCGCTGCCGCGATTCACGACGACCCGGGACGGACGGCGGTTCATCGTCGACGAGCCGCCGCTGATCACCCGCGTTCCGAAAACCGAGGCGAAGCGGATCGCCGCCGCGCTGGACGAATACCTGAAGACGCTCGCACCGCATTGGCGCCGGGTGCTCGGCGGCTACACGCTCGTCGACATCGCGCACAAGGTGGTCGGCGTCGGCAGCGTCGGCTTGCGCGCGTACGTCGCGCTGCTCGAGGGAAGCAGCGCCGACGACGTCGTGTTCCTCCAGCTCAAGCAGGCGCGCCGCTCGGTGCTCGCCCGCTTCGTTCACGGCGACTCCGCGTGGCACGCCCATCAGGGACAGCGCGTCGTCGAATATCAGCAGGCGTTGCAGACGGTCAGCGATCCGCTCCTCGGCTGGACTTCGATCGACGGGCTTCAGTACTACGTCCGGCAGTTCCGCAACATGAAAGGCGCGGTCGCGCTCGACGCAATCGACGCGCCGGCGTTGACCGACTACGCGGGAATCGTCGGCCACCTGCTCGCGAAAGGGCATGCGCGAACGAGCGGCGCCTCGATGATCGCCGGCTACGCGGGCGCTTCGGACACCCTCGACCGGGCGCTTTGCCGGTTCGCTCGCGCCTACGCGGACCAGACGGAGGCGGATCATCGGGCGCTCGTCAAGGCGGTCCGCCGCGGCGTGTTTCCGGTCGAATACGAGACCTGACTCTCCGACTACGCCGCGGGCGCCCGCCGCGCGTCCTGCTGGAACGCCGCGATCTTCGCGTATTCCTCCTCGAGCTTCGAAGGAAGCGCGAGGAAGATCGGCAGCAGCCGCGCATAGACGGCGACGTTCGGCACGATCGGCGTGTGGCGGTGCGTCGCGCCCACCATCCCGGCGACGACATCGAGCGAATCGACGTGGCCGAGCGCATACAGTCCGAGCACCGCGGCGCCGAGGCACGAGCTCTCGAAGCTCTCCGGAACGACCACTTCGCGATCGAACACGTCGGCCATCATCTGCCGCCACAGCCCCGATCGCGCGAAGCCCCCGGTCGCCTTGATCGTGCGCACGCGGCCGATCAGCGACTCCATCGCCGGCAGGATGCTGTAGAGGTTGAAGATCACGCCCTTCCAGCACCGCGCGGATCATGTGCTCCTTGCGGTGGTGCATCGCCAGGCCGAAGAAGGATCCGCGCAGGTTCGCGTTCCACAGCGGCGCGCGCTCGCCGGCGAGGTAGGGATGGAAGATCAGCCCTTCGCTGCCCGGCGCGACGCGCTCGGCGATGCGCGTCAGCACTTCGTAGGGATCGATCCCCAGGCGCTTCGCCGTTTCGCACTCGGACGCCGCGAACTCGTCGCGCACCCAGCGGAAGATGATGCCGCCGTTGTTCACCGGTCCGCCGACCACCCAGTGGCGATCGGTCAGCGCATAGCAGAACGTGCGGCCTTCGGGATCCGTCACCGGCTGGTCGACCACCGTGCGCATCGCTCCGCTGGTGCCGATGGTGACGGCCACCTCGCCCGGCTGGATCGCGTTGACGCCGAGGTTCGACAGCACGCCGTCGTTCGCGCCGACGACGAAAGGCGTTGCCGCGTCGATGCCCAGCTCGGCCGCCACGCGGCGGTCCAGGCCCTCGACGTGATAGGTCGTCGGCACGAGCGCCGAAAGCTGCTCGCGCTCACGCCGGCCAACGTCGAGCGCCCCGTCGTCCCAGTCGAGCGTCGCGAGGTTGAACAGGCCGGTGGCCGAGGCAATCGAATGGTCGACCAGCAGCGCCCGAACAGGCGGAAGAACACGTACTCCTTGATGCCGACGAAGCGCGCGGCGGCCGCGAACAGCTTCGGCTGCTCGTGGCGCAGCCACGCGAGCTTGGCCAGCGGCGACATCGGATGGATCGGCGTGCCGGTGCGGCGATAGATCGCCTCGCCGTCCCATTCCGCGCTTGATGCGCTCGGCCCAGGCGGCGGCGCGGTTGTCGGCCCAGGTGATGCTGCGCGTCAGCGGCGGTTCCTCGGCCGTCGACCGCGATGACGCTGTGCATCGCGGCGCTGAATGCCACGCACGCGATGTCGTCGGGCGCGACGCGCGCGCGCGCGAACCGCATCGCGAATCGCGGCGATGACCGCGCGGTGGATCTCCTCGGGTCCTGCTCGGCGGTCGCCGGCGTCGGCGTCGAGCAGCGGATAGTCGACCTGCGGTGCGCGACGACGCGCCCGCGCAGGTCGAAGACGACGGCCTTGGTGCTGTCGTGCCGATGTCGACGCCGA
>CAVUOC010000009.1:0-43709 GCA_963742965.1 uncultured beta proteobacterium | reverse complement strand
GCGAGCTTCGATCCGATGAGCGGAATGCCGGCAAGCCATTCGGGGGCCGGAGGAATCGGCTTGGTCGCGAGAGTGCGCGCCCACTCGACGATCGTGTCGGCGTTGTCGACGAGCGTCTTGATCGCGAGCACCAGCGGAACGACGAATACGAGAATCATCGCGCCCGACATGATCGTGACGGCAAAGGCGCGGCTGCGCAGCCGCTTCTGCAGCTGGATCATCATCGGCCAGGTCGCCACCACGATCATCGCCGCCCAGATGATCGAGAGCAGGAACGGGCTCAGGATCCAGAACGAGGCCGCGATGAGGATGAGCGTCAGCAGCACCGCAAGCACGGTGCGCGTGAGATCTCCGCGCGGGGTGACGCTGGATTGGCCGCTGGTCATGCGCGTTCTCCCTTGGTGTTGGCTTCGTCGCCGGCTCTTGGCTTCGCGGCGTTGTCGTGGCGGCGCTACCGCGGCCGCCATTCTCTCTCGTTCGCCGGCGACCCGTGTCGACGGACGCCAGGACGAGGCTCTTTTGCGACTCGCCGCGCCCGTCTCGAAGCGCGGCCGGGAACGATTACGGAGTGCGCGTCCGGCGGCCGCGCGCCGGGCGCTTGCCCGGGGACTTGGCGCTTGCTGCGCGGCTTCGTTCGGCGGCGGGCGCGGGAGCTCGCTTCGCCGTTGCGGCCCTGCGGGTCGTCTCGGCCTCGGAAGCGGGAGCGCGCCCCTTTGCGGCAGCCGGTCTCCGCCCGGCGCCCGTCGCGGCACTCGCGCCCTGCTTGCCCTCTTTCGCGGCGAGCAGCGCGAGCGCTTCGTCGAGCGTCAGCGAATTCGACCTTGTCGCGGTCGGGAAGCGTCGCGTTGATGTCGCCGTGCTTCACGTAGGGGCCATAGCGGCCGGCATGCAGCTCGACCGGCTTCTTGTCGCGCGGATGCGCGCCCAGCACGCGCAACGCAACGGGCGCGCGCGACCTGCGCGCGCCCGCCTTTCGCCGCCTCCCTCGCCTCGAACTCGAACCCGATCTTGCCATCGGGTTGCCGGACGAGGAACGCCGAAAAGCCGCGCTTGGTGCGCGCCGAAACGAACTGCAGCAGATCGGTCTTGCCGGTGGCGAGGAGCTTCTCCATCTGCGCGCGCTCGACCGGCCGTTGCAGGATCACGCGGCCGGAACGGAAATCGCAGGTCTTGTCGGGCCCGACCGCCTTCTCGCACACGTACGCCTGCGGCGTCTCGAAGACGCGCGAGCTGCACTTCGGGCAGGGGCCGAGCGGCACGAGGCCGGTGAAGTCCGGCGCTTCGGCGGAATCGTCGGAGCTGCCGTCGCCGAAATCGAACGCCACCTCGTTCGCGTCGTTCAGCTTGATCGACGCGGAGAACGGCCGCCCCAGCCGGCTGCGGAAGCCTTCGAGCGGGCCGACCTTGCGCTCGCGCAGCAGCGTGTCGGCTTCGGCTGACCTCGAGCTGGCGTCCGCCCATGATCTTCCAGAAGCCGAAGTCGCACGACTGGCACTGGAACTTCTTGTAGTTCTCGTGGACTTCGCCGCCGCACTTCGGGCAGCGCGCCGAGAGCGTGCCGAAGTCGCCGGGGATCGTGTCGCTCTCGTGGCCCTTGGCCTGGCCGACGATGTGCTCGGTCATCTCGACGATCTCGCGCATGAACGCGTCGCGCTTCAGCTTCCCGCGCTCCATCTGCGCGAGCTTGAATTCCCATTCCGCGGTCAGCTCCGGCGAGAAGAGCTCGGGGACGCTCAAGTCCGTGCAGCAGCGTCAGCAGCGAGAACGCCTTCGCGGTGGGCACGAGCTCGCGTCCTTCGCGGTAGACGTACTTCTCGGCGATGAGCCCCTCGATGATCTGCGCGCGCGTGGCCGGCGTGCCGAGGCCCTTCTCGCGCATCGCTTCGCGCAGCTCCTCGTCGTCGATCAGCTTGCCGGCGCCTTCCATCGCGGAAAGAAGCGTCGCCTCGTTGAAGCGCGCAGGCGGCCGCGTGGTGTTCGCGACCGCATCGACCTTTTCGGTCGCCACGTCCTCGCCGGGCTTGACCGCCGCGAGCGTGGCCTTCTCGCCGGCCTTCGCCGCGCCGCGCGCCACTCGTCGACCTGGCGCTTCCTTGCCGTAGACGGCGAGCCATCCGGGCACGACCAGCACCTTGCCTTCGGACTTGAACGGCTCGCCGGCCACGCGCGTGATCCGCGTGGTCACCAGGAACTCCGCCGGCGGATAGAACGCCGCGAGGAAGCGCTTGACGACGAAATCGTAGAGCTTCGCTTCGAGCTCGTTCAGGTGCTTCGGCGGGACGAGCGTCGGGATGATCGCGAAGTGGTCGGAGACCTTCGCGTTGTCGAAGATGCGCTTGTTGGGCCTCACCCACTTCTGCTTCAGCACCTGCGCGGCGAACCGTGCATACGCGTTCGTCTCGGTCAGCGCCTCCATCGTCGTCTTGACGGTGGCGAGGTAGTCCTCGGGCAGCGCGCGCGAATCGGTCCGCGGATAGGTGAGCGCCTTGTGCTTTTCGTAGAGCGCCTGCGCGAGCGAGAGCGTCGTGCGCGCCGAAAGCCCGAAGCGCCCGTTCGCCTCGCGCTGCAGCGTCGTCAGGTCGTAGAGGAGCGGCGCGCCCTGCGTCGTCGGCTTCGCTTCCTCGGTGACCTCGCCCGGCTTGCCGGTGCATTTCGCGACGAGCGCGAGCGCGCTCTTCTCGTCCCAGAGGCGCTCGGCGCGCGCATCGGGGTCCTCGTCGTTCTTCTTCCACTTCGCGTCGAACCAGCGGCCGGCGTATTCGCCGCCGCTCGCGCGGAACGTTCCGTGGACTTCCCAGAAGTTCCGCGGCGAGAACGCCGCGGATGCGCTCCTCGCGCTCGACCAGGATCGCGAGCGTGGGCGTCTGCACGCGGCCGACGGTCGTCAGCTGGAAGCCGCCGGAGCTGCGAATTGAACGCCGTCATCGCGCGCGTGCCGTTGATCCCGACGAGCCAGTCGGCCTCGGAGCGGCAGACGGCGGCATCGGCGAGCGGCTGCATTTCCTTGTCGGTGCGCAGCCGCTCGAAGCCCTCGCGGATCGCGGCGGGCGTCATCGATTGCAGCCAGAGCCGGCGGATCGGCTTGCTCGACTTCGCGTACTGCGCGATGTAGCGAAAGATCAGCTCGCCTTCGCGGCCGGCGTCGCACGCGTTGATGAGCTCCGCGACGTCCTTGCGCTTGATGAGCCGCAGCAGCGTCCTCAGCCGGTTCTCGTTCTTCTCGATCGGCTTCAGCGCGAATTTCGACGGGATCGCCGGCAGATGCGCGAACGTCCACTTGCCGCGCTTCACCTCCTCCTCTTCGGGCATCCCGATCTCGAGGAGGTGGCCGACCGCGGACGACACGCACGTAGTCGGCGCTCTCGAAGTGGTCGTCGTGGCGCGTGAAGCCGCCCAGCGCGCGCGCGATGTCGGCGGCGACGGAGGGCTTTTCGGCGATGATCAGGGATTTCGACATGGGGTGGGCGGCGAAGAGCGGCAGATAGTACCGAAGGAAAACCGCGCCGGGGCAAGAAAACCTTTGGTCGAGGCGTCCCAACGCGCGCGAGCGCGCGCTCGCGCGTGCGCGCAGGCGCGTGAGTCGCTACGCGCCGGCCGCGAGATCCGCTGCCAGAGGCCGCCGGGCAGGCTCGCGACCTCGCGCGTCGAGCTCGAGCGCCGTCAGCGCGGCGACGACCGCCGAGGCGCTGAAGCCCGGTGCGCGCGACGAGCGTGTCGACGTCGGCGGGATCGTGGCCCAGCGCGCGACGATCGCGCGCGCGTGCGGCATCGGCGCATCTCGCGCGATTTCGGCGCGGCGCCTGCCGGCGCGGGCGCGGCGGCAACCGAGAGCTCGTCGAGGATGTCCTGCGCCGTCTCGACGAGCTTCGCGCCTTCGCGGATCAGGCGATGGCCGCCTTTCGAGAACGGCGAGTGGATCGAGCCCGGCAGCGCGAACACTTCGCGACCCTGCTCGGCGGCGAGGCGCGCGGTGATGAGCGATCCCGACGACAGCGTCGCTTCGACGACGAGCACGCCGCGCGAAAGCCCGCTCACGAGCCGATTGCTGCGCGGAAAATTCTGCTTGAGCGGCGGCGTGCCCGGCGCGAATTCGGAGATGACGAGGCCGCTTTGCGGCGAGCTCGTGCGCGAGATCGCGATTGCGCGCCGGATAGATGCGATCGGGACCGGTGCCGATCACCGCGATGCTGCTCGCCGCATGGCGAAGCCCGCCGCGATGCGCGGCCGCGTCGATGCCCTGGCGCGAGGCCGCTGACGATCGTGAAGCCGGCGGCGGACAAGCGCCGCGGCGAACGCCTCGGCATCTGCGCAACCTTGCGGCGTCGCGTTGCGGCTGCCGACGATCGCGAAGCCCGGCCCGGCGAGCAGCTCGCGGCGGCCCTGAGCAGTAGAAGCACCGGCGGCGGATCGCGCGATCTCGAGCAGCGCGCGCGGATAGTCGGGATCGTCCCACGCGACGAGGTCGTGCCCCGGCTCGCGAAGCCACGCGAGCGTCGCGTCGAGCCGCGCGGCGTCGGGCGCGCTGTCGAGAAGCGCCGCGGCATCCGGATGAACGTGGCGGCGGCGCTGCGCGGGCGTCGCGGCCAGCACGCCTTCGAGCGCTGCCGAACGCGCGCAGCAGATCGACCAGCGCGCGCGGCGGCGAGTCCCGAGAGCTGCAGCCGCGCCCAGGCCTCGGCGCGGGCGTCGACGTTCATCGGATCGACAAGCCCGCGAGCGAACGCGCTACGGATTGCGGACGTAGTTGCCGACGAAGACCGGATCGGTCGTGTTGAGCAGGAGCGCGTACGAGACGCGGTCGAAGACGCGAAAGACGAACAGCAGGCCGCTGCGCTCGTCGGGAACGTTGAGCAAGCGCTCCGGCGTGAAGAACCGTGTCGGCTCGGCGCCGTTCGGGTCGATCTGCTCGCGCTCGGTCGACGGGCGCGGATCGGGAATCGGCGGGACGACGCGGTAGATCGCGAGCACCGTGCCGACGTCGAGGCCGTTGCGCGCGCCCTTGTCGAGCGTGACGACCCAGCCGCGCCCCGCTTCGATCGCGTCGCGGTTGAGCGCGATGATCCGGCCGTCGATCGGGCGCGCCGGGCGCGTGCGGCACGTAGCTCATCAGCGTTCCGCGCGGCGCCGGGAACGAGCCGGTCGCCGACCAGGATCTCTTCGCTCGCCGTCGCGATGCGGACCGTGCGACACGTCGGCGAAGCGCTCGACCTTCGCGCTTCCGAGGTAGCGTTGCTCGACGCCGAGCACCTCCTTGCCATCGATCGACCTGAACTCGCGGCCGCGGCGATAGATGTTCCACAGGTCGCCGCCTTCGGGTCGATGCCGACGACATACACGACGTCGCCGTCGCCGCGACTGTAGCGCGTCGTCGCGACCGGAAATGATCTCCGCCGCGCCGTCGAGCCCCTCGGGCCCCGTGATGAGCGGCCGCGTGAGATAGGGCTCGATGTCGCCGGCGGGAATCGACGGGATCGCCTCCGCATCGAGCGGCGACGACGCGCACGGTCGGCGACAGCCGCGTGCGTCGGGCGCTCGAGCGAAAGCGCGCATCTGCCCGTCGGGCGCGCGATCGAGGACGATCACGTCGCCCGGGTAGATGAGGTGCGGATTCCTGATCTGCTCGCGGTTCATCCGCCAGATCTCCGGCCAACGCCAGGGATCCTTGAGGAACTTGCCGGCGATTCCCCAGAGGGTGTCGCCTTTTTGCACGGTATAGCGGTCGGGAACGCCGTCCTTGATCTCCACATCGGCGGCGCGTGCGACGCCGCAGCCCCAAACCACGATTGCTGCCGCGGTCGCAACGAGGAAATTCGCTATGCTAAACTTCTGACGCATAAAGCCTCTTCCGGTAGGGGCGGGCTTGCTGACGTCCTAAAGCGCCGCAAAATAAGGGCTTACAGCGGATTCTGCATCCTCAGTCTGCATTTTGCAAGCTAAGCGACGCCGAAAGAGTGGCCGCTCTCCGTTCGGAGGTGTCGCCCCGACTGCAACTCGAACCCGGCGGCCGATTGCGTTGTCGACCCCTGAACCCATGGCCGTTCTGACACATTCTCGAGTACCCCGACCCGCGGCTTGCGCAAAGTTGCGGCGCCGGTTGCCGCCGTTCACGCCGGAGATCGAGCGGCTGGTCCGCGACATGGCGGAGACCATGTATGCGGCGCCCGGGCATCGGGCTCGCCGCGACGCAGGTCGACGTCCACAAGCGGATCATCGTGATCGACATCTCCGAGGCGCGCGACGACCTTCGCGTCTTCGTCAATCCCGAGATCGTCTTCTGCGGAAGGCGAAGCCGAGCGCGAGGAAGGCTGCCTGTCGGTGCCGGGCTATTACGACAAGGTGACGCGCGCCGCGCGGGTTCGCGTGCGCGCGCAGGATGCGCACGGCGAGCCGTTCGAGCTCGACGCCGAAGGCATGCTCGCCGTGTGCATCCAGCACGAGATGGAGCATCTCGTCGGGCAAGGTCTTCGTCGACCACCTTTCGCCGCTGAAGCAGGCGCGCCTCGCGGCCCGGCTGCGCAAGAAGCAGCGGCAGACGGCGTAACGCCGCTCCTCGCTTCGATGAACGTCGGTTTCGCCGGCACGCCGGCGTTCGCGGCCACGGTGCTCGCGGCGCTGCTCGACGCGGGATTCGACGTGCCGCTCGTGCTCACCCAGCCCGACCGGCCGCGCGGCCGCGGTCTGCAGGCACGAGCCCTCGCCGGTCAAGGGGCTCGCGCTCGAACGCGGGCTCGCGGTCGAGCAGCCGGCGACGCTCGCCGGGCGAGGCAGCGCGGGCGATGCTGGATGCGCTCGGGCCTCGACGTGCTCGTCGTCGCCGCGTACGGGCTCCTGCTGCCGCCGCCGGTCCTCGCCTGGCCCCGGCGAAGGCTGCATCAACGTCCACGCGTCGCTGCTGCCGCGCTGGCGCGGCGCGGCGCCGATCCAGCGCGCGCTCCTCGCCGGCGACGACGAAGACCGGCGTCACGCTCATGCAGATGGACGCGGGCCTCGACACGGGACCGATGCTCGATGTCGCCCGCGTGCCGATCGACGCGCGCGAGACCGCCGGGCACGCTCGAAGCGAAGCTCGCGCAGGCCGGCGCGCGAGCGCTCGTCGGCGTGCTGCGCCGGCTCGCCGCGGGCGAGCCGGTGCCGCGCACGCCGCAGCCGGCGGCCGGCGCGACCGTACGCCCCGAAGATCCGCAAGGCGAAGCCGCGATCGACTGGAGCGCACGCCGCGGACTCGATCGATCGCCAGGTGCGCGCGTTCGACCCGGCGCCGGGCGCCTACGCATCGGTCGACGGCCGGCGCGTCAAGGTGTGGCGGGCGCGAGCCCGTCGACGCGCGCGCTCGACGCGCCCGCCGGGCTCCGTGCTCGGACGCCGACGCGGCGAGGCATCGTCGTCGCGTGCGGCGAAGGGCGCCGTCAAGCTCGTGGAGCTGCAGCCCGCAGGCGGTCGCGGATGAGCGCGGCGGCCTTCGCTGCCGGCCGCCGCCTCGGACGCGGCGCGCGCTTCGGCGCGGGCGCGCGCGACTCCGGGCTAGCGCGGCGCGAGTCGTGCAGGAAGCGCAGCGGCTAGCCGCCTTGCGGTGCGCCGCGTGCTGGACGGGTCGACGCTCCCGGCGGCGCTCGCGGCGCTCGCGCCGCGCGGAGCGCGATCCCGCCGGCCGGCGCCGCGCGCTCGTCCAGGAGCTCGCGTTACGGCACGCTGCGGCACTGGGGCACGCTCGACGCGCTGGTGCGCACGCTCGCGACGAAGCCGATCGCCGACCCGGCGCTGCGCTGTCTCGTCGCGGTCGCGCTCTATCAGCTCGAGCACACGCGCGCGCCGCTCGTTCGCGATCGTCGATCACGCGGTGAACGCGGCGGCGATCGTTGCGCGCCCCGCGGCGAAGGCGCTCGTCAACGCGCTGCTTCGCCGCTTCCTGCGCGAGCGCGAGGCGCTCGCATGCGGCGATTCGCGACGATCCGCGTCGCGCGCTGGTCGCATCCCGGCTGGTGGATCGAGCGCGTGCAGCGCGAATATCCCGACGAGTGGGAGGCGATTCTCGCCGCGGGCAACGCGCAGGCGCCGCTCGCGCTGCGCGTCAACCGCCGCGTCACGACGCGCGAAGCGCTGCTGGCGGAGTCTCGGAGCAGCGGCGATCGTCGCGCGTGCCGCACGGCGACGCGGGAATCCTCGTCGATCCTCCGCCGCCCGGTGCGCGGAGCTTCCCGGGCTACGCGCGAAGGCGCGTTCTCGGTCCAGGATCTGGGCGCGCAGCTCGCGGCGCCGCTGTTGCAGCTCGCCGCGGGCCAGCGCGTGCTCGACGCCTGCGCGGCGCCGGGCGGCAAGACGACGCACATCGCCGAGCTCGCCGACGTCGAGCTCGTCGCGCTCGACAGCGACGCCGCGCGCCTCGCGCGCGTCCGCGAGAACCTCGATCGCCTGCGCCTCGCTTCGGCCGCGCGTGCGACGTCCTGGCCGGCGACGCCGGCGAGCCCGTCGCGATGGTGGGACGGCCGGCCGTTCGACCGCATCCTCGCCGACGTGCCGTGCACGGCGAGCGGGCGTGGTCCGCCGCCATCCCGACGTCAAATGGCTGCGCCGCGAAGCCGATATCGAGAGCTTCGCGCGGCAGCAGGCGCGCCTCCTCGACGCGCTGTGGCCGTGCCTCGCGCGCGGCGGGCTCCTGCTCTACGCGACGTGCTCGGTCTTCGAGGCGGAAAACGAGGCGCAGATCGCGGCGTTTCGTCGCGCGCCACGCCGAAGCGTTGCGCGAATCCCTCACCTTTCCCCCCGAGGTCGCCCAGCGCGGCGCGCAACTCTTGCCTTCGCTCCCCGGCGCGAGCCACAATCAAGACGGATTTTTCTACGCGCTGCTCCGCAAGCCCTGACGGGCAGCGCCCGCAGCGCGGATTCCGCCCGCCCCGACGCCGACGGCCCCTCGGCACCGCGTTCGACGCCCCGCCCGCCGGCATGCCCCCTGCGATTCGATCCCCTCCGAGCTCCCGCGCCGCAACGCGCGGCGGGTCGCTGGCGCGCCTTCGCGCGGCGGCGTGCGCTCGTTGCGCTCGCGCTCGTCGCGACGCTCGGCGCGCGCCGACACGATCGCCGTCAAGTCGGCGGAACTGCGCGCCGACGAGGACGCCTATGTGCTCAACGCCGAGTTCGACCTCGCGTTCAACCCGACGCTCGAGGAGGCGCTCCAGAAGGGCGTGCCGCTCTACTTCGTGTTCGAGTTCGAGCTCATGCGCCCGCGCTGGTACTGGGTCGACGAGAAGGTGCTGTCGTCTGTCGACGCAATACCGCGTCTCGTACAACGCGCTCACGCGGCAATACCGCGTCGCGAGCGGCCTCCTCGGCCAGACTTTCGACGCGCTGGACGAGGTCGAGCGCTTCCTCTCGCGCGTCACCTCGCGCCAGGTCGCGAGCGCCGACCAGCTCGTCGAAGGGCACGCGCTACGAGGCGGCGGTTCGGCTGCGCCTCGACGTCAACCAGCTGCCGAAGCCGTTCCAGGTGAACGCGCTCGCCTCGCGCGAATGGTCGCTGCAATCGGAGTGGCATCGCTGGAGCTTCACGCCGTGAGCGGACTCCTGCCCTCGCGCGGGATGCGCTGGCTGCTGCTGGTCCTCGCGTGCCTCGGCGCGATCTCGCTGTTCCTGCTCGCGACGGCGTCGGCGAACACCGAGCTCTTCGCGCGCCGCTACGACCTGCTGCTCGTCGTCAACGGCGTGCTCGGTCGCGCTGCTGATGGCTGTCGTCGGCTACGCAGCTCTGGCAGCTGTCGCGCAAGCTGAAGGCGGGCGTCTTCGGCTCGCGCCTCGCCGTGCGGCTCGTGCTGCTGTTCGCGCTGGTCGCCGTGCTGCCGGGCGCGCTCGTCTACGCGGCATCGGTGCAGTTCCTCGGCCGCAGCATCGAGAGCTGGTTCGACGTGCGCGTCGATCGCGCGCTCGAAGGCGGCCTCAATCTCGGCCGCAACGCGCTCGACTATCTGAAGCAGGAGACGGTCAACAAGGCGAGCCAGATCGCGCGTCACGCTCGGCGAAGGCGGCGCCGGGCAGCGTGTCGACGCGATTGAATCGCGCCGCCGAGCAGGCCGGCGTCTACGAGGCGGCGCTCTTCTCGTCGACCGGCAGCGTGCTCGCGGTCGCCGGCGTCGGCGGCTCGACCGCGCCGCCGGAGCCGCCGCCGGCGCAGGCGCTGCGGCGCGCGCGGCTGCAGCAGACGCACGGCGATCGAGCAGACGCGCCGACGGCGGTCTCGTCAAGCTGCGCGTCGTCGTGCCGGTCAACACCGACGACCAGCTCGAGCCGCTCAAGGTGCTGCAGGTGATCGAGCCCGTGCCGAAGGCGCTCGCCCAGGACTTCGAGAAGGTCCAGGCCGGCGCGCGACGACTACCAGAAGATCTCGTTCTCGCGCCAGGCGCTGAAGCGCCTCTACGCGCTGACGCTGACGCTGACGCTGCTGCTTGCGCTCACCTCGGCGCTGGGCCTCGCGGTCGTGCTGTCGGAGCGCTTCTCGGCGCCGCTCGGGCTGCTCGCCGAGGGCACGCGCGCGGTGGCGCAAGGCGATTTCACGCGCCGCCAGCCCGTGACCTCGCGCGACGAGCTCGGCGTGCTGACCGAATCGTTCAACACGATGACGGCGCAGCTCGCCGAGGCGCAGCAGAAGACCGAGGAGTCGCGCCGCGCGACCGAGACCACGCGCGCCTACCTCGAGAGCATTCTCGGCAACCTGTCGGCCGGCGTGCTCGCGTTCGACGACCGCTATCGGCTGCGCACGGCGAACGCGAGCGCCGCGGTGATCCTGCAGCAGCCGCTGGCCGAGCTGACCGGGACGCCGCTGTCCGATTGGGGACGCAAGCTTCCCGCGCTCGCGCCCGTTCGCCGAGCTCGTCGCGGAACGGCTTTCGCGGCGAGCCGCGACGCGCATTGGCAGAAGCAGGCGGAGCTCTCGGTGGCCAACCTGATGCGCACGCTGCTGATGCGCGGCTCGCGGCTGCCGGTGACGCCCGGTGGCCGGCTACGTCGTCGTGTTCGACGACGTCACCGATCTCGCGCAGGCGCAGCGCGACGCCGCGTGGGGCGAGGTCGCGCGCCGCCTCGCGCACGAGATCAAGAATCCGCTGACGCCGATCCAGCTTTCGGCCGAGCGGCTCGAGCGCAAGCTCGTCGCCGAAGCTCGACGGCGCCGACCAGCGAGACGCTGGCGCGCGGCGCGCAGACGATCATCGCGCAGGTCGCGGCGATGAAGCACATGGTCGACGACTTCGCGATCTACGCGCGGCAGCCGCGCCCGGGGACGATGCAGCCGGTCGACGTGGGCGCCCTCTTGCTCGACGTGCTCGCGTTGTACGACAATCTGCGCCCGCACGTCGCGTTGTCGCCTTCCGCCCGAGCCGCTCGTCGTGCAGGGCGAGCCGACCCGCCTCCGCCAGGTGTTCCACAACCTCCTGCAGAACGCCATCGACGCCCAGGCCGAGATCGGCCGAGCCGCGCTACGACATCGCGCTCGAGGCGCGCGGCGACGAGGTCGCGCTCGCGTTCGGCGACGCGCGGCGCCGGCTTTCCCGACGCGGTGCTGCACCGCGCGTTCGAGCCGTACGTCACGACGAAGGCGAAGGGCACGGGGCTCGGCCTCGCCATCGTGAAGAAGATCGTCGACGAGCACCACGGCCGCGTCGAGCTCGCCAACGCGCGCCGCGCGGGGCGCAGCGTCACGCTCATTTTCCCGCGCAGCGCCGCGGCAGCGTAGGATACGCACGCTCATGACGCCCGCCAAGGAAATCCTGATCGTCGACGACGAAGTCGGCATCCGCGAGCTGCTGTCCGAAATCCTGCAGGACGAGGGCTATCGCGTGAGCCTCGCCGAAAACGCGACGGCGGCGCGCGCCTACCGCGCGCGCGAGCAGCCGGCGCTCGTGCTGCTCGACATCTGGATGCCGGACACCGACGGCGTGACGCTGCTGCGCGAATGGGCGGCGTCGGGCCAGCTCACGATGCCCGTCGTCATGATGTCGGGCCACGGCACGATCGAGACCGCGGTCGAGGCGACGAAGATCGGCGCGTTCGATTTCCTCGAGAAGCCGGTCGGGCCTGCAGAAGCTCCTCGGCACGGTGGCGCGCGCGCTCAAGATCGCGCTGGCGCGGGAGCCGCGGCGCGTTTCGCTCGCGACGCATCGGCACGAGCGCCGCCGATGCGCGACGTCGAGCGGCAGATGGAGCAGCTGCTCGCGGCGCGGAAGCCGCTGCTGATCCTGGGCGAGCCCGGCGCGGGGCACGACGTGGCGGCGCGCGCGCTGCACGCCCCCGACACGCCGCGCGTGGTCGCTGCAGAGCGGCGCGCGGCTCGCGGCGAATCCGCTCGCGGTGCTCGAGGAGGCGCGCGACGGCACGCTCTATTGCGCGGAGATCGGCCAATACGCGAAGGCCGAGCAGCGCGGGCTCGCGTTCCTGCTGCCGAAGCTCGACAAGGCGAACGTCACGCTCGTCTGCACGAGCACGGAGCCGCTCGGCAACATGGCCGCGGAGAACAAGTTCGACGCGGCGCTGCTCGCGGCGCTGTCGGCCGGCGCCGTGCTGCTTCCGCCGCTGCGCGCGCGGCGCGAGGACATCCCGGCGCTGATCGAGCGCTTCTGGCACGACGTCGCCGCGCAGGAGCGCAGCGCGCAGCAGCCCGCGGCGCGCGCTGTTCGCGACGCTGCAGCCGACGGCGCTCAACCTGCTCGACGGGCGCCTACTGGCCCGGCAATCTCGACCATCTGCAAAGCGTGGTCGCCAATCTCGCGCTGTACGCGGGCAGCGGCGACATCACGACCGAGCACGTGAAGCGCCTCCTGGGCGAGGCGGCGGCGGCGAACCAGGCGGTCGCCCCCGAGATCACCGCCCGCTTCTTCGAGTTGCCGCTGCGCGAAGCGCGCGAGGCGTTCGAGCGGATCTATTTCGAGCAGCTGCTCGGGCGCGAGCAGAGCAACATGAGCCGCGTGGCCGAACGGGCCGGGCTCGAGCGCACGCACCTCTATCGCAAGCTGAAGCAGCTCTCCATCCGCTTCGCCCGCCGCGGCGACGACGGCAACGGCGGGAACGGCGGCGTTGACGCGGGCTCGGTCTCGCGAATCCCTCGCCCGTCCGGCCCTTGAGCGCATCCCGCCGAGCTCGTCGAAGCGCATGTCGCCGCTCGTCATCGGGGCGATCGGCGTGGTCTTCGGCGACATCGGCACGTCGCCGCTCTACACGCTGCGCCAGTGCTTCGCCGGCGAGCATCCGGTGGCGCTCACGCCGGCGAACGTGCTCGGCATCCTGTCGATCATCTTCTGGGCGCTGATGATCATCGTCACCGCGAAGTACGTGACGCTCATCATGCGCGCCGACAATCGCGGCGAAGGCGGCATCCTGGCGCTGACGGCGCTCGTCTCGCGCGGCCTGGGCAATCACGGCCGGCGCCGCTGGTGGCTCGTCGGCTTCGGCATCTTCGGCGCCGCGATGTTCTACGGCGACGGGATGATCACGCCGGCGATCTCGGTGCTGGGCGCGGTCGAGGGCCTCGAGATCATCGCGCCGAACCTGCATCCGTTCATCGTTCCGGTGACGGTCGTGATCGTGCGTCGCGCTGTTCGCGATCCAGAAGCGCGGCACGGCGAGCGTCGGGCGCCTGTTCGGCCCGGTGATGTGCGTGTGGTTCGTCGTGCTCGCGGTGCTCGGCGCGCTGCAGATCGTCGCAGCATCCCGCGGTGCTCGGCGCGATCAATCCGGTGCACGCGATCGCGTTCGTCGCCGACAATCCGCGGCTCGCGTTTCCTGGCGCTCGGCGCCGTCGTGCTCGCGGTCACCGGCACCGAGGCGCTCTACGCCGACATGGGGCACTTCGGCGCCGTCGCCGATCCGCCGCGCGTGGCTGTGGTTCGTGATGCCGGCGCTGGTGCTCAACTATTTCGGGCAGGGCGCGCTGCTGCTCGCGAATCCCGCTGGCGATCAAGAATCCGTTCTACCTGCTCGCGCCGCAATGGGCGCTGATCCCGCTCGTCGTGCTCGCCACGTGCGCCGCGGTGATCGCCTCGCAGGCGGTGATCTCCGGCGCGTTTTCGCTGACGCGCGCGGCGATCCAGATGGGCTACTGCCCGCGGCTGAAGATCCTGCACACGTCGGACCGCCAGATCGGGCAGATCTACGTTCCGTTCATCAACTGGACGCTGCTCGTCGCCGTGGTGCTGCTCGTGCGTCGGCTTCCGGAGCTCCGACAACCTCGGCGGCGCCTACGGCATCGCGGTGACGCTCGCGATGCTGATCGACTCGGTGCTGATCTTCGTCGTGATGCGCCGGATCTGGGGCTGGAGCCGGTCCGTCGCGGCCGCTGATCGTGCTGCCGCTGTTCCTCGATCGACGTGTCGTTCCTCGCGTCCAATTCGCTCAAGGTGCCCGCCGGCGGCTGGTTCCCGCTCCTGATCGGCGCGCGTCGTGTTCACGCTGCTCACGACGTGGAAGCGCGGCCGCGCGCTGCTGATGGAGCGGCTCGCCGAGGATTCGATGCCGCTCGGCCTTTTCATCGAGAGCATCGAGGCGAGCCCGCCGACGCGCGTGCCGGGCACCGCGGTGTTCCTGACGTCGACCGTCGATCGCGTGCCGCACGCGCTGCTGCACAACCTGAAGCACAACAAGGTGCTGCACGAGCGCGTCGTGTTCCTCACGATCCACACGCAGGACTTTCCGCGGGTGCCCGCCGCGCGAGCGAGTGCGGCTCTCCGAGCTCGGCTGCGCGTTCTGGCGGATGGATGCGTACTACGGCTTTGCCGAGGACCCCGACGTGCCGGAGCTCCTCGAGGCGATCGGCAAGGACGGTTTCGAGTTCGACATGATGGAGACGTCGTTCTTCGTCTCGCGCGAGACGCTGATCGCGAGCGTCGCGCCCGGGATGGCGCTGTGGCGCGAGCGGCTGTTCGTTTCGATGTCGAAGATGGCCGTCAAGGCCACCGACTTCTTCCACATCCCGACCAACCGCGTCGTCGAGCTGGGAACGCAGGTCGAGCTGTAGCGGCGCGCCGAAGAACGCCGGCGCGGCGCCGGCGGTTTGCAGCCGCGTCGGTGCCGCAGCGAGCGCTCAGGCGCGCCATCTGGCTCGCGCATCGACTTGAGCGCCTTGCCTTCGATCTGCCGGATGCGCTCGGCCGACACGCCGTACTCGTCGGCGAGCTCCTGCAGCGTCGCCGGATCGTTCTCGACGAGCCAGCGCGCCTCGATGATGCGGCGGCTGCGATCGTCGAGCTTCGCCAGCGCGCGCCTCAGCCCTTCGGCGCTGGTTCGCTTCGGTCTCGGCGCGCTCGAGGAGCTGCACCGGCTCGTTCTCGGTGTCGGTGAGATAGGCGATCGGCGTCACCGCCTCGCCTTCCTCGTCCGGCTGCGGATCGAGCGCGATGTCGCGGCCGGAAAGGCGCGTCTCCATCTCGAAGACCTCCTCCGGCTTGACGCCGAGATCCTTCGCGATCGCGAGCGCTTCCTTGGTCGACAGCGCGGCCGAGCGGACCTTCATCCGGCGCAGGTTGAAGAAGAGCTTGCGCTGCGCCTTGGTCGTCGCGACCTTGACGAGGCGCCAGTTGCGCAGCACGTATTCGTGGATCTCGGCCCGGATCCAGTGGAGGGCGAACGAGACGAGGCGCACGCCGCGCTCGGGATCGAAGCGGCGGACGGCCTTCATGAGCCCGATGTTGCCTTCCTGGATCAGGTCGGCCTGCGGCAGCCCGTAGCCCAGGTACTTGCGGCTGACGGCGACGACGAGGCGCAGGTGCGACAGGACGAGCTGCTGCGCCGCGTCGAGGTCGTTGTCGCGGACGAGGCGGCGGCCGAGCGCGAGCTCCTGCTCGGGGGTGAGCAGCGGAAAGCGATTCACGGCCTGGATGTACTGGTCCAGGTTGCCCAGCGACGCGGGCGTCGGGAACGTCAACGCGGTACCGGTCATCGTTCATTTCTCCTCGGTTAGGCGGCGGCAGCGGCGACATCCCGCCGGTCATCCGACCGCGACATTTTAGCACTCGCGCGATTGAGAGTGCTAAGGCGGTCGAAAAGTTCCCGAGTGATTTAGTCGGGTTAGTGCCGAGGCGCAGCTCGGACGAGCGCCTCCGCTGATCGGATCGACCGCCGGAACGGCGTTCGGTCTCGCTCGGACCTGCGGCCGGACGATGGGTGCCTCGGCTACAGTGGGCACTGACTTCCGACGTGCGAGCGCCGTGGCGATCTAGTCGACAAGCGCATCGACGAATTCGGCGGCGACGAAGGGCTTGAGGTCGTCCAGCCCTTCGCCGATGCCGATGAAGCGCAGCGGGATCGGCCGCTCCTTGGCGATCGCCGCCACGACGCCGCCTTTCGCGCTTCCGTCGAGCTTGGTCAGCACGAGGCCCGGTGAGCCCGAGCGCGTCGTCGAACGCCCTGACCTGCGCCAGCGCGTTCTGGCCGGTGTTGGCGTCGAGCACGAGCAGCGTCTCGTGCGGCGCGGCCGGGTCGGCCTTGCGGATGACGCGCTGCACCTTGCGGATCTCCTCCATCAGCTGGAGCTGGGTGGGCAGTCGGCCCGGCGGTGTCCGCCAGCACGACGTCGATCCTGCGCGCCTTCGCCGCCGCGATCGCGTCGAACATCACGGCGCCGGGATCGCCGCCGGCCTGCGAGATCACCGTGACGCCGTTGCGCTCGCCCCAGACGGCGAGCTGCTCGCGCGCGGCGGCGCGAAACGTGTCGCCGGCGGCGAGCAGCACCGAGTGGCCCTGGCGACTGGAAGAGCCGCGCGAGCTTGCCGATCGAGGTCGTCTTTCCGGCGCCGTTCACCCCGGCCAGCATGATCACGAACGGGCGCGCCGAGCCGATCGACGAGCGGCCGCTCGAGCGGCGCGAGGAGGTCGACGAGCGCCGCCTTGAGCAGTGCTCTTCGGGATCGCCGTCGCCGCCGGCGCGCTTTCCATCGCGCGCGACAGATCGTCCAGCAGATGCTGCGTCGCGGCGACGCCGACGTCCGCGGTGATGCAGCGCGGTTTCGAGCTCCTCGAGCGTCTCCGCGTCGAGCTTGCGGCGCGAGAACACGTCGCCGAGCGCGCCGGCGAGCTTCTCGCGCGACCGCGCGAGCCCGTCGGCGAGCCGCTCCGACCAGGGCGTGTCTTCTGCCTCGTCCGTCGGATTTTCGCTTGAAGAGATCGAACATCGTGGCAGTTCGTGACGTGAGCGCGGCTACGACGCGGAGATCGCCGGACCGGCGCAGCGGCGCAGGCGACGAGCCCGGATATTACCTGGCCGCGCGAGTCGCGCCGGGCGATAATGCGCCAGCTCGTTCCGCCGAACCGCCGCGCGCCTCGTGCCGATATCCGCCGCAAATCGCGTCCGCATCATCGGCGGCGCGTGGCGCCGGCGCGTGATCCGCTTTCCCGCCGCGGCGGGCCTGCGCCCGACCCCGGATCGCGTCCGCGAAACGCTCTTCAACTGGCTCGGACAGGACCTGTCCGGCCGGCGCTGCCTCGATCTCTATGCGGGCACCGGGCGCGCTGACGCTCGAGGCGGCCTCGCGCGGCGCCGCGCTGGCCGTCGCCGTCGACCGGAACCGCGCGATCGGTAGACGCCATTGCGCGCGACGGCGGCGGCGCTCGGCGCCGACGCGCTCGAGCTGCACGTCGGCGACGCGCGGCCTTCATCGCGAACGAGCGGCGGCGACTTCGACGTGATCTTCCTCGATCCGCCGTTCGGCGACGATCCGTGGCCCTGGCTGCTGCCGGCGTGCGCCGAGCGGCTCGCTCGCCGGCGGCTTCCTCTACGCCGAGGCGGCGCAGCGCTCGCGCCGCCGCCGGGTCTCGTCACCTGGCGCCGCGACAAGGCGGGACAGGTGCATTATCATCTTTTCGCTCCATCGCGGCCGGAAGCGCGTGACCAGTGCGCCGGCGCGAGCGCGACGAGCCGCGTCCCGAAGCCGAGCCCGGCATACCTCGACAGCCGGATCCGCCATGCTCACCGTCGTCTATCCCGGAACGTTCGACCCCTTCACCCGCGGCCACGAGGACCTCGTGCGCCGCGCGGCGAAGCTCTTCGACAACGTGATCGTCGGCGTCGCCGACAGCGCGTCGAAGCAGCCCTTTTTCACGACCGCCGAGCGCGTCGACGATGGCGCGCGAGGTGCTCGCCGCCTTCGCCAACGTCGAGGTCAAGCCGTTTTCCGGGCTGCTGATGGATTTCGTCCACGAGCAGGGCGCGCGCGTCGTCATGCGCGGGCTGCGCGCGGTGTCCGATTTCGAATACGAGTTCCAGATGGCCGGAATGAACCGCAACCTCTTTCCCGAGGTCGAAACGCTGTTCCTGACGCCGTCGGAGCAGTACACGTTCATCTCGGCGACGATCGTGCGCGAGATCGCGAAGTTCGGCGGCGACGTCTCGTCGTTCGTCCACCCGGCGGTCCTCGCGCGGTTGAAAGCCCGAGTCGCGGCAGGCCGGAAATAGGATCGACACGTCATGGCCCTGATGATCACCGACGAGTGCATCAACTGCGACGTCTGCGAGCCCGAGTGCCCGAACGGCGCGATCTCGCAGGGTCCGGAGATCTACGTCATCGATCCCGAAGAAATGCACCGAATGCGTCGGCCACTTCGACACGCCGCAATGCGTCGAGGTCTGCCCGGTCGACTGCATCCCGGTCAATCCCGATTTCGTCGAGACGCAGCGAGGCGCTGCATGGCCAAGTACGAAGGCGCTGATGGCCGCGGGCAGTCGCCGCGCGACCGCGCCGCCTGAAGCCGCCGCCGCGGCGCGGCTCACGCGTTCGCCGCGGCGGGCAGCGCGTCCGCGCTGCTCGACGATGCCGGTCGATCGACCTCGACGCTCCGCATCAGCGCCGCGATCTGCGCGGCGAGCGCCTCGTCCTGCTGCTCGAGCTCGCCGATGCGCTCCTCGAGCTCGCCGCTCGCGACTGTGGATGCCGCTTGACGCTCTCGAGCCGGCGCTGCAGCTGCAGGTGGTGCTCGCGGACCTGGGTCTCGAGCGGCGACATCACCGCGCGCAGCCAGCTCTCGACGTCGCGGTTCGCGACGTCGTAGACGTGCTTGACGCGCGAGGCGATCGTCTCGAAGAAGCCGCGCGTCAGCGAGAACTTCGCCTTGCTCAGCATGTTCCACAGCGTGTTGAAGTGCTCGTTGTACGCGCGCTCCAGCCGGTCGACTTCCTTCTGGTACTTGAGCATCGAGAACGGCGGCGGCACGAACGGCGTCGGTGCCCTGCTCGGCCGCGAAGCGCGCGTACATCGCGCTGCATCATGTCGTGGATCTCGGCCGGCGCGGCGCGCGGCGTCGTCGAAATCGCGGCGTATCGACGTGAAGAAATCGGCCATCGCGGTGCGCACGCCCTTGGTGAACGGGCTGCGCTCGATGCTGCGGCGCGTGCGCCCGGCGTTCGTCGCGCAGCGCCTCCAGGCCGATCACGTCGAACAGCGCGTTCGTCTGGTGCGTGAACACCGTGCGCAGCGCGGTGAAGCGCTGCAACGCCGCGCTCGAAGACGCTCCTTCTCGCTCGTTGACGCGCGCCATCATGTGCTCGACGACGTCCTGGTTCTTCCCGCGCAGCGCGCGCAGCTCGGCGAGCTGCTCGGCGATGTTCGCCTGCCGCGCTTCGAGCAGCGCGCGCACGCCGCGCGACGAGCGCGCGCACCTCGGCCTGCGTCGCCGCGCCGACGATGCCGCGCTTCGCCGGGATGAGCCTCGCGGTCAGCGCATCCTCGAGCGCCGGCAGGCGGCTCCGCTCGAGCAGAGCGTCGTCGCCGTTGACCTTGGCGACGCAGCGCCTTTCTGCGCCGACACGGCGTGAGACCTGCGACGGCGGCAGTCCGAGCAGCGCCGCGGTCGTCGCGACTCTGACGATCGATCTCGGCGGCGATCGCCGGCGCGGGCTTCAGCTCGTCCCAAAGGCTGTCGATCTTGTTCAGGACGACGAGGCGGCCGGCCTTCTGCGCGGGGTCGTCGCCGGCGAGATAGCGCGTCCACACTTCGAGGTCGGTCTTCGTGACGCCGGTGTCGGCGGCGAGGACGAACAGGACCGCATGCGCGTTGGGCAGAAGGTTGAGCGTGAGCTCCGGCTCGGTGCCGATCGCGTTCAAGCCCGGGCGTGTCGAGGATCACGAGCCCCTGCTGCAGCAGCGGGTGCGGAAAGTTGATGATCGCGTGCCGCCAGCACGGCACGTCGATCTGCGCGTCGCCGCCGGGCGCGCGGCAGCGTCGGCCGGTTCGGCGTCGTCCTGGAGCCCGAGCGCGCGGGCGAGCGCGAGCGGCACGCGCTTCATCTGCGAGACCTTCGCGAGCGCCTCGCTCATCCGGCCGGCCGCCGACAGATCGAGCGGAAACGTCGCCCACTCGTCGGCGAAATTCCGGAACTCCTTCACCGTCGCGTCCTTGAGCCGCGTCTCGATCGGCAGCAGCGGATCGACGGCGGGCGCGACGCGTCGTAGAGGAGCTCGGTCGGGCACATCGTCGTGCGCCCGGCCGTCGTCGGCAGCAGGCGCTCGCCGAAGTCGGCGAAGAAGATCGCGTTGATGAGCTCGGACTTGCCGCGCGAGAATTCCGCGACGAACGCGACGATCAGCTTGTCCTCGTGCAGCCGCGCGAGAAGCTGCTGCGACCTTGTAGTCGACCTGCGCGTCCGGCGAGATCCTGCTCGCTTCAGCCACTCGTGCAGAGCGGAGACGCCCTGCGCGAGGCGCTTGCGCCATTCGCCGTAAGCGTCGAAGCGCGCCGCGAGTTCGCGCGGTTGGGCCATGCGGGGATGCCTGCCGATCCTTTCTGTCGCGCTCCGCGCGCGCGTGTTGCGGCGGTCAATCTAACACAGCGGCGCGCTGCGCGGTCGCCGCGGCTCAGCGCTGGCAACTCGGGCAGTAGTAAGTCGCGCGCCCGCCCTGCCGGATCTGCCGGATTGCGGCACCGCAGACCCTGCACGGCAGGCCCTCGCGCGCCGTAGACGAAATAGTCGAGCTGGAAGTAGCCCGGGCTCGCCGCGGCTGTCGACGTAGTCGCGCAGCGTCGACCCGCCCTTTTGCGATGGCGTCGGTCAGCGTCGCGCGCACTTCGGCGATGAGCCGCGCCGAGCCGGGCCTTCGAGACGCGATTCGCCGGCGTCGTCGGCCGGATTCGCGGCGCGGAACAGCGATTCGTTGGCGTAGATATTGCCTACGCCGACGATGAGATGATTGTCCATCAACGCAAGCTTGATCGCCGCGGTCCGGCGCGCGCGCCGCGCCGTGGAGCTACTCGGCGTCGCATGCCGGGTCGAAGGGCTCGGGGCCGAGGCTCGCGAGCAGCGGATGGGCTTCGGCCGGCGCCGGCAGCCAGAGCATCGCGCCGAAGCGGCGCGGATCGTGATAGCGCAGCGTCACGCCCGAGTCGAGGACGATGTCGACATGATCGTGCGGCTCGCGCGGCGGAGGGTCCGAGAACGCGCGGAGGCTGCCCGTCATGCCGAAGTGCACGAGCAGCGTGTCCGCGGCCGACGCGAAACAGCAGGTATTTGCTGCGCCGGTCGAGCGCGTCGATCGTGCGCCCGGCGATGCGCTTCGGAAGCGAGCGAGGAACCGACCAGCGCAATCGCCGGTCGTACACGTGCATGGCGGCGACGCGTCGGCCGACGACGAGCGGGGCAAGGCCGCGGACGCGTGGTTTCGACTTCGGGCAGTTCCGGCATCGGAAGGTCGAGCCGAACCGGACGGGCGACCGCCGGAGCGGCGGCGCCGGTTTGTTGGGCCGCCGAATATACCCTAAGATGATCGCCCTTCCTGGCAGGAAGCGACGCGCGCGTCGCTTCCCCCTCTTCACCCGCAGGACGCACCATGATGCCCGATCCTCGTTTCTCGCTTCGCCACCTCGCCGCGGCGCTCGCGCTTGCGCTGTCGGTCGCGCCGGCGACCGCTCCCGCGCAATCGCCTCCAGCCGCCGCCGGCCGATCGGCCCGCGGGCGCGAATGCCTCGCGCGACGCGCGCCAGCAGGGCCTCAGCGCGGAGCTCATGTATCGGCTGCTCGTCGGCGACGTCGCGTTGCAGCGCGGCGACACGGCGCTCGCCGCGCGCGCCTACTTCGAGGCGGCGCGCGACACGCGCGACGCGCGGCTCGCCCGTCGCGCAACCGAGATTTCGCTCGCCGCGCGCCAGCGCACGCTCGCGCTCGAATCGGCGCGGCTGTGGTCGGAGCTCGAACCGACGGCCGAGCGCCCGAAGCAGGTGATCGCCGGTCTCTCGAACAAGGGCAGCGCGGCGACGTGCGGCGGCTTCGCTTCGGATCTCAAGGCGGAGCTCGAGCGCGCGCTCGCCGAGGCCGCGGCCTCGGGACCGCGGCTGGGCGAAGCGTTCCTGCAGCTCAACCGGCTGCTCGCGAACGAGCCGGACAAGGCCGCGACGTTCAAGCTCGTGCGCACGCTGGCGCAGCCTTATCCCAACGTCGCCGGAGGCGCATTTCGCCGTCGCGCTCGCCGCGTACAACACCGGCTTGCCGGACATGGCGACCACGGCGATCGCCACTGCAGGCGATCGATCGGGCGCTCGCGCTCAAGCCGCTATTGGGAGCAGGCGATCCTGCTCAAGGTGGAGATCCTCGCGCAAGCAGTCGCCGGACCGCGCCGCCGACTACCTCGTCGAGCTGCTGCAAGCGCCGAGCCCGATCCGAAGGCGGCGCTCTCGGCGCTGGCGCAGGTCCGCATCCAGCAGAAGCACTACGCGGAGGCCGTCGGCGATCCTGCAAAAGCTGTGGGAGAAGGACCAGGGCAACCACGAGTACGAGTTCGGCATGGCGATGCTCGCGATCCAGATGAAGGATTGGGCACGCGCCGAAACGCTGTTCGAGGAGCTGAAGCGCGTCGACTATGGCGACGACGGCATCGTCGACTTCTACCTTGCGCAGGTCGCCGAGGAGACCGGCCGCTACGAGCTCGCGCTCGAGCGCTTCAAGGCCGTTCCCGAGGGCGAGCGCGGCTGGCTCGCGAAGCTTCGCGCCGGCGCTGATGCTCGGCAAGCTCGGACGCCTCGACGAGGCGCGCGCGTATCTCGCCGACGCTGCCGGCGGTCGCGATCGAGCAGCAAGTCCAGGTGCAGCAGACGCAGGCGCAAGCTCCTGCGCGATGCCGGCGACAACGCAGGCAGCCTACGCGATTCTCGTCGCGGCGCTCGACAAGTATCCCGACGATCCCGACCTTCTCTACGACCTCGCGATGGTCGCCGAGAAGCTCGACCAGATCGACGTCGTCGAGGCAGAAGCTCTCGCGCCTGATCGAGCTGAAGCCCACCAATGCGCACGCGCTCAACGCGCTCGGCTACACGCTCGTCGATCGGACGACGCGCGTTGCCGAAGGGCTGGCGCTGTCGAGCGCGCGCTCGTCGCTCGCGCCCGACGATCCGTTCATCCTCGACAGCGTCGGCTGGGCGCAATTTCCGCATGGGCAAGCTCGACGAAGCGGAGAAACACCTGCGGCGCGCGATGGAGCAGCGGCCGGACCCCGAAATCGCCGCGCACCTCGGCGAGGTGCTGTGGGCGAAAGGCGATCGTGCGCGCGCGCAGGACGTCTGGCAGTCGCAGCTGAAGACCGCGCCCGACAACGCCGTGCTGCAGGAAACCGTGCGTCGGCTCACGCGCTGACGCGCTCGCGCATGCGAGCCGCCGCCGCGGCGCGGCCGCTCTGCGCGTCGTCGCGATGCTGCGCTCCTCGTCGCCGCGTGCGCGACGACGTGCCCGCCCGTCACGACGCTCGCAAGCGCCGAGCGCGAGCGACGCGCCGTTCGCGATCGACGGGCGGCTCTCCGCGCGCCGCGGCAACGACGCGGTCGCCGTCGCCTTCTCGTGGACGCACGCGCCGCCGCGCGACGAGTTCGTCGTGTCGACGCCGCTCGGGCAGTCGGTCGCCGAGCTGACCGGCGACGCGTCGACTGCAGCGCGTCGAGGTGCGCACCGCCGACGGCCGCCGCGAGGTCGGCGAGCGACTGGGCGGCGCTGACCGAGCGCGTCGTCGGCTTTCCCGCTGCCGGTCGAGGGCTTGGCGTGCTGGGCGCAGGCGGCGCCGCGACCGGAACGCGCCGCATTCGACGGAAGCCGGACGCGCTCGGGGCGCACCGCCGTGCTGCGCCAGGACGGCTGCGAGATCGTCTACGCCTATGCCGGACGATGCGGCGCGCCGCCCGTCGCGGCTCCGCGTCACGTGCCACGACCTCGAGCTGCGCATCGTCGATCGATCGCTGGCGCGACTCGTGACGCTGCCAGCGCGCGCGCCGACACGGCGACAATGCCCCGATGCGCAGCCTGACCGTTCCCGCGCCCGCGAAGCTCAACCTGTTCCTGCACGTGACGGGCCGGCGCGCCGACGGCTATCACCTGCTCGAGACGCTGTTCGTCGCGCTCGACGTCGGCGACACGATCACGCTGACGCGCGCGCGACGACGGCGCGATTCGTCGCACGTCGGCGATGATCCCGGCGTTGCGCGCGCAGAGACGATCTCGCGGTTCGCGCGGCGAGCGCGCTGCAAGCGCGCATCGGGCTGCGCGTGCGGCGTCGACATCGCGCGTCGTCAAAGCGCATTCCGATCGGCGGCGGCCTGGGCGGCGGAAGCTCCGACGCGGCAGTCGGTGCTGCTCGCGCTCAATCGCTTGTGGGCACTCGGCATGCCGCGCGCCGATCTCATCGCGTATCGGCGTCGCGCTCGGCGCGGACGTTCCGTTCTTCCTCGGCGGCGAGCCCGCGCTTGCCCGCGGCATCGGCGAGCGCCTGACGCCGGTTTCGATGCCGAGCTTCTGGGTCGCCGTGATCGTGCCGCCGATCTGCGTCCGACCGCGGACGATCTTCGCGGCCGCCGAATTGACACGCGACTAGCGCGTCGGCGAAAATGGACGTCTTTTCCGAGGGTTATGGGCGCAATGACCTGCAGCCGCCCGCGATCGCACGGTTTCCGGCATCGCGCGTCGGCGCTCGCGAAGCTTGTGCGAGCATTCGGCGGCGCGCGAATGACGGGTTCCGGCGAGTTGCGTGTTCGCGCCCGTTCGCCACCGAAGCCGCAGGCGCGCGCAGCGGTCGCGCGAGGCGGCCGACGCGATGCAGGGCTTTGTCGCACGGACGCTCGCGCGACATCCGCTGGCGGCGTTCGCGTGACGCGCGGAATCGGGTTCCGCGCTAGGTACGAATGCGCCGCTTCAGGGCGCCGTTTCTCCGCTGGGGAGTCGCCAAGTTGGTTAAGGCACCGGATTTTGATTCCGGCATTCGAAGGTTCGAATCCTTCCTCCCCAGCCACTGAATCCCGAATCCACCTGCCATCGTCACTCACGAGCTGATCATTCAGGGGGGCACGCTGTTTCAGCACAGCAATCTGCGGTTGCCGCGTCCGGCGGAGCGTGCGATCAGCTACGCGATGGTCGCCCCGTGCGCGCGAACACCGCCAGGACCGAACATTCGCGCCACGACACCGAACAGCCGGCGCGGCGTTCTGGAGTATTCCGGTCATCGCCTCGAAGGCATTCCGGGACGAGAGACGGGGGAAAGCCGTCTCGCGGCCACATGACCACAGCCGCCGTCATCATTCCCAGTACGGGCTCGGATGAAGTTCGAACTGCGATCGAGTCGGTGCTCCTTCAGTCGCATCCGTCCGTTCGCGCGTGCGTTGTCGTGGATGGGCCGCAGTTCGAGACCAGCTTTCGCGCCGTGACCCGGGATTTGCCGCCGGGCGACATGCAGGTCACGGTGCTCGAGGAAAACGTCGGCAGCAACGGCTTTTACGGCCATCGCATTTACGCGGCGTTCACCCATCTCGTCAACAGCGACTATGTCCTCTACCTGGACCAGGATAACTGGTTCGATCCGGATCATGTCGCGGCGTCGATCGCGAAGATCGAAACGACAGGCGCGGACTGGAGCTTTTCCTTGCGCAAGGTGTGCAGCCCTTCCGGCACTTTCCTGTTCAACGATGATTGCGAGAGCCTCGGCAAGTGGATGGCCTGGACAAACACGCGGCATGTCGATACCAGCACGTATTGCCTGAAGCGTGATGTCGCGGTGAAGGTGGCAAGCTGCTGGCACGGCGGCTGGGGCCAGGACCGTGTGTTCTTTTCGGCCCTGAGCCTCCATTTTCCGAAGTTCGAATGCACGGGGCGCTACAGCGTCAACTATCGTCTCGCCGGCAATCCCGGGTCGGTGACGAAGGAGTTCTTCGAGCAGGGCAATTCACTGATGCGCCAACGCTACCCGGCCGGCTTTCCGTGGTGCGCGGCGGCGTCGTGAAGGTAAATCCAGCGCCTCGACCGCCGAGAGTCGCGTAATACTCCGATCGACGGCGCCCATCGAGCCGCAGCTCCATGGGCTGCGCCTAGCTCAGGTGCGGATAGGGCGCGTTCGGGACGGGCAACCCCAGAAACGGACACAGCAATGCCCAGGGCTCGGGATGTTCCAGCGGCAGCCGCAGCAATCGATTCGGCTTCGACGCGAAGAACGCACTTACGCGTTGGCAGTGCGCTTCGTATGCATCCTCGGCACTGAGGTGCGACGCATAGAGCCTCCCCTCGACCTCGCGCCACTGCTCGCCGTGCGGGCACAGCGTCGCAGGGTCGTCCAAACGGGAGCGCAACTCATCGAGCGAAGCGACGGAATGAACGCGCCGCCAATGCTCATGGAACGAGCGGGACCAGCTGCCGCGCTCGCGCTCGGTCACGACGAAGAGGGCATCGGGGTAGTCCTCCGCAAGCCGCTCGAAGTTGTCGGAAGGCCAGCCATCGATGATCGCGTCGAGGGAGGCGGCATCCGTGCCGTCCAGCATGTGGGACGTCAGGGCGTTGATCCAGTGCTGTGCGCGCAGGCCGAGCATTTGCAGCGCCAAGGTCAGGCTCTTCGTGCCGGTCCTCGACAGGCCGATCCCGAACACCTTGCGGCGCGGCGGCGCCTTTCCGAGGACACCAGCCAGCGCGGCGGCGATCGGACGCGAGACCGGGGTGCTGCCGAGGCGTTCAATTTCGCTGCGCAGGTCGCTAGTTTCCCCGAGTGCATAGTGCACGCGGCAACGAAGAAGCCCGTCGCCGGCAGCGAGGCCCGGCGCGTCGAGCGCGTCGCGGATGCGCCGGATCTTGCTTTCATAGACCGGACCTTTGCCGAACAGCCGGGCAGCAACGGGGAACAGCGCCGCCAGGTTGCGAGGCGAGGTGTCGGCCAGCCAGCCGTCGAAGAGCGCGATCGCACGGGGCATCTGCCATGTCTCGATCAGACAGTCGAGGACCGCGGCGCGCGCTAACGGCTCGCCCTGCAGCGCCGGCGCCGCAAGCGCCTGCAACGCCTCCATCTGTCGTCCCGCACGGCGAAGGAGCCCGGCGAGACGGAAGTGCGCTTCCGCCTCGTCGGGCCGGGCGGCAATGCAATCACGAAATGCGCGCTCGGCTTCGTCGCGGTGGTTCAGGTCGTAGAGCGCCCGGCCCTTCAGCAGCAGCCAGGTCGGCTTGGGCGGCGCGAGCCGCGTCGCTTCGTCGAGCCATTCGAGCGCCATGTCCGGCTGCTGCTCGGCCAAAGCGATGCGCGCGAGGCCGATGCGAGCCGGGATGTTCCTCTCGTCCGTTGCCAGCATGCCTCGAAAAATCGCCTCGGCCTCGCCAAATTTGCCGCGCGCGAGCAGGTCCCACGGGTTCCGGGATCGCGCTACGGCAGCTTCGGTGTCCGTCGTCGCGCTTGGCATTGGGAAGTCATTCTGGAGGGATAGCAGATCGAACGCTTCGACGCGCCGTCGAGAATAGCGTAGCACGGCTTGAATTGCGCGGCCGGCGACTATCCCCGGTTGCCCGGGATTTGTCGCTTTGTGCGATCTTGATTCCGGCATTCGAAGGTTCGAATCCTTCGTCCCCAGCCATTCCTACCGCGATTCGATGCGATTGCGTCGCTCCACGCCGAGGCACTGAACGCGCCATTGAGCGTGGTCGAATCCGCGCGCCGTCACTGCACGACCGGGGCGGTTGTAGGGGATCACGACGCTGTCGTCGCTGCTCCCCGCCACGCTGGACATTGTCGACAGCTGGATTCGCGCGGCCTGATCTCCGCGGAGCTCCGCATCGAAAAAGGTCAGCGACCACGTGAAGATGTCAGGGGACGACGGGACATCGATGCCGTGCTTCAAGCCGGCTAGCGCGACGAGCTCCCGCGTGCCGGCAAGGCGCGAAATGCCTTGCTGAGCGAGTGCCAGAGGGGCCATCGTATCCGCGCTTCCGCTGATCGCGAGATAAGGAAGCGTGACGCCGTCCAAACCCTGTTGGTCACGCCCAAACGCAGGCAGGAACGGTTGCCCGAAGTACGGCTCGAAGCCCACGGCTGCCTTGAGTCGCGGATCAAGAGTGACTTGCGTCCAGGAAAGTCCGAGCGACGTAGTCAGTCCGGCGCCTCCCATCAGCATCATGGTTTCGCCGCCGAAGCTCGCCCCGAAGCCTCCGATCCGACTCGCATCGATGTGATCGCGCCATTGCGGATGGGAAAGCAAGAGGTCGAGCGCGGCCGACAGCGACAGCGGTCGCAACGCTTGAAATACGAGGAAGTTATCGAAGTGCGACATGACTTCAGCGGCGTCGCTGAAGTCTTCGATCTTCGGGTTGGAGAAGCGAGAGTCGCCGTGAAACGGAGCCACCACGACATAGCCGTGGCTAGCGAACACGGACAGCGCCGGAATGTGGTCACTCGAGATGGGACTGCCGCCATAACCGTGCGAAAACAGGATTACCGGATACCGGGCCGCCGCATCGGCAAATATCGGGGGATCGGCGCCGGTTTGCATGTGCGGGACGACCTTTCCCGAGGGAAGCGGAAAGTCGGCGCGAAGATTGTCCGCAGAGGTGGGATAGCAGGCGATCAACACATACAGGACCTGCTGACCGGAAACCGCGCCGAAGAGTTTGCCATCGGTCGGGGTGTTCACCGCGACGGAAAGCGTGTTCGCAGGATCCGTGAGCAGGGCGGTCGCGTATCGAGGCGCCCCGGTCTCCGACGGCGATCCCTCCCAATAATCCTCCGCGGTCTCACCCGGGGCCAGCCGGCCGAAGTCCTGGGCGAAATTGCTGCACGCGACGGAATAGGGTCCCTGGCCTGGCGACGGTGCGACCGCGGTCGACGGGCGCTGAGTTGCCGCGGAGTCGTCGCTTCCTCCACCGCCTCCTCCACACCCGCCGACGGCCAGCGCGATCACCGACAGTGCGGTCAGGAGTATTCGATACGAAAATGACTTCACAGTCCAAGTCTCCTCGAGGTCGAGACTAACCGACGGGGTGTCGCAGCAACTGTCGTGTCGTGCGAAAATGCCGCCCACTCAGGGTCCGACGTTCTTGCGTGAAATCAGAGTTCCCCCGCTTGCCGAGGTTCCAGTCAAATGGCCTATGAACGGATGAGGATCTTCACGGGCAACGCGAACCCGAAGCTCGCCGACGCCGTCTGCCGCCACCTCAACATCAGCCTGGGGCGCTGCGTCGTCGGGCGCTTTTCCGACGGTGAAGTGATGGTCGAGCTGCTCGAGAACGTCCGCGGCCGCGACATCTTCATCCTTCAGTCGACGTGCGTGCCGACGAACGACAACCTGATGGAAATCCTGGTGATGACCGATGCGCTCAAGCGCTCGTCGGCCGGGCGCATCACCGCGGTCATTCCCTATTACGGCTACGCGCGCCAGGACCGGCGTCCGCGCTCCGCGCGCGTTCCGATCACCGCGAAAGTGGTCGCCGACATGCTGACCACCGTCGGCGTCAACCGCGTCATGGTGATGGACCTGCACGCCGACCAGATCCAGGGATTCTTCAACATTCCCGTCGACAACATCTACGCGACGCCGATCCTGCTCGGCGACCTCTGGAAGCAGAACTACGAGGATCTCCTCGTCGTGTCGCCGGACGTCGGCGGTGTCGTGCGTGCGCGAGCGATCGCCAAGCGCCTCGACTCCGATCTCGCGATCATCGACAAGCGCCGCCCGCGCGCCAACGTCGCCGAGGTGATGAACATCATCGGCGACGTCGCGGGCCGCACGTGCGTGATCATGGACGACCTGGTCGACACCGCGAACACGCTCTGCAAGGCGGCCACCGCACTGAAGGAGCACGGCGCGAAAAAAGTCGTCGCGTACTGCACGCACCCGGTGCTCTCGGGCGGCGCGGTTCCGCGGATCGCCGAGTCCGAGCTCGACGAGATCGTCGTCGCCGATACGATCCCGCTCACCGAGGAGGCGCAGGCCTGCCCGCGGATCCGGGTGCTCTCCTGCGCGCAGCTCCTCGCGGAGACGATGACGCGCGTGTCGAACGAGGAATCGGTTAGCTCGCTGTTCACCGAATAATCAGTTATACTTCAAGGCTTTCCCGGGCCCTGCTCCAGGCGGACTCCGGGATGTCGCCAACCGCGGACGACCGGCCGGGCTGAACGACAGCGCGTGACCGGAAGGCCGCAGACATCAGGAGCCGACCATGCAATTCGAATTCACCGCGTTCGCGAGAACGACCGAGGGGCGCGGCGCGAGCCGCCGCATGCGGCGCGCCGGCAAGGCGCCCGGGATCGTCTACGGAGGAGCCGCCGCGCCGGAGCCGATCGAGCTCGATCACAACGCGTTGTTCCACGCGCTGCGCAACGAAGCGTTCCACGCGTCGATCCTGACGATGAAGCTGAACGGCTCGTCGACGAAGGTGCTGCTGCGCGACGTGCAGATGCATCCGTTCAAGAACGAGATCCTGCACATCGACTTCCAGCGCGTCGACGAGAACCGCAAGATCCACATGAAAGTGCCGCTGCACTTCGTCAACGCCGAGAATTCGCCGGCGGTGAAAGTCTCCGGCGCGATCGTGAGCCACGTCGTCACCGACCTCGACGTCACGTGCCTGCCGAAGGACCTGCCCGAATTCATCGAGGTCGACCTGTCGACGCTCGACGTCGGCAACTCGGTGCACGTGTCCGCGCTCAAGCTTCCCCCGGGCGTCGTCGTTCCGCGTCGCGGCAAGCTCGATCCGGTGGTCGCCGCGGCCGTGGTGCCGAAGGCGCAGGTCGAGGAAGTCGTCGAGGCGACGCCGGAAGGCGAAGCGGCCGCAGCCGTCGAGGGCGCCGCCGCAGCGGCGCCGGGCGCCGAGGGTGCCAAGCCCGCAGCCGAAGCGAAGGGCGCCGAGAAGGAAGCCGGGAAAGACGAGAAGAAGAAGGAATCCGGCGGCAAGGACGATCGGAAGAAGAAGTAGCAGGATCGCGGGATGCTGCGGGGCCCGCCGCGCGAGAAGTTGGCGGGCCTTTTCTTTGGGATCTTTCCCCGGACCGTCGCTCGGCCCCGGCGCGCCCGCGCGACCTTTGACACCCGGTGGCCGGCGATCTCATTGGACTCATGCAACCGATCCGTCTCGTCGTTGGCCTCGGAAACCCGGGCCGCGAGCACGCGGCGACCCGGCACAACGCGGGCTTCTGGTTCGCCGACGCGCTGGCCGCCAAGCTCGGCGCGACGTTCATTCGTGAGAGCAAATTCCAGGGCCAGGTCGCCAAGACCGCCGGAGGCCTTCGCTTGCTGAAACCCGGAACGTACATGAACCTGTCGGGCCGTTCGGTCGCATCGCTTTCGCGCTTTTTCGCGCTGCCGCCGGAGGACGTCCTCGTCGTGCACGACGAGCTCGACTTGCAGCCCGGCGAGGCGAAGATGAAGTTCGGCGGCGGCGTCGCGGGCCACAACGGCTTGCGCGACATCGCTTCGGCGCTCGGCACGCAGGACTTCTGGCGTCTGCGCCTGGGAATCGGACATCCGCGCGACTCGTCGATTCCGCAGCAGGACGTCGCCGACTATGTTCTCGCACCGCCGTCGCGCGACGACCGTGCGGCAATCGACGACGCGATCGCCCGCGGCCTCGACGCGTGGCCGGCGATCGCCGCCGGCGATTTCGAGCGCGCGATGCTGCTGCTGCACACGCGGAAAGACAAGCCATGAGCCTCAGATGCGGAATTGTCGGGTTGCCCAATGTCGGCAAGTCGACGCTCTTCAATGCGCTGACGCGCGCGGGGATCGCCGCCGAAAACTATCCGTTCTGCACGATCGAGCCCAACGTCGGCATCGTCGAGGTGCCCGATCCGCGCCTCGCCGCGCTTGCCGCGATCGCGCATCCGGAAAAGGTGCTGCCGGCGACCGTGGAGTTCGTCGACATCGCCGGATTGGTCGCCGGCGCATCGAAGGGCGAGGGGCTCGGCAACCAGTTCCTCGCTACGATTCGCGAGACCGACGCGATCGCGCACGTCGTGCGCTGCTTTGTCGACGACAACGTCGTGCACGTCGCCGGGAAGATCGATCCGGTCGGCGACATCGAGACGATCAACACCGAGCTCGCGCTCGCCGACCTCGCCACCGTCGAGAAGCAGGTCGCGAAATACGACAAGCCGGCGCGCGCCGGCGAGAAGGACGCGCAGCGGATCGTCGCGGTGCTCAGGAAGGTCGAGACCGCGCTCGACGCCGGGCGGCCCGCGCGCACCGCCGATCTCTACGCAGAGGAAAAGGCGCTGCTGCAGCCGTTCTTCCTGCTCACGATGAAGCCGACGATGTACGTAGCCAACGTCGCCGAGCACGGTTTCCGGCAGAACCCGCTGCTCGCCGCAGTCGAGGCGCACGCGGCGAAGGAGGGCGCACCGGTCGTGCCCGTGTGCGCGGCGCTCGAAGCCGAGATCGCCGATCTCGAAGGCGAGGACAAGCTCGCGTTTCTGGCCGATCTCGGGCTCACGGAGCCCGGGCTCGATCGCGTGATCCACGCGGGCTACAAGCTGCTCGGTCTCGAAACGTATTTCACCGCGGGGCCGAAGGAAGTGCGCGCGTGGACGATCCATCACGGCGACACGGCGCCGAAGGCTGCGGCCGTGATCCACACCGATTTCGAGAAGGGGTTCATCCGCGCCGAAGTGATCGCATTTGCGGACTTCATCGCGTGCAAAGGGGAGCACGGCGCGAAGGAGCACGGCAAGATGCGCCTCGAAGGCCGCGAGTACGTGGTCAAGGACGGCGACGTGATGCACTTCCGGTTCAACGTCTGATCGCGCGCTCGCCATTTCGCCCTGCCGCTGCGGGCGATGTAGACTGACCGCTCGTCCATTCCGGACGCACGAGACGGCGCGATGACAGGCGACGAAGCAGCGGGTTCCACATACATCGACGTGTCCGGCATCGACTGGGAGCCCACGCCGTTTCCCGGGGTCTGGACCAAGAAGCTCTACTCGGATGCGTCCGGCCGCATGACCGTCGTGACGAAAATGGAGCCGGGCGCACGGCTGCCGCGAGCACCGTCATGTGGGACTCGAGCAGAGCTTCGTGCTGGAAGGCTCGCTCGTGGACGCCGACGGCGCGTGCACGGCGGGCAACTACGTCTGGCGGCGCGCGGGCTCCGTCCACAACGCGTGGAGTCCCGACGGCTGCGTCGTGCTCGGCATATTCGACAGGCCGAACGAATTTCTTGCGTAGCCGCGCGACTCCCGCAATCCTGCATTCACCGGACCCGCGCGATGCAGCGCTTCCGATGAGCACGCTCAAGTTCACCAAGATGCACGGACTCGGCAACGATTTCGTCGTGCTCGACGGCATCGTGCAGAGGATCGATCTCACGCCTGCGCAGATTCGCCGGCTCGCCGACCGGCGACTCGGCGTCGGCTGCGACCAGGTGCTCGTCGTCGAGAGGCCTACGCGTTCCGACGTCGATTTCCGCTACCGGATCTGGAATGCCGATGGCGGCGAGGTCGAGCAGTGCGGCAACGGTGCGCGCTGCTTCGTGAAGTTCGTCCGCGATCGAGGCTACACGCAGGCCCAGCGGATCCGCGTCGAGACCGCGGGCGGGATCATCGTCCCCGAGATCGGAGCGGGCGGCGAGGTCACCGTCGACATGGGATTGCCTCGCTTCGGCGCCGCGGAGATTCCGTTCATCGGCGGAACCGACGATGTGGCGCAGGCGCTCGACGTCGACGGAGAGCTGCTCGACGTGTCGGTCGTGTCGATGGGTAACCCGCACGTCGTGCAGCAGGTCGCCGACGTCGAGCGCGCGCCTGTCGCCATCCAGGGACCGAAGCTCGAGCGCCATCAGCGCTTCCCGCAGCGCGTCAACGCGGGCTACATGCAGGTGGTGGATCGCGCTACCATTCGCTTGCGCGTCTGGGAGCGCGGCGCCGGGGAGACGCTGGCTTGCGGGACGGGCGCGTGCGCGGCGGTGGTGACCGGCATCCGCCGCGGACTGCTCGACGCGAAAGTGCGCGTGGAGACCCGAGGCGGCTGGCTGACGATTTCGTGGCCGGGGCCGGGCGCCGCGGTCGAGATGACCGGACCGGCAACGACGGTGTTCGAAGGCGAGTGGGAACCATCCGCGGCGTGAGAAGCGGAACCCACCGACAAAGCAAACCACAGGGGGAGACTGCAGCGGATGAACGCAAACGAAGTCGCGCATTATCTGAAGGACAACCCGAGCTTCTTCGAGGAGTTCGCGGATGTCATCGCCGAGATATTCGTCCCGCATCCGCACGGCGGTCATGCGATTCCGATCGCCGAGCGTCAGATCGTCACGCTGCGCGAGAAGAACGGCGAGCTCGAAGGCCGGCTGCGCGAGCTCATGCGCTTTGGTGCCGAGAACGATCAGATAGGCGAAAAGCTGCACCGCTCCACGCTCGCGTTGATCGCCGCGCCGGATCTCGAGACGACGCTCGCAGTGCTCTATCACAGCCTGAAGGAAGACTTCGGCGTGCCCCACGTGGCGAGCCGGCTCTGGGGCAAGGTTCCCGAGCAGTCCTATCTTCCCGAGCTCGCGGCGACGAGCCAGGAGCTTCGCGACTATGCCGACCAGCTCGGCGCGCCGTACTGCGGACCGAACGCGCCGTTCGAGTCGCGCGACTGGTTCGACACCGGCGAGACGATGCAATCGTTCGCTTTCCTGCCGCTGCGCACCGCGTACACGTTCGGCTTGCTCGGGCTCGGCGACGAGGATGGCGAGCGCTTCCACGCCGGAATGGGCACCGTCTACCTGACGCGCCTCGCGGAGCTCGCGAGCGTGTCGACGTCGCGCTACCTGCCGCCCGCGTAGCGGCGACCATCGGCGCAGCACTCCGGTCACGATGCGAAAGACGCTGCCGCCGGAGACGCCGCCGCCGGCGCTTGCACCCGCCAACGTCGCTCACCTCGCCGCGTTCGAAGCGGCGCTCGCGACGCGGCCGCTGCACACGCGCAGCGCGTATCTGCGCGACACGCGTGCGCTCGCGGTCCTCGCCGGCGACCACGACATGGGGCGTCTCGGCTCGCGCGAGCTGAGGCGCTTCCTCGCGATGCTGCACGGGCGCGGGCTGTCGGGGCGAAGCCTCGCGCGAACGCTCTCGTCGTGGCGCGCGTTCTATCGCGCGTTGCAGGATCGCGACGCCGCGATGACCGAGAATCCGTGCGCGGGGATCAAGGCACCGAAGGCGCCGAAGCGCCTGCCCGCTGCGCTCTCGCCCGACGAGGCGGTGCGTCTCGTCGAGATTCGCGGCGACGACGCGCTCGCGCTGCGCGATCGGGCGCTCTTCGAGCTCGCGTACTCATCGGGACTGCGGCTCGCGGAGCTCGCCGGGCTCGACGTCGAGCGCGTCGATCTCGCCACCGGCGAGGTCAGGGTCTGGGGCAAGGGCGCGAAGGAGCGGATCGTTCCGGTGGGCGCCGCCGCGGCGACGGCGGTTCGCGCGTGGCTGCCGGTGCGCGCCGGGCTCGCGAATCGCCGGCGAGAACGCGCTCTTCGTCGGCAAGAGCGGCGCGAGAATCACGCCGCGCTCGATCGAGCGCAGGCTCGCCGACTGGGCGGTCAGGCAGGGCCTCGGCCGGCACGTCCATCCGCACATGCTGCGCCACTCGTTCGCCTCGCACCTGCTGCAGTCCTCGGGCGACCTGCGCGCCGTTCAGGAGATGCTGGGACACGCGTCGATCGCGAGCACGCAGGTCTACACGCACCTCGATTTCCAGCACCTCGCGAAGGCTTACGACGCCGCGCACCCGCGCGCGAAGAAGAAGTCGCGCTAGTCGAACGTGCGGACCACGCCCGGCAGCCACGGGATGTCGGTGATGCCGGGGTCGCGCCCCGCCTGGCGGATCAGCGTCGTCAGCTGGCCGCGGTGGTGCGTGCCGTGGTTGAAGAAGTGCATCACGGCAACCGCGCGCGACAATTCGCGCCGGCGCCCGTCGACCTTGCTCACGTACGAGAGCGGCGCGTCGAGCCATTCTGGCGTAACGCCGCCCGCCCAGTCGAGCATCTTCCGGTCGGTGAGCTCGCGCTCCCGGGCCAGCTCGGCAAAATCCGCGTACATGTCGGCGCCGAACGCCGGGTGGTTGCAAGGCTCGTCGATGAAGCGGCCGAGCCACATCCGGTCGCCCCACAACAAGTGATTGAGCGTGCCGTGCATCGACCCGAAGAACGCGCCGCGGTCGCGCTTGCGCTCGTCGTCCGGAACCTCCGAGAGCAGCGCGTACAGCCGCTCGTTCATCCAGCGGTTGTAGCGCGCCATCAGCTGGCAATATTCGGGGCTGATCATCGACCGTATTGTAGCGGCGTCATCGTGGCGGCGGAGGCGAGCAAGGGACGGCGGTGGGTACGAGTCGAAGGGCGCCCGGTTCTCGCGAGGCCGGGAGACTCGTGCCCACCGCCGGCACGTGATGAGAAAAAAAGGGGCGTCGCGCGACGCCCCTTGAAGCCACTACGGAGAGAATCTGATCAGACGCGATACGCCGACTCGCCGTGCGAGCTGATGTCGAGCCCCTCGCGCTCTTCCTCTTCGCGAACGCGCAGGCCGACGGTGAGATCGACGATCTTGTACGAGATGAACGCGACGACGCCGGACCAGACGATCGTGACGCCGACCGCCTTCGCCTGGATCCACAGTTGCGCGGCGTAGCCCGGGTACTCGGTCTTGCCCGTGACCCAGTCGGAGACGACGCTCGGGCCGCCCAGGTCCGGCGAGACGAAGATGCCGGTCAGCAGCGCGCCGAGAATCCCGCCGACCGCGTGGACGCCGAACACGTCGAGCGAATCGTCGACGCCGATCATCTTCTTGAGGCCGTTGACGCCCCACAGGCAGACGAGGCCCGCCGCAGTGCCGATCACGAATGCGCCGGGAATCCCTACGTTGCCCGCGGCCGGCGTGATCGCGACGAGGCCCGCGACGGCACCCGACGCCGCGCCCAGCATCGAGGGCTTGCCCTTGAACGCCCACTCGCCGAACGTCCACGAGAGCACCGCGCACGCGGTGGCGAGGAACGTGTTCATGAAGGCCAGCGCCGCCGAGTTGTTCGCTTCCAGCGCGGAGCCCGCGTTGAAGCCGAACCATCCCATCCACAGCAGCGATGCGCCGATCATCGTCATCGGCAGGTTGTGCGGCGCCATCGCTTCCTTGCCGTAGCCGAGACGCTTGCCCATGACGATCGCGCCGACGAGGCCGGCGATACCGGCATTGATGTGAACGACGGTGCCGCCGGCGAAGTCGAGCGCGCCCCACTGCCAGATCAGGCCGGCCTTCGCGTTCGTCGCATCGACGACGTTGGCTGCCGTGTACGCATCCGGGCCGGGCCAGAACCAGACCATGTGCGCGATCGGCAGGTACGAGAACGTGAACCAGAGCACCGCAGAACAGGAGCACCGCCGAGAACTTCGCGCGCTCGGCGAACGCGCCGAGCATCAGGCACACGGTAATCGCGGCGAAGGTCGCCTGGAACGCGACGTAGACGAGCTCGGGCAGCGGCGTGTTCTTCGAGAACGTGGCGGCCATCGAGAACTCACCCTTTGCCGAATCGAACGTGCCCTTGAGGAAGAGGCGGTCGAAGCTCCCGAAGTAGGCGTTGCCCTCGGTGAACGCGAGGCTGTAGCCGTAGACGCACCACAGCACCGTGATCAGCGAGAACACGACGAACACCTGCATCAGCATCGACAGCATGTTCTTCGAGCGGACCATCCCGCCGTAGAACAGCGCGAGCGCGGGAACGCTCATCATCAGCACGAGCGCGGTGGAGGTCAGCATCCACGCGACGTCGCCCTTGTTCGGGGTCGGCGCCGGAGTGGCCGCCGCGGTTGTGGCAGCCGGTGCGGCAGCGGGCGCGGGCGTTGCGGCCGGGGCCGCGGCGGGTGCGGCAGGTGCAGCCGCGGGCGCTGCGGCCGGCGCCGCAGCCTTGTCCTGGCTCACCGCGGGCGCGGCGAGACCGAGCGCGCCCACGAGGGCGAGCAACGTCAGAAGCTTCTTCATTTCATTCCCCCTTTAAAGCGCGTCGGCGCCGGTTTCCCCGGTACGGATGCGCACGACCTGTTCGAGATCGGAAACGAAGATCTTCCCGTCGCCGATCTTGCCGGTGTTGGCCGCCTTCTCGATCGCTTCGATCACGCGATCGAGGAGATCGTCCCTGATCGCCGCTTCGACCTTCACCTTCGGCAGGAAATCGACGACGTACTCCGCGCCGCGATAGAGCTCGGTGTGGCCCTTCTGGCGGCCGAACCCCTTCACCTCGGTGACGGTGACCCCCTGAACGCCGATCCCCGACAAGGCCTCGCGGACCTCGTCGAGCTTGAACGGTTTGATGATCGCGGTAACGAGCTTCATGATGTCCTTCCCTCTGCGGTGAGCTCTGGCGATGCGCCGGATTGGAATCGCCGGATCAGAACGTCTTCTGGACGTAGCCGACGAACTGGTTCCCGGAGATGTTCTTGCCGTAGATGTTCGTGTAGGCGGCATCCTCGGCGTTCGTTCCGGTGCCGTAGATGCCGACCGTCACGCCGAGCACCTCGGTCGATGCGCCGACCTTCCAGTCGGTGTAGTTGAAGAAGCCGTTGCCGTGGAATTCCTGCCTGCCGACGTGACCGAAGATCGTCACCTTCCCGATCGAATCGCTCACCTTCTCGATGATGTCGTACGAGGCGGTGAGGTCGAGATAATAGCGAGCCGCGCGAATTGGGAAGGCCGAAGGTCTTGTTGTCGGCGCTCTAGCTGTATTTGAACGACAGCCACTTCCAGCGACAGCGCCGCGTAGAGCTCCGTCGTGTTCGGCTTGGTGAAGCCGGCCGGGTACGAGCCGGGGTAGTAGTAGTAGAGGACGCCGAGGTCGTAACCGAAGTCCATCGGCAGGCTACCCTTGTAGCCGCCGTAGAAGTCCCACTCCATGCTCGCCGACGGCGGAGGCGGCGGATTCGGCGGACTGAAGTAGCCGTCGGCAACCCAGCTGATGTTCGACGCCCATGTTCCGGCGTAGAACCCGCTCTTGTGCCCCAGGTCGAAGCCGCCCTGCACCGCGGGCTTTTCGTTGGTCTGCGAGATTCCGCGAAACACGTACTGGGAGAAGAGGCCGACGTTTCCGGTGAAGGTCCAGTCCGGCTCGGGCGGGGTGGGCGCCGGCGCCGGCGTCTGGGCGAGCGCCGCGACCGGAATCAGCGCGGCGAACGCGAGCGCGGCGAGCGTCTTCGGGGAACGGATCGTTGCAACCATGGGAGTCCTCTTGGGTGACTGGGAATGGGGAACGCGAACGAGATCGTTCCCACGCCGCTAGAGCACTTCGTGTGCCAAGCCATCAACTCGTTATAAAACAATCGCTTGAAGCGTGCCGGCGCATGGATAGGCATGCGTCGGGCCAGCGGTCGCTGCACCGTTCTGGTGCGGGACGGCGCTGCACCGCACCATGCCAGCGCGAGCCGCACCCTCTGGTAAACTCGAACGCGATTTCTGGAGGTTCGACGACGATCCCGCGGAGCCGACCATGCTCAATGCCAAGACCTTCGACGAAATCGCCGCGCGTATCGGCAAAGCCATCGAGAGCTCGCCGGCCAAGGACATCGAGAAGAACGTGAAGGCGATGCTTGCCTCGAGCCTCGCGCGACTCGATGTCGTCCCGCGCGCGGAATTCGAGGTCCAGGCGCAGGTGCTGCTCAAGACGCGGGAAAAGCTCGAGGCGCTGGAAAAGCGTCTCGCCGAGCTCGAGGAACGGTTTCCGCCGCCTGCGGCCTAATCCGGAGCGCCGCGCCCCTGGGCTTCGGGGCGGTTGTGTGGCAACGGTCGTGCTGCATTGCAGCAAAACAGGACGCTAGACGCCCGCCGCGCAGGTCGGGCGCGGTACGACTCGACGCCCTTGACAGGCGGCCGGTAACCCGGTATACTGGCGGCTTGCTGCATCGCAGCAAACCGTAGGCTCACGGCCGAGTCGGCCTTGGCCTCGAACCACCGTTCGATCCGACGCCCCGGACGTCGTCCGGGCCGGAAATGAGGAGTTCCGTTACCGCAGCAAGGTAACTCCCCCGGCCGCCGTGGCGAACGCAATGCCATCGACGGCAAAGCCATGGCCGGGACAACCGTCAGGAGGTATTCCGTGACGACAGCATCTTTTGCTCCGTTGCCCCGGCCCATCGGCGTCGAGCGCCCGATCGCGCTCGGCCGCCGCTCCATCGTCGCCGTGTTGCTGGTTACGCTTTGCGCCGCCGTTGTCGTCGCTTCGGCGTTCCGGCCCGCCCCGGCGAGCGTCGAACCCATTGCCCGTGCCGGGGCCGGTTTCCCTTCGGCAGTGGGAAAACGCCTCCGCGAAGGGCGCCGAGCCCGCCGCTTCGCGCGACGCCCGACCGGAAATCGAAGCGCTCGCGGCTTCGCTCGCGAAGCGCTACCGCGTCTCCAGCGACGCGACGCGAAGCCTGATCGCGACCGCGTATCGCGAGGGCCGTCGTATCGGGCTCGATCCGCTTCTGATCATCGCGGTGATCGCGGTCGAGTCGCGATTCAATCCGATCGCCGAAAGCGACATGGGCGCGCAGGGCCTGATGCAGGTGATCCCGCGCTTCCACAAGGAACATCTCGAGAGCGCAGCAGCGAATCGGTGCTCGATCCCCACGCCAACATCCGGCTGGGGGCGCGCGTGCTGAAGGACTACATCAGGAGCGGCGGCACCGAAGTCGCGGGTCTGCAGCGCTACAACGGCTCGACCGGCGACGGGTCGAACGCGTACGCCGCGAAGGTTCTCGGCGAGAAGCAGCGCCTGCAGCAGGCGGTCCAGCGGCTGCGCAATCGGGCGTAAGCTCCGCGCGGCGCGTGCCGCGCCGGCACGCGATAATGAGGGCATGACGCTGAGCGATCTCCGCCGCTACGCGGTCGCGCGCACGCTGTTCGCGCCGACGACCCTGCAACGCGCGATCGACACGCTGGGCTTCGTCCAGGCCGATCCGATCCGCGCCCCGGCGCGCGCGCAGGACCTCACGCTGCGGCACCGCGTCGCGAACTATCGCGCCGGCGATCTCGAGCGGCGCTACCCGCGGCTCGCCGTCGAGGAGGACTTCTTCGTCAACTACGGCTTCCTCCCGCGCCGCGCTCCAGGTGCTGATGCATCCGCGCGTCGGCGACGCGGCCGTGGACGCCGGCGACGAAGCGGCGCGCGCACGCGATCCTCGACTTCGTTCGCGAGCGCGGGCCCGTGCATCCGCGGGAAGTCGACGAGCACTTCGCGCACGGCACGGTCACCAACTACTGGGGCGGCGCGTCGAACGCGACGACGCACCTGCTCGACGGGATGCACTACCGCGGGCTGCTGCGCGTGACGCGGCGCGAGAACGGCATCCGCATCTACGCGGCGCACGAGCATGCGCCCGGCCCCGCGGACGCCGCAGCGCGCCGCGCGAACCTCGATCTGCTCGTCGACGTCATCGTCCGCAAGTACGCGCCGCTGCCGGCGGCTGACGCTCAGCACGCTCGTGAGGCGGCTGCGCTACGCCGCGCCGCAGCTCAGGCGCGGAATCGACTGCGGCGCTCGCTCGCGCGAAGCGGCGGCTCGCGCATGCGCGAATCGAAGGCGTCGACTGGTATTGGCCCGCGGACGAGCAGCCGAGCGCGTCGCGCGAGGCGATCGACGATCGGGTCCGGCTGCTCGCGCCGTTCGACCCCATCGTCTGGGATCGTCGCCGCTTCGAGCTGCTCTGGGGCTGGCCGTACCGGTTCGAGGCGTACAACCCCGCAGTCGAAGCGCCGGTTCGGCTACTACGCGCTGCCGCTGCTGTGGCGCGAGCACGTCGATCGGCTGGGCGAACGTTTCGGTGAAGGGTGGCGCGCTGGCAAGCGAGCTCGGATACGTGGCCAGCGCGGGCGCGCCGCGCGACCGCGTTTTCAGGCGCGAGCTCGCGGCAGAAATGGAGCGGATGCGAGCGTTCCTGCGGATCTGAGCAGCGATCGGGTTCCGCCCGCTCATCCGGGCGCCGGACGCGGATCATGAGCTGATCGGCCAAGGGCGATGCGCGGCGCGACTCGCGTACGTTGGCGAAGCACCGCGGAGCTGCTCGTGTCGAACGCGCTACGCGCGTGCGCGAACTCACCCTCCATGTCGCTCGCGGTCGTCCTTTCGCGCGGACTCGCGGGGCTCGATGCCCCGCTGGTGACGGTCGAAGTGCATCTTGCCGGCGGATTGCCCGCGTTCAATCTCGTCGGGCTTGCCCGACACCGAGGTCCGCGAGTCGCGCGACCGCGTGCGCGCGGCGCTGCAGAACGCGCAGTTCGAGTTCCCGGCGCGCAAGATCACGGTGAACCTCGCGCCCGCCGATTTGCCGAAGGAATCCGGCCGCTTCGATCTGCCGATCGCGATCGGCATCCTCGCCGCGACGAAGCAGATTCCCGACGGCGCGCTCGCGAGCTACGAATTCGCGGGCGAGCTCGCGTTGGGCGGCGCGCTGCGTCCGATTCGCGGCGCGCTGCCGATGGCGCTTTGCGCGCGCCGCGACGGCCGCGCGTTCGTGCTGCCTGCCGCGAGCGCGGCGGAGGCGGCGCTCGCGCGCGAGGCCGTCGTCTATCCGGCGGACTCGCTCCTCGCGGTGTGCGGCGCACCTCGCGGGCCGCGAGCCGCTTTCACCGCAGGTCGCGGCGCGACCGGGCGCGACGGAACGCGGTCGCCGTCTCCCGATCTCGCCGACGTGCGCGGCCAGGCGCAGGCGAAGCGCGCGCTGACGATCGCCGCCGCGGGCGCGCACAGCCTGCTGATGATCGGACCGCCCGGCACCGGCAAGTCGATGCTCGCGCAGCGCCTGCCGGGGATTCTGCCGCCGCTCACCGACGACGAAGCGCTGGCGAGCGCGTCGATCGCTTCGCTCGCCGGGCGCTTTTCGCCGGCGATGTGGGGCGCGCGTCCGTACCGCGCGCCGCATCACACGGCGAGCGCCGTCGCGCTGGTCGGCGGCGGCAGCGATCCGCGGCCGGGCGAAATCTCGCTCGCGCATCACGGCGTCCTCTTTCTCGACGAGTTGCCCGAATGGGATCGCCGCGTGCTCGAAGTGTTGCGCGAGCCGCTCGAGTCGGGCGTCATCCACATCTCGCGCGCCGCGCGGCAGAGCACGTTTCCCGCCGAGTTCCAGTTCGTCTCCGCGATGAATCCGTGCCCGTGCGGCTGGCTCGGCCACGCGAGCGGACGCTGTCATTGCGCGCCCGGACAAGATCGCGCGCTATCGGGCCGCGGTGTCGGGCCCGCTGCTCGACCGGATCGACCTCGGCGTCGAAGTGCCTGCGCTCGCCTCCGAAGCGATCGCGCTCGGGGCGATCGCTGGCGAAGCGTCGCCGGGCGAGCGGCTGACGAGCGCGCAGGTCCGCGACGAAGTCACGGCCGCGCGCGACCGGCAGCTCGCGCGGCAGGGCAAGCCGAATGCGCGTCTCGCCGCCGCGCGAGATCGAGGCGAACTGCCGGCCCGACGCCGCAGGCGCAGCGCTGCTCGCGCAGGCGATGGCGCGCCTGTCGCTCTCGGCGCGCGCGTATCACCGGATCCTGAAAGTCGCGCGGACGATCGCCGATCT
>CAVUOC010000008.1:0-32039 GCA_963742965.1 uncultured beta proteobacterium | reverse complement strand
AGCGCATCGAGGCGCCGCGGATCGTCGGCACTGCCGCGGCGGCCTCCGCCGAGTTGACGGTCACCCGCACGAGCTCCGAGCCCGCGTGGGCGAGCGCGCGCACCTGTTCGACCGTCGCCGCGACGTCTGCGGTATCCGTGTTGGTCATCGACTGCACGACGATCGGCGCGCCGCCGCCGATCTTGACGCCCGCGACGTCCACCTGCCGTGTGCGCTGGCGTTCGATGCCGTAGGGGTTGTCATCGCTGATCTCCCGTCGCGCGTTTTCATCGCAGCGTGAACCGGGCGACGCTCTTTGCCGGATGTGGGCGCGAGGTCGACTGGCTTATCCTTGAGCGGAGGCTCACGTCGGACGCGTTGCCGATCGCGACCAGATCGGCGGCGTGCCCGACAGCGTTTGCGCGGTGCCGGCCGGCGTTCCCGGACAGGAGTACGCGCCCGCCGCGGTCGCGTACCTCGGTCCAGGAGTTTTTGCGAAACGCGAGTACCAGGGTCGGTCCGCCGGCGGAGGGCGCAGCGGCCGGGCGCCGCGTCGGTCGACGCCGGCCGTGCGGCCGGGGTTGCGTTGGCCGCTGCGGGCGGGCGGTGCTCGCCGGATCTGCGGCCGCAGCCTGTGCGCTTTCGCTTCCGGGCGCGGTGGCAGCGAGAGGATTGGGCAGCGTGGACCCTGCGCTCTGCGTCGGAGGCAGCCGCGCCGGGCGCGGAAGGAACCGGCGTCACCGGCGCGGGCGCGACCGTCCTTTTCGCGACGGCACGGCGCTTCGCCTGCTGGCCGCATCCACTCGTAAACGGCGGCTGCGGCCACGATCGCGGCGAGCATCAACGGAATCGCCCAGCGCGACCAGCGCTTCCTCGAGTGGTCTGCCGTCGGCAATTCGCCCATCGTCGACGCGGTCGGGTGCAAGGTCGGCGCTTCGAGCTCCGGCGCGGCGTGCCCACCGGCAGCGCGGCCACCACGCGCTCCGGGTCGAGGTGCACGAGCCGGGCATAATTGCGGACGAAGCCGCGGACGAAGGTCGTCCCGGGAGGTGCGCTGCGTCGCCGTCCTCGAGCGCCTTCACCTGGCGCGGCGCGAGCTTCAGCTGCTGCGCGACCGTGTCGATCGACATGCCCGGCCGATTCGCGCGCGACGCGAAGCAGCGAGCCTGCCCTCTCGGACCGCGTTCGCGCGCGTCTGGGCTCGCCATCGCGTCACGTTCGGTCACTCGCATGTTCCGGTGGGAATCGCCTTGGTTTCGGCCGAATCCGGGTAGCGGTTCTTCAGCTGCGATATGTACGATTGCTCGGCGCTGCGGTCGCCGGTCTTCTTCTCGATGCACATCGCGAGATAGAGCGCCTCGGGCGGCGCCGGCGGCTGCTGGGTCAGGCGGCGGACCCACGTCCGCGCCTCGTCCGGGCGACCCAGCTTGAACGAGATCAGCGCAACCCCGTAGATCGCCTGCGGGTTGTTCGGTGCGGCGGCTTGCGCGCGGCGGAAGAAGTTGTCGGCGCCGTTGAGATCGCCGATCGCGATGCTGCAGCGGCCCGCGTTGATCAGCGCGGTCTCGGGCGTCTTGTACAGCGGATTGGCGAGCGCTTTATCGAATTCGGGGATCGATTCGCGCGGGCGCCCGTTGCTGCACAGATACCAGCCCCAGTTGTGATGGATGTCGGAGTCCTGCGGCGCCATCGCGAGCGCGCGCTGGAAGTTCTGCTCCGCCTTGGCGTTCTCGCCGAGCATCGCGTAGACGAGCCCGAACAGGTTGTAGATCCGCGCATCCTCGGGATCGAGCTTGACGGCTTCGTTGAGCTCCTCGAGCGCGATGTCCATGCGGCCGCGCTCGTAGTAGCCGGCCCCGAGATCCGCGTGCAGCTTCGCGCGCTCCTTCGGCGAGGCTTCCTGCAGCTTGACCGGCGGCGGCAACGGTTCGGGCTGGCGCGGCGGCGCGGGGTTCGCCGGCGGCGCGGACGCGCACCCGCCGAGCGCGAGCGCGGCGGCGAGCAGCGAAAGCACGCAGGTTCGAAGGAGCGGGGTCATCGTCGGAACGCTCGGAGCAGCGAGCCTCAGTTCGCAGCGGGCGCCGACTGGATGCGGACCGTCCGCTTCGTGCGGTCGCGGACGCGCCCCACGAGCTGACCGCACGCCGCGTCGATGTTGTCGCCGCGGGTCTTGCGGATCGTCGCCACGTAGCCCTCGTCGATCAGCGTCTTCTGGAACGCAAGGATTCGCGCGCGCGGACTGGTGCGGAACTCGGCGCCGGGGAACGGGTTCCAGGGAATGAGGTTGAATTTGCACGGCACGCCGCGGACACGGGCGGCGAGCGCGCGCGCGTGCTCGGCCGAATCGTTGACTCCGTCGAGCATCACGTATTCGAACGTGACGAAATCGCGCGGGGCGCGCTCGAGATAGCGGACGCACGCGTCGAGGAGCGCCGCGATCGGGTACTTGCGGTTGATCGGCACGAGGCGGTCGCGCAGCGCGTCGTCGGGCGCGTGCAGCGACACGGCCAGCGCGACGGGGCAATCGTCGCGCAGCCGGTCGATCGCCGGAACGATGCCCGACGTCGACAGCGTCACGCGGCGACGCGACAGTCCGTAGGCGTTGTCGTCGAGAAAGACGCCGAGCGCCGCGCGCACGCTGTCGTAATTCGCGAGCGGCTCGCCCATGCCCATCATCACGACGTTGGTGATCGGCGCGCGCCCGTGCTCGACCCACGGCGCCGTCACGCCGTCGGCCAGCAGCGCGCGATTCGCATGCCAGAGCTGCCCGACGATCTCGGCGGTCGTCAGGTTCCGGTTGAAGCCCTGCTTGCCGGTCGAGCAGAACGCGCAGTCGAGCGCGCAGCCCGCCTGCGACGAAATGCACAGCGTGCCGCGGTCGTCCTCGGGAATGTAGACCATCTCCACGGCATTGCCGCCGCCGACGTCGAGCAGCCATTTGCGCGTGCCGTCGTCGGCGGTCGCGTCGCTGACACCGCGGGGCCGCGGATTTCGGCGACGGCGGCGAGCCGTTCGCGCAGCCCCTTCGACAGATCGGTCATCGCCGCGACGTCGCCTGCGAGCCGCTGGTGGACCCAGCGCGACACCTGCTTCGCGCGAAACGGCTTCTCGCCAAGCTGGGCGAGAAGGGACGCGAGGCCCGAAACGTCGAGATCGAGAAGGTTGGTCACGTCAGCTTCAAGACATCACGGCTGCAAATCGTCCCGCCTGCCGGAAACTCGTGCGATGCGCGAGAGCCGGTCATCGATGCCGCGTCGGGCGCGCTCCGGCCGGCGTCGGGCGCTATCGGCGGTAGACGGCGAGCGTCGGAAAGAAGTACGCGATCTCGACGCTCGCCGTCTCGGGACCGTCCGAGCCGTGCACCGCGTTGGCATCGATCGATTTGGCGAAATCCGCGCGGATCGTTCCCGGCGCGGCCTTCTTCGGGTCGGTCGCCCCCATCAAGTCGCGGTTTTTCGCGATCGCGCCTTCGCCCTCGAGGACCTGGATCATTACCGGGCCGGACGTCATGAAATCGACCAGATCCTTGAAAAAGGGGCGCTCCCGGTGCACCGCGTAAAAACCCTCGGCCTCGGCACGGGAGAGGTGGCGCATCTGGGCGGCCACGATCCTGAGCCCGTTCGTCTCGAAGCGTGAGTAGATTTTCCCGATGACATTGCTCGCCACCGCATCGGGTTTGATGATCGAAAGCGTCCGTTCCACCGCCATGCTCGTCGCTCCAGCCATGAACTCGCAAATTAACTGGAAATTATACCATGGCGAGCCCCTCCTGTCCCGGCGTTGGCCAGGCGTAGAGGCCGGGGGACGCGCTTCCGCGCGACGGCGGCGTAGGTCGGTGAGGTCGGGAGTGCGCGTCCGGCTACTGGATCATTCCCAGCGCCCTCGGCAGAACGAGCGTCAGCGCCGGCCAGTAGGTGACGATGACGAGGAACACCAGCATCGTCAGCAGCCATGGCCAGACCGCGATCGTGAGCTCGGTGATGCCCATCTTGGTGATGCCGCTCGCCACATAGAGGTTGAGCCCCACCGGCGGGTGGCACATGCCGACCTCCATGTTGACGACCATCATGATGCCGAAGTGGATCGGGTCGATGCCGAGCTTCATCGCGACCGGGAAGAGGATCGGCGCCATGATCAGCACGATCGACGAGGGCTCCATCACGTTGCCCGCGAGCAGCAGCACGACGTTGACGAACAGCAGGAACGCGACCACACCCAGGCCCTTGTCGAGCATCCACGCCGCGAGCTCCTGCGGGATCTGCTCGGAGGTCATCAGGTAGCTGAACATCACCGCGTTGGTGATGATGTAGAGCAGCATCGCGCTCATGTTGGCCGAATCGAGCAGGATCTTCGGCACTTTCTTGATCGTCATGTCCTTGTAGACGAACACCGCGACGAAGAACGCGTAGACGGCGCTCATTGCGGCGGCCTCGGTCGGGGTGAAGATGCCGGTGTAGATACCCCCGATGACGACGATCACGAGCAGGAGCCCCCAGATGCTCTCGCGGAAGGTCGCCCAGCGTTGCGCCCACGCCGCCTTGGGCTGCCGCGGGTAGTTGTTCTTGCGCGCCAGCCACCACGTCGTCGTGCCCAGAAACGTTGCCAGCACGATGCCTGGGACGATCCCGGCGATGAACAGCGCGCCGACCGACGTGTTGGTCGCGACCGCGTACATCACCATCACGATCGACGGGGGGATCAGGATGCCGAGCGCGCCGGACGTGGTGATGACGCCGGCGCCGAAGCGCGGCGGGAAACCCTGCCTGACCATCGCCGGCAGGATGATCGAGCCGATTGCGACGACGGTAGCCGGCGAGCTGCCGGACACCGCGGCGAACAGCGCGCAGGCCATCACACCGGCGAGCCCGAGGCCTCCGGCCCAATGGCCCGACCATCGACGACGCGAAGGCGATCATCCTCCGCGCGACGCCGCCATGCGTGAGAAAGTTTCCGGCGAGAATGAAGAACGGGATCGCCATGATCTCGAACTTCTCGATGCCCGTGAAGAGCTTGAGCGCCACCGACTCGATCGGCACCGTCGTCATCGTGAACAGGTACGTGAGCACGGTGAGGCCGAGCGAGATCGAGATCGGCATCCCGGTCAGCATCAGGCCGAACAGCAGCGCGAAGATGATCCATGCATTCGCGATCGGGACGCCAGCGAGCTTCAACACCACCGGAATGGCGATCATTACCGGCGGAAGGAGCGCCGGCCAGCGCGGAGCGTCGGCGGGGACGGGAGAGACCAGCGTGCTCATGGTTGTGCCCCCACGCTTGCGGCCTCATTGGCCGACTCGGCCGCTGCGCTGCCCCCCGAGGCAGAGCGCAATTGCGCGCCTTCGGGCGGCCGCGCGGCGCTCATTTGCGGCCTCCCCCGGCCACGTCGGCCGGATGGAGGTTGTCGGGCAGCGCGTACGGATTGATGTCCTCCACCGCCTCGATGCCCTCGACATGCGCGACATCATGGTGCGGCAGCTCGCCGGTGCGCGCGAACGACCACGCAACCTGCAGGAAGCGGAAGCACATCAGGTACGAGCCGAGCGGAATGCACAGGTAAGCGATCCACTTGGGCAGCTCGAGGTCGGGCGACACCGAGTCGGTATGGGCGATATCCCATACGAAGGTGGCGCCGAGCGTGCCGACGATCGCCGTGAAGGTGGCGCCCGCCAGGAGCCCGAACAGCACGTAGGCCTTGCGCGTGTTGCCGGGAAGACGATTGATCATCACGTCGACGCCGACGTGGATGCCGGTGCGCACACCGTACGCGGCGCCGAACTTCGCCATCCACACGAACATGTAGATGCAAAGCTCCTGCGCCCAGGTCAGATCGATCTTGAGCAGCGCGTCCTGCACGTACGGGAACCGGCATGCCGGCCGCATAACGGTGGACGACGGCGACGAAGATCAGCAGCGTCGCCGCGCCCATCAGGAACGCGATCAGCCACTCCTCGAGATGATCCAGGAACTTCATGCTGCCTCCCCCCGCGCCCCCCGCGCCCGGGACGCTCGCTGCGCTACGTCTGCGCTACGGCTTGAACCCGGTTTCCTTGTAGACCTCGGCGATCGTGTCCTTGCCGACGCGCGACTCGTTGTCCTTGTGCACGACGACGAGCGCCTTCTTCATCGCCGCCTTCTGCTCGGGCGTGAGCGTCAGGATCTCGGTCTTGCCGGATGCCTTGACCGCGGCCAGCGCATCGTCGTTCTCCTTCTTCGCGATGTCGTTCGCAAATTTGGTCGCGTCCTTCATCGCGCCTTCGAGCGTCGTGCGCACGTCGGGCGGCAGACCATCCCAGAACTTCTTGTTCACGATGACCGCGTAGCCGAGATACCCGTGCTCGGTGAGCGCCAGGTACTTCTGCACTTCCTGCATCTTCTGCGTGTAGAAGTTCGACGGCGGGTTCTCGGTGCCGTCGACGACCCCGGTCTGCAGCGCCTGGTAGACCTCGGAGAACGCCATCACTTGCGGAATCGCGCCCAGCGCCTTCATCTCGTCGCCCAGCACCTTCGACGACTGAATGCGCATCTTGAGGCCCTTGTAATCGGCGGGCACGCGGATCGGCTTGTTCGCGCTCATCACCTTGAAGCCGTTGTCCCAGTAAGCGAGCCCGACGATGCCCTTCGACTCGAGCTTCTTGAACAGGCCCGTGCCGACCGGGCCCGAAGTGACCTTGTGCAGCTCGTCGTAGTTGTCGAAGATGTACGGCAGATCGAACACCTCGAACTCGCGCACGCCGAGCGGACCGAACTTCGCGAGCGACGGCGCGAGCATCTGCACCGACCCGAGCTGCAGCGCCTCCATCTCCTCGCCGTCCTTGAAGAGCGAGCTGTTCGGATAGACCTCGACCTTGACGCGCCCCTTCGTGCGCTCCTCGGCGAGCTTCTTGAAGTAGTCGGCGCCCTTGCCCTTCGGCGTGTCGACCGCGACGACGTGGCTGAACTTGATCACGATGGGCTGCTGCGCCGACGCGACGCCCGTCAACGACAGCATCGCCGCAGCAACGGCGGCGAGTACGAAACCGACTTTCATGAACACCCTCCTCGACGATTGAGGCGACCCGGACAGATCGCCCGTGGAGTGCGGCCGTCTAGCCTGTCGCCCGTGAATGGCCAAAATTAGGCCCGCAACCACCCCCGGTGTCAACCGAGCAAGGCAGCCGCGCACGGGCAATTCGTCGCTGCGATCCTCGGCAATGCGGGATCGGCGTCGCGAAGCATCGGCGGGTCGCACGACGCAAGCGTACGCGGGTCGGCCGCGCGGCCTTTGACGCCGGTCAACTCCGCCGTTCGGCGGGACGCCAGTTGACGGCGTAGCCGGGCGCGCCCGGGGCTGCGTGGAATGCGACTGCGATGCCGATCCCCGGCACTGCGGCGAGCGCTTCGCCGCAGAAGACGAGTGGCAGCGAATCGCGCAGCCAGAGCGGCATCCCGGCCTCCTGCAGGATGCGCTTCAGCGCGCGCGTCGACCCCCCAGGCGCGAGTTGAATACGCTCGCCGCCCGAGCGGGAACGCACGCTGACACCGTGATCGGGAAGCGCGGCGCGCGGCACTGCGCTGCTGCCGGACGCCGCGGCGAACTCGAGCGTGCCGTGAGGAAGCGCGAGCCGCGGCTCGCCATGCCACGGGATCTCGAACGCGGCGAGGGCGGGCGGATGGACGACGATGCGGTTGCGATGGATTCCGATCTCGGCGCCGGAATGGGCGAGCCGCACGCGCGCGTCGGGCGCCGCCCGCACGAGCTGGTCGTGAATCGCCGCGAGGCGCGCGGTCGAGGGCGGGCGCAAGTGGTGCTGCCGCAGAAACCACCGCAGCAGGTTCCGCGCGCGGTGCGGGGCGCGGCTCGTGAGCGCGACGAGCGCCGCCCGATCGAGCGTTGGCCCCGCGATCGGGTCGGCAATGATCGCGCCCTGCGCATCCTGCTCCGCCAGCTCGTCGATCAACTTCGCGGCTTCGGCCTGATGCGCGGCGCTCCGCGCGAGCGTCGCCGGATAGCCCGGAAACGCCGCGGCGAGGCGAGCGGCAATCTCGTGGCGGATGAAGTTGCGCTTGACGTCGATGTCGGCGTTCGACTCGTCGTCGACCCAGGCGAGCGCGCGCGCCTTCGCATAGGCATCGATCGCCGAGCGGGGAAGCGCGAGCAGCGGCCGTAACAGCGCCGGCCCGGATCGGGCGGCACGCTGCGCCGGCATCGCCGCGAGGCCGTGCGGCCCCGCGCCGCGCAAGAGCTGCAGCAGCAGCGTTTCGGCCTGGTCGTCGGCGTGGTGCGCGAGCGCGACGAAGTCGGCGTCGACTGCGGCGAACGCGGCGTAGCGCGCCGCGCGCGCGGTGGCTTCGAGGCTCGTTCCTCCGCGGCGCTCGACCCGCGCGCGATGCACGACGAGCGGAACGTCGCGCTTCGCGCATTCCGCCGAGCAGAATGCCGCCCAGCTGTCGGCGTTGGCGGACAGGCCGTGGTGGACGTGCAGCGCCGAGAGCTCGATACGATGTCGCGGCGCGACCCGCGCGAGGGCGTCGAGGAGCGCGATCGAATCGCGCCCGCCGGAGAGCGCGACGGCGATGCGGCAGGGCGCGCCCGCCGACGCAGGCTCCGCGGCGATAGCGGCGAGCGCAGCGCGAACGGCTTCGAGCACCGGCGCTTCGCCGGCGCCGGCCACGTTTGTCATCGTGCGCAGCCGATCGCAGTCACCGCCGGCGCCGCTCCCGGATCAGCCGGCCGGGATCTCCTTGAATTTCCCATAGGCGAGGATCTTGTCCTCGCGCGCTTCGAGCAGCGCGTCGAGCGTCTGGTCCTGAAGCGCGCGCAGCGCGTCGGTCATCGCCTTTTTCAGCGTGACCATCATCGCCGCCGGATCGCGATGCGCGCCCCCGGTGGGCTCGTTGACGACCTTGTCGATCAACCCGAGCTGCTTCAGGCGCGGCGCGGTGATCCCCAGCGTCTCGGCGGCCTCGGGAGCCTGCTCGGCGGACTTCCACAGGATCGACGCGCAGCCTTCGGGCGAGATGACCGAGTAGGTCGCGTACTGGAGCATCAGCGTCGCGTCGCCGATGGCGATCGCGAGCGCGCCGCCCGAGCCGCCTTCGCCGATGACGGTGACGACGATCGGAATGCGCAGCCCGGCCATCTCGTACAGGTTGCGGCCGATCGCCTCCGACTGGCCGCGCTCTTCCGCGCCGATCCCCGGATACGCGCCCGGCGTATCGATGAAGGTGAAGAGCGGCAGGCCGAACTTCTCGGCGAGCTTCATCAGACGCAGCGCCTTGCGGTAACCCTCGGGCGCGCGGCATCCCGAAATTGCGGTGGATCTTCTCCTTGGTGTCGCGGCCCTTCTGGTGGCCGATCACCATGCACGGATTGCCATTGAACCGCGCGAGGCCGCCGACGATCGCCGCGTCGTCGGCGTAGCTCCTGTCGCCGTGCAGCTCGCGGAACTCGCTGAACAGTCCGTTGATGTAGTCGAGCGTATAGGGCCGCTGCGGGTGGCGCGCGACCATCGCGATCTGCCACGCGGTGAGCCTGCCGTAGATGTCCTTGGTGAGCTGGTGGCTCTTTCTTTGCAGTCGATTGATCTCGTCCGAGATGTCGACGGCGGAATCCTCGTGGACGTAGCGCAGCTCGTCGATCTTCGCCTGGAGCTCGGCGATCGGCTGCTCGAAATCGAGAAAGGTCTGCTTCATCGCGATGTGGGGCAAAAATGGACGGGGGAATCATAGCGCATGAGCGCGTCGCCGAGCATCCTAAACGGCGCCGAGCTGCGCATCGAGCAGCATGTCGATGTGCGCGATGCCGTCCTCGTCGTACGGCAGCGAAGCCGTCCGAAAGCCGAGGCTCGCGTAGAACGCCTCGAGCTGCTGCTGGGCGGCGATGCGGATCGCTTGTCGAGGCCACGCGCGCGCGGCGCGCGCGATGCCCTCCGCCATCAGCACGCGACCCAGACCGACGCCGCGGTGCGGCTGAAGCGTCAACACCCTGCCGATCGACGGCTCGGCGAACTTGCGGCCGGGGTCGAGCACGCGCAGATACGCCGCGAGACTCCCGGCTTCGCGATCGCCGGCCCATCCGAGAAGATGCCACGCGTGCGCATCGTGCCCGTCGGCGTCGAGGAACGCGCAATGCTGCTCGACCGCGAACACCTGCTGGCGCGCGGCGAGAACCGCATAGAGCTCGGCCGCCGTGAGCTGCGCCATCCGCGACCACTGCCAGCGCGACACGGGGCTCGATGCGGACCGCTGCATCGGAGGCCTAGACGCCGAGGTCGTACTCGCGCCCGCCCCATTGCGTGGGCCTGCGCGAGCGAACGTCGTTCGCCGCTTCGTCGAGGACGCGCGCCGCGAGCCACGCGCCGGCGATGTGCAGCGGCGCGATCCACAGGGGCGCCCGGGCGAGCAGCGTAATGCGCACGAGCGTGCCGAGCCAGACCGTGATTGCCGACAACCCGAGCGCGACGAGCGTCCATCCGATGACCGGCTCGCTCGGAACGAGCAACATGCCGACGGGAGCGGCGCCGAGCATCCACAGCGGCACGAGCGTGCCGAGCCAGCGCGTGCGGTGTGCCGACAGCGTCAGGTACCGCGCATTGCGCCCGGCGGCCTGCATGAAGATGCGCTTCCAGCCGCGCCGGAACTGCGACCATCCGCCGTACATGCTGCAATGAAAGAGCCCGTCAGCGAAAAACACGCCGGCCAACCTTTTCCGCGCGTCGATGAGCCGCGCGAGGGCGACATCCTCGAGCAGCGACGATTTGACCGCTTCGTGCCCGCCGACGTCTTCGTACGCCGCGTGCGTGAAGAGCATGAACTGGCCATTTGCGAACGGGCGCCGGTCGGTGGCGGCGTTCGCGAGGGTCAGCGGATACTGGCGCATGAGCTCGAGCGTCGCGGCCGGCTGCACGATGCGCTCGAACCAGGTGTCGAAGCTGAGCGTGCTGAGCAGGCTGAGCAGATCGAGCTTGCGTTCGCGCATCAGCGCCAGCGATGCGGCGATGCAACCGGGCGCGAACGAGGTGTCGGCATCGGCGAAGAGCAGGAAGTCGGCACCGGCCGCGCCGCGCGAGCGCGTTACGCCCGCGTGCAGCGCGTGGACTTTGCCGACCCATTCTGGCGGACAGGCGTCGATCTCGACGATCTCGAAGCGCCGATCGCTACCGATCTGGGCGCGTGCGAGCGGTGCGGTGTCGTCGGTGCACCGGTCGAGCGCCAGCACGACTTGCATGTCCGGATACGTTTCGGCGCGCAACGACCGCACGAGTTCGACAATGACGCGCGACTCGTTGTGCGCCGGCACGACGACGCAGACGCGCCCGTTGGGCGGATCGGCGGCCGCGAGCTTCTCGCCGGCACGCAAGGTCGGGACGCCGCGCGTAGCGCGATCGATCCGTATCCACACGACCGCCCAGAGGACGATCGCCGCGAGCGCGCCGAAACCGACGAACCAGCCGTAAACGACCAACAGCGAATGAAGAGATGGCAATGCGACTGCCCCGTCCGGCGCCCGCGCGCGTGGGCGAAAGGCAGTCTACACGACATCGGTCAGCGCGCAGTCGCGAGAAGGCTGTCCTGCGGCTGCGCGATCGCGAGCTCGCAGCGCATTGCCGCCGCGATCAGCGCGAAATCGGCCTCGGGGATCCGGAGCATCCCGAAGCGGAACGCCGCGCCCCAGTGCGTCTTGCTGCGGATGAACGAAAGCTGCGCGATCAGCGGCTTGATCGGCGCCGGTTGCGAAAGCAGATAGTCGACGTCGACGCGGAAAGGGCGAAACTCGGCGTCCAGTGTCTGCTGGTAAACGGTTCCGGTGCGAACTCGCCCGATCGCCGTGAACGCCTGCAACGGCTCGCCATCGGGGTAGGCGGTGCGCGGCGAATAGAACACGAAGCCATCGCCCGCGCGCATGCGCTCGAGCGGCGCAGCTTTGCCGTGGTTCAGCTGCGTGAAGCCGCCCGCGAGCGCGCTGTCGACGTGATCCTTCGAGGCGACGCCGACCCAATAGCTGTGCGCGTTCATCGATGGCCCTCCCGCAGAGCGTGTACGAGTTCCGGTCGTGCGACGTGCGTGCGCAGCTCCGGCGGGTGCGTGACTTCGACGCGCCCCGGGCTTGCCGCGCCTTCGATCGGCGCTTTCGCGCGCCGGCGCCACGCTTCGCCGCAGCAGCTCTGCGCAAAGCACGCCGGCCGCAGCCAGCGCGACACCCCCGGCAACGACGGGTCGCGCGACGAGCACCGCGGTCATCCGCGCATCGGCCGGCAGCGCCGACACGAGCGCAAGCGCGGCGATCCTGCAGCGAGCGCGGCGATCCCGAACGAGGCGAGCACGGTCGCCCAATCGGGCAGGCCGAGAAAGCGCTGCGGGCCGCTGCGCCGGTGGCGCGCCAGCGCGATGACGGGAAATGCAAGCGCGACCGACGTTCCGGCGATCGTTGCCGCCGTCGCCAGGAGTTGAAGCATTGCCGGCCAACCGCCGGGCGCGAGACCCGGCGCGGTGACGAGCGGGAGCATCCGGGCGAGCGGCGGCGCGACGCAGCCGATCAGCGCGATCTGCAGCAGCAAGAGCGTGGCGAGGTAGACGTTGCGGTGCATGTACACATTCCCGATTGCCTGCGGCGGTTCGTCCACTCATTTCGCGATCGAGGCGCGACGGCTTCAATATAAGCAAGCAACGAAAGGGCTGCCATCGTGCGAACGGATGATGCGTTCGAGCACGGTTACGACCCGCGCACGCGCAGGCGAGCCTCGCGATTTCGCGTGCCGCCTCGCCCGGAGATCGCACCGTCGATTTTGTCGCTCCGCCGGCATGACCTAGAATGACGCCCTCCCTGGAGGCTCAATGACCCCGCATCGCATCGCCGTCATGCCTGGCGACGGCATCGGCAAGGAAGTCGTCCCCGAAGGATTGCGCGCGCTCGAGGCCGCGGCGCGCAAGTTCGCGATCCCGATCGAATGGCGCGAGTTCGACTGGAACTGCGACTACTACGCGAAGCACGGGCGGATGATGCCGGAGGACTGGTTCGAGACGCTGTCGCCGCACGACGCGATCTTCTACGGCGCGGTGGGCTGGCCGGCGATCGTCCCGGACCACGTCTCGCTGTGGGGATCGCTGATCCAGTTCCGCCGCCGCTTCGACCAGTACGTGAACCTGCGGCCGTGCAGGCTGATGCCCGGGATCCCGAGCCCGCTCGCGAACCGCAAGCCCGGCGACATCGATTTCGTCGTCGTCCGCGAGAACACCGAGGGCGAGTATTCGTCGGTCGGCGGGCGGATGTTCGAGGGGACCGAGCGCGAGATCGTGTTCCAGGAATCCGTGTTCTCGCGCAAGGGGGTCGACCGCATCCTGCAGTTCGCGTTCGATCTCGCCGCGCACGCGCAAGGCGCGGCACGTCACGTCGGCGACGAAGTCGAACGGCATCGCGATCACGATGCCGTACTGGGACGAGCGCTTTCGCGCGATGGCCGGCCGCCACCCGGAAATCCGCACCGACCAGTTCCACATCGACATCCTGGTCGCGCACTTCGTCCTGCGGCCGGAGCGCTTCGACGTCGTCGTCGGCGTCGAATCTCTTCGGCGACATCCTGTCCGATCTCGGGCCCGCGGTGTGCGGGACGATCGGCATCGCGCCGTCGGGCAACATCAATCCCGAGCGCGCGTATCCGTCGCTGTTCGAGCCGGTGCACGGCTCGGCGCCCGACATCGCCGGCAAGGGCATCGCCAATCCGATCGGGCAGATCTGGTCGGGCGCGCTGATGCTCGATCACCTCGGCCACCGCGACGCCGCGGCGGCCATCGTCGCCGCGATCGAGCGCGTCCTCGCCGACCCGTCGGCGCCGCGCACGCCGGACATCGGCGGCAAGGCGACGACCGCGGAGGTCGGCAAGGCGATCGCCGCGCAGATCTGACGGGCCGAAGCAGACGGCCGAATATCGCAAAGAAGCGGCTGCACGTCGACGCAAGGGAGAACGAAATGTCATTGCTGATCGGAGTCCCGCGAGAGACCTTCCCGGGCGAGAAGCGGGTCGCCACCGTGCCCGAGGTCGTCGAGAAGCTGATCAAGCTGGGCTTCCGCGTCGCCGTCGAAGCGGGGGCGGGCGACGCCGCGCAGATCAGCGACGACGCCTACCGCGCCGCCGGCGCGGAGATCGTCGCCGACCGCGGCGCAGTTGTGGGCGAGCGCCGACATCGTCTTCAAGGTGCGCGCGCCCGAGCAGCGACGAAGTCGCGCTGCTGCGCGAGGGCGGCACGCTCGTGAGCTTCATCTGGCCGGCGCAGAACCCCGAGCTGCTGCAGAGAGCTCGCCGCGCGGAAGGCGACCGTGCTCGCGATGGACAGCGTGCCGCGCATCTCGCGCGCGCAGAAGCTCGACGCGCTCTCGTCGATGGCCAACATCGGCGGCTACCGCGCGGTCATCGAGGCGGCGCACGAGTTCGGCCGCTTCTTCACCGGCCAGATCACCGCGGCGGGCAAGGTGCCGCCGGCCAAGGTGTTCGTCATCGGCGCCGGCGTCGCGGGCCTCGCGGCGATCGGCGCCGCGTCGGGCCTGGGCGCGATCGTGCGCGCCAACGACACGCGGCCGGAAGTCGCCGACCAGATCAAGTCGCTGGGCGGCGAGTTCGTGCCGGTCGACTACGTGGAGGAAGGCAGCGGCGTCGGCGGCTACGCCAAGGTGATGAGCGAGGGCTTCCAGAAGGCGCAGCGCGAGGTGTTCGCGAAGCAGGCGAAGGAAGTCGACATCATCATCACGACCGCGCTCATTCCGGGCAAGCCCGCGCCCAAGCTGATCACCGCGGAGATGGTGCAAGTCGATGAAGCCGGGCAGCGTCATCGTCGACATGGCGGCCGAGCAGGGCGGCAACTGCGAGCTGCACCGAGCCGGGCGAGGTCGTCGTCAAGCACGGCGTCACCATCATCGGCTACAAGGACCTGCCGAGCCGCCTCGCGAAGCAGGCGTCGACGCTCTACGCGACCAACCTCTTCCGCCTGATGGAGGACATGAGCAAGACGAAGAGCATCGACGGCGATGTCGTCAACGTCGACATGGAGGACGAGGTCCTGCGCGGCACGACGGTGATCAAGAAGGGCGAGGTCACCTGGCCGCCGCCGCCGCCGAAGCTCTCCGCCGCGCCGGCCGCGCCCGCCGCGAAGCCGGTCGCCGATGCCGCCCAAGCCGAAGGGCCACGGCGAGCCGCAGCGGCCCGATGGCGGCGACGAAGACCGCCGTGCTGTTCGGCGTCGGCGCGCTCCTGTTCCTGCTCGTCGGCCGCTTCGCGCCGGCGAGCTTCCTCGGCCACTTCACCGTGTTCGTGCTCGCCTGCTTCGTCGGCTACATGGTGGTCTGGAACGTGACGCCCGCGCTGCACACGCCGCTGATGAGCGTGACCAACGCGGTCAGCAGCATCATCGCCATCGGCGCGCTGGTGCAGATCGCGCCGGACCTGACGAAGATCTCCGCCGACCTCTCGCGGCCGAACGAGTGGATACGCTGGCTGGCGGTCGGCGGCATCGCGCTCGCGACGATCAACATGTTCGGCGGCTTCGCGGTCACGCAGCGCATGCTGCAGATGTTCCGCAAATAAGGAAGAAGAGAACATGACATCCAGCCTCTCGACGGTCGCCTACATCGGGGCCACGATCCTCTTCATCCTGTGCCTCGGCGGGCTGTCCAACCCGGAGACGTCGCGGCGCGGCAACCTGTACGGCATGATCGGCATGGCGATCGCCGTGCTCGCCACCGTCTTCGGCCCGCAGGTGACGACCTGCGGGACTGCCGTACATCCTCGCCGCGATGGTGGTCGGCGCGTGCGATCGGCCTCTACGCGGCGCGCATCGTGCAAGATGACGCAGATGCCCGAGCTCGTGGCGCTGATGCACAGCCTCGTGGGCCTCGCCGCGATGCTCGTCGGCTACGCCAACTTCATCGATCCGGCGGTGTCGGTCGGCATGACGCCCGCCGAGCAGACGATCCACGAGATCGAGATGTACCTCGGCGTGCTGATCGGCGCGGTGACGTTCTCGGGCTCGGTGATCGCGTTCGGCAAGCTCTCCGCGCAGGATCACCGGCAAGCCCGTGCTGCTGCCGGGGCGGCACTGGCTCAACCTCGCCGGGCTCCTCGTCGTCATCTACTTCGGCTACGCGTTCGTCAACGCGCACGGCGTGGCCGAGGCGATGACGCCGATGATCGTCATGACCGTCATCGCGCTCCTCTTCGGCGTGCACATGGTGATGGCCATCGGCGGCGCCGACATGCCGGTCGTGGTCTCGATGCTCAACAGCTACTCGGGCTGGGCGGCGGCGGCGACCGGCTTCATGCTCTCGAACGACCTGCTGATCGTCATCGGCGCGCTGGTCGGCTCCTCCGGCGCGATCCTCTCGTACATCATGTGCCGGGCGATGAACCGCAACTTCATCAGCGTGATCGCCGGCGGCTTCGGCACCGACGGCGGCGCGCCGCGCCGCGGCCGGGGCGCGCGCAGCCCGCGGGCGAGGTGATCCCGATCACCGCCGCCGGAGACCGCGGAGCTGCTGCGCGAAGCGAAGAGCGTGATCATCGTGCCGGGCTACGGGATGGCGGTCGCGCAGGCGCAGCACACGGTCTACGAGATCACCAAGACGCTGCGCGAGAAGGGCATCAACGTGCGCTTCGGCATCCACCCGGTCGCCGGCCGCATGCCCGGCCACATGAACGTGCTGCTCGCCGAAGCCAAGGTGCCCTACGACATCGTGTTCGAGATGGACGAGATCAACGAGGACTTCCCGGACACCGACGTCGCGATGGTCATCGGCGCCAACGACATCGTCAACCCGGCGGCGCAGGAAGACCCGACCAGCCCGATCGCGGGCATGCCGGTGCTCGAGGTGTGGAAGGCGAAGACGTCGATCGTCATGAAGCGCAGCATGGCGTCCGGGCTACGCGGGCGTCGACAATCCGCTCTTCTACAAGGACAACAACCGCATGCTCTTCGGCGACGCGAAGAAGATGCTCGACGAGGTCCTCGTGGCACTGAAATCGTGAGCCCGCGCGGGTCCGGCCCGCTCGCGCCACCTCACCATCCTCGACCTCTCGCGCGTGCTGGCGGGGCCGTGGTGCACGCAGATCTTCGCCGACCTCGGCGCGACCGTCATCAAGATCGAGCGGCCCGGCAGCGGCGACGACACGCGGGCGTGGGGTCCGCCTTACCTGAAGGACGCCGCGGGCCGGGACACGAGCGAAGCCGCGTATTACCTGTGCTGCAATCGCGGCAAGCTTTCGGTCGCCGTCGACTTCACGCATCCCGACGGGCAGCGAATCGTCGATCGACCTCGCGCGGCAGGCCGACGTGCTCGTCGAGAACTTCAAGGTCGGCGGTCTCGCGAAGTACGGGCTCGACTACGCGAGCGTGGCGGCGGTGAACCCGCGGCTCGTCTACGCGTCGATCACCGGGTTCGGGCAGGACGGACCGTACGCCGATCGCGCCGGCTACGACTTCGTGATCCAGGGCATGTGCGGCTTCATGAGCGTCACCGGCGAGCGCGACGACCTGCCGGGCGGCGGACCGCAGAAGGCGGGGGTCGCGATCACGGACCTCATCACGGGGATGTACGCGACGGTCGCGATCCAGGCCGCGCTCGCGCACCGCGACCGCACCGGCGAGGGGCAGTGGGTCGACGCGTGCCTGTTCGATTCGTCGGTCGCGATGATGTCGGTGATGAACCTCAATTATCTGGTCACGGGCAAGGCGCCCGGGCGCGCGGGCAACGCGCATCCGAACATCGTCCCGTATCAGGTGTTCGCGTGCGCGGACGGCCACGTGATCATCGCGGTGGGCAACGACAGCCAGTTCGCGAAGTTCTGCGGCGTCCTCGGCAAGCCGGAGTGGGCGGCCGATCCGCGATACGCGAAGAACGCCGACCGCGTGCGCAACCGCGACGTGCTCGTCCCGTTGATCGCCGACGAGATGCGCAGCCGCACGCAGCGCGCGTGGCTCGACGCGCTCGAGCCGCTCGGCGTTCCGTGCGGCCCGATCAACAAGCTCGACCAGGTGTTTGCCGATCCGCAAGTCAACGCGCGCCGCATGCGCATCGAGCTCGCGCACCCGCTCGCCGGCAAGGTTCCGCAGGTTGCGTCGCCGATCCGCCTTTCGTCGACGGCGCTCGACTTCGAGCGGCCGCCGCCGCTCCTGGGCGAGCACACGGCGGAGGTCTTGCGCGATCGGCTCGCGCTGCCCGAAGACGCGATCGCCGATCTTGCCGCGCGCGGCGTGATCGGGTTGCGGCCGTGACGCGACGGCCGGCGTTCTGGATCGCCTACGCGGCGCTCGCGTTGGTCGCGCTCGGCGTCGCGTGGCGGCTCTTTCCGCTCGCGATCCCGATCGTCAACCTCGACGTCACGATGTCGCGCGGCGAGGCGCTCGCGCAGGCCGAGGAGCTCGCGGCGAAGCGCAAGCTCGCCCCCGAGGGCGCGCGCAGCGCCGTGCGCTTCTCGCACGACGGCGACGCGCAGAACTACGTCGAGCTCGAAGGCGGCGGCAAGGCGGCGTTCGCGGAGCTGGTGAAGGGCGACCTCTACGCGCCGTATTGGTGGGACGTCCGGATCTTCAAGCCCGGCGAGGTGAGCGAAGTCGTCATCCGCTTCAAGCCCGACGGCGGCTCGAACGGCTTCGGCCGGCGCGTGCCGGAAACCTACGTGCGCGACGAGGCGACGAAGGCGCTCGACGCCGCGGCTGCGCGCGCGCTCGCCGAGGAGGGCGCGAGCCGCGAGTGGAGCGTCGATCTCGCTCCGTACAAGCTGCTCGAGCAATCGCAGCAGACGCGGGCGAGCGGGCGCGTCGATCACGTGTTCGTCTACGAGCGCGCCGAGAAGCTCGGCGACGCGCGCATCCGGATGCGCCTCGGCGTCACCGGCGACGAGCTCACCGAGATCGCGCCGTACGTCTACATCCCGGAGTCGTTCGAGCGCCGGTTCCGCGAGCTGCGCAGCGCGAACGACGCGATCGCCGGATTCGCGTCCGTCAGCCGCGGGATTGCTCTACGGGCTCGGCGGCTGCGTGATCGGCGCGCTGTGGCTCGCGCGCAAGCACTGGCTCGTCGTGAAGCCGGCGTTGCGGGCAGGGCTCGTCGTCGGCGGCCTGCTCGCCGCGGTGACGCTCTCGGCCGCTCCCGCCGCATGGTTCGGCTTCGACACCGCGCAATCGACGACGACGTTCTGGTTGCGGCAGGCCGGCGCGGCGTTCGCCGTCGCCGTGGGCGGCGGGCTCGGCTACGCGCTCGTGTTCATGACGGCGGAGAGCCTCACGCGCCGGGCATTTCCCGCGCACCCGCAGCTCTGGCACGTCTGGTCGAAAGACGCGGCGCCGACGCGCTCGATCCTGGGACGCACGCTCGGCGGCTACCTGTTCGTGCCGATCGAGCTCGCGCTCGTCGCGGCGTTCTACTACGCGACCAATCGCTGGCTCGGATGGTGGCAACCCTCCGAAGTGCTGACCGATCCGAACATCCTCTCGTACGCGATGCCGGCGCTGATGCCGATCGCCGTGTCGCTGCAGGCCGGCTTCATGGAGGAATGCCTGTTCCGCGCGGTGCCGCTCGCGCTCGGCGCGCTGATCGGCGCGCGCTTCGGGCACCGCAGCGTCGGCATCGGCGTCGCGTTCGTGCTGCAGGCCGTGGTCTTCGGCGCCGCGCACGCGAACTACCCGGGCTTCCCGTCCGTATTCGCGGCTCGTCGAGCTCATCGTGCCGGCGATGATGTGGGCGGCGATCTTCCTGCGCTTCGGCTTGCTGCCGACGATCCTGCTGCACGGGCTGTTCGATCTCTCGCTGTTCTCGATACCGCTCTATCTCGTCGACGCGCCGCTCGCGTGGGTGCAGCGCGCGCTGGTGGTCGTCGCGGCGCTGGTGCCGCTCGCGATCGTTCTGTGGCGGCGCGCGCGCGCCGGCGCGTGGCGGGAGTTGCCGGATTCGCTGCGCAACGGCGCGTGGGCGACGGCGCCCGCCGTCGCGCACAAGGACATCCCGATCCTTCGCCCGGTCGCTTCGCGCGGCGTCGCCTGGGTCCAGCGATCGCTGCCCGCGCTGGGGCTCGCAGGGCTCGTCGCGTGGGCTGCGTTCACGCCGATGCACAGCGACGTGCCGGCGCTCGCCATCGATCGGCAACGCGCGGAGTCCGCGGCCGATGCCGCGCTTGCACGCGCGCGGCGTGACGCTCGGCCCCGAATGGCGGCGAATGTCGACGGTGCGCCTCGCGACCGACGATGCCGCAACGGTCGCAGCACACGTTCGTCTGGCGCGAAGCGGGCCCGGACGCGGTATCGCGCGCTCGTCGGGATCGTACCTCGCACCGCCGCTGTGGGAAGTCCGCTACGCGATGTTCGACGGCGACGTTGCGGCGCGCGCCGAAGAGTGGCGGGTCACGATCGAGCCCGGCGGCAACGCGCGACAGGTCCGGCATGCCTTGCCCGAGGCGCGTCCCGGCGCCCGGCTCGCGAACGACGAGGCGCGCGCGATCGCGGAGCGCGCGCTCGCGGCGCGCTTCGGCGTCGATCCCGCGGCGATGAAGCGGGTCGCCGCCGAGCAGAGGGACCGGCCGGCGCGCACCGACTGGTCGTTCACGTTCGCGGACCCGGGCGTCGACGTCGGCAAGGACGGCGAAGCGCGGATGAGCATCGCGATCGCGGGCGACGAGGTCGTCGGCGCGGGCCGCTACGTGCACGTGCCCGAGTCGTGGCTGCGCACCGAGCGCGAGCGCGAAGGCCGCAGCGGAAATGCGGGGATCGCCGCGGCGCTGCTGTTCGCTCTCGCGGCGATCGCGGCGCTCGGCGTCGCGGTGCGAGCGTGGATGCACGGCCAGTGCGACAACCGCGCCGCCGCGCTCGTGCTCGCGATCACGTTCGCCGCGGCCGCCGCGGGAATCGCCGTGATGTGGCCGACGTTCGCGATCAGGCTCAGGACAACGGAACCGGTTGCCTGGCAGGTGCTCCTGCTCGTGTCCGGGCTCCTGCTTGCGGCGGCGCTCGGCGCGCTGGTCGTCGCGCTTGCGACGGGCGTCGGCGTGTGGGCCGCGCGGATGCGCCCGAGGACGCCGCTTGCGGGGCGCTTCCCGGCGTGGGCCGGCGGCGCCGCGGCAGCGCTCGCCGTTGCCGGCGCAGGGGCGCTCGCCGAGCGGCTCGTTCCGCCCGAGGCGCCGCTGTGGCCGTCGCTGCCGTTCGAGGCGGCGGCCTGGCCGTGGGCAGCGGCCGCGCTGCACGGAATCGGAGTCCTTTCGTCGATCGGCGTTGCGCTGTTCGTGCTGCACATTCTCGATCGGGTGACTGCAAGCTGGACGCGGCGCGCGTGGCTTGCCGTTGCCGTCGTCGCCGCGCTGATCGCCGGACTCGTTGCAGCGAAAGGCAGCCGCGAGCTCGGCACGGTGATCGCCGGCGGGCTCGTCGCCGGCGCGATCGCCGCGGCGGTGGTCTACGGCGTGCTGCGCTTCGATGCGAGAACCGTGCCCGGCTACGTCGTCGCCGCCGCGCTCCTCGAGCGGCGCCGAGGACGCAGCGCTCGACGCCACGACAGCAGGCTGGATCGCGTTCGCGGTTTACGCGGCGGTCGCCCTCGCGATGGGGTGGGCGGCCATCCGCTATATCGACTCGAGGGGCCCGCCGCCGGAGGCCGAGCCCGAGCCCGTTGGCGCTGCCGATTAGCCGCGCAGTGCCGGATCGGCCCGCACGCGTTTCGGTGCACGCGAAACCGGACGTCGACCGGCGCGAATCAGGCTGACCGGCGATTCGCCGCCAGCCGCGCGTCGACGCGCGCGACGATCGCGTCGAGCGCGGCGAGCCGCATCCCTCTTTGCGCGGCGACCGCCTGCACGAGGCGATCGACGCGCTCGACGTACGGGGCGCCGCCAAACAGCGCGCGTGCCGCGGACGAGGGGCTGCCCAACGCGAGCGCCGCGCTTGCGTACTTCTCGAACGGGACCATGTCGCTCGGCGCCGCGCCCAGCGCGACGCACACTTTCACGACCCATTCGTAGACGGCGCGAGTCGCGCCGAGATCGGAGTGGACCGCGTCCTCGATCGAGCGCATCGCGTCGTCCTGTATGCAGCGGTAGTTGCCCGCGATCAGCATCGCCCACTTGGCGAGCGGGACGTAGACGGACTCGTGCACCTTGAGCTTCACGGGGACGTCGATGCGCTCGCCGTCCGTGTCGAGGCGCGCCGCCTCGATGTCCGCTTGGAGCCCGCGCAGGAACGCGGTATCGGCTTCGGACGCGAATCGCGCCGCCTTGAAGTTCGTCGCGAGCCGCACCTGCAGCACATTGCTCGGCGCGCCGGGCGGGCGGAAGGCCTGCGGATCGGGGCTGCACAGCGTCATCGTCGAGGGGTCGAACGCATCCCACACCGTCGCGTCGGTGTAGCACGTCCTGCAGGCGCCCAGGTCGATCTCGCGCAGGCGGGCGAGAAAGGGCAGCGGCGGCATGTTCATGATCGACATGCAACGGATGCGCGACCTCGCCACGGCTTCGAGCAGCTCGCGCACCCCCGGCGAGCGGTATTGGGGCTCCTGCATCGCGAGCACGACGAGATCGCGGCCTTCGGGACGAGCCGCCTGCGGCACGTCCGCGGTCAGCGTTCCCGCCAGCTCGCGCGAATCGATCTCCGCAAGCTCGTCCCGATCCCTGATCGGCATGCGGACCCGGATGCCTTCCGCGTTGATGAGCTCCGCCTCGGCGGGCAGGCAGACGAGCTTTACGTCGTGCCCCGCGAGCAGCAGCTTCGCCGCAAGGAGCGCGCCGTACGACGCCGCCCATGATCAGAATGTCGCTCATCGGCTCCTCCCGGACGCTGGGCGCGTCTACTTGATCGCCGCCGCCAGCACGGCGACGAGCGGTGCAGCTCGGACGGATCGGAACATGCGGCCTCCTCGTGTCGGGGTCACTCCGGACCTTGTGCCGGCCTGTCGCTGCCGGTCGCGGCGATGATAACGCCGCCGGCATTGGGCGGGGTAGAATCCGCGCCGCCCGGTGGCCCGCAGGCTTCGCGCCGGGCAATTCGCCTTCCAGCATCTCCCCCGCAATGACCTCGCCGTCGCCCGCCTCGCGCCTCGCCGCACAGCTTCCTTTGGCGATGGTCGCCGACGCGATCCCGCTCGAGGCTCGCATCGAGCGAGCGCGTCGCGCGCGCGCGCCTGCCGCGGAATGGGAGAGGATCGACGCGACGCTCGCGCGCTCGATCGCGAAGCGGCAGGCCCGAGCCGCGAGCCGGCCGGTCATCGCCTACCCGCCGGAGCTGCCGGTTGCGCAGCGCGCGGCCGAGATCGCGCGCGCGATCGACGAGAACCAGGTCGTCATCGTCTGCGGCGAGACGGGGTCCGGCAAGACGACGCAGCTTCCGAAGATCTGCATCGCCGCCGGGCGCGGCGAGCGCGGATTGATCGGTCACACGCAGCCGCGGCGGATCGCGGCACGCAGCGTCGCGGCGCGGATCGCGCAGGAGCTCGGCGCCGAGGTCGGCGGCGTCGTCGGTTACAAGGTCCGCTTCACGGACCGCACGAAGCCCGACGCGTTCGTCAAGCTGATGACCGACGGCATCCTGCTCGCGGAGACCCAGGGCGATCCGCTCCTCTCCGCGTACGACACGCTGATCGTCGACGAGGCGCACGAGCGCAGCCTCAACATCGATTTCCTGCTGGGCTATCTGAAGCAGCTGCTCGTGCGGCGCCCCGACCTCAAGGTGATCGTCACGTCGGCGACGCTCGACGCCGAGCGCTTCGCGCGGCACTTCGCCGCAGGCGGCGAGCCGGCGCCGGTGATCGAGGTCTCCGGCCGGATGTATCCGATCGAGATCCGTTATCGGCCTCTCGCGGGTGCCGATGAAGGGACCGACGACGACGAGGAAGCGCTCGAGGATGCGATCGTCGACACGGCCGAGGAGCTCTGGCGCAAGGCGCCGGGAGACATCCTCGTGTTTCTCCCGGGCGAGCGCGAGATCCGCGAGACCGCGGAGCTGCTGCGCCGAGGGCTCGCGCGCCGTCCGTATGCGGGGAGCGTCGAGATCCTGCCGCTCTATGCGCGGCTCTCGGTGCCGGAGCAGCAGCGCGTGTTCGCGCCGTCGGCGGGACGGCGCATCGTGCTCGCGACCAACGTCGCGGAGACGTCGCTGACGGTGCCGGGTATCCGCTACGTGATCGACAGCGGCCTCGCGCGGATCAAGCGCTACTCGCTTCGCAACAAGACGACGCTGCTGCAGATCGAGCCGATCTCGCAGGCCGCGGCGAACCAGCGGGCCGGGCGCTGCGGCCGCGTCGCCGAGGGAATCTGCGTGCGCCTCTACGGCGCCGAGGAGTTCGCCGCACGTCCGCAGTACACGGATCCGGAGATCCTGCGGAGCTCGCTCGCAGCGGTGATCCTGCGGATGGCCGCGCTCGGCCTCGGCGACGTCGCGGGCTTTCCTTTCGTCGAGCCGCCGCAACCGCGCGCGATCGCCGATGGCTATCAGCTGCTGCAGGAGCTCGGCGCCGTCGACGCCGCGCGCGGGCTCACCGCGCTGGGCGCCGAGCTCGCGCGGCTCCCCGTCGATCCGCGCGTCGCGAGAATGATCGTCGCGGCGCGCGAGCAGGGTTGCGTCGCCGAAGTGCTCGTCGTCGCCGCCGCGCTGTCGGTGCCGGACCCGCGCGAGCGTCCGCTCGCGAAGCAGCAGGCGGCCGACCAGGCGCACCTCGTCTTTCGCGACGAGCGCTCGGATTTCGTGTCGCTGCTCGCGTTGTGGGAATTCTTCGAAGCGAAGCTCGCCGAGAAGCTCTCGCACCGCAAGCTGGTCGATGCGTGCCGCGCGCAGTTCGTCTCGTACCTGCGCTTGCGCGAATGGCGCGACGTGCGCGCGCAGCTCGCCGCCGAGATCGCCGAGCTCGGCTGGCAGTGGCGCGACGCGTTGCCCGCGACGATCGACGCCGCGAAATACCAGGCGCTCCACCAGGCGCTCCTCGCCGGGCTCCTGGGCAACATCGGCGTGAAGGAAGGCGAGGGCGAGGGATACCAGGGCGCGCGCGGCATCCGATTCCACTTGCACCCGGGGTCCGGCCTTGCGAAAAAGCGCCCGAAATGGGTGCTCGCCGCGGAGCTCGTCGAAACTTCGCGACTCTACGCGCGCTGCGCGGGCGCGCTCGAGCCCGAATGGATCGAAAGGATGGCCGGCGACCGCGTGACGCGCGACTATTTCGAGCCGCACTGGGACCCCGACCGCGGCGAGGTCGTCGCGAGCGAGCGGGTGCAGCTCTACGGGATCACGCTCGTCGCGCGGCGGCGCGTCTCGTTCGGGCGCATCGATCCGGCGACGGCGCGGCAGGTCTTCATTCGCGAAGCGCTGGTGCCGGGCGAGCTCGCGACGAAAGGGTCCTTCGTCGCGCACAACCGGAAGCTCGTGACCGAAGTCGCGCAGCTCGAGCACAAGGCAAGGCGTCAGGACGTGCTGGTCGACGACGAGGCGATCGCCGCTTTCTACGAGCGGCGCGTTCCCGCGGGCGTTCATTCGCTCGTCACCTTCGAGCGCTGGCGAGAGGAAGCGGAGCGCGACGATCCGCGCGCGCTCCATCTCACGCGCGAGGCGTTGATGCGCCACGCTGCGCTCGACGTGACCGAAGCGCTCTTTCCGGAAACGCTTGCGCTCGCCGGAAACGCATTGCCGCTTCGCTACCGCTTCGCGCCGGGACAACCCAACGACGGCCTCACGCTCACCGTGCCGCTCGCGCTGCTCAATCAGATCGACGCCGGGCGGCTCTCCTGGCTGGTCCCCGGGATGATCCGCGAGAAAGTGACGTTGCTGCTGAAAGCGCTCCCCAAGCAGATGCGCAATCGGCTGCATCCCCTGCCCGACGCGGTCACCGCGTTTCTCGAGTCGGAGCGTTACGGCGAAGGCTTGCTGGCCGACGCGCTCTCCCGCTGGCTGCGCAAACGCCTTGACGATCCTGTGGCGCCGGAGCTCTGGGACGGCACGGCCCTGCCGGCGCATCTGAACATGGAGATCCGCGTGATCGACGCGTCCGGTCGCGAGCTCGCGTCGGGTCGCGATCTCGCGGCACTGCGCGCGGAGCTTGGCGAGGCCGCGCAGCTGTCGTTCGCCGGAGTGAAACCCGCTCTCGAGCGCCACGGGCTCAAGTCATGGGATTTCGGCACGCTCCCGGAGACGCTGGCGACGGTCGGGAGCGGTCAGCGCGTCACCGGCTATCCGGCGCTCGTCGACGACGGCGACAGCGTATCGATCGCCCTTCTCGATACGCGGGCGTCCGCAGAGGCAGCGATGCGCGCAGGGGTGGTCCGTCTCATCGCGATCGCCTTGAAGGACCACGTCGCCCGGCACGAGAAGGGTGGGGCGGGGTTCGCCCAGGCTGCGTTGCAGCTGAAGACCACGATGGCGTCGACGGGGCTTCTTGCCGACGTCCTGGCGGCGATCTGCGATCGCGCGTTCGTCGGCGACGATCCGCTGCCGCGAACAGAGAACGCATTTTCGGAGCAAGTGCGCAGAGCGCGAGCGCGTCTGCCGGCGGTCGCGGAGGGTGCGTTCCGACTGCTCGGGTCGATCGCCGCGCGGCACCAGCAATTGACGCAGCGGCTCGCCTCGCTGCCGCAATCCGCGTCGCGCGTGGCAGCGGAGGTGCGGCGCCCGCCGCGACGCTCTCGTGTATCCGGGATTCTTCGCCGCGACACCCTGGGCACAGCTCAGCGAGGTTCCGCGCTACCTTGCGGCGCTCGATCGCCGCCTCGCCAAGTTCGGCGAGAATCCGAGCCGCGATGCGCGACACGCGGCGACGGTCGCCGGGTGGTGGGAACGCTACCGCGAGCGCGTCGAGCGCAACCGCAAGGCAGGGCGCGTCGAGCCGGGGCTCGAGCAGTTTCGCTGGCTGCTCGAGGAGCTTCAGGTTTCCCTCTTCGCGCAGGAGTTGAAAACCCCGTTCCCGGTCTCCTATCGGCGGCTGGAGAAGGCCTGGGCGGAGCTCTCCCGCGGATGACCGGCTCCCCGGGCGCGTTGTGGCGCCGATTGCCACCGTGTTACAGTAAGTTCGCTCGTTCTCGCGCATCGCACAGGGGAACGTTGCCGGCGGAGGGTCTCTCCCCGCGAGAGCTGCGGGTCCGTACCCTTGAGCTTCGACGGATAACTCGACAACCGCGCCAACAGCGCTGAACGCCCTGACGACCGAATCGACGGCCCGGCGGCCCATCCCTCGCGATATGCAGAAGATTCTCGGCGACTGCCGGGATATCGCGATCCATCGTCTGCTGCTCACGTTCAACGCGACGCTCGAGCGCGTCGGCGAAATGCTGATGGAGCGCGCGAGCCGCACCGACGTGCGCGAGGAGCAGGTCGCGAGCCTGGAAGCGCGCGATGCGCTGCAGACGGGCCGCACCGGGCTGATGGCCGAATTCGAGCGGCGGCTGCGGACGCAGATCGACGATCGCATCGCCGGGAAGAGCGTCGCGAAGACCGACTTCGCGAAGCTCGACGTCGACAACCTGTCGCTGATCGACACGCAGGCGATGGACGAATCGGTCGTCATCGGCAACATCACGCGCGTCGTCGAGAATCTGTGCCACGACGAGCTGCAGCTCTTGAACCGCGGGATCGGCCACCTGCTGGGCGACCCCGACATCGAGACGAGCGCCAATCCGTTCGCGCCGGCGGCGATCATCGCGGCATTTGCCGAGTCCTTGCAGACGGTCAAGGCCGAGCACCGCGTCAAGTACGCGATCCTGAAGGAGCTCAATCAGGCCTCGCTCGCCGAGATCAACAGCATCTATTCCGATCTCAACAAGCATCTGCAGAACCTGCACGTGATGCCGGCAGGCGCGCGCAGGATTGCGCCGCTCCGCCGCGGCGGCGCGCACGCCCGCGATCATCATGCCGCGGGAGCCGATGCCGAGGGTGACGAGGGCTCGTCGTCGGCGGAAATCGACGTGATGGCGCTGTTCCAGAAGCGCTTCGGCGGTCCGCCGGTGCCGCCGCAGATGCCGCCCGGCGCCGTGATGCCGGCGGGATGCGGCCGGATGCCGGCGCAGCCCGGACGCACGATGGCCGACGGCAGCCAGGAGTTCCCCGCAATCTCGCTCGAATCGGGCGCAAGGTACATCCCGAGGGGTCCGCTCGCGCCCACGCCGTCGGGATACGTTCCCGGCGCGCCGATCATCGCGACGCCGATGCTCGGCGAAGGCCTCGCGCGGCTGCAGGCGGGCGAATCGGATTTCGATCTCGGCGCCGGCACGTACGTCCAGTTCTCCGGGATCCCGGAGGGCCGGCACAACGTGCTGCGCGACCTTCAGGAATCCTCGCTCGGCAAGAAGGCGAACCAGCTCGAGTCGATGACGATCGAGCTCGTCGCGATGCTGTTCGATTTCATCTTCGAGACGAAGGACTTGCCCGATGGCATCAAGGCGCTGCTCGCGCGCCTGCAGATCCCGGTGCTCAAGGCGGCGATGCTCGACGGCGCGTTCTTCGCCAAGAAGAATCATCCGTCGCGGCTTCTCGTCAACGCGCTCGCCGACGCCGGGCGCGGCTGGTCGCCGGCGATGGGGACCGACGATCCGCTGTACAGCCACATCGACGCGATCGTTCACCGGATCCTCGACGGGTTCACCGACAACCTCGCGATATTCGACGAGGCGCGCGAAAAGCTCGAGAAGTTCCTCGCCGAAGAAGAGAAGGTCGCCGAAGCGAACATCCAGTCGACGGCCGAGGAGATCAACCAGACCGACCGCAAGGAGATGGCGAGCGCGGTCGCGAAGGCCGAGATCGAGCGGCGCATCCAGATGTATCCGGTGCCGAATTTCCTCGCGACGTTCCTCCGCCAGCAATGGACGCCCACGCTCGAGGACGTCTACCTGAGGCACGGCGAGGAGAGCGACACGTGGGAGCAGAGCATCGCGATGCTCGAAGACCTCGTGTGGAGCGTGCAGCCGAAGCGGACCAAGGACGACCGCAAGCACCTGGTCGCGCTGCTTCCCTCGCTGCTGAAGCGGCTCTCCGCTGCGCTTCTCGACATCGCGACGGCGAGCGAGGAGCGCGAGCGGTTCATGTCGAACCTCGTCGAGGCGCACGCGGCGTCGGTGAAGCCGAACATCGGCACGGCTGCGCTCGCGACCGCCTCCGTCGTCGAGCAGGCGAAGGCCGTGGCGGAGCAGGCGCACGCCGTCGGCGACGAGGAAAAGGCGGCGAAGGCCGAAGAGCTCGCCGCGGCGATGACGCAGGCCGAGCCGGCCCCGGTCGAGGAGGAGCCGGAAGTCGTCGACGATCAGTTCCTCGAGATCGCGCAGAGCCTCGAGCGCGGCGCGTGGATCGAATTCGAGGCCGACGACGGCCAGCTCGCATTCGCGAAGCTCGCCTGGATCAGCCCGTTGCGCGGCACGTACCTGTTCACCAATCGGCAAGGCCTCAAGGCGCTGTCGATGAACGCCGAGGAGCTCGCGGTTCGCTTCCGCGAGGATCGTGCGCGGCTCGTCGAGGCGGAGCCGCTGATCGATCGCGCGTTCGGAAGCGTGATGGCGTCGTTCGCCGAGAAGGAACCCGAGCCCGTCACACCCTGAGCGCCAGCCCGGCCGAGCGCTCGCCCTCGAGCCGGAGTGCGCGCCGTACGCAACCGCGTCATGGCCGACCCATCGACAACGCGCATCGGCGTGCTCGTCATCGGAGACGAGATCCTTTCCGGCAAGCGCGAGGACCGGCACTTCGCGCACGTCGTCGCGACACTCGCCGAGCGCGGGCTCGCTCCTGCCTGGGCGCGCTACGAAGGCGACGATCGCGAAGCGCTCACGCGCGCGCTCCGCGACACGCTCGCGCGCGGCGACATCGTGTTCAGTTTCGGCGGCGTCGGCGCGACGCCCGACGATCACACGCGGCAGGCCGCGGCCGCGGCGCTCGGCGTGCCGCTCGCGCGCCATCCCGAGGCCGTTGCGTCGCTCGAAGCGCAGTTCGGCGAAGCGGCCTACCCGCACCGCGTGCTGATGGCGGAGTTCCCGCAGGGCGCGACGATCATTCCGAATCCCGTCAATCGCGTCGCGTCGTTCTCGGTCGGCGATCACCACTTCTTTCCGGGATTTCCGCAGATGGCGTGGCCGATGCTCGAGTGGGTGCTCGCGACGCGCTATCCCGATCTCCGCGCGCCCGGCCGAGGCGAGCGCTCGATCATCGTGTTCGGCGCCGGCGAAGGCCAGCTGCTGCCGCTGATGAACGAGTGCGTCGCGCGGTATCCGCAGCTCAAGCTCTTCAGCCTGCCGACGATGTTGCCCGAAGGCGGCCGCCGGCTCGAGCTCGGCGTGCGCGGCGAGATCGCCGCGGCGGAGGCCGCGCTTGCCGATCTCGTCGCGGGGATCGAAGCGGCCGGATTTCGATGGGAACCGGCAGGCGGGCGGGATGCAGAGGCCGGTCCGGGCTGAACGAGCCGCGCCGTGACCAAACCAAGAATTTCCGTGATTACGCCCACGCTGAATGCCGCGGCTACCATCGAAAGTGCCATCCTGAGTGTCGCGAATCAGACCTACGACCAGCTGGAACACTGGATCATCGATGGCGGCTCGACTGACGCGACCCTGGCGATCGTGGCGATTTGCCAGGAGCGATTTCCGCGCATTCGGGTCCAGTCCCGTCCGGATCGAGGTCCTTACGAGGCGATGAATCGGGGCATCGACTGTGCTACCGGTGACTGGATCTATTTTCTCGGTGCCGACGACGTGCTGTGCACCGACGCCATCTTCAGCGAGCTCTATGAAGAGGGTTACCTGGAAAAGGATGGCCCCGTTTACGGCAACGTGTTTGTCGTCGGTGAGGGATCGTGGACAGGCAACGGCACGGTGTACGACGGGGAATTCGATCTCCAAAAGTTGTTCCACAAGAACATTTGCCACCAGGCCATTCTCTATCCGGCCCACCTTGTGCGGCGTATCGGGTACTTCAAGCACAAGTATTTTGTTACATCCGACTGGGAGTACAACATTCGTTGTGCCGCCTGCGCCGACTTGATATATGTCGACAAGGTCATCGCGAAATTCGCCAGCGGTGGCATATCGTCATCGGGGAGGAACGACGGCTTCGGCGAGGATCTCGGCCGGACCGTCGAAAAGTACTATGCCCCCGGCAATGACCTGGTGGCCAGGCGACGAACCGAGCCATCGGAGTGGATGAATCCGAAGCCGTTGTGGGCCGACGGGCGCCCTGTCAACACGTGTGACGACCTCCTTCTCGAGCTGTTTGGCAGACCGATTGTCAACGAGGTCCGGACGCTTTACATCGTCGGCGCCCACCTCTTCCAGGAGAAGAAGCTGCTCTTTCGGCTGTTCCCCCTTCTCGAGAAGGTCTATCTGTTCGAGCCTCTCCCGGATGTCGCCGCGCAATTGCGAGCCATCGTGGCCGGCAATCCCGCGGTAGAGGTATTTCAGTACGCCATATCCGACCGCGATGAACGTGCTCCTTTTCACGTGGCGGACAACAACGGCGAGTCCAGCTCCCTTTTGCGCATGGGAGCACATACACGGGTTTTTCCCCGGGTGCACGAAGCCGCCGTCATGGAGGTGCAGGCGCATTCCCTTCGTGCGGTCATCGAGAAGCACTCGCTACGGATCCCCGACATGCTGTTCCTGGATGTGCAGGGGGCCGAGTTCAGGATTCTCTCCACGCTACCCGACGAGCTTCGTTGTTGCATCAAGTTGATCTACACGGAGTGCAGCAAGGAAGAGATCTATCAGGGTGCGCGGCCGCTCGAGGACGTTCAAAGCGCGTTGCTTCCGGAGTTCCTTTTCATGGGTTTCGCGCCGCTGATGCAGACATCCCCTACCCATGGCAACGCCCTTTTCGTGCATCGCCATTACGCGTACGCCATGGAGAAGGAGCCGCCGGAACCTGCACTTCCAGGCACCGAGTGGCCGGTGACCGGCGACAATCGGCCCACGCGCACGCGCCATGCCCCTGCGGATCAGGCAGGCGATACAGATCCTGTCACGGAAGCCTCGGTTGAATCGCCCGCGCCACGGCCGCGGGTTACCTTACTCGTTGGACGTCCGCTCTTTAAAAACCGCTACCGCGGCTTCGGGTTGTGAGCCGTCGTTGACAACGACTGCTTCCGGCTGCAGATTCAACCGGTCGATGCA
>CAVUOC010000007.1:0-43908 GCA_963742965.1 uncultured beta proteobacterium | reverse complement strand
AGGCGCGCCGCTGCCGCCTCGCTTTCCAACCGAGCTGCCATCGCCAGCGCGCAGGTGGCGCGGCGCAGCGTGATGTGCGCTCGGTATTCCCGCTCGACGAGCTCGCGAGAGATCGATGCGAGCCATTCGGCCTATAATCGCGATCGATGTCCGCCGACGCTCGCCCGCTCGAAGACGTGAGGATGCATGGATTCAGCCAGCGCGCGGAAGTCGGCGCCGTCGTGCGGTGGATCGACGAGCACGCGCATCGCCTCGGACCCACGCGCGTTCCGCTGGATCGCGCTTCGGGCCGCGTGCTCGCAGAGCGAGTGATCGCGACGATCGACGTCCCCGCGTTCGATCGCGCCGCGATGGACGGCTATGCGTTGCATGGCGACGAGACGTCGGGCGCGTCCGATTACAACCTGCTGGCATTCGCGGTTCTCGGACAGGCGTTGCCCGGCCGCCCGTTCGACGGCGCGGTGCCGCCTGCGAGCGCCGTGCGCATCATGACCGGCGCAGCGCTGCCCGCGGGCGCCGATGCCGTGGTGCCGGCCGAATACGCGCGCGAGGCATCGGGACAAGTCGAGATCACGCTCGCAGTGTCCCCCGGCAAGCACATCGGCCGCCGCGGCGAGGACATCCGGGCGGGCGCCGCCGTGCTGGAGCCGGGTCGATCGTTGCGGCCGCAGGACCTCGGCTTGCTTGCGTCGCTCGGCATCGCGGAAATCGCAGTCGTTGCGCAACCGCGCGTGCGAATCATCGTCACCGGCAACGAAGTGGTGAGTCCGGGCACGCCGAAAGGCGAGCACCAGATCTACGACGCCAATTCCGCGATGCTGCGCGGCCTCGTCGCGCGCGACGGCGGCGTCGTCGAGGCGCACCATCGTCTCGGCGACGACCCTGCGCGAATACGCGAAGCGCTGATCGCGCCCGGCGCCGACGTGATCCTCGTTTCCGGCGGCTCGAGCGTCGGGAGCGAAGATCACGCACCGCGGCTCCTCGCCGAGGCCGGCACGCTCGCGATCCACGGCGTCGCGATGCGGCCTTCGAGCCCTGCGGGCGTAGGCGCGATCGGCGATGCGCTCGTGTTCCTGCTCCCGGGAAATCCCGTGTCGTGTCTTTGCGCGTACGATTTCTTCGCCGGGCGAGCCATCCGTCTGCGCGGCGGGCGGCGCGCCGATTGGCCGCACCGCATGCAGCAGGGCGTGATCGCGCGCAAGATCGCTTCCGCAATCGGACGGGTCGACTACTGCCGCGTTCGATTGGCCGACGGCGAGGTCGAGCCGCTCGCGCTGAGCGGCGCTTCGATCCTTTCGTCGACCACGCGCGCCGACGGGTTCGTCATCGTTCCCGCCGAGAGTGAAGGCTACGGCCCCGGCGCGACGGTCACCGTCTACCTGTACGAGTAGCGGGCCGTACGCCCGGCGACGCCTCGATCAAATGCCGCAGAATCCCCGGCAGACGCAGTTCCTCAACGTCGTCACTCGCGACGAGGCAACGGCGCGCTTTCAGCAGCATCTGAAGCTCGAGCCCCTCGGGCGGCAGAACGTGCCGCTCGGCGCAGCGCTCGGCCGGATACTCGCCGAGGACATTCGCGCCACCGTCGACGTCCCGGGATTCGATCGATCGAATGTCGACGGCTTCGCCGTGCAGGCTGCCGACACGCGCGGTGCGATGGAAGAATCGGCGCGGGCACTGGAGCTCAACGACGAAGTGCTCTCGCCGGGGATCGCTCCGCAGCAGCCGGTCGCCGCGTCGCACGCGACGACGATCGCGACCGGAGGCATGGTGCCGCGCGGCGCCGACGCCGTCGTGATGGTCGAGCACACCGACGTGAGCGCCGACGGCCGGCATCTCGAAGTCGCGCGCGCCGCCGTTCCGGGCGAGAACGTCAGCTATGCCGGCACCGACATCGCCAAGGGGGAAACCGTGCTTCGCGCCGGGCAGATGCTGACCTCGCGCGAGATCGGCGTGCTCGCGGCAGTCGGGATTGCAGACGTGCCCGTCTATCGCAGGCCGCGCGTCGCGATCCTGTCGACCGGGAACGAGATCGTCGCACCGGGCGCGGCGCTTCGGCCCGGCACCATCTACGATTCGAACGCGCCGATCATCGGCGCCGCAGTCGAAGAGCTCGGCGGCGAGCCGGTGCAGCTCGGGATCGTTCCAGACAACGACGAGGCACTCTCGGAGGCGCTCGCGCGCGCGCTGCGATGCGATCTCGTCGTGCTCTCCGGCGGAACGTCCAAGGGCGCCGGCGATCTCTCGTACCGCGTGGTGAGCGAGCTGCGCGACCCCGGCATCGTCGCGCACGGCGTCGCGCTCAAGCCGGGGAAACCGATCTGCCTCGCGGTGACCTCCGGCAAGCCCGTCGTGATTCTGCCCGGGTTCCCGACGTCGGCCATCTTCACGTTTCACGAGTTCGTTGCGCCGGTGATCCGCGCGTATGCCGGCGTGCCGCGCGATCGCCGGCAGACGGTATCGGCGCTGCTCCCCATGCGCGTGAACTCCGAGCGCGGGCGCACCGAGTATCTGCTGGTGGGGCTCGTCCGCGGTCACGCCGGACTCGCAGCGTATCCGATGGGCAAGGGCTCGGGATCGGTCACGGCATTCAGCGGCGCCGACGGCTTCATCACGATCGACCAGCACACCGAGATCGTCGACGCGGGCTCGACGGTCTCCGTCCAGCTGCTCGGGCAGAGGCTCGAGCCCGCCGATCTCGTGATCATCGGCAGCCATTGCGTCGGGCTCGACCTTCTCGTCGGCGAGCTCCTGCGCCGTGGCTTCCGCGCGAAGACGCTGTACGTGGGCAGCATGGGCGGACTCGCTGCGGCGAAGCGCGGCGAATGCGACATCGCCGGAATCCATCTGATGGACGCCGCGACCGGCGTGTACAACCGCCACCTGATGACCGAGAGCCTGACGTTGCTCGCCGGCTATGGCCGCATGCAGGGCATCGTCCACCGCCGCGACGACGCGCGCTTCGCGGGCAAAGGCGTCGAGGCAGCGCTCGCTGCGGCGCTCGCCGACCCCGAGTGCGCGATGGTCAACCGAAACATCGGAAGCGGCACGCGCATCGTCGTCGATGCGCTATTGGGCGTGCGCCGCCCTGCCGGTTACCCGGTGCAGGTGAAGTCGCACAACGCGGTCGCCGCCGCCGTGCAGCAAGGGCGAGCCGATTGGGGCATCGCGATCAACACCGTCGCCGAGCAGTACGGCCTCGGCTTCATCGCGCTGCAACCGGAACGATTCGATTTCGCGGTGCCCACCGCTCGCCTCGCGCGTCCCGCCGTGCGGATGTTTCGCGAGCTTCTCGACGACGGGGAGATGCGGGAAAAACTGCGCGCGCTGGGCTTCGACGCGTAGCGTTTCCCCGCGCAAACGCGCTTTAGCCGCGCACGGCCTGCGCGGCGGTCACGATCCAGTCCTCGAAGGCTGTCACGTTCGCCGACCGCTGGCGGTTCGGCGGGTAGGCGAGGTAATAGGCGCCCGCCGTCGGCACGGAAAGGGGAATCGGAGCGACCAGTCGGCCCGATGCGAGATCGTCGTCGACCAGCGCGCGCTGCGCAATCATCACGCCGAGCTCGTCGATAGCCGCTTGATACGCAAGCGCGGCGTTCTCGAACTTGAGGCCGCCGTTGCCGTCGATCTCGGGGACGCCCGCCGCAGCGAGCCACGTCGGCCAGTCGCGCGGGCGATTCATCGAGCAGAGCAGCTGGTGCCGCGCGAGGTCGCGGGGCTCGCGCAGCTTCGGCTTGCGCTGCAGGAGCCGGGGACTGCAGACGGGCAGCAGCACCTCGCCGAACAGCAGGCGAAAGCCGGGCCCCGCCGGCGTGTCGCGCTCCGAATGGATGCACGCGTCGACGTCCTCCCGATCGAAATCGGCGGGCTCGTGCGAGGTCGTGATCTGCACGTCGATGCGCGGATGCAGCGCGTGGAAGCGCGGCGAGGCGCGGCACGAGCCAGCGGATCGCGAACGTCGGCGGAAGCTTCAGCCGCAGCAGGTTGCCCGTCGGGACTCGTCTGCACCTGCCGCGTCGCGAAGTCGATCTGGTCGAGCGCCCCGTTGATCGTCCGGAAGTACGCGGACCCCTTCGCGGTGAGCGTGACGCCGCGCTGCGCGCGAGTGAAAAGCGTGGCGCCGAGCCAGCTTTCGAGCGCGGTGACGTGCCGGCTGACGGCGCCTTGAGTGACGCACAGCTCGCGCGCGGCGCCGGTGACGCTGCCGTTGCGGGCGACGGCGTCGAATGCGCGCACGGCGTTGAGGGGAGGCAATCGGCGCAGCATGCCGTGATATGAGTTTTTATCAAAAGCACTATGCGCTAATTGTGCTTGCGCATCAACCCGGCTGGTCTACGATCGTGGATCGACGTCGCAGACCGGATACCGGCGCGACGCCACATCTGCCGACACAGGAGGGATCGAAAATGAACTTCGGATTCGATGGCATCGTCGACGGCGAACGCCGCGCGCGTGCGCGTCGGTGGGTCCGTCACGCCGCGTGGATTGCTCGCGTCGTCCTCCCCGCGATCTTCGCGGCGAGCGCCGGGCTCGCGCATGCACAAGCGTGGCCGACACGGCCGATCAAGCTGATCGTGCCGTGGCCCGCGGGGGGCGGCGTCGACACGGCCGCGAGGATGATCAGCGAACCGCTGGCGCAGCGGCTCGGCCAACCGATCATCGTCGACAACCGTCCGGGTGCGGCCGGCAACATCGGCACGGCGATTGCCGCGCACGAGAAGCCCGACGGCTACACGCTGCTCATGGCGTCGCTCGTCGCCGCATTCGGTCAATCCGCACCTCTACACGCAAGCTCGGATTCGAGCCGATCAAGGACTTCGCGCCGATCGCGCTCGTGTATACGGTGCCGAGCTTCCTCGTCGTGCCCGGCGAGCTCGCCCGCGAACACCGCGCAGGAGCTCGTCGCGCTCGCCAAGGCGAGCCCGGGCAAGCTCAACTTCGGATCGGGCGGCGCCGGATCGTCGCAGCATCTTTTCGGCGTGATGTTCAACACCGCGACGAAGATCGACACGGTCCACATTCCGTACAAGGGAACGTCGCCAGCCGAGCAGGGATTGGTCGCCGGCCAGGTCGACTACATGCTCGACCCGCCGACGTGCCTGCCGTTCGTGACAGCCGGGCGGCTGAAGGCGCTCGCCGTGGCGGCGCCGAAGCGCAACCCCGAGCTGCCGAACGTGCCGACGCTCGACGAGCTGGGCATCAAGGGCGTCTACACGCTCGACCTACTACGGCGTCGCGGCGCCGGCGGGCACGCCCAAGGAAATCGTCGCGAAGCTCAACGCCGAGATCAACGCGATCCTGCAAGACCGACGACGTGCGCGCCCGGCTCGCCAAGCTCGCGCGCCGAACCGGGCAGCGGCACGCCGGAGGAGTTCGGCCGGTTCATGGAGTCGGAGATCAAGCGCTACGGCGAGATCGTGCGGATTTCCGGGCGCGAAGGCCGTCGATTGATTCGCCGCGCAACGCGATGAGCGCCGGCGACGCTGCGCATGCCGGAGACGATGTTCGCGAAGATCTGGTCGCGCCACCAGATCCTCGCGCGCGACGACGGGCAGGTGCTGCTCTACGTCGACCGGCACTTCATCCACGACGTCTCCGCGCGTGGCGTTCGAGATGCTGCGGCGCCGCGGCCTGAAGCTGCGCGCGCCGCACCGCACGTTCGGCACGCCCGACCACTACGTTCCCACCGCCAGCCGCGACTGACGCGACGATCGTCGATCCGGAGAAGCGCGCGATGGCGCAGGCGCTGACGACGGACAGCGCCGCCGCCGGCATCACTTCGTTCGGCCTCGACGATCCGCGTCAGGGCATCGTGCACGTCGTCGGGCCCGAGCAGGGCCTCAGCTTGCCGGGCATGCTCATCGTGTGCGGCGACAGCCACACGTCGACGCACGGCGCGCTCGGCGCACTCGCGTTCGGCATCGGCGCGACGGAAGTGACCCACGTGCTCGCGACGCAGTCGCTGTGGCAGCGCCGGCCGAAGACGATGCGGATCACGGTCGACGGCCGGCTCGGCCCAGGCGTTTGCGCCAAGGACGTCATGCTCGCGATCATCGCGCGGATCGGCGCCGCGGGCGCCGCGGGCCACGTCATCGAGTACGCGGGCTCGGCGATCACGGCGCCTGTCGATGGAAGGCCGGCTCACGGTCTGCAACATGTCGATCGAAGCCGGCGCGCGCGCGGGCATGATCGCGCCCGGACGACACGACGTTCGAGTACCTGGCCGGCCGCCCCTACGCGCCAGCAGGCCGCGAATGGGACGGCGCGCTCGCGCGCTGGCGCGCGCTGCCCTCCGATCCCGGCGCGGCGTTCGATCGCGAAGTCTGCGCTCGACGCCGCGGACATCGAGCCGATGGTCACCTGGGGCACGAGCCCCGAGGATGCGTCGCCGATCACCGGCCGCGTGCCCGACCCGGCCGATGCGCCCAACGCGGAGCGGCGCGACGCGATCGAGCGCGCGCTGGCGTACATGGGCCTGCAGCCGGGCACGCCGCTGACCGACGTCGCGCGTCGATCGCGTGTTCGTCGGCTCGTGCACCAACGGACGCATCGAGGACCTGCGCAGCGCGGCGGCGGTCGCGGCGGGCCGCAGGGTCGCATCCGGCGTCGAGGCGTGGGTCGTTCCCGGGCTCGGGCGTCGTGAAGGCGCAGGCCGAAGCGGAAGGACTCGACCGCGCTGTTCATCGAAGCCGGGTTCCAGTGGCGGCACCCGGGCTGCTCGATGTGCCTCGGCACGAACGGCGACATCGTCGCATCCCGGCGAGCGCTGCGCGTCGACGTCGAACCGCAATTTCGTCGGACGCCAGGGTCCGGGTGCGCGCACGCACCTGCTCAGTCCGGCGATGGCCGCGGCGGCGGCGGTGACCGGCCGGCTGACCGACGTGCGGCGACTTGTCGACGTTGAGAGTGCCCGCGATGAAGCCGTTCGAGCGCCTGCGCGCCGTCGCGCTGCCCATCGCGCAGCCCAACCTCGACACCGACCAGATCATCCCTGCGCGATATCTGCAGAAGCTGCGCTCGGACGATTTCGGCCAGTACCTGTTCCGCGATCTGCGCTATCGGCGCGACGGCTCGGAGGATCCCGGCTTCCTGCTGAATCAGCCCGCGTATCGCGACGCGCGCATCGTCGTCGCCGAGCGCAACTTCGGCTGCGGATCCTCGCGCGAGCACGCCGTCTGGGCGCTCTACGACTTCGGGATCCGTGCGGTGATCGCGCCGAGCTTCGGCGACATCTTCCAGTCCAACGCGCTCAAGAACGGCCTGCTGCCGGTCGTTCTGCCCGCGGCTGTCGTCGGCGAAGCGTTGACGGCGTTGCTGGCAGAGGCCGGGGATCACGATCGACGTCGATCTCGATGCGCAGACCGTCACGCTGCCCGACGGCAGCGTTCACGCGTTCGCCATCGACGCCTACTCGCGGCATTGCCTGCTGCAAGGCCTCGACGAGCTCGACTACACGCTGACGCAGGTCGACCACATCACGGAGTTCGAGCGGAGATTCGGATGAAGATTCTGGTGTTGCCCGGCGACGGGATCGGCCCGAAGTGACGGCGCAGGCCGTGAAGGTGCTGCGCGCGGTCGTGGGAACAGGCGTCGCCCTCGAATTGACCGAGGCGCCGATCGGTGCCGCGGGCATCGACGCCGCCGGCGATCCGCTGCCCGAAGCGACGCTCGCGCTCGCTCGCGAGGCGGACGCGATCCTATTCGGCGCCGCCGGAGGTCCGGGCGAGGAAACGCTGCCGTTCGACGAGCGGCCCGGAAGCGGCCTGCTGCGCTTGCGCCGCGCGCTGACGCTCTTCGCGAACTTTCGTCCCGGCGTTCATGTTCCCGGAGCTCGTCGGCGCGTCGACGCTCAAGCCCGAGGTGGTCGACGGACTCGACATCGTGATCCTGCGCGAGCTGAACGGGGACGCGTACTACGGCGAGCCGCGCGGGATCATCGTCAACGCGCGCGGAGAGCGCGAAGGCGTGAACACCATCCGCTACTCCGAGCCGGAGATCGAGCGCATCGCGCACGTCGCCTTCCGCACGGCGCAGGCGCGCTCGCGCAAGGTCTGCTCGGTCGACAAGGCCAACGTGCTCGAAGCCTCGCAGTTGTGGCGCGAAGTGGTGACGCGAGTCGGCACGGAGTACCCCGACGTCGCGCTCACGCACATGTACGTCGACGCGGCCGCGATGATGCTGATTCGCGCGCCGAAGCAGTTCGACGTCATGGTGGCGGGCAACATCTTCGGCGACATCCTGTCGGACGCCGCGGCGATGCTGACCGGCTCCATCGGCATGCTGCCTTCGGCCTCGCTCGGGACGGGTCGGCTCGGGCTCTACGAACCGGTCCACGGGACGGCGCCGGACATCGCAGGCAGGAACATCGCCAATCCGCTGGCCGCGATCCTGTCGGTCGCGATGATGCTCCGCCATTCGTTCGGCGATGCCGGGCGCGCCGACCGGATCCACCGCGCAGTCGGCGCGGTGTTGCGCGAAGGCTACCGCACCGCCGACATTTTCCAGACAGGGATGCGCAGAGTCGGGACGAACGAGATGGGCGACGCGGTCGTTGCCGCGTTGCGCTAGACGGGAGCGTGATCCGCGGATCCGCTCAGTGCCGAAGCGCGTCAATGCCGCTCGCGATGCCGTCGAGCGTCAGCGGATACATCTTCGGGCCGATCGCCTGCAGCACGATCTGCGTCGATCGCGTGTATTCCCACGCGCGCGGCGGCTCGGGATTCCACCAGATGACGCGCCGGAAGTGCCCGGCGATGCGCTTCAGCCACAGCGCGCCGGGCTCCTCGTTCGCGTACTCGACGGAACCGCCGGCCTGCACGAGCTCGTACGGGCTCATCGCCGCGTCGCCGACGAAGATCACCTTCCAGTCGGGTCCGTACTTGTGCAGGATGTCCCACGTCGGGATGCGATCGAAGCGCCGTCGCGCGTTGTCGCGCCACACGTAATCGTAGACGCAGTTGTGGAAGTAGAAGTGCTCGAGATGACGGAACTCGGTCCGCGTCGCCGAGAAGAGCTCCTCGCAGACGGAAATGTGCGGGTCCATCGAGCCACCGACGTCGAGGAACAGCAGCACCTTCACGCGGTTGCGGCGCTCGGGAACCAGATGGAGGTCGAGATAACCGGCGTTGCGCGCCGTGCCGGCGATCGTGCCGTCCATGTCGAGCTCCTCGGGGATGCCCTCGCGCGCGAATCGGCGCAGCTTTCGCAGCGCGACCTTGATGTTGCGCGTGTTGAGCTCGACGTCGCCGTCGAGATTGCGGAAGCTCCGCTCGTCCCACACCTTGACAGCGCTGCGGTTGCCGCTGCCGAGCTGGCCTGCGCGAATGCCCTCCGGGTTGTAGCCGTACGCGCCGAACGGGCTCGTGCCGCCGGTGCCGATCCACTTGTTGCCGCCCGCGTGCCGGCCCTTCTGCTCTTCGAGGCGCTTCTTGAAGGTTTCCATCAGCTTGTCCCAGCCGCCGAGCGCCTCGACCTTCGCCTTGTCCTCGGCCGAGAGCAAGCGCTCGAATTCCTTGCGCAACCATTCCTCCGGTATCTCCGCGCGGATGTCGAACAGCGCATCGACGTTGCGGAAATACGTCGCGAACGCGAGGTCGTAACGGTCGTACTGCGCTTCGTCCTTGACGAGCGTTGCGCGCGCGAGATGGTAGAAGTCGTCGAGCGAGAGCGAGACGACGCGCGCTTCGAGCGCTTCGAGCAGCGTCAGGAACTCGCGCGTCGACACCGGCAGGCGCGCTGCTTTAAGATGCAGGAAGAAGCCGATCAGCACGGCCGGTCGAGACGGAACGCGAGGTGCCGTTTGACCGTCGGCCACTCGGGCGCGATGATGCTGAACACGACGGTGTCGCGCAGCGTCCCGTCCGGCATCACCTGGTGGTTGCGCAGGATGCCGTCCTGCTTCGCGCCGATCCGCGCGATCGCCTCGCGCGACGCGAAGTTGAAGAAGTGCGTCCGGAACTCCACCGCGATGCAGCCGAGCGCCTCGAACGCGTGCGTGAGCAAGAGCAGCTTGCACTCGGTGTTGACCGCGGTGCGCTGCACGCGCTTCGCGTACCACGTGTGGCCGATCTCGAGCCGCCGGTTCGCCGCGTCGACGTTGAAGTAGCGCGTCGATCCGACGACGTCGCCGGTCGCGCTCTCGCGTATCGCGAATGGCATGCCGCCGAGGCGCGTGCGCACGTCGAGCGCGGCGTCGAACCACTCGCCGGTCTTCTCCGGCGAAGGGACGCTCGTGTACCAGAGCCGCCAGAGCTCGCCGTCCGCGGCAGCCGCCCGGATCCCGGATTCGTGCTCGCGCGCGAGCGGCTCGATCCTGACGTGGCGGCCTGCGAGCGTTACGGGCTCGATGAAGGGCATGGTGGTTTCCAGGAAGACTGTGAAATTGTGCGAGGCCGCGACTTTCGCGCTCAGCGCCGCCGGAGGATCACCGCAGCAACCCGAGAATCGCATCGGTATCGCGCTTCCCCCCGCTTCGCGCCGCCGCCTCCGCGTGACGATAGCGCCTGACGACTTCCATCCCGACTTCGGTGAGCACGGTGCTGCCGCCGCGCGCGCCGCCCGAAGCGGTCTTCACGACGGGCTCGCGAAAGCACTGGTTCATCGTGTCGACCAGGAGCCATGCGCGGCGATACGACATCCCGAGCGACTTTGCTGCGGAGGTGAGCGAGCCGGTCTTCGCGATCGCTTCGAGCAGGTCGGTCTTGCCCGGACCGATGGCGATCGCCTCGCCCTTGGTGATGCGCAGGCGGAAGCGGACTTCAGGCTTCGAGCGTTTCGACGACATGGCCCGTTCGACATATTCGAGCGACTCGCGGCACGTCGCTCCCGACGTCCGCATCGCACTGGCGATTATAGTCGTCGGACCGCTTTCCAATCGGCGACGCGGCGGATCTCGATACGCTCGAGCCACTTCACGTGGCGGGGGCCCGGCTGGGTGTCCCCCAGCGACACGATTGCCAGAGGGCCTTCACTCTCAGCGAGAGGCGCCCCGTCGCGCTCGAAGACGACGATTGCGCCTTCGCCGATGGGCGAGAGAAAGAGCTCCGCCCAGGAAAAGACGGCTTGATAGCCGTCGGACGCGGTGGCGACGACGATGCTCCGGCGCAGGTCGTGCCGCTCTTTCTCCGCGGGTTTCGCCGCGGCGAGCACGTCGCGGAGCAACACGCCGGCGTAGCGGCGAGTCGCCGCACCGTCTTTCGCCGGCACGCCGCCCACCCTGACCCGACGGACATCCTCGACCTGCCGGACGGGGAGGCGACGAAGATCGGCGACGGTCAAAGTCAGATGGTTCTCGACGTTGCCTTCGACGCGCAGCGTGCTCGCCTGCCTCGGCGTGCTTTGCGCGACGGCGCTCGCCTGGACGAGCAGCGCGACAACGGCAAGCAGGAGAGGGACCCGGAGGGTCCTGACCATGATCTGGCTCAGCGCCGGTCGACGTGTGCGAATCCGTGGCGCGCCAGGATGGCCTGCCCATTCGGCGACATCACGAACTCGACGAAGCGCGTGGCCGCGGGCGACGCGTCTTTCGCTGTCGTCAAGCCATAATCGGCGCCGACGGCGAGCGGCGCCGGCAGATCGAGCATCCGCGCGCCGTCGACTTCGCGGATCGCGACGATCGCATTGGTGCAGTAGGTCAGGAAAATATCGGCCTTGCGTTCTCCGATCAAGGCGCCGTAGACCGACCCGTTTGCCTGACGCTGCGGCGAACTGGTCCCGCCGGTCAACTTGCAACGCCTTGGCGTCGAGGACTGCGTAGGCACCTGGACGCAGACTGCCGGCCCGCTCGAAGACCTGCCACGCGTAATCGCCGCCGGGATCGGCCTTCGGTGTCGACGTGCCGAGCTTCACCTTCGGATCGAGCATCCTGTCGAGAAGCGTGTCCGTCGTCGCATCGATCCCCGGCGCCACGATCGCGCAGAGCCGGTTGCGGGCGAAGACGATAGGCGGCCGCGCACGGCCGGCCATCGCGAGCGCCTGCGGATTGCCCAAGTCGGCGGAGGCGAAAACGTCGACCGCTTCGCCTTTCTCGATCCGCTCCCGAAGCAGCCCCGATGCTCCGAATGTTGCAGTGATAGCCGGGCCGCCGGACGCCGTGAAGGCTTGCGCGACTTCGGTCATCGCGGCCCGCAGACTGCCGGCCGCGTACAGGCGCACCGCCGCTTCCTCGCCGCTCGCGGCGCCGCTCATCGCGAGCGCCGCGCAGAGTGCAACGGCTCGAACATCGATGCGCCTCGGAGGCTCATGCGCCCGCTTGCCCGGCGTTGGGGAAGAAAAGCTGCTCGCCGCCGATCTTGTACTCGGCGATCGCCTTCTGGCCCTCCGGCGACACGAGCCAGTCGATGAACGTCTGGCCGAGGTCCTTCTTGACGCTCGGGTGCTTGGCCGGATTCACGAGCATCACGCCGTACTGGTTGACAGAGCCGCTTGTCGCCTTCGACGAGGATCGCGAGATCGCCGCGGTTCTTGAACGCGAGCCACGTGCCGCGATCGGCGAGGATGTAGGCGTTCATCGATGCGGCGGTGTTGAGCGCGGGGCCCATCCCTTGCCCGGTGTCGCGGTACCACGCGCCCTTCGCCTTGTCGATCTCGATGCCCGATGCCTTCCACAGGTCGAGCTCGGCCATGTGGGTGCCGCTCTTGTCGCCGCGCGAAACGAACGGCGCCTGCGCTGCCTGGATCTTCTTCAACGCCTCGGTGACGTCCTTGCCGCCGGCGACCTTCGCCGGATCGCTCTTCGGCCCGATCAGCACGAAGTCGTTGTACATCACCGGAAACCGCTTGACGCCGTGGCCCTCCGCGAGGAATTTCTCCTCGGCCGCCTTCGCGTGGACGAACACGACGTCGGCGTCGCCGCGCCGCGCGAGATCGAGCGCCTGCCCGGTTCCCAGCGCGACGACGCGCACCTTGATCCCCGTCTTCTTCTCGAAGATCGGCAGCAGGTAGCCGAACAGCCCCGACTGCTCGGTCGACGTCGTCGAAGCGACGGTGATGAAGCGCTCCTGCGCCTGCGCCGCGAACGCAATGACCGCGGCCAGCAGCGCAACGAACGTCGTGCGCGTCATTACCATGGCAACTCTTCTTCGAGAAATCGGGCGGCCTCGGGCGAGGCGGGGTGTTTCAGGAAGCGGGCGGCAGGGCGCGCGCTCCACCAGCCGGCCCTGATGCAGAAACAGGATTTCGTCGGCCAGGCGGTGCGCCTGACCGAGGTTGTGCGTGACCATCACGATCTTGGTGCCTGCCGCGTGCATCGCGGCGATGACCTTCTCGACCTCGTGCGTGGCGCCGGGATCGAGGCTCGCCGTCGGCTCGTCGAGAAAGAGAATCTCGGGACGCAGCGCCCACACCCGCGCCAGCGCGAGGCGCTGCTGCTCCCCGCCCGAGAGCGTGCGCGCATAGCGGTCGCCGAGCGTGCCGAGACCGACCTTGCGCAACGCTTCCGTCGCGCGCTGCTCGCACTCCTCGCCGGTGACGCCCGCGAGCTTCAGCGCGTACGTGACGTTGCGCCGCGCCGATCGTCGCAGCATCACCGGCCGCTGGAACACCATCGCCTGGCGCCGCGCCCCGCCCGGCACCTCCGGCGCGTTCCAGACGACGCGACCCGAAGTGGGCCGCAGCAGCCCGTGGCAGAGGCGCAGCAGCACGCTCTTGCCGGCGCCATTGGGCCCGAGGATGACCGTTCGCGGCCCGTGCTCGAGCATCAGCGAAATGCCGTCGATGATGCGCCGCGTCCCGGCCTCGAACACCAGGTTGTCGAGAACGAGCGGAAGCAGCGACAGCGGAGCGCGCATGTCCAGGTCGGTCGAGGCGTGCTAGCCGAAGCGCCGCTGCGCCGTCTCCTTGACGACGAAGGCGCCCGCATTGAGCGTCAGCACGACGAGCAGCAGGATGAGTCCAAGCGCGAGCGCGAGCGGCAGATCGCCCTTGCTCGTTTCGAGCGCGATCGCGGTGGTCATCACGCGCGTCACGCCGTCGATGTTGCCGCCGACGATCATCACCGCGCCGACCTCGGACGCGGCGCGGCCGAATCCGGCGAGGACGACCGTCACGAGCGAGAAGCGCAGATCCCAGAGCAGCGTCGGCGCGGCGCCGAGCTTCGTTTCGCCGAGCGAGCGGAGCTGCTCGCGGTATTCGTGCCACGCGTCGGCCACGAGCTGCTGCGCGAGCGCGGCGAGCGTCGGCGTGATCAGGATCGTCTGCGCGATCACCATCGCCGTCGGCGTGAAGAGAATCCCCCACGAGCCGAGCGGGCCGGCGCGCGAGAGCAGCAGGTAGACGACGAGACCGACGACCACCGACGGCAAGCCCATCAACGCGTTGAGGACGACGATCAGCGCGTGCCGGCCGCGGAATTCGTTCACGGCGATGGCGGCGCCGAGCGGGAGGCCGATCAACGCGCCCAGCACCGCCGCGGCGACGCTCACGCGAAGGCTCAGGCCGACGATCTCGACGAGCTTCGGGTCGAGCGGTGGCGACGAGCCCGAACGCCTGCAGCGCCGCGTCGGGAACGCTGTTCAAGAGCGGCCCTCGCGCGACAACGTCGACAGACCACGCAGCTATATATGCAAACATGTGCAGCTTTACACTCCCAAGCAGTCTGGGCGATGATAGCGAACTGCATGGAGGATCGTCTAAATATGTACGTATTTGCATAATGAAACTCGTTCCCACCCTCGCGTGGAACCTCGAAGGCGAGTCGATCGAACCGCTCGACGCTCGCCTCCTGCCGCTGCTCGACGCGATCGCGGCGTCGGCGTCGCTCGCGGCCGCGGTCGCCAAATGCGGAATCTCGTATCGCGCAGGCTGGGGCGCTGCTGCGCGACTATCAGCGCATGTTCGGCACGCCGCTCGTGCAGCTCGAGCGCGGCCGCGGCGCCACGCTGGCGCCGGCCGGCAAGCGCTTGCTCGACGCGCATTCGCACGGCGCTGCGTCGACTCGCGCGCGTCATGCCGTCGCTCGCGGTCGAGCTCGGAGCGCAGCCGCACGCGCAGCCACGAGGCCGCCGTCGGCCTGCGCATCGCGGCCAGCCACGATCTCCTGCTCGCTGCGCTTGCGCAGTCGGGTGCCGCGGCGGCGCGGCCTCGGGCTCGACGTTGCGTTCATGGGCAGTCTCACGCGCTCGGCGCAATTCGGCGAAGGGCGCGTCGACGTCGCCGGCTTTCACGTCCCGCTCGACGGACGCCGGCGCTGGGATCGAACGCCGTTTCGGCGTGCGCTGAACGCGCACCGCGACCGGCTCGTGCGCTTCGTCGATCGCGACCAGGGGCTGATCCTGCCGCGCGGCAATCCGGCGCGGGTCGCCGGTCTCGCGGATGTCGCCGCGCGCGGACTGCGCTTCATCAATCGCCAGCGCGGATCGGGGACGCGGCTGCTGATCGACCAGATCCTCGCGCACGAGCGCATCGACGCCGCGAAGCTCGCCGGTTACGGCAACGAGGAGTTCACGCATGCGGCGGTCGCCGCGACCGTCGCATCGGGCGGCGCAGACGCCGGCTTCGGGCTGCGCGCGGGCGCCGCCGAGTACCGCCTCGCCTTCGTTCCGCTCGTGCGGGAGCGCTATTTCCTCGCCGTTCGCGCCAAGGACCTGAGGTCCCCGGCCATTGCCCGCCTGGTGAATCTCCTGCGCACGCCGGACTTCGCGCGTCTCGCGCGCCGCTTCGCCGGCTATCGGAGCAGCGGCGCCGGCTCCGTCACAAACCTGGATGCGCTTGCCGCAGCCGCGCCGGCGCGCAATCCCGAGTCGCCCGGCAATTGAGCGAGTCGACGCGTAGCACCCCGCCGCTGAACGAGGGCGCTCGATAGCTAGCGCCCGGCGCGCGCCATGAACGCGACGCGCTCGAAGAGGTGCACGTCCTGCTCGTTCTTGAGCAGCGCGCCGTGGAGCGGCGGAATCAGCACCTTCTTGTCGGTGCTCTTCAGCGCCTCGGGCGGAATGTCCTCGGCGAGGAGCAGCTTGAGCCAGTCGAGGAGCTCGGAGGTCGACGGCTTCTTCTTGAGTCCCGGCACGTCGCGCAGGTTGAAGAAGACTTCGAGCGCTTCGGCGAGGAGCGCCCGCTTCAGCCCCGGGAAATGCACGTCGACGATCCGCGTCATCGTCTCGCGGTCGGGGAAGCGGATGTAGTGGAAGAAGCAGCGGCGCAGGAACGCGTCCGGCAGCTCCTTCTCGTTGTTCGACGTGATGACGACCAGCGGCCGATGCGTCGCGCGGATCGTCTGCTGCGTCTCGTAGACGTAGAACTCCATCCGGTCGAGCTCGCGCAGGAGATCGTTCGGGAACTCGATGTCGGCCTTGTCGACCTCGTCGATCAGCACGACGGCGGGCGTGGCCGCCTCGAACGCCTCCCATAGCACGCCGCGCTTGATGTAGTGCGCGATGTCGCCGACGTGCGCGTCGCCCAGTTGCGAATCGCGCAGCCGCGACACCGCGTCGTATTCGTAGAGCCCCTGCTGCGCCTTCGTCGTCGACTTGATGTGCCATTGCAGCAGCGGCCGCCCGAGCGCGCGCGCGACCTCCTCGGCGAGCATCGTCTTGCCGGTGCCGGGCTCGCCCTTGACGAGCAGCGGACGCTCGAGCGTCACCGCGGCGTTGACGGCGAGCATCAGGTCGGGGGTGGCAATGTAGGTGTCGGTGCCTTCGAAGCGCATGAGGATTCCGCAACGCAGATCGGGAGCCGTAATGGTAGCCGATCGGGTGGGCTCGCATGCACAATTCGGCTTGTCGGTCATCTCTTGGAGGCTCCCATGCGCCGCACGCGCCGCATCTTTCGCAACGATCCCGATGGCCTGCGTCTTCCGGTCAAGCTCGACGCGACGAGCAACGGCGAGTTCGCGCCGATTCCGCTCGACGCCGTCCATCGCCTCGCCAACGAGACGGCGATGCGCGAGGCGACGCGGCACGCGCGCGGCCTCGGCGTTGTCGCGGCGCGAATTCCTGGTCTCCGCCGCAGGCACGGCGACCGCGCTGCTCGCGATGAACGCCGCGTATGCCGCGGCCGGCAACACCGGCGGCTTCTTTGCGCTCGCCGCCGCCGCTGCGAAGGACCCGCAGCTCGCGCAGGCGCAGCTCGAGCGCGGCGGCTTCATCTTCGACGTGCAGGGGCACTTCGTCGATCCGGGCGGGCAGTGGCTCAAGGACGCGCCGCAACGCGGACAGGGATTCCTCGGCTTTCCGGGCGCCACGCGCGGCGGCGAAGCGAAGATCGAGAACCTCGGCGCCGAGCAGTTCGTCAAGGACGTGTTCCTCGATTCGGAGACCGACTGCATGGTGCTCTCGTTCGTTCCGAGCACGTTCGCCGCCGAGCCGCTGACGATCCAGGAAGCGGCCGCGTGCGCGCGGATCGTCGAGAAGCTCGACGGCACGCATCGGCTGCTGATCCACGGCCGCGTGAATCCCAATCAGGACGGCGACCTCGAGCGGATGGACGAGCTCGCCGAGCGCTGGAAGATCGCCGCGTGGAAGACCTATACGCAGTTCGGTCCCGACGGCCGCGGCTATTTCCTGAGCGACCCGCCGGGCATCGCGATGATCGAGAAGGCGCGCAAGCTCGGCATCAAGGTCGTCTGCGTGCACAAGGGCATCCCGTTCGGACGGCGCAGCTACGAGCATTCGCTGTGCGACGACGTCGGCGTGGTCGCCGCGCGCTTTCCCGACGTCAAATTCCTGATCTATCACTCGGGATTCGTCCCGGGACAGGCCGAAGGCCCGTACGATCCCGCGCGCAACGAGGGCGTCGACTCGCTCGTGACCTCGCTCGCGAAGAACGGCGTGAAGCCCGGCTCGAACGTCTACGCGGAGCTCGGCTCGACGTGGCGCTTCGTGATGCGCGACCCGACGAGCGCCGCGCACACGATCGGCAAGCTCGTCAACGCGGTCGGCGAGGACAACGTGCTCTGGGGCACCGACAGCATCTGGTACGGCTCGCCGCAGGACCAGATCGACGCTTTTCGCGCGTTCCAGATCGCGCCGGAGCTGCGCGAGAAGCACCGCTATGCCGAGCTCACGCCGGCGCTCAAGCGCAAGATATTCGGCTTGAACGCGGTCAAGGTGTATTCGCTCGACGCGGTCGCGCTGAAGAAATATCTCGCCGGGGACACGGTCGACCGGGCGCGCGCGGCGTACGCCGGCGCCGAGGATCCCGCGTTCGCGACCTACGGCCCGAAGACGCGGGCCGAGTATCGACGGCTGAGTCGGCGGATGACGCTTTCGAGTGCGAGGCGTCGGGGTTGCCCGGCCAAAGCTCTACGGTTAGCCGAATTGCGCCGAACGTCGACGCGGTTGTAGGCGAACCGCTGATTGACGCTCGAAAAACGGGTGCTTCAATACCTTCGGGCACAGGACGTCAGCATCCGGTTAGCAAGATTGCGAAATGCCGCGATCAAGACGACACTGTCGAACGCTAGCGAAGAAAGGATCAAGCACGGCGCACGCGGCAGCAGCGAGAAAACCGGCATCGGCCCGCTCCGCCGCGGCGCGCAAGGCCGCGACTGACAGAAGGGTGCACTTCGGGACGCTCCGCAGCAGCGAAGAAGGCGGCACGAACGCGCTCGCGTGCCGGGTGACCTAGAGCGCAGTCGTTCACGTCAGCCCGGCGCGCGCAACAGCCACTGCGCGATCCAGAGTGCGACCATCCCGCCCGCCATCGTGGCGGTCGCGCTTTTCGTTCGCCATGCGATGAGCGCGGCGGCGAGCGCCGCGGCGAGCTTCGGATTCGCGTACGTGAGCTGAAGCGTGGCCGGCGCCGTGAACACGACCGCCGGAACGACGATCGCGGAGAGCATCGCGGCCGGAACGAAGCGCAACGCGCGCGCTGACGAAGGACGGGATCTCGACGCGCGCGAACACCGCGATGAACGACAGCCGCGACAGGTAATTGAGCGATCCCACGACGAGAATCACGATCCACCACGTCCAGGCCGCGCTCATGCGCCCGCCGCCTTCAGCGCATCCTCGCGCGCGTCTCGGCGATCATTCCGGCCGCGATGCCGACGAGGCCGGCGCAGATCAACGACAGCCGCATCGGCAGCGCATCGAGCGCGACGACCGCGATGCCGGCCGCAACGGCCGCGATCCTCGTCGACCGGTCCTCGAGCGTCGGCACGAGCAGCGAGAGGAAGCACAACGGCACGATGAAGTCGAGCGACCACGCAGCGGGAATGACGTTGCCCGCCCAGTAGCCGACGAGGCACGACACCTGCCAGGTCGCCCACAGCAGGAAGCCCGCGCCGAGGAAGTACGACGCGGGGCCGCGCTGGTCCGCTGAAGCGCGGAAGCGCCGGATTCCCGCCGCGAACGCCTGATCGGTGAGCAGGAACGCCGACGCATGGCGCCAGCGCGGAGGAAGGCCCTTCAGGTGCGGCGCCATCGCGGCGCTGTACATCAGGAAGCGAAGGCCGATGACGAAGCAGGTGAGGATCGTCACCGCGACCGGCGCGCCGGCTGCGATCAGCTGTGTCGCGAGAATCTGCGCGGCGCCCGAGAACATCACCGCGGACAAGCCGAACGACTCCCACACCGACGCGCCGGCCGATTGCGCGCCCACGCCGCAGACGAGGCCGAACGGCAGCAGGCCGAGGAGCGGCGGCGACATCTCGCGAACGCCGGCCAGGAAATCGGGACGGGAGAAGATACGGGACAAGGGTTGCGCACGAGGACGCACGCGCGTCCCCGCACGGCGACGATTATACGAGAGCGACCGTTTCCACCGGACGCGATCGCGCGAGCGGGTAGAATCGGCGCTTCCCGCCTTTCGCAATTTGCGCGTGATCGACGACCGCCGATGACCGATGCGCTCGTGCTCGCTGCCGGCAGCGCGCTCGTCGAGCTCGCGCCGACGACGGGCGGCGCCATCGCGCGCTTCGTCCATCGCGACGTCGACGTGCTGCGCCCCGTGTCCGGCGAGGCGCGCGCCGCCGGCAACGTCCGCGGCTACGCGTGCTACCCGCTCGTCCCGTATTCGAACCGGATCGCGAATGCGCAGCTCGTGTTCGACGGCCGCACCCACGCGCTCGCGCGCAACTTCGGCGACCATCCGCATTCGATCCACGGCGTCGGCTGGCAGCGGCCGTGGCGCGTCGTCGCGCACGACGCGGCGAGCGCGCTCCTCGCGTTCGATCACACGGCCGAAGCGGAAGCCGACAAGCGCGCGTGGCCGTGGCCGTTTCGCGCAACGCAGCAGTTCGCGCTTGCCGCCGATCGATCGGGCGCAACGCTCAGCGCGCGCATCACGATCGCCAACACCGGCGCGACGCCGTTTCCGTTCGGGCTCGGCTTCCATCCGTTCTTTCCCCGAACCGCGGCAACCGAGCTCGCGTTTCACGCCGATGCCGTCTGGGAGACCGACGCCACGCAGCTGCCGACGACGCGCGTCGCCATCCCGGATGCGTGGCGGTTCGATCCGCCGCGCGCGGTCGATGCTGTCGCGCTCGACAACGTTTTCACGGGATGGCGCGGCGAGGCGACGCTCGTCGATCGGGACCGCGGCGTCACGACGACGATCGCTGCGGACAGCGCGGCCTCGTTCCTCGTCGTCTACGTGCCGCCGGCGCGCGATTTCCTCGCCGTGGAGCCGGTCACGCACATGACCGATGCATTCAATCGCGCGGCGCGCTTCGAGGGCGGCACCGGCAGTCGCACGCTCGCGGCAGGCAGCGCTTTTTCTTGTACGATGCGCATCTCCGCCCGCGTGCCGCCATGATGTCCACCGACGCCCCGCCCACGTCGCCGTTTCGGTGCGTCCTCGACATCGGCGCGAGCCTCGGCGAATGCCCGGTGTGGTCGGTCGACGAGCAGGTCCTCTACTGGGTCGACATCAACGCGCCGTCGCTCAACCGCTTCGATCCGGCGACCGGCGAAAACGTCGCGATGCCCATGCCGGAGTCGATCGGCTGCTTTGCGCTGCGCACCGGCGGCGGGTTCGTCGTCGCGCTGCGCGGCGGCTTCTGGCTCGCATCGGCCGACGGCAAGCTCACGCGCAAGGTCGGCGCCGCGCCGTACGACCCCGCGCACCATCGGTTCAACGACGGCCGCTGCGACGCGCACGGGCGCCTGTTTGCCGGATACATGAACGAGGCGCGCGATGCGAGCTCGGCGGCGCTCATCCGCCTCGATCCCGATTTCACGCAGACGCAGGTGATCTCGGGCATGACGATCAGCAACGGGCTCGCGTGGAGTCCCGACGGCCGCACGATGTATCACGCCGACACGCCGACGCAGGTGATCCACGCGTACGACTACGATGCTGCGTCGGCCGTGCCGTCGAACCCGCGCGTGTTCGTCCGCTTCACGGAGCAAGGGCGACCGTCCCGACGGCGCTGCCGTCGACAGCGAAGGCTGCTACTGGAGCGCGCTCTATCGCGGCGGCAAGATCGTGCGGATCGCGCCGGACGGACGCACGCTCGGCAGCTACGCGGTGCCGGCGATGTGCCCGACGATGTGCGCGTTCGGCGGCCGCGATCTCAAGACGCTCTACGTGACGAGCGCGCGGCAGCAGCGCAGCGCCGACGAGCTTCTCGCGGCTGCCGCAGTCGGGCGGCATCTTCGCGATGGCGGTCGACGTGCCGGGACTGCCCGAACCGAAATTCGCGGATGAGCCGCAAGTGACGGCCTGCCGATGAGCTTTCCGCTGCAGCCGGCTGCCGCCGCGGCGCATGCCGTTCGACGCGGCGAGCTTCCTGCGCCTCGACGCGCTGCAAAGCGTCGGCACGTCGGCCTCCGGCGCCGAATTCGCGACGTCGACCGGCGACATCCTTCAGGTCTCGTGCTACGGACCCGGCGTGTTCCGGCTGCGCGTGGGACCGAACACGCGGCCCGACTACGGCCTGGTCGTTGCGCGAACGAAGGCATGCACGACCGCGCGCGGCGATGCGGGGTCGTGGCGATTCACCGCGGGCGAGACGACGCTCGAGCTGCGCACTGCGCCGCTCTCGTTCCGGCTGTTGCATCGCGGCGCCGTGGTCGTCTCGTCGATCACCGACGAGCACATCGGCGGCACTGCGCGGCTTCCGGCGTTCGGCCGGCTGCGCAAGGGCGGCCAGTGGATCGCCTCGGTTGCGCTCGCGTCCGGCGAGCCGGTCTATGGTCTCGGCGAGAAGTTCGGCCCGCTCAACAAGCGCGGACAGCTGATCCACTCGCAGGTCGTCGACGCGCTGCGGCGTCAACACCGGGGCCGTCGTACAAGAACACGCCGTTCGCCTGGAGCCCGGGCACCGGCAAGGGCGCGTGGGGCGTTTGCGTCAATACGCCTTCGCTCGTCACGCACGGCGTCGGGCACCCCGACTGGTCGCACCGCTCGTACGTGATCCAGGTCGACGACGACGCGCTCGATCTGTTCGTGCTCGACTGCCGACGCGCCGTCCGGAATCCTCGATCTCTACACGCAGCTCACCGGGCGTCCGGCGCCGGTGCCCGACGTGGAGCCTTGGCCTGTGGGTGTCGCGCGCGTACTACAAGACGCCGGAGGAAGCGGCGGAGACCGCCGCCAAGCTGCGCGCGCGCAAGATCCCGTGCGACGTGCTGACCCTCGGCGGACGCGCCGCATGCGACGTCGGAACGGCGTTCGATTTCACGTGGGATCGCGGCGCGCTATCCCGATCCCCCGCGCCGCGCTCGCAGCGATCAAGGCGCACAACCTGCGCGTCTGCGTGTGGGAGTATCCGTACGTGTCGGTGCATTCGCCGCTGTTCGTCGAGCTCGCGTCGCGCAACTACCTGCTGACCACCGCGGAGGGCGATCCTTACGTGTTCAGCTGGAGCACCGCGCCCGAGCTGAGCCCGTTCGCCGACGCGCACAGCGCTGCCGGATTCCGGCATCGTCGACTTCACGCACCCCGGCGCCTATGTCTGGTGGCGCGATGCGCACGCCCCGCTCTTCGCCGCCGGCGTCGACGTGATGAAGAGCGATTTCGGCGAGCACGTCCCCGACGACGCGGTCGCGTTCAATGGCGACTCGGGGCGCCGCCTGCACAACGTCTATCCGCTTCTCTACAACCAGTGCGTTCGCGACGCGACCGAAAAGTATCAGCGCGATCGCGGCGCGCCGCCGATCGTCTGGGGCCGCGCCGGGTGGATCGGGCAGCCAGCGCTATCCGGTCCAGTGGGGCGGCGAGCCGCAGAGCGATTGGGAAGGACTCGCCGCGTCGATTCGCGGCGGCCTTTCGTGGGGAATGAGCGGCGCGCCGTATCACAGCTCCGACATCGGCGGCTTCTACGGGGCGGAGCTCGCCGTCCGCCGAGCTCTACGTCCGCTGGCTGCAGGCCGCGGTGTTCGCGTCGCACATGGGATTTCACGGCGTCGGCGAGCGCGAGCCGTGGGCGTTCGGCGACGAGGCCGAGGCGATCGCGCGCAAGTGGCTCGCGTTTCGCTATCGGCTGATTCCTTATCTGCAGACGGTCGTCGCCGAAGCGGTGGCAACCGGGCATGCCGGTGATGCGCGCGATGGCGCTCGCGTTTCCGGCGAACGCGCTGACGCGCAGCTACGAAACGCAGTTCCTCTGCGGCGACGCGTTGCTCGTCGCGCCGATCGTTCGTGAAGGCGGCGAAGTCGAGGTCGCGCTGCCGCCGGGCGCGTGGTACGACCTCAATTCGCGGCAGCGCTTTCCCGGTCAGCGCGTGCTCCGGTACAAGGCGGCGCTCGACCAGTTTCCGGTGTTCGGCCGCGAAGGCCTTGCGCTGCCGCTCGGCCGCGCCGTCCAGCACACGGGAGAGATCGACGCCGCGAACCCGCTCGAGCAGCTCTGGGTGTTCGGCAAGCCGACGCACGCGATGGAGCGCTTCGCGCAGGCGAAGATCGAGGCGGGCGCGGACGGCGCGTTCACGATTCGCGCGACCGCCGACGTCAAGGTCGACCGCTTCGGCGACGCCGCCGGCATCGACGTCGGCGTGCTGGCGCCAAGGCAGTGAGCCCGCCCGACCCTCGCAATCACCGTCGGCGAACCCGCGGGAATCGGGCCGGAGCTCGTTGCGCTTCTCGCCGCGCGTCATCGCGCGCATCCCTACCCGTCGCGGCTCGTGGTGCTCGGCGATCGCGACGTGCTGCGCGCGCGCGCCGCGCGGATCGGGAGCGCGCCGGAATACGTCGACTACGACCCCGGCCGGATCGCCGCGCCGCAGCGGCGATCGAGATCTGGCACCACCCGGTGGCGGCGCCCGTCTCGCCCGGTCACCCGGACCCCGCGAACGCGCGCAGCGTGCTCGCGACGCTCGCGCGCGGCTGCGACGCGTGCGCGACCGGCGCCTTCGCGGCGCTCGTCACGGCGACCCGTGCAGAAGAGCGTGCTGATGGACGCGGGCATCGCGTTTTCGGGGCACACCGAATTCTTCGCGCAGCGCACGCACACGCAGCGCGTCGTGATGATGCTGGTCGGAGGGGCGGCGACTGCGCCGCTGCGCGTCGCGCTCGTCACCACGCACCTGCCGCTGTCCGCGCGTTCCGGCGTCGATCACGCGCGAAGCGGTCGAGCAGACGATCGCGATCGTCGCTTCCGAGCTCGCCGCAAAATTCGCGATCGCCGCGCCGAAGCTCGCGGTCTGCGGGCTCAACCCGCACGCCGGCGAAGGCGGGCATCTGGGCCGCGAGGAGATCGACGCGATCGCGCCGGCGATCGCGGCGATGCGAGCGGCGGGTCACGACGTCAGCGGCCCGCTCCCCGCCGATACGGTGTTCGTCCCCGACATCGCGCAGCGCTTCGATGCGATCGTCGCGATGTACCACGACCAGGGGTTGCCGGTGCTCAAGGCGGCGAGCTTCGGCCACGGCGTCAACGTGACGCTCGGGCTGCCGTTCATCCGCACGTCCGTCGATCACGGGACCGCGCTCGACCTCGCGGCGGACGCAGCCAGCGCTCGCACCGTGGACCCGGGCAGCCTCTTCGCCGCGGTCGACGTGGCGATCGGGCTGGCGCAGCGATCGCCGCGTAGGCACGGATGCAGCGCCACCAGCCGCGCAAGCGGTTCGGCCAGAGCTTTCTCGTCGATCCGCACTACGTCGCGCGCATCGTCGACGCAGTCGCGCCGCGGCCCGGCGACAACCTCGTCGAAATCGGCCCCGGCCAGGCGGCGCTGACGCGGCCGCTCATCGAGGCGGCCGGACATCTGACCGCGATCGAAATCGACCGCGATCTCGCCGCGCGGCTCGCCGCGGAATTCGCGCCGGAAGCGCTCACGCTGCACGTCGCCGACGCGCTCGACTTCGACTTCGCCGCGCTCGGCCCCGCGTTGCGCGTCGTCGGCAACCTGCCCTACAACATCAGCTCGCCGCTGCTCTTCCACGTCGCGCAGTTCGAATCGCAGCTCGCCGACGTGCACGTGATGCTCCAGCGCGAAGTCGTCGCGCGGATGACCGCGCAGCCCGCGACGCCGGACTACGGGCGGCTCACCGTGATGCTGCAGGCGCACTTTCGCGTGACGCGGCTGTTCACGGTCCCCGCGGGAGCGTTCCGGCCGGCGCCGAAGGTCGAGTCCGCGGTGGCGAGGCTCGTGCCGCTCGGCGCGTCGAAGCCGCGGATCGCCGACGCGGCGCTCTTCGCACGCATCGTCGCCGCGGCGTTCGGCCAGCGGCGCAAGACGCTGCGCAACGCGCTCTCCGCGCTCTGCGACGCGACGGCGCTCGCGAACGCGGGGATCGATCCCGCGGCGCGCGGCGAGGTGCTCGGTGTCGCCGACTTCGTCCGGCTCGCGAATGCGCTTGCGGGCGACTGAACCGTCGCCCGGTGCTGCTTCAGCGAAACAGCGTGACGACGGCGCGCTCGAGCCAGGCACCGGCAGCATCAGCGCGAGCTGAGCGAGCACGATGACGATCAGCGGCGACAGATCGAGCGTGCCGCCGAGCGGCGGAATGAAGCGCCGGATCGGCGCGAGAAACCGGAAACGTCAGCGCGTTCAGCACGCCGGCGAACGGTCCGTCGGGCGCGGTCCACGACAGGATCGCCTGCGCGAACACGACGATGATGAGAAGCCAGAGCATCGCCTTCAGCAGCTCGACGCACCGCGAGCAGCACGAACATCGCGAGGATGCCGCCCGACAGCACGCCGGGGCCGACGACGAGCGCCAGCGCGACGAGCCACAGGAACTGCGCGAGCCACGCGAGCACGAGCGTCGACGCGTCGAGCCCGCGAAAGCCCGGAACGACGCGACGCACCGGCTTCGCTGCCCAGTCGGTGAGCGCGACGACCGCCTGCCCGAGCGGATTGCGGAACGGCGCGCGCAGCCACTGCATGAGGAAACGCAGCAGGAACGCGTAGGTGACGATCCCGAACGCGGTATCGAGCAGAAACCGCAGCGCCTGGTCGAGCATGCCGTGGTCCCGGTGCTAGGGATCGTTGCCCGAGCGCCTCGCCGAGCTCCTCGGCGCGACGCGCTGCGGCCTTCACCGCGGCGACGAGCGTCGCGCGGACCGCTCCCGCTTCGAGCGCCGCGATCGCGCGCTCGGTGGTGCCGCCCTTCGACGTCACCTGCGCGCGCAGCACGGCCGGATCCTCCGGGCTCGCCTGCGCGAGCGCCACCGCCCCGGCGAACGTCGCGTAGGCAAGCCGGCGCGCCTCGGCCGCGTCGAACCCGAGCTCGCGCGCGGCCGCCTCGAGCGCCTCGAGGAAGTAGAACACGTACGCGGGCCCGCTTCCCGACACGCCGGTCACCGCGTCGAGCATCGCCTCGTCGTCGACCCAGATCGACCTCGCCGGCGGCCTCGACGATTGCCGCGGCGAGCGCGCGGCCGGCCGCGTCGACCTCGCGGCGCGGCGAAGAGGCCGCTGATCCCCTTGCCGATCAGCGCCGGCGTATTGGGCATCGCGCGAGCGAGGCGGCGATAGCCGCCGAGCCAGCGCGCGAGATCGACGAGGCGAATGCCGGCGGCGATCGACAGGACCAGCGGCTCGGGCGTGCGCGAGACGTGCGGCGCGAGCGCTCGCGCCGCCTCGCGCATCTGCTGCGGCTTCACCGCGAACACGATCGAGCTCGGCGCCGGCGACCGCGTCGCGCGTGCACGCGGCGTGAATCGCGACGCCCGGATGCCGCGCGGCGAGCCGCGCTCGCGCGTCGGCGCCCGGCTCGACCACGCGAAAATCGGCGGGCGGCACGCCGCGCGCGAGCGAGTCCGCCGATCAGCGCCGTCGCCATGTTGCCGCCGCCGATGAACGCCGTCCTCATGCCGCGGCCCGCGCGCCCCGCGCTTCGCGCGCTCCGAAGATCGCGGTGCCGACGCGCACGAGCGTGGCGCCCTCGGCGATGGCATCCTCGAGATCGGCGGACATCCCCATCGACAGCGTGTCCGCCGTCAAGCCGGCGGCACGGCAGGCGTCGAGACACTCGCGCAGCACGCGAAACTGCGCGCGCCGCCGCGCGACGTCGTCGGTCGGCTCGGGAATGCCCATGATCCCGCGCAGCCGCAGGCGCGGCAGCGCCGCGACCGCCCGCGCGAAGCGAGACCGCATCCTCGGGCGCGACGCCGCTCTTCGACGCTTCGAAGCTCGCGTTGACCTGCACGCAGACGTCGAGCGGCGGCGAATCGGCGGGCCGGGCCCGGGCGAGCCGCTCGGCGATCTTCATCCGGTCGACGGTCTCCACCCAGGCGAAGCGGCCTGCCGCCATCGTCGTCTTGTTGCCTTGCAGCGGCCCGATCAGGTGCCACTCGATGTCGGTCAGATCGGCGAGCGCGTCGATCTTCTCCGCGCCCTCCTGAACGTAGTTCTCGCCGAACGCCCGCTGACCGAGCGCGTGGACCGCCCGGACCGCATCGGGGTGAAAGGTCTTGCTGACGGCGAGCAGACGCACACTGTTGGGATCGCGTCCGACCGAGCTTGCGGCACGCCCGATCCGCGCCATCACTTCTTGCCACGCCTTCTCGTAGTGGAACATAATCGAATGACAATGGCGTACGAACATGCCGCTGGCATGCGCTTTGCATGCCGCCAGATGCGGCGCCAGGCCTGGCTGCCGGGATTCGCGACGGAGCAGGGATTATAGATGGACATCACCGAACTTCTGGCTTTTGCCGTCAAGAACAAGGCGTCCGACCTCCATTTGTCGGCCGGCCTGCCCCCGATGATCCGGGTGCACGGTGACGTTCGCCGTATCAATCTGCCGCCGATGGAGCACGAGGACGTCCACGCCATGGTGTACGACATCATGAGCGACGCGCAGCGCAAGTCGTACGAGGAGAACCTCGAGTGCGACTTCAGCTTCGCGGTGCCGAACCTCGCCCGCTTCCGCGTCAACGCGTTCGTGCAGTCGCGCGGCGCCTCGGCGGCGTTCCGGACGATTCCGTCGAAGGTGCTCACGCTCGAGGAGCTCGCGACGCCCAAGGTCTTCGCCGAGATGGTGAACCGGCCGCGCGGGCTGATCCTCGTGACCGGCCCCACCGGCTCCGGAAAGTCGACGACGCTCGCGGCGATGGTCGACCACGTGAACGCGAACATGTACGGGCACATCCTCACGATCGAGGACCCGATCGAGTTCATGCACGAGTCGAAGAAGTGCCTGATCAACCAGCGCGAGCTCGGGCCGCACACGCTGTCGTTCCCGAACGCGCTCCGCAGCGCGCTGCGCGAGGACCCCGACTACATCCTGGTCGGCGAGATGCGCGACCTCGAGACGATCCGCCTCGCGCTCACCGCGGCGGAGACCGGCCACCTCGTGTTCGCGACGCTGCACACGAGCTCGGCGGCGAAGACGATCGACCGGATCATCGACGTGTTCCCCGCGGCGGAGAAGGAGATGGTCCGCGCGATGCTGTCGGAATCGCTCGTGTCGGTGATCTCGCAGACGCTGCTCAAGACCAAGGACGGCCAGGGGCGCGTCGCGGCGCACGAGATCATGATCGGCACCGCCGCGATCCGCAACCTGATCCGCGAGGGCAAGGTCGCGCAGATGTACTCGGCGATCCAGACGGGCCAGAATATCGGGATGCAGACGCTCGACCAATGCCTGGTCGAGATGGTTCGCCGCAACATGGTCAACGTCGTCGAGGCGCGGCAGCGCGCCGTCAACAAGGATCTCTTCCCGTAGCGCCCTGCCGCCTCGGCGCCGCCGCCTGTCCGCGCGCCAAAGGAGATGCCACGATGGAACGCGAACGCGCCACCGGATTCATCCACGAGCTGCTCGAGCTGCTGGTCAAGCAGAAGGGCTCGGACCTCTTCATCACCGCGGGATTCCCGCCCGCGCTCAAGGTCGACGGCCGGATCTCGCCCGGTCTCGAAGACCGCGCTCACGCCGCAGCACACGATGGAGCTCGTGCGCAGCGTGATGAACGACAAGCAGGCGTCCGAGTTCGAGTCGACGAAGGAGTGCAACTTCGCGATCGCGCCGCCCGGCGTCGGGCCGCTTCCGCGTCAACGCGTTCGTCCAGCAGGCGCGGATCGGCATGGTGCTGCGGACGATCACCACCGAGATCCCGAAGTTCGAGGAGCTCGGGCTGCCGCCGGTGCTGAAGGACGTCATCATGTCGAAGCGCGGCATCATGCTGTTCGTCGGCGCGACCGGCAGCGGCAAGTCGACGTCGATGGCGTCGCTGCTCGGCTTCCGCAACGAGAACAGCTACGGCCACATCATCACGATCGAGGACCCGATCGAGTTCGTCCACGACCACCGCAACTGCATCGTGACCCAGCGCGAGGTCGGCGTCGACACCGACGACTGGGACATCGCGCTCCGTAATTCGCTGCGGCAGGCGCCCGACGTCATCCTGATCGGCGAAGTGCGCGCCCGCGAGACGATGGACTACGCGATCTCGTTCGCGGAGACCGGCCACCTGTGCCTCGCGACGCTGCACGCGAACAGCACGAACCAGGCGCTCGACCGGATCATCAACTTCTTCCCCGAGGATCGCCGCCCGCAGCTGCTGATGGACCTCTCGCTCAACATCCGCGCGTTCGTCGGGCAGCGGTTGCTCCCGCGCCGCGACGGCAAGGGCCGCGTGCCGGCCGTCGAGGTGATGCTCAACTCCCCGCTCATCTCCGACCTGATCTTCAAGGGCGACGTGTCCGGGATCAAGGAGCTCATGAAGAAATCGCGCGAGCTCGGGATGCAGACGTTCGACCAGTCGCTGTTCGGCCTCTACGAAGCCGGCCTCATCAGCTACGAGGACGCGCTGCGCAACGCCGACTCGCTCAACGACCTGCGGCTCGACATCAAGCTCCATGGCAAGGAAGCCAAGGGGCGCAACGTCTTCTCCGGGATCGGCAACCTCGACATCGTCCCGACCACGGTCACGGGACGCAACCTGTAGCATCTCGGGCCGGCGCGCCTGCCGGCATCGGTACACCGCTTCGCGAAACGATCCTCCGCGGGGCGGGGAGGGTTTGCGTCGGGCTTATGATGAGGCATGCGCCCGCCTGCAAACCCTCCCATCCCGCCCCGGCTCCGCCCCGCTAACCGTTGCGCCACAGCTAAACTCCCCGTTTCGACACGCACTCGCGCCACGACAGCTCAATGAGTGACCGCACCCATTTCGGATTCGAGGAAGTCGCCGTCGACGAGAAGGCCGGGCGCGTGCGAGGCGTGTTCGACTCGGTCGCGGGCAAATACGACCTGATGAACGACCTGATGTCGGCCGGGTTCCACCGGCTGTGGAAGCGCTTCGCCGTCGAAGCGAGCCGCGTGGGCCCCGGAATGCGCGTGCTCGATCTTGCCGGCGGCACCGGCGATCTCGCGCGACTCTTCGCCGACCGCGTCGGCCCGGCGGGCGAGGTCGTGCTGACCGACATCAACGGCGCGATGCTCGCGGCGGGCCGCGACCGGTTGCTGAACGCGGGCCGCCTCGTTCCCGTCGTGCAGTGCGACGCAGAGAAGTTGCCGTTTCCCAACGCCCGCTTCGACCGCGTGTCGATCGCTTTCGGCCTTCGCAACGTGACGAACAAGGACAGCGCGCTCGCCGAGATGTGCCGCGTGCTGAAGCCGGGCGGCATGGCAGCGGTGCTCGAGTTCTCGCAGATCTGGGCGCCGCTCGCGCCCGCGTACGACTGGTACAGCTTCAACGTGTTGCCTCGGCTCGGCCGAATCGTCGCCGGCGACGAGGCGAGCTACCGCTATCTCGCGGAATCGATCCGGATGCACCCGGACCGCGCCACGCTCGGGGCGATGATGGAACGAGCAGGCTTCGATCGAGTCGAAGTCCACAGTCTCGCCGCCGGCGCGGTCGCACTGCATCTGGGCTATCATTATTGAGCGCGGCGTGCTTTCGGCGCGCCTGATCTGGAGGAACCCATGAAACTCGGAGCTCTCGTTGCGATCGCCGCCGTTGCGCTGACGGGTTTCGTCGTCAGCGAGGCCGATGCGGCCAAGCTCGGCGGCGGCAGGAGCCTCGGCGCGCAGCGTCCGAGCGTTGCGCCGCGAGCGGCGACCCCGCCCGCATCGACGCCTTCGGGGGCCGCATCGCAACCGGTCATGCCGGCGCAGCCCGGTGCGACGCTGCCCGCGAAGCCCGCTGACGCCGCAGGCAGCGCCATCGGGCGCGTCGCGTTGGCTCGGCCCGATCGCCGGCCTCGCCGCCGGAATCGGCCTCGCGGCGCTGCTCTCGCACTTCGGCCTGCCCGAAGGTCTGGGCACGTTCCTGCTGCTCGCGCTGCTCGCGGTCGGCGTGATCTTCGTCGTGCGCATGCTGTTCGCGCGTCGCTCGCAGGGCGAGCGGCCCCTCGCCTACGCGGCGGGGCGCCCCGCTGCGGCGCCTCCCCCGTTCGAGATGCCGCCTGCGCCGCAATGGGGCGGCGCGAACCGCGTCGAGCCGACGCTCAGCGCGGCCGCACCGGCGCGTCCCGCGTTTCCGCCGGGCTTCGATGCCGTCGGCTTCGCGAAACATGCGAAGGAGCAGTTCATTCGTCTTCAGGCGGCCTACGACGCGGGCGACCGCAAGGCGCTCGCCGATGTGATGACGCCGGAAATGATCGACGAGATCCTGCGCGAGCTCGACAACGGAACGCAGCGGCGGCCGACGAAAGTCGAGACGCTCGACGCAGAGGTGTTCGAAGTCGAGACGAAAGGCGACCAGCACTGGGCGAGCGTTCGTTTCACCGGAACGCTGCGCGAGGACGGCGGCGCGCCGGTCGCGTTCGACGAGGTGTGGAACCTCACGAAGCCCGCGGACGGCTCCTCCGGCTGGCTGCTCGCCGGGATCCAGCAGCTCGCGTAGGTCCGATGCGGCCGTTCGGCCTCGGCCCGGCGAGCGCTTGCGCCCGCGCTCGTCAACCGCGCACTCGAGCACGAGGGCTGGGCGCAGACGTCGCTCGCCGCGCACGCGGGGCGCACGTTCGCAATCAACGTCGGTCCGGCGACCACACGGCTCCGGATCGACGCCGCGGGCAGGCTCGAAGCCGCGCCGCGCGATGGCGGCGTCCCCGATCTGACGCTCGCGGTCTCTCCGCTTTCCGTACCGTCGTTTCTCGCAAACCCGCGACGCTGGGACGAGCTCGTCGTCGCCAGCGGCGACGCCGCGCTCGCAGCGACGCTCAAGGGCCTCGCCGAGACGCTGCCGTGGTTCGTCGAGCGTGCGTTCGCGAGCGCGCTCGGGCCGATCGCCGGCCAGCGCGTCGCCGATGCCGGACGGAGCCTTCTCGCCCTTCCCGAGTATGCGGCTTCACGCGTGGGCGAGAGCGTCGCGAGCTATGCCCGCGACGAGATGCAGCTCGCAACGACGACGCGCGGAGTCTCGCGCGTTCGGCGAGGAAGTGGCCGCGATCGCGCTGCGCGTCGATGCCGCGGCATCGCGCGTCGAAGCGCTCGCCGCGCGTCTCGACAGCGAAGCGGCGAGCATAGCCCGGCGAGACGGCTCGCCGCGCAGCCGCAGCTTTTCTACGCGGCGTAGCCCAATACGGCGAAGAAGTGGCAGCCCGTGCCCGCGAGCACGAACAGGTGCCAGATGAAGTGACCGTAGCGAATTCGGTGATCCGCCGCGAAAAACGCGACGCCCGCCATGTAGGCGACGCCGCCGCCGGCCAGTAGGAGCAAACCGGGCACCGGTACCCGCTCCAACAAAAGTTCTGCGGCAATTACGCCAAGCCAGCCCATCAGCAGGTACAGGCCGAGCGACGCGAGAGGGTGCTCGATGCGATCGAAGGCCTTGAGCGTGACGCCGACGGCTGCGAGGCTCCAGATCACGCCGAGCAGCGTCCACCCCAAGGGCCCATTCAGCGCACCGAGCGTGAACGGTGTGTAGGTTCCGGCGATCAGCAGATAGATCGCGCCGTGGTCGAGCTTGCGCAACAGCGCCTTCGCGCGTTCGTGCGGCACCGCGTGATAGACGGTCGATGCGCAGTAGAGGAGCACCATCGTCGCGGCGAATATCGCCGCGCCGACGACGTTCAACGCGCGGCCGTGTTGCGCCGTCGTCGCGATGAGCATCGGCGCCGCCGCAACGGCCGCGACGAACCCGACGCCATGGCTCAGGCTGTTCGCGATTTCCTCGCCGATCGACTGCGGTCGCTCCAACGCCACCATTCGGCTCGCTCCGTCGTTGCACGGGGCCCGGCAGCGTGCGTCGATGCAATCGCGCTTTGTCCGCTGTTGTGCACAACGCACGCGTCGACCGGACTTCACCGTCGACAAAGCAACGACCATGCCTGCGCAGTCGTTGACAGCCGCCTCCAGCCGGACGCCGCAGACGTATCCCTTACAATCGGCGGGATGCGCCTCATGCGCCTCGCCCGGATCCAGTATGTCGCGCTCAAGTACGGGCTCGACGAGTTCCTCACCGGGCACGAGCGGTTCCGCGCCGTCAGGCCCGTTGCGCGGGCGCTGACGTTCTGGCGCGACACATCGGCGCCGCGCGGCGAAAGGCTTCGCCTGGCGCTGCAGGACCTCGGGCCGATCTTCGTCAAGTTCGGCCAGGTGCTGTCGACGCGGCGCGACCTGCTCCCCCCCGACATCGCCGACGAGCTCGCGAAGCTCCAGGACAGCGTGCCGCCGTTTCCGTGGGAGCACGTGCTTGCCACGCTCACGCGCTTCTACGGCCGGCCGCTGGAGACGCGTGTTCCGATCGTTCGATCGCGAGCCCGTCGCAAGCGCTTCGGTCGCCCAGGTCCACTTCGCCGAGCTGCCGGACGGCACGCCGGTCGCGGTCAAGGTGCTGCGCCCCGCGATCGCGAGCGTCATCGAGAAGGACATCGCGCTGATGCACACGGGCGCATGGCTGATGGAGCACCTGTGGTCGGACGGCAAGCGGCTGCGCCCGCGCGCGGTCATCGCCGAATTCGAGAAGACGATCAACGACGAGCTCGACCTCACGCGGGAGGCCGCGAACTGCTCGCAGCTGCGGCGCAACTTCCAGCATTCGCCGCTGCTTCTCGTTCCCGCCGTGCATTGGGACTACAGCGGGCCCGAAGTGATGGTGATGGAGCGGATGACCGGCATCCCGATCGGCCAGGTCGACCGGCTGCGCGAGGCGGGCGTGGACATCCCGCGACTTGCGCGCGCCGGCGTCGAAGTGTTCTTCACGCAGGTGTTCCGCGACGGCTACTTTCACGCCGACATGCATCCCGGCAACATCTTCGTCGCGATCGGCGGCCCGCACCACGGCAAGTACATCGCGCTCGATTTCGGCATCATGGGCACGCTCTCCGAGCGCGACCAGAGCTATCTCGCGCAGAACTTCCTCGCGTTCTTCCGCCGCGACTATCACCGCGTGGCGACCGCGCACCTCGAATCGGGCTGGGTGCCTGCCGACACGCGAGTCGACGAGCTCGAGGCCGAAATCCGCGTCGTGCTGGAGCCCGTCTTCGACCGGCCGCTCTCGGAGATCTCGCTCGGCCGCGTGCTGCTCCAGCTCTTTCGCGCGTCGCGCCGATTCAATGTCGAGATCCAGCCTCAGCTCGTGCTGCTGCAGAAGACGCTGCTCAACATCGAAGGCCTGGGCCGCGAGCTCGATCCCGAATCTCGACCTGTGGGTGACGGCGATGCCGTTCCTCGAGCGGTGGATGCAGGACCGGATCGGGCTGCCGGCGCTGCGGAGGAGGCTCCTCGCCGAGGCGCCCTACATCGTCGACGCGCTGCCCGAGCTGCCGCGGCTCATCCACCAGCGGCTCACCGCGCAGCGCACGGCCTCCGACGCGGCGATGCGCGAGTTCGCCGACGCGCAGCGGACGCAGAACCGCTTGCTGGCGCTGATCGCGCTGCTACTCGCAATCGCCGCAGGCGTCGCGGTGTGGAAGATAGTCGGGGCCGGCTAGCGTCCGGCTGCGCTGCGCAGGCGCCGCCGCCGCGTTGCGGCTCGCGAGAGGCGTCAGTCGCGCCGTGAATTGACGTACGCGAGCGGCGCAAGGTGAAGGAATGCGTTCGATTCGCCCAGCATGAAGCGGACGAGCTCCTCGAGCGCGCCCTCGTCGAGCGCCGCGGGCTCGAACTCGAGCGTCACCGATTCGAAGCGATCGACATTGCGCAGCAGGACGTCGACGACGTGACGGCGGTAATCCGGCTTGAACCGGACCGACGCCTTGATCGCCGGCTCGACGTGGAACACGCTGAACCGGACGACCTTCTCGGCATCCTGCTCGATGTCGCTGTGAAAATGCAGCGCAGCCGCGCGCAGGCGCTCCTCGACCGCGGGTGCCGCGAGCGGACTCACGCGCACGACGAGCGGCTTCGGCGCCGTCAACCGGTAGAACATCTCCACGTGCTCGAGCCTGTCGCCGGTCGCGAGCCCGTGCCGGCGAAACGTCGCGAAACCGGTGTCGAACTGCGGGCAATCGAAGCTCGAGGTAATCGGCGAGCCGGAAGCGATGCCGGACCTCCGGGCGGATCACTTCGAGGTGGCCCATGACTTCGTCGAGCCAGCGAAACGCGCGCCACAGCGCGCCGTCGATTGCGTGCCGCGCCTTCTCCTCGGGGAGCCGCGCGGCCGCGCGCTCCGCGCGCAGCGATTCGGAGCGCTGTCGCAGCTCGTCGAGCAGCGAAGGTCGTGACGCGTCGGGCATCCGCCAAAATACCATGGCCGGCGCCGCTCTGCGCGGGCGCGAAGCGCCGGGGGCCGCGCCGCAGGGTTGCTATACAATCCGCCGCTGGCAACGCACCCCGACGCGCGCTCCCTCGCCCCGCCGATGTCGCTCCTCGAAATCCGGAACGTCACGCGCCGCTTCGGCGATTTCACCGCCGTCGATCGCGTCAGCCTTTCGATCGAGGCCGGGGAGTTCTTCACGCTGCTGGGGCCGTCGGGTTGCGGGAAAACGACGCTCTTGCGGATGATCGCGGGCTTCGATCTTCCCGATGAGGGCAGCATCTTGCTGAACGGCGCCGATCTCGCCGACAAGCCGCCCGAGGAGCGGCCGGTGCGCACCGTGTTCCAGAGCTATGCGCTGTTCCCCCACATGACCGTCGAGGGCAACGTCGCGTTTCCGCTCAAGATGGCGAAGACCGCTGCCGGCGCAGATCCCCGCCAAGGTCGCGGAAGCGCTGGAGGACGTCCGGCTCACCGGATTCGGCAAGCGCTACCCGCACGAGCTCTCCGGCGGGCAGAAGCAGCGCGTCGCGATCGCGCGCGCGCTCGTCACGCATCCGACGGTGCTGCTGCTCGACGAGCCGCTCGCGGCGCTCGACGCGAAGCTGCGCGAGGAAATGCAGATCGAGCTCATCAACCTGCAGAAGGAAGTCGGCATCACGTTCGTCTACGTGACGCACGACCAGACCGAAGCGCTCGCGCTGTCGCACCGGATCGCGGTGATGAACGCCGGGCACGTCGAGCAGGAGGACGAGCCGTCGCGCATCTACGGCTTCCCGCGGACGCGCTTCGTCGCCGACTTCATCGGCCATTGCAACCTGCTGTCCGGTCCGGTCACCGCCAGCGCGGGCGGCATCGTGACGGTGGATGTGCCGGGGCTCGGGCCGGTGCGGGTCGCAGCGGAGACGGCGGCCGCGCGCCGGGACGCGCGGGACCGTCGCATTGCGCCCCGAGAAGATCCGCATCGGCGCGTCCGCGCCGGCCGACACGCCCGACAACCATTTGCGCGGCACCGTCGCCGAGATGCTCTACATGGGCGACGTGACCGTCTACATCGTCGACACGCCCGGCGGCGAGAAGATCGAAGCGCTGCTCGCGAACTCGGCGAGCGGGCGCGCCAAGTTCTTCGAGGTCGGTGACGCTGTCCAGATGAGCTGGCCCGTCGCCGCCGGCCACTTCATTGCGGAGTAGCGATGCGCAAGAGCGCGGCGTGGGGCAAGTGGCTGGTGAGCGGGCCGCCGCTCCTGTACCTCCTGATCTTCTTCGCGATCCCGACGCTGATCATGGTGCTCGCGTCGTTCCGCACGCCCGGCGATTTCGGCGGCCTCGCGCCGCTCGTCGACGAGAGGCGGCAAGGTCGACCTCAACGTCGACAGCTACGCGCGCTTCTTCACCGAGTCGGTCTACGCGCAGGTCTTCCTCAAGTCCGTCTGGTATGCGCTGCTCACCACGCTCCTTTGCCTGGCGCTCGGCTATCCGCTCGCGGCGCTGGTCGCGCGGAGCAGCGCGAAGCACCGCAATCTGCTGCTGCTCCTCGTGATCCTGCCGTTCTGGAGCAACTTCCTGATCCGCATCTACGCGTGGATGATCATCCTCGGTCCGCAGGCGGCGCTCGCGCGCGGCGTCAACGGCGTCCTCGGCATGTTCGGCCACGAGCCGGTGCCGCTGCTGTTCAGCTCGTTCGCGGTGCTCGTGTGCCTCGTCTACGTGCACCTGCCGTTCATGGTGCTGCCGCTCTACGCGAACCTCGAGAAGCACGACCAGGCGCTGCTCGACGCCGCGCAGGACCTCGGCGCCGGCGCGTGGCAGCGCTTCTGGCGGATCACGTTTCCGCTGTCGCTGCCGGGCGTCTACGCGGGCGCCGCGCTCGTCTTCATCCCGGCGCTCGGCATCTTCGCGATCCCCGACATCCTCGGAGGACCCGACGACAGCCTGATCGGCAACGTGATCAAGCAGCAATTCCTCGAGACGCGCGACTGGCCGTTCGGCAGCGTGCTGTCGATCGTGCTGACCGTCGCCGCCCTGGCGATCGCAGGGCTTGCCGCCTGGGTGGGCCGGCGCAGCCTCGGCACGCCTTCCTCGGCGAAGGAGGCCCGTGCGTAGGAACCCGGTCGCGCTGTGGTTCGCCGCCGGCGCGGGCTACGCGTTCCTGTACATCCCGCTCGTCATCGTCGTCGTCTATTCGTTCAACAACTCGCGGCTGAACGCCGAGTGGGTCGGCTTCACGCTCGACTGGTACGACAAGCTCTTCCACAACGAGGAGATGCTCGACCGCCGCCGGCAACTCGCTGCTGATCGCGCTGACCGCGAGCCTCGTCTCCACCGCGCTCGGCACGATGGCCGGCGTGGCGATGTACCGCTACAAGCTGCGGCTGCTGCCGCTCCTCGTGCTGACGCCGATCGCGATTCCCGAGATCCTGATGGGGGTCTCGCTGCTCATCTTCTTCGTGCTCGTCAACTTCACGCTGGGGCTCGTGTCGGTGACGCTCGCGCACATCGCGTTCTGCATCGGCTTCGTCGCGATCGTCGTCCGCGCGCGCCTCGCCGGGATGGACGAGAGCCTCACCGAGGCGGCGCGGGACTGCGGAGCCACGCCGTGGGAAGCCTTCCGCTACGTGACGCTTCCGCTGATCATGCCCGGCGTCATCGCCGGCGCGCTGATGGCGTTCACGCTGTCGATCGACGACTTCGTGATCACGTTCTTCACCGCCGGCGCGGGGACCGTGACGCTGCCGCTGCAGATCTACTCGATGATCAAGATCGCGGTCACGCCCGGAGGTCAACGCGGTGTCGACGCTGTTGATGCTGCTGACGCTGGCGCTTATCATCATCGCCTCGCGGCTCTCGCCGAGCCTGGTCGGCGCCCAACAGGAGGAACCATGAAACGCGTCGTTCTTCTGCTCGCATCGCTGGCGTTCGCGCTTTCGCGCCGCGGCGGCCAAGGACGAGTTCCACCTGTACAACTGGAACAACTACCTGGCGCCGGAAACGGTCAAGCGCTTCGAGGACGCCTGCAAGTGCACGGTCGTGCAGACCTATTACTCGGACAACGAGGAGCTCCTCGCGAAGCTCGCCGCCGGCGCCAAGGGCTACGACATGTACGTGCCCACGTCGAACGCCGTCCAGGCGCTGATCAAGAGCGGGCGGCTGAAGCCGATCGACAAGGCGCCGCTCCCGAACCTCAAGAACATCGACCCGCGCTACCTCAACACGCCGTTCGATCCCGGCAACAAGTACTCGGTGCCCTACGCGATGTCGACGACGATCATCGGCTACAACGAAGAGAAGATCAAGGAGCTCGGGCTGCCGACCGACACGTGGGCGGCGATCTTCGATCCGAAGTACCTCGAGAAGGTCAAGGGCCGCGTCACGGTGCTCGACAGCGCCAACGAGCTTTTCGCCGCCGCGCTCAAGTACCTGGGCTACTCGGCCAACGACGTCGACCCGAAGCACTGGGACGAAGCCGCCGAGCGTGATCAAGAAGGCCAAGCCCTACTGGGCGGCGTTCAACGCGTCCTCGTACATCAAGGAGCTCACCGTCGGCAACATCTGGCTCGTCCACGGCTACTCGAACGACATCTTCCAGGCGAACCTCGACGCGCAGGCCGCAGGCCGCAAGTTCAAGATCCTGCAGGGGATGCCGAAGGAAGGCGCGGTGCTCGCCGTCGACAACATGGTGATCGACAAGAACGCGCCGCGCCCGGACCTCGCGCTCAAGTTCATGAACTTCATGCTCGAAGGCAAGAACTCGGCCGAGCTCACCAACCTGATCGGCTCGGGCAACCCGAACTCGGAGGCGGTCAAGTACATCAAGCCCGAGATCCTGAAGAATCCGGCGATCTTCCCCGACAAGGCCGTCGCCGCCGAACTCGAGCAGCTCCAGGACCTGACCGCCGCCCAACGCCGATTGCGCAACAAGCTGTGGACCGGGATCAAGGCCGGTCGCTGACGAAGCGAATTCGGGGGCGCCGCGCGCTCCGTCGCGCCAGGCGCGCCGACGCCGTCAACGTGGCGGCTCCGCGACCCATTCGCGCCTCCCGCATTTCCTCGCGACGCTCTATGGCCTGGCGATCGTCTACGCGAGCCTGCAGCCGTTCGCGAACTGGATGTCGCCGCCGCCGAGGACGCCGTTCTTCCTGTTCGCACCGTGGCCGCCGCGCTGGGTGCGTTACGACTTCGCTCACCAACCTCGTCGCGTATCTCCCGTTCGGGTTCTTCGTCGCGCTGATCCCGCGCAACTGCCCGCCGGCGGCGCGGCTCGCGATCGCCGTCGCCGCGGGAGCGCTCCTTTCGCTGTCGATGGAGACGCTGCAGACGTTCCTGCCCATGCGCGACGCCAGCATCGCCGATCTCCTTTCCGACACCGCGGGAGCCGCGGTCGGGCGGCGCGCTCGCCGGCGCGTTCGCGCGCTCGCAGAGCGCGAAGCGCGCCATCGTGGCGCGCGCAACCGCTGGTTCCTGTCGGGCCCGGTCGGCGACATCGGCATTGCGCTGATCGCGATCTGGCTCGTGGTGCAGGTGAATCCCGGCATTCCGCTTTTCGCCACGATGTACGACCCGTCGCCGCTTCCCGGCGAGGCGGCCGCCGCGCCCGACGTCGCGGCGACGCTCGTCGAGGCGCGCACAGCGCGTTCCAGCTGCTGGGAGTCGGCCTCTTTCTCGCGCTGCTCTTGCGCGAGCGGCGCTATGTCGGCGGCGCGGTGCTGCTGCTGGTCGGCGCCGCGGCGCTCGTGAAAGGCATTGCCGCGGCGATCCTGCTGAAGCCGGCCGCGTGGGAGAACTGGCTCACGCCCCGGGTGTCGCTGGGAGTCGCCGCGGGCTCGCTGCTGCTCTCGGTGGCGATCTGGCTGCCGCGCCCGGTGCAGGTGACGCTCGCGGCGATCGCGCTCCTGTCTTCGCTCCTCGCCGCGCTGTTCGCGCCCGACTTGGTCTACGCGCGCGCGCCGGTCGGTCTCTTCAACGGGCCGTACGGTCATCTCCTCAATTTCAACGGACTCACGCACACGGTGCTGCTGCTGTGGCCGGCGATCGCATGCGCGTTCCTCTTCGCCCTCGCGGGGCGTCCCGGATGGGGCGAGCCGGCGTATCAGGGCCTGATGCCCACGAACGCCAGCGCGAACGAGCCTCACCCGCGCCGATGCCTTTTCGATCGTCATCCCGAGCTGGAACAACCTGCGCTATCTGCGTTTGTGCGTGGACAGCCTGCGCCGGATTCGACGCGCGCGCACCAGGTCATCGTCCACGTCAACGACGGCAGCGACGGCACGCGCGACTGGCTCAACCGCGGACATCGAGCACACCGCGACCGCGCCAACGTCGGCATCTGTTACGCGGTGAACCGGCGCGGCCGCGCGCGCACGGAGCACGTCCTCTACCTCAACGACGACATGGTCGCGGCGCCGGGTGGGATGCCGCGCTCGACCGCGCGCTCGCGCGCGTCGCCACGCGTCGTCGTGCATGCTGTCGGGCACGATGATCGAGCCGGTCGCCACGGGCAACGCCTGCGCCGTGGTCGCCGACCTCGGCCGCGATCCCGGGCCTTTCGACCTCGACGCATTCGCGCGCGCGGCGCCCGGCCTCGCCCGCGCCGATTGGCTGGGCGCCACCTGGCCACCCACGCTGGTCTCGCGCCACGACTGGCATCGCGTCGGCGGCTACAGCGTCGAGTTTTCGCCCGGAATGAGCAGCGACAACGACCTGTCGATGAAGCTCTGGCACGGCGGATGCCGCGTGTTCGTCGGTGTCGGCGACAGCCTCTTCTATCATTTCGCCGCGGTGTCCACTGCGCGAATCCGGAAGAACGACGGACGCCGCCAGTTCCTGATGAAGTGGGGCCTGACCCAGTCGGCGTTCGACCGCTACCGCTGCGCCGCGGGAAGCCGCTGCCGCCGGGCGAAGACGGCATGGTCGTCGCAGCCTGGTCGCCGGGCCTCGCGCTCGAATGGATCAGGCACGCGGTGAAGAAGCGGCTGACGTGACTTGTTCGAGCAGGGTTCGCGCAGCCTCGATGACCGCTGCCGCGCTCAATGCGTCCAGGCAGGCGCTGAAGCTCAGGCGGTGGCGCTCGCATCCTTCCCGCTGACACGGAACGCACGAGAGCGAGGGCTCCTGCAGCAGCAGCACGTTGCCGCGGCGCTGCGAAGCGGCGACCGGCGCGTACGGCGCACGAGCCCGCCGCGGGAATGGCCCCCACAGCCGCGGATCCGTGGGCCCGAACAGCACGACGGCCGGCGTGCCGCAGGCGGCGGCGAGATGCGACGTCGCCGTGTCCGGTCCGACGTAGAGCGACGCGCCGCGCAGAAGATCCGCTGTCTCGCCGAAGCGAAACTCGCCGGCGATATCGATCACCGGCACGCCGCTCAGCGCGAGCACTTCGCGCACGTAGTCGCGCTCCTCCGCCGCGCTGCCGCCGGAGACGACGATCCGCAGGCCGCGCTGATGCAGCCACCGAAGAGGTCGCGCCATCCTCGCAGGTGCCAGCGCTTGTAGCGAAAGCGCGGCGAGACATTGACGACCGCGTAGCGCTCGCGCTCGGTGTCGAAGCCCAGGCGCGCACGCCACGTCGCGGCACTCGCGCCGGCCGTCGGCGCGATCACCTCCGCGATAAACGGCAACGACATCGCCGCGGCAAGGCGGGCGTAGCCGTCGATTCGCCGCTGGTTCGGCGCGAACGCGGCGCTATCGGCGAGAAGCGGCGCCTTCCACCAGCGCGCGAGCGCGCTCGGCGGAAGCAGCCCCACGCGCCGCGCCGCCGCGAGGGCGCCGTAGAAATGAGGGCGGTCGCCGGTTTCGGCGATCACCGCGAGATCGTAGCGGCGCCACATCGCCGGACGAGCGCCGCGTGCTCGACGAGGCTCGGCCGCGGCGCGACCGTCACGACGCTCCGGACGTCCGGATTGCCTTCGAGCATCTCGCCGGTTCCCTCGGCGAGCACACGTCGATCGCGGCGCCCTCGTAGCCGCGGGCGAGCGCGCGAATGAGCGGCGTCGTGAGCAACACGTCGCCGAAATAGCGCAGCGAGACGACGAGGATCGATTTCGGCAGCGGCATCGGGCGGATCGGCTCCCGCTGCGAGCGGCGCGGCGCGCCGCTAGCGACTCGCGGAACCCGCGGATCGCGCGTGCGGCTTCGGTTCCGCGGCGCGCCGCCGCCCCGGGTAGCCGGCGAACAGCAGCGCGCTCATGTAGACGAAGAACAACCCCTCGGCGTGATCGACGAGCGTCGACGAGAGAATGCTCGCGACGACCATCGTGATCACGAATCCCCGCGCGGCGGCCTGATCGAAGCGATCGGGCAGGCGCGGCGCGACCAGCCATTGCGTCGCGAACACGCAGATCAGCACGACCAACCCCGCCAGGCCGAATTGCGCGATGATCATCAGGAACTCGTTGTGCGGATTGTTGGTCAGCGTGTCGCCGGTTTGGATCGCGAGCGTTGCGTACGCCTCGCCGAATCCACCGTCCCGACGCCGAACACCGGGTTGTCGCGAATCACTTCGAGCGTATTGCGCAGGATCTCGAGGCGCTGCCCGATCGAGTTCCGGAGATCGGGAGGGGCGCCGGTGCGCCATTGCTGCAGCTCGTCGTCGGCGAGGGTGATCCGCTTGTGCAGCATCGTGTCGGGCGAAAGGAACACGACGACCGCCAAGGCGCCGAGCGCGACGCCGGCGACCGCGAATCCTTTGGCGCCGAGCTGCCGGTACAGGAAATACGTGAACAGCACGATGAGCACGATGTGCCGGTGCGCCCCGGGACCATCATCAATACGTTGGCGACCGCCGCGGCACAGAGCACGCCGAGGATGATCCGCGTCCGGCGCGTTTTCGCGTCGACCGCCGCGAGCGCGAACGCGAACGCCGCGAACGCCATGAAGACGTTGTGCGTGATGTGGGCCTTGAAGGCAACCGGGTCCAGCTGAGTTCCCTTGAGCCAGACGGTGGCGGGAAGAACGCCGGACCAGATGAGGTAGGAGAGAACCAGCGTGACCAGCATCGACGCCTG
>CAVUOC010000006.1:0-84829 GCA_963742965.1 uncultured beta proteobacterium | reverse complement strand
CCGGCTGCCGCCGGATGGCCGACGCCCTCGTTCGGCAGAAGACGACCCACAGCTGCCATCGCGCTATTGGAAAGCAGACGCCCATGTATCAAGCAAACCGGCGCGCTGTGTCCCCGGTGGGAAGCCCGCTAGGTAGAAGCCCTGAAGCGGCGTCCCCGGCTCACTGCCGGGTTGGGGCGTCAATTGGCTGAGCAGACTCGTCCTGGTTAAACAGCGGTGATGAAATGAGCACGCATCTTCCCCGTGATCGGCCCGGCGCCAAACCGGGATAATAGAGCCTCGGTCACCGCATCCGTCGCTTCGCCAAGACGGTTGGGATCGCGCTCTTCGATTTCGCTGCGCAGCGGTGACCCTTGGCAATAACCGATCGCGAGATCGCGCGCCGACGGCGCAACACTCTGCCGGTTCACGGTTTCGACCGCGATCTTGTCAAATCCAGCCAGTGCCAACTCATCGCGGATCAAAACCGTGTCGAAATAGCCGTATGGCATTCGCGCCAGCAGATCGGGCGGGTTGTTCGGGAACAGGCGAGCCACGGTCTCGCACACAACCCCGCAGAATTCATTGTTCTCGATCCGGTCCCAGACATCGAAGACGAAACGGCCGCCCGGCTTCAGCACCCGCCGCGCTTCGCGATAGCCGGCCACCCTGTCGCGAAAGAACATGACGCCGAATTGGCAAAGGACCGCATCGAACGCCGCGTCGTCGAATGGCAGCGCCAGTGCGTCGGCGTGTCTCCAGCTGATCCGAGCAAGACCTGGTTGCGCTGCTGCGAAATCGAGCATTGCCCGATTTATGTCGCTCGCGATTATCGACACCGTTTCGGGGAGCACGCGAGCGAGCACACGGGTGACGATGCCGGTCCCCGCGGCGATTTCGAGCAGATGGCCCGCGCGGAGATCAGCCAGGCAATCAGCGAGGTCGCGCGCAAACGGCTCAAACAAAGACGGGCATCATAGCGGTCGTAAAGCGCCGGTACCGAGCCTGAATATAATCGCGCCGGGGTCTTCCATTGTAGCTCCAGCCCGCTACTCCCACTCGCACGTCCGCTTTGCGCCAATTTCGGAGTTTAGCCGGTTCGTCCGCTTGTGGCCGGTGGCCTGCATTGATGCGATTTGATCGAGCGGCCGCTGTACGACGCAGGCCAGCCAAATCGGCCGCTGCGGATCGTAGTGCCGCCGTTTAGCGCCGGGCCGTGGTTGAAAATGTACTACTCTGAGCAGACGGCCGACTTCTCAGAAGCAGACGGTCAACGGATCAAGCTGAACGGGAGTTCCGGCAAGGAGCGCCTACGCGGTGAACAAGCTGAAACGAAGCATCACTGAATCACCTCGTCCGCGCGCAGCAGCAGCGATTGCGGGATCGTCAGGCCGAGTGCCTTTGCGGACTGCGAGATTGATGGCAAGTTCGATCTTCGTCGGTTGCTCGACCGGAAGATCCGACGGCTTTGTTCCCCGAGCACTTTGTCGACGTAACGTGCGACGCCTTTATAGTAGTCCCGGTAACTCAGGCCGTAGCTGATGAGGCCGCCTGCCTCCGACGTACTCGCGAAAGCCGTAGACTCCAGGGAGGTTCCATTCGTTCGCTAGCGATACGATGCGTTGCATCTCATTTAGAAAATATGCATCGACCATTAGGACAAACCCCTCGATACGCCGCTTCTTCATGCTCCCGAATTCACGAGCCAAGTCCGCTGGAGTGTGCGCCTCAGCGCGCACGGCATTTAAATGAGTACGCTCTGCAGCCTCTTTGGCCCGGGCCCACCAATACTCATCGTCGACGCTTTCCGGGTTAGCCACCACAGCAACGGTGCGGATGTTGGGAACTATCGTCGCAATAATCTCGAACCACTTTGGGATCAATTCTTCGAATAGCGTCGACATGCCAGTAACGTTTGCGCCAGGTCGCGCGAGGCTTGCTACGAGCCCAGCTTCCACGGGATCGCCATTCACTGACATGACCACCGGAATCGTCGTGGTGGCACCTTTTGCTGCGCGTGTCGATGGGATGCAAGTGCCCACGATCGCTGCCGGGTTGCGCTTGACCAAAGACGCGGCCAGTTGAGGAAACTCGTACGCCGGAGCCCAGTGCACGTCGATGACAATATTCTTGCCGTCGATCCACCCAAACTCCCGAAGACCCTCCCTGAATGCACGGAGAAAAACGCCGCGGTCTGCCTCCGACCCTTGGGATAGATAGTCAACGTGGGGGACTCTTGACTGTTGCGCTTTGGACCCACAAGGCGCCGCGAGTACGCTTCCTGCTAGCGCCAGGAGAACTCTGCGACGTGTAACCATGCTTTGCTCCGACGGATGAGAGCAATCCCGGACGGGGTAACGAGTTCGGCATTCCAGTCTAGCAAACGTCGTTGGCTCGCGAAATGAGCTGTCTTGGCCGGGTATTGGCGGCCAGCGTCTGCTTTGGGCGGACGTGCGCTACGGCTGCTCATGGCCGTTCTGCGACAGTCGAGTCTGACGTCATCGACTTGATCGTTCATGTCAGATCGACCCCAGCTGCCGAAACGGGTGCTCCAAAGCGGTCACGGCTTCCGGTGGAAGCGGCCACTCGCGAAATGATGACCGGGAAGAACCGGGCCATCCCATGACGAGATGCTTCGTCGTATTTCAACTACGATCTTGTTTATCGCCTCCTCACCGTTCAATTTCTATTCAATTATTTTATCTGCTCGAAACAAGACCGACTGCGGAATCGTGATTCCAAGCTCCCGCGCCATACTGAGATTGACCCCCAATCCGAGAGTACTGAAAAACTCGACGGGAAGGTTCTCCGGGCTGGTTCCCGTGAGAACACGCTGGACGTATCTTGCCGACAGACGACCGACGTCGACGAAATTCACTCCGTACGCAATCAACGCCCCTTGTGCGACCAACCCGGGCTCTGCAAGCATCGTTGGTAACTTTTTGGTCCTTGCCATGTCGATGATGAACTGCGTCTGACTCACGGCCATTGCGTCTGGTGTATAGAAGTAAGCGTCGGCATCCTTGGGTATAAATGCCCTGAATCCTTCTCGAAGTTCCGCTACGGACGCGACTGGACGTTCCACGACCTCGATGTTGAGCCGCCGGGCAGCTTCTCGCGTCATCTTAATACCCATCACAGGGTTGCCGGGGTCGAAGAATGTAAGCACCTTGCGGAGACCGGGCAGTACTTCTTTCAGGATTTCGAGACGTTTTGCCGTAGATCGACTGAAAGATATCCGATACCCGTGAGCCGGCCACCTGGCCTTGCGAGACTCGTATATCGCGAGAACGATCGCAATATCGGCGGGCTCGTGCTTGCTGGGAGCATCATCCGGCTCCTGTTCGCGACGAAGTTCGCCACGTTCAGGAAGGTAGACAACAAATCCCCGTCAACAGTGGTGGACCGACAGGTTTACGGTTCTATCCGCTGCCGCAACCAATTTGGCGGCCGGCGCGCGGTTCGTCCAATGGCGTTACGAAGTGACGGATCCAACCTCGCAGGCTGCGAGGATGGTTACTTCCAGCTTTCGATCCAGCGCTCGATCAACTCGCCCTGGGTGGCGTGTTCCGTCGCCGCGCGGATCTTGAGCTTCAGGTGCAGGTCACCGCGGATGTTCGCGGTCAGCCGCACGTCGCCTTCGGGCACCAGACCCGACTTGTCGGCCTTGTCGCGGCCCTCGGCGAATTTCAGGACCGCGCCGGTCCGCAGGACGGGCTTGCGTAGCGCGCGCTTCGCTGTGCTCTTGGTGTTGGGCATATGTGTAGGTCTTACCTGTGTAGGTGGGAGACTGGTGACCGCCACGTCGGCGGCTCGCGTACTGGCGGCCTCGGGGGCGGTAGCGCGCCGGTAGAGCAGCAGGAGCTCGCGGTGCGACTCGCGCAACAGCGCGTTATCTCGCTTGAGCATTTCGATCACGTGCTCTTTCTGGCCAGTAGATCGCGTGCAACGCGCTCGGGCACCATCGGTTCGCTTCGTTTCTTCATGAGTGTCCACGCGGCGGGAGTGGGAGGGTCGCCTGCACCATCGCGCGGGCGAGAAAGCCCAGCGCGTCGGCGTCGATCGCGGCCTCGGCCTCGACGGCCAGGGCCGCGTTCACCAGGCGAACTACAGCGGCATCGGAAAGACGGGCGGGCATTGGGCCTTTTGCCGTTCCACGGCTTTTGGCAGGCGCGATCTTACCGGCTTATAGGTTTATGTGAGTAAACAATCGCGGATTCGAGCCCCCAAAAATAAATATGGGGAAAATTTGTCGGGACCAGGGGCCACCACTTGTGAGAGAGGGGAGGGGGTCGCGCGGCCAGCAGGGAGCGCGGCCAGCGCGGTGGCGTCGATTGCGAGTGGGGGGGCCGTTACGGGAACGTCTGCACGATCGCCGCGTAGGGGTTGCCTGCCCTGGTGGCGCCTTGGCGTACCGCGATCCGGCAGCGCTGGCCGATGAGCGCCTGGATGTCGCACGCTGCGACATCCGTGCCAGCGAGCCCCCGCAGCAACGTCGCGAGCTTCCCGCGCGGCGAATCCTTCACCGCGGCGGACTCCATCAACTCGGTTCCCGCGCGCGGCCGGGCACGATCGCGAACACCAGGCCCGCCCGCTCGCCGAAGGCATTGTCGAAGCGCCGCACGTCGATGAGCTCCGCCTCGTACAGGCCCTCGGGGATGAGCACCAGGGCCAAGCTGGCCTGCATCGCGGCCTTGGTGGCACGCTCCCGCTTTAGTTGACGAGCCTCATAAGGCGCGTTCATGTTCGCCGCCTCGAATTCCAGTAGCGGGCGAGCTCGAGCGCAGCGTCGGTGCCGGTGGGAGGGGCCCAGGAAGGCGCCGGCTGCGTTGCGCGGCGCGCATTGCCGACTTCTCTTGAAAATTCTGGCCGACCGGTGCGAGGATGCTGGCGCTGTTTCGCTAGCTGTGCCGCTTTACCGGAGCCCGCCTCGCCGCGGGCTTCGCCACGTCTGGGTGCTCACACGCTGTCGTACCCCCTGGCGCAGCCGTCCCGGCGAATGGTTCGCTCCCTCGCGCGGGGTTCGGGGGTTTGCGCGTTGGCACGGGCGCGAATAGGTCGGATCCGGTTTGCGTTGCTTGGCGGTGCGCTACCCCCGAAATTTCCGGGGGCGCAGCGCCCTCCTCGTCATCGTTGCCCGACTGGTACGGGCGCCAGCGATAGAGCGCGCATTTCGTCGCGGTGCAGGCGGTCACGTCCCTGCGGACGTAGCCGACGCACTCGAGACAAAAAACAACTTGACCGCGGCAGCGCGCGAGCGCGTCGCCGCCGCTGCGATCCCGCGGTAAAGCGGCGGAACGTCGCGGCCGGGATCCTCGTGGCGCCGCTTCATGCGGCCGCCGTTGGCTCATGGGTTGTCGGCGCCGCGCTCGCCGCTGGCTCATCGTTCGGCCACCTCGAGCCGGCGATTAGGTAGTTTCTTCGGCTTCACACCGAAATAGTGTCCAAAGCGGCAGAGCCTGCTGAGTACAGACTCGGCCTTGACCAACCGCCGAGCCGCAAACTCCTCAGCGCTGATTCCCATTGATTCGCTCCGCGGCCATGATAGTGGCCGTTAAATGCGAATCTATGGATTTCGATTGATCGTCGCGAATGGAAAAAGTGCACCCGTGACGGGTGCACAAATTTGCGCCGTGGGGCGGGAGGATGGTTTCGCCAGGGACTTCGTACAGAGGCGGCGTACCTTCGCCGTGGCGGCCTCGCCGCGCTTCAAGATTTTCGCGTCGTCGAGCGCGACCGAAACGAACTCAACTTCCCTCGTCTCATATTCCGACAACCCCTCTCATTGCTCCGGCGCTTCTCGGCTTTTTGCGCAGACCAGCCCTTCGCATTGGCGGCGAAAACTTGTCGTAATTGGTCGACCACAGCCCCGAGTGCAGCCTTTGGCGGCGCGCCCATGCTCGGTGTGTCTTCCAACTTCCTTGCGGCTGCGCTACACGCATCGACGAGAGTCACCAACGATTGTTCATAGGGCATAAGCGATCCCGGCTGGAATCGGCGTGCTTCCGACTCGAAACGGGCGCGCTCCTCGGGTGCTAACAACTCAATCGCCAGCCGTTCCTTGGGGCGCGGATCGAGCTCGACTATCTGGTCCACAGCGCATACGCGCGGATACGAATCGACCGAAGCGCCTTTGCTTGCTCGGCTGGGCGCGGGGGATAGTCGAACGACGCCTGCGCTGGGAGGTATGCGCCAAGCGCGAACTCGACGCGCGAAAGCGCGTTGGCGACTTGTTTGCGATGCTTCTCCCCGGTGCCGAGTGCCGCTGACAGCGCGGCGCGAGCCTCGTCCGAGGGGCCGGCGCGCTCCTCGACCGAGCGGCGATGAACGCGCGGGTAGAAAGCCGGGCTGGCCTTGACCGCCTTGACCTCCTTGGGCAGCAGCCCTTTCGGTTTGCGCCTCGCGGCCATTGCTCAGGCGCCGCGCCGCTGCCGACCTTCCATCGTCCGCACGTTGCTGGCGGGCTTCTGGTTCAGATAGGCAACCCAGCCGGCGAGCGCGGCCGCCTTCTCCGCCATGTAATCGTGCCGGTCGCAGTGCTTTGCCTGAATCCCGCCTAGGCCGTGCGACTGAATCTGTGCACGAAGAGTCGCGCGATATGCCAAGCGCGGCCAACCGAGCTCACAGGTGCGCCGAATGTCGCGCAACTGGACCGGATTTTGACGATGCGCTCAGCCTTCGGCTTTGCCCGCAGCAATTCAACAACGCCGGTTACCGCGTTAGTCAGGGTTTCAGGGCTCAGGGGTGCGCTGCCAATTGTCGAGAACAGGTACAGGGGCAGCGATGCCAACGCTTCGATCTTGCTGGCCGTTTCGGCCTTCGCTCGCCGTACCTCGGCGCGCGCAATGCAGCGCTTGACGATTATTAGCGCTGGTTCGGGCAGCGGCAGCACATGAGCGCGCGGTTGCGCGCGCCGGCCCTTGGGATCGAACAGACGCAGCGTCTTCGCCGTTACGTCAGCGTCGGCGACGGTCGCTCGCAGCAGTTGCGCCGTCCGTTGTCCGCCCAGCAGCAATCCCAGCAACAGCGCATCACGAATTGGCGAGTCGGGCACATCGGTGAGCGCCGCGTAATATGCGCGGAGCTCGGGCTCGCTCAGCGCACGGTCTAGTGCCCGGTTGAACTTCGAGAGTACCGGTCACGGCTACCGGATTTCCGTCCACGCAGAACGGCAGAAAAGCGGCTGGGCGTCGAAATCCACTTCGGCCCGCGCCGCAAGCGCGTACGCGGCGCGAAGGTACGCGCGCAGCCTACCGGCCGTGCGCCCCTTGCCGGCCTCGATCAGCGGCCGCAGGATAGCCGCTACATCGCGCGATGTAACCGTCTTGGCTGGCTTCCGCGCGATTTCCGCGTGCGCCTTCGTCACATGATTGGTGACGCAGTTCTCGACAGCTCGAGCGCTCGTCTTACCCTGCTTCCAGAGGTGCGCGACGTAGACCACCGCGATCAGCTTTTCGAGCGTGTGTTGGCCAGCCTCGGCTTCCGCGGCGAGCGCAATCTTCCGCGCCCTCTCGGCTGCCTTTCGGGCAGCAGCCTCGACGCGGGGATCAATGCCCCGGTCTATCAGTGCTTCCAGCCGATTTGCTTCCTCGCGGGCGCCGCGTTGAACCTCGTGGCGCTCCTCGCCCTTGCCAGCCCAGACGGAATTCAGTAGCCAGGTTTGCACGTCACCGATGCTTACGCGCACGGTGTCCTTGTTCAGCTTTTTCTCGAACACGAATGTCTTGGCTCCGGCGCGCGTGACGCGAACGCTCAGGCGCGGCGCCTTCGTGTCCCAATAGAACGACTGGTCTGCGTCGCGGGGGGAAGCCAAGCGGCGGATGCGCTCGGGGGTCAATTGCTTGCGGCTCATTTTTGGCTTCCTGGTCCCATGTAGCCACCATGTAGCCACCATGTAGCCAAATTGTAGCAAGCCCGATCAAGCCCGATCAATCAAAATCTAGCCCTAACTCATTGGGGGATATGGCAAGATGGGCACTTGGATCAATTCCGATCAAACTAGATCAATGCCGCTAATTGAGGACTCATAATCCTTTGGTCGCTGGTTCGAATCCAGCCGGGCCCACTCTCGATCCTCCACTTCGCGGCGGTCCTCGGAGCCAAGCGGCAATCGATGGAATGGATCGATCCTTCTCGCAGCCGTCCTGCTCGGCGTGCCCGCTGCGGCGTGGCTCGCGCAGGAACGGCTGATCTTCTTTCCGCAGCCCATCGTTTCGACCGCTTACCTGACGCGCGGAGGCGAAGCCTCTCGAGATCGCCGCCGCCGATGGCACGCGGTTGCGCGGCTGGATGCGCGCCGCGAACGCTCTGCCGGCACCTGCCGTCCTGTATTTCGGCGGCAACGCGGAGGAAGTCTCGGGAACGCTCGCCGACCCGCGCTGGCCGCGTGACTGGACGATCGTCGCGATCAATTACCGCGGCTACGGCGCGAGCGAAGGCACGCCGGGCGAAGCGGCGCTCGTCGCCGACGCACAAGTCATATTCGACGCGATCGTTGCGCGACCGGACGTCGACGCCCAGGCGGATCGTCGCGCTTGGCCGCAGCCTCGGCACCGGCGTGGCGGTGAAGCTGGCGGCCACGCGGCCGCTCGCGGGTCTCATCCTCGTCTCGCCGTACGACAGCCTGGTCGCGCTGGGACGCACCCACTACCCGTGGTTACCGGTGTCGACGCTGCTTCGGCACCGTTTCGACTCCGCTGCCGATGCCCGAAATCTGCAGATGCCGCTGCTTGCGATCGTCGCCGAGAGCGACTCGATCATCCCGCAGAAACGGTCGCGGGCGCTCTACGATGCGTGGGCCGGACCGAAGTCGTGGGTCGTCGTTCGCTCAACCGATCACAACACGTTGAGCGTGCCCGAGGCGTTCTGGGCGAGCGTCGCCGAATTCCTGAGCGCGCGGCAGATGACGCCGAATTGCGTTGATCACACGCGCGCGCGTCCGACGGCGCGGTCTCTCAAGCGTCGAGCCGCGGATCGTGCTCTCTTTCCAGGGCCCTGCGGTCCCACTTTCCCAAGTCCGCCGCGGCTTCGTAAGTCGTCTGGAGAAATTCGAGCAGCGTCGCATCCGGCGACGGTGATTGGCGGACCACATCGTACGGAAGAACGAATTCGCCATAGTCCTGGCTGTAAAACGCTTCGGCCGGCTTCACTTTCGCCGTCGCGAATCCGGCAGGCGCCGGATACGCGTACGCATAGAACGACGGGATACGCGATGCTGCCTCCTCCGGGCCAGAACCCGCAACTCGCCACTTCGTGCGAGTAGGCCTCGCGCGTCACCCAGTCGGGCATGTTCGGAATGCCTCCCGGATGCTCGGGGGCCGGGCGTCCCGAAAATCGCGTCACCGCCAGATCGAGCGCACCCCAGAACAGGTGCACGGCGCTGCACTTGCCGACGAAGCGGGCGCGAAACACGTTGAAGACCCGGTCGGCCTGCACGAGGACGCGCCAAAAGCGGTTCGCGTAGACGCGATCGTACGCGCAGTGAGCTTCATCCTGGTCGAAGCGCACCGGGTCCGGAACTTCGTTCGGCATCGGATGGATGCGCACCGGGAGCTCGAGCCGCGCGAGCTCCGCCATCAGGCGAGCGTAGAACGAAGCCACCGATTGCGGCTCCAGCGCAAAGCCGCCTGCGCGGCCATCGCTGCTGCGAATGATCAGCTCGTGATCGACGAAGTCGAAGTCGATCTGAAACGTTCTCTCGCCGTAGGGAATCGCCGAAGTCGTGAGCCCCGTCGCCGTCACGTACAGCGTGACGTGCCAGGAGTGATTGACCCAGGGACTTTGAGCGAGCCGAATCTTCCCGACGATCTGAATCCACCGGTGCAGCGTCGCATAGGTGTCGCTCCACGCTTCGAGCGGAAGGCTCGGCCAGATTTCGGAACGCTGTGCCCCCGGTGTTGTCATCGCCATGCGCCCGCACTCGGCCGATCAACGAAACGACATGCGCAACGATCACTCGCGCAGTGCGACCATCGCTTCGAACAGCTCGGGGTCGTCCCACGGGACGTCGACCGGATAATCGCGCAGGAAAGCGCTTTCCGGATCCCGCAGCCACTCCTGCGGAAAATGTACGCCGATTCCTTCCTCCTCGGGAGAGGGGTCGCCGCGCGACGTGGATTTCGTGCCCGCCAGCGCCGCATGGAGCGCCGCGCCCAGATCCACGTCGATCCGCTCGCCGACGTGCATGCCCGGCGTCAACCGCCGATTGATTTCGATCAGGTAAGCCTGCCCCGTCCTTTCATCGATGATGCACTCGGTTGCAAACAATCCGCTGATGCCGAAGCCGCTGACGAGCCGCTCGGAGATGTCGCGAAGCTCGGGCGAATGAAACCAGCGGATGACTGCAGCGGGACTCTTGACGTCGCCGTGCGCGACCAGGCGATCGACGGCGAAGCCCGCGAGCCGCCGCCCCTGCCAGGCCGCGACGTTCTCGTAGCGGATATGCCCGCGAATGTGCGCCTGAATGAGCCACGTTCCCGCTCCCGCGCGGTCGAGCGGTCCGACCTTGACGAGCTCGCCGAACGCACGCTGCAGCGAGTCGCGATTGGCTGCGATGGCGACGCCTTCGCCGGCGGTACTGTGATTGCGCTTCAGTACGACCGGATAGCCGTGCGTCGCCGGCAAACGCTTCCGCAGCCGCAAAATCGGCGACGACCGCATGCTCGGGCACGCGAATGCCGAGCTCCCGCGCCGCCGGCGGGAGCAGCGTCTTTTCGATGCTTGTCGCGTAGTGCCGCGGGTCACCCAGCGATTCGCGGATGAGCGCGCCGAGCTGAAGCTGGAGCTCGGACGCCATGTCGTCGGGCGGCGATTGCGCGAGAAGATCGAGCAGACGAAACGACATGTCGTCGCACGGTATCACGACGCGCGGCGCCGTCGCCTTCACCGTCGCCGCGAACGCGTAGATCCAGTCTCTCGGCGTCGCATTGTCGGCAAGATGACCGATCCTGCCGACGAAGCGGCTCTTCTCGGCGAGCGATCCGCGCGGCGCGAGCAGCGCGACGTCGAATCCGGCATGCGCGAGCGCGCGCGGCATCCGGGCGGTGCCGTACCAGCGCGTGGCCGTGGATGCGAGAAGAACCGAAATTCCCATTCCGGCTGCGATCGAGCGCGAACGCCGCGGGGTCCGGCATCGCTGCTGGCTGAAGAAACGAGCCGCCGCGCGGGCATTGCTCTTCCCCGATCCGCGCGCCCGACTCGATGACTTGTCCGGCAATGCTACCCGAAGTCGCTCGCCGGCGGTGATGCGGCCGGCGCTCGAGCGCGTGTCAGTGCCGATGTCCCCACTGTGGCAATGGCCGCGGCGGCTCGCGGAAGAGCACGCCGATCTGCGCCAGCGATTCCGCGCCGCGATCGCCGGGGCTCGCCGGAACGCCAATCCAGCGCACGCGAAGCTGTCCTTGCCGGTCGATCAGGTACTCGGCGTGCGCAGGCACGACTTCTCCCGGGCCCTCGGGCTTTCGCGCGAACAGCGCGTACGCGACGGCCACGTCGGCGCCCGCGCTGGCGAGGATCGGATTCGCCGCCCGGCACGCTGCTCGCGGCGTCCGCGGCGGGCGCGCCGTCCACCTGCACTGCGATGACGCGTGCGCCGGCCTTCGCATAGGTCGCGAGGTTCGTCGCGATGTCGACGAGCCGCGGCAGCGACTCCGGCAGCGTGTAGAGGACGAGCAACGTCACGCGATCGTCGCGCGGGCCCGACAGCGTCTCCTGCGAGCCCCCGACGCGCTCGTAGGCGAAGTCCGGCGCCGGAATCGGAAGCAGCGGCTTCACGCGCTCGCTCATCGCGCTCGCATTGCGCGCGGCGGATTGCGCGTCGAGAAACTGGATCAGATTCCAGATCTCGACGTCGGTGAGTCGCGGGGCGAATCCGGGCATCGCCGTCCCCGGGATGCCGTGCGCGATCGACCAGAAAAGGTTGCCCTCGCTTCGATCGCGGATTCGTTCGGGAAGATCCCTGGGCCGCGTCGCCGGCGAGCCTGCGGCGGGTCCGTCGCCACGTCCGTCAGCACCATGACAGGAACTGCAGTTCGACGCGTAGAGCCCGGCACCCGCGGCGATCGCCTTCGTCGTGTAGCCGACGGGCGAAGACGCATAGGTCGTCGGATGCGCGGGCACGACGAGCAGCCACGCGAAGAGCCCGGCCGGGATGACGATCGCGGCGACCCAACCCAACGGCACCCGTGGCGGCCGGCCGAGAACGCTTTTCGCCAGGAAAATGAGCCGCGATGAACGCAACGAATCCCGCGGCCGCGAGGACGAGCTGGATCCAGGGCGATTGCTCCATCGGCAACGTGGAAAACGTGTACGCGAGCGGCCACAGCACCGTCTCGTGCGCAGCCGGAACGGTGACCCCGAGCCGGCCGACGACGACGACGACTCCAAGCCCGAGCACGATCTCCGCCAGCGCGTTTCGACGCAGCGCCCGCCGAGCGTCGTAATCGGCATCGGCGACGCGCGGCGCCAGAATTCCTCGATTGACCACGGCGATGACGATCATCGCGGCGAACAGTGCGAGCTTCGCGAGCAGCAGGCGGCCGTACAGCGTGCCGATCAATGCCGGAACGGTGCCGACCTGATACCAGGCGTTGACGAGCCCGCTCGCGATGAGCGCGGTGACGCTCGCGAGCCCGAGCGTCGAGAAGCGCCGCGCGGCGCGCGCAGCGACGTCGTCGGACCGCCGCGCGCCGAGCGCATCGACGAGGGCCGGCAGCGAGCCCAGCCATGCGCCCGCCGCAAGGAGGTGCGTGACGTCGGCGATCTTCTGGACGGCTTCCTCGGCCCCTTGACCCGCGGCGGCATGTCCGGCCCAGGCGAGCGCTCCAAGATACGCGGCTGCGACGAGCGCGGCGAACGCACACAGCGCCAGCGTTCGATCGACGGACCTCGAGCGCTGGATCGCGACGCCGATCACGCAGAGCGCAACCAGAAGTCCCGCGCGCACTGTCCACACCCGGCCGAACGACGTGTCGTGGAGAACGACGCCGAGCGTGTCGCGATCGAGCGCCGATTGGAGCGGCATTCCGCTCATCGCCGCCGCCTCGAGGACGAACCATGCGGCGCCCGACACCAGGCCGGCGAGAATCGCCCACGCCGTGACGCCGAAAACGCGCGCCGAATCGGCAGCGTCGCGGCGTGCGGCGCTGCGCCAACCGGACGATGCGACGGCGATCGCGAACACGAGCTCGCCGAAGAGCACGAGGGCGGACGCGTAGTGGATCGCGCGCGCGGCGACGAACAGCGTGTTCATGGCGGCCTTGGCCTGGGCGGCAGCCTCGCGGCCGCCTACCGGACGACGTCGAAAGCGAATTCGCCCTCGCTGACATGCGAGTCGACCGAGACGACCCGCCACTTCACGCGATAGCCTCCGGCGGCGAGCTTCGGCAGCGCGACGCGCACGACCTTGCCGTCGGCGGCGTCGATCTGCGGCTTCCCGGCGCCTATTCGCTTTCCGGCGCCGTCGAGCACCCGGACGTCGGTAAACGCGGCTCGATGCGCTGCTGAACCACACGGCTCGATGCGCTGCGTGAACCACAACGTCAACTCGCGCGGCGACTCGTGAACGACGCTGCCCGCGATCGGACGCGCGCGCTCGAGGTAAGCGTGCGCAGCCGCGGGCAAGGCAACGCTCGCCGTCAGCGTCGCGACGGCGAGCATCGACAGCAACGGATTTCGCGATCGACGAAGGGGGTCCGCATGGCTCGCGCAGTCTACCGTACGAACTCAGTCGAGCTCGACATAGCACCGGCGCTTCGCGTCGGCTTCCATGTCGGCCATGCAGCGATAATCGTCGACGGCCAGCACATCGAGTCCACCGATGAGCAGCTTCTCGCGAATCGCGGCGAGCCGGCGATCGGCGAATGCGCGGACGAGACCGGCGCGAAAGCGTTCTATCAGACCGGGATCGGCCGGACATCGCGTCACGTAGGGCAATCCCGGCGCGTCGGCGGTGCGCCCGACGATTCGCGCCGCTGCGAGAACGTCCGGTCGGCATCGCGACAGCAATGCGTAGGAGATGCAGTCGATCGACGCGACCTCCGCCTCGCCACGCTGGATCTGCAGCAAGCTTTCGAGGTGGCTCCCGCTTTCCGTGACCGATCCGAAGAACCTGCCGTCGTGCGCAAGCGGAGCGACGAGCGCCCGCAACGCGTTGTAGCCGGAATGGGAGATGCGTCCGTTGATCGAGCATCGCGCGCCGCGAAGATCCTCGATGGAGCGCGCCGTGGAGCTCGCCGGAACGACGACCCAGCTGCAATACTTCGCGCCGTGGCAGCCGGGGGCCGCGTATCGCGGCGTCGCAAGATATTGGAGCCGGCCCGCCCATTTGCCGACCATCGGAAAGCCGCACGCCTGCGCGAAAAGAAGGTCGGGCGCGCTCCACAGTGCGTCGAACGCGATGTCGCGGTCGAGCCGGTCCGGCACGCCCGCGATGCCCGCATGCCGAAACGAATCGGCGAGCCCGCTCCACCACGCGTCGACTTCGCGGCGCAATTCCGGCGGGTCGTACATCGGCAGACCAACCCTCATGGAAGTGCTTGCGCTCCGGCGTTTCGTCCGCCGAAGCTTACAACGCGGCACGCGTCGGCGTAAATTCGCGCGACGCGTCCGCCACACTGGAAGTTGGCGATACGATGCGCGACAATGCGCAGGAGGCGGATCGATCGACTCGTCTCACTCATCCAAGGGGAGCAAAGCAATGAGCGATGCCGTTCCCGCATCGGTCCGCCACGTCGTCGTCGGCGCCGGAATTCACGGGTTGTCCACCGCGTGGCATCTCGCGATGGAGCTCGAGCGGCGCAACGCAGGCTCGGGCGAGGACATCGTGGTCCTCGACAAGACCGGCCCCGGCGCGGGCGCCTCGGGCATCGCGTGCGGATGCGTGCGCAACCTGTACATGACAGAGCCGATCCACGCGATCCTGCGTCATTCGGTCGACGTCTGGACGAGCGATCCGGTCGCGCTCGGCTTCCAGCAGGTCGGCTACGTTTCGGCGGGCGAAGCGAACCAGGCGTCCGACTACGAGAGGCTGCAAGCGAGCCAGGCCCGGGCCGGCTACCCGTCGGAGCTCTTTCAGGGCACCGAAGCGAAGAAGTTCCTGAAAAAGATCTGGCCCGACTTCAAGACCGACGGCATCGACGTCGTGCTGCACGAAAAGGTGAGCGGGTACGCGGGCACGAGGCAAGCCGTTGCGGGCCTCGCGCAGAAGTGCCGCGATCACGGGGTGCGGATCCTCCCGGGCGTGGAAGTGCTCGGCTACGACAGGACCGGCGACGTCGTATCGCGCGTGCGCACCAATCGCGGCGACATCGGCTGCGAGGTGGTCGTGCTCGGGCTGGGCGCGTGGACGCCGAAGCACTGGGCGATGCTCGGCAAGCCGATGGAGATCGATGCCCGCTACGCCGACGGCGCGACGATCCGCAAGGACATGTGGACGTACTGGCGCCTGCTGGAAGGCGAAGTGTATGTCGACAAGCCGTATCGCACCGTCGACGACCTCGACCCGCCGGTGCTGCACGTCGAGCTGATGAACACGCCGGTCATCGATAAAGCGAGCGACAGGATGCTCGCCGATCACCTGTACGTGTACTGGAAGAACGGGGCCGAGCGGATGGACCGGCCAGGCGTGCAGGGCGGCACGATCCCGATCAGGATCGGTCCGAAGGCGGTGACGGATCCTTACGGCCACGAAAACGACGAGTATCAGGCGGAGCCGGAATTCGCCGACTATCTGACGGCGGCGATGGGTCAGCTGATGGGCCGCTTCGAGGGCAGCCGCAAGAATTTCCGCGAGCGGCGCAACGGCGGCATCGGCGCGTTCACCCCCGACAACGTGCCGGTCTTCGACTGGATCGCGCCCAACGTCTACATGATCGCCGACAGCAATCACGGCTTCAAGATGACCGGCGTGGGCAAGCTCGTCGCAAGGCTCATCGGCCGCGGGGACCGCGTCGCCGAGCTCGATCCGTTCGCCTTGTCGCGCTTCGCCAACGGCAAGACGTTCGGCGCGAGCAACAGCCACTGTCCGTGGGTGTGAGCGCAATGGAGAATGCATTGGCGTCCGATCGCAACTCGCGGAAGGGACTCGTCGAGCGTCTCGCCGAGGGTCCGATCATCTGCGCCGAGGGTTACCTGTTCGAGCTCGAGCGCCGCGGCTACGTCCAGGCCGGGGCGTTCGTTCCGGAAGCGGTGCTCGACCACCCCGGCGTCGTCGAGCAGGTGCACCGCGATTTCGTGCACGCCGGATCGGACGTCGTCGAAGCGTTCACCTATTACGCGCACCGCGAGAAGCTGCGCATCATCGGGCGCGAGCACCAGCTCGAGGCGATGAACCGCCACGCGCTCTCGATCGCGAAGAAGGTCGCCGGGGAAACGGGTGCGCTCTTCGCCGGCGATATCTGCAACACGAACGTGTACGACCCGGCCGACACCTCGAGCAAGGACGCGAGCCGCGCGATGTTCGAGGAGCAGGTCGGCTGGGCCGCCGAAGCAGGCGTCGACTACGTGATCGCCGAGACGTTCTCGTATGGCTCGGAAGCGAAAATGGCGCTCGACATCATCAAGGCCGCCGGGTTGCGGGCGGCGGTGACGATGACGATCCACCGCGAGCCGCTCACGCGCGACGGCCTCACGCCCGAGGATTGCTGCAGGATGCTCGCCGACGCCGGCGCCGATGTCGTCGGTCTCAACTGCATCCGCGGTCCGCGCACGATGCTGCCATTGATCGCGAAGATCGTTCGCGCGGTGGACGTTCCGGTTGCTGCATTGCCCGTGCCTTTTCGCACGCACGACCGCGAGCCGACGTTTCAGTCGTTGCGCGACGGCAACTGCTCGTGCATACCGGGCGACATGCCGTTTCCGGTCGCGCTCGAGCCCTTCACGTGCAACCGCTTCGAGATCGCGCTCTTCGCCAAGGAAGCGCTCGCGCTCGGCGTGCGCTACTTCGGGCTCTGTTGCGGAGCGATGCCGCATCACATCCGCAGCATCGCCGAGGCGCTCGGCCGCACGCCGCCGGCGAGCCGCTACTCGGCCGACATGTCGAAGCACGCGTATTTCGGCAACGACGCGCGGCTCAAGCAGTCGAATCGCGATTACGCCGGTAAGCTGTGACGCCTAGCGGCGCACGCCGGGCGCCTCGATCGGCAGCCCCTGCGCGCGCCATGCGAGGTAGAGCTCGAGGTCGGTCAACTCCGGCGCACCCGCCGGCGGCATCTCGGCGCGAATGCCGAAGAGGCACGCCCTGAGCCTTCGCTGCAGCGATCCCAGGCCCTGCCACTCGAGACGATAGGCCGGAAATCCCGTCCCGTGTCCCTGGCTGATCGTCTCGCCGAGAAGGCGCTTGCCCCAGCTCTGGTCGTGGCAATGCGTGCAGCCGAGATTCATCTGCCCGTGCCGCTGCGCGTAGAACTCGCGGCCACGCTCGAACGCGGCGCGCGCCGGGCCGTCGATGGCGACCGCGAGCGGCACGCCGCGCGACTGATACGCGACGTACGCAGTGAGCGCGAGCAGGTCGTCCGACTCGCGTGCCAATGGCGGTGCCTGCTGGCGTCGAGTGCGGCAGTCGACGATGCGCGCATCGAGATCGAGCACGGCGCCCGCATCGGCGTCGAACTTCGGATAATGGGCGGCGACGCCGTGCATCGACGACGGCGCCGCGCCGTGGCACGACGCACAGCTCTTGCCCGACGTTCCCGCCGCGGCGTTCCACAGCTTCTCGCCGCGCTCGACCCACAGCAAGCCGGGATTTGCCAGCTCGTCCGCCTGCATCGCCCGCACGTCGGCGCCGGCGAACGTTATGCCGGAGCGTAACGCGGAGAGCGGCACCGCTCGCTGCTGCGCCGAAACGCTGGCCGCGCAGCACGCGACGACGGCCGCCAGCAAACGCCACATCAGACGACAGTCACCGCCGCGCGCTCATCCCCTCGAACCCCGCGGTCGTCGACCCATTCGAACGCGAGCGGGCCCGATTCGCGAGCGGTGACGAAGAATCGCAGGTAAGGATTCGCGGCGATTCCCGAGCTCAACCGGGCAGAGAACACGGCCTCGCCGTTGTAGCGGCACGTGAGCGTGGTGAGCACGTTGCGCGCGATCTGCTTGCCGCCGTCATCGGTGCGGTAGCCCGTTTCCATCGGGTGCCGTATCAGGATGCGCACCTCGAACGGCTTTCCGCGCGGGACTTCCGCAGGAATATTGATGCGTGCGTCGGGCATGGGCTCTCAGGTGCCGTCCATGCAGGCGTCGATCGTCACGACGACGTCGGCCCCTGCCGCGTAGAGCGCCTCGTCGCTCATCGTCGCGACCGCGACGATGCGCTGCGTGCCTGCAAGGCGGATCCGCGATTCGACCTCGATGCGCTCGACTGCGACCGGAAACTCGAACGTCGCCATTTCCGGGACCGGATTGCGCTGCGAAAACAACCGGATCACCTTGACGTAGGGTCCCGGCGCGAACGGCCCGTCGACGACGATCTTCATCGGCACCGCCTGACCGTTGTCGGCGAGGCGCGGCAGATCGAGCCGGATGCGCTCCCAGCGCGGCACGCGGCCGGCGAGGAACGCCGCGAGCGCGGGAACGTCGGCGACGTCGCGGTCGGCGGCGCAGCGCAGGCAGCCACGGCGCGAGCAACAGCGCGCCGCCTGCCTGGAGCGCACGGCGCCGCGCGAGGCGGTGCAGCGCGTCGCTGTTCATCGCAGCGTCCCGAGATAGGCGACGACGTCTTCGACCTGCGGCGCCGTCAGGATCGGCTTGCCGCGGAACGCAGTGGCGACGCGCTCGAGGCCGGCGACCTTGTAATAGCTCGGCATGATCGTCTGCGAGTTGACGCGCATGTTGTCGACGACGCGCAAGCGCAGCTGCGCCGTCGAGAGCCGCGCTCCGACGCCGGCGAGCGGCGGTCCGACGTTGCCCGCAAACGGGATCGAGGCGTCCGGCACCGAGTGGCACAGCACGCAGTTCGCGGGATCGCGCGCAGCGAGCAGCGCCTTCCCGCGCGCGGCGTCACCCGTTGCGAGCGGCTCCGGTATTCCGTCGGCGACGACGCGATAGGGGACGAGCGCATCGGGCACCGGATCGGCGGCCGCGGCGACGTGCGCGGCCGCCACAAGGCCGCTCGCAACGATGCCCGCGATCTTCGAGCGACGCCGCGTTCGAGCGCGGGCTCGAACGCAGCGGCCTCTGGCGCCATGGCTCGCCGGACTCATGCCTTCGCGGATAACCCGATCTTCTGGCTCTTCAGCGGCAGCGTGCGCACGGGTTTTCCGGTCGCAGCGAAGATGGCGTTGAGCACCGCCGGCGTGACCACGCAGATCGTCGGCTCGCCGACCCCGCCCCAGAAGTCGTACGACGGCACGATCACCGTCTCGACCTTCGGCATGTCGACGAGGCGCAGGATCTCGTAGGTGTCGAAATTGCTCTCGACGATGCGGCCCTTGTCGACCGTGCATTCGCCGAAGAACGCGGCGCTCAGCCCGTATGCAACCGATCCTTCGACCTGCGCTGCGATCTGCGCGGGATTGACCGCGTGGCCGCAATCGAGCGCGAGCACCATTCGATGGACCTTGACCTTGCCGTCGGCGCTGACCGAAACCTCGGCGACGGCCGCCGAATAGCTGCCGTAACCCATGAACTGCGCGACGCCGCGATGCACGCCTGCGGGGAGCGGCTTGCCCCAATCGGCCTTCGCCGCCGCCGCGTTGAGCACCGCAAGGTGCTTCGGATGCTTCTGCATCAGAGCCCGGCGGAACTCGACGGAATCCGCGCCCGCGGCCTTCGCCACCTCGTCGATGAAGCATTCCATGTAGACGGCGTTCTGGTTCGTGTTGACGCCGCGCCACGGCCCGACGGGGACGTGCGTGTTGCGCATCGCGTACTCGATCAGCAGATTCGGGAACGTGTAGCCCAGCTGCGCATCGCCGGGCTTCTCGTAATAGCCCTGCATCTGCCGCTCGTCCTTGCCGTCCTTCGCGAGCGGCGAATTGTTGAACGCGTTGATCGACTGGCCCGACACGCGCACGTGCATGCCGACGAGCTTGCCCGACTCGTCGAGGCCGGCGGCAAGCCGGCACTGCGAGATCGGCCGGTAGAAGTCGTGCGTCATGTCCTCTTCGCGGCTCCAGATCATCTTGATCGGAACGCCGGGGAACTGCTTGGCGATCGCAGCCGCCTGGCGCACGTAATCCTGCGTGCTGCCGCGGCGGCCGAATCCGCCGCCGAGCACGTGCTTGTAGACCTCGCACTTCTCGAGCGGCAGGCCGGACTCCTCGGACAGCACTGCGAGCGCCGCCTCGCCGTTTTGCGTCGGCACCCACACCTCGGCGCGGTCCGCCGTGACCTTCGCCGTGCAGTTCATCGGCTCCATCGTCGCGTGCGCGAGGAACGGCGTGCTGTAGACGGCTTCGACTTTCTTCGCAGCGCCGTCGATCGCCTTCAGCGCGTCGCCTTCCTGCCGATACGCATACGCGCCGGGCGCGGTGAGGCCCTCCTTCAAATGCTCGGCGATCGTCGCGCTCGTCTGCGATGCCGAAGGACCTTCGTCCCAGACGATCGGCAGCGCGTCGAGCGCGGACTTCGCGCGCCACCACGTGTCGGCGACGACGGCCACCGTGCGGTCGTTCACCTTGACGGCGCGCGGCGCGCCGGCCCTTCCGGCGATCTTGCTTTCGTCGAAGCTCACGAGCTTGCCGCCGAAAACGGGGCTCGCCTTGATCGCCGCGCACTTCATTCCGGGCAGCTTGACGTCGATCGCGTAGACGAGGCTGCCGTCGAGCTTCGGCGCCGTGTCGAGCCGCTGCAGCGGCTTGCCGGCGATCTTCCACTCCTTCGGATCCTTGAGCTTGATGCTCTTCTCGTCGGGCGGCGGAAGCTTCGCCGCGGCCGCAGCGACCTTGCCGTACGTCGTCGTGCGCTTCGACGCGGCGTGCGTGATGACGCCGTTGGACACCGTGAGCTCGGCGACCGGCACTTTCCATTCGTTGGCGGCCGCCTGCAAGAGCATCATCCGCGCCGCGGCGCCGCCGCGGCGAACGTAGTCTTCGGACGTCCGGATCCCGCGGCTTCCGCCGGTTCCCATCTCGCCCCACACGCGTTTGCGCGCGAGGTTCTCGCCCGGCGTCGGCGACTCGGTGCGTCACCTTCTTCCAGTCGCACTCGAGCTCCTCGGCGACGAGCTGGGCGAGACCGGTGAGCGTCCCCTGCCCCATCTCCGAGCGCGCGATGCGGATCACGCAGGTGCTGTCGGGCTTCACGACAACCCACGCATTGATCTCCGGAACCGGCGCGGCGGTCTGCGTCGCGGCTTCGGCCACCGCGAACGGAAGCTGAAAGCCGAGCGCGAGCCCGCCGCCTGCGGCGGCCGAGCTCACCAGGAACCTGCGGCGCGAGAGATTCGTCGTCTTGCCGCGCGAGGTCGTTGTCATCGCGGGTCTCCTCGAATCTACGCTTCGGTCGTCGCGCGGCCGCCGTCGGCGGTCTGCGTCCTGGCGGCGAGATGCACCGCCGCGCGGATGCGCTGATAGGTCCCGCACCGGCAGATGTTGGTCATCGCATCGTCGATGTCCTTGTCGGTCGGGTGCGGGTTCTTCTTCAGCAACGCTGCCGCCGCCATGATCTGGCCCGACTGGCAGTAGCCGCATTGCGGCACGTCGACCGCGAGCCACGCCTTCTGCACCGGATGCGAACGGTTGGCGGAAAGGCCCTCGATCGTGACGATCCGGTCGGTCGCCTTGATCGTGCCGACCGGGATCGAGCACGAGCGCATCACTTCGCCGTTGATGTGCACCGAGCAGGCGCCGCATTGCGCGACGCCGCAGCCGTACTTGGTGCCGGTGAGGCCGACCTGCTCGCGGATCACCCAGAGGAGAGGCGTATCGCTCTCCACCTCCACGTCACGGACCTTGCCGTTGATGTTGAGCTTTGCCATACGCCTCCTCGTGCCGACGGTTGCCGCGGACTCAAAGCTTAGCGCATCTGGCGCGGAGCGCTGCAGCAGGCTATCGGAGCAGCGGGCGCGACGCGACGCGCGCCTCGATCGTCGCCATCATCTTGTTGTAACCCGCGCCGCCGACGCCGCCGTAGCGCCGCTTGAACTCGGCTTCCTGCATGAACTCCGGCAGATCCGAAACGTCGGGCATGAAGTCGGACTCTTTCACGCCGGCGGCGACGGCGCGCGCGAGCTTGCGCGCGCGCTCCGGCGACTGCGATGCCACCTCGCCGAAACGCGTGCCCGCGCGATCGGCGCCGATGTCGTTGAACGAAAACCCGCTGCCGCCGCGCGAGTCGTCGATCTCCTTGTAGACGCCGATCGCATCGGCGAGCGGCGTTCCGGCCTGGGCCGCGATGGCCGCGGAAATCAGGAAGTGCTTGGGGAAATCGTCGCGGCCGGCGAGCGTCACCGTGCGCCGCGCCGGCTGCGGCCATTGCCTCGCCGCCGATACGATCTCGCCGAGTCCCTTCCCGTTCGAGTAGAACGCCAGCACGACGATCGCGGCGCGCGTCTCGCGGACGATGTCGCCGGTCGCCCCGCGATCGAGCGCGAGGAGGAACAGCGGCGGCATCAGCGTCGCCAGCGAGACCTTGTTCGGCGCCTGCGCGACGACCTCGACCAGACGGTCGTGATAGACGCGCAGCCGCGCCTGATCCTCCGGAGCGACCAGCACCGCGCGCGCGCGCTCGGCGACGGCGTCGTTCCATTGATACGTCACGGTGAGGCGCCCGTCGCCGACCTTCACGTCCTTGACGACGTCGGCGGCGAGACCGCCGCGATCCGTCTCGACGGCCCGTCGAAGGCCCTCGCGCAGCAGGTAGTCGGCGAGCACGCCCGGCACCGGGACGCTGCCGATCTTCAGGTGGTCGAAACGCGGCAGCGCGCCGGTTTCGTGCAACGCGGCATCGATGTTCACGTAGCGGCCGATCGGACTGCGCGGCAGCTCGACGGTCCCCTGCAGCCGACGCCGCTCCCGGACGCAGCACGACGCGCACCGAGCCGTGTCCGATGCGGCTCGCGAGGTAGTTCAGCGTCGTCTCGAGGTCGCGCTCGTCGATCGCCACCGTTTGCAGTCCGTCGCGACCGGCTTTGCGCGGATCGTGCGCGTCGAGGATGCGCTTCGCCTTCTCGATGTCGTGCGGAGTGAGCTGCACGGTCGTCGAGACGAGCGGCCGGTCCTGGAAGCACATCAGCACCGCCGCGATCGCCAGAAACGGCAGCGCGACGATGAAGCACCACGAGGGCGCGAAACAGAACTTTCAAGCTAGAATTCCCGATTCGATTCCGGCGGCGCAAGGCACCGGGGCCGCCTCAGCCGCCGAACATGAAAGCACGAAAGGTCGCATCGTGAACAGTGCCGTACGGCGCGCCTGCGTGATGGGCCACCCGATCTCGCATTCGCGCTCGCCGATGATTCACGGCTACTGGCTCGCGCAGCTGGGCATCGCGGGCCGCTACGAGCTCGTCGACCGAACGCCCGAGGCGTTCGCCGACTTCTTCACGCATCTCGCCGACAACGGCTACGTCGGCGGCAACATCACCGTCCCGCACAAGGAAGCCGCGTACCGGCTCGTCGCCCAGCGCGACGGCATCGCCGAAGCGGTCGGCGCGGTCAACACGGTCTGGTACGAAGGCGACGCGGCTCATGGGCAGCAATTCCGATCCGCACGGCTTCATCGCGAACCTCGACGAGCTCGCGCCCGGGTGGGACGTTGCCGGATGCCGTGTCGTGATACTGGGCGCGGGCGGCGCGGCGCGCTCGGCGGCGTACGCGTTGCTCGAGCGCGGCGCCGACGTCGTCGCTCGCCAACCGCACGATCGAGCGCGCCCGCGCGCTCGCCGAGCATTTCGGCCCGCACGTCAGCGGTCACGGCTTCGACGCGCTGCCCGCGTTGCTCCCGAGCGCCGATCTTCTCGTCAACTGCACGTCGCTCGGCATGGTCGGAAAGCCGCCGCTCGAGATCGACCTTGCTCCGTTGAAGCAGCAGCGCGGTGGTCTACGACGTCGTCTACGTGCCGCTCGAGACGCCGCTGCTCGCGCAGGCGCGCGCGCGCGGCCATCGGATCGTCGACGGCCTCGGCATGCTGCTGCACCAGGCCGGCTTCGGCTTCGAGAAGTGGTTCGGCGTGATGCCGAAGGTGACGAAGGAGCTCCGCGCGCTCCTCGAGGCCGATATCCGCAAGTAGCTCCGCGCGGTCGCCCGCGCGGGTGAATCACTGGCCCTTGACGCTCGAGGTGATCGACGCGATCACGCCCGAGGCGGTCTTGAACGCTTCGGCATCGGCGCCGTCGATCGCGTGCCGCTTCGCGATGTAGGAAAAATCGGTATACGCGGCCCAGACCTGTCCGTTCTCGTCCTCGAGCACGAGAAGACGCACCGGCCAGTCGAGCGCGGCCAGCGGATTGGAGCGGATGAAGAGCGTGCCGAGCGGCGGGTTGCCGAAGACCAGCAACGTCGAGGGCCGCAGCTTGACGCCCGCGTCGGCCGCGAGCTTCGCCTGGTCGATCTCGTCGAAGAACCGGATGCCCTTGCTCGCGACATCCGCCTTGAGCCGCGCGACGGTTTCGGGCACCGAATAGGCGCTCTTGACGCGCACGATGCCGCTGTCGGGCACCGGCTGCACGGCGTTCTGCGCGCTCGCGACGCCCGCGGCGGTAAAAGTCAGCACCGCCGCGAGCGCGGTGGTCGAACACAGGTTCGCAATCCTGGAATACATCGCGTGCTCCTTCATGGATTGGGTCGGATGGAGGCGAGCCCGCCGACGGATCGCTTCCGCGTCTCACCGCGGCAGTATGCCGTGGCGTTTGAGCGCGTCTCGCGCCTTGACAGCGCGATTCGGTCGGCCCCGCCAGGAGCGCGCCTTACGGACCGGGCGGCGACGCCGGCCGGCGCATCGCGATCCGACGAGAACCGACGATCGCGGTCAAGCACAGCCTCCGGCCGATCGCGATGCGGCGAATGGCGGCAGTCGTCGCAGCGCGCAGGAGCTCGACGTCGGCGACGCCCGCGCCGATCCGCCGCATCTGCTCCATCGTCCCGTACTCGTCGTCGACGCCCTGGATCGCCAGCACCGGACAGCGGATCCGCGGCAGGTACTCCTCGATGTTCCAGTCGCGGAATTCGGGCGCGAGCCAGATGCGGTTCCAGCCCCAGAACGCCGAGTCGACATCGGCGTGATAGCGCGCGAGCCGCGCGCGCAAATCGGTCGTCTCGTACGCGGTCTTCGCGGCCGCGATGCTCGCGACGGAGATTTCCTCGACGAGCACATGCGCCGCCAGCGTGACGACGGCGCCGACGGGCCGGCGCACCGCGCTCCCGCATGGATCAGCGCGATCGATCCGCCGTCGCTGTGCCCGATCAGGATCGGCCGATCGATCGCGAGGCGGTCGAGGAGCTGCGGCAGCGCGATCTAGCGCCTCGTCGTGCATGTAGCGGACGGCTCGCGGCTCGCGTCAACGGATCGGAGTTGCCGTAGCCGTGGCGCGAATAGACGATCGCGTCGCAGCTGCGTCGCGCGCGCGACGCGTTCGGGGAAGTCTCGCCACATCGCGATCGAGCCCAGTCCCTCGTGCAGGAAGACGAGCGTCGGGCGGCGATCGCCGGCCGACCTCGATTCGCTCGTACTCGATCCGATGCGACGCGATGTCGACGAACGGCATTCAGACCCCGAGATGTCGCTGAAGGGTCTCCGGCTGCGCAAGCAGCGTTCGGCTGTCGCCCTCGAAGACCACGCGCCCCTTGACCAGGATCACGTTGCGATCGGCGATCGCCGTGACCGATCGGTAGTTCTTGTCGACGATCAGCGTCGCGATGCCGTGGGTGCGGATGTCGGCGAGGATGTTCCAGATCTCGCGCGCGATGAGCGGCGCGAGGCCCTCGGTCGCCTCGTCGAGGATCAGCAGATCCGGGATTCGTGAGCAGTGCGCGCCCGATCGTCAGCATCTGCTGCTCGCCGCCCGAGAGCTGCGCACCCGCGTAGTCGAGCCGCTCGGCGAGACGCGGAAAAGTCGTCAGCGCGCGATCGAGCGTCCAGTCGCGGCGGCCGTCGCGGTCCGCTGCGCGCGGCCATCACGAGATTTTCGCGAACCGTCAGGTTGGGAAAGATGCCGCGCCCCTCGGGCACGTAGGCGATGCCTTGCCGCGCGACGAGCCAGGGCTCGGCGCCGGTCATCGGCGCGCCGCGGACGCGCACCTCGCCGTCGCGCGGCTTGACGATCCCGAGCATGCTGCGGATCAGCGTGCTCTTGCCCATCCCGTTCCGGCCCATGAGTCCCACCGTTTCGCCGCGGCCGATCCGGAAGTCGATCCCGTGCAGCACGTGGCTCGCGCCGTAGTAGGCGTGGAGCTCGCGCGCCTCGAGCAGCCATTCGCTCATGCGTCGGCCTCCCACCCCGCGAATGGATTGGGGCGTCTGCGGCCTCGAGCCGCACTCCTCGGCGACGCGCCCTTCGGGCCTGGGCTTCGCCCGCCTCGCTCATGCGTCCCCCAGATACGCCTGCTGGACCGCCGCGCTCGCGCGAATCCGCGTCCGGCGCGCCGCTTTCGAGCACCTGGCCGTTCACCATCACGGTGATCAGGTCGGCGACCGCGAACACCGCGTCCATGTCGTGCTCGACGAGCAGGATCGCGTGCCCGGTCGCGAGCGTCTTCAGCAGGCGCACCATCCGCGCCGCTTCGTCGGCGCCCATGCCGGCGAGCGGCTCGTCGAGCAGCAGCACCTTCGGCTGCGTCGCGAGCACCATCGCGATCTCGAGCTGCCGCTGCTCGCCGTGCGAGAGCGCCGACGCGATGCGATCGCCGCGCCCGCTCGAGGCCCGCGGCGGCGAGCGCCCGCTCGGCGGCGGCATTCGTCGGAGGGTACGCCGTCGCGTCGCTGAACAGATGCAACACCCGCGGCGCGCGGGATTGCGCGGCAAGCCGGCAGTTCTCGAACGCGGTGAATGCGCCGAAGATGTTGGTCTTCTGGTAGCTGCGGCCGATGCCGCGGCGCGACCGTCGATCGGACGATTCGCGCGTGATGTCCTCGCCCGCGTAAGTCACGCTTCCCGACGACGCGGCGAGATCGCCCGAAAGCACGTTGATCAGCGTCGTCTTGCCCGCGCCGTTGGGCCCGACCACCGCATGCAGCCTGCCGCGCTCGAGCGCGATCGAAACGTCGCTCACCGCAGCGAGACCGCCGAAATGGCGCGTCAGCCCGCGGGTCGCGAGCAGCGGCTCACTCATCGTCGAGCTTCTCCGACGAGCGTGCGCCGGAAGCGACCGGCGATGCTCGCCAGATCCGCCCGGGAAGGAAGATCACCAGCAGAATGATCGCGGTGCCGAGCAGCAGCTGCCAATGGCGCGTCATCGACTGGAACACCTCCGTGAGCGCGACGAACGCGAAGGCGCCGACGATCGCGCCGTAGAGGCTCCCCACGCCGCCCAGGATCAGCATCAGCAGCACGTTGCCCGACTGGTGCCACGACAGGAGCTCCGGGTTCACGAAGCCGAATTGCAGCGCCGACAGATAGCCGGCGAGGCCGGCGAGCATTCCCGCGAGCGTGAAGCTTGCGAGCTTGTAGCGATAGACCGGGAAGCCGAGCGAGCGCATTCGCTGCTCGTTGCTGCGGATTCCCATCAGCGCGCGCCCGAACGGCGAGCGCAGCACGATGCGCAGAAACGACGAAGGTGCGATCAGCATCGCAAGCACGAAGTAATAGACGTGCGTCGCGTTGCCGAGATCGATCGGACGCGACGCCGCCGATCGCCGCAACCGGCTTGAAGTTCATCGCTGATTCCATCCGAGCCGCGGCCGAGCTTCGTGTCGTGGAACACGAAATAGAACATCTGGGCGAAGGCGAGCGTCACCATGATGAAATAGATGCCCTTCACCCGGACGATCAGCGCGCCGACCGCAAGCGCGCAGAGTCGCGGCAGCGAGGACGGCCGCGGGAAGCGTGAGCCACAGGCTCGCCGCTTCGTACTTCGGCGTAAGCAGCGCGAGCGTGTACGCGCCGATGCCGTAGAACGCCGCATGGCCGAACGAAACGAGCCCGGTGTAGCCGACCAGCAGGTCGAGCGACAGCGCGAAAATCGCGAGGACCATTACCTTCGCGACGAGCTCCGTGTAGAACGTCGCTCCCGCCAAAGGAACCAGACGCGAGCAGAGCGAGCGCGATCGCCCGCGGCGACGCGCCTCGCGGTCACCGCGTTGCTCCGCCGTCGACGTCGCATCACGCCGCGCCCCGGAAAATGCCCTCCGGCCGCCAGAGCAGAACCACCGCCATCAGCAGATAGACGGTGACTCCCGAAAGCTCCGGCATGAAGACCTTGCCGAACGTGTCGGCGAGCCCGATCAGCAGCGCGCGCCACGAGCGCGCCCCGGATCGAGCCGATGCCGCCGATCACCACGACGACGAAGCAGATGATCAGCACCTGCGTGCCCATTCCGGGATAGACCGACGACACCGGCGCCGCGATCATCCCGGCGAACGCGGCGAGCGCGACGCCCAGCGCGAAAACCAGCCGGTAGACGAGGTTGATGTTGAGCCCCAGCGACGCGACCATCTCGCGATTCGACGCGCCGGCGCGGATCATCATTCCCAGCCGGGTGCGATGGATGAAGACGTACAGCAATCCGGCGAGGACGAGGCACATCGCCGACATGAACAGGCGGTACACCGGATAGGACAGCGTGGCGGTGAGCGGGATCGACCAGTCGAACAGCGCGGGCACCGGAACGCCATGGACGTCGTTGCCGACGATCAGGCTTCGCAGCTCCTCGAACACGAGGATCAATCCGTAGGTCAGCAGCACCTGCTCGAGGTGGTCGCGCTTGTACAAATGGGAGAAGAGCGCCCATTCGAGGACCACGCCGAGGAGCACCGAGAGCACGATCCCGGCGACGATCGCGACGAACAGGCTGCCGCTCAACGACGACAGCGTGAACGCCATGTAGGCGCCGATCATGTAGAAGCTGCCATGGGCGAGGTTGATGATGCCCATGATGCCGAAGATCAGCGTGAGCCCGCTCGCCACGAGGAACAGCAGCAGCCCGTACTGGACGCCGTTCAGCAGCTGAATCAGAAAGGTGTGGACATCCATGGCGGTATCGGCCGGAGCGCGCGACGGTTGCGCTCATCGACGCAACCGGGGCAAGCCTCCGGGCTTCACGAGAACCGGGCGCCCTCCGGCTTGCCCCAGTCGCGTCCCTGCGGCAAGCGCGCCGCCGCATGCTGCCCGGCGGTCGTCAGAGCTTGCAGCCGCGCGGAGGATCGTTCAGGCTCTTGATCGCGACGGCGATCACCTTGTTTTCCTTGCCGTCGACCTTGCGCAGATAGATGTCGTGAATCGGATTGTGCGATTTCGACAGTGCGAAGGAGCCGCGCGGGCTTTCGATCTTCGCGGTCTCGATCGCCTTCACGAGATCGGCGCGCTTCGACAAGTCGCCCTTCACCGCATTGACGCCGGCGATCAGCAGCTGCGCGGCGTCGTAACCCTGCACCGCATAGACATCCGGCGGCGTCGAGAAGGTCTTGGCGTATGCGGCGCGGAACGCGTTGTTCTTCGGAATGTTGAGGCCGTCGCCGTAATGGAGCGTCGTCAGCAGGCCCTGCGCCGACTCGCCCTGCGCATCCAGCGTGCCGTCGGTGAGGAAGCCCGGCCCGACCAGCGGGATCGTCTTGTTGAGCCCCGCCGCGGCGTAATCCTTGACGAACTTCACCGCGCCGCCGCCTGCGAAAAACGCGTAGACGACGTCGGGCTTCAACGCTGCGATCTCGGTCAGGTACGGCTGGAACTCGACCTGCGGAAACGGGAGCGACAGCTCCTTGACGACCTTGCCCCCGCCCGCCTCGAACGCCTCCTTGAAGCCGCCCACCGATTCGTCGCCGGCCGCGTATTTCCAGGTCAAGGTGACGGCGGTCTTCTTCGTCTGCTCGGCCATCACCTTGCCCATGGCGATGCCGAACTGCGAATTCGAGAACGACGAGCGGAACACGTTCGCCGCGCACAGCGGGCCGGTGATCTCGTCGGCGCCGGCGTTCGGGATGATGAGCAGCGTGTTGTTGTCGCGCGCGACCTTCGACATCGCCAGCGCGACGCCGGAATGCACGGTGCCCACGAGCACGTCGACCTGATCGCGCTTGATGAGCTTGTTCGCGTTGTCCGGCGCTTTCGCGGGGTCGGATTCGTCGTCCACGGTGAAATACTCGATCTCCCGTCCGCCGAGCTTGCCGCCGTTCTCCTGGATCGCGAGCTTGAAGCCGTTGGTGATCGCCGTCCCCAGCGCCGCGTAGGTTCCCGTGTACGGAAGCATCAGCCCGATCTTGATCTTCGCCTGCTGCGCGAGCGCCCCGCTCGTCCACGCGAGCGCGCAGGCTGCGGCAACACCCATCACGCGGATCGCCGTGGCACGGCGCTGCATCCTGCGGGTTGCGTCCATCGAAATCCTCCCTTGTTTCGCGAGCGTTGCGTCGCGCTGCCCGCGACCGTTCGCGTCAGCCGGCGCGGGCCCGCAGCTTGAAGCGCTGTATCTTACCCGTCGCCGTCTTGGGAAGCTCGTCGATGAACTCGATCCAGCGCGGGTACTTGTACGGCGCGAGGTGCGTCTTCACGTGCTGGCGCAGCTCCTCGGCGAGCGCAGCCGACGGCGCCTGGCCGCGCTTCAGCACGACGTACGCCTGCGGCTTGACGAGCTTTTCGTCGTCGGCGCGGCCGATCACCGCCGCCTCGAGCACGGCCGGATGCGTGACGAGCGCCGCCTCGACCTCGATCGGCGACACGTAGATGCCGCCGACCTTGAGCATGTCGTCGCTGCGGCCCGAGTAGACGTAGCAGCCGTCCGCGTCGATCGAATACTTGTCGCCGCTGCGGGTCCACGCGCCCTGGAACGTCGCCCGCGACTTTTCGCGATTGTTCCAGTACCCCATCGCCGCCGTCGGTCCGTTGATCTGCAATTCGCCGACCTCGCCCGCCGCGACCGGCTGGCCGTCGTCGCCGACGATGCGCAGCTCGTAGCCGGGCACCGGGACGCCGCTCGTCCCGTAACGGACCGCGCCGGGCCGATTCGACAGGAAGATGTGCAGCATCTCGGTCGAGCCGAGGCCGTCGAGAATCTCGACGCCGAAGCGCTCGGTCCATCGCCTGCCGATCTCGGCCGGCAGCGCCTCTCCCGCCGACGCGCAGATCCGGAGCTCGAGCTCGCCGCGCTTCGGCAATTCCGGGATTCGCGAGCAGCGCGGCGAAGAGCGTCGGCACGCCGTAGAAGATCGTCGGCCGATGGCGCGTGAGCCGCGCGATGACCGCAGGCGGGGTTGCGCGCTCGGCCATCAGGACCGTCGTCGCGCCGACCGCCATCGGAAACGTCAGCGCATTGCCGAGACCGTAGGCAAAGAAGAGCTTCGCCGCCGAGAACACGACGTCCTCCTCGCGAATGCCGAGCACGGGCTTCGCGTAGAGCTCGGCCGTCTGGATCAGGCTCGAGTGCACGTGGACCGTGCCCTTGGGCGCGCCGGTCGACCCCGACGAATACAGCCAGAAGCAGGCGTCGTCGCACGTCGTTTCCGCCGGCGCGAAGGTTGGCGACGCCTTGGCGGTGAGCGCCGCCAGCGACTGCGTCGCGTGCGCATCCTCGGCGCCCGGTCCCGAAACGATCACGTGGCGTGAGCTGCGGGTGTCGCGGCAGGACCGGCGCGATCGTCGGAAGGAGCTGCGCCGAGACGATCAGCGCGCGCGCGCGGCTGTCGCGCAGCATGTAGTCGTAGTCGTGGCCCATCAGCAGCGTGTTCGCCGCGATCGGAACGATGCCGGCCTTGATCGCGCCCAGGAACACCGCCGGGAAATCGATCGTGTCGAGCTGGCAGAGCAGCACGCGCTCCTCGGCGCGCAGGCCGAGCCCCGTCAGCGCGTTGGCGCATCGATTCACGCGCTCGGCGAGCTCGCCGTACGTGTACGCGCCCTGCATCGTCGATGTAGGCGAGCTTGCCGGCGCGTCCCGCCCGGAGGTTTCGCTCGATCAGATCGTGCGCGGCGTTGTAGTCGCGCGGAATCTCGATCCGCGGCGGGCTCACGCGATGGTCGGCGGTGCTCAAGGACGGCATCCTGCTCTCCTCCGGGTCGGCAGCATCGCCCCGCGAGCGTCCGGGCTTTCCCGTCCGGCCCGGAAAGCGTCCGGCATAATACAGCGCATTGAGGAGAAGCGCATGGCCGATACCGCACCGCCGCAGGCCGCGAAAACGGGAGCGCCCGGCAGCGCACCGGTCAGCTACGACACGCACCCCGACCGCTACGCGCACTGGAAGCTCGCGTTCGACGGCCCGCTCGCGACGCTGACGATGGACGTCGACGAGGACGGCGGAATCCGTCCCGGTTACAAGCTCAAGCTCAATTCCTACGACCTCGGCGTCGACATCGAGCTCGCCGACGCGCTGCAGCGGATCCGCTTCGAGCATCCGGAAGTGCGCTGCGTGATCCTGACGAGCGGCAATGGAACGCGTCTTCTGCTCCGGCGCCAACATCTTCATGCTGGGCATGTCGTCGCACGCGTGGAAGGTCAACTTCTGCAAGTTCACCAACGAGACGCGCAACGCCATCGAGGACGCGAGCCGCCACTCGGGCCTCAAGTTCGTCGCCGCGTGCAACGGCACGACCGCGGGCGGCGGCTACGAGCTCGCGCTCGCCTGCGACGAGATCATCCTGATCGACGACCGGTCCTCCGCCGTGAGCCTTCCCGGAAGTGCCGCTTCTCGGCGTGCTGCCCGGAACCGGCGGACTGACGCGCCTCACCGACAAGCGCCATGTCCGGCGCGATCACGCCGACGTCTTCTGCACGCTGGCCGAAGGCGTGCGCGCGCAGCGGGCGCAGGAATGGCGGTTGATCGACGATCACGCGAAGCCGCAGCAGTTCGCGCAAAAGGTGAAGGAGCGCGCGCTGGCGCTCGCCGAGGCGAGCGATCGGCCGCGCAACGCGACGGGCGTCGCTCCTCCCGCCGCTCGCCCGCACGGTCGACGGCGCCGGCTACCGCTACGAGCACGTCGATGTGACGATCGACCGCGCAGCGCGGCACGCGACGATCACGGTGCGCGCACCCGGCGTGCCGGTGCCCGAGGACATCGACTCGATCGTCGCCGCGGGCGCATCGTGGTGGCCGCTTGCGATGGCGCGCGAGCTGGACGACGCCATCCTGCTCGCTGCGCACCAACGAGCTCGACGTCGGCACGTGGATCGTGAAGACCGAAGGCGCCGCCGGCCGCGTTCTTGCCGCCGATGCCGCGCTCGAGCGCCACCGCACGCACTGGTTCGTGCGGGAGACGATCGGCATGCTGCGGCGAACGCTCGCCCGGCTCGACGTGACCTCGCGCACGCTGATTGCGCTGATCGAGCCCGGCTCGTGCTTCGCCGGGACGCTGCTCGAGCTCGCGCTCGCCGCCGATCGCAGCTACATGCTCGCGCGGCCCGACGACGAAGCGGCCGCCCCGCGGATCGCGCTTTCCGCCCAGAACTTCGGCGCATACCCGATGGCGAACGGGCGGCGCGCATCGCCGCGCGGTTCTACGATGAGGCCGAGCCGCTTCAGCCGCGCGCGCAGCGCGATCGGCGCTCGAATTGACGGCCGCGAAGGCGATCGAGCTGGGTCTCGTGACCGTCGCGCCGGACGAGCTCGACTGGGCCGACGAAGTCCGCATCGCGCTCGAGGAGCGCGCGAGTCTTTCGCCCGACGCGCTCACGGGGATGGAGGCGAACCTGCGATTCGGCGGCGCCGAGACGATGGAGACGCGGATCTTCGGACGCTTGTCGGCGTGGCAGAACTGGATCTTCGTCCGGCCGAACGCGGTCGGCGAAACGGGCGCGCTGAAGGTCTTCGGCACCGGCAACAAGGCGCGGTTCGACCGGGAGCGCGTCTAGCGGGCACGTGCAGAGCGACCGCGTCGCGCCACGCGTCCGGAGCACCCGATGAACATCGACTACAACGAAAAAATCCCGAACAACGTGGACCTTGCGGCCAACCGGGCGCTCACGCGCGCGCTCGAGCAATGGCAGCCGCAATTCCTGCGCTGGTGGGGGGACGTCGGTCCGCAGGACACGAGCGAGATCGACGTCTATCTGCGCACCGCGGTGAGCGCGGTGCCGAAAGGCTGGGCGAACTACGACTACGTGAAGATGCGCGATTATCGCTGGGGCGTCTTCCTCGCTCCGGCCGAGCCGGAGCGCAAGGTCAATTTCGGCGCGCACAAGGGGGAGCCCGCGTGGCAGGAGGTGCCGGGCGAATATCGGGCGAACCTGCGCCGGCTGATCGTCACGCAGGGCGACACCGAGCCCGCATCGGTCGAGCAGCAGCGTCATCTGGGACGGACGTGCCCGTCGATGTACGACCTGCGCAACCTGTATCAGGTCAACGTCGAGGAAGCCCGCCACCTGTGGGCGATGGTGTATCTGCTGCACGCGCATTTCGGCCGCGACGGCCGCGACGAGGCGCAGGCGTTGCTCGAGCGGCGCTCCGGCGACGCCGACAACCCGCGGATCCTCGGCGCGTTCAACGAGCGCACGCCCGATTGGCTGTCGTTCTTCATGTTCACGTTCTTCACCGACCGCGACGGCAAGTACCAGCTCTGCTCGCTCGCCGAGTCCGGATTCGATCCGCTGTCGCGGACCTGCCGCTTCATGCTGACCGAGGAAGCGCACCACATGTTCATCGGCGAATCCGGCGTCTCGCGCATCGTGCAGCGCACGTGCGAGGCGATGGTCGCCTGCGACAGCGACGATCCGGCGACGCTGCGCGCGCAGGGCGTGATCGATCTGCCGACGCTGCAGCGCTATCTCAACCTCCACTTCAGCGTCACGATGGATCTCTTCGGCTCCGACGTGTCGTCGAACGCCGCGACGTTCTACTCGACAGGGCTCAAGGGGCGCTTCGAGGAAACGAAGATCGACGACGATCACCTGTTGACCGACGCCGAGTATCCGGTCCTCGAGATCCGCGACGGCCGGCTCGTCACCGGCAAGGCGCCGGCGCTCAATGCGCTCAACGAAAAGCTGCGCGACGACTACATCCGCGACGCGAACGCCGGCATCGCGCGCTGGAACAAGATCATCGACAAGCACGGCGTCCGCCCGCGCCTCCAGGCGCCGCACAAGGCGTTCCATCGCCGGATCGGCCCGCTCGCCGCCGCGAGCGTCGACCCCGAAGGCAATGTCGTGTCGGCGGCCGAGTGGGCGGCGCACGCCGAGCGCGTGGCTGCCGACGCGAGTCGGACCGCGCTTCGTCGCGTCGCTGATGGGCCGTGTCGTGCAGCCCGGTCAGTTCGCGAACTGGATCGCGCCGCCCCCGCGCGGCGTCAACATGCAACCGATCGATTTCGAGTACGTGCGCTTCGACTGATGCAGAGGAGGAACCGCGATGTACAAGCGAGTGCTGCTAGCCTATGACGGCTCGGAATCCGGACAGAAGGCCCTGCTCAACTGCCGCGACATCGCGCAGTGGAGCCATTCGGAGCTGTTTCTCGTCGCGATCATGCCGTCGCCGATCAACGTTGCCGTCGATGGCGTTCTCTACGACAGCGGGTCGGACGCGGAAACGGAGAGGACAGAGGTACGAGGAAATCCTTGCCGACGGCCTGAAACGGCTTTCCGAGGCCGGCCATGCTGCCAGCGGCGAGGTCCTGGTCGGGGATTCCGTCGAGCAGATTTCCAATTATGCAAAACAGATCGGCGCCGACCTGATCGTCGTCGGCCATCGGCACCTCGACAGCTGGGCGGAGCGGTGGTGGCGCGGCTCCAGCACGCGCGCGCTCATCGAGCACGCGCCGTGCAGCGTGCTCGTCGTCATCACGCACTGAGCGGGCGGTGCGCGCTACTGGCAGATCGTGCCGGGCGCGACGAACACGAAGCGCGTGATCGGCTTGGTCTGCGTGACGCCGCCGATCGTGTAAGTGAACGCGCGTCGTTGCCGTCGGTGAATGTCACGCTCGCCGCACCGATCGTGGCCAGCATCACGGCGCGCGGATCGAACGGCACCGCGTTCCACGGCGGCCCGGACGTCTGAATCAGCGCGCCGGCGTAGGTCTTGCCGGTCACGTTGAACAGCGCCACGGAGAGCCACATCGGACGCCCGTCGGTGTCGTGCGTGAACCAATCGGCGACGAGAACGTTGTCCTGATGCGTGAACGCGAGGCTCCAGCCGGTTTCGGCGCCGGGCGCGCCCCACCACAGGCCCTGGTAGTTCGTCGCTGCCGCGGGCGGAATCGTCGAGCCGAACGTGCACACGGGAACCGGCGCCGCGAACGTGAACAACGTGATCGCCTTCGTCTGGGTGACGCCGTTCAACGTGTACGAGAAGGTTCCCGATCGCGAATCGGTGAACGTGAGCGTTCCGGTGCCGACGGCGGTGTTGGTCACCTTCGTCGGATCGAACGGCGCGCCGAGCGGCGGGCCGCGCGTCTCGTAGAAGGTTCCCGAATACGTGTTTGGCGCGACCTTGAAGGCCGCCATCGTGACCCACCAGGCCTTGCCGTTCGAGATCGTACGTCGACAACGTCGCGACGATGACGTCGCCCTGGTGCGTGAGCTGCAGCGCCCAGCCGGGCTCGGAGCCGGCCGGAGCGGCCCACCACAGTCCGCCGAAGTTGAGCGACGGCCGATGAAGCCAACCCGTTGTAGGGAATCACTACGTGATCGTCGCCGCCGCCGGCCACGCTCGTCGCGTGCAGCAGCTTGTCTTTCGAGGCCGGATTGCCGCGCAGCTCGGCGTCGAGAAAGGTCAGCGTCCAGGTGAAGATGTCGTTCGTCGACGGAATGTCGAAGCCGTGCGTGACGCCGTTCAGCGCGACGAGCTCGCGCGTGCCGGCGAGCTGGGAAACCCCGAGGTACGTCATCGCGATCGGCGCCGTCGTGTCGGCGGTGCCGCTGATCGCGAGGAAGGGCAGCGTGATGCCTTCGAGCCCGCGCTGGTCGCGGCCGAACGCCGGGAAGAACGGTTGCCCGAAATACGGAACGTACGTGACGGCCATCTTGAGGCGCGGGTCCCTGTCCACGACGGTCCACGACAGTCCGAGCGACGTCGTGAGCCCCGCGCCCGCCATCAGCAGCATCGACTCGCCGCCAAGGCTGGCGCCGAAGCCGCCGATCTGGCTCGGATCGACGCGCGCGCTCCACTGCGGATTGTCGAGCAGAAGGTCGATCGTCGCCGAGAGCGCCAGCGGACGCAGCGCCTGCATCGCGAGATAGTCGCGCAGGTGAGCGATCAGATAGACGATGTCGGCGAAGTCGAGAGATCGGCGGTGTTGTACTGCCAGTCGTTGTGGAACGGCGCGGCGACGACGTAGCCGTAGCTCGCGAGGATCGTGAGCGCGGTGATGTAATCGTTCGACAGCGGGCTGCCGCCGTAGCCGTGCGAAAACAGCAGCAGCGGAAACCGCGACGTCGCGTCGGGCAGAAGCGGCGGCTCGGACCCGCGCTGCATGTGCGGAACGATGCGGCCGGTCGGCAGCAGATAATCGGGACGCGGATTGTCCGATGTCGTCGGATAGCAGACGAGGACCGTGAAGGAGAGGGTCCGCCCCGCATAGGAACCGAACACGTCGCCGTTGTTCGGCGCGGTGACGGTCACGCCGAGCGTATTCGACGGGTCCGACAGCAGGTCGGCGATCGTCCGCGAGGCGCCGTTGTCGCGCGGCAGCCCCTCCCAGTACGCCTGCACGTCTTCGCCGGGCGCGACACGGCTGAAGTCCTGCGCGACGTTGCTGCATCCGACCGGATACGGGCCGGGCAACGGCAGCGGCGTGAGCACCGTGGAGTCGGAGACCTGCGCAGCCGCGTGCGACAGCAGCGACAGGAAGAGCGCGGCTGCGACGAAGATGCGGCGCGCCGCCGGCAAGAACATCATCGGATCGGAGCTCCTCGACGCGACCACGGCGATGCGGTGACTGTAGACCCGCCGTCCGCCGTCTGCGGCGTAGGCGGCAGCTCCTTTCAGCTGTCGGACGCGTCCGACGCGCGTGGATCGCGCCGACGCGCGTCAGCGATTGGCCGCGCCGTTTCGCGCCGCGGATTTCGCCAATTGCGCGAGCGCTGCGGGACCCATGCCGCCGGCCGCGTAGAAATGCAGCGGTCGCACCTTGCCGATGAGCGGCGTGTAGAGCCGCCACGACGCTTCGGTTTCGTCGGCGTGCACGAACAGCGTCTGATCGCCCTGGACGACGTCGAGGAGCAGCGTGTCGTAGCCGGACGCGAGCGAGTCGCCGAACGCTTCGGCGTAGCGGAAGTCCATGTGCTGCGTCTGCAGCGTGAACTGCTCGCCCGGCGACTTCACCTCGAACGAAAGGTCGAAGCCCTCGTTCGGCTGCAGCGTGATCACCAGCGCGTTCGCGTGCGTCGCGCACCCGTCGACCGAGCGGAACAGCGCGACCGGCGGGCTGCGGAAGTCGATCGTGATCTCGGTCGACCGGCGCGCGAGCCGCTTGCCCGTGCGGAGGTAGAACGGCACGCCCTGCCAGCGCCAGTTGTCGATCGCGAGGCGCATCGCGACGAAGGTCTCCGTCGTCGAGCGCGCCGCGACGCCCGGCTCGCTGGCGGTAGCCGGCGAACGCGCTTGCGTCCGACGCGGCCCGGGACCGTACTGGCCGACGACGACCGAGCTCGGCGCGGATCGGCGCGACCGAGCGCAGCACCTTGACCTTCTCGAAGCGGATGCTGTCGGCGTTGAACGCGGCCGGGACCTCCATCGCGGTCAGCGTCAGCAGCTGCGTCAGGTGGTTCTGCACCATGTCGCGCAGCGCGCCCGTCTGCTCGTAATAGCCGGCACGCTGCTCGACACCGAGCTCCTCGGCCACGTTGATCGCGACGCTCGCGATGTGATCGCGGTTCCACGCCTGCTCGAACAGCGCGTTGCCGAAGCGGAACGCGAGCAGGTTCTGCACCGACTCCTTGCCGAGGTAGTGATCGATCCGGTAGATCTGCGCCTCGTCGAAATACCGGTGCGCGAGCACGTTCATCTTCTGCGCCGACGCGAGATCGTGTCCGAACGGCTTTTCGATGACGAGCCGCGTGAAGCCGCGGCTGCGCGCGAGGTTCGCTTTGCCCAGCGCCTCGATCGTCGGCTCGACGACCGAGGGCGGCAGCGCAAGATAGAGAACGCAGTTGCCGGCGAGCTCGTGGACGCGATCGAGCTGCGCGATGCGCCCGGCGAGCTCCCGGTAGCCGATGTCGCTCGTCTCCGCGATCGTCTGGTAGTGCAGCGCGCCGGCGCACCAGCGCCGGATCTTCGTCGCCGGCGCGAGCCCCTTGAGCGCCGAGCGCGCGAGCGCACGGAACCGCTCGTCGTTCATCCGGTCGTCGCGCGCGACACCGAGGATCCGGCACCGCGACGAGAGCAGGCCGTCCTCCATCAACTGGAACAACGCCGGAAACAGCTTGCGCCGCGCGAGATCACCGGTCGCGCCGATGATCACGAAAAGGCACGGCTCGGTCCGGCTGCCGCTCTGCACGCGCGTTGCCGTTCGCCTCATCGGTTCCATCCGCCGCGCGACACGTGAGGTGTTTCGGTTGCGCGCGGCGACCATCGCCGCGCGAATCGGGAGAACGACCTCAGGCGGTTTCCATCGCCGACGTGTACTTGCCTTCGCGCGCCGCGCCGTTGAGACGCGCGCGCTTGAGCAAAGCCTGCTGCGCAGCGGCCTTCTTCGCGGCTGCGCCGCGCCACGCGTCGAGCGCCGCGGCCTGCAGCGCGCGTCCGTACGAGAAGCTCAGCACCCACGGCTGCTTCTTCGCGACGGCGTTCATCGCGTTCAGGTTGGCCGTCGCCGCCTCGTCGCTCATTCCGCCCGACAGGAAGAAGATCCCGGGAACGGCCGCCGGGACGTTGCGGCGCAGGCACGCGAGCGTCGCGCGCCCGACTTCTTCGGGCGACGCCTGCTGCGGACACTTCAAGCCAGGCACCACCATGTTCGGCTTGAGGATCATGCACTCGAGCACGACGCGTTGCCGGTGCAGCGCGTCGAACACCGTGTGGAGCACCTCGTCGGTGACAGTGGCCGCGGTCGCGATCGTATGGTCGCCGTCCATCAGCACTTCGGGCTCGACGATCGGCACGATTTGCTGGTCCTGGCACAGCGCGGCGTAGCGCGCGAGCGCGTGAGCGTTGGCGGCGATCGCCTGCGGCGTGGGAATGCCGGGGCCGACGTCGATGACCGCGCGCCATTTCGCGAAGCGCGCGCCCAGCTTCTTGTATTCGGCGAGCCGCTCGGCCAATCCGTCGAGGCCCTGCGTCAGCTTCTCGCCGGGAAAGCGCGGCAGCGGCACCGTGCCTTTGTCGACCTTGATCCCCGGTACGATGCCCTGCGCCGTCAGCAGTTGCGGCAGCGGCACGCCTGCCGCGCTCTTCTGCTTCAGCGTCTCCTCGTACAGGATGACGCCGCTGATGAAGCTCGCGAGACCCGACGCCGAGAACAGGAGCTCGCGATAGTCGCGCCGCGTCTCCTCGGTGGACGTCACGTTGATGACCTTGAAGCGCTTTTCGATCGTGCCGCCGCTCTCGTCGGCAGCGAGTATCCCTTTGCCCGGCGCCGTCAGTTCGGCGACGGTCTTTTCCATTTCCGCGTTCGACATGTCATTCCTCCGGTGATCGGAACCGGGGCCGGACCACTGCGCCGGCGTCGAGCCTTCGATCGCCGCGTCCACCCCTTCGCTGATGTTCGATTCTAGCAGGCGAAGGTGTCGATTCGAATGCGATGGCGTCGTCAGCTTCGGCGCACGCGCGGGCTGGCGACCGCGATACAATCCCCCCTCCGCGGGGTCGCGATGGAGACAGATCGAATGACAAAAGTGGCGTTGACGGGCGCTCGCGGGCAGCTCGGGACCGTGCTGCGCGCAGAGCTGCTGCGGCGGCGCGTCGACCTCCGGTCGGCGGGAGGCTCGAAGGCGCTCACGCCGCTCGTCGACGGCGAGGATGTCTGCTTCGGCGACCTGCGCGACCCGGCGGTCGTCGATCGCGTGCTCGAAGGCGTCGACGTGGTCATCCACCTCGCCGGCACCAGCGTCGAGCGGCCGCTGCCCGAGATCATCGAGAACAATCTGCGCGGGTTGTACGAGCTTTACGAGGGCGCGCGCCGGCACCGGGTCAAGCGCGTCGTTTTCGCGAGCTCGAACCACGCGTTCGGCATGTACTCTGTCGACGACAAGCTCGATCCCGGCTGCGCGTTCCGTCCCGACGGCTTCTACGGATTGAGCAAGGTCGTGGGGCGAGGCGATGACGCGGATGTACTGGGACAAGCACGGCATCGAGGGCGTGAGCATCCGGATCGGAAGCTGCCTGCCGCGTCCGATGGAGTTCCGTCATCTGAGCACGTGGTTCGGGCACGACGACTTCTTCCACATGATCGACGCGCTGCCTCGACGGTTCCCGACGTCGGCTATCTCGCCGTCTGGGGAATCTCGAACAACACGCGCCGCTACTGGAACTTCGGCGAGGACGAGGCGCGGCTCGGCTACGTGCCGAAGCAGGATTCCGAGATCTATGCGGCCGAAATCCTGAAGCAGAAGAATCCGCTCGACGCGGTCGCGCAGCGCTATCAGGGCGGCGGATTCGTGACCATCGATTTCACGCCGCCCGACAAGCGCCCGCCGCGGCTTTCGAGGAGCGCGAAATGAGCCGGAAGAAGCCCGAGGAGCTGCGCAGCCACCGCTGGTTCGGCGTCAAGGACCTGCGCTCGTTCGGCCACCGCTCGCGCACCGCGCAGATGGGCTACGACCGCAGCGACTACGCGGGCAAGCCGGTGATCGCGATCATCAACACGTGGAGCGACATCAACCCCTGCCACACGCACTTCAAGCAGCGCGTCGAGGAGGTGAAGCGCGGCGTCTGGCAGGCGGGCGGCTTTCCCGTCGAGTTGCCGGCGATGTCGCTGTCGGAGCCGTTCCAGAAGCCGACGACGATGCTGTACCGCAACTTCCTCGCGATGGAGACCGAGGAGCTGCTGCGCTCGCACCCGGCCGACGGCGCGGTGCTGATGGGCGGCTGCGACAAGACCACGCCGGCGCTGATCATGGGCGCGATCGTCGATGAACCTGCCGGCGATCTACATGCCGGCCGGGCCGATGCTGCGCGGCAACTGGCGCGGCGCGACGCTCGGCTCCGGCAGCGACACCTGGAAATACTGGGCCGAGCTGCGCGCCGGCAACATCACCGAGGCGGACTGGCAGGAGATCGAGCAGGGCATCGCGCGCTCGCCCGGCCACTGCATGACGATGGGCACCGCGTCGACGATGACGAGCGCCGCCGAGGCGCTCGGCTTCACGCTGCCGGGCGCCTCGTCGATCCCGGCGCCCGACTCGCGCCATGCGGCGATGGCGACGCTGACGGGCCAGCGCATCGTCGAGATGGTCTGGGAGGATCTGAAGCCGTCGGACTTCCTGACCGCGCACTCGTTCGACAACGCGGTGACCACGGTGCTGGCGCTCGGCGGGTCGACCAACGCGGTCGTGCACCTGATCGCGATGGCGCGCCGCGCCGGCGTGCCGCCTCGATCTCGACCACTTCGACGCGCTCGCGCGGCAAGACGCCGCTGCTCGCCAACATCCGCCCGTCGGGCAAGTACCTGATGGAGGACTTCTACTACGCGGGCGGGCTGCGCGCGCTGCTCGCCCGGCTCGGCGAGCTGCTCGCACCACGATGCGCTGACCGTCAACGGCAAGACGCTCGGCGAGAACATCGCCGGCGCCAAGGTCTTCAACGACGACGTGATCCTGCCGCTCGACAGCGCCGCTCGTCGCCAGGCGACAGCCTCGCCGTGCTGCGCGGCAACCTCGCGCCCGACGGCGCGGTGATCAAGCCGCCGGCCGCCGAGCCGCAGCTGCACCGCCACTCGGGCAAGGCGGTCGTGTTCGACGACTACAACGACATGGCGGCGCGCATCGACGATCCGAACCTCGACGTCGACGAGAACTCGGTGCTCGTGCTGCAGAACGCCGGCCCGCTGGGCGCGCCCGGCATGCCGGAATGGGGCCAGCTGCCGATCCCGAAGAAGCTGCTGCAGAAGGGCGTGCGCGACATGCTGCGGATCTCGGACGCGCGCATGAGCGGCACGAGCTACGGCGCCTGCGTGCTGCACGTCGCGCCGGAATCCTTCGTCGGCGGCCCGCTCGCGCTGGTCGCCGACGGCGACGTGATCGAGCTCGACATCCCGGCGCGCCGGCTGACGCTCAAGGTCGAGCGACGACGAGCTGGCCCGGCGCCGCGCGGCGTGGAAGCCGCCCGCGCCGCGATTCACGCGCGGGCTACGGCGCGATGTTCGCGCAGCACATCACGCAGGCCAACGAAGGCTGCGACTTCGACTTCCTCGAGCGCGGCGAAGCCGATTCCCGATCCCGAGATCCATTGACCGACTGCAAGAGCGAGCTACGCCATGGACTGCCCGCCAATCCGTTCAAGCGCGCGATCAAGGCCGGGCGCCAGCAGATCGGCCTGTGGTCGAGCCTGTCGAGCCACATCTGACGGTCGAGATCCTCGCCGGCTCGGGCTTCGACTGGCTGCTGCTCGACACCGAGCACTCGCCCAACGAGCTGCCGATGGTCCACAGCCAGCTGCAGGCGGCGATCGGAGGCACCGCGCACCCGATCGTGCGGCCGCCGTGGAACGACACGGTGATGATCAAGCGCTTCCTCGACATCGGCACGCAGACGCTGCTCATTCCGTACGTCGCAGACCGAGGAGGAAGCGCAGAAGGCCGTCGCGTCGACGCGCTACCCGCCGCAGCGGCGTGCGCGGCTTCGCGTCGGCGTCGCGCGCGTCGCGTTTCGGCCGGGTCAAGGACTACTTCAAACGCTACGAGGAGGAGCATCTGCGTGCTGGTGCAGATCGAGACGCGCGCTGGCGCTCGACAATCTCGAGGCGATCGCCGAGGTCGAGGGCGTCGACGGCGTGTTCATCGGCCCGGGCGACCTCTCGGCGGGCCTGGGCACTTGGACGACGCAGCGCACCCGGAGGTGCAGGCGCGATCGCCGACGCGATCGAGCGGATCAAGGCGTGCGGCAAGGCGCCGGGCATCCTCACGCCCGACGAGAAGCAGGCGCGCCGCTACATCGAGCTCGGGACCGTGTTCACGGCCGTGGGCGCCGACCTCGGGTTGCTTGCGCGCGGGTCGCCGAAGCGCTTCTCGCGATCGCTTCAAGAGCTAGCAGCCCGATAGACGAAGGGAGCGACGCGATGCCGAAGTTCGCCGCGAATCTCACGCTGCTGTTCAACGAGGTCGACTTCCTCGACCGCTTCGCCGCCGCCGCGAAAGCCGGGTTCACCGGCGTCGAATACCTGTTCCCCTACGCCGTATCCGAAGGAGCAGCTCGCCGAGCGGCTGGCGACGCACAAGCTGAAGCAGGTGCTGCACAACCTGCCGGCCGGCGACTGGGCGAAGGGCGAGCGCGGCATCGCGTGCCTGCCGGACCGCGTCGGCGAGTTCCAGGACGGCGTCGGCCGGCCATCGAGTACGCGACCGCGCTCGGCTGCAAGCAGGTCAACTGCCTCGCCGGCATCGCGCCGCAGGACGTGGCCGCCGGCCAAGGTGCGCGAGACGTTCGTCGCCAACCTGCGCTTCGCCGCGCCGAAGCTCGCCGGCGCGGGCATCAAGCTTGCTGATCGAGCCGATCAACACGCGCGACATCCCGGGCTTCTACCTGAACCAGCACCGCAGCAGGCGATCGACGTCATCGCGGCCGTCGGCTCGCGACAACCTGTGGCTGCAGTACGACATCTATCACATGCAGATCATGGAGGGCGATCTCGCGCCGACGATCGAGAAGCATCGAGCGCGGATCGCGCACATGCAGCTCGCCGACAACCCGGGCCGCAACGAGCCCGGCACGGGCGAGATCAACTACCCGTTCCTCTTCGGCATTCATCGACCGCCTCGGCTACGACGGCTGGATCGGCTGCGAGTACAAGCCGAAGACGACGACCGACGGCGGGCCTCGGCTGGATCAAGCCGTACCTCGGACGTGAACGCGCGGCCATCAACCGGACATCGAAGGAGAGTGCAGCCATGAGCAAAGTCGGATTCATCGGCCTCGGCATCATGGGCGCGCCCATGGCGGGCCATCTGCAAGCCGGCGGCCACACGCTCTTCGTGCTCGACGTCGGCAGCGATCCCGGACGAGCTCGACGCAGGCGGGCGCGCAAAGTCTGCCAGAGCGGCAAGGAGGTCGCCGAGAAGAGCCGAGATCATCATCACGATGGTGCCGGACACGCCGGACGTCGAGGCGGTGCTGTTCGGCGACGACGGCGTCGCCGCGGGCCTGTCGCCGGGCAAGATCGTCGTCGACATGAGCTCGATCTCGCCGATCGAGACCAAGGAGTTCGCGAAGCGCATCAACGAGCTCGGCTGCGACTACCTCGATGCGCCGGTCTCGGGCGGCGAGGTCGGCGCCAAGGCGGCGTCGCTCACCATCATGGTCGGCGGCAGCGAGGCGGCGTTCGAGAAGGTCAAGCCGCTGTTCGAGCTCATGGGCAAGAACATCACGCTGGTCGGCGGCAACGGCGACGGCCAGACCTGCAAGGTCGCCAACCAGATCATCGTCGCGCTGACGATCGAAGCGGTCGGCGAGGCGCTGCTGTTCGCGTCGAAGGCCGGCGCCGACCCGGCCGGTGCGCCAGGCGCTGATGGGCGGCTTCGCGTCGTCGCGGATCCTCGAGGTGCACGGCGAGCGGATGGTCAAGCGCACGTTCGATCCCGGCTTCCGCATCGAGCTGCACCAGAAGGACCTGAACCTCGCGCTGACCGCGGCGCGCAAGATGGGCGTGAGCCTGCCGAACACCGCGACCGCGCAGGAGCTCTTCAATGCCTGCGCCGCGCACGGCGGCAAGGCGTGGGACCACTCCGGCATGGTCCGCGCGCTGGAGATGATGGCGAATTTCGAGATCGGCCAGAAGGCCTGATCCGGCGGCTGCCCGGGTCGCTCATCGCGTCACTGCAGCTCGACGCCCGCCTTCTTGACGAGCGTCGCGTACTTCGCCAGCTCGGAGCGGAAGAATTGCGCCGCGTACTCGGGCGTGCTGACGTTGATCGTGTTCCCCTGCTTCGCCATCGTTTCGCGGACTTCGGGCGTGCCGAACGCCGTGACGAACGCGGCGTTGATGCGCGCGACGTCGGCAGGCGGCAGCTTCGCCGGGCCGATGACGGCGAACCAGCCCTCGACGAGGTAGTTCGGCAATCCCTGCTCGACCATCGTCGGAATCTCCGGCGCGGCGGCAAGGCGCTTCGCCGTCCCCACGCCGATCGCGCGCAGCGTCCCGTTCTTCAGATGCTGCTGGACCGACGGCAGCGACAGCGCGCCGATGTCGACCTGGCCGCCGATCAAATCGGTCAGCATCGGCCCCACGCCTTTGTACGGCACGTGCGTCGCCTTGACGCCGGCTTCGTCGAAGAACATTTCCGCAGCGAGATGGAGGATCGTCCCGTTGCCGGACGATCCATAGTTGTAGCCGCCCGGCTTCGCCTTGAGCAGCGCGACGAGCTCCTTGACGTCCTTCGCCGGAACCTTCGCCGGATTGACGACGATGACGATCGGCGTCGAGCCGATGACCGCGATCGGCGTGATGTCGGCGATCGGGTCGAACGGAACCGACTTGTAGACGCTCGGATAGATCACGTGGTTGTTCGACACGATGGAGAGCGTGAATCCGTCCGGCGGCGACTTGACGAGCGCGGAGGTGCCGACGATGCCGCCGGCGCCCGGCTGATTGTCGACGATCACCGGATGCCCGAGCGCCTTGGAGAGCGCCGGCGACGCCGCGCGCGTGATCGTGTCGACCCCCGATGCGGTCGCGACCGGCAGGATGAACTTCACCGCGCGGTCGCCGATCTGCGCATGCAGCGAGCTCGCCGGATGCAGCGCGATCGCCGCGAGCGAGCGCTGCGCGCGCGCCCGTCAGCGCGGCGCGCGCCGCGCGTGAATGCAAATGCAAGGTCATGCGATTCTCCTTCATATCGATCGATCCAGGCCCGCGCTCATGCGACGGCGGCTTGCGCGATCGAGGTCGTCGACGTCGTCCGACGAATACCCGATCGCCGCCAGCAGCTCGCGCGTGTGCTCGCCCATCGTCGGCGGATCGATCCGCACGCCCAGCCGGCGGCCTTCGAGGGTGATCGGAAAGAGCGTCGTCTTCACCGTGGTGCCCGCCTTGTCGCCGTCGGGAAGGCGCACGTCGGCGAGACCTCCGGTCGCATTGAGATGCGGATCGTCGTACAGGTCCTCGGGCTTCCTGATCGGCGCAAAGGGAAGACCGGCCTTCTCGAACAGCTCGGCGAGCTCGTCGGCGCGCCTTCCGGCGAGGCGCTCGCGCAGCGTCGCGAGGAGCGTCGGACGCACGCTCACGCGCTGGTTGTTGGTCGCGAGCGCGGGATCGCTCTTGAGGTCTTCGAAGCCGAGCGCGTCGCAGAACGTCACCCATTGCGCATCGCTCACTGCGGCCAGGAAGATCTGCTCGCCGTCCTTCACCGTGAACACGTCGTAGACGGCCCACGGGTTGTCGCGCGCGGGCATCGGCGCCGGGTGCTTGCCGGTCATCGCGAACTGCAGCATGTGCTGACCCATCAGGAACACGTTGTTCTCGAAGAGCGCCGACTGCACTTCCATCCCGCGCCCGGTGACGCCGCGCTGGATCAGCGCCGACAACGCACCGATCGCGCCGAAGAGCCCGCCCATGATGTCGTTGACGCTGGTTCCGGCACGCAGCGGATCGCCGGGCCGGCCGGTCATGTACGCGAGGCCGCCCATCATCTGCACGACTTCGTCGAGCGCGGTCCGGTTGTCGTACGGGCCCGGCAGAAGCCCTTGCACGTCACGTAGATCAGCCGCGGGTTCGACTCGGCGAGCGCCGCGTAGTCGAGGCCGTATTTGCTCATCGTCCCCGGCTTGAAGTTTTCGGCGACGACGTCGGCGCTCGCGCACAGCCGCCGCGCCGCTTCGGCGCCGGCCGGAACACGCAGGTCGATCAGGATGCTCTTCTTGTTGCGATTGAACATCGGGAAGAAGCCGGCGCCCGCGCCGAGCAGCCGGCGCGTGCGGTCGCCGTCGATCGGCTCGACCTTGATCACTTCGGCGCCGAGATCGGCGAGCATCATCCCGCAGGTCGGCCCCATCACCATGTGCGTGAACTCGACGACGCGCACGCCGGCAAGCGGCAACGAAGCAGTGGCGGTCGCGGTTCATCGCAGGCGCGCGCGGTCAACGCGCCGCGGTCGGCGCGAGCATCGTCTTCGGCAGGCCGGCGCGCCAGATGGTGCCGTGCAGCTCCTCGCCCTCGAGCCACGCCGCAACCTTGGCACGCAGCGCGATCAGCCGGTCGAAGTCCTGGCCCGTCGGCACGCCCATGCTGGCGAAGAGGTAGACGACGTCCTCGGTCGCGACGTTGCCGCTCGCCCCGGGCGCGTGCGGGCAGCCGCCGATGCCGGCGATGCACGCGTCGAACCGGCGAACACCCGTCTGCCACGCCGCGAAGACGTTGGCGATTCCGAGTCCGCGCGTGTCGTGGAAGTGCCCGCATCCGAGGCGCTCGCCCGCGACGAGCGCCGCGCGCTCGAACAGATCGCGCACCATCGCCGGATCGGCATAGCCGACGGTGTCGGCGAGCCCCACGCGATCGACGCCCGCGTCGATCACCGCCCGCAGCAGCCGCAGCACTTCTTCGGGCTCGACTTTGCCCTGAATCGTGCAGCCGAACGCGGTGCTGATGCCGACCTCGATCAGGCAGCGCGAGCCGGCCGCGTCGCGCGCCGCGCGGATCGCTCGCGATCTCGCGAACGACGTCATCGGGCGCCTTGCGCAGATTGGCGAGGCTGTGCGCGTGGCTCGCGGAGAGCGGCAGCAGCATCAGGTCGGCGCCGGTTTCGATCGCGCGCTCCGCGCCCTTCAGGTTCGGCACGAGCACCGAGACGCAAAGCCCGGGCAGCGTCTTCGCAAAGGCAACGAGCTCGGCGGTGTCGGCGAGCTGCGGCAGGAGCCGCGCGGGGACGAACGAGCCGACTTCGATCTCGCGCTGCCCGGCCGCGTGGGCATCGCGAATCCATTCGAGCTTCTGCGCGGTCGGCAGCACGCGCGCGATGCTCTGCAGGCCATCGCGCAGGCCGACTTCGCGGACGACGACGGGACGGGTGTCGTTCTTCATCGGGAGGGAAAGTCTAGCACCCCGCCCGGCGGCCTCCGCGCGTCAGCTCACACCGTCAGGCAGGCGCGAACGCCGTCCGCGTCCATGTCTGCGCCCTTGCCCGCCTTGATCACCTCGCCGCGCGAGAGCACGACGTAGCGATCGGCGAGCGAGCGCGCGAAATCGTAGTACTGCTCGACGAGCAGGATCGCCATTCCGCCCTCGGCGGCAAGGCGCCGGATCGCGCGCTCGATGTCCTTGATGATCGACGGCTGGATGCCCTCGGTCGGCTCGTCCAGCACGAGGAGCTTCGGCCCCGCCGCGAGCGCGCGTCCGATCGCGAGCTGCTGCTGCTGGCCGCCCGAGAGATCGCCGCCGCGCCGATGCAGCATCTCGGCGAGCACCGGGAACATCTCGAAGATGCGCTGCGGGATCGGCGTGCCGGGCGCCTTGGTCGCGAGGCCGAGCTTGAGGTTCTCTTCGACGGTGAGGCGCGGGAAGATCTCGCGTCCCTGCGGCGCGTAGCCCATGCCGAGACGCGCGCGCGCATGCGCCGGCGCCTTCGTGACGTCGGTGCCGTCGAACCGGATCGCGCCGGAGCGCACGGGCAGCAGCCCCGCGAGGCACTTGAGCAGCGTCGTCTTGCCGACGCCGTTGCGGCCGAGCACCACGGTGACCGCGCCGGTCGGCGCCTCGAACGCGACGTTGCGCAGCGTGTGGCTGCTGCCGTAGTACTGGTTGAGTGCGGCGACGCTCAGCATGACCGGATCCGGTTCAGCGCCCGAGATAGACTTCGATCACGCGCGGATCCGCCTGCACGACGTCCATCGGGCCCTCGGCGAGCACGCTGCCTTCGTGGAGCACCGTCACCGTGCGCGCGATCCGCGCGATGAAGTCCATGTCGTGCTCGACGACGACGACCGAATGCCGTCCCGCGAGCGACATGCACAGCTCCGCCGTGCGCATCGTCTCCTCGTCGGTCATCCCGGCGACCGGCTCGTCGAGCAGCAGCAGGCGCGGCTCCTGCATCAGCAGCATGCCGATCTCGAGCCACTGCTTTTGCCCGTGCGACAGCGAGCCCGCCGGCCGATCGGCTTCGGCGGCGAGCTGGATCAGCGCGAGAACTTCGCCGATCCGGTCGAGCTCGGCGCGGCGTGGACGCGCATTGATGGTCGCGCGCACGCGCTTGTCGGCCTTCATCGCGAGCTCGAGGTTCTCGAACACCGTGTGCCGCTCGAACACCGTGGGCTTCTGAAACTTGCGGCCGATGCCCGCGTGGGCGATCTCGGCTTCGGTGAGCTGCGACAAGATCGATCGTCTGGCCGAAGAACGCGGATCCGGAATCCGGCCGCGTCTTGCCGGTGATCACGTCCATCATCGTCGTCTTCCCCGCGCCGTTCGGGCCGATGATGCAGCGCAACTCGCCGTCCTCGATGGTGAGCGACAGGTCGTTCAGCGCCTTGAAGCCGTCGAAGGCGACGGTGATCCCTTCGAGGTAGAGGATCGGGCCGTGCGTCGTGTCGACGTTCGGGCCCGCGATCCGCATGCCCGCCTGCGCGAGTCCCGACGAGCCGCCGTCGACGGTGTGCAGCGCGGTATCGCTCATCGTGGTGCCCGGCGGCGAAAGCCGCAAGCATGCGGGTACATCATCGCCGCTTGCGCTGCAGCAAACCGATCACGCCTTGCGGCAGCAACAGCGTGACGAGGATGAACATCAACCCGAGGAAGAACAGCCAGAACTCCGGAAACGCGACGGTGAACCAGCTCTTCGCGCCGTTGACGATGAATGCGCCGAGAATCGGGCCGATCAGCGTGCCGCGTCCGCCCACGGCGGTCCAGATCGCGATCTCGATCGAGTTGGCCGGAGACATCTCGCTGGGATTGATGATCCCGACCTGCGGCACGTAGAGCGCGCCGGCGATCCCGCACAGGACCGCGGAGAGGGTCCAGATGAAGAGCTTGTACGAGAGCGGGTTGTAGCCGCAGAACATCACGCGGCTCTCGGCATCGCGGATCGCCATCAGCACGCGCCCGAGCTTCGAGGTCACGATGTAGCGCCCGAGGAGAAACGTCGCGAGCAGCACCGCGCCCGTCGCCGCGAAAAGCGCCATCCGCGTCTTCGGCGTCGCGATCGGGTAGCCCAGGATCTCCTTGAAGTCGGTGAATCCGTTGTTGCCGCCGAAGCCCGTGTCGTTGCGGAAGAACAGCAGCATGAACGCGTACGTGAGCGCCTGCGTGATGATCGAGAAGTAGACGCCCTTGATTCGCGAGCGAAACGCGAAATACCCGAATACGAACGCGAGCACGCCGGGCACGAGCACGACGAGCATCGCCGCGTACCAGAAGTGATCGGTGAAGCTCCAGTACCAGGGGTAGGCCTTCCAGTCGAGAAACACCATGAAGTCGGGCAGCGTGCTGTGGTAGACGCCCGCGGTGCCGATCGAGCGCATCAGGTACATCCCCATCGCGTAGCCGCCGAGCGCGAAGAAGAGCCCGTGCCCGAGCGACAGGATGCCCGTGTAGCCCCAGATCAGGTCCATCGCGAGCGCGACGGTCGCGTAGCACATGATCTTGCCGGCAAGCGAGACGAAGTAATCGGACAGGTGCAGCGGATGGCTCGCCGGCAGGTACAGGTTCATGGCCGGCACGAGCACGAAGATCACGTACACGGCGGCGGTCAGCATCGCCCAGCCGCCGCGCGAGAGCAGCGCGGGCCGACGCGCGACGAAAGCGGGACGGATCTGCTCGGAGAGCTCGCGCGGCAAGGGAGCGTTCACAACGTCGACATCATGCGTCCGCCATCCGGCCCTTGAGCGCGAACAGCCCTTGCGGACGCTTCTGGATGAACACGATGATGAACACGAGCATCGCGATCTTCGCGAGCACCGCTCCCGACCACGCCTCGAGGAACTTGTTCGCGATGCCGAGGCCCATCGCCGCGTACACGGTTCCGGCGAGCTGCCCGACGCCGCCGAGCACGACGACCATGAAGGAGTCGACGATGTAGCTCTGGCCGAGATCCGGACCGACGTTTCCGATCTGCGACAGCGCGCATCCGGCGAGTCCGGCAATGCCCGACCCGAGGCCGAACGCGTACGTGTCGACGCGCCCTGTCGGCACGCCGAGCGCGCTCGCCATCGGGCGGTTCTGCGTGACGCCGCGAACGAAGAGCCCGAGGCGCGTGCGTGTCAGCAACAGCGCGATGAGCGCGACGACCGCGGCCGCGAAGCCGATGATGACGATTCGGCTGTACGGGAGCACGAGGTTCGAAAAGAGCTCGACGCCGCCCGACATCCACCCGGGGTTCTCGACCTGCACGTTCTGCGCGCCGAAAACCGTGCGTGTCGCCTGGATCAGGATGAGACTGATGCCCCAGGTGGCGAGCAGCGTCTCGAGCGGCCGCCCGTACAGGAAGCGGATCACGCTGCGCTCGAGCGCCATGCCGACGATCGCTGAGGACGCGAACGCGACAGGCACGGCGGCAACGAGATAGAGATCGAACGCGCCCGGCGCGTAGCTGCGGAACAGATTCTGGACGACGTAGGTCGCGTAGGCGCCGATCATCATGAGCTCGCCGTGCGCCATGTTGATCACGCCCATCAGGCCGTAGGTGATCGCGAGGCCCAGCGCGGCAAGAAGCAGGATGCTGCCGAGACTCACGCCGGAGAAGACGCGGCCGACCATCTCGCCGGTCGCGAGACGGCTTTCGATCGAGCGCAGCGAGAGCTCCGCCTCGGCGCGCACGTCGCCGTCGGCCTCGGCGAACTCGGCCCCCTTCTTCTCGAGAAGCGGCAGCAGCAGCGTCCTCGTGTTGGGGTCGCGGCTTTCGGCGAGCGCCTTGATCGCGCCGATTCGCGTCGACTTGTCGTCGCTGCCGAGCTCGATCGTCGAGCGCGCCAGCGCAAGCAGCCCCTTGATCTCGGGATCCTGCTCGCGCTCCTGCGCGCGGCGGATCGCGGGAAGCATCGCCTCGGCAGCGCCGCGCTGCAGCTCCTTCGCCGCGGCGAGGCGCGTCGCGCGATCGGCCGAGGTGAGCTTGAGCGCCGCAATGGCCGTGGCGAGCTCGCGCCGCACGCGATTGTTGAGAACGATGTCGTCGAGTGTCGGCGGAACCGGATCGACGGCCTTGCCCGTGATCGCGTCGACCGCCGTCTTGTCCTTCACCTTCAGAACCTGCTCGCCGGAGGTCTGGATCGCCCCGTCGGAGAGCGCCTGCAGCAGCGCGAGCGCTCCGTCGTCGCCCTCGGCAACGAGCGCCGCGATCGCCTCGACCTTGGCGTCGTTCTCGCCGAACGCGAGATCGCGGATCTTCTCCGGCGGTGTCGCCTGCGCGGCGACCGCGCAGAACGCCGCGAAGACGCAGGTCAGCGCCAATCCTGCGAGTCGACGGGCGCGTTCGGTGGAGGGAAGCATGAGGCCGCCGTCAATGCGTGAGACTAAAAACGGGACGGCGGCAGCGAGTGATCACGGACCGCCGCCGCCGCCCGATTACCCCAACACCCCGTTACTTCTTGTCAGGCTCGTCCTTCTTCTTCTCGTTGCCTTCGATGAACTGGCTCCACGGTTGCGCGCGGATCGGCCCTTTGGTCTTCCAGACGACGTTGAACTGGCCGTCCTTCTGCACTTCGCCGATGTACACGGGCTTCCACAGGTGGTGGTTCTTCTCGTCCATCTTGATCTCGAAGCCGTCCGGCGCCATGAACTTCTGGCCGGCCATCGCCGCGACGACCTTGTCGGTGTCGGTCGACTTCGCCTTCTCGACGGCCTGCTTCCACATGTTGATGCCGACGTACGCCGCTTCCATCGGATCGTTGGTCAGAGGCTTGTCGGCGCCGGGGAGCTTCTTCGCCTTCGCGTACGCCGCCCATTGCTTCTTGAACGAGTCGTTCGCCGGGTTCTTCAGCGTCATGAAGTAGTTCCACGCGGCGAGATGGCCCACCAGCGGGTTCGTGTCGACGCCGCGGAGCTCTTCTTCGCCGACCGAGAACGCGACGACCGGCACGTCGGTCGCCTTCAGCCCCTGGTTGCCGAGCTCCTTGTAGAACGGCACGTTCGAGTCGCCGTTGATCGTCGAGACGACGGCGGTCTTGCCGCCCGCGGCGAACTTCTTGATGTCGGCGACGATCGTCTGGTAGTCGCTGTGGCCGAACGGCGTGTACTTCTCGTCGATGTCCTTGTCGGCCACGCCCTTCGACTTCAGGAACGCGCGCAGGATCTTGTTGGTCGTGCGCGGGTACACGTAGTCGGTGCCGAGCAGCACCCACCGCTTCGCGCCGCCGCCCTCCTTGCTCATCAGGTACTCGACGGCGGGAATGGCCTGCTGGTTCGGCGCCGCGCCCGTGTAGAAGACGTTCTTCGAGAGCTCCTCGCCCTCGTACTGGACCGGATAGAAGAGAAGCCCGTTGAGCTCCTCGAACACCGGCAGCACCGACTTGCGCGAAACGCTCGTCCAGCAGCCGAACACGACGGCGACCTTGTCCTGCGAGATCAATTGCCGCGCCTTCTCGGCGAAGAGCGGCCAGTTCGACGCGGGATCGACGACGACGGCTTCGAGCTTCTTGCCCATCACGCCGCCTTTCGCGTTGATCTCGTCGATCGCCATCAGCGTGACGTCCTTCAGCACCGTTTCGCTGATCGCCATCGTGCCCGACAGCGAATGAAGCACGCCGACCTTGATCGTGTCGGCGGCAAGCGCCTGCGTTGCGACGCCCAGGCTCGCGACGGCGAGCGCGGCGGACAGCGCCAGTCGCTTCAGAGCATTTCTGCGTTCCATGGATTTCCCCGTATTCATTGAATGGACGATGCCGGCACCGGCCCCTTGACGAGCCGTGAGCGCACACGCGGATATCGCAACATCCCGGCGCGCGTCGGCCCTGGCATGTTGCATCGCACGATCCATGCCATCGCACGATCGCGCGAGCAATGTGCTCTTTGCGCTTAATTTAGCGGGGGAAATTGCGCGATGCGCGCACGGCGACGCCGGGAACTCCAATGGGCCGCCGTCCCAATTCAGTGCATTGCAGAACGCGGCGCACCGTTATGGACGAACGGTCTGCACCATGTCGGGCACGCTCGGCCCTATGCGATGGACCCGACCATTCCGCGCTCGACGACGAAACGCACGACCGCTTCGAGCCCGTGTCCGGATTTGAGGTTCGTGAAGACGAACGGACGCTCGCCGCGCATCTTGCGCGCGTCGCGCTCCATCACCTCGAGCGATGCGCCCACCATGGGCGCGAGGTCGATCTTGTTGATGATCAGCAGATCCGAGCGCGTGATTCCCGGGCCACCCTTGCGCGGGATCTTGTCCCCGGCAGCGACGTCGATCACGTAGAGGGTGAGGTCGGAGAGCTCGGGCGAGAAGGTCGCCGCGAGGTTGTCGCCGCCGCTTTCGACGAACACGATGTCGAGGTTGCCGAAGCGCTTGGCGAGCCGGTCGACCGCCTCGAGGTTGATCGACGCGTCCTCGCGAATCGCCGTGTGCGGACAACCTCCGGTCTCGACGCCGATGATGCGCTCGGGCGGAAGCGCGTCGTTCGCGACCAGAAAACGCGCATCTTCCTCCGTGTAGATGTCGTTGGTGACGACCGCGATCTGGTAGCGATCGCGCAGCGCGCGGCAGAGCGCGAGCGTGAGCGCGGTCTTGCCGGAGCCTACCGGCCCGCCGATACCCACGCGCAGCGGTTGGGTGATTGTCATGATCCTTTGCGTTTCGAAGCGGGCTTCGTTCCGGCCGGAAGGTACGCCCTCGCCGTTCTCATGATCGAAACAACCGAGTGTACTGAGTTTCGTGCCGGGCGCTCGCGAGCGCCAATCCCGGCGCGAACGTCGACAGCTCGTCGTCGGCGATCGTCGTCGCCGTCTCGACGACCGCAGGAATCACGGCGCCCAGCGAAGCGAGCAAGCGCTGCCCCGCAACCTGACCGAGGGGAACGAGCTTGACCGCCGCGAGCACCTGGTTCTCGAGCCACGCCCAGATGTACGCTGTGAGTGCCGGCTGCGGAGGGATTCCGAACCCTTGCGCCGCCAATGCGAACGCCGCGGGCAGCGTGATCGGCGATATCGCTTCGACGATTCCCTTGGTCTGCGCATCGATGAGCTCGAGCTCGACGGCGAGCTTCGCCAGCGATCCGCCCATCTGCTCGGTCTCGGCGCGAAGCTCTGCGGTCTCGCGCGACGCGCGGAACCGCGCATTCCACGATGAGAAGGACGGCCAATCGCGTGCCTGGACTGCCTCGAGCAGGCGCCACGCAATCGGCGCCTCTGCGCGCGCGACGACGAGCTCGAGCAGATCGACGATCCACGACTGCGCGCTTGCCGCGTCGCGCACGAGTCCGTCCTCGACGATGCGCTCGAGCCCCTGCGAGTAACTGTATGCGCCGATCGGCAGCGTCGGGCTCGCGAGCTGCAGCAGGCGAACGAGAGGCAGCATGCCGCCGCCATCCGCGGATTCGATCATCTCCGCGCGGGACCCGTCGCGAAATCGTGGATGATCCCCGCGTGCTTCGCATCGCTCGAATGCGCGTGGTGACCCGCCGCATACGCGCCGGCTTCCGGCTCGAAGGGCGCGCGGACCGGCGTCACCGTCGCGCCCAGGCCGCGCAGCATCGCGGCGAGCACCTCGTCGGCGGCAAGACGTAGCCACCCCGCTCCCACCTGCACCGGCGTGTGACGATTGCCGAGGTGGTACGCGGCGCGCGCCAGCGCATCGGCGTCCGCGCAGCGCACCTCGATGAGATCCTCGGCCGCCGCAGTCACGCGGACGACGCGTCCGTCGTCGGCCTGCAGGCAATCGCCGTCGCGAAGGACGGTCCCGCGCGGAAGGAAGAGTCCGATCTCCTCGCCGCTTGCTACCGCCGTCCGCAACCGGCTCTTCTGCCGCAGCTCGAACGCCAGGACGAGCTCGGCGTCGTGCGGCACGGCGGCGTCGAGCTTGCGTTGGACGATCAGCATCGGGTCAGAACAGGAAATACCGCTGCGCCATCGGCAGCACGCTCGCCGGCTCGCAGGTGAGCAGCTCGCCGTCGGCGCGCACTTCGTAAGTCTCGGGATCGACGTCGATCCGCGGCAGCGCATCGTTTCCCTTCATGTCGCGCTTGCCGATCCTGCGCGTGTTCCTGACCGCGACGAGCGGCTTCGCGAGCTTCAGCTTCGCCACGGCCGGATTCTTCAATGCGGCCTTCGAGACGAACGTGACGGAGCTCGCGAGCGCCTTGCCGAACGCGCCGAACATCGGCCGGTAGTGGACCGGCTGCGGCGTCGGGATCGACGCATTCGGATCGCCCATCAGCGCCGCGGCGATCGTCCCGCCCTTGAGGATCAGCGAGGGCTTCACGCCGAAGAACGCGGGTCGCCACAGCACGAGATCGGCGAGCTTGCCCGGCTCGACCGAGCCGACGACGTGGCTGATGCCGTGCGCGATCGCCGGATTGATCGTGTACTTCGCCACATAGCGCTTGACGCGATGGTTGTCGTGCGCGGCAGGGTCGGGACCGAGCTTGCCGCGCTGCGCCTTCATCTTGTGCGCGGTCTGCCACGTCCGGATGATCACCTCGCCGACACGCCCCATGGCCTGCGAGTCCGACGAGAGCATCGAGAACGCGCCCAGGTCGTGCAGGATGTCCTCGGCGGCGATCGTCTCGCGGCGGATCCGCGACTCGGCGAACGCGATGTCCTCGGCGATCGCGGCGTCGAGGTGATGGCACACCATCAGCATGTCGAGGTGCTCGTCGATCGTGTTGACGGTGTAGGGACGGGTCGGATTGGTCGACGACGGCAGCACGTTCGGCTCGCCGCACGCCCTGATGATGTCGGGCGCGTGACCGCCACCCGCGCCTTCGGTGTGGTAGGTGTGGATCGTGCGGCCGCCGATCGCCGCGAGCGTGTTCTCGACGAACCCGGACTCGTTCAGCGTGTCGGTGTGGATCGCGACCTGCACGTCCATCTTGTCCGCGACTTTCAGCGCGGCGTCGATCGCCGCCGGCGTCGTGCCCCAATCCTCGTGGAGCTTCAGGCCGATCGCGCCGGCGTCGATCTGCTCGACGAGCGGCGGCGCGAGGCTCGCGTTGCCTTTGCCGAGAAAGCCGAGGTTCATCGGAAACGCTTCGGCCGCCTCGAGCATCCGGTGGATGTGCCACGGCCCCGGCGTGCAGGTCGTCGCGAACGTGCCGGTCGCCGGGCCCGTGCCGCCGCCGATCATCGTCGTGACGCCGGACATCAGCGCCTCGTCGATCTGTTGCGGGCAGATGAAGTGGATGTGCGAATCGATGCCGCCTGCGGTGACGATCATCCCTTCGCCGGCGATGATCTCGGTCGCCGCGCCGATCACGATGTCGACCGCGGGCTGGATGTCCGGGTTGCCGGCCTTTCCGAGCTTCGCGATCTTCCCGTCCTTGATCGCGATGTCGCACTTGACGATTCCCCACCAGTCGATCACCAGCGCGTTGGTGATCACCGTGTCGGCGCAATCCTTCGAGCGCCGCTGGCTCTGGCCCATGCCGTCGCGGATCACCTTGCCGCCGCCGAACTTCACTTCCTCGCCGTACGTGGTGAGATCGCGCTCGACCTCGACGACGAGCTCCGTATCCGCGAGGCGGACGCGGTCGCCCGCGGTGGGACCGAACATCTCGACGTAGGCGCGGCGTCCGATCTTCATCGCGGGCTCCGCTTGCGCCGGATCGAGCTCGCTTTCTTCGCCGGACGGCGCGCCTTCTTCGCTCGTGCCGACGCGTCCAGCGGGCCCATCACCGCGCTGTTGAACCCGAAGACGATTCGATCGCCGGCGAGCGCGACGAGCTCCACGGTCCTCGATTGTCCGGGCTCGAATCGCACCGCGGTGCCCGCGGGGATGTTGAGCCGGAATCCCCGCGCCGCGGCGCGATCGAATGCCAGAGCCGAGTTGGTCTCGGCGAAGTGATAATGCGATCCGACCTGGATCGGCCGATCGCCGGTATTCGCGACCGGCAGCGTGATCGTCGGGCGGCCGGCGTTCAGCTCGATATCGCCGCTTTGCACGAAGAGCTCGCCGGGGATCATGGAATGGGGTGGTGGACGGTGACGAGCTTCGTTCCGTCGGGGAACGTCGCTTCGACCTGGATCTCGGAGATCATCTCGGGGACGCCCTCCATCACCTGCTCGCGCGAGAGCAGCGTCGCGCCATGGCTCATGAGCTCGGCGACCGTGCGACCGTCGCGCGCGCCTTCGACGATCGCCGCGGAAAGATAGGCGACGGCCTCGGGATAGTTGAGCCGCAGGCCGCGCGCGAGACGCCGCTCGGCGACGAGCGCGGCGGTGAAGAGCAGCAGCTTGTCCTTCTCCCTGGGCGTGAGATCCATGGTTTCTCGTCGCGCGTTTGCGTCAGGTGTTCCAGATCCGGGGCTCGACGGCTTCGCAGCCCGCAAGCAGCCGGACGAAGCGCGCGCCACAGCGTAGCAAAATACGTGCGCGCCGCCATCGCGGAGTCGCCGAGATAGCGCGCGACGAGCACGTGCGGAAGGCGCGTCACCGCACCGTTTCCCCTCTCGCATCGAACCCCGCGGCATGCGGCAAGGAGCGCGTCGCTCGCGTCGCCGGCGGTTGCGATCATCGTGCCAAATACGGGCGCTCCGCCAAGAATCGCACCGGATTGGAGCGAACGCGAGCCGCCGTCGAGCGCGATGCGATCGCACCAGAGAAGCTCGCCGTCGCGTAAGAGCTCGAGCGCTTGTCTCAGCCGCCCCGAGCCGAAGCGCTCGCCGGACGCCGTGCGCCCGAGACAGGTAATGTCCCAGCCGATGAACCGGGCATCGGCCGCGAGCTCGACCGTCAGCCGGATCGCGGCGCGCGCGCCGTCGAACAGGATCGTTTCGAGAGGCAACCATTCGACGAGCGCACCGGCGTGCGCGCGCACCCTCGTCGCCGAATGAGCGATCCGTCCCGTCGATCGATACCATTTCGCAGCGCCCGGCGTAGTCGCTTGGACGTGCGCTCCCGGCCCAACGTCGACGTCGATCGCAAGCGAGTCGCCGGCCACGATGCCCGCGGGCGGATGCACGACGACGACCTGGCAGACGCGGTCGCCTTCCGGATAGAGCGCCTTCTGAACGCGCAGCGGGCCGACGTGCCGGCGTGCTCGCAGCACGGTCCGCGGCCCTTCGCGCTCGAAGCGCAAGGCGAGCTCCGCGTTCCATCCTGTCGCCGCCGCTTCGCCGACCGTGCGATCTTCGAGCGCCGCCCCCGCGTTCACCGCTGCGTTCGCGTCGGTCAATTTCGATTTCCCTTCAGCGCGATCGCCTGGGCGTAGAGCTTCTCGCGCGGCAGGCCCGTTGCGGCAGCCGCGACGCGCGCGGCGCGCGCCGGCGACAGCTCGACGACGAGCGCGGCGAGCAGCCGCTGCGCATCCGGCTCCGAAGCGCCGGCTCCCGCCTCGACCGGAAGCGGCGCGTCGACGAGCAGCACGAACTCGCCCCGCGCATGGTTCGGATCGGCGGCGAACCATCCGGGAGCGTCGGCGAGCGTCATTCGCGCGATGGTTTCGAATTTCTTCGTGATCTCGCGCGCGATGACGAGCGCCCGATCGCCGCCGAGCGCCGCCGTGAGATGGTCGATGGTCGCGCGAACGCGGTGCGGCGCTTCGTAGACGACGAGCGCGAACGGAAGGTTCGCGACAGCGGCGAGCACCTCGCGCTGCGCTTTCGCGGGCGCCGGCAGGAATCCCAGAAAGACGAACCGCTCCGCGCGCAGGCCCGCGGTCGAGAACGCGGCGATCGCGGCATTCGCGCCAGGGATGGGCACCACCTGGAAGCCGGCGTCGCGGACCCGGCGCACGAGTCTCGCGCCGGGATCGCTGACGCCCGGCGTGCCGGCATCGCTGACGACGGCGACGCTGCGGCCGCCCTCGAGCATCGAGACGATCTCTTCGGCGCGCGCGACCTCGTTGTGCTCGTGCAGCGCGAGGGGCCGCGTCGCGATCCCGTAGTGGCGGAGCAGCACGCCCGTCACGCGCGTGTCCTCGGCGGCGATCACGTCGACGCTCCCGAGGACGTCGAGCGCGCGCAGCGTCAGGTCGCGGAGATTTCCGACCGGCGTGGCGACCACATATAATGTCCCAGGCACGGCGCGATAGCGCTCTTCCGTCGCGCCGCTCGCGTTGTGCGCGTCGCCGTTCTCGTCCATCGGAATCGAGACCCCACCCGTATGCTCGCCCTGCGTCGACCGCTGCCGAATCCACGCTCGTTCGCGCGGTGCTGCGGCATCTCGATTGCGCTTGCGCTTTCGGTCGGGCTCAGCGCATTGTCCGCCGCGCAATCTCCGGCGGCAAGCGAGGAAGCGCCGGCGCCGGCCGAAGAGCGCGCCGACGCCACCGCGGCGATCGCGCTGGTCCTGCCGCTCGGGTCGGAGACCTTCGGCCGCGCTGCGGGAGCGGTCCGCGCCGGCTTCCTCGCGGCGGCGGCCGCCGCGAAGATGAAACCCGTCGTCATAGGGCATGGCGACGACGACATGCTCACCGCGGTCAACGCGGCCCGGGAGAACGGAGCGCGCGTGATCGTCGGACCGCTGGTGCGCGACGACGTCAAGAAGCTTGCCGCTGCGGGCCTCGATCTGCCTCCGACGATCGCGCTCAATCAGCTGGACGACGGTGCGCAGTTGCCGGACAGCATGTATACGCTGACGCTGACCCTCGACAGCGACGCGCGGCAGCTTGCGCACCGCGCGCGCGACGCGGGCGCGACGACGGTCGCCGTCATCGCGAGCGATTCGCCGCTGCAGCAGCGCTTCGCCGCGGCGTTCAACGCCGAATGGATCCTCGCCGGCGGCGACGCGCCGTCGATGTACAGGTTCGACCGCGCGCCGGACATCCTCCGCTTGCTGCGCAGCGAGCTCACCCGGAACAAGGTCGATGCGGCGCTTCTCGCAGTCGACGGCGCGGACGTCGCGCTGGCGAAGTCGTACATCAAATCGACGCCGATCTACACGAGCAACCAGGTCAACGAGAACCTTCCGCGCGAAACGCGCATCGACCTCGACGACGTGCGTTTCGTCGACATCCCCTGGCTCGTCGATCCCGAGGGCGCGCCGTACGCGGGACTCAAGCGCCCCGACTACCCGAATGCCTCGCTCGATCGGCTGTACGCGCTCGGGATCGATGCGTTCCGCGTCGCGCAGGCGTTCGCCGACGGCACGCCCGAGCGGCTCGACTTCGACGGCGCGACGGGACGCCTGTCGCTCGACTCCTCCGGCCGCCAGTTCCTGCGCGAGGGAAGGCTGATGGTCTTCCGATCGGGCCGGGCCGTGTCGGCGGAGACGCGCTGAACATGCGTGCCGCGCGCGCCGTCGCCGGCGCGAAGGCGGAGTCGCTTGCCGCCGATTTCCTGACGGCGCGAGGCATGACGATCCTCGAGCGCAATTTTCGCCGGCGCTGCGGCGAGCTCGATCTCGTCGCGCAGGACGGCGACACGCTGGTGTTCGTCGAGGTGCGGCTGCGCACGCGCCACGACTACGGCGGCGCCGCGGCGAGCATCACCGCGAGGAAGCGCTCGCGGATGGCGGCGGCAGCGGGACTGTATCTCGCGCGCCTGCGAGGCGCGCCGCCGTGCCGGTTCGACGCCGTGCTGCTCGATGCGATCGATTCCGCGCGCATCGAATGGCTGAAAGACATTATGTACGCATGAGCGAGGCGGGCGAGCGTCAGCGAGCCAAGGCGTGCAGCGCGCGTCGCCGAGCGATTGCGAGCGCCCGACACTGAACCGCGATAGGGCGAGTCCTTACAGGGAGGGCGCCCTGACGAGGTACAATTCGTCGGCTCATGGATCACATTTCGCGCATTCGCGCACATTTCGCAGACAGCGCGCAACTGAAGCTCGCGGCGGTCGACGCGCTTGCGCCGCAGATCGCGCGCGGCGCCGAGCTCATGGCGGAGTGCCTGCTCGGCGACGGAAAGATCCTCGCCTGCGGCAACGGCGGATCGGCGTGCGACGCGCAGCACTTCGCCGCCGAGATGGTCGGCCGCTTCGAGCGCGAGCGGCCGGAACTTCCGGCGATTTCGCTTGCCACAGACACTTCGATCCTCACGGCCGTCGCCAACGATTACTCGTATGAGCAGGTGTTCGCGAAGCAGGTGCGCGCGCTCGGCACGGCGGGCGACATCCTCCTCGCGATCTCCACTTCCGGAAACTCGGGCAACGTCATCGCCGCGATCGAAGCCGCGCGCGATCGTGAAATGCGCATCGTGGCGCTGACGGGAAAGGGCGGCGGGCGGATCGGCGCGATGCTCTCCGCCGCCGACGTCGAGCTTCGCGTCCCTCACGAGCGGACCGCCCGGATCCAGGAGTGCCACCTGCTGATGATTCACTGCCTGTGCGACGCGATCGACAACACGCTGCTCGGGGACGACGTGTGACGGGAGAGGCGTCGCGCCTGGCCGCTTGCGCCGCGGCCGCCGCACTCGCAATCGCCGCGACCGTTCTGCAGGGCTGCGTGCCGGTGATCGTCGCCGGCGCCGCGGGCGCCACGATGATCGCCGTCGACCGCAGATCGACGGGCGCGCAGGTCGACGACCAGGCGATCGAGTTGAAGGTCGAGTCCGAGGCGGGAACGCGCTGGGGCAACGACATCCACCTCAATGTCACGAGCTACAACGGCAATGTGCTGCTGACGGGCGAGGCGCCGAACGCCCAGGTGAAGACCGAGATCGAGAAGATCACCCGCGATTCGCACGACCGCGTCCGCAAGATCTACAACGAAATGGTGATCGGCCCCGTCACCGATCTCGGCGCGCGCAGCAACGACAGCTACATCACGTCGAAGGTGAAGACGCGGATGATCGATTCGGAATCGGTCAGGTCGATCTATTCGAAGGTGGTCACCGAGCGCAGCGTCGTGTACCTGATGGGAATCGTGTCGCGCAAGGACGGCGACGCCGCCGCGCAGGTCGCGGCGACGACCGAAGGCGTCGCGCGGGTCGTCAAGCTCTTCGAGTACACCGACTGACGGTGCGACGATGACCGCGCCGGATCGGCTGGAACCGCCGCGCTACCTCGCCAAGATGGCGACGGCCGACATGGCGCTCGCGCGCATCGCGAAGCTCGCGCGTCCGCTCGTGTTCACCAACGGCGTCTTCGACGTGCTGCATCGCGGCCACGTCACCTACCTCGACCAGGCGCGCGCGCTGGGCGCCTCGCTCGTCGTCGCGGTCAATTCCGACGACTCGGTGCGCCGCCTCGGCAAAGGGAAGGACCGGCCGCTCAACGCGCTCGACGACCGGATGGCGGTGCTTGCGGCGCTCGCGGCCGTCGATCTCGTCGTCCCGTTCGACGCCGACACGCCGCGCGAGCTGATCGTCGCGTGCCTCCCCGACGTGCTGGTGAAAGGCGCCGACTACACGGCGGCGACGACCGCCGGCGCGACGGAGGTGATCGCCGCGGGCGGGCGCTTCGTCGCGATACCGTTCGAGTCGGCGCATTCGACGAGCGCGCTCATCGAAAAGGTGCGCGGCTACTTGCGGTAGCGGTTGAGGAAATCGCCGACGATTCCCTTCTGGCTGCGGTCGATCGCGGCGTCGATGCTCCGATCGTTCGGATCGGCCTGCTTCGCCTTGCGGAACGCGTAGAGCGCATCCTGGTGATTGCCCTGCGCCTGCTGCGCCTGCCCGAGGCACTTCCACGCTTCGGCGTTGCCGAGCTCGAGGTCTGCCCAGCTGCCGCAGAGCTCGGCCGCACGACGGTAATTGCCGGCTGCCAGCATGCGCGGCCCTTCGACCTTGAGCACGGCGACGCGCGCGTTCCGCTCGGCGAAGAGCTTGGCGAGATCCGAATCGACGGGCGCCCCCGATGAGGGCCCCGCCGGAACGTCGGACGCCGAGCTCTGCGAGCGCGCGCCGAGTCGCGTGATCTCGCCGGCGATGCCGGAAATCCCGCCGATCCCGCCCGGCAGCAACGACTGCGCCGAAGGCAGCGACGCGACGACCTTCGTGCCGACCGAGGCGATCGTGTCGGCGAGCGGCCGGTGCCACGCGACGCCGTAGAGCCACAGCATCGCGGTGAGCCCGCACACGCCCGTGATCGTGTTGAGTATCCCGGGCGGCGCGTAGGTGGCGAGGCAGTCCTGCGCGAAGTCCCAGTCGGTCTCCTGGTTCTGCACGACGCGCTCGTACGCGATCGCGATCAGGATGGGCGCGACGAGCGGAAACCCGCAGCCCATCCCCTCCCACCAGACGCGAACCGACCGCTTGAACGCGCGCAACAGCTGCGATCGCATCGAGCGGTTCGCATACGCGTCGGAGATCGAGAACTGCAGATAGCAGCCGAACAGCCACTTGCCGGGCGTCGTGCCGAGCGAAGCCATCAGCAGCGTTTCGATCGCGATCCACGAGCCGGTGATCACCATCGGCGCGACGAGCGGATGGCCGAGCCAGAATGCTGCGCTCGTCGGGCACGAGCCCCGCGGCGCGCAGCTCGGAGAGCAGGAGCGCCAGCACGATGCCCCAGATCGCGTAGTCGAAGAGCCTGGCGCCGAGACGGTTCCAGGGGCGCGGCTCGCTCGTGCGGCCGGACTTCGCGCGCTCGAGCTCCGCCATGCGCAGCTGAAAGATCCAGCTCGCGTCCTCCTGCGGTTGATCGGTGCCGAGGAAGACGCTCTTCTCGCGGCGCCAGTTGAGGATCGCGAGATCGGTTTGCGGCATGAGCCCCTGCGGCGGCGCGCCGCCGCGACGCCTCGCCCACGAGAATCCGTGGACGATCCCGTAGACGACGGTGAGCGACAGCAGCGTGAGCGTCAGCCAGACGAGCACCTGTTTCGCCACCTGGATCGAATCGACGGGCATCACGATGACGATGGCCGCCGCAATGAACGCCGCGAACAGCACGCACAACGCGATGGTGACGATCGTCGGCCGCCCGAACGATGCGACGGCCTCGGTCAGGCCCGGATGGTGAATCGCGCGCGCTTCCTTGGCGTCGGCCGCCGCTTCGAGCGCGATGCGCTCGGCGGCCGACCCGTCGCCGGCCAGCTCGACGTCGGTGCCCTCGCCGGGGACGGCAATCGCGTCGCCTGCAATCGCCGGAATCCCCGATCCCTTGCCGTCGGACTGCGCGAGGTCGCCGTTGTAGCGCGTGCGGCGATCGGGATCGCTGAGGATGCGGCTTGCGTGGTTGATGAAACGAAGCGCCTCTTCGACGTTGCCTTGTCCGTCGCGCGTCTTCGCGTAGTACTTCCGGATCAGGCGCCGCAGCGCCGCTCGAACCTCCTCGTCGGAGGCGGTCGGCGCAATACCCAGCGCTTCATAGAGCGAGGCTCTCATCGATTCCGGATAGCGGCGGACTCGCCGGTAACTACGGGAATCTTCGGGGAAATCCCGTCCCGAGGCAAGAGAGATGGAGCAAGAAGCGGGCCACGGCGCGCGAAGTGCGTGCGTCGTGCAACGGTGCGATCGCTGGCGACGCCCGCGACGGCGAAGCTATCCGGTCCGGCGAGACAAGGCGGCCGGATGCCCGCCGCCTCGACGCGCCGACGCGACGCGGATCACTCGGCCTTCTTTTCCTTGTGCACGTGCGCGAGCTTCTCGCGAATCCGCGCCGACTTGCCGGAGCGATCGCGCAGATAGTAGAGCTTGGCGCGCCGCACGTCGCCTTTGCGCTTCACCTCGATGCCCGCGATCATCGGCGAGTACGTCTGGAACGTGCGCTCGACGCCTTCGCCGCTCGAGATCTTGCGCACGACGAACGACGAGTTGAGGCCGCGATTGCGCTTGGCGATCACGACGCCCTCGTAGGCCTGAATGCGCTTGCGCTCGCCTTCGACGACGCTCACGTTGACGATGACGGTGTCCCCCGGCGCGAAGGTCGGGATGGTCTTGCCCAACCGCGCGATCTCTTCCTGCTCGAGCGTTGCGATGATGTTCATGGCTTGCAGTTCTCCGTTTCGGTTGTTTCCGGTCGTCGACCTTGCGTGCAGCGCAGGGCGCCCCCTGATGCACGCGGCTTGTTGTCGGGAACCGCTGCGGCTCGCGCTGCGCGCGCGGGCGGTTCCAATTGCTTCGTCGTCTTCGCTACCCTCTTCCCTCTGCCTCGCTGCGCTCGCGCCGGTAGGTCGCGAGCAATTCCTCTTCCTCTTTCGACAGCGCGCGCTCCCGAAGCAGATCGGGACGCCGCTCCCACGTGCGGCCCAGCGACTGCTGCAGGCGCCACGCGCGGATCGCCGCGTGGTGGCCCGACAGCAGCACGTCGGGGACGCGCAGGCCGTCGTGCTCCTCGGGCCGCGTGTAATGCGGACAGTCTAGCAGTCCGGCCGCGAAGGAGTCCTGCGCCGCCGATTCGGCGTCGTTCAGCACGCCGGGCCGCTGGCGGACGATCGCGTCGATCACCATCAGCGCCGGCAGCTCGCCGCCCGAGACGACGAAGTCGCCGACCGCGATCTCCTCGTCGACCTCGCGAGCGAGCAGCCGCTCGTCGATCCCTTCGTACCTTCCCGCGAGCAGCACGTACGCCGTCTCATCGGCCGCCGCCGCCAGCTCCGCCACGCGCTTGTGCACGAGCGGCGTGCCGGCGGGCGACAGGTGCAGCGTTCGCGTCGCCTTGCACCCGTCTGCCGCCTGTGCAGCCCGCGCTGCCGCCAGCGTCTTCGCGAGAGGCTCCGCCAGCATCACCATTCCGGGACCGCCCCCGTACGGCCGATCGTCGACCGTCCGATACCTGTCCGCGACGAAATCACGCGGATTCCAGACTCCGAGACGCCACAACCCTCGCTCGAGCGCCCTGCCCGTCACCCCGAACCGCGCCGCGTGGCCGATCATTTCGGGAAACAGCGTTACGACGTCGATCCTCATCCGATCAGAAATCTTCGCCCCAATCGACGTCGATCCGAGCCGCATCGACATCCACCCGATCGACGATCGCCGGCACGAAGGGGATCAGCCGTTCGCCGCCGCTCGTCCCGGCGGGACGCGACACCCGCAGCAGCGGATGCGCGCCGTGCTCGGTCAGCCCGGATACTTCGCCGAGCACGACGCCCGCCCGGTTTCTCACGGCGAAGCCCGTCAGGTCGTCCCAGTAGTACTCGCCGTCGCCGGCCGCGGGCAGCGCGCTTCTCCGGACGCCGACCCGGGCACCCTTCATCGCGAGCGCGGCTTCGCGCGTGTCCACGCCGTTCAACGCAACGACCAACGTGCCCGAATGCAGCCGCCCGTCGCTTTGCCGGTATTCGCGCCAGTCGCCCCCGCGCGGCTCGAGCCACCACGTCGGATGGCGCAGCAGCGTTTCGGGTGACGCCGTGAACGGCCGGACCTTGATCCAGCCGCGCACTCCGTACGAACCGACCACTTCGCCCAGCACGACGATCGCGTCGCGCGACGGGCGCCGTCCCCAACGAGCGATTTCCTCCGGCCGTGGCCGGCGCCTCGGCGTCAGGCAGCCGGCGTGGCGCCGCCGGTGCCGCCGCGGGTGCCGCTGCGGGCTTCGCCGCGCGCTTCACCAGGCCGGCGACGGTATCGGACACCTTGGCGCCGCGCTCCTGCCAGAAAGCGACGCGGTCGACCGCGAGACGCAGCGTTTCCTCGTTCTTGGTCGCGATGGGATTGTAGAAGCCGACGCGCTCGATGAAGCGCCCGTCGCGCCGATTGCGCGAGTCGGCGACGACGATGTTGAAGAAGGGGCGCTTCTTTGCGCCGCCGCGAGCCAATCTGATGACGACCATGTTGTCCGGTTCCGTAAGACGGGGTTTCGTCGGGAAAGCTTTCTATTTTACGACAGGACGGCCCCTCCCGGCAAGCGGTCGTTCCCGAGGAAGCCCGGTTCCCCGTCGCGCCGGGCGGCCGCTATCGGAGCCCGGGCAGCAAACCCTTCATTCCACGCAGCATCTTCTGCATTCCGCCCTTTGCGACCAGTTTCATCACTTTCTGCGTCTGCTCGAACTGGTTGAGCAGCTGGTTGACCTCCTGGACCGACACCCCGGCCCCGGCGGCGATCCGGCGTTTGCGGGAAGCCTTGAGCAGCTCGGGCTTCGCCCGTTCCGCGGGCGTCATCGAGTTGATGATCCCCTCGACCCGGGCGATCTTCTTCTCGCTCATCGTCGTGTCCTGCGCGGCGCGCGCGAGCTCCGCCGGAAGCTTGTCCAGCATCGCGGCGATCCCGCCCATCTTGCGCATTTGCGCGATCTGCGCCTTGTAGTCCTCGAGGTCGAAGCCCTTCCCGGACTTCACCTTCTTCGCGAGCTTCTGCGCCTCTTCGACGTCGATCGTCTTGTGCGCGTCCTCGATGAGCGTCAGCACGTCGCCCATGCCGAGGATGCGCGAGGCCATCCGCTCGGGATGGAACGTCTCGAGGCCGTCGATCTTTTCCGAGACGCCGGCGAACTTGATCGGCGCGCCGGTGACGTGGCGCACCGACAGCGCCGCGCCGCCGCGCGCGTCGCCGTCGAGCTTGGTCAGGATCACGCCGGTGAGCGGCAACGCTTCGCGAAACGCGCGCGCGGTGTTGACCGCATCCTGGCCCTGCATCGCATCGACGATGAAGAGCGTCTCCACCGGCTTGACCGCCGCATGGATCTCCGCGATCTCGCGCATCATCGCCTCGTCGATTGCGAGACGGCCGGCGGTGTCGACGAGCACGACGTCGTGGTAGTGCCGCCTCGCCCAGTCGACCGCAGCTGTCGCAATCGCGACCGGCTTCTCGCCCACTGCCGACGGGAACGCGTCGACGCCCACCTGCCTGGCAAGCGTGGCGAGCTGCTCGATCGCCGCGGGCCGGTAGACGTCGGCCGAGACGACCAGCACCTTCTTTTTCTGGCCGCGCAGCAGGTGCGCAAGCTTGGCCGTCGTCGTGGTCTTGCCCGACCCCTGCAATCCGGCCATCAGCACGACGGCGGGCGGCTGCACCGCGAAATCGAGCGCAACGGCCGTCCCGCCCATCAGCGCGGCGAGCTCGCGGTGGACGACGCCGACGAACGCCTGCCCCGGCGTCAGCGAGCCGACGACCTCGGCGCCGAGCGACTTCTCCCGCACGTGCGCGACGAATTCCTTGACGACGGGCAGCGCGACGTCGGCCTCGAGCAATGCAAGACGGACCTCGCGCAGCGCGTCGGAGATGTTGGCGTCGGTGAGGCGCGCTTCGCCGCGCAACTGCTTGACGACGCGCGAGAGTCGCTGCGAGAGATTGTCGAACATCGGGTCCGGTCTGGATGGAGAGTCGACGCTGCGGCGCTCGCGCTGCCGGGAAGCGTCGACGCACCTGGGGTAAACTGGACGCGCCCGCACACCGGCGTACGCCGCACGCCAAAGCCCGATGATTTTACTCCACGTCGCCGCTGCGGCTCTCTACGCGCTCACCGTGGGCGCGCTCTGGCCCTCGCCCGCGCCAGCCGCCGGCGGACCCTCGTTGCCGTCGCGCGCGGCGTGGGGATTCTGGCTGCTGCCCGCCGCGCTCGTGCTTCACGCCTGGGCCGTCGTCCAGGATACGGCCACCGCGCAAGGGCTCGATTTCTCGCTGCTCAACGCGATATCGGTCGTCGGCGCGCTGCTCGCTGCCGTGGCGTGGGCGTCGGGCCTGCTGCGCACGGTTCCCGCGATCGGAGCGATCATCCTGCCGATTGCCGCGGCGGCGGTGCTGCTGCCGGCGCTGCTGCCGCACGTCTCGCCGGTCTTCGCGAATCCGCACCGTTTCGCCTACGGCGCCGAGTCGCTCGCCGCGCTGCACGTCGCCGTCGCGCTCGTCTCGCTATGCGATGTTCCTCGTCGCCGCGGTGCTCGCGCTCGTCGTGATGGGTCTCGAGAAGCGCCTCCGGCACAGCGTGCTCGACGCCTCGGGGGCCACGGTGCCGCCGTTGCTCACGCTCGAGCGGTTTCTCTTCCGGCTCGTGACCGTCGGCTTCGTCCTGCTGACGGTGACGCTCGCGAGCGGCATGGTGTTCACCGAGCAGCTGTTCGGCAAGCCCCTCACCTTCACGCACAAGATCGTGTTTTCGGTGCTCGGCTGGCTCACCATCGGCGCGCTGCTCTGGGGCCGCTGGCGCTACGGCTGGCGAGGCCGCGTCGCGCTGCGCTGGATCATCGCCGGCAGCCTCTTCGTGTTTCTCGCCTACCTCGGCAGCAAATTCGTGTTCGAGGTCCTGCTCGGGCGCTGATGGACGACGTCCCGTTAAGCACGCTCGGCGCAGCGCTCGCCGTGTGCCTCGCGACCTCGGGCTTCTTCTCGATCGCCGAGACGGCGATGATGGCGGTCAACCGCTACCGGCTCAAGCACCGCGCGCAGCGCGGCGAGCGCGGCGCCAAGCTCGCGGTGGCGCTGCTCGGCAAGACCGACGCGCTGCTCGGCGTGATCCTGCTCGGCAACACGCTCGTCGCGGCCGGCGCGGCGACGCTGACGGCGGTCATCACGAAGCGCCTGTTCGGCGAAGGAGAGCTCGCGCTGGCGCTCGGCACGGTCGCCATTTCCTTCGGCCTGCTCGTCTTCTCCGAGATCACGCCCAAGGTCGTCGGCGCGGCCCATGCCGATCGGATCGCGCCCGTCGTCGCCTACATCCTGGCGCCGATGCTGCAGGTGGCGAAGCCGATCGTCTGGTTCGTCAACCTGTTCGTCCAGGGGCTGCTGCGGATGTTGCGCCTGCAGCAGGTCGGCGATCCGGAGACGACGCTCACGCAGGAGGAGCTGCGCTCGCTCGTCCTCGAAGGCCAGTACTTCCGCGGCAAGCACCGCGCGATGCTCGCCAACCTTCTCGACCTCGAGGCGGTGAGCGTCGACGACGTGATGACGCCGCGCAACCAGATCCATGCGCTCGACCTTGCGGCGAAGCCCTCGCAGGTCGCGCAGCAGCTCGCGACCTCGTACCACACGCGATTGCCCGTCTACGAGCACGAGCTCGACAACATCGTCGGCGTGATCCACCTGAAGCAGGTCGTGCATCTGCAGCGGGGCGGCGACATCGAGGCGGAAGCGCTGCGCTCGATCCTGCGTCCCGCCTATTTCGTCCCCGCCGGGACGCCGCTGCTCGTCCAGCTCCAGCAGTTCCAGACCGACCGCGAGCGGCTGGGTCTCGTCGTCGACGAGTATGGCGAGCTCAAAGGCCTCGTGACGATCGAGGACATCATCGAGGAGATCATCGGGGATTTCACGACGCAGGCGCCCGGCGGCACCGAAACCTACCGCCGCGCCGCCGACGGCAGCGTGGTGGTCGACGGGCTCGCGCCGCTGCGAACGCTCAATCGCAAGCTCGGCACGAAATTCCCCATCGACGGCCCGAAGACGCTCAACGGCCTGATCGTCGATCACCTGGGGGAAATCCCCTCGGCTGGCACGCATGTCGAGGTTTCCGGGCAGATGATCGAAATCCTGCAAACTCAGGACCGTGGCGTAAAAGTCGTAAAACTGCTCGCCCCCGTGGGGCGCGTGCCGTCGGCTTCTTTACAAAGCCATGAGGGGCAGGCATCATCGACCGGCTAAGTTATATGCAAGCGGAATAACGCCGCGCCGGGGACGATCGTCACGCAGTTGTAGCCGACACGGCACAGGAATTGCTTAACCGTTCGGGATGATTCGGCGCCCAAAACCCGCGAACCGTATTCGAACCTTCTAGCCCATGGCAACGCACGCCGCAGCGACGAGGAACATCAGCGGACTCGCGCGCGCGCTCGCCCAGCACGGGCTGATGACGGAGTACGAGGCCGAGACGCTGCAGACGCAGGCGCAGCAGGCCGGCGTGAGCTTCGTCGATCACGTGCTCGCGGGCAAGCGGATCACGCCGAACCAGCTCGCGATCTTCGCATCGCGGGCGTTCGGGGTCCCGCTGCTCGATCTGGCCGGGTTCGACACCGACCTGCTGCAGAAGGACCTGATCGACCTCAAGATTGCCCAGACGCGGCACGTTTTGCCGCTGCATAAGCGCGGCAACCGCCTGTTCGTCGCCACCTCCGATCCCGCGAATCTGCAGGGCCTCGAGGAGATCCGGTTCAAGACCAATCTGGTCGTCGAGCCCGTCGTCGTCGAGAACGACAAGCTCGCCGCGACGATCCACAAGCTCGTCGAAGCCTCCGGCGCCCTGCTGAAGGAGGCCGGCGCCTCGATGGAGGACCTCGAGGTCGACCTCCAGGAGTCCGATACCGGCCAGGCCGCGGGCGACGAGGAGAGCTCCGAGGTCGAGGACGCGCCGGTCGTCCGCTACCTGCAGAAGATCCTGATGGACGCGATCGCCGCCGGCGTCTCGGACATCCACTTCGAGCCCTACGAGAAGTTCTACCGCGTCCGCTACCGGCTGGACGGCATCCTGATGGAGATGGCGCAGCCTCCGCTCGTGATCAAGGACAAGATCGCGTCGCGGATCAAGGTGATCTCCAAGCTCGACATCTCGGAGAAGCGCGTCCCGCAGGACGGCCGGATGAAGATCGTCCTCTCGAAGACCAAGGCAATCGACTTCCGCGTGAGCACGCTGCCGACGCTCTTCGGCGAGAAGATCGTGATGCGTATCCTCGACTCGTCGGGCATCAAGCTCGGCATCGAGGCGCTCGGCTACGAGCCCGAGCAGCAGGAATCGATGATGCACGCGATCGGGCGCCCGTACGGGATGATCCTCGTCACGGGCCCCACGGGCAGCGGCAAGACGGTGTCGCTCTACACGTGCCTCAACATCCTGAACCAGCCGGGCGTCAACATCTCGACGGCCGAGGATCCCGGCGGAAATCCAGCTCGCCGGGGTCAACCAGGTCAACATGAACGAGAAGGCGGGGCTCACGTTCGCCGTCGCGCTTCGAGCGTTCCTGCGCCAGGACCCGGACATCATCATGGTCGGCGAAATTCGCGACCTCGAGACCGCCGAAATCGCGATCAAGGCGGCGCAAACCGGCCACCTCGTGCTCTCGACGCTGCACACGAACGACGCGCCGAACACGCTGCTGCGGCTGCTCAACATGGGGGTCGCGCCCTTCAACGTGGCCTCCTCGGTGCTGCTCATCACCGCGCAGCGGCTGGCGCGACGCCTGTGCACGCAGTGCAAGAAGCCCGAGGACATCCCGCCGGAAGCGTTGCTGCGCGCCGGGTTCACCGACGAAGATCTCGACGGCAGCTGGCAGCCCTTCGGCCCCAAGGGCTGCGATCACTGCAAGGGAACCGGTTACAAGGGCCGCGTCGGCATCTACCAGGTGATGCCGATCAGCGACGAGATGCGCCAGCTCATCATGCGCAACGGCACCGCCTTCGACATCGCCGAGCAGGCAAAGAAGGAAGGCGTGCGCGACCTGCGCCAGTCGGGCTTGCTCAAGGTCAAGCAGGGCATCACCTCGCTCGAGGAAGTCGAAGCCTGCACCAACGAATGACGGATCATCGAGGGTAAACATGGCCACCGCCACCACCGCCGCGCAGCGCAGGGACGTCAAGGAATACATCTTCGTCTGGGAAGGCTTCGACCGGAACAACCGTCAGGTGCGCGGCGAAGTGCGCGCGGCGTCGGAAACGGTCGTCACCACCAACCTGCGCCGCCAGGGCATCCGCGTCACGCGGGTCAAGAAGCAGTCGTTCCGCGGCGGCCGCCGCGTCGGCGAAAAGGAGGTGACGTTCTTCACCCGCCAGCTCGCGACGATGCTGCGCGCCGGCGTGCCGCTGCTGCAGGCGTTCGACATCGTCGCGCGCGGCCACAGCAACGCGCGTTTCTCGCGCCTGATGCTCGACATCAAGGGCCGGATCGAGTCCGGGTCGAGCCTCTCGCAGGCGTTCCGCGAGCACCCGAGCCAGTTCGACAGCCTGTACTGCAACCTGGTGAGCGCCGGCGAGACCTCCGGGATGCTCGACGCGATCCTCGAGCGGCTCGCGACCTACAAGGAAAAGATCCTCGCGATCAAGGGCAAGATCAAGGCGGCGCTGTTCTATCCGATCTCGGTCATCGTCGTGGCGATCGTCGTCGTCTGGGTCATCATGATCTGGGTGATTCCCGCCTTCAAGCAGGTGTTCACGAGCTTCGGCGCGGACCTGCCGGCGCCCACGCTGATGGTGATGGCGATGTCGGACTTCTTCGTCACCTACTGGTGGCTGATGGCGATCATCGTCGCCGGCGCGCTCACGGGATTCTTCACGCTGCTGCGAAGGTCCACGGCGTTCCGCTACGGAGTCGACCGCGTCTCGCTCAAGATACCGATCGTCGGCGACATCCTGGAAAAGGCGACGATCGCGCGCTGGACGCGCACGCTCGCGACGATGTTCGCGGCCGGCGTACCGCTGGTCGAGTCGCTCGACGCGGTGGCCGGCGCCTCCGGCAATGCGGTTTACGCGGGCGCCACCAAGCGCATCCAGACCGAGGTGAGCACCGGCGCGAGCCTCACCAACTCGATGTCGAACACCAAGCTCTTCCCGTCGATGGTGCTGCAGATGACGCAGATCGGCGAGGAGTCGGGATCTCTCGACGGGATGCTGTCGAAGATCGCGGAGTTCTACGAGCGCGAGGTCGACGACGCGGTGTCGGCGCTCTCGAGCCTGCTCGAGCCGATCATCATCGTCTTCCTGGGCGTGGTCATCGGCGGCCTGGTCGTCGCGATGTACCTGCCGATCTTCAAGCTGGGCTCGGTCGTCTGAGCGCGCGCTCCGGGCCATCATGGGTGGCGGCCCGACCCCGCGGCTGATCCGGAAGCCGCGGGCCGGGTTCGTCGCGCCGCGACGCCGCATCTGCCTATGTCACTCTCCGACGCGATAGCCGACCCGGTCGTCGCGACGTCGGTCGCCCTGTTCGTCGGCCTGTGCGTCGGCAGCTTCCTCAACGTCGTGATCCACCGCCTTCCGAAGATGCTGGAGCGCAGCTGGCGGGAGCAATGCGCCGAGCTCCGCGGCGAGACCGCGGCGGAGCAGCCCGCGTACAACCTCGTCGTCCCGCGTTCCGCGTGTCCCGCCTGCGGCCAGCCGATCAACGCGCTGCAGAACATTCCCGTCGTCTCGTGGCTCGCGCTCGGCGGAAAGTGCGCGGCGTGCAAGGCGCCGATCTCGGCCCGCTATCCGATCGTCGAGATCCTCGGCGGCCTGCTCGCCGCGTACGCGATCTGGCGCTTCGGCGCGACGCCGCGCGGCGCGGCCGCCTGCGTGCTGCTGTGGTCGCTTCTGGCGCTGACGATGATCGACATCGACACGCAGCTCCTTCCCGACGACCTGACGCTGCCGCTGCTCTGGGCCGGGCTCATCGCCAATCTCTGGGGCTTGTTTGCGCCGCTGCGCGACGCCGTGATCGGAGCGGCCGCCGGATACCTGGCGCTGTGGACGATCTACTGGCTGTTCAAGCTGATCCGGGGCAAGGAAGGGATGGGGCACGGGGACTTCAAATTGCTCGGCGCGCTGGGCGCCTGGCTCGGCTGGCAGGTGCTGCCGGTGATCGTGCTTCTGTCGTCGGTCGTCGGCGCGGCGATCGGAATCACGTTGATCGTGTTCAAGGGGCGCGACAACCAGCTGCCGCTCGCCTTCGGTCCCTACCTCGCGATTGCCGGAGGGGTCGCGCTGTTCTTCGGCGGACCGCTCGTGAAGATCATCTTCCCGTGACGCTCGTCGTCGGACTCACCGGCGGAATCGGCAGCGGCAAGTCGATCGTGGCCGATGCGTTCGCGAGCCTCGGCGTCGATTTGACCGACGCGGATCGCCTCGCGCACGCGCTGACCGCGCCGGGCGAGCCCGGGCATTCGGCCGTGCTGGCGGCATTCGGCCCCCTGTTTCGCCGCACCGACGGGACGATCGACCGCGCGCGCTTGCGCCAGCTCGTGTTCACGCACGCCGACGCGCGAGCCGCGCTCGAGGGGATCCTGCATCCGCTGATCCGCGAGGCGGCGGGCAAGGAAATGGCCCGATGGACGGGGCCGTACGGGATCCTCGTCGTCCCGCTGCTGCTCGAGCGCGAGGGCGCGACCCGCGTCGACCGCGTTCTCGTCGTCGATTGTCCCGAAGACGTCCAGGTACGGCGCGTCGCGGCGCGAAGCGCACTGAGCGACGACGAAGTGCGCGCGATCATGGCGACGCAGCTCCCGCGCGCCGAACGGCTGGCGCGGGCCGACGACGTGATCGACAACTCCGGGCCGGTGACCGCGATCGCACCCCAGGTTGCCGCGCTCGACCAGCATTACCGCGCGCTGGCGGCCGCGGCGGAGCAACGAAACACGCCCGGTTGAGGCCATCGAGCCTTTATTCGACGGCGCGACTTCGGGCAGAATGCCGGATTGGCACAATTCCCCGCGCAGCGTGCCCTCCGTAATCCGCTACGAGCACCCGTTGAACGAGCGCATCCGCACGCTGATGCGGCTCGAGGATCTCTATCGCCGCGCGGAATTCTTCGCGGCGCAGGTCGATCCTGCTGATCACCACGCCGCGCTCTCGGTGCTCTTCGAGATCACCGACGTCGCCGCGCGCGCGGACCTCAAGACCGATCTGCTGCAAGAGCTCGAGCGGCAGAAGCAACTGCTCCAGCCGTTGCGCAACAATCCGGCGATCGAGCCTCGCGTGCTCGAGCAGCTCCTCGCCGACATCGATCGCGCGAGCGCAGCGCTGCTCGCCCAGACGGGCAGGGCCGGCGTGCACCTGCGCGACAACGAGTGGCTGATGACGATCAAGCAGCGCACGACGATCCCCGGGGGCGTCTGCGAGTTCGATCTGCCCGCCTACCACTACTGGCTCAATGCGGACCCGGGCGCGCGGCAGAACGATCTGCGCGGATGGATCGCGCCGTTCCTGCCGATCTACGACGGTCTCAACATCGTCCTGCGCATCCTGCGCGACAACGGCCGCGCCAGCCGGCAGACCGCGGCGAGCGGCGTGTTTCAGCTCATGCTGACGACGACCAAAGTCGCGCAGCTCCTGCGGCTCACCGTGGCGCAGGGGCTGCCGTGCGTGCCCGAGATCAGCGCGAACAAGTACGCGCTGAACATCCGGTTCATCGGCGTGTCCGGCATGGATCGAGGCAATGCGTACAGCGGTGACGTGGACTTCGAGCTCGCGTTCTGCAATCTCTGACTATTTCGGCGAGTTCCTGGCAGGGGGACCACTTGTGTGAACACGACCTCCGCCCGCCGCCAGGCCGCACCTATCACTTCGTTTCGAGCACTTGCCGGCAGGCGAGCCAGCGTTCGTCGTCGCCGCGATGTTCACGCCGTCGCATGCCGCGCTTGCCAAGCGCCTCGCCCGATTCCCTGCGTCGCTTCGGCCTGACCCATGCCGTGTACGAGGTGCCGGCCGTGCACGATTCGATCGCAGCCAACGGCAACCTCGACCCGGCGCACACAAAGGCAAACTTCATCTGGCACGTGTTGCGCGAGGTGGGGCGTCCTGTTCCTCTATCTCGATGCCGACACCGTGATAAGGCGCGTCCCCGAGTTGATTGGGCGCCTCGTGGGTGAAGGCTGCGACTTCGCAATTCTCAACTGGCTCGCCCTGGATGACAACGACGCGTACATGCCCGTCCCGTGTGGACCCCGAGTTCGCGCGGCATGGTGGGCGAGCGTCGTTTCTTCCAGTTCTCGAGGTCCATCGACCGCGTGGCGCACGATCAGCTCATCTGCAGCGGCGCGGTCCAGGTCTGGGGTACGACGCCCGCTGCCGCGTCGCTGCTGCGTGCCTGGCATGACGCGGTCGTTGCCTATACGCACGTGGCCGACGACCCAATGCCTGGACTTCGTGTTCAACCATCGGCTCGGGGATCGGTCGGCGAACTTGCGGCCACACTGGCTGCCCAAGGCCTACGCCCGAATCGCGTGGTGGTATCTTCGATGAGCCGGTCATCGACCATCCGCAAATGCCCCGTCTCGGGCACTTGCTCCGGAGCATCGATCAGGCGGCGGCACGTCCGCATGTCCTAATTGAGCGCACGATGCCGCGCACGGCAAAGCCGGCTGTGCCGCGGGACCTCGTCATCGACACCGAGACCGTGGACCCTGCTCCGTGTCGAGAACGCGCATTTCGTGGTGGCGGGGAACGTGATGCGCAAGACCTACCTCGACCGCTGATGGCTGCACCGCTCGAGTACGCGCATCGCCTTGGCTTCGATAAGGTAGGATAGTCCAAGCGAAAAATCGTTGATTCAATCGCCCGATGATTATCGCAACGACTGGGTTCCACGATCGGTGATGCCGCCGAAGATCGTCCCCTGCCCGCACTGCGGCAAGCCGGTCGAATGGTCGCCGGCGTCGCGCTGGCGACCGTTTTGCTCCGAGCGCTGCAAGATGATCGACCTGGGCGCCTGGGCGAGCGAAACATATCGTATACGCGACGCTGGACCGCCTGAACCCGACGGCGGCGAGCCCGCGGAGGACAGCGATCCGCGCGATCGGAAGGGCGCGTGACGCGCTAGAGCCAGGCGCCGCGGCGCAGTGCCACCCCATGCGCGCCGTGCGCGATCGCGACGTCGAGGTCGCCGCGCGCAAGCCCGCCCAACGCAAAGATGGGGAGTGGCGCGTGCGCAGCGAGCGCCGCGAATCCGTCCCACCCGAGCGACCGTGCATTCGGGTGCGTCGGTGTCGGCTGCACCGGGCCGAGCACGACGAAGTCGAGGCTCAAAGCAGCGGCGCGCTCGATTTCCGCGCGGGTGTGACAGGACGCCGCGCACAGCATCGCCTCCGGCACCGGTCTCGCGGTGAGCGATCCAAGCGCCGCCGCAGTGAGGTGCACGCCGGCGCAGCCCCAATCGCGGGCGTCGTCGGCGTCGCCGTTCAGCAGCACCTTCACGCCACGCGGCGCCGCCAGCGCGAGCAGCGACTCGGCGAGTGCCCGCTGGCGCGCGAGCGGCCACGTCTTTTCGCGCAGTTGAATCAGTCGAAGGCCGGAAGCGATTGCGCTCTCGGCGCGGGCGAGAAAAGCGGCCTCGCCGACGTCCTCTGCGTGAGTGATCCCGTAGACAGGCGGCAGCGACAACGCGCGCAAGACGAACGTATTCGCCGGAAGCATCGGCGACACGTCCAGTCGTCCCGGCACCTGCCAGGCGAACGCCTGTCCGTCGTGGCCGACCGGCTCGCCTTCCCACTCGAACACGCGAAAGAAGTGGAGCTCGACGTGCGCGTGCGGATACCGGTATCGCTGGACGATCCACGGCGCTGCGCGATGCACGGCGATCCCGAGCTCCTCGCGCAGCTCGCGGGAAAGCGCTTCGCGGGGTGATTCGCCGGGCTCGATCTTCCCGCCCGGAAATTCCCAGTAACCGGCGTACGCCTTGCCGGAAGGGCGCTGCGCGAGGAGCACCCGGCCATCACGTGCGACGATGACGGCCGCAGCGACCGGAACGATCGCGTCGTTCACGCGGCGCCCTCCATGGGACGCGCCCTCCGTTGCGGCCTCCCTACAACGTGAGGCATAGCCCACCAGTCGCGCGTCGGCCGCCGCCAGCGCTCGCGGACGCGCTCTACGAGCCTTGGCTCCGCCCAGCTCGCTCACGCGCTACTTCCCTCGCAGCCTGCGGGCGCCGGCGTAGCCTTTCGCGAACTGCCACGCGACCCGGCCGCTGCGCGAGCCGCGCTGCAGCGCGAACTGCAGCGCTTCGCGATGGCGCGCCTCGCTTTCCCGCGCGGACTTCGGCGCCGCCACGCCGAACGACGCGAGCCATGAAGCGGTGGCGGCGAGGTAATCGTCCTGACTGAACGGATAGAACGTGATCCACAAGCCGAAGCGCTCGGAAAGCGAGATCTTCTCCTCGACCGATTCGCCGGGATGGACCTCGCCGCCGATGTGCGTCGTTTCGAGGTTCTCGCTGAAGTACTCCGGGATCAGGTGGCGCCGATTCGACGTCGCATAGATCAGCATGTTCGCGGACGGCGCCGCGATCGTTCCGTCGAGCATCACCTTCAACGCCTTGTAGCCGGGCTCGCCGGCGTCGAACGTGAGGTCGTCGCAGTAGACGATGAACCGCTCGGGGCGCGCGGCGACGATCTCGGCGATGTCGGGGAGCTCGACCAGGTCGGACTTGTCGACCTCGATCAGACGCAGCCCCTTCGCCGGCATACTTGACGAGCATCGCCTTGATCAGGGACGACTTGCCCGTGCCGCGCGAGCCGGTCAGCAGCACGTTGTTGGCCGGAAGCCCGGCGACGAACTGCCGGGTGTTCGCGTCGATCGCGCGCTTCTGCTCGTCGACCGCGACGAGATCTTCGAGCCGTATCGAGTGCGGATGGAGGACCGCCTGCAGGTATCCGCGTCCCCCGCGCCTGCGCCAGCGAAAGGCGGTCGCGTTCCAGTCGGGAGGCGGCGCCGGCGGCGGCAGAATGCTTTCGACGCGATCGAGCAGCCGCTCGAGGCGCGCGAAGAGCTCGCCGATTTCACTCGCCGAGAGCACGTCAGCTCCGGTAATCGGCGTTGATGCTCACGTAATCGTGCGAAAAATCGCAGGTCCAGATCGTCGCCGCGGCGTCGCCGCGGCCAAGCGCCACGCGCACGGTGATCTCGTCGTTCTTCATCACCCGCTGGCCCGCGCTTTCCGTGTACGACGGGGCACGCGCCCCGTTCGCGACGACCTGCACATCGTCGAGCCAGAACGACACGCGCGCAGGGTCCTGATCGGGCGCAGCGCCGTTGCCGATCGCGCACACGATCCGTCCCAGGTTGGGGTCGGAGGCGAAGAACGCGGTCTTGACGAGCGGCGAATGCGCGATCGCAAACGCGATCCGCCGACATTCGCGCGGCGTCGCGGCCGCCTTCGACGCGGATCGTCATGAACTTGGTCGCGCCCTCGCCGTCGCGAACGATCGCCTGAGCGAGCGCGACAGCGACCGCGCGCAGCGCGTCGCGGACCGGTGCGAGCCGCGCGTCGTCGGCGCGCGCAATGGGCGCGATCCCGGCCTTGCCGGTCGCGACGATCACGAAGCTGTCGTTGGTCGACGTGTCGCCGTCGATGGTCACGCAGTTGAACGAGGCGTCGGCGATCTCGCGCGCGAGCTCGCGCAGCAGCGGCGCGGAGACCGGCGCATCGGTCGCGATGAACGACAGCATCGTCGCCATGTCGGGATGAATCATCCCGGCGCCCTTTGCAATTCCGGTGACGGTGACCGGCGCGCCGTCGACGCTGATCCGGCGCGACGCGCCCTTCGGCATGGTGTCCGTCGTCATGATCGCCGACGCCGCGGCGAACCATCCGTCGCTCGCGAGCGCGCGATGCGCAGCGGGCAACGCATCGACGATCCTGCCGACGGGCAGCGGCTCCATGATGACGCCGGTCGAAAAAGGAAGGACCTGCCGCGGCGCGCAACCGAGAATCGACGCGACGGCCGCGCACGTCTGCTCGGCGGCGGCAATGCCCGCCGCGCCGGTGCCGGCGTTGGCGTTTCCCGCGTTGACGACGAGCGCCCGCACATCACCCGCGTCAGCGAGATGGCGGCGACAAACCGCGACGGGTGCCGCGGCAAACCGGTTCTGCGTGAAGACGCCGGCCGCCACGGCTCCGGCGTCGAACGCGGCGAGCAGCAGATCGTCGCGCTGCCAGTTCTTGATCTTCGCGGGCGCCGTGCCGATCGAGACGCCCTTTACCGGCAGCAGTTCGTCGGGGCGCGGCGGCGTGTAGCGAACGGGCATGACTGGCGGCGTCGACAGGCGGCGGGACTAGCGGACGTGCGAGGCGACGCGAGCGAGCCGCGAGCAACCGGATGTACGGCATGGTACGAGCGACGCGCACGCGATCCGGCCCGCAGCAGTTACGCAAGGCGGCCGTGGCAGTGCTTGTACTTCTTGCCGCTACCCGCAAGGACACGGATCGTTGCGGCCCACCTTCTCGGCCGCCCGCACGAACGGCGCGGTAGCGACGCCGCGCGGCGCCTCCGGACGCCGCATCCGCACCTTCCTCGTTCGCAAGCGCCTCGTCGTAATCGGCATGCTGGTACCGGACGTTGGACACCGCCGGTTTTTCCTCGACCGCCTGCACGTCCTCCGGCGTGCGCACCTGCACGGTGAGGACGACGCGGACCACGTCCTGCTTGATGCGGTCGAGCATGTCGGAGAAGAGCTCGAACGATTCGCGCTTGTACTCCTGCTTCGGGTTCTTCTGCGCGTAGCCGCGAAGGTGGATCCCCTGGCGCAGATGGTCGAGATTCGCGAGGTGATCGCGCCAGTGCTGGTCGAGCGTCTGCAGCATCAGGCTGCGCTCGAACTGGCGCATGAGATCGGGCCCGACCTGCGCTTCCTTGCTCGCATACTGGGCGAGCGCGGCCTCGCTCAGCCGATCGCGCAACTTGTCGTCGGTGATGTCCGGATCGTCCTTCAGCCACTGGCCGACCGGCGACTGCATCTGGAACTCCGACGCGAGCGCCGCTTCGAGCCCCGGCACGTCCCACTGCTCCTCGACCGATTCGGGCGGGATGTAGCGCTTCACGGTTTCGTCGATCAGGCCGACGATCATGTTGCGCACCGTGTCGGCGATGTCGCTCGACTCGAGCAGCTCGTTGCGCTGCTGGTAGATCACGCGCCGCTGATCGTTGGCGACGTCGTCGTATTCGAGCAGCTGCTTGCGGATGTCGAAGTTGCGCGACTCGACGCGGTTCTGCGCCTTGGCGATCGAGCGGTTGACGATCGGGTGCTCGATCGGCTCGCCTTCGGGCATCTTGAGCTTCTGCATGATCGCGCCGAGGCGCTCGCCGCCGAAGATGCGCAGCAGCGGGTCTTCGAGCGACAGGTAGAAGCGCGACGATCCCGGATCGCCCTGGCGTCCGGCGCGGCCGCGCAGCTGATTGTCGATGCGCCGCGACTCGTGGCGCTCGGTGCCGACGATGTGAAGCCCGCCCGATCCGATCACCGCGTCGTGGCGGACCTGCCATTCGCCGCGCATGCGCTCGATCTGCGCATCCCTTTCGGCCGGAGCGAGCGACTCGTCCTCGCGCATCTTGAGGATCTGCGGCTCGATCGCGCCGCCCAGCACGATGTCGGTTCCGCGGCCCGCCATGTTCGTCGCGATCGTGACGGCGCCGGGACGCCCCGCCTGCGCGACGATCTCGGCCTCGCGGGCGTGCTGCTTCGCGTTGAGCACCTCGTGCGGGAGCTTCTCGCTTGAACGAGGTGGCCGGACAGCATTTCGGAGTTCTCGATCGACGTCGTGCCGACGAGGACCGGCTGGCCGCGCGCGTGGCAATCCTTGATGTCGGCGACGATCGCGCCGACCTTTTCGTCGAGGGTGCGGAACACCTGGTCGTTCTCGTCCTTGCGCACCATCGCCATGTGGGTCGGGATCACCATCGTCTCGAGGTGATAGATCTGCTGGAACTCGAACGCCTCGGTGTCCGCGGTGCCCGTCATTCCGGCGAGCTTCGCGTACATCCGGAAATAGTTCTGGAACGTGATCGACGCGAGCGTCTGGTTCTCGCGCTGGATCGGCACGCCTTCCTTCGCCTCGACCGCCTGGTGCAGGCCGTCGGACCAGCGGCGCCCGGACATCAGGCGGCCGGTGAACTCGTCGACGATGATCGACCTCGCCGTTCTGCACGACGTAGTGCTGATCGCGGTGGTACAGCGCGTGCGCGCGCATCGCCGCGTACAGATGATGCATGAGCCCGATGTTGTGCGCGTCGTAGAGGCTCGTTCCCGGCGCCAGCAACCCGGCCGACGAGAGGATCTGCTCGACGCGCTCGTGGCCGGCTTCCGACAGCAGCACCTGGTGCGCCTTCTCGTCGACCCAGTAATCGCCCTCGCCTTTCTCTTCGGATTGCCGGACGAGCTTCGGCGCGATGTCGTTCAGCCGGTAGTAGTGCTCGACGTTGTCGTCGGACTGGCCGGAGATGATGAGCGGCGTGCGCGCCTCGTCGATCAGGATCGAGTCGACCTCGTCGACGATCGCGAAGGGGAGGCCGCGCTGCACGCGCTGCGAGGCTTCGAACACCATGTTGTCGCGCA
>CAVUOC010000005.1:0-158555 GCA_963742965.1 uncultured beta proteobacterium | reverse complement strand
AATCTTCGGCGGAACCGCGTCGCCGCGTTCCCGGTTGCCTCGGCGCAATGCCGCGGCGGGAAAGCGCGTCGCGCAGCAGAAACTCGATCTGCGCGTTGACGCTGCGCAGCTCGGTTCGGGCGAGGCGATCCAGCGCCGCCCACACGGCCTTGTCGAGCCGCAGCAGAAAGGCTTTCTTTTCGGTCATCGCCGATGCACACGAGTGATCACGTATCGCCGATCATCCTGCGGTGTCGCGAAACCTCGACCAGAAGCCGCCGATCCACGCGGCGAAGGCGACGAGGAACGCGATCAGCATCGTCCAGAAGGCGCGCGCGGGAAGCTGCGGCGGAACGGCTGCGTTCGCCTGCAGGATCAGCCAATGGACGCCGGCCATGAACAGGGCGAGGAGGCCGCCGAGCAGGATCGCGCGTATCGCGATGCTCTCGAGCGTTGCGTCGCGACGCTCGGGTGCGAGCCAGTAGTCCCTGTTCGGCACGTTGACGGCGCGCGGGAAGAGCCGCGGCAGCCACCCGACGGCACCGGCGACGATCACCGGCAGCACCGTCGAGAAGGCGAGCGAGAACGCGACATATCCATCGCGCGTCATGAAGCCGTTGGCGAGATAGTCGCCGCCGAAGTGCGTGGCGACGGGCTCGGCGAGATGCCCCGTCGTGGTGACGATGAACCATGCGACGACGATCAGCACTGCGGCGAACAGCATCGAGCAGAGGCGCATCATGGTGGCTCCTGTTCTGTTCCGATCCCGGTCGGGCCCGTTTGCAATCGACGGCGTAATTGCGGCAACGACGCGCGCTGCGGCGTTGCGGGCGCCGCGCGCACACGTGCCGGCGCGGCGGATGAAGGGGAGGAGGCTAGCGGCGGGCGAGCAGGCCGGCAACGATTCCGGCGGCGAGTCCCAGCGCGAGTCCGATCGATGCCGCGCCGAGCGCGACGCCGGCGGCGATGCCGATGCCTGTTCCGGCCGCGATCCACAGACCGCCTTTGCGAGCAATCGTGTTCATGTCCTCCCCCGTGATCATCGCGATATCACAACTATATTTAAATGATATCACTCGAAAGTCGTCCGCTGTCAAGGGGATGGCTCGTGAACCGTGTAGCGAGAGGGTTCGCGACGGACTAAAAGTGCTGCGAGGCGCGTGCGCCTGCGGGTACCCGACGCAGCCCTCGGGCGGCCACACACGGCCGCCGCGAAGCTGCGTCACCCGCGACGGCGCACCGCAGCACATCCGTCCTCTCGCGAACCCTCTCGCTACGCGGCATCGCGCCGAGTCATGCAAAGGTGCAACCCGATACCCGCGCGGCGCATTCGTACTACGCGCCGCATCGAGGCGGGGCACGAAGGTTCGCGAGCGGGCGCATAAGCTGCGTCCACCGTAGCGGGTGACGCAGCCAAGCGGCGGCCCTGGGTGGCCGCCCGCCGGCTGCGTCGGGTACCCGCAGGTGGACACGGTTGCAGCGTCTAAGCCCGCCGCGAACCTCCTGCTCCGCCGCTCGATAGCGGCACCAGTTCTCCCACTCCGGCCATGAGGACAGGCAAAAAAAGGCGGGCCCGGAGGCCCGCCAACAGGGGAGACACCAACGACTACTGCTCAGCCGATCGTCACCGGGATGAAGATCCGCGCGTCGTCGCGTTGGACGAGGAGCGCTGCGGTCTTTCCCGCTTTGCCGATCAATTCCTTCAGCTGCTCAGGGCTCTTCACCGGCGTCCGGTTGACGGAGACGATCACGTCACCCGGGCGTACGCCCGCGCGCGCCGCTGCGCCGCCAACATCCTCGACGACCACGCCCTCCGCGATGCCCGCGGACTTCTTTTCCTCGGCCGACAACGGACGCACGGCGACGCCGAGCTTGCCCTGGCCCGCGCCTTCCTTCGCCGACGCGAGGGTCGACTTGTCCGCCTCGAGCTCGCCGATCGTGACGTTCACGGTCTTCGTCTTGCCGTCGTGCCAGAGCTCGACCGGGACCGACGCGCCGGGCTGGAGCTTCGCCACCATCGGCGGCAGGTCCGAGGAACGCGTGATCGCCTTGCCGTCGAACTTCGTGATCACGTCGCCGGGCTCGATGCCGGCCTTCGCCGCGGCGCTGCCCTTCGACACTGCGCCGACCAGCGCGCCGGAGGAATCCTTCATGCCGAAGTTCTCGGCGAGCGACTGGTTCACTTCCTGGATCGACACGCCCAGACGGCCGTGCTGGACCTTTCCGTGATGCTGGATCTGGTCCTTCACGTTCATCGCGACATCGATCGGAATCGCGAACGCGACGCCCTGGAATCCGCCGGAGCGGCTGAAGATCTGCGAATTGATCCCGATCACTTCGCCCTTGAGGTTGAAGAGCGGGCCGCCGGAATTGCCGGGGTTGACCGCCGCGTCGGTCTGGATGAACGGCACCGCCGCGGAGTCACCCGGCAGCGCGCGCGACTTGGCGCTGACGATGCCGGAGGTCACCGTGTTGTCGAGGCCGTACGGCGTGCCGATCGCGACCACCCATTCGCCGACGCGTGTCGCGTCGGCGTTGCCGATCTTCACGACCGGTAGGCTCTTCGCGTCGATCTTCAGCACGGCGACGTCGGTCGTGCGGTCGCTGCCCAGCACCTTCGCCTTGAACTCGCGCCGGTCGGTGAGCCGGACCATCACTTCGTCCGCACCGTCGACGACGTGCGCGTTGGTGAGCACGATGCCGTCGGCGCCGACGATGAAGCCCGAGCCCATCCCCCGGGACGGCATCTCGCGTCCTCTGGGTGTCGAAAAGCCCTTCGGCATCCCGGGAAGATTGCGGAACCATGGCGGCAGCGCATCGCTGTCCTCGTCGTCATCCTCGTTGGGCATGCCATGGAAGCCGCGCGCGACGACCTTCTGCGCGTCCTTGGTCACGCTGATCTGAACCACCGCGGGCCCGTTCTGCGCGACGAGGTCGGCGAAGTCGGGCAACGCAGCGCTGGTCGCCGTGGATGCGACGGCAACGACCGCAGGCTGACCGGCCGCGGTCGCCTGCGTGAACGTTCCCGCGCGTTCCGCGGTCACGGCACCGACGCCGAAGGCGCCGACGACCGCCAGCGCGATCAGGCTGCGTCTGAATTTGTTCGCTTGCATTGACATGTCTCCTTGTCCAATGGCCGCAAAGGCGGCCTCTACGGCACCCACGTTAGGGGTGGAAACTTAAGCGGGAATTAAGGCGGATCGAATTCGGCAGCTCGTGCCGAAAGCAGGCCGCATGTCCGGCGTACAGCGCTTACTGCCCGGCGGCTGCGCCAACCGATCCCGAGCCGGGCAGCCGCACCGTGACCCCCAACCCTTCGCCGCCCGGGTGCGTCAGGCCGGGCCCAAGCATCACCGTTGCGCCGTGTCGCTCGGCGATGCGCTTGACGATCGCGAGGCCGAGTCCGCTGCCGGTCATTCCGGCCGCCGCCTCACCGGGAACGCGGTAGAAGCGATCGAAGACGCGTTCGCGCTCGCTCGCCGGAATGCCGGGACCCGAGTCGCGGACCGTCACCACCGCGTCGGCGCCCTCGCGCTGCGCAGCGACGTCGACGCGCCCTCCGGCCGGCGTGTGGCGCACCGCATTGTCGACGAGGTTCGACACCAGCGTGCGCAAAGCGTTCGCGTCGCCGTCGACGAACGCATCGTCCGACGCCGCAGCGCTGCCTTCGGCCAGGCCGAGATCCACGCCGCGCGCCCCGGCGATCGGCGCGTATTCGGCGAGCACCTCGCGTGCGATCTCCGTCACGTTCACCGGCGCGAAGGGCCTCTCGCTCACACCGGGTTCCTCGCGTGCGAGCGTCAGCAGCTGTTCGACGAGGCGCGTCGCGCGCTCGAGCCCGGCGCGCAGCTCGGCAAGCGCCGCGCTGCGCTCGGCGTCGGTGGTTGCGCGTTCGGCGAGCTGCGCCTGCAGGTGCACGGCGGTGAGCGGCGTGCGCAGCTCGTGCGCCGCGTCGGCGATGAACGTGCGCTGCGCGTCGAGCGCGCGATCGAGCCTTTCGAGAAGGCCGTTGAGCGCATGGACGAGCGGTGCGACCTCGCTCGGCAGCCCGGTTTCGTTGAGCGGGCGCAGCGCGACGGGAGAGCGCTCGGCGAGCGCCACGGCGACGCGGTCGAGCGGCGAGAGCCCGCGCGCGATGCCGAACCAGACGAGCAGAACGAGAAACGGGACGAGCGCGAGCAGCGGCACGATCGTTCGCAGCGCCATGCTCGCCGCGAGCTCGCGCCGCGCTCTCATCGGCTGCGCGACCTGGACGATCTGATTGCCGGCGAGCGCGCTGAAGACGCGCCATTCGCCCGCGACGGTGCGCACGGTGTTGAATCCGGGCTGAGCGTCCCGCGGCAGCGGCTGCTGCGGCTGCGACAGGTAGACCTGCACGCCGTCGCGGTCCCAGACCTGAACGATCAGCGCGTCGGAGCCGGGCGACGTGCCGGGCGGCGATCCGGCGAGCGGGAACGCCGGTGAGCGAGGCCGACATCTGCTTCAATTGATAATCGAAGATCTCGTTCGCTTCCTCGCGCGCACGCATGTAGGTGGCGATTGCCGCCACCGCGATGGCGACGAGCAGGCCCGCGGAGATCCAGACGACGAGCTCGCGCCGAATCGATCGGGTCCTCGGGCTCACGCCGCCGCTTCCGCTTTCGCGATCATCCAGCCCACGCCGCGCACGTTGCGGATCGCATCGGCGCCGAGCTTGCGGCGCAGCGCATGGATGTGGACTTCGACTGCGTTGCTTTCGACCTCCTCGTTCCAGCCGTAGAGCTTTTCCTCGAGCTGCGCGCGCGAGAGGACGGCGCCGGGCCGCGCGAGCAGCGCCTCGAGGACCGCGAACTCGCGCGGAGACAGCGCCACCGGTTCCCCGCGCAGCCGCACTTCGCGCGTGACCGGAAAGAGCTCGATGTCGCCGTAAGCGACGACGGGCTCGGCGCGCCCGGCGCTGCGTCGCAGCAGCGCGCGGATCCGCGCGGCGAGCTCGGTGAGCTCGAACGGCTTCACCAGATAATCGTCGGCGCCGGCATCGAGTCCGGCGACGCGATCGGTGACCGCATCGCGCGCCGTGACGACGAGCACGGGGCGCGCGTCACCGCGCCGGCGCATCGAGCGCAGGACGTCGAGGCCTTCCTTGCGCGGCAGGCCGAGATCGAGCACGACGAGATCGTGGACGTTTTCCGCGAGCGCGAGCTCGGCGGCGCGCCCGTCCGGCACCCAATCCACGGCGAAGCCGTCCTGCTTCAGTCCGCGCTGGACGCTCTCTCCGATCATCCGGTCGTCTTCGGCGAGGAGCAGGCGCATCGTGCAGATGGGGTCGAGGAGCGAATCCGGCGCGAGCGCCGCGCCTTTGCGGCGACGCACGCGCGCGTTCGGAATCGCGCGGCAAGCCTGCGGTCAACCCTTGGGCTCGAACTTGAGCGCCGCCGAGTTCATGCAATACCGGAGGCCGGTCGGCTCGGGACCGTCCTCGAACACGTGGCCGAGGTGCGCGTCGCACGCCGCGCAGACGACCTCGGTGCGGCGCATGAACCAGCTCGTGTCGTCGACGTTGCGAACGTTCTCGGCCGAGACCGGCGCGTAGAAGCTCGGCCAGCCGGTGCCGGAATCGAACTTGGTTTCGGCGTCGAACAGCGGCGTGCCGCAGCAGACGCAGCGGTACGTGCCATCGTCGTGGTTGTCCCAATACTTGCCGGAGAACGCGCGCTCGGTTCCCTTCTTGCGCGCGACCTTGTACTGCTCGGGCGTGAGCTGCGCGCGCCACTCGGCGTCCGATTTCGTGACCTTGTCGACCATGTCGGGTTTCTCCTCGATGCGCTGGAGTGCGTTGCAGAGTCGTCGGCGGATGCCGCGGCCTTACGCGTGCGGTGCTCCTCGGGCTCACGCCGCCGATCAAGTATAGTGGAGGCTTTGCAGTCGGAAATCAACGCCTTGGATACGGTTCACCCCAGCTCGTTCCGTCGCGACGCGCAGGTCATCGGCGTCGTCGGCCTCGCGCATTCGACGTCGCACTTCTTCCAGCTCGCGCTTCCGCCGCTGTTTCCGCTGCTGCGGGCCGAGTTCGGCGTCAGCTACGCGGTGCTCGGCACGCTGATCGGCGTGTTCTACGCGGCGAGCGGCGTCACGCAGTTCGCGTCGGGATTCGGCGTCGACCGCTGGGGCGCGCGCCCCGTGCTGCTCGGGGGGCTCTCGCTGCGTGATCGGCGGCACGATGCTCGCGAGCCTTGCGCCGGGAGTCGGCTGGCTCTTCCCGATCGTCGCGCTGATGGGAATCGGCAACGGCGTGTTCCACCCGGCGGACTTCGCGATCCTCAACGCGAACGTCGAGCACCGGCGCCTCGGGCATGCCTACAGCGTCGCACGGGATCGGCGGCAATCTCGGTTACATCGTCGCGCCGATCGTGAGCTTCGCTCTGGGCTCGGCGTTCGGCTGGCGTTTCGCGCTGGCGGCGATGGGCGTGGTCGGCCTGATCGCGCTCGGCGTGATCGCGACGCAGCGCGCGCGCCTCGTTTCGCATCGCGCGACCGATGCGCATCTGCACACCGTCAAGAGCAGCGCAGCGCTGCTGCTGCGCGCGCCGATCCTGCTTTGCTTCGCCTACTTCGTCATCCAGACGATGGCGGGGCTCGGCATCCAGACCTTCCTGCCGACGACGCTCGCCGCCGGCTTCGACGTGCCGCTGCTGCTCGCGACCTCCGCGCTCACCGCATACCTGTCCGGCGGCCTCGTTGGAATCCTCGCCGGAGGCTTTCTTGCCGCGAAGACGGAACGCCACGATCGCGTTGCGATGACGGGGCTGCTGTCGGCCGCGCTGATGCTGATCGGCGCCGCCGCGACCCCGTTGCCGCTGCCCCTGGTGCTGCCGCTCTTTGCGGCGATCGGCTTTGCGCTCGGGGTGACCGGGCCGTCGCGCGACCTGATCGTGAAGGCGGCGACACCAAGGGCGCGGCGGGGCGCGTCTACGGATTCGTCTACTCGGGCCTCGATCTCGGCGGAACGATAGGGCCGATCGTGTTCGGCTTCATGCTCGATCACGCGCTCGCGCACGAGCTCTTCTACGCGATCGCCGCCTGCCTCCTGCTCGCGATCGGCACCGTGGTGCAGCTCAAGCGGACCTCGACGAGCCACGGCGCGCCCGCGCGCCAGATGGGCTGACGATGGATCTCGGCATCGCCGGCCGGCGCGCGCTCGTCTGTGCGGCAAGCAAGGGGCTCGGTCGCGGCTGCGCGCAGGCGCTCGCCGACGCCGGGTGCGAGGTGACGATCGTCGCGCGCAACGACGACCTGCTGCGGCGGACCGCGGAGGAGATCGGCGCGCGCGCCGGACGGCCCGTCGCGTTCGTGGCCGCCGACATCACGACGCCGGAGGGCCGCGAAGCCGCGCTCGCGGCGTGCCGCGAGCCCGACATCCTGGTCAACAACGCGGGAGGGCCGCCGCCCGGCGATTTCCGCGATTGGGACCGCGACGCGTGGCTGCGCGCGATCGACGCGAACATGCTGACGCCGATCGAGCTCATCAAGGCCACGGTCGACACGATGATCGCGCGCAAGTTCGGCCGCATCGTCAACATCACCTCGGCGGCGGTCAAGGCGCCGATCGATATTCTCGGGCTTTCGAACGGCGCGCGCTCCGGCCTCACCGGCTTCATCGCGGGACTCGCGCGCAAGGTCGCCGTCCACAACGTGACGATCAACAACCTGCTGCCCGGATCGTTCGACACCGATCGCCTGCGCGCCACGGTCGAGGCGCGCGCGAAGGCGCAGGGCAAGTCGTTCGACGAGGCGCTGCAGGCGGGGCGCGCAGCCAACCCGGCGGCGCGTTTCGGCACGATCGACGAATTCGGCGCGACCTGCGCGTTCCTCTGCAGCGTGCATGCCGGCTACATCGTCGGCCAGAACATCCTGATCGACGGCGGCAACTATCCGGGCACGTTCTGATGCGAGCCGAAAATCCGATGATCGACCTGTACTACTGGCCGACGCCCAATGGGCACAAGATCACGATCTTCCTCGAGGAAACCGGTCTCGCGTATTCGATCAAGCCGATCAACATCAGCCAGGGCGACCAGTTCGAGCCGGCGTTTCTCGCGATTGCGCCGAACAACCGGATCCCGGCCATCGTCGATCACGCGCCGGCGGACGGAGGCGCGCCGCTTTCGCTGTTCGAATCCGGCGCGATCCTTCAATACCTCGCCGAAAAGACCGGCCGGCTTCTGCCGCACGACCTGCGCGGCCGCTGGGAGTGCCTGCAGTGGCTCTACTGGCAGATGAGCGGGCTCGGGCCGTTCGCCGGGCAGAACCACCATTTCCGCCACTACGCGCCGGAGAAGTACCCGTACGCGATCGATCGCTACGTGCGCGAAACCGGGCGCCTCTACGCCGTGCTCAACAAGCGCCTTGCCGATCGCGCGTTCATCACCGGCGACTATTCGATCGCCGACATCGCGTGCTATCCGTGGGTGCAGCCGGTTCGTCAGGGGCAGGACATCGCGGATTTCCCGCACCTCGAGCGCTGGCTCGCAGAGATCAAGTCACGGCCCGCGGTCGAGCGCGCTTATGCGTGGGGCCCGAAGATCAACGTGAAGCCGACGGTGAGCGACGAGAAGTCGCGCGCGATCCTGTACGGGCAGAGCAAGGACAGCGTGCGCTAGGCAGGTGTTTCCGGGGCGCTTCCGAATAACCCTCCGGGCTTCACGAGAACCGGGCGCCCTTCGAGTTACGCGAAAGCGCCCCGGATGAATCGTCGCGCCTTGCGATAACGCCGAGGGGCCGGGACCCCATGCTGCCGGGCCCCGACCCCACGCGATGAACTGCTCGACCGCAGAGCGTTACCCGCTTTGCGTCACCAGGTTGTCCTGAACCGACTTCACGCCGGAGACGTTGGAAGCGATTTCCTTCGCTCTATCCTTGAGCGGCGCGGAAGGAACGGTCCCCGTCAGCGTCACGACGGCGTCCTTCGTGTCGACGTTGATTTCCGTGGCCTTGAGTCCCGGCTCGGCCATGATCGCCGTCTTGACCTTCGCGGTGATCGCCGCGTCGTCAACGGCGTTCGCCATCGGGCTCGACGGAGCGGTGGACGAAGCAGTCGACGACGGAGCAGTCGACGGCGCCGTCGCCGTTTCCGACGGGCGGTTCATGTTCTGGCTGGTGGTCGACGGCGAGCGCTGCTGACACGCCACGCCTGCCATCGCCGTCCCGACCACGAGTGCGATCAAAATCGTATTGCGCTGTAACGAGTTCATGTCCGCTATCCTTTCTTCAGCTCGCATTCGCAAAAACCGGCAAATACGATTGAAATGTTGACGAGGCAACTGCATTGCCATGTTGATGCCAATCGCATGCGCGAGCCATCGAACGCTCACGGGAGTTCGCGTCGGACGAAGGTCACTATCGCTGTAGGACCCGTCCGGCAAGCCCGGCCTTCGTGCGGCGACGCGCCGCCGTGGCGATGCGGCGCCGTTGCGCCGTATTGGACGTCGTATCGCATCCAGCTGCGGACTCCGTCGCGCTATTTCGCCGAGGACAGCGCCGCCCAGTCGTCTTTGCGGATCTGCGCGACGACGCGAAATCCTTCCTTGCCGCGCGGCTCGATCACCGCAGCTTCGCCTTCGGCGAGATAGGGGCCGCCGACGACGGCGCGATAGGGGTTGCCGTGGCTGACGATCGCGAGATCGACGCCGCCGGGAACCGGCGTCGCCAGCAGCGTCTTCAGCTCGGCGTAGCGGTCGCCGTCGGCCTGCGCCGGGCCTCCGCGCACTGCGTTGGAAACCGACGCGCGCCCGAAGATCAACTCGGCGGTCTCGCGAGTGCGGCAAAACGGGCTCGCGAGCACGCGCCCGACGGGAATTCCGAGCGCGCCAATCGCGGCGCCGATCGAGCGCGCTTCGGCCCGACCCGCGTCGGTGAGATTGCGCTGGTGCGCGCAATCCTCGTAGCCCGTCATGCTGTCGTCGTTCTGACCGAAATCGGTCGACGCATGGCGGAAGTAGATCACGTAGCCGCCGTGGCGCAGCGCGTCGAGGAGGGCTGGACCGGCGAGCGGTGGCGCCGACCGGGCGTTGTCGGTGGCTTGTCCGTTTGCGGGATCCGCAATGCCGCAAGCGGCAAGGACGAGCAAGGCGCCGACGGCGGTCGCAAACCGGCGGCGCGTGTTACAGGGGCTCACCGTTCGTCTCGCGCTCGAGCAGCGGATCGGCATCGAAGCCGAGGTCGCCGTCGGGCTCGTCGCGCCCGGTCGCCCGCACTGCGCCGAAGTCGAACAGGGCACGGTCCATCAGGTGCGACGGAACGACCTTGGCCAGCGCGTTGTAGATCGATTCGATCCGGCCCGGGTGCTTCTTCTCCCAGTCGCGCAGCATCTCGCCGACCTGCCGGCGCTGCAGATGCTGCTGCGAGCCGCACAGGTTGCAGGGGATGATCGGAAACGCCTGCAGGTTCGCGTAGCGGGCAAGGTCGCGCTCGCGCACGTAGACGAGCGGCCGGATCACGACATGACGGCCGTCGTCGGAGACGAGCTTCGGCGGCATCGTCTTCAACTTGCCGCCGAAGAAGAGGTTCAGGAAGAACGTCGCGAGCACGTCGTCACGATGGTGGCCGAGCGCGATCTTGGTGGCGCCGATCTCGGTCGCGACGCGGTACAGCGCCCCGCGGCGCAGCCGCGAGCACAGCGAGCACATCGTCCCGCCTTCGGGAATGACGCGCTTCACGACGCTGTAGGTGTCCTGCTCGACGATGCGGAACGGAACGCCGCGCTCCGACAAGTAGCGCGGCAAGACGTCGGCCGGATATCCGGGCTGCTTCTGGTCGAGGTTCACGGCGACGACCTCGAACGGGAAGGGCGCGCGGTCCTTGAGCGTCAACAGGACGTCGAGCAGACCATAGCTGTCCTTGCCGCCGGACAGGCAGACCATCACGCGATCGTCGCGCTCGATCAGTCCGTAAGCGGCGATCGCTTCGCCGACCTGCCGGCGCAGGCGCTTTCGGAGCTTGTTCGCCTCGAACTCGCGCTTTGCGCGGGTCTGCGTGCGCGGGCGCGACGCGAGGGGCGGGCATCGCGATGGTTGGCGCAGGCGGCGCCTCGATCCGGGTGTCGTCGTCCATCATGCCGAAGTCATTCTACCGGCGGCGCGCCTGATTGGCGCTACCATTCGGCCTTCGCGGAATTTCCCGGTCCGCCGGAGGCCTCATGCAGACGATCCTCGTCGCCAATCCGAAAGGCGGCAGCGGCAAGACGACGCTCGCGACCCATGTCGCGGGCTGGCTCGCGGGAAAGCGCCGGCGCTGTCGCGTTGCAGGATCTCGATCCGCAGCGATCGTCGGCCGAATGGCTCGCGCGGCGTCCGGCGCTCTTTCCGCGCATCGTCGCGGCGCCGCCCGCGGCGAAAGCGCGCGACGTGAAGGACGCCGGCGCGGAGTGGCTCGTCGTCGACACGCCGGCAGGGCTCCACGGCGAAGAGCTGCGCGAGGCGATCCGTCGCGCCGATGTCATGCTGGTTCCGCTGACGCCGTCGGCCTTCGACATGGCGGCGACCCAGCACTTCCTTGCGGCGATCCACGATTACAAGGCGGTGCGCAAAGGCGATCTCGCGATCGGCATCGTCGCGATGCGCGTCGACGCGCGCACGTTGAGCGCGGCGGAGCTCGACGACTTTCTCGAGGCTTTCGCGTTTCCCGTCGTAGCGCACTTGCGCGATACGCAGGTCTACGTGCATTGCGCGCGCGACGGCGCTACGGTATTCGATCTGCCGCGATCGCGCGGCGAGCACGACTGGGAGCAATGGAAGCCGTTGACGCGATGGATCGCGCGTCAGGCGCCGGCGTCGCGCGGCTGAACCCTGCGTTCGGTCCGATCAGAGGGGCGAAAGAAAACGCCGGCATGGCGCCGGCGTTCTCGGGCTTCAGCGTCGCAGACCCGGTTACTTCTTCGGGGCTTCGGCAGGCGCGGGTGCAGGTGCGGGAGCAGGCGCCGGCGGCTCGGCCGTCTTCGCAGGCTCGCTCGGCTTCATCGCGTCCTTGGTCGCATCGGCGGCCTTGGTGGCGGCTTCCTTCGTTGCGTCGGTCGCCTCCTTCGCGGCGTCCTTCGTGGCTTCGGCGGCCTTGGTCGCGGCTTCCTTTGCCTTGTCCGCGGCCTCGGCCGCAGCCTTCTTGGCATCCGCCGCGGCCTTGCTCGAATCCTGACCGCAAGCAGCCAGCGTCGTCGCGGCAGCGAGCGCAGTCAAAACAATGAGAAAACGGGAATTCATCAACCTCTCCTGATGTGGGAATTCGGGAACGACACGAATGGCCGCCGAAAGTAGTCCGTCAAGGCGCCATCAGTCTTGAATTATAGCATTATTTTGACGCATTTTTGCCGGACGAGGTGTCCGGTTTTCGCGGCGGCGCATATCTCGTGCACCTTCCGACCCATGCCCTACGCCGCCTTCGCCATCAGCTCGCGCAACACGAACGGCAGGATGCCGCCGTTCAGGTAATAGTCGACCTCGATCGGCGTGTCGATGCGCAGCAGCACGGGAACCTGCTGCGTCGTGCCGTCCTTGCGGTGGATCGTGAGCGTCACGTCCATCTGCGGCTTGACCCCGGCTTCCGTCCCGGTGATGTCGAACGTCTCGTCGCCCTTGATCCCGAGCGAGGCGACCGAATCGCTGCCCTTGAACTGACACGGCAGCACGCCCATGCCGACGAGGTTCGACCGATGGATCCGCTCGAAGCTCTTCGCGATCACGGCGCGCACGCCGAGGAGTTGCGTCCCTTTCGCCGCCCAGTCGCGCGACGAACCGGTGCCGTACTCCTCGCCGCCGAAGACGACGGTCGGCGTGCCTTGCGCGATGTAGCGCATCGCTGCGTCGTAGATCGGCAGCTTTTCGCCGGAGGGCTGGAACAGCGTGACGCCGCCTTCTTCGCGCGTGCCGTCCGCGTGCAGCGGCAGCATCAGGTTCTTGATCCGCACGTTGGCGAACGTGCCGCGCAGCATCACCTCGTGGTTGCCGCGGCGCGAGCCGTAGCTGTTGAAATCGGCGACCGAGACGCCGTTCGCGATCAGGTAGGCGCCGGCGGGCGAGCTCGGCTTGATCGAGCCCGCAGGGCTGATGTGGTCGGTCGTGACCGAATCGCCGAAGATCCCGAGCGCGCGCGCGCCACGGACGTCGCCGACCTTGCCGGGCGTCATCTTGAATCCGTCGAAGAACGGCGGCTTCGCGATGTAGGTCGAGCGGGGCCAGTCGTAGACCTGGCCGGTAGCGCCCGAGATCGTGCCCCACATCGGATTCGCGTTGGCGACGTCGCCGTAGAGCGCGCGATAGGTCTCCGGATTTTTCGCGAAACGCCATGACCGCGGCGATCTCGTGCGACGTCGGCCAGATGTCCTTGAGATAGACCGGCCCGTCGGTGCCCTGGCCGAGCGGCTCGGTCGCGAGGTCCTTCAGCACCGTGCCGGCGATCGCGTACGCGACGACGAGCGGCGGCGACGCGAGGAAATTCGCCCGCAGGTTCGGGTGGATCCGCGCCTCGAAGTTGCGGTTGCCCGAGAGCACCGCCGCGCAGACGAGATCGTTGCCGGTGATCGCTTCGTTGAATTCGGGCGCGAGGTCGCCGGCGTTGCCGATGCACGTCGTGCAGCCGTAGGCGGCGAGCGAAAAGCCGAGCTTGTCGAGGTACGGGAGCAGCCCGGCTTTCGTCAGATAGTCGGTGACCACGCGCGAGCCCGGCGCGAGCGAAGTCTTGACGTGCGACTGCACGGTGAGGCCCTTCTCGACGGCCTTCTTCGCGAGCAGGCCGGCGGCGAGCAGCACGCTCGGGATTCGACGTGTTCGTGCACGAGGTGATCGCCGCGATCAGCACGTCGCCGTTGCCGATCTCGACGGCCTTCGCGACGGGCGCCGGGACGCGATCCGGCGTCGGATGGTTGTCGACCATCTCGACGACGTTGCGCGGCTGACCGTTGCCGGGGACGCGCGGCGATCGCGTCGGCGCCGTCGCCGTCGCCGCCGCCTTCGCCGTCGCGTAGCGTCGCGACAGCTTGTCGGGCGATTGCGCGAAGCCGTTCTCGGCGACCGGCTTGCTGAAGAGCTGCGTGAACGTCGACTTGAGGCTGCCGAGCTCGATGCGGTCCTGCGGGCGCTTCGGTCCGGCGAGCGAGGCCTTGACCGACGACAGGTCGAGCTTCAGCGTCTTCGTGTAGTCGATCTCGCCGGCCTTCGGAATCCCGTACAGGCCCTGCGCCTTGAAGTACGACGCGAACGCGTCGATCTCGGCGGGTGTGCGGCCCGTCGCAGTCAGGTAGTCGACGGTCGCGTCGTCGACCGGGAAGAAGCCCATCGTCGCGCCGTATTCGGGCGCCATGTTGGCGATCGTCGCGCGGTCGGGCACGGCGAGCGATGCGGTGCCGGCACCGAAGAACTCGACGAACTTGCCGACGACCTTCTCGCGCCGCAGCATCTCGGTGACCGTCAGCACGAGATCGGTGGCCGTGATGCCTTCGCTGAGCTTGCCCGTCAGCTCGACGCCGACGACGTCCGGCGTGAGGAAGTACACCGGCTGGCCGAGCATTCCGGCCTCGGCCTCGATGCCGCCCACGCCCCAGCCGACGACGCCGATGCCGTTGATCATCGTCGTGTGGCTGTCGGTGCCGACGAGCGTGTCCGGATAGTAGACGCCGTCCTGCTGCGTGCACGCCGCGCGCGAGGTACTCGAGATTGACCTGGTGGACGATGCCGATGCCCGGCGGCACGACCTTGAACGTGTCGAATGCCTGCATCCCCCATTTCATGAACTGATAGCGCTCGGCGTTGCGCTTGAACTCGAGCTTCATGTTGAGCTCGAGCGCGTCGGGGCGGCGGAAGTAGTCGACCATCACCGAGTGGTCGACGACGAGATCGACGGGGACGAGCGGCTCGATCGCCTTCGCGTTCTTGCCCATGTCGGCGGCGACGTTGCGCATCGCGGCGAGGTCGGCGAGCAGCGGGACGCCGGTGAAATCCTGCAGCACGACGCGCGCGACGACGAACGGAATCTCGTCGGTGCGCGCGCCGGTCGGCGACCAGTTGGCGAGCTCCTTCACGTGCGCTTCGCTCACCTTCTTGCCGTCGCAGTTGCGCAGCACGCTCTCGAGCACGATGCGGATCGACACCGGCAGCCGCGAGACCGGGCCGACGCCGGCCTGCTCGAGCGCGGGCAGCGAATAGAACCGGCCGGAGGCGTCCGGAGGCGAGCTTGAACTCCCGAAGGGTGTCGTGCAGGTTGTGCGGCATGTCTGGTCTCGCAGTGGTTGGTCTGGTGCGTGACGTCTAGGATCCGCTCCCCATCAGCTGGCGGACGTTGACCGTCTGCCCGCCGGGCAGCGTCATGTCGCCGGGCTGCTGGCCCGGCTTGCACGCGCCGACGTGCTTGCCGTCGATGATCGTCGTCGATTCCTTCGCGCCGTTCAGCGGCGGATCGAACGTCGCGCGCGCCTCGGTGTGGTACGACGTGTTGCCGGTGAGCGTCATCACCGCCTGCGATTGCATCTTCGTGATGCCCAGGTCGCAGTTGGCGATCGTCGTCACCTTGTTGCCGGCGACCTTGATCTCGTGCTTCGTGCACATCCCGGCCATCATTCCGGTCGACATCGTGTACATCTCGCGCTGCACCGAATCGTCGAGGCACATCGTCGTGAGACGCGGCGCGCTCGCGCCTTGCCGGTCGTCATGTTCACTTCCCACAGACCCGGCCTTGAGCTTCGGGAACTCCTGCGCCGGCGCCGTCGACGGCGACGGCGAGCAGGGCGATTCCGAGTCGCAGCTCGAATCGAACGGCATCGCGGCCTCGCCGCATCAGACGACCATCAGGTCGACGAATTCGTGGACGGGGGTCGCTTCGAGCGCGCTTCGCGTCGAGGGCGACGTCGAGGATCGCTTGCTGCTGCTTCGCGGGAAAGCGGCGGGCGAGGTTGGTCCTGAACTTCTCGACGAGCACCGGGATCCCCTCGCGCCGGCGGCGGCGATGGCCGATCGGATATTCGACGACGACCTCGCGCGTCTTGCTGCCGTCCTTGAACTCGATCGTGATCGCGTTGGCGATCGAGCGCTTGGCGGGATCGAGATAGTCGGCGGAGAAGCGCTTGTCCTCGACGCACTCGATCTTGTCGCGCAGCGCGTCGATGCGCGGGTCGGACGCGACGTCGTCCTCGTAGTCGGCGGCGGTCAGCCGGCCGAAGATCAGCGGAACGGCGACCATGTACTGGATGCAGTGGTCGCGATCGGCGGGGTTGGCGAGCGGACCCTTCTTGTCGATGATCCGGATCGCCGATTCGTGCGTGCGGATCGTGATCTTGCGGATGTCGTCGATCCGGTCCTTGACCCGCGGATGGAGCTCCATCGCGCACTCGGCCGCGGTCTGCGCGTGGAATTCCGCGGGAAAGCTGATCTTGAACAGCACGTTTTCCATCACGTAACTGCCGTAGGGCCGCTGGAACTTGAATTCGTTCCCCTTGAACAGCACGTCGTAGAAGCCCCACGTCTTCGCGGTCAGCACCGACGGGTAGCCCATCTCGCCCGTCTTCGCGATCAGCGCGAGGCGCACGGCGCGCGAGGTCGCGTCGCCGGCGGCCCAGCTCTTGCGCGAGCCGGTGTTCGGCGCGTGGCGGTAGGTGCGCAGGCTCTGGCCGTCGACCCACGCGAGCGACACCGCGTTGATCACCTCGTCGCGCGTGAGCCCGAGCATGTTCGCGACGACCGCGGTCGAAGCGACCTTCACCAGCACGACGTGGTCGAGGCCGACGCGGTTGAAGCTGTTCTCGAGCGCGATCACGCCCTGGATCTCGTGCGCCTTGATCATCGCGACCAGCACGTCGCGCATCGTGAGCGGCGGCTTGCCCGCGGCGACCGCGGTGCGCGACAGCCAGTCGGCGGTCGCGAGGATGCCGCCGAGGTTGTCCGACGGATGGCCCCACTCCGCGGCGAGCCACGTGTCGTTGAAATCGAGCCAGCGGATCATCGCGCCGATGTTGAACGCCGCCTGCACGGGATCGAGCTGGAACGGCGTGCCCGGCACCTTCGCGCCGTTCGGGACGACGGTTCCGGGCACGATCGGCCCGAGGAGCTTCGTGCACGCCGGATAGGAGAGCGCCTCGAAGCCGCAGCCCAGCGTGTCGATCAGGCAGTGGCGCGCGGTGTCGAGCGCCTCCTTGCTCGTGATCTTGTACTTCGTCACATAGTCGGCGATGTCGACGAGGACGCGGTCGGGCTTCGGGCGGACGTTGCTGATGGCGGCGGACATGGTCGCGCGGCCCGCGTCAGGCTCGCTCGCCGAGCGGGACGAACTTCTGGTCGTCCGGTCCGATGTAGTTGGCGGACGGGCCGGATGATCTTGCCGTCGATGCCGCTGCTCGATGACGTGCGCCGACCAGCCCGAGGTGCGCGAGATCACGAACAGCGGCGTGAACATCGCGGTCGGCACGCCCATCATGTGATACGAGACCGCGGAGTACCAGTCGAGGTTCGCGAACATGCGCTTCGCGTCCGTCATCACCGTCTCGATCCGCTCGGCGATCCCGAACATCTTGAGGCTGCCGGCGTCCTGCGACAGCGTCCGCGCGACCTCCTTGATGACCTTGTTGCGCGGGTCGGCGATCGTGTACACCGGATGGCCGAAGCCGATGACGACCTCCTTCGCCTCGACGCGCCGCCGGATGTCGGCCTCGGCCTCGTCGGCGGAGTCGTAGCGCTTCTGGATCTCGAAGGAGACTTCGTTGGCGCCGCCGTGCTTGGGCCCGCGCAGCGCGCCGATCGCGCCGGCGATGCACGAGTAGAAGTCGGATCCCGTGCCGGCGATCACGCGCGCGGCGAACGTCGACGCGTTGAATTCGTGCTCGGCGTAGAGGATGAGCGACGTGTGCATCGCCTTCACCCACAGCGGCTTCGGCGCGCGGCCGTGCAGCAGATGCAGGAAGTGCCCGCCGATCGAATCGTCGTCGGTCTCGACGTCGATGCGCTTGCCGTTGTGGCTCCAGTGGTACCAGTAGAGCAGCATCGAGCCGAGCGAGGCCATCAGCCGGTCGGCGATGTCGCGCGCGCCCGGCGCGCCGTGGTCGTCGCGCTCGGGCAGCACCGTGCCGAGCGCGGAGACCGCGCTGCGCATCACGTCCATCGGGTGCGCCGCGGCCGGGATGCGCTCGAGGATCTCCTTCACCGGCTCGGGCAGGCCGCGCAGCGACCTGAGCTTCGCCTTGTACGCCGCGAGCTCGGCGGCGTTCGGCAGCTTGCCGTGGACGAGCAGATAGGCGATCTCCTCGAACTCGCACGCATCGGCGATGTCGAGGATGTCGTAGCCGCGATAGGCGAGGTCGTTGCCGGTGCGGCCGACCGTGCAGAGCGCCGTGTTGCCGGCGGTGACGCCGGACAGCGCGACCGATTTCTTCGGCTTCGGGGGCGGCCGGCGCTCTCGGTCGTCGGGATCGTTGCAGTGTTCACGTCTTGCCTTTCGCATAGAGCGCGTCGAGCTTCTGCTCGTACGCGTGATAGCCGAGGTAGTCGTAGAGCTCGGCGCGCGTCTGCATCGTGTCGACGACCGCTTTCTGCGTGCCGTCGCGCCGCAGCGCCTGGTAGACGTCGAGCGCCGCCTTGTTCATCGCGCGGAACGCCGACAGCGGATAGAGCGCGATCGCCACGTCGGCGCTCGCGCAGCTCGGCGACGGTGAAGAGCGGCGTCGCGCCGAACTCGGTGATGTTGGCGAGAACCGGCACGCTCGACCGCGGCGGCGAAGCGCTTGTACATCGCGAGCTCGGTGATCGCCTCGGGGAAGATCATGTCGGCGCCGGCCTCGACGCACGCGCGCGCGCGCTCGATCGCCGCCTGCAAGCCCTTCGACGGCGAGCGCGTCGGTGCGCGCCATGATGACGAAGTCGGGATCGGTCCGCGCGTCGACGGCGGCCTTGATCGCGGTCGACCATCTCCGACGGGCGACACGAGCTCCTTGCCGGGCCGGTGGCCGCAGCGCTTCGCGCCGACCTGGTCCTCGATGTGCATCGCGCCGGCGCCGAACTTGATCAGCGAGCTGACCGTGCGCGCGATGTTGAACGCCGAGGCGCCGAACCCCGTGTCGACGTCGACGAGCAGCGGCAGCGGCGAGGCATCGGTGATCCGCCGCACGTCGGTCAGCACGTCGTCGAGATTGCTGATGCCGAGGTCGGGCATCGCCGAGCGAGCCCGCGGCGACGCCGCCGCCCGAAAGGTAGATCGCCTTGAATCCCGAGCGCTCGGCGAGCAGCGCGTGGTACGCGCAGATCGCGCCGGGAACCTGCAGCGGCTTCTCCGCGGCGACGGCGGCGCGGAAGCGGGCTCCGGCGGACGGGTGCGGTCATCGCGACGCTCGAGTCGGCGTTGCCGGTCAGCCGAGCAGCGACGCGACGCCGGCGCGCTCTTCCTCGAGCTCCTTCAGCGTCGCGTCCATCCGCTCGCGCGAGAACGCGTCGATCGGCAGATCCGTGACGCGCGTGTATTCGCCGTTCGCCGTGGTGACCGGGACGCCGTACATCACGTCCTGCGGGATGCCGTAGCTGCCGTCGGAGGCACGCCCATCGTCACCCACTTGCCGTTGGCTGCCGTGCATCCAGTCGCGGACGTGGTCGATCGCGGCGTTGGCCGCCGACGCGGCCGACGAGAGCCCGCGCGCCTCGATGATCTCGGCGCCGCGCTTGCCGACCTTGGGCAGGAACACGTTGCGGTTCCAGTCCTCGTCGTTGATGAGCGTCCTTGAGCGAGCTGGCCGCCGACCGTCGCGAAGCGGTAGTCGGCGTACATCGTCGGCGAGTGGTTCCCCCAGACGCAGAGCTTCTCGATCGAGCCGACCGGCTTGCCGGATCTTCGCCGCGAGCTGCGACAGCGCGCGGTTGTGGTCGAGGCGCAGCATCGCGGTGAAGTTCTTCTTCGGCAGCGACGGCGCCGACTTCATCGCGATGTAGGCGTTGGTGTTGGCCGGGTTGCCGACGACCAGCACGCGGATGTCGCGCGACGCGACGGCGTCGAGCGCCTTGCCCTGCTCGATGAAGATCTTCGCGTTCTCCATCAGCAGGTCCTTGCGCTCCATGCCGGGGCCGCGCGGCTTCGCGCCGACGAGCAGCGCGTAGTCGGCGTCCTTGAACGCGACCTTCGGGTCGCCGCGTGCCGCTCATGCCGGCGAGCAGCGGGAACGCGCAGTCCTCGAGCTCCATCATCACGCCCTTGAGCGCGGCCTGCGCCTTGTCGATCGGCAGCTCGAGGAGCTGGAGGATCACCGGCTGATCCGTGCCCAGCATCTGGCCCGAGGCGATGCGGAACAGCAGCGCATAGCCGATCTGGCCGGCGGCGCCGGTGACGGCAACACGGACGGGGGTCTTCATGCGAGGCTCCTCGATCAGGGGCGGGAGAGCGGGGCCGCGGTGCCGATCCGGCCGGAGGTGCGTGCTGGCGACGGCGCGGCCGTCGGCGCTTGCTGCGCCGCGGAAGCCGCGCCATCCTAGCAGACCGGCGATGGCCGCGGCTCCTCCGACGGCATTCTAGCGCTCGGCACCGGGCGCTGTCAATCAACTCTTATATCTTATATAAGACATCAGATAGACCGATCGACAACGCCGGCGTGGCGAGGCGATACTGGCGCCGCAACGCAGAGACCGCAGCGCGCGAGAGCGCCGTTCATCGTGCCGGCACCGCGGCGCGCCTCGCCATTCGATCGATGCCGAACGCGCACGCCGTCGTTCCAGCCGCTCTACGTGCAGATCAAGGCGCTCGCTCGAGCAGAGCCTCGACGCGCGGCGAGTGGCGCCCCGGCGAGGCGATCCCGAGCGAGGCGGTGCTCGCGCAGCGCTTCGGCGTGTCGCAGGGAACGGTGCGGAAGGCGATCGACGCGCTCGCCGCCGAAAACCTCGTCGTGCGGCGGCAGGGGAAAGGGACGTTCGTCGCGACGCACACCGAGGAGAAGTCCTCGCTCTTCCGGTTCCTGCGCATCCGCCGCAACGACGGACGCGACGAATACCCGGCGAGCCGCCTCCTCGACGTGCGCCGCGGCAAGGCGTCGGCGGAAGCCGCGCGGCTCCTCGACCTCAAGCCGGGCGACCCGGTGATCCTGCTTCGCCGCGTGCTCGAGTTCTCGGCCGAGCCCGCGGTGCTCGACGACATCACGCTGCCGGGCGCGCTGTTCAGGGGCCTCACCAAGGCGCGGGCCGATGCCTATCGCGGGTCGATGTACAGCTTCTTCGAAACGCAGTTCGGCGTGCGGATGCTCAAAGCGCAGGAGAAGCTGCGCGCCGTCGCCGCCGATGCCGCGAGCGCGCGGATCCTCAAGGTCCGGCCCGGCGATCCGCTGCTCTCGGTCGATCGCGTGACCCTCACCTACGGCGATCGGCCCGTCGAATGGCGGCGCGGCCTTTGCGCGACCCGGCACCTTCATTACGTCAACGAGCTCGGCTGACCTACGTCAACGGCACGGCTGACTCGGGCATCCTGCCGGAAGCCTTTGCGCGCGCGGGAATTTGGCCGAAGGACCCGGCAGCGCGCTATAATTCACGTTGTTGCTACGCACAAATGCCTCCGGCCGGCGTGTGCCGGCGACCTCCGAGCGGCCCATGCTGAAGCAGCGCCCCGTCTATCTCGACCTGGTCCGAATCCGGTTGCCGCTGCCGGGCATCGTGTCGATTCTGCACCGCGTGTCGGGCGCGCTGCTTTTCCTGATCGGCATTCCGCTGCTGCTGGCGCGCGCTCGCGGCGAGCCTCGAGTCGCCCGAGTCGTACGCCGAGCTCAAGGCCGCGTTCGCCCATCCGCTGGCGAAGCTCGTGCTGATCGGGTTCCTGTGGGCCTATCTGCATCACTTCTTCGCGGGCATCCGGTTCCTGCTGCTCGACATGCTGCGCGGGATCGAGCTCGCCTCCGCGCGCCGGTCGAGCGTCGCGGTGCTCGCGGTGAGCCTCGCGCTCACGCTGATCATCGGAGCGCGGCTGTGGTGACCGAACGGCACCCGGTCGGCGCGCACTACGGCCTCACCGACTGGCTGATCCAGCGGCTGTCGGCGATCGTCATGGTCGTCTACACGGCGCTCGTCCTCGGCATCGCGCTTTGGAACGGCGGGATCGACTATTCGCTGTGGGAGCAGCTCTTCGCCCACGGCGGGTTCAAGCTCGCGTCGTTCCTGTTCATGGTCGCGCTGCTCTACCACGCGTGGATCGGGATGCGCGACATCTACATGGACTACCTGAAGCCCGTCGCGGTGCGGCTCGCGTTCGAGGCGATCACCGTCATCGTGCTCGATCGGCTATCTCGGCTGGACGATCCAGATCCTGTGGGGTGCGTCGCGGTGACGAAAGCTCCGGTGCGCAAGTTCGACGCGATCGTCGTCGGCGCGGGCGGAGCCGGGATGCGCGCGTCGCTGCAGCTCGCCGAGGCCGGGCTCTCCGTCGCGGTGCTCTCGAAGGTGTTCCCGACGCGCTCGCACACCGTTGCCGCGCAAGGCGGGATCGGCGCGGCGCTCGGCAACATGTCGGAGGACAGCTGGCTCTGGCACATGTACGACACGATCAAGGGCTCCGACTGGCTCGGCGACCAGGACGCGATCGAGTACATGTGCAAGATGGCGCCGCAGGTCGTCTACGAGCTCGAGCACTTCGGGATGCCGTTCGACCGCAACGCCGACGGCACGATCTACCAGCGCCCGTTCGGCGGGCACTCGGCGAACTTCGGCGAGAAGGCCGTGCAGCGGGCGTGCGCCGCCGCCGACCGCACGGGCCACGCGCTGCTGCACACGCTCTACCAGCGCAACGTGCGCGCGCGCACGCAGTTCTTCGTCGAGTGGATGGCGCTCGACCTCGTCCGCGACGCCGACGGCGACGTGCTGGGCGTCGTCGCGATGGAGATGGAGACGAGCGAGGTCGTGATCCTGCAGGCGAAGGCGACGCTGTTCGCGACCGGCGGCGCCGGGCGGATCTTCGCCGCGTCGACCAACGCGTTCATCAACACCGGCGACGGCCTCGGCATGGCGGCGCGCGCCGGGATTCCGCTGCAGGACATGGAGTTCTGGCAGTTCCATCCGACCGGCGTCGCGGGCGCCGGCGTGCTGATCACCGAAGGCGTGCGCGGCGAAGGCGGGATCCTGCTCAACTGCAACGGCGAGCGCTTCATGGAGCGCTACGCGCCGAACCTGAAGGACCTCGCGTCGCGCGACGTCGTCAGCCGGTCGATGGACCAGGAGATCAAGGAAGGGCGCGGCTGCGGTCCGCACAAGGACTACGTGCTGCTGAAGCTCGATCATCTCGGTCCCGAAGTGATCATGAAGCGGCTGCCGTCGATCCACGAGATCGCGCTCAAGTTCGCGAACGTCGATTGCACGCGGGAGCCGATCCCCGTCGTGCCGACGATCCACTACCAGATGGGCGGCATTCCGACCAACATCCACGGGCAGGTCGTCGCGCCGAAGGACGGCGACGACAGGGCGGTCGTCGAAGGCCTCTATGCGGTCGGCGAATGCTCGTGCGTGTCGGTCCACGGCGCAAACCGGCTCGGCACCAATTCGCTGACCGACCTGATCGTGTTCGGACGCTCCGCCGGCAACTTCATCGTCGAGCGGAACCTCGCGGCAGGTCGCGCACAAGCCGCTGCCGGCCGACGCCGCGGACGTCGCGCGCGCGCGGCTCGCGCGCCTCGACGGCGCGAGCTCGGGCGAATCGGTGCCGGAAGTCGCGCAGGACCTGCGCCGGATGATGCAGGCGCACTGCGGCGTCTTCCGCAACCAGGAGCTTCTCTCCGAGGGCGTGCGCAAGGTCGCCGAGATCGAGGCGCGCGTGCAGCGCACCGCGATCAGGGACAAGAGCAAGACGTTCAACACCGCGCGCGTCGAAGCGCTCGAGCTCGACAACCTGATCGAGACCGCGAAGGCGACGGTCGTCTCGGCGGAAGCGCGGCGCGAGTCGCGCGGCGCGCAGGCGCGAAGCGACTATCCGAACCGCGACGACGTCAACTGGCTCAAGCACTCGCTCTGGTACCGCGACGGCAACCGGCTCGCGCTACAAGTCGGTGAACCTGGCGCCGCGTGTCGGTCGAGGCGTTCCCGCCGAAGGCCCGCACCTACTGATCTCCCGGAACCGGACCCGCCGATGAAATTCCGCGTTTACCGCTTCGACCCCGAGAAGGACGACGAAGCCCTATCTCCAGGACTACGACGTGACGCTCGATCCGCACGACCGGATGCTGCTCGACGCGCTGATGCGGCTGAAGGCGGTCGACGACACGCTGTCGTTCCGCCGCAGCTGCCGCGAGGGCGTCTGCGGATCCGACGCGATGAACATCAACGGCAAGAACGGGCTCGCCTGCGTCACCAACCTGAACGACGTGAAGGAGCCGGTCGTGCTGCGGCCGCTGCCGGGGCTCCCGGTGATCCGCGACCTGATCGTGGACATGAGCCAGTTCTTCAAGCAGTACCATTCGATCAAGCCGTACCTCGTCAACGATTCGCCGCCGCCGGAAAAGGAGCGCCTGCAGTCGCCCGAGGACCGCGAGGAGCTCGACGGCCTCTACGAATGCATCCTCTGCGCGTGCTGCTCGACCGCGTGCCCGTCGTTCTGGTGGAACCCGGACAAGTTCGTCGGCCCGGCGGGACTGCTCGCCGCGTACCGCTTCATCGCGGACTCGCGCGACCAGGCCACGAGCGAGCGCCTCGACAACCTCCACGATCCGTACCGGCTGTTCCGCTGCCACACGATCATGAACTGCGTCGACGTGTGCCCGAAGGGGCTCAATCCGACGAAGGCGATCGGCAAGATCAAGGAAATCATGCTCAAGCGGGCGGTGTGATGCTTCGTCGTCGAACTTGCCGACCGATGGGCCACCTCGGGTCTGAGAACCGGCGCTCGGTTGCGCCCATCTCGGCTACTGCAGCACACGCATGGACGCGACCGAACTGAGCCGCCTGCGCTGGCGCTGCCGGCGCGGCCTCCTCGAAAACGACCTGATCCTCGCGCGGTTCATGGATGCGCGGGGACCGACGATGAGCGACGACGAGGTGGCCGGCGCTCGACCGGCTGCTGCGTCTTCCGGACGACGAGCTGTGGGACGTGCTCGCGGGCCGCGCGGAGCCGGACGACGCTGCGCTGCGTCCGCTGGTTGCGGCGCTGCGCGCGGCGTGAACGAGCGGCGCGAGCTCGACGCAACGGGCCGAAGATCGGTGACGAGCGGCACGGAGGAGCAATCGGTCGGCGGTATCGCTGCCGGCGACGTTCAACACCTATCGGATGGAGCAGACATCATGACACGACCGCACCGCCAGCCTGACCTTCTCGGATGGTTCGCCGAGCGTCACGTTTCCGATCCTGAAGGGGACGATCGGCCCCGACGTCATCGACATCCGGACGCTTTACGGGAAGACGGGAAAGTTCACCTACGACCCGGGATTCATGTCGACCGCCGCGTGCAATTCGACGATCACCTACATCGACGGCGACAAGGGCGAGCTTCTGTATCGCGGCTATCCGATCGAGGAGCTCGCGGTGAAGTGCGACTTCCTCGAGGTCTGCCATCTGCTGCTCTACGGCGAGCTGCCGAACGTCGCGCAGAAGAAGGACTTCGTCGGGCCGCGTGATCAACCACACGATGGTCAACGAGCAGATGCAGTTCTTCATGCGCGGATTCCGCCGCGACGCGCATCCGATGGCGGTGATGACCGGGCCTCGTCGGCGCGCTGTCGGCGTTCTATCCCGATTCGATGAACCTGCACGACGCCCACCAGCGCGACATCTCGGCGATCCGCCTGATCGCGAAGATGCCGACGCTGGTCGCGATGGCGTACAAGTACTCGGTCGGCCAGCCGTACATGTACCCGCGCAACGACCTCTCGTACGCGGCGAACTTCATGCGGATGATGTTCGCGACGCCGTGCGAGGACTACAAGGTCAACGACGTGCTGGTGCGCGCGCTCGACCGCATCTTCATCCTGCACGCCGACCACGAGCAGAACGCGTCGACGTCGACGGTGCGCCTGTGCGCGTCGTCGGGCACGAATCCGTTCGCCGCGATCGCGGCCGGCGTCGCCTGCCTGTGGGGCCCGGCGCACGGCGGCGCCAACGAGGCGTGCCTCAACATGCTGGGCCAGATCCAGGCGATGGGCGGCGTCGCGAAGATCGGCGAGTTCATCGCGAAGGTCAAGGACAAGAACTCGGGCGTCAAGCTGATGGGCTTCGGCCACCGCGTCTACAAGAACTACGACCCGCGGGCGAAGCTGATGCGCGAGACCTGCTACGAGGTGCTCGCCGAGCTCGGACTCGGCGACGACCCGCTGTTCAAGCTCGCGATGGCGCTCGAGAAGATCGCGCTCGAGGACGACTACTTCGTGTCGCGCAAGCTCTATCCGAACGTCGATTTCTACTCGGGGATCGTGCAGAAGGCGATCGGCATTCCGGTGCCGCTGTTCACGGCGGTCTTCGCGCTCGCCCGCACCGTCGGCTGGATCGCGCAGCTGAACGAGATGATCGCCGATCCCGAGTACAAGATCGGGCGTCCGCGCCAGCTCTTCACCGGCGCGACGCGGCGATCGGTGAAGCCCATCGAGGAAAGGTAACCGCACGGGCCGGGAAGGACGTCCGCGCGCTTGATTTCGCGCTACGCGCACCCATCTTCGGCTTCGATCCAGAGGATCCGGTCATGAGCACCCTGCAGGAACTCGGCTCGTCGAGCACGCTCTTCGGCGGCAACGCGCCGTTCATCGAGGAGCAGTACGAGCGCTATCTCGCCGATCCCGCGACGGTGAGCTCCGATTGGCGGACGTACTTCGATTCGCTGCGCGGCGAGGCGGCCGATGTCGCGCACGGTCCCGTGATCGACTCGTTCATCCGGCTCGCGCAAGCACCGCAAGGTCGCCGGCGCGATGGTCGACGCGACCACGATGCACAAGCAGGTGCTCGTGCTGCAGCTGATCGGCAAGTTCAGGACGCTCGGCATGTTCCACGCGGACCTCGATCCGCTGAAACGGCAGGAGGCGCCCGTACCTCGCCGACCTCGACATCGCGGCGTACGGGTTCACGAACGCCGATCTCGACACCGAGTTCGACGTCGGCTCGTTCAAGGCCGGGTCGCAGCGGATGCGCCTGCGCGATCTGATCGCCGCGCTCAAGGACACGTATTGCCGCACGCTCGGCGCCCAGTACATGTACATCCTGGAAACGGCGACGAAGCGCTTCATCCAGGAGCGCCTGGAGCCGATCCGCTCGAAGCCCACGTACAGCGCCGAGCAGCGGCGCCACGTCCTCGAGCGCCTCACCGCGGCGGAAACGCTCGAGCGCTACCTGCACACGAAGTACGTCGGCCAGAAGCGCTTCTCCGGCGAGGGCGGGCTCACGATGATTCCGATGCTCGATCACCTGATCCAGCGGGCCGGCGCCGCGGGCATTCAGGAGACCGTGATCGGCATGGCGCATCGCGGGCGGCTCAACGTGCTCGTCAACACGCTCGGCAAGATGCCCGCGGACCTCTTCTCGGAGTTCGAGGGCAAGTACGCGCAGGAGCTCTCGGCCGGCGACGTCAAGTATCACCAGGGCTTCTCGTCGGACGTGGTCACGCCCGGCGGGCCGATGCACCTGACGCTCGCGTTCAACCCGTCGCACCTCGAAGCGGTGGATCCCGTCGTCGAGGGCTCGGTGCGCGCGCGCCAGCACCGCCGCGGCGACGCGAGCGGCGACCAGGTGCTGCCGGTGCTGATCCACGGCGACGCCGCGGTCGCCGCGCAGGGCGTCATCCAGGAAGTGCTGAACATGGCGCAGACGCGCGGGTTCTACACCGGCGGGACGATCCACATCGTCATCAACAACCAGATCGGGTTCACGACGTCCGACCCGCGCGACACGCGCGGCACGATCTACTGCACCGACATCGCGAAGATGGCCGAGGCGCCGATCCTGCACGTCAACGGCGACGACCCGGAGGTGTGCCTGCTCGCCGTCGAGATCGCGATGGACTACCGCCAGCAGTTCCACCGCGACGTCTTCATCGACCTCGTCTGCTTCCGCCGGCTCGGCCACAACGAGGCCGACGAGCCGATGGTCACGCAGCCGCTGATGTACAAGAAGATCAACCAGCACCCGGGCACGCGCAAGCTCTATGCCGACCAGCTGATCGCCGACGGCGTCGTCAAGGCCGACGAGCCCGACGCGATGATCGCGACGTACCGCAACGCGATGGACAAGGGCCTGCACACGAACACGACGATCCTCGCCAACTACAAGCCCGCGCACACGATCGACTGGGCGCCGTACGTGAAGACCCGCGACTGGCGCGCGCCCTACGACGCGAAGGTGCCGCTCAAGACGCTGAAGGCGCTCTCCAAGCGGCTTGCCGAGATTCCCGAGGCGTTCAAGCTCCATCCGCGCGTCGAGCGCGTGATCGCCGATCGCCGCGCGATGGGCGAGGGCAAGCTGCCGCTCGACTGGGGAATGGGCGAGACGCTCGCCTACGCGACGCTGCTCGCGAGCGGCCATGGCGTGCGGCTTTCCGGCCAGGACGTCGGTCGCGGCACGTTCTCGCACCGGCACGCGGTGCTCCACGATCAGAACCGCGAAAAGTGGGACTCGGGCACGTGGATTCCGCTCTCGCACGTGAAGGACGGGCAGCCGGACTTCGAAGTGATCGACTCGGTGCTCACCGAGAACGCGGTGCTCGGCTTCGAGTACGGCTATACGACGTCGGACCCCACCCGGCTCGTGATCTGGGAGGCGCAGTTCGGCGATTTCGCGAACGGCGCGCAGGTCGTGATCGATCAGTTCATCGCGTCGGGCGAGGCGAAGTGGGGACGGATCTGCGGGCTCGTGATGCTGCTGCCGCACGGCTACGAAGGGCAGGGCCCCGAGCACTCGTCGGCGCGCCCCGAGCGCTACCTGCAGCTTTGCGCCGAGCACAACATGCAGGTGTGCGTGCCGTCGACGCCGGCGCAGATCTACCACCTGCTGCGCCGGCAGATGCTGCGACCGTACCGGCGGCCGCTGATCGTGATGAGCCCGAAGAGCCTGCTGCGGCACAAGGAGGCGACGTCGACGCTCGAAGATCTCGCCGACGGGGCCTTCCAGAACGTGATCGCCGAATCGGAGAAGCTCGACGCCGATGCGGTGAAGCGCGTGATCGCCTGCAGCGGCAAGGTCTATTACGAATTGCTCGCGTACCGGCGCGAGCATTCGATCAAGGATGTCGCGATCATCCGCCTCGAGCAGCAGTACCCGTTCCCGCACGAGGATTTCAGCGCGGCGCTCGCGCAATTTCCGAAGGCGGGCGAAGTCGTCTGGTGCCAGGAAGAGCCGCAGAACCAGGGCGCGTGGTACCGGTTGCGCGAATACTTCCGCGCCGACGCGCTGCCCGACCAGGTCGTCGCGTATGCGGGCCGGCCGGTGTCCGCGTCGACCGCCGTCGGGTACATGTCGAAGCACGTGATCCAGCAGAAGCAGCTGATCGAGGACGCGTTCTCGCCGAAGCTCGCGATGGGCGCGATGCAGGTCTCGACCTGAGCCGGAAGTCCCGGATGCGCGTCGAAGTCAAGGTTCCGCAGCTCCCCGAGTCGGTCGCCGAGGCGACGCTCGTCAATTGGCACAAGAAGATCGGGGAGGCGGTGGCGCGCGACGAAAACCTGGTCGACGTCGAGACCGACAAGGTCGTGCTCGAGCTTCCCGCGCCGGTTGCGGGCGTGCTTGCCGAGATCCGCAAAGGCGATGGGTCGACGGTCGCGGGCCAGGAGGTGATCGCCGTGCTCGACAGCGATGGAAGCGCCGCGGCGGTCGCTGCGCCGGCGGCGGCAACCGCGCCGACAGCCGGAGCGACGACACCGGCGGCTGCGCCCACTCCGGCCGCGGCGCCGCCGCTCCGCCGCGCGTGCGCCCGCGGCCGCGCCGCCGGCAACGTCCGCGGCGACCGGCGCGCCCGCGCCGACAGCGCTACCCGCAGCGCGAAAGATGATGGCCGATTCCGGCGTGAGCCCGGCCGACGTGCAGGGCACCGGGCGGGGAGGTCGCATCACCAAGGGCGACGTGTCCGCCGCGATCGCCGCGCCCAAGGCGTCGATGCAGGCGCCCGCGACACCGGCGCCCGCCGCGCCACCCGCGCCGGCAGCTCGGGCTCCCGCCACGCCTGCGCCGGCGGCGCTCTCGCAGCGCCCGGAGCAACGCGTTCCGATGTCGCGGCTGCGCCAGCGCGTCGCCGAGCGCCTCGTTCAATCGCAGTCGACCGCCGCGATCCTGACCACGTTCAACGAGGTCAACATGCAGCCGGTGATCGAATTGCGCAACCGGTACAAGGACAAGTTCGAAAAGGAATACGGCGTCAAGCTCGGGTTCATGGGCTTCTTCGTCAAGGCGGCCGTGCATGCGCTCAAGAAGTTCCCCGCCGTCAACGCGTCGATCGACGGTGCCGACATCGTCTATCACGGCTATTTCGACATCGGCATCGCCGTGGGGAGCCCGCGCGGTCTCGTCGTCCCGATCATCCGCGATGCCGATCAGCTGTCGATCGCCGAGATCGAGGCGCAGATCGCCGATTTCGGCAAGCGCGCGCAGGACGGCAAGCTCACCGTCGAAGAGCTGACCGGCGGCACGTACACGATCAGCAACGGGGGCGTGTTCGGCTCGATGCTCTCGACGCCGATCATCAACCCGCCGCAGTCGGCGATCCTCGGCGTGCACGCGACGCGCGAGCGCGCGGTCGTCGAGAACGGCCAGGTCGTCGTCCGGCCGATCAACTATCTCGCCCAGTCGTACGATCATCGGATCATCGATGGGCGCGAGGCGGTGCTCTCGCTCGTCGCCATCAAGGAAGCCCTCGAAGATCCTGCGCGCATGCTGCTGGATTTGTGACCCCGCCTCGCGCGCGGGCCGATAGCTCCTGATGGCTGACTCCTTCGACGTTGTCGTGATCGGCGCGGGACCCGGCGGCTACATCGCCGCGATCCGCTGCGCGCAGCTCGGGTTCAAGACCGCCTGCATCGACGACTGGACGCGCGCCGGCGGCAAGCCCGCGCCGGGCGGCACGTGCACGAACGTCGGCTGCATCCCGTCGAAGGCGCTGCTGCAATCGTCGGAACACTACGAGCACGCCGGCCACGCGTTCGCCGATCACGGCATCGACGTCAAAGGCCTCGCGATCGACGTCAAGCGGATGCAGGCGCGCAAGGAGAAGGTCGTCGCGCAGAACAACGACGGGATCCTGTACCTCTTCAAGAAGAACAAGGTCGCGTTCTTCCACGGCGTGGGATCGTTCATCGGCGCGAGCGCTTCCGGAGGATGGGAGATTCGCGTCGAAGGCGCGAATCCGGCCGAACTGCGCGCGACGCACGTGATCGTCGCAACGGGCTCCAAGCCGCGCGCGCTGCCGGGCGTTGCGATCGACAACGTCCGCGTCCTCGACAACGACGGCGCGCTCGCGATGACCGAGGTGCCCGCGCGGCTCGGCGTGGTCGGCGCCGGCGTGATCGGCCTCGAAATGGGAAGCGTCTGGCGCAGGCTCGGGGCGCAGACGACGGTTCTGGAAGCGCTGCCCGAGTTTCTCGGCGCAGCCGACGAGGCGGTGGCGAAGGAAGCGAAGCGGATCTTCGCCAAACAAGGGCTCGTCATCCAGACCGGCGTTTCGATCACCAAGGTCACGGTGGGCGCAGCCGACGTCGCCGTCGACTACACGGACGCGGGCGGCAAGGCGCAACGGCTGACGTTCGACCGGCTGATCGTGTCGATCGGCCGCGTTCCGCACACCGCCGGGCTGAACGCCGCGGCCGTGGGATTGCAGCTCGACGAGCGGGGCTTTGTCGCGGTCGACGATGCGTGCCGGACCAACCTCGCCGGCGTCTGGGCGATCGGCGACGTCGTGCGCGGACCGATGCTCGCGCACAAGGCGGAGGAGGAGGGTGTCGCCGTCGCCGAGCGCATCGCCGGGCAGCACGGTCACGTCGATTTCAACACCGTTCCGTGGGTGATCTATACGTCGCCCGAGATCGCGTGGGTCGGCCAGACCGAGCAGCAATTGAAGGCCGCCGGCGTCGCCTATCGCGCCGGCAGCTTCCCGTTTTCGGCGAACGGTCGCGCGCGCGCTCTCGGCGACACGACGGGATTCGTGAAGATCCTTGCCGATGCGACGACCGATCGCATCCTGGGCGTGCACGCGATCGGCCCGCTCGTCTCGGAATTGATCTCCGAAGGCGTGGTCGCGATGGAGTTCGGCGCAGCGAGCGAAGATCTCGCGCGGATCTGCCACGCGCACCCGTCGTTGTCCGAGGCGACCAAGGAAGCCGCGCTCGCCGTCGACAAGCGCACGCTCAATCTTTGAGACTAGGTTTCGGCATCGCGGCCGATCCTGCCTGATCGCTGCTAAGCTTTCGGGCGATGGACGACGCTGACTCTGCCGGGGAGATCGGTCTGCGCTCGGGCGCGCTCATCGCCTGGATCGACCCGATTCTGGCGGCGCGCGGCACCACGCTCGACCACGCGCAGGCCGCCGCGCTCGACCGCTTGCAGAGGCTCGCGACCGAGCTCGAGGCGTTTCGCGCGGCGCGCCGCTCGACGCTGAAGAAGCTCTTCTCCCCGCCGGAGGTTCCGCGCGGCGTCTACCTCTGGGGCGGCGTCGGGCGCGGCAAGAGCTTCCTGATGGATGCGTTCTTCGCGACGGTCGCGATCCGGCGCAAGACCCGCGTCCACTTTCACGCGTTCATGCGCGAGGTCCACGAGGATCTCGCGCGGCTCAAGGACGAGGCCGATCCGCTCGCGACCGTCGCCGAGCACATCGCGCGCAAATGGCGGCTCATCTGCTTCGACGAGTTCCACGTCTCCGACATCGCCGACGCGATGATCCTCGGGCGACTGCTCTCTTCGCTCTTCGAGCGCGGAGTCGTTTTCGTGATGACGACGAACTACGCGCCCGACGGGCTCTGGCCCGACGGCCTGCAGCGCGAGCGCTTCCTGCCGGCGATCGCGCTCATCAAGGAATGGCTCGACGTGATCGAGGTCGACGCGGGGATCGACTACCGGCTGCGGGCGCTCGAGCAGGTCGAGAGCTATCACGTCCCCGACGATGCCCGCGCCGAAGCGGCGCTCGCCGCGGCGTTCGAGGCGATGCGCGGCGGGCCCGACGACGATCCGAAGCTCCTGATCGAAGGCCGCACGCTCGTCGCCCGGAAGCGGGTCGGAAGCGTCGTCTGGTTCGATTTCGGCAAGTTGTGCGACGGCCCCCGGTCGCAGCGCGACTATCTCGTGCTCGCCTGCCGTTTCTCGGTGCTCTTCCTCTCCGGCATCCCCCGGATGAGCGCCGACATGGGGGATCGCGCGCGCCGCTTCACGTGGCTCGTCGACATACTGTACGATCACCGCGTGAAGCTGCTCGCCTCCGCCGCGGCGCGCCCCGAAGAGCTCTATCCGAAAGGGCCGAACAGCCGGGAATTCGCGCGCACCGTGAGCCGGCTCGCCGAGATGCAGACACACGAGTACATGAGCGAGCCGCACGTCGCGGCCGAAGCGCCGTCGTCCGGCTGAACGGCTCGCCCGAACGCCCCGATCGCAGGTCCGACACCCACGACCGCATCCCGAAGGAGACTCCCGTGCAGAGATTCAAGGCCTACCGGACGTTCCAGGAGAACGACGCGGTGAAGAGCCGCTTTGTCGAGCTGGCCCTCGACGATCTCGATCCGGGCGACGTCGTCGTCCGGACGAAATACTCGACGATCAACTACAAGGATGCGCTCTCCTATAACGGCGCCGGCAAGATCATGCGCAAGTACCCGACGAACGCCGGCATCGACATGGCCGGCACCGTCGAATCCTCCGCCGACACGCGCTGGAAGAAGGGCGACAAGGTCATCGTCCACGCATATGACGTCGGCGTAGCGCACGACGGCGGATACAGCGAATACGTGCGCGTTCCCGGCGACTGGGTGGTGCGGCGGCCCGAAAGCATGACGGCCTTCGACGCGATGACGCTGGGCACGGCGGGCTTCACCGCCGCGCAGGCGATCATGCTGATGGAGCACAACGGGCTCAAGCCGGAGAACGGGCCGGTCGCGGTGACCGGAGCGACGGGAGGCGTCGGCTCGGTCGCCGTGGAGATCCTCGCGAAGACCGGCTATCACGTCGTCGCGATCACGGGCAAGCCGGAGGAGGCGCGATATCTGCGCGGGCTCGGCGCGAAGGAGGTGCTGCAGCGGCAGGCGATCGACCTCGCCAAGATCCGCCCGCTCGACAAATCGACGTGGGCGGGCGCAGTCGACAATCTCGGCGGCGATATGCTGGCGTGGCTCCTGTCGACGTCGAAGATCGGCGGGACGGTGAGCGCGATCGGTCTCGCCGCCGGCATGTCGCTCAATACGACGGTCGCGCCGTTCATCCTGCGTGGCGTAAGCCTGCTCGGCGCCGACAGCGCCAACTGCCCGATGGCGCTGCGGCAGAAGATCTGGAACAAGCTCGCCGTCGAGTGGCGGCCCGACCGCGTCCACGACCAGGTCCGCACCATCGATTTCGAGGATCTTCCGACGCATTTCGATCCCTACCTCAAGGGAATGGTCCGGGGACGGACCGTCGTGCGCGTCGGGGCGGACACGCATCCCTGATCGCTTCCCTCCGCGCCGCGCTTCTCGGCGAGATCGGGATCCGCAGCCGATCGCCCGTGCGCTTCGATCCGAGCCGTCCGAACAACTTCGACCTGCTGCGCTTCGTCGCGGCGACGCTCGTTCTCGTCGACCACAGCTCGGCATTGACGGGGCGCCCGGGCCACTCGGGACCGTTCGCCTACGAAACGCTCGGCGGATTCGCGGTCGCTGTGTTCTTCATCATCAGCGGATTCCTCGTTGCCGCGTCGTGGGAGCGCGCGCCCCGCCCCGGCGCCTTCGCGCTGAAACGAGCGCTGCGCATCGTCCCGGCGTACGCGGCCGTCGTCGCGTTCGCAGCGCTCGTGCTTGGACCGCTGATGACCGAGCTCGCGCCCGGCGCGTATTTTCGCAGCCCGGTCACCTGGGCGTACTTTCGCAATCTCGGTTTCGTCGAGCTCCATTACTCGCTGCCCGGGGTGTTCACGCACAATCCCTTTCCGAACGCCGTCAACGGCTCGATCTGGACGCTGCCGATCGAGGTCTCGATGTACATCGCGCTGGCCGCGCTCGGCTGCATGGGACTGATGACGCGTCCGGCGGTTTCGGTTCTCGTCGCCGCGCTCGCCGTCGGCTGGCTCGGCTGGGGCGCCGAGGCGAGCGCCGCGCCGCCGCTGTACTTCGACGTGCTGCCCACCGGCTACACGCTGCACCTCGCGTTGTGGTTCTTCGCCGGCAGCGCGCTCTGGCTCTGGCGCGAGCGCGTCCGTTATCGATTGGACGTCGCCGTCGCGCTGCTCGTGCTGCTGTGGTGGACCGAAGGGACGCGCGCCGGAGTGCTCGTGGTCCACGCCGCGATTCCCTATCTCGTGGTCTGGGCCGCGCAGCTTCCGCGTCGGATGGATGAATCGGTTCGGCCGCCGCGGCGACTTTTCCTACGGGATGTACCTCTACGCGTTCCCCGTGCAGCAGGCGCTTGCCGCGGTCGGCGGCGCGTCGTGGCCGCACGAGCTCTACATGGCGGCCTGCTTCCTCCTTTGCCTCTCCTGCGCGGTCGCGTCGTGGCACGGGATCGAGCATCCGGCGTTGCGGTTGAAACCGCGCCGTACGGCGTTCGTGGCGAGCGAGCCGGCCGATGCCGGCTTGATCCAGGGCAAGGCGGCGGGCTCCAGCGGGCCGTAGCCTTTGCCGAGGGACGCGCTTGCGGACGCGAGCCGCGCACGGGAGGATGAAATGATGGCCACGTACGAGGAATTCCATCGCCGGTCGATCGCCGATCGCGACGCCTTCTGGCGCGCCGAGGCCGAGCTCGTCGACTGGCAGACGCCGTTCACGTCGGTGCTCGACTACGCGAGGCCGCCGTTTGCCAAGTGGTTCGTCGGCGGCCGCACGAACCTCTGCCACAACGCCGTGGATCGTCACCTGGCCAGACGCGGCGACCAGAAAGCGCTCGTCTACATCTCGAGCGAGACGGGCGAGCAGAAGACCTACACGTATCGCGAGCTCGCCGCCGAGGTGAACCGCATCGCCGCGGTGTTCCTCGAGCTCGGGCGTAGGACGCGGGGATCGCGTCCTCATCTACATGCCGATGATTCCCGAGGCGGCTTTCGCGATGCTCGCCTGCGCCCGCATCGGCGCCGTGCACTCGGTGGTGTTCGGCGGTTTCGCCGCCGCGAGTCTCGCGCAGCGAATCGACGACGCCAGGCCCAGGCTGATGGTCACCTCCGACGCCGGAATGCGCGCGGGCAAGGCGGTGCCGTACAAGCACCTGGTCGACGAGGCGCTCCGGCTCGCGTCGAATCCGCCGCAGCGCGTGTTGATCGTCAACCGCGGGCTCGACGCGGCGATGCCGGTCGTCGCGGGACGCGACGTCGATTACGCGACGCTGCGCGCGCGCCACATGAGCGCGCAGGTGCCGTGCGAGTGGCTCGAATCGTCGGCGCCGTCGTACATCCTCTACACGTCGGGCACCACCGGGAAGCCGAAGGGCGTGCAGCGCGACACCGGCGGCTATGCGGTCGCGCTCGCGTCGTCGATGCGGCGCATCTACTGCGTCGAGCCGGGCGACACGATGTTCACCACGAGCGACATCGGCTGGGTCGTCGGGCATTCCTACATCGTCTACGGGCCGCTGATCGCCGGCGGGACGACGATCCTCTACGAAGGGCTGCCGATCCGCCCCGACCCGGCGATCTGGTGGAAGATCGTCGCGGACAACAACGTGAAGACGATGTTCAGCTCGCCGACCGCGATACGCGTGCTGAAGAAGCAGGACCCGGCATACATGAAGCGCCACGACATCTCGACGCTCAAGTACCTGTTCCTCGCCGGCGAGCCGCTCGACGAGCCGACTGCGCGCTGGGCCTCCGATTCGCTCGGCGTGCCGATCGTCGATCACTACTGGCAGACCGAGACGGGCTGGGCGATCCTGTCGGCGATGCCCGGCGTCGAGGACACGCCGCGCAAGTTCGGGAGTCCGTCGTTCCCGGTCTACGGCTACGACGTGAGGCTCTTGCGCGAGGGCAGCGGCGAGGAAGCGGGCCCGAACGAGAAGGCGGTGCTCACGATCAACCCGCCGTTGCCGCCGGGGTGCATGACGACCGTGTGGGGCGACGACGCGCGCTTCGTGAAGACGTATTTCTCGGACTTCGGCGCGAAGCTCGCGTATTCGACGTTCGACTGGGCCATCCGCGACGCCGACGGCTACTACTTCGTGCTCGGCCGCACCGACGACGTGATCAACGTCGCGGGGCACCGGCTCGGCACGCGCGAGATCGAGGAGGCGGTGCAGGCGCATGCGGGGATCGCCGAGGTGGCCGTCGTCGGCGTCGCCGACGCGTTGAAGGGCCAGATTCCGGTCGCCTTCGCAGTGGTCAAGAACCCGGCCACGGTGGCCACCGCCGAGGGCGTCGCACAGGTGCGCAAGGAGGTCGCCGACACCGTCGACCGCCAGCTCGGGGCGATCGCGCGGCCGGGCGCCGTCCACTTCGTCACCGTGCTGCCGAAGACGCGGTCCGGGAAGCTCCTTCGGCGCGCGATCCAGGCGCTCGCCGAGGGGCGCGATCCGGGCGACCTCACGACGATCGAGGATCCGGCGGCGCTCGACCAGATCAGGCAGGCGCTTACGTCCCGCCTAGCGCTCGCGGCGTCCCGGCCGGCGCCCGGGGCGGTCGGAATCGGCGATAATTGCACGTTTATCGCTCGATATCCGATGCTCGACCGCGCCATCGCAGATGCGCCGCCACGCACCGCCGCCATCGCCGGCGGTGCTCACGTTGCGCTCGCGCAACTCACGCGCGGCGTCACTGTCGAGAGCATTCACTACGGATCGGTCGCGGTCGTCGATCGCGACGGCAACCTGCTCGCCGCGGCGGGCGACCCGGCGTTCGTGACGATGACGCGCAGCGCGCTGAAGCCCTTCCAGGCGATGCCCTTCGTCGCCGCCGGCGGTCCCGAGCGCTTCGGCTACTCGAAGGCGCAGGTTGCGCTCCTGTGCGCGAGCCACTCGGGCGAGCCGCGGCACGTCGACGCGGTGGCCGACATGCTCGCCCGCGCCGGCAACTCGCCCGGCGATCTTCGCTGCGGAACGCACGCTCCCGGGTTCTTCGAGGTGCGCGGCGAGGTGCCGCCGCCTCCGCCGTACTCGCCGCTCGCGCACAACTGCTCGGGCAAGCACAGCGGGATGCTTGCCTATTGCGTCCAATGCGGGCTTCCTCGCGACAGCTATCTCGACGATCAGCACCCGCTGCAGCAGGCCATCCGTCGCGCCGTCGCGCGCTTCACCGCGACGCCCGAGGCCGAGCTCGCCGCCGGCATCGACGGCTGCTCGGCGCCGAACTATGCGGTCGCGCTCGGGCGCCTCGCGCAGGCGTTCGCGCGCCTCGCCTCGGACCACACCGATGCCGAGTTCGGCGACGCGCCCCGTCTTCTCGCCGACGCGATGACCGGGCACCCGGAGATGGTGTCGGGCGAGGGCCGCTCGGATCTCGAGTTGAGCCAGGCCGGCAGAGGAGACTGGGTCTGCAAGATCGGCGCGGAAGGCGTCCAGGCGATCGGGCTCCGCGGCGCCGGCGTGGGGATCGCGATCAAGGTCGTCGACGGCAACCGCCGCGTGCTGCGGCCGGTCATCGCGTCGGTACTGGATCAACTGGCGCTGCTGGACGCCGGGCGGCGGGCTGCGCTCGCGAGCTGGTTCGAGCCGCCGGTGCGCAATTATCGCGGTATCCTCACGGGGCGGCTGCAGGCGACAGTTGTCCTGGACAAAATAAAATCGATCGCGCTTGATGCCACTGGGACAGTCGATGGCGCCGGCCGGGGATGAACTTCTCGTGCGCAAAATGGTCTTTTCGTGCACGCGTGCGCCGCACTTTCGCCCTGGCACCGTCACCGGTAAGGAGTCGGGGCGTTCCGGTTCGAGGCCGGCAGCCGCACCCGCCATTCGGCGGGCATAACAACGACTGACTCAGGGATTGGATGGGTGATCGCGAGATCGATCAGCAGTTGGTCGAGCGTGCGCAGCGTGGCGACAAGCGTGCCTTCGAGCTGCTGGTGGCTAAATACCAGCGCAAGCTGGGACGCCTTCTGTCCCGGTTCGTGCGGGACCCGGCGGAGGTCGAGGACGTGACGCAGGAAGCCTTCATCAAGGCGTACCGCGCACTCCCCGGTTTTCGTGGGGAGAGCGCTTTTTATACGTGGCTGTACAGGATCGGGATCAACACGGCGAAGAATTATCTCGTTGCCCTGGGTCGACGCGCGCCGACGACGACCGGATTCGACAACGAGGAGGCGGAAGGCTTCGAGGACGCCGATCAGCTCCGCGACGCCAACACGCCTGAAAGCGAGATGGAAGGCAAGGAGATCGCCGCGACGGTGAACCGCGCGATGGATGCATTGCCGAAGGATTTACGGACCGCGATAACGCTGCGCGAGATCGAGGGTCTGAGCTATGAGGAAATTGCGAGTGTGATGAACTGCCCGGTTGGGACGGTGCGCTCCCGGATCTTCCGGGCGCGCGATGCGATCGCGGCGGAACTGCGTCCCCTTCTGGGGACCGACAAGGATCGGAGATGGTGATGGGTCAGCAAATTTCGCGCTTGATGGACGGCGATCTCGACGACGCCGCGGTCGACGCCGCGTTTCAGGAGCTCAAGCGGCCCGAGGGCGTCGAAGCCTGGGTGTGCTACCACGTCATCGGCGACGCGTTGCGACGAACCATCGATCCCACGCCCGGATTCGCCGCGCGCTTCGCGGCGCGCCTCGCCGCGGAGCCCACGGTGCTCGCCCCGGTATCGCGTCACAGCAACCGGCTGCCCGTCGCCTGGGCGGTCGCGGCAACGGTCGCCGCCGTGATGGTGGTCGGCTGGGTCGCGGTGAGCACGCTCGATCCGCAGCCCACCGCTCTTGCGCGTGCGCGCGAAGCCTCCGCGGTTCGCAGCGCGCAGGGAGGCCCGCAACGCGTTTCGCCCGACTACCTGCTTGCGCACCAGGAGTATTCGCCGACGACGCAGATCCAGGGCGTCGGGCCGTACCTGCGCTCGGTGTCTGCCGGCGCGCCGGAGAGCGCGCCGTGATCGAACGCATTTGACGGCGATCACCGGATGAGCTGCGGAATCTTCGGGAGCGGCGCCCGCATGGGGATCGTGCGCGCCGCCCTCGTCGGGCTGGCGATGTTCGCGGCGGCTTCCGTCGCGTGCGCCGAGGACGCTGGCGCTGTGGATCACGCGCGCCGCGAAGGCGGCACGCCAGCTCAACTACGTCGGCACGATCGTCTATCAGCGCGGCGCCGCCGTCGAGACTTCGCGCCTGGTTCACCTCTACGACCTCGGCGAGGAGTACGACAAGCTCGTCAACCTCGAGGGCCCGGCGCGCGAGGTGATCCGCAGCCACGGCGAGGTGCGGTGCTACTACCCGGACGTGAAGCTCGTGCGCGTCGAGCCGCAGGACATTCCGCAACGCGTTCCCTTCGCTCTCGCCGCAGCAGCAGAGGGCGCTCGCCGATTTCTACGATTTTCGCAAGGCCGAGACCATGCGCGTCGCCGGCCTCGACACGCAGGCGTGGGTATTCGAGCCGAAAGACGGGCTGCGCTACGGCCACAAGTTCTGGACCGACGTTGCAACCGGGCTGATCCTCAAGGCGCGCGTGGTCGACGAGAACAACGGCGTGCTCGAGCAGTTCGTTTTCAGCGAAGTGACGATCGGCGCGAAAATCGATCCGCAGATGGTCAAGCCGACGTGGCCGGAGGCTCCGGCCGGATGGAAGATCCGGCAGTCGGGCAAGGCCGAGTCGCAAACCGAGGAGACGGGCTGGATCGTCACCCGGATACCGCCGGGGTTCGTGAAGATCGTCGACGGGTACCGCCGCGTGCAGAGCTCGCGCAAGGTTGCGCACCTCGTCTATTCCGACGGCCTGGTCGCCGTCTCGGTGTTCGTCGAGCCGGGACGCGCGGCGCCACCGCCGAACGGCTTCTCTGCGCAGAACGGACTCAATGTCTACAGCCGGCAGGTCGACGACAACCTCGTGACCGTGCTGGGCCAGGTTCCCGCGCTCACGCTGCGCCAGATCGCGAATTCCGTGGCGCGCCGTTAGCAGCCGCCGGGCGGCCGAACAGCTTTCCTCGTCAAGCAAAGAGGCAGACTCAACATGATGTTTCCAGACCTTCCGCGCGTATCTCAACGCCGCCGCGTTCGCGGCGGTCTGCGCAACGCTCGTCGCCGTAGCCGAGCCCGCCGCGGCGCAAGCCCGAATGACGGTGCTCCCGGACTTCACCGAGCTCTACGACAAGCAGGGGCCGGCGGTCGTCAGCATCGACGTCACGCAGCGCGCGCGCCGATCCGCGGATGCCGGAGCTCTCCGAGGACGACCCCTTCTACGAGTTCTTCCGCCGCTTCGGGCAGATCCCGCGCCCGCGCGGCGCGCCCGAGCGCGAATTCGAGCAGCAATCGGTCGGCTCGGGCTTCATCATCTCGAGCGACGGGTACCTGATCACCAATGCGCACGTCGTCGACGGCGCCGACGAAGTGAGCGTCAAGCTGTCCGACAAGCGCGAATTCAAGGCGAAGGTCATCGGCGCCGACAAGCGCACCGACGTCGCGCTGCTGAAGATCGAGGCGAAGGACCTGCCGAAGGTCACGATCGGCGACCCGGAGAAGCTCAAGGTCGGAGAATGGGTCGTTGCGATCGGCAAGCCGTTCGGCCTCGAGAACACGATGACCGCGGGGATCGTCAGCGCGAAAGGACGCGACCTGCCGCAGGAAAACCTCGTGCCTTTCATCCAGACCGACGCTGCCGTCAACCCCGGAAACTCGGGAGGCCCGCTGTTCAACCTCAAAGGCGAAGTCGTCGGCATCAACTCGCTCATCTTCTCGCGCACCGGCGGCTACATGGGATTGTCGTTCGCGATCCCCATCGATCTCGCGATGAACAGCGTCGCGCAGCTCAAGGAGAAGGGGCGGGTGACGCGCGGGCGCATCGGCGTGCAGATCACCGAGGTGACCAAGGAGACCGCGGAGTCGTTCGGCCTGCCGAAGGCGATGGGCGCGCTCGTCAACTCCGTCGAAAAGGGCGGACCCGCGGAGAAGGCCGGCGTGGAAGCGGGCGACATCATCGTCAAGGTCGACGGCCGCGAAGTGCGCAGCTCCTCGGAATTGCCGCGGATCGTGACGATGGTGAAGCCCGGCACCAAGGTGACGCTCACCGTGTGGCGCAAAGGCGCCCAGCGCGACGTCGCGGTGACGGTTGCCGAGATGAAGGACGAGCCGGCGGCGACGCCCGCGCGTCGCAGCACCCCGGCGCCGAAGGAAAAGGCGAAGCCGAACCGGATGGGCCTCGTCCTGTCGGATCTGACCGACGATCAGAAGAAGGAGCTCGACCTGAAGAGCGGCGTCCTGATCGAGGACATGTCGGGACCCGTGCGCGGCAACGTGCAGCCCGGCGACGTCATCCTCGCCGTCGTGAGCAAGGGCCAGACGACCGACGCGAAGAGCGCGGAGCAGGTCAACTCGCTGCTGTCGAAGCTCGAAAAGGGCGCATCGGTGACGCTGCGGCTCAAGCGCGGCGACCAGGAATTCTTCGCGACGCTCAAGCTGAACAACGGCGGGGAGTAGGCCGGGGGTGAGCGGCGAACGCGAGCAGTGGATGACGCTCACCCTTCTCTCCCGCGCCTACTGCCACCTCTGCGACGAGATGCTCGCCGCGCTCCGGCCGATCGCTGACGCGCACGGCGCGCCGATCCGGGTCGTGGACGTCGACGCGATCCGGCGCTCGAGGCTGCGTACGGCGACGACGTCCCGGTGCTGTTCGCCGGCGATCCGGGCAGCGGTGCGGAGCTCTGCCGGCACCGTCTCGACGCGGCGCGCGTCGCGGCGGCGTTCGCGGCGTCCGGCGCGGCCGCGAGCCGAGGTCGCGCCGGCGGCTGAAATCCGCTAAAATTCAACACGATTCGTGCGGGACAGGGGCACTATTCCGGTGCCCCTTTGTTTTGCCCGCGTGCTACCGGCCACCCGCTGTGGAGCTCATCCGCAACTTTTCGATCATCGCGCACATCGATCACGGCAAATCGACGCTCGCAGACCGCTTCATCCAGCGCTGCGGCGGTCTCGCCGAGCGCGAGATGGGCGAGCAGGTCCTCGACTCGATGGAGCTCGAGCGCGAGCGCGGAATCACGATCAAGGCGCAGACCGCCGCGCTCTCCTACACGGCGCGCGACGGACGGGTCTACAACCTGAACCTGATCGACACGCCGGGGCACGTCGACTTCGCCTACGAGGTGTCGCGATCGCTCGCCGCGTGCGAGGGAGCGCTGCTCGTCGTCGACGTCTCGCAGGGCGTGGAAGCCCAGACCGTCGCCAACTGCTACACGGCGATCGAGCAGGGCGTCACCGTGGTGCCCGTGCTGAACAAGATCGACCTGCCCTCCGCCGAGCCCGACCGCGTGATCGAGGAGATCGAGGACATCATCGGCATTCCCGCGCACGATGCGCTGCGGGCGAGCGCGAAGACGGGCGAAGGGATCGACGACATCCTCGAAGCGGTGATCGCGCGGATCCCGGCGCCGAAGGGAGACCCCGATCTCCCGCTGCAGGCGCTCATCATCGATTCGTGGTTCGACAACTACGTCGGCGTCGTGATGCTGGTGCGGGTGATGCAGGGGACGCTCAAGCCGCGCGACAAGATCCTGCTGATGGCGGCGGACGCCGCCTACAACTGCGAGCAGGTCGGCGTGTTCACGCCGAAAGCGATTGCCCGCGACTCGCTGTCGGCCGGCGAGGTGGGGTTCATCATCGCCGGAATCAAGGAGATCCACGCGGCGAAGGTCGGCGACACGGTCACGCTGGCGTCGCGGCCGGCCGCCTCGGCGCTGCCGGGATTCAAGGACGTCAAGCCGCAGGTCTTCGCGGGGCTCTATCCGATCGAGTCGAACCAGTACGAGGCGCTGCGCGACGCGCTCGACAAGCTCAAGCTGAACGACGCGTCGCTTCACTACGAGCCGGAAGTCTCGCAGGCTCTGGGGTTCGGCTTCCGCTGCGGCTTCCTCGGCCTGCTGCACATGGACATCGTGCAGGAGCGGCTCGAGCGCGAATACGACATGGACCTGATCACGACGGCGCCCACCGTCATCTACCAGGTGCTGCTGCGCGACGGCACGCTCATCGAGATCGAGAACCCGTCGAAGCTTCCCGATCTCTCGCGCGTCGAGGAGATCCGCGAGCCCGTCATCACGGCGACGATCCTGATGCCGCAGCAATATGTCGGACCGGTGATCACGCTCGCCACCGAGCGGCGCGGCACGCAGAAGAACATGCAGTACCTCGGCCGCCAGGTGATGCTCACGTACGAGCTGCCGCTCGCCGAGGTCGTGATGGACTTCTTCGACCGGCTGAAGTCGGTGTCGCGCGGCTACGCGTCGCTCGACTACGAGTTCAAGGAATTTCGCCCGGCGGACGTCGTCAAGCTCGACATCCTCATCAACGGCGAGCGCGTCGACGCGCTGTCGGTGATGGTCCATCGGTCGGTCGCGACCTACCGCGGCCGCGAGGTCGTCGAGAAGATGCGCAAGCTCATTCCGCGGCAGATGTTCGACGTCGCCGTCCAGGCGTCGATCGGCGCGCAGATCATCGCGCGCGAGACGATCAAGGCGATGCGCAAGAACGTGCTCGCCAAGTGCTACGGCGGGGACATCACGCGCAAGAAGAAGCTGCTCGAGAAGCAGAAGGCCGGAAAGAAGCGGATGAAGGCCGTCGGCAGCGTCGAGATTCCGCAGGAGGCATTCCTCGCCATCCTTCAGGTCGGCGACAAGTGAGCTCTTTCCGACGGCCCGCCGATTCCCGGCCGCCGGCCGCGCCGCCGCCGCAGCGTCACCGGGCCGCGCCATGGGACAATGCGGACTGCGGGACGAAAGACCCCGACGGTGCCCGGCGCGGCATCGCCCAGAACCAAGAACGAATGCACCGGCCATGAACTTCGCGTTGATCCTGTTCGTTGCGACGGTCGCGACCGGCGTGATCGCGCTCGCGGACAAGCTGTATTTCGCCAGGCACCGCGCGCCGGACGCGCGGGAGCCGTGGTGGATCGAGTACCCGAAGAGCTTCTTTCCGGTGCTGCTGATCGTGTTCCTGCTGCGCTCGTTCGTCGCCGAGCCGTTCAAGATCCCGTCCTCCTCGATGCGGCCCACGCTCGAAGTCGGCGATTTCATCCTCGTCAACAAGTTCGCCTACGGGCTGCGGCTGCCGATCATCGAGCAGAAGGTGGTCCCGCTCGCCGACCCGGTGCGCGGCGATGTCGTGGTCTTCCGCTATCCGCTCAATCCGTCCCAGGACTTCATCAAGCGGGTGATCGGCGTGCCGGGGGACACGGTCGTCTACAAGGACAAGCGCCTCACGGTCAACGGCGTGCCCTGGCCGCAGAAGCCGGAGGGAACGTACAGCTACCTCGAGGCCCTGCGCTTCGAGACGATGAACCAGTTCGAGGAGACCGTCGACACGGGACGCGGGCCCAAGGCTCACCTCGCGGCAGTCGACCCGGCGATGGCGTCGGTGAGCCCCGGCCAGGTGCGCGCGTTTCCCGCGCGTGAAAACTGCGAATACAATCCCGACGGCAGCGAATTCACGTGCAAGGTGCCGGCCGGAAACTATTTCGTGATGGGCGATAATCGCGATCGCAGCGACGACGGCCGGTACTGGGGCTTCGTGCCGGACGACCACCTCCGGGGGCGCGCGTTCTTCGTCTGGTTCAACTGGGACGACATTTCGGGCTTCATGTTCAAGCGCGTCGGCAGCGGGATTCGATAGGGAGGAACGATGCGGGAGCGAGTGCGGCAGCGCGGGTTGTCGATGATTGGGTTCCTGTTCGTCGCGACGGTGGTCGTGATTTGCGTGATGATCGGATTTCGCGTGACGCCCGCGTACATCGAGTACTACTCGGTGACCAAGGCCCTTCATGATGCGCTCTACGACGCGAAGAACGTCGATTCGCCGGCGGAGATCCGCTCGGCATTCCAGAAGCGTGCCGATGCCGGCTACATCGAGTCGGTGACCGGCAAGGACGTCGACGTCGTCAAGAACAAGAACGAGGTCACCGCGAGCGCGAGCTGGACGCGCAAGCTGCCGCTCGTCGGAAATGCGAGCCTGCTGCTCGATTTCGAGGCGACCGCCACCCGTTGACGCGGGCCGCTTCCCCGTGCGCCGACCGGTCGAGGACGCCGCCCATCGCGCTCGCTGACGAACTCGGGTTCGCGTTCCGGCAGCCGGAGCTCGTTCGCCAGGCGCTGACTCACCGCAGCTTCGGCACGCCCCACAACGAGCGGCTGGAGTTCATCGGCGACGCCGTGCTGGGTTGCGTGATCGCGGAGGCGCTGTTCGAGCGCTTCCCGTCGCTTCCGGAGGGCAAGCTCACGCGCCTGCGGGCAAATCTCGTCAATGGCGAGACGCTGGCGCGGCTTGCGCTGGGGACGTCGCTGCCGAAAGAGGTCCTTCTGGGGGACGCGATGTTGAAGAGCGGCCAGGTCGGCCGGTCGGCGATCCTCGCCAACGCCCTCGAGGCGGTCTTCGGCGCCGTCTTCGTCGACGGTGGTTACGAAGCCGCTCGCGCGGCGATCCTGCGCATCTACGCCGCCGAGTGGGAGAGTCTCGATCCCGCCGCGCTCTCGAAGGATGCGAAGACGCGCCTGCAGGAGTGGCTGCAGGCGCGGCGGATGCCTGTCCCGGAATACGCGGTGACTGCGCTGGCCGGCGAGGCGCACGCGCAGACGATCACGATCGAGTGCCGAATCCCTGCGCTCGGCATCGCCGCGACGGCGGATGGGCCCAGCCGGCGCGCCGCGGAGCAGGCTGCCGCAGAGCGCGCCTATGCGGCAGCGATCGCGCAATCCGGCGCCGGACGCCGTGGCTGATCGCGGGGCGGACGATTTTCGGTGCGGCCTCGTCGCGATCGTCGGCCGGCCCAATGTCGGCAAGTCGACGCTCGTCAACCGCCTGGTCGGCGCGCGCGTGACGATCACCTCGCGCAAGGCGCAGACGACCCGCCATCGCGTGAGCGGAATCGTGAGCACGCCGGACACGCAGTTCGTGCTCGTCGACACGCCGGGATTCCAGACGAAGCACCGCTCGCGATTGAACGACCGGATGAACAGGACGGTGAGCCAGAGCATCGCCGACGTCGACGCCGCGATCGTCCTCGTCGAGGCGGGACGCACGACGGACGCGGATCGCGCGGTGATCGGGCTGCTGCCGAAAGCCACGCCGGCGATCGTCGTGCAGAACAAGCTCGATCGACTGAAGGACCGCGATCCGTTGCTGCCGCAGATGGCGGAGCTCGCCGCGCTCCGTCCCTTTGCCGCGATCGTTCCGTTGAGCGCGGAGAGCGGGGAGGGCTTCGCCGCGCTCCTCTCGGAAGCCCGCAAGCTCCTGCCGGCCGGCGCCGCGCTGTTCGACGCCGACGCGATCACCGACCGCGACGAGCGCTTCCTCGCCTCCGAGTTCGTCCGCGAGAAGATCTTCAGGCTCCTCGGCGAAGAGGTCCCCTATGCGACGACGGTCGTGATCGAGCGGTTCGCGCAGGAAGGCGACCTTCGCCGGATCCACGCGACGATCTATGTCGATCGCGACAATCAGCGCGGGATCCTGCTGGGCGCCGGCGGCGCGCAGATGAAAGCGATCGCGTCGGCGGCGCGCGCCGACATGGAGCGGATGTTCGGCGGGCCTGTGTTCCTCGAGGTCCAGGTGCGCGTCAAGCGCGGCTGGGCCGACGACGAAGCGCTGCTGACGCGGTTCGGTTATTGAGCGCGCGGCAATCATCGGATGGCTACCCGCTCGCAACCGCAGCGCCGCGACGACCAGCCGGCGTTCGTGCTGCACACCTATGCGTATCGCGAATCGAGCCTCATCGTCGAGGCGTTCACCGCGGATCACGGTCGCGTCGCGATGGTCGCGCGCGGCGCCAAGCGGCCGCGCTCGGAGCTGCGCGGACTGCTCCAGGGGTTCCAGCCGCTGCTTCTCTCGTGGGCCGGGCAGCAGGAGCTCAAGACGCTGGTCAAGGCCGAATGGCGGGGCGGTCTTCCGCTCGTCGGCGGCGCAGCGCTCCTGTGCGGGTTCTATCTGAACGAGCTCCTGCTCAAGCTGCTGCCGCGCGAGGACCCGCATCCGCGGCTGTTCGCGAGCTACGAATCCGCGCTCGGCGATCTTGCGGCGGGCGCCGAGCAGGCGCCGGTGCTGCGCCGCTTCGAGCTGACGCTGCTCACCGAGCTCGGGTACGCGTTGCCGCTCGTGCGCGACGCCGACACCGGCGGCCCGATCGATCCGTCCGCAAGGTACCATTACGCTTTCGATCGCGGGCCTCGGCTTGCGCCGCCCGCGCCCGGCGTGCGGCTGCCGCTGGTGCGCGGCGCGACGCTGCTGGCGCTCGCCGACGGCCGCTACGTCGACGCGGAGACCGCGGCGGAGGCGAAGCGGCTGATGCGAGACGTGCTGGACCATTATCTCGAGCAGCGCGGCGTGGAGAGCCGCCGCGTCGTCCAGGACCTGCAGGCGCTCGACTCGAAGCGCGAAGAGGGGAGCCACCGCCGTGATTGAGCTCGGTGTCAACATCGACCACGTGGCCACGCTGCGCGAAGCGCGCCGCACGTACGAGCCCGATCCTCTGTGGGCCGCCGTCGAGGCGCACCTGGGCGGCGCCGACGGCATCACCGTTCACTTGCGCGAGGACCGGCGTCACATCCGCGACGACGACGTGCGCCGCTTGCGCGAAATGGTCCACATCAAGTTGAACCTCGAGATGGCGGCCACCGCCGAGATGATCGACATCGCTGCGCGCCTGAAGCCCGAGATGGCGATGCTCGTGCCGGAGGGACGGCACGAGATCACGACCGAGGGAGGCCTCGACGTCGCGTCGCAGGAAGCGAAGATCAGCGACGCGGTGACGCGCCTCGCCGAGGCGGGCATCAAGGTGAGCGTCTTCATCGACCCGGACGTCCGGCAGGTCGACGCCGCGGCACGCGTCGGCGCGAGGGTTTGCGAGATCCACACGGGACCGTACGCGCACGCGTTCCACGCGAAGGGGCGCGATCCGGAAAGCGCCGCCGTCGTCGAGGAGCTCGCGAAGATCCGCGTCGCCGGAGAGGCGGTGCGCGAGCGCGGCATGCGCTTCAACGCGGGGCACGCGCTCAACTACTTCAACGTGCAGCCGGTCGCGGCGCTGCCCGGCGTGCGCGAGCTCCACATCGGGCACGCGATCGTGTCGCGCGCGGTGTTCGTCGGGTTGAGGGAGGCGGTTCGCCAGATGAAGGCGCTGCTGCGCGAGGCGGCCGGGTGATCGATCGGCCCCGCGGTCCCGCCTTCGTGGGGATCGAAGGCGTCGCGCTCACCGCCGCCGATCGCGAGCGCCTCGCTCATCCGCTCGTCGGCGGCGTCATCCTGTTCGCGCGCAATTTCGAGACGTGCGCGCAGCTGCGGGATTTGACCGCGTCGATCCGCACGCTGCGCACGCCGGCGCCGCTCATCGCCGTCGATCACGAAGGCGGGCGCGTGCAGCGCTTTCGCGACGGCTTCACGCCGATTCCGCCGATGCGCACGCTGGGCGAAATGTGGGACCGCGACGTTGCGGGCGCGGCGCGCGAGGCGACGCGCCTCGGGCGCACGTTGGCGAGCGAGCTCGCCGGGCACGGAGTCGATTTCAGCTTCACGCCCGTGCTCGACGTCGATCACGGCCCGAGCACGGTCATCGGAGATCGCGCGTTTCACCGCAACCCGAACGCCGTCGCGCATCTGGCGGCGGCGTTGCATCGCGGCCTGCGCTGCCGCCGGCATGGCGGCAGTCGGCAAGCACTTTCCGGGGCACGGGTTCGTCGCCGCCGACTCGCACACCGAGATGCCCGTCGACCCGCGCCCGCTCGCCGACATCGCGGCGGCCGACCTCGTGCCGTTCGCCGCGTTGATCCAGTGCGGGCTCGAAGCGGTCATGCCCGCGCACGTCGTCTACCCTGCGGTCGACGAAGCGCCCGCCGGCTATTCGCGCAAGTGGCTGCAGGATATGCTGCGCGAGCGTCTCGGCTTCGACGGTCTCGTTTTCTCCGATGACCTCGGGATGGCCGCTGCGCTTGGCGCCGGAGACATCGTCGCGCGCGCGAGCGCCTCGGTCGCCGCCGGCTGCGACATGGTGCTCGCCTGCAACGATTTCGCGGCGATCGAAGCGCTGATGGCGGACTGGAAGCCGGCGCCGAACCCCGATCTCGCCCGGCGCGCCGCGGCGATGGAAGCAAAGCGGTAGGTCGGCGCCGACCGCTCCGCTGCGGCCTCACGGCGCGCATCGGAGGGTCGAGTCCCGCGTTTCCAGCGTCAGTTGTTCACGTTCTGGACCGCGGCAAAGTGGAACGACACCGTGCAGCCGTTACCGCCGCTGCCCGTCATGTGCCCTTCGATCCCCTGGCCCGTCGGATGGAGCGAATCGATCCTGACGGGGCTGGGCACTGGCGGGGCGCCAGACCCGTGCAGCTCAGCTGGCCGTTGAGCTTGTCGTCCGGCTTGCGCCAGCAGCCGCGCCGCTTCAGTGCGGATGCGGCCAGCGGCCGCCGAGCCTGTGCGTGAGCTCTTCGGCGATATGCGCGACGATCGGACCGAGCTGCCTGATGCGCTCGTCGGGAAGGCGCGACGCCGGTCCTGCGAGCGAGATCGCCCCCAGCGGCTCCGCATGCTCGTCGTAGATCGTCGCCGCGACGCAGCGCGTGCCCGGCGCGTGCTCCTCGTCGTCGAACGAGTAGCCGCGCTGCCGGATCACCTTGAGCGCCGCCCACATCGTCTCGGGCGCGACGATCGTGTGGTCGGTGATGCGCGGCAATCCCTTGACCTTGAGGATGGCGTCGATCTGCTCGTCGGGAAGCGCGGCGAAGATCGCCTTGCCGACGCCCGAAGCGTGCAGCGGAACGCGGCTGCCGAGCTTCACCAGGATGCGCATCATCTCGCGGCACTGGACCTGCGCGATGAACACCGCCTCGGTGCCGTCGAGAATCGCGAGATTCGCCGTCTCGCCCGATTGCTCCATCAGCCGCCGCATGTAGACGTGGCTCTGGCCGACGAAATCGCGATTGGCGAGGAACCCGGCGCCGACCGTGAACGCCTGCAGCCCGACGTACCAGTGACCGAGATCGCCCGCCTGGTAGACGTAGCCCATCTTCTCGAGCGTCGAGAGCAGCCGGTGCGTGGTCGACGGCGGCAGATCGACGCGCTGCGCGATGTCGGTCAGCGAGATCCCGGCCTCGGCGCTCGCCAGCGCCTCGAGGATGTTGAGGCCGCGCGTAAGGCTTTGCACCTGGGCGGTGACGACCCCGGGCTTCGACGGCGTCCGGCCGCGCCGCGGCGGCGTGGTGAATCGGTGCGACATCACGATGACTAGCCTCGCGAGTGCGCGAATGCAGCGACGACGCTAACACAAATCCGCGCATCTGGCGGTTGACCGGGTCCGGTCGCTGCGTTGAAAATGGCGGCCGCGACACGTCGCTCCACTCGAGTCGCACGCTTCGCTCACCGGGATTTGCTCCGGCTGTCGGCGCCAATCAAATCGCTGAAAGGAGATATTGCAATGCAGACGCGCTGTCGTTTCGCTCGCGCTCGCCGCGGCGTTGGCCCTCGTGCTGCCTGGCGCGACCGTCGCTCAAACCTCCGCGCCCAAGCCGGCAGCGGCAACGGCCAAAGCAACGTCGAAGGGTTCCGCCGCGGTCGAGCGCGGCCGCTACCTGTCGAAGATCGCGGGCTGCAACGACTGCCATACGCCGGGCTACCTGTTGTCCGCCGGCAAGGTGCCCGAGAACCTGTGGCTGACGGGCGACACGCTGGGCTGGCGCGGGCCGTGGGGGACGACCTACGCGTCGAACCTTCGCGAAAGAGTCGGCAAGATGTCGGAAGCGCAGTGGCTGCAGTTCGCGAGGACGTCGGAGCTGCGCCCGCCGATGCCGTGGTTCACGTTGCGCGAGATGACCGAAGCAGACCTGCGCGCGCTCTACCGCTTCATCGTCTACCTGGGCCCGGGCGGCCAGCCCGCGCCCGCGTACGTGCCGCCCGACAAGGAGCCGCCAGCCGCCGTACGTGACGTTCCCGGCGCCGCCGCCGAAGTAGGCGGGGTCGCGCAGTTTCGTCGCGCTAGATCGGCTTGAGGTGCGGCGTCACCGCGAAATGCTCGCCGGCGATGTCGACTCGATATTCGGCGCCGAGCACGATCTCGTCGGTGAGCATGTCCTCCGCGCGCGCATAACCCATTGCGACCGCGCGTCCGAGCTTGCGGCTGTAGCCGGCCGATGTGAGCTCGCCGACATTCCGTGCCGTTCATCAGGATCGGCTCGCCGCCCCACGGAAACGCGGCGGGGTCGTCGAACGTGAACATGACCAGACGCTTCCTGACGCCTGCGGCCTGCTGCTTCGCAAGCGCGTCGCGGCCGATGAAGTGCGCCGGCTTGTCCATCTTCACCGCGTAGCCGAGTCCCGCTTCCCACGGCGTTTCGTCGGGCGAGAGCTCGGCGCCCCACGCGCGGCGGCCGGCCTCGATCCGCAGCGCGTCGATCGTGTAGTAGCCCGCGTCGCGGAGCCCGAGCTCGCCGCCGACGCTCCACAGCGCTTCGTAGAGCGTCACGCACTGGTCGGTCGACACGTAGAGCTCGTAGCCGGGTCCGCCGACGTAGCTCATCCGCGCGGCGCGAACGCGCGCGTAGCCGACGTCGATCATCTTCGTCGTGGAGAACGGCATGCCGGTCTTCGAGAGGTCGTCGGGCGAGACGCGGTTGAGCAGCGCCTCGGCCTTCGGTCCCATCACCGAGATCACCGAATACGCGTTGGTGACGTCGACGAGCGCGGCATGCTCGTCGGCGCGAATCGCGCGCTCGATCCACGCGAAATCGCGCGTCGTCTGCGCGGAGCCGGTGATGATGAAGAACTCGGCGGGGCCGAGTCCGAACGATCGTGAGATCGCTCTCGAAGCCGCCGCGCGCATTGAGCATCGCCGTGTAGACCATCCTGCCCACGGCGACGTCGATCTCGTTCGCGCACAGCCGCTGCAACACGTTGAGCGCATCGCGACCTTTGAGCACGAACTTGGAGAACGACGTCTGGTCGAAGACGACCGCATCCTCGCGGCACGCGCGTTGCTCGTCGAGAACGTACGGGAGCCATCCGGGCGTGCCCAGCGTGTACGGCGGCCGCGCGGCGCCCGCCGGCAGGAAGTAGTTCGCGCGCTCCCAGTTCATCTTGCTGCCGAACACCGCGCCCTTCGCGGCGAGCCGGTCGTAGAGCGGCGAGCGGCGCAGCGGCCGGACGGTCTCGAGCTCCTCGCGCGGCCAGCGCATCGCGTAGTGCAGGCCGAGCGACTCGACGGTGCGATCGGCGAGGTGCCGGCGATTGGCGTGGAACGACGCGAAGCGGCGCGCGTCGACGTCCCACAGGTCGAGCGGCGCGTCGCCCTCGACGATCCACTCGGCGACGAGCCGCCCGGCGCCGCCGGCGTTCGCGATCCCGGCCGAGTTGAATCCCGCGCAGACGAAGAATCCCGCGAGCTCCGGTGCTTCGCCAAGAATGAAGTTGCCGTCGAGCGTGAAGCTTTCCGGCCCATTGAGCAGCAGCTTCACCTCGGCCGTTTCGAGGCACGGCGTGCGGTGGATCGCGTTGCTCATCAGGATTTCGAAGTGGTCCCAGTCCTCGGGCAGCAGCTGGAATTCGAAGCCCTCGGGAATCGGGTCGACGTTCCACGGCTTGGCCTTCGGCTCGAAGCCGCCCATCACGATGCCGCCGACTTCCTCCTTGTAATAGAGATAGCCGTCCGGATCGCGTATGACGGGCATGTCGGGCGAGACGCCGGCGATCGGCTTCGTGACGAGGTAGAAGTGCTCGGCGGCGTAGAGCGGAACCGTGACGCCGGCAAGGCGGCCGAACGCGCGCGACCACTGCCCCGCGCAATTGACGAGCGTCTCGCACGCGATCGTCCCTTCGCCATCGGCGGATTTCCAGCTCGACGCCCGCGACGCGGCCGCTGCGCAGCGTTCACGCCGGTGACCCGGACGCCCTCGACGATCAGCGCGCCGCGCATCCGCGCGCCCTTCGCGAGCGATTGGGTGAGATCGGTGGGATTCGCCTTGCCGTCCCCGGGAATCCAGACGGCGCCGGCAAGATCGTCGGTGCGCAGGATCGGCACGCGCTTTCCGGCTTCGGCTGGCGAGATGAACTCGAACTCGATGCCGAAGCTCTTCGCGCGCGCCATCTGCCGCTTCATCAGCGTCAATCGTTCCGGCGTCTTCGCGACGTTCAGGCTGCCGCATTGCTTCCAGCCGGTGGCGAGGCCGGTCTCTTTCTCGAGCGACGAATAGAGCTCGATCCCGTAGCGGCTCATTCGCGTCGCGTTGCGCGTCGCCCGCGTTTGTCCGACGAGACCGGCCGCGTGCCACGTCGTGCCGCACGTCAGCTTGCCCTGCTCGAGCAGCACGACGTCCTTCACGCCGAGCTTCGCCAGGTGATACGCGGTCGACGCGCCGACGATGCCGCCGCCGACGATCACGACGCGCGCGTGGGTCGGGAAGTGCGCCATGTCATCGCGTCAAGCGCTCGAGCGACGACGCGTCGTTTCCTCAGAGCTTGAGCGCCGCGACGCCGGCAACCACGCTTGCCGCGCCGGCGAGACGCGGCAGGCCGAAGCCTTCCTTGAGCCAGATCGCGCCGATCAGCGCCGCGAACAGCACCGAGGTTTCGCGCAGCGCCGCGACCGCGGCGACCGGAGCGCGCGTCATCGCCCAGAGCACGATCCCGTAGGCGCCGAGGCTCGCCGCACCTCCGATGATGCCGCGGCGCCAGCCGCGCGCGATGTAGCCGACCGCCGCGGCGCCCTTGCGCGCGCGGATCCAGACGAGGAACGGAATCGCCTCGAGGAACGTGAGCCAGGCGACGTAGCTGCCGGCGTTGCCCGACGCGCGCGCGCCGGCGCCGTCGATCAGCGTGTAGACGGCGATGATCGCCGCATTGGCGAGCGCGAACAGCAGCGCGGCCCGCGGATGCGCCTCGCGGCGAACGAACGCGATGCTGACGATGCCGAGGCAGATCAGCGCGATGCCGAGCGCGGCCTGCGGCGTCGGCCACTCGCGCAGGAACACGATCCCGAGCACCGCCGCGAGGAGCGGCGCCGTCCCGCGCATCAGCGGGTAGGCGAACGACAGGTCGCCCGTGCGGTACGCGTGCGCGAGCGTGATGTAGTACGCCCAGTGAATGATCGCCGAGGCCGCCGATGAACTTCCATGCCGCCGCGTCGGGCAGGCCCGCGAAGGGAATGACGAGGAGTCCCCACAGTGCGGAGCCCACGACGACGGTGGCCGTGTCGAGCAGCGGATCGCCGCCGGGCGCGGATTTGAGCAGCGCATTCCAGCCCGCGTGCAGGAAGCCCGCGGCGAGGACGGCGAGCGTGATGCCGAAGCTGAGCTCGGGCGCGGGCATCGGCGTCGGCTCAGCGCCCGCGCGGCCGCCCGAAGGGCGCTGACCGGCCCCCGCGGGGGGCAGCGAGCGCAGCGAGCGTGGCGGTCGTCATCAGCGCCGCTCGCCGGGACGGGATCGGGCTGCTTCAAGCGCGTCTTGGCGAGCACCCCGGCCTGCTCGAGGATCGGGTAGGCGATCGAGCAGACGTGCGAGTTGATCCGGCGCAGATCGGCGATCAGGTCGAGGTGCAGCGACGAGGTCTCGATGCTCTCCATCGTCTGGCCGGCGAGCCGCTCGAGATGCGTGTTCGCGTACGCGCGCTCGAGGTCGCGGAACAGCACCTTCTGCGCGAGGAGCTCCTGCGCGCTCTTCAGGTCGCCGTTCAGGAACACGGCGAAGCCGAGCTGCAGGTTGGCGATGAGCCGCCCGTGCAGGTCGACGATCTCGGCGAGCCCCGCCTCGGAGAAGCTCCGGCCCTTGTCGATCTTCTTGTCCTCGATGTCGGTGATGATTCGCTCGATGATGTCGCCGACCTGCTCCATGTTGATCGTGAACGAGACGATGTCGGTCCAGCGCCGGCCTTCGCTCTCCTCGAGCGCCTCGCGCGAGATCTGCGTCAGGTAGAGCTTCACCGCCGTGTACAGGTCGTCGACGATGTCGTCCATCTTGCGGAGCCGCTCGGCGAGCACGCGATCGTTGAACTTGAGCACCGTGAGCATTCCGTTCAGCATCTGCGCGATGACGTCGCCGATGCGCAGCGCCTCGCGCGCCGCGCACGAGATCGCGAGCGTCGGCGTGTCGAGCGCCGAGGCGTCGAGGTAGCGCGGCTTCGCCGGATCGTCGCTGATCGGCTTGGCGGGGAGCAGCCGCTCCGCGATTCGCGCGATCGGCGCGGTGAAAAAGATGAACGCGATGGCGAGCGCGACGTTGAAGCCGAAGTGGAAGAGCACGACCTCGCGCGCGGGAACGAGATCGAGCGAGGCGATCGAGCGGCTCGACGTGCCCGAGGAACGGCGCCAGCGCGAGGCAGCCGATCAGCTTGAAGAGGAAGTTGCCGAGCGTCACGCGGCGCGCCTCCGGCGAGGCCTTGAGCGTCGACAGCATGCCCAGGAGACCGCTGCCGAGATTCGCGCCGAGGACGAGCCCCAGCGCGACGGGAAGCGCGATCACGTGCAGCGACGCGAGTGTCGCGACGACGAGCACGACGGCGAGGCTCGAGTAGCAGAGCATCGTGAAGATCGCGGCGACGATCATGTCGAGCACCACGTCGCCGGTGAGCGACGCGAAGATCACCTGGACGCCGGCCGCCTCGACGAAGGGCTTCGCGCCGACGGAGATCCACTGCAACGCGAAGATGATCAGGCCCAGCCCGATCAGCACGCGGCCGAACCTGCCGATGGGCTCGGAGCGCCGCGACAGGTACAGCACGACGCCGACGAAGATCAGCAGCGGCGAGAGCCACGACAGGTTGAACGACAGCACGACGGTGACGAGCGACGTCCCGACGTCCGCGCCGAGCATCACGGCGAGCGCCTGCGCGGTGCCGATGAGGTTCTGGCCGGCGAATGCCGCGACGATCAGCGCGGTCGCCGTGCTGCTCTGGATCAGCGCGGTGATCCCGACGCCGGCGAAGAACGCGCGGACGGGATTGGCGACGCTCACGCGCAGCAAACGCCGCAGCGACCCGCCGAAGAGCCGCAGGATGTCGACGCGGACGATGTGCGTGCCCCAGACGAGCAGCGATACGCCGGCGAGCAGGTTGAGCAGCGTTTGCACGAGCCGCGCCTAGTCCTCGCCCGCCGCGACGGCGGAAAGCGCGCCGTCCAGAATGTCGAACGCCGCGTCGAGCTCGGCCGCCGTGATGACCAGCGGTGGCGAGAGCGTCAACACGTTGCCTTGACCCACCTTGAACGACAGGCCGTGGGCAAGACAGTGATACATCACCTGTTCCGCTTCGCGCCGCGCGGGCATGCCGTCGCGCGCGAGCTCGATCCCGAGCAGCAGGCCGAGGCCGCGGACGTCCGCAATGAGCGGGTGCCGCTGCTGGAGATCGCGCATTCGGGCGAGCGCCTGCTTGCCCAGCGTCTGTGCGCGCTCGAGCAGCCGCTCGTTGTCGATGACTTCGAGCGTCGCAAGCGCGGCGGCGCTTCCCACGGAGCTCTTCTCGTGCGTGTAATGGCCGAGCGCGCGGTCGGCGGCGACGTCGAGATCGCGGCGCGCGATGAGCGCCGCCATCGGGAACACCGCGCCGCCGAGGCCCTTGCCGAGAACCACCATGTCCGGAACGATCCCGTAGTGCTCGAACGCGAACATCCGTCCGGTGCGGCCGAGGCAGATCGGCACTTCGTCGAGGATCAGCAGCGCGCCGTGGCGGTCGCACGCGTCACGCACGATCCGGTAGTAGTCGGGTGGCGGGATCTGCACGTCGGTACAACGCACCGTTTCGATGACGACGGCGCCGACGTCCTCTTCCTTGCCGAGCACGTAATCGAGGTACTCGGCGCACTGCGCCGTGCACGTGCCGCCGCAGCCGAACCGGCAAGCGCGCGGGTCGCAGGGCGGCGCGTGCTCGGTGCCTGGCAGCAACGGCCCGATGCCTTTGCGAAAGAGCGCTTCGCCGCCGATCGAGATCGCGTCGAGCGACGCGCCATGGAAGCTGTCCCAGAGCGAGAGCGTCTTGTGCCGGCCCGTCGCGAGCCGCGCGAGCTTCAGCGCCATGCCGATCGCGAGGGTGCCGCCGGGGGCGAAGAGCACTTTGCCGAGCGGATCCGGCGCGAGCGCGGCGAGCTTCGCGGCAAGATCGATCGCCTGCACGTTCGTGAACCGGCGCGGAGAGAACGGAAGCGTGTCGAGCTGGCGCTTGACGGCGGCCATCACGTGCGGGTGCCGGTAGCCGACCTGGTGGACGTTGTTGCCGTGGAAATCCATCACGCGGCGGCCCTCGACATCGGTCAACCAGATCCCGTCGCAGGAGGCGAGCGCGTTGAAGCAGGGGGTGGAAAGCGACTGGTGCAGGAAGTGATCGCTGTCGGCGTCGAGCAGCGCGCGCGTGGGCGCATGCACGTGCGCCGCTTCGAACGCCCGACGCAGCAGCGAGGTGTTGACGTCACCTTCGGCGGCGGGATCGAGCGGCGGCAGGGCTGCGTTCATTGTCTGTAAACGCGGGATTGGCCGTTCAAGAACCGTCGCGAGCGCAGGCAGGACGGATGCAACAAAGTCATGCCAGGCGCAGCAGGTTATTGAACGGCCAATCACCATGGCAGCGAATACGTCTTCACGTTGGTGAAGCTCTTCATCGCCTCCTGGACGCCTTCCTTGTAGCCCAGCCCCGAATCCTTGATGCCGCCGAACGGCGTCAGCTCCAGCCGATACCCCGGGACCTCGCGGACGTTCACCGATCCGACGTTCAACGCCGACACGAGCTTCGTGATGTAGTCGAGGCGATTGGTGCACACCGACGACGACAGTCCGTAGTCGGTGCCGTTGGCGATGCGGATCGCCTCGTCGATCGTGCTGAACCGGATCACCGGCGAGACAGGCCCGAACGTCTCGTACTTGACGAGCGGCATGTCCGGCGCGACGTGGTCGAGAAGCGTCGGCGAGTACGACGCGCCGCGGCGCACGTTGCCGGCCAGCAGCGTCGCGCCGCGCGCGACCGCCTCGTTGACGCGGGCCTCGAACGACTTCGCCGCCGCCTCGTCGATGACGGTGCCCATGTCGATCGCGGGATCCATCGGGTCGCCGTACGTCCACGCGCGCGTGCGCTCGAGCAGCAGCTCGACGAAACGGTCGGCGACCGCCTCGTGCACCAGCATCCGCTTGATCGCCGTGCAACGTTGACCGGAATTCTTGTACGACCCCGCCGCCGCAAGGGCCGCGGCCTCCGGGATGTCGGCATCCTCCATCACGATGATCGGGTCGTTGCCGCCGAGCTCGAGCACCTGCCGCTTGTAGACGGCCTTCGCCGCGATGTGCTTGCCGATCGCAATTCCGCCCGTGAACGTCACCAGGTCGACGGCCGGGTGCGTGAGCATCTCGTCGGCGATCTCGCGCGGATCGCCGGTGACCACGGAGAACATTTCGGGAGGCAGCCCGGCTTCGTACAGGATGTCGGCGAGCAGCAGCGCGCTGAGCGGCGTCTTCTCGGTGGGCTTCAGCACCATCCGGTTGTTCGTCGCGATCGCCGGCGCGACCTTGTGCGCGACCTGGTTCAACGGGTGGTTGAACGGCGTGATGGCCGTGATCACGCCCTGCAGCGGCTCGCGCAGCGTGTACACCTTGCGCTTCTTGCCGTGCGGCGTGAGGTCGCAGGAAAAAATCTGTCCGTCGTCGGCGAGCGCCGCGTTGCCGGCGAAGACGAACACGTCGCACGCGCGGCCGACTTCGTAGAGCGAGTCCTTCTTGCAGATCCCGCACTCGGCAGTGATGAGGTCGGAGATCTCCTCGGTGCGGCTGCGGATGATCTCGGCGGTCCGGTACAGGATCCGATAGCGGTCGTAGCGGGTGAGCGTCGGCTTGTATCCGCTGGCGATCGAGATCGCGCGCCGGACGTCGTCGACGGTGCCTTTGGGCACGGTCCCGACGACGGCGCCCGTGTACGGGTTGACGACTTCGATCGTCCGGTCGCCGCCGACCTCTTCGCCGGCGATCCGCATCTTCGCGCGCAGCGTGCTGCCGTGCCGCACGTCCTTCAATTCGGTCATCATGTTCATCGCGTTGCCCTCAATTCAGATGGTTGAGGGCGAGGTCGAACGCGTCGAAATTGCGCCATCGGCGTCCGGCGGGCAGTGCGCCGGCGGCGCGATTGGCGATCAGCGGGACCTGCTGTTCCGAGAGCCCGCCGTGCGAGCGCAGCGGCGCATCGAGGCCCGACAGGTCGTGCCGCTCGACGCTCGTGCCGATGACGGTCAGCCGCTCGGAGACGACGACGAGGTCGCCGACGCGGTCCGCGGGCAGCTCGAAGCGCGCGCACGCGTCGCCGCGTGAGAGCACGAGCTCGATTCCGGGCATTGCGCCGACCCGCGCGGTGGCGTCCGCGAGCGTGACCGGGGACGAGAGGTACACGGTCGCGAACGACCCGAGCGCGCCGTGATGGACGACGTATGGATCGGTGATCGGCAGGATGACGCGCGTCGCGCCTGCGCCGTAGGCGCGGTCGAGCGCGTCCTGCAGGAAGACGATGTTCGGACGGCCGAACGCGTCGGTCTTCGCGTTCATCCCGTGATCCGCGGTGACGACGACGGTTGCGCCCATCTCGTCGAGCCGCCCGAGGTAGCCGTCCATCATCGCGTAGAACGCGTTGGCCGCACCGACGCCCGGCGCGACCTTGTGCTGGACGTAATCGGTCGTCGACAGGTACATCACGTCGGGCCGCACGCTCTCCATCAGCTTGACGCCCGCCGCGAACACGAACTCGGAGAGCTCCGCGCTGTACACCGACGGGACGGGCATCCCGACCATCTTCGGCACGTTGTCGATTCCGTTCGCCGCGACGGTCGCCTCCGCCGACTTTTCCGACGAGAAGCAGATTCCCGAGAGCTTGTCGCCGAGCAGCGCGCGCAGCTTGTCCTTCGCGGTGACGACGGCGACTTTCGCTCCGGCATCGCCAAACGTCGCGAGGATCGTTCGCGCGCGCAGGTACTTCGGGTCGTTCATCATCACTTCGGCGCCGGCGTCGCGGTCCCAGAAATAGTTGCCGCAAATCCCGTGGACGGCGGGCGGCGCCCCGGTGACGATCGACAGGTTGTTCGGATTCGTGAACGACGGCACGACGCAATCGGCGGTGAGGCACGTGCCGCGCGCGCGCAGCCCGGCAAGGAATGGCGCGCTGCCGGAAGCGATCGCCTGGTTGATGTAATCGGGCTCGCAGCCGTCGACGCAGACGACGACGAGCGGCCGCGCCGGCCAACGGTACGAGCGGCGATTGACGGTGACGGTCGGTGGATTCAACGGGGTTTCCTCGACGAGGCTTTCTTGCGCGTGCTGGGTCCGGCTCCAGGCGTCTTGATCCGGTGCATGCGCTCGCGGCTCGCCATCACGTGGTCGTAGAGCGCCCGGCCTGCGGCGACGGGCTGCCCGGCTGCGATCTTGTCGACGATGTCGCGGTGCTCGGCAGTCGACACCGGCAGCGCGCCGCCCTGCGCGAGGGAGGCGCGGCGAAAGAGCCGAAGCTCGTTGACGAGGCGCCGGTAAGTGACGAGCAGCTTCGCGTTGCCGGCGAGCTCGACCAGCCGATCGTGGAACTCGACGTTCGTTGCGAGATAAGCGTCGACGTCGCGCTTCGCCGCCGCTTTCTCCATCCGCTCGACGCGCGCGCGCAGCTCGCGCACCTGCTCGCGCGTGATGGCCTGCGCCAGCCGCCGGCCGACGAATTCGTCGAGCACCGCGCGGAGCTCGTAGATCTCGTCGGCCTCCTCGACCGGGATCAGGCGGACGAATACGCCCCGGTTCTTCTCGAGCCGGACGAGTCCCGATTCCTCGAGCGCGCGGAACGCCTCGCGCACGGGACCGCGCGAAACGCCGAGGCGATCGGCGATCGCCGCCTCGTTGAGCTTGCTTCCCGCCGGGAGCTCGCCCGCGAGAATGCTGTGCTCGAGCTCCTTCTGCACCAGCATCGGCAGCGAGCTCGACTTGACCAGCGCGATCGCCGCGGCCCCGCCGTTCGGAACGGGAGCGACGGCCGCGGCGTGCCCGGTGCGGCGGCGCGGGGCAGGGGGCGCAGCGGCGCCGTTTCCGCCGTTGGGATCGGCCTTGAACATCTTGCGTATTGGACGCCGAGCGGTGTAGATTGTCAACAATCTACAAAGCGCGGGCACTGCCGGGCGATGGCCGTCGCCTCCCAGCCTTCCGCGCGCACCCCTCACCAATCTCCGGGAATGCTCATGAGCCTGCCCTCTCGCGATCCCATCCTGTTGACGCCGGGTCCGCTGACGACGTCGCTCGAAACCAAGACCGCAATGCTGCGCGACTGGGGATCGTGGGACGCCGCGTTCAACGACGTCACCGCGGAGCTCCGCGCGAAGCTCCTCGACATCGTCGACGGGCACGCGACGCACGTGTGCGTGCCGATGCAGGGCAGCGGCACCTTTTCGGTGGAGGCCGCCGTCAACACGCTCGTTCCGCGCGACGGGCACCTGCTCGCGCTGGTCAACGGCGCTTACGGCACGCGCTTCGCGAAGCTCACGCGGATGATGGGACGCAAGCTCACCGTGTTCGAGACAGCGGAAGACGTGCCGACGACGCCGCAGGATGTCGACCGGCTGCTCGGCGCCGACCCGTCGATCACGCACGTCGGCCTGATCCACTGCGAAACCTCGACCGGCATCCTCAACCCGCTGCCCGAGATCGCGGCAGTGGTGGCCCGCCACGGGAAGAGCCTCATCGTCGATGCGATGAGCTCGTTCGCGGCGATCGCGATCGACGCGCGGACGACGCCGTTCGACGCGCTCATCGCGGCCTCCGGCAAGTGCGTCGAAGGGCCCCCGGGCATGGGTTTCGTCTTCGCCCGCCGCGCAGCGCTCGAGCAGTGCGCGGGCCGCTCGACGTCGCTCTCCCTCGATCTGCACGATCAGTGGACATACATGGAGCGCACGACGCAGTGGCGCTATACGCCGCCGACGCACGTCGTCGTCGCCCTCAATGCGGCGCTCGATCAGCTGCGCGCGGAGGGCGGACAGCCGGCGCGCCTCGCGCGCTACACGAAAAACTGCGAGGCGCTCGTCTCCGGCATGAGCGAGCTCGGCTTCCGCACGTTCCTCGAGCCCGGCATCCAGGCGCCGATCATCGTGACCTTCCACGCGCCCGCCGACCCGCGCTACACGTTCAAGGAATTCTACGAGCGCGTTCGCGACAAGGGCTTCATCCTCTATCCGGGCAAGCTTACGCAGGTCGAGACGTTCCGCGTCGGCTGCATCGGCGCGATCGGTCCCGAGGAAATGCGCCAGGCAGTCAACTGCGGTGCGCGACACGCTGTGGGAGGAGGAGGGGGGGGGGGGAGGGGGAGCACGGCAGACTGGGGGGGATTCGGGGGGGGAGAGGGTCGCTGGCGACCGGGGGGGGCGGCGCCGGACAGGCGGTAGATTCGAGGAATATGTCAGATCCTGGCGATGTGGATCACTTGTTCGCCGGCTTTCCCACGGTCAGCTCGCTCGCCGGCGACAACCCCGACCAACAGGAGGTTCCTATGCGTCGCAAAGCGCTGTCTTATGCCCTCTCACTGCTCGCCGCCGGGTGGCTTTTAGCGCCGGCGGTGAACGCCGCGCCGGGCGATAAGGGCAAACCCAAGGACAACACCGTCAGGGTGGAATTGACGGCCGACGACGAAGTCCCCATTGCCATATCCGATGCGAGCGGCGAATTGCTGCTTACGATCCACAGCGCGGCGGGAACCATCGGCTACACATTGAGTTACGTGGCACTCGAGGGAAGCGTTACGCAGGCGCACATCCACATCGGACAGAAAAATGTCGCCGGCGGCATTGTTCTCTGGCTCCGCCAGACCGCCGCCCCCTTTGTTGTGCCTGCCACGGTGCCCGCAGCTCCGACCTGCCCGGCCTCGGGCTCGGTGTCAGGGGTGTTGACCAAGGCCAATGTGGTCCCGAACGTGCAGGCGGTCGGGACGGCTTCTTTGGACGATGTGATTGAAGCGATTCGCCGCGGCAAGGCCTACGGCAACGTGCACAGCACTGTTTCAGCTGGAGGGGAAATTCGGGGCCAGCTCCACGGCCACTGACTCGCCGGCAAGCTTGGCAGGACGGGGACCGCCCATCGGTCCCCGCCGAAAGCGCTCGAGTCAAGCTTGAATCCGACGCTCGACACCTGTTGCACTGCCGGTCGAGCGTCGCCTCATACGCACGTCATTCCCTTGATCACGCCGGGCCGCGCGGCGAGCATCGCGATCCAGCGCCATAAGTTACTAAATTCGCCGGACTTTTCGATGATCGGCCGGCGATGCACGATGACCGGATAGAACGCCAGATCGGCAATGGTCAGCTCGTTCATGAGATAAGTCCTGCTGGCGAGGCGAGCGTCGATAACGCGGACGAGATCGATCAATCGTTTCTCGAAGAATTCCACGTTTCCTTTCGTGCTTTCCGGTACCTCCGAGCCGACGTGCAGAATCGCCGTGCTCGTTGCGGCGACATCGGTGACGGCGGTGAGGAACCACGCCATCATCTCGAACCTTGCCGCGGCCGTCCCGCGGAATGAAACGTCCAGATTTCTCGGCGGCATAGATCGCGATCGCGCCGCTGACTGAAAGAGCGCGAGCGGCTTGCCGGCCGGCCCATCGTGATCGACGATTGCGGGCACGCGTCCGAACGGGCTGATCTTGAGGTGCTCCGGTGACTTCTGCTCGCCCTTGGCGAGGTCGACGCGGTGTGCACGGAAGTCGAGTTCGCACTCGGCGAGCGCGATCGCCGCGCGGAATCCGTTTCGCGTCGGGGCCAGGTAAAGATCGATCATGACGGTTCCCCATCGGTTGAAAAAATGGCGAAGCACTTGTTCGAATTGAGAACGTAGGTTTCGAGATACTCGACGACCGGGCCTTGGCACCGATCTCGCTCATCGCGCCGGCCAGGACGATCCAGTTGCGGAATTCGTGCTGGCCAGCTGACTCGATCGTCATCGCAACCGAGGTCGCGCCAGACGGAAAAGCGGTTGGCGGCAAGATCGGCGAGGCGCGCGCGGTCGCTTTCGTGGTCGGGATAGAGCCACTGGTTCTTGCGGGTCAGAAAGGCGTGCGACCAGCTCGACGAAGCGACGAGCGCAACGCGGTAGGGCGACGGCGCGAACGCGCGCGCGATGGCCTGTCCGACCGCAAAGCAGGCGCGCGCGCTTGGCGCCGGCGGATCCCTCTCTCCGGCAGTCGCGGACGGCCCGAATGCGCCGCCACGCCGGCGAATGAGCTCGCCGCCGTAGCAATTGACGTGGAATGGCAGCACCGGATGGGGAAATCCGATCCGGTCGTAGTCGAGAAAGAGCAGCGTGTTGATGAATGCGTGCGCAAGGCCATATCGGTAGCGCAGCCGATACGCGTACGGCAGATCCACGCCAAGCGCGCTTAGCCGATTGGCGAGGTACCTTCCGATCGCGGGGCATCCGGCGTGGACGAACACTTTGTCTACCGTTTCGCCCCAGATGTTCGTCTGCAGAGACGACTCCGAATCGGTCGCGAACGGTCGCGATTCCATCCGGTCGGTGATGTAGATGCAAAACGGCGGGACGATATCCTCGACGAAGTTTTCGTACTGGTCATCGCCGAAGATCACGACGACGTCCGGTTTGAACGAGTCGAGCGCGGTGCGCAGGGCGCGCAGCGCATCGACGCTGCGGCGCCGATGTTCGGCTGCCGCGGCGGTGCCCTGATCGTCGCTCCATTCGCGCTGCATCGGCTCAGGCCACTGCGCAGGATCCCGAAGGGCGGGCGGCACCGCACCGTCCGCCAGCGTCCTGCGCAGAAACACCGTCATCTCGCGGTCGAGCATCGCGAGACCGGGATAATGGGTAAGACCGAGTCCCAGTACTTCCGCCAACCGCGCCTCCGTGATTTCTGCCGCTAGTTGCGACCGACCGCGTCGTTGAGAAAACCGCGACCGCTCGCCAACGCGGCCGCGGTGTGCATCGCGGCCAGCATCGTGAGGTGCTGCGCCTTGCCCGTCCCCGCGATTTCGTACGCGGTGCCGTGCGGAATGCCGATGCGGACGTAGGGCAACCCGAGAAACACCGTGCAGGCGCCGACGAACGCGGCGGTCTTCACCGCGATTTGTCCCTGATCGTGATACATGGTTACGACGGCATCGAAAGCGCCCTCCATCGCCCGGCGAAACACCGAATCGGGCGAGACCGGGCCCGTCGCATCGATGCCGATTCGCCGCGCCGCGCGCGACCGCCGGCTCGATTTCATCTGCGTCCTCCTCAAACGTTCGCGTGGTGATTGAGTCCGGCGACCGCAATGCGGGGCGCGGAAATCCCCCAGCCCTTGAGCGATTCGTCGACCAGACGTACGAGCAGCTCGATGCGATCGCGTTTGACCCATTGTGCGAACTTCGCGCATCGGGATGTGCTCGCTTATCGGCACGGCGCGAAGCGGCCCGCTTATCCGGAACTGAAAAGTTCCGGCGGGCTGCCGAGATCCTCGCTCGCTGTACCGGTGCTCGCGAGCCGCAATGCCTTGTCGTTTACCGGTGCGAGGATCCATCCGGCCACGCGGCCCTGTTCCGCCAGACTGCGAGTGATCCGGATCCACTCGAGCGCCGCACGATTGGTGGCCCGGGAATTCGAGCCCGCGGCGTAAGCGGACAACGAAAGATTTCCGGGATCGAGCACCGATACGACTGTTGGCGTGTCGTTCGCATCCTCAGGATGCTCGACCGCTTCGAATCGAAGTAGATGCCGCAGATCTTCGCGGACACCTCCAGCGCGTTCACGCTGCCGACGAGCAGTATTCGAGCTTCCGCCTGCGGGATGCCCCGTGGCAAGCGCCTTGACGCACACCTCGGGTCCGATGCCCGAGGGGTCGCCGATCACTGTCGCGATCAGCGGCCGCGTGTCCATGGATCTTCCAATGCTCTTCGTGATGCGAGGGCGCCACGGCGCGATTCAATCCGCCGCGGCCATCAGCTCGCGCCATCGCTTCATCTGCGCCCGCTGGGGAACCTCGTCCGAGATGCGACCGACGATTGAGCCGTCTTCATCCACTCGCTCGCGCCCGATGCCGCGCGAGATGTCGACCCAGGGCTCGACCTTCGCCAGCATGCCGCGCTGGAGGCGCTCGAACATCTCCGTATCGTCGGGCGATCCGGCTCCTGCAGGGCCAAAGAAGAATTCCTGACCGCGGATCCGCGCTTCATTGATCGCGTCGCTCACGCCCTTCAACCGAACCGCGAACATCAGGACCTCCGTCTTGTCGGCGGCGATCAGGACGAATCAGCCGGATCTGATCGTTAATCAGCTGGAGGTTGGGGAAAACGCCGAGGTGCGGGTCACCGGCCATGGCGATCAGGAGGTTGCCGCGGTCCTCGCCGTGCGCTGCGCGCATCGCGGCGATGTATTCCTCCCGCCGCCAGATCCTCCTGACGTCATCGAGGAATTGCGTAATGCGTCTCGCGCGAAACGCCCGCATGTCCAGGGTCGCGTGTCCGTTGCCGAGATCGCGCGTCACGGCTTCCGATCGATCATCGAAAGACTCGTATCGGAATTCTTCGTGCGGTTTGCCCGCTTCCTTGCGCTGCCTGCGCGCGGACATCACCGAGGCGTGCGTCGAATTGGGATGGTATCCATCCATCCCCACGAACTTCCAGTTGCCGCGGTAGATCGTCTTGTAGACGCCCGCATCCACGCAGAGCTCGCCGACGGGGGACGCGTCGACGGTGAAATCCATCAGTCGCGGCGTGCAAGTCCCAAATGATCCAGAAGCGGTGGCGCGCGTCGCGATCGAGGCTCGCGAAGACGAAGCCGCGATAGTTATCGACGCGCGGTATGGGTGCGAGTGCGAAATTCTTATTGCTGAAATCGGCGACCATAGGCCTCCGGTCCCGTCACATGCGCCAGCGCTCCGGTCGTCTCGTAGGTCCAGCCGTGGTACGCGCAACGGAACCGATCAACCGTGCCCGCTTCCGACTGGCAAGCAGTGGCGCCGCGGTGACGGCAGCGGTTCGCGAAGACGCGCACGATGTCCGTCATGGCCGCGCACCATGATGACGGGCTGCCTGCCCATTGTGCGCAACCGGTAGTCGCCCCGATTCGGGATCTCGCTCTCGTGGCCTATGTAGAGCCAGCAGCGGTGGAAGATGTTCTCGATCTCGAGCTTGAATATCTGCTCGCTCGTGTACACGTCGGAATGAACGCGTCCGTTCTCGACGAGCCGACGCAGGCGTTGCCCGCTCATCTAGATGAGAAACTGCAGGTTGCCCATCGGGCTGTCATTGTTGAGCAGCATGACCTTCTTCTCCTTCATCCGGAATCCGTCTCGATGGCGCTTAGCGTATGCAGGTTGCGGCCGAACCACGTGACCTGGGTGTCCATCCGCAACTCGCCGAGCACAAAGTTGGACGCCGCGACGATCAGATCTGCGCTCGACTCGCGAATCCGGACGTTGGACACGACGCGCGTCAGCCGCGACTTCGGATCCTGCGCGTGCGCGTGCTTTCCCTCCAGACGGCGGATGCGTTGCTCGATCTGCTCGCGTCGGTCGTAGATCAGCGAGATCCGCTTGGCCGGATCCGTGTCGTCGGCATTGCAGGGGACCCAATAGAGCGAGTCCTCATCCCAGAGCGCCAGCCATTCGGCGTATGCATGGCGGTCCATGCAGTCCGCCTCGAGGAACAGGAATTCCTCGACGCTGCGTAGCATTGCGGCGTCGGTGTCGATATCCGTCATGCTCGATTTTGGGCGAGATTCCGAGGGCGGGCGGGGACGCGGGAGGTCAATCTCGCGTCGCGAGCTCTGGTCGGAATTCCGTCATCATAGCGTGATCGGCGTGCCCTCGATATAGAGTCACACCGGCGCACGAGCCGCATGCCACGGTAGCCATCGGCGCTCCGCCGCGATCATCGCCCCGTTGATCGCGTAGCCCGCAACGGAGAGGATGATGACGGCGGCATAGACCTCGGTCATCCGTGCGGCCTGCTCCATAAGCACGATGTACGCGCCGATCCCTCCGGAACCGACGATCATTTCAGCGACGATCGTCGTGATGAGCGCCGATGCGACCGAAAGCCGAAAGCCAGCGATGATCAGCGGCGCCGACGCCGGAACGACCACGCTTCGCACTGTCCCGGCCGGTCGGCGCGTTGAATGTTCGCGCCGTCTCGATGAACGCCTCGTCGACATTGCGCACCGCGTGAAATGTATTGAGCATGACGGGCCAGAACGCGGCCAGCGCGACGATGGCGACCTTCATCGTATCGTCGAGGCCGAGAAAAAGGATCGCGGGAGGGATGAGCGCCGGGATCGGAATCACGCGCAAGAGTTGCAGACTGAGATCGAGTGTCGAAAAAGCCTTACGCGAGACGCCCATCAGAACGCCCGTTGCCAGCCCCGCCAGACTGCCGATCGCGAATCCCTCGATCATGCGCGACAGCAGACCGCCCGCTTCCCGCAGCAATTCGCCGGAGCGGGCAGGATCGAAAAAGACGCGACCGATCTCGCTTGGAGCCGGCAATGCATCGGCGCGGACAAGACCAAGGCGGACCGACGATTCCAGAGCGTGGGCCAGCAGCAGGATCAGGATGACTCCGGAAGCAGGCGTCTGCCAGAAGCGCTGCTTCATTGGCGATCAGGGCTTTGGCGAATAGATGACCGACTGCATGTCGGGCATGCTCTTGAGCAATCCGTACTTGACCATGAGGCGCGCTGTTTCCTCGATGCCCTTGACGTCGACGCTCTGCGGGAATCGCGGCAGCACGATCTTCCCCACGACCGCGGGGTCCATCTTCGTGTACGAGGAAATGATGTTGATTCCCGCCGGCTTCCGGCCGTTCTGATCGATGTAGTCCTGCCCTTTGCGATACGCGCGCACATACCTCTGCAATGCGTCGGGGTTCGCGCGCGCCCAGTCGGCCATCGTCACGAGGACGACCGACTGCAGGTTCGGTTGGGTCTCGGTATATGGGTAGCCGAGTACCTTGGCCTTTCCGCTCTCCGTCGAGCGTGTCGCAAACGGTTCGGTCATGCCCGCCGCGTCGACGCGTCCCGCCATCAACGCATCGTACTGCTGCGGAAAGGGAACCTCGAGAAATTTCACTTTCGCGAGATTCACGCCTTTCTTCTCGAGGTAAGCGCGTGTGTAGAGCCACAGAATGCCGTTGAGGCTGTTCACCGCGAGCGTGCGTCCCTCGAGATCTGCCGCGGTTTTCACGGGACCGTCGATGAGGGTCACGATCGGCGAGATGTCCGGGGGCTGCGCGGCCATGGCGGTCCCCGGCCCGACGACGCGAAACTCGATGCCCTGCTCGATCCCCTGCAGGACTGTCACGATATTAGCGTTGACGAACTGCAGCCGACCGGCGGTGCGCGGTTAGGGGTCGACTCCTATCTCGAATGGATCAGAAGGAAGGGATTCCGGTCGCAACGGGCCTAGCGATTGACCTTTTTGCCGTGGAGACGGCGCACTAGCCGCGCTTCGGCATTCGCGGTGGCGCTGCGCCTGCGACGGACGCGGCGACTTCTCGAGCATGTTCGTCTACGACATCCCCGCCGGCAGCTCGTCGACGCCGCAGCGGCACCTTTTCGAAGAGGTGATCTACGTGCTCGAGGGCCGCGGCTCGACGCAGCTCGAGCTTGCGGACGGAACCAAGCGCAGCTTCGAGTGGGGGCCACGGAGCTTCTTTGCCATCCCGCTCAACGCTAAACATCGACACTTCAACGGGAGTGGCACGCACCGCGCGTTGCTCGCGACGACGACGGACATGCCGCTCATGATGAACCTCTTCCACAACGAGGATTTCATCTTTAGCAACGATTTCGAATTCACGGATCGGATTGGTAAAGAAGAATACTATTCGGGCGAGGGCGACCTGTATCATGGTCCGTCAGGGAAATGACTTGTGGGTCACCGACTTTGTTCCTGACCTCGATGTTCTTCGAGCTCAAGACTTGTCGGATCGCGGCGTCGAAGCCACGACCATTATGTTTGCGCTTGCCGAGAGCTCGATGCACGCGCACATTTTGGGAGATCGCGACCGGCACCTATAAGAAAGCTCACCGCCACCTCATCTCTGACGTGCACGTGACCTGCGTCGCCGGCAGCGGCTACTCGCTGCTGTGGTATGAGGGCGACCAAGATTTCGTTCGCGTCGACTGGCGCAACGGCGTCGTGTTTCCGCCGCACATCAATCAGTTCCACCAGCACTTCGCAATGAGCAAAGAGCCGGCGCGCTACGTCGGCACCGGGCTTGGGAGCGTTCGCTACCGGGTCCGATGGCGCGGCGGTCGCACCCAGCACCGATCGCCACGGAAAGAGCGACTTGCTGTACTGCTGTGCGATGTACACGATTTTTGGCGGGCGGGGCTGCGACCCGCCGTCCCCGCAGCAGTACGTCGCCCCGCGTGGCCGGGATGAGGCCCGCGATGATCCGGAGCAGCGTCGTCTTGCCGCAGCCGGAGGGCCCGACGATGCCGAGATCGTTGTCGCGAACGTCGATCGTCACCTGGTCGAGCGCTGCGACGGCGCGCTGCCGATCGACAATGAATTCCTTGCAAACGTCCTGCAGCGAGAGGAAGGCCGGCAAGCGAGGTGTCTGGTGGTTCAGCTCATCAGGATGCCGCCGTTCGGCGACAGCGACTGCCCCGTGAAGTAGGATCTCATCATAGGAGGACGCGAGAAATACCGCGGCGTTCGCCACTTCGTCCGCGGTCCCCCATCGACCGAGCGGTATTCGCGACAACGTACCGCGCTTGAAAGCCGGCGAGTACGGCTCGCTCATCGCGGTTTCGATAAACCCAGGGCACAGCGCATTGACCCGAATGTTTTGTGAGGCGACCTCGCGCGCGACGGCGCATGTCGAATCCAAGCACCCCGGCTTTGGCGGCGCTGTAATGCGGCGCTGCTTCCTGTCCCGCGAGGGCAGCTGTATTGTCGATGTTGATGATGACGCCGCGATTCTTGCGGCTCATCAGCGCCAGCGCTTCTCGCGTGCAATAGAACGTGCCGTCGAGATGCACGGCGAGCATCCGGCGCCAGGTTTCGTCCGGCATCTGCTGCGTCATTTTCCATTGCGTCCGCAACGGCTCGCCGGCGGAAGCTTCCTTGCCTCGGGCCAAAACCGTCTCGTTGAACCGTTCCATGTCCTCGATGCCGATACCGGCGTTGTTGACGAGGATGTCCAGCCCGCCGAATTCACGATCGACGCGCGCAAAGAGCTCGCGCACGCCGGCGCTGTCGGCGACATCGGCGGTGATCGCGACGCACTTCGTCTGTTGGCCTTTGATGATCGCTACCGTCTCGTCGAGCTTCGCCGCCGTGCGCCCGGCGACCGCAATGTGCGCGCCCTCGGCGGCAAACGCGCGCGCAATTGCCTGGCCTATCCCGATCCGCCGCCTGTGACGAGCGCCCCCTGCGCTTGAGTTTCATCTCGCGAGCTCTTCCTCTGGCTGCCGCATCGGTCGCCGAAATGCCTCGATAAGGCCCGTCTCGTGTGCCTTCGCTTCGGTGACGTTGCGTTCCTTCACGTGGCCGAAGCCGCGGATTGCTCGGGCAGCGCGGCGATCTCGACCGCGAGCGCATGATTTCGCGGTCGAGTCGAGCCGCAGAGCTCGCGATCAGCGACGTATTCGGCGATGAGCTCGCGCTCCATCCGCCGCTCGGCCGTGCGGCCGAACGGATCGAGCGCGTGCCGCGCAGCCTTGCAGCGCGCGAGCAGCGCGAACGGCGCGAAGCATCCAGGCGCCGTACTCGCGCTTGCGAGTGGCCGGTCTCGGGATCCCGCTGCGCGAACAGCGGCGGCGCGAGATGGAAGTGCAGCCGATGTCGCCTTCGAACTGCGCGCGAGCGTCTCGCGAAATGCGCCGTCGGTGTAGAGGCGCGCGACCTCGTACTCGTCCTTGTACGCCATCAGCTTGAACGAGTTGCGCGCGACCGCCTCGGCGAGTCCGCTGCGGCCCGGTCGCACGCGCGCTCTCGGCTCGCGCGACGCGCGCGACGAACGCGCGGTAGCGGCTGCGCATAGGCCGCGTCCTGGTAGTGCGGCGAGAACCACGCGCGCGCGATCGCTCGACGAGCGCGTGCGAGATCGTTGCGGCGCGTCGGCGCAGCCTGCGTCAGGCGGCCGCGCAGCGCCTCGACGCGGCGCCGGATCGTGCGCCGCGCAGCCGGCCCCAGTCGAAGCGCTGCTTGGTTGATCGTCGACCGCCACGCCGTTGAGCTCGATCGCGCGCTCGAGCGCGTCGAGCCCGAGCGGCACCCAGCCCTTCTGCAACGCGTAGCCGAGCATGAACAGGTTGGTGGCGATCGAGTCGCCGAGCAGCGCGGTCGCGAGCCGCGTCGCGTCGACGAACTCGACGTTGTCCGCGCCGGCCGCTGCGACGATCGCGCTGCTGCATCGCGGCGCCGTCGCAGATCGAGGTCGGCCGTCGACGACGAAGCTGCGGTCGGGCGTGACGTTCGCGTTGACGATCGCGCGCGTCGCGCCCGCGCGCGCATCCGGGACAGCGCCTCGGAGCTCGCCGCCACGACCATGTCGCAGCCGAGCACGAGATCGGCGCTCGCCGGCGCGCGATGCGCACGGCGTGCAGTCGTCCGGCGCGGTCGCGCGATGCGCACGTGGCTCATCACCGCGCCGTTCTTCTGCGCGAGGCCCGTCATGTCGAGCACGGTGCAGCCCTTGCCCTCGAGGTGCGCCGCCATGCCGAGCAGCGCGCCGATCGGTGACGACGCCGGTGCCGCCGATGCCGGTGACCAGGATGCCGTACGGCTGCGACGCAGCGCGGCAGCGTCGGCAGCGGCAGACCGGCGAAGGATCGCCGCTCGCGCCGCGGCACGGCTTCGCCTTGCGCAGCGTGCCGCCGTGCACCGTGACGAAGCTCGGGCAGAAGCCCTTCGACGCAGGAATAGTCCTTGTTGCAGCGTCGACTGGTCGATCGCGCGCTTGCGGCCGAACTCGGTCTCCATCGGCTCGACCGACACGCAGTTCGACTTCTCGCTGCAGTCGCCGCAGCCTTCGCAGACCGCTTCGTTGATGAAGACGCGCTTCGGCGGATCGGGCAGCTTGCCGCGCTTGCGGCGCCGGCGCTTCTCGGCCGCGCAGGTCTGGTCGTAGATCAGCACCGATGACGCCCGGGAATCTCGCGCAGCTCGCGCTGCACGCGCATCGAGCTCGTCGCGGTGGCGGACCGTGACGCCCGGCGGCGAAGCCGCGCATCGCGCGGATACTTCTCGGGCTCGTCGGTGACGACGACGATCCGCTGCGCGCCCTCGGCCGCGACCTGGCGCGCGATCTCGCGGCACCGTCAGGCTGCCGTCGACCGGCTGGCCGCCGGTCATCGCGACCGCGTCGTTGTAGAGGATCTTGTAGGTGATGTTGACCGCCGGCCGCGACCGCGGCGCGGATCGCGAGCAGCCCGGGTGGAAGTACGTGCCGTCGCCGAGGTTCTGGAAGACGTGCTTTTGCGTCGGTGAACGGCGCCTGGCCGATCCAGGTGGCGCCTTCGCCGCCCATCTGCGCTGAACGTCGTCGTGCGGCCGGGCATCCACATCGCCATGCCAGTGGCAGCCGATGCCGGCGAGCGCGCGGCTGCCTTCGGGCACGCGCGTCGACGTGTTGTGCGGGCAGCCGGAGCAGAAGTACGGCGTGCGCGCGGATCAGGTACGCGCCGGCGTGCCGGCGACGCGCTCGTACGCTGCGCAGCACGCGCGAGCCGCTCGTCGAAGCGTCGCGGCATGCGCGCCCATGCAGCTGGCGAGGCGCGCGGCGATCGCGCTGCGCGACATCGCGCCGGCGTGCAGCTCGCCGTTCGGACGGCAGCAGCACGCCGCCGTGCTCGTCGCACTTGCCGACGACGCGCGGCCGCGTGTCGGACCGAGTTGTAGAGCATGCTGCTCGAGCTGGTCCTCGATGAAGCGCGCGCTTCTCCTCGACGACGAGGATTTCCTCGAGCCCGCGGCGAAGCGCGCGCGCCGCTCGGCTCGAGCGGCCACGTCATGCCGACCTTGTAGAGGCGCATGCCGAGCGTCGCGCGCGCCGCGCGTCGTCGATGCCGAGATCGTCGAGCGCCTGGCGCACGTCGAGGTAGGCCTTGCCGGTGGTGACGATGCCGAGCCGCGCGCCGGGCGGATCGAGCACGACGCGGTCGATGCCGTTCGCGCGCGCGAACGCGTGCGACCGCCGTGCATCTTCGGACCGTGCAGCCGCCGCTCCTGCTCGAGCGGCGGATCGGGCCAGCGGATGTTGAGGCCGCCCGGCGGCAGCGCGAAATCGTCGGCATGCACGATCTCGACGCGCTGCGGGTCGACGTCGACCGATGCGCCGAGCTTTCGACCGTGTCGGCGATCGCCTTGAAGCCGACCCAGCAGCCCGAGTAGCGCGACATCGCGAAGCCGTAGCAGGCCGAAGTCGAGATAGTCCTGCACGTCGGCGGGATTCAGCACCGGCATCATCGCGCGCTGACAGCACCTGCTCGCTCTGGTGCGGCAGCGTCGACGACTGGCAGCCGTGGTCGTCGCCGGCGAGCACGAGCACGCCGCCGTGCTTCGAGCGTGCCGGCGGCGTTGGCGTGCTTGAACACGTCGCCGCAGCGGTCGACGCCGGGGCCCTTGCCGTACCAGATGCCGAACACGCCGTCGTACGTGCGCGCCCGGAAACAGGTTGACCTGCTGCGTGCCCCAGATCGCCGTCGCCGCGAGGTCCTCGTTGACGCCGGCTGAAAGGATGTGGTGCTGCTCGAGGTGCTTCCGCGCCTGCCACAGCGCGTTGTCGTAGGCGCCGAGCGGCGAGCCGCGGTAGCCGGAGATGAAGCCGGCGGTGTTGAGGCCGGCGGCGCGGTCGCGCTCGCGCTGCATCAGCGGCAGGCGCACCAGCGCCTGCACGCCGTCAGGTAGACGCGGCCCGCTGCGCGTGTACTTGTCGTCGAGCGTTACGTTGGCGAGGGGCATTGCCTGACTCCGATCGTACGACATGGTGAACTCGTGGCTCGAGTGAGCGCTCGTTAGGTAAAACATGAGACACGCTGCGGGTCCCCTGTGTCAATAGCAGAGGTACGGTTGTCGTGTACGATTATTCAATGATCTTGTGTTGGTTAGCACTGTTTGCCGCTGGGGGGGCTGCTGCCTGGCATCATCGTTTACGATGCGCGACGGTTTCAACGAGGTCACCTTCGAGATGCACGCATGCGACGCCAGGTCGGCTCCTTCGCTTCGGTGAGGCGAATGGCCGCCAAACGCAAGGGCGCAGCGTCGAAGCTCGCCGCCGCTGAAGCGGGCGTGTTGGAACGCATCCGCAGCGAGGCGATCGCCTTGTTCAAGGCGCACGGCTATCACGGCGCCTCCGTCCGGGAGCTGGCGCAAGCGGTTCGCATCGAGGCGGCGAGTCTCTACTATCACTTCCCGTCCAAGCAGGAAATCCTGTTCGACCTGTTCGAGCGGACGATGGACGATCTTCGCGGCGGCCTCGAGCATGCGCTCGCTAGCGGGACCACGTCCGAGGAAAAGCTGCGCGCAGTGGTTCGCTTCCACGTGCTCTACCAATTGCGCATCAGGACGAAGCGTTCATCAGCCACAGCGAGTTGCGGTCGCTGACGGCGCAAAACCGGCGCCGCATCGTCGTCAAGCGCGACCGTTACGAGCGCACGTTCCGCGAGCTTATCGCCGATGGGGTGCGCGGCGGCGAATTCCGGGTGGACGACGTCCGGCTGACAACAATGGCGTCCTGACGATGTGCAGCAGCGTTTCCGACTGGTTCACCGGCGGCGGACGGCTCACCGCGGACAAGGTAGCGGACCGCTACATCGAAATGGTGATGCGCCTCGTGAGGGGATCCGCGCGGCGCGCGTCAATCGAAGGGCGCCAGTGCGCGCAGGCCGCGACCGGCCGCCAGGCGGCAGGTGCCGACACAGGCCTCCTAGCTCGCCGGCGTTGATGCTGTCGTTTCAATCGCCGATATCGAGGAAGCCGTCGTCGTGACAACCTACCGCGCACCGCTTCGCGACATGCGCTTTGTCCTGCACGAGTTACCGGGATACGCGTCGCTGCGCGGCTTTTTAGCCGATCGCACCGATCTTTCCACTGACGTTGCCGATTCGATCCTCGATGGGGCTGCGAAACTCGCTACCGAGGTCTTGCGTCCGATCAACCGCGGCGGCGATGAGGAGAGTTGTGCGCTCGGCGACGGCGCGGTGCGAACGCCGCGCGGCTTCGCCGAAGCCTTTCGGACCTTCGCCGACGGGGGCTGGGCCGTCGTCGCCGCCCATCCGGAATTCGGCGGACAGCATCTTCCCCACACGCTTCGCGCGCTCGTTGATGAGATGATCTGCTCGGCGAATCTCGCTTTCGCGTCGTACACGATGCTGATCCCCGGCGCCTACACCGCGTTACATACGTTCGCGTCGCCGGCGCTCAAGCAACGGTATCTACCGAAGCTGGTCGATGGAGACTGGTCGGCCACGATGTGCCTCACCGAGGCGCAGAGCGGTAGCGACTTGAGCCTCGTGCGCGTGAGCGCCACGCCCGAATGGGACGGCAGCTACCAGATTACCGGGACCAAAATTTTCGTGTCGGCCGGCGAGCACGACTTTACCGAGAACATCGTGCATCTGGTCCTCGCTCGTCTGCCTGATGCGCCGCCGGGAACGAAGGGCATCAGCCTGTTCGTCGTCCCGAAATTCGTTCCCGGTGAGGATGGCATGCCGGGCGCGCAACCGTCTGATGTGCGTCGGTCTCGAGCAGAAGATGGGCCAGAAGGCAGCGGCGACCTGTTCGATCGCCTTCGACGGCGCGACCGGTTGGCTCGTCGAGAGCCGCACCGGGGCTTGCGCGCCATGTTCGCCATGATGAATGCGGCGCGTCTCGGCGCCGCGATGCAGGGGCTTGGCATCGCGGCTGCGGCGTACCAGGACGCGCGTCACCTACGCGCGTGAACGCCTGCAGGGCCGCGCGCTTTCCGCTCCGCGCGCCGTCGGACCGGCCGATCCCATCATCGTGCATCCGGATGTCCGCCGGATGCTGCTCACGATGCGCGCTTACGTCGAAGGCATGCGCGCGCTCGGCCAAGAGATTGCGCAGGCGCTCGACGTGCGCGAGCGCCACCCCGACGAGCAAGTCAAGCGCGAGGCCGAGGAATTCCTGTCGTTGATGACGCCGGTCGCGAAGGCCTTGTTCAGCGATCTCGGCTCGGAATGCGCGAACTCGGCGTGCAGGTGATGGGCGGGCACGGCTACATCCGCGCGCACGGCATGGAACAATATATCCGCGACGTGCGCATAACACAGATCTACGATGGCACCAATGGCATCCAGGCGCTCGATCTCGTCCGTCGCAAGCTGACCGACGGGCGCTTGACGCGCAGTTTCATCACGCCGATCCGCGCGTTCTTGAGCACCACCGCCGACGATCCGCGAATGCGCGAATTCACACAGCCTGTCGTCGAAGCCCTTGCGAGCTTCGAAAGGATCGCTGCGCGCATCGCGGAACTCGCAGATGGCGACCCGGAGGAGGCGGCCGCGGCGGCAACCGAATTCCTTCGTCAATTCGGCCTCGTGGCGCTCGCCGCCGCATGGGCTCGAATGGCTGCGGCGGCGCTACCCAATGTCGACGCACCCGACTCGCGAATTCTATCGCGCCAAGCTCTCCACGGCGCGCTTCTTTGTCCAGCATCTGCTGCCCCAGGCAGACGCGCTCGCGCAGTCGATCATCGCGGGTGGTCGGTCGTTGCGCGAATTCGAGCCGACGGCATTCTGAGGAAAATGATGCAACACGCAATCTTTCGGCAATCTTGTGCGCAAGCGTCGTGCTGTCTCTTTGGCTTGAGTGCCGGCGGTGCGCGCGGGACAATCCTATCCGGCCAAATACATTCATTTAATCGTCCCCTATGCTCCGGGCGGCGTAACGGATGCGTAGCGCGCCTCATCGGCCAGAAGCTTGCCGAATGCTGGAAGATCGCCATGCCCGTGGAGAATCATCTCGGTGCCGGAGGCATGATCGCCACCAATATCGCCATTTTGCCTGCGTCGGCGTCGCGGCAGCAGAATCACTCCGCGCGGCTCTGCTTCTCTAGCTGACCTGCTCGAGGAGCCTGACTCGGAAAATACTTCTCCATCTTCGGCTCGACGTTGTTCCTTCTCAATTCATCGAGCCACATCCGATGGATCCGAGGGTCCTGATCGTCATAATCGATCTGGTGCCCCCTTCTTTCGTGCTGGTCCAATCGGCGCCCTTGTCGCCGGGGTTCAGACCTATTGACGACCGTCGTTGCGCGACCGTAAACGGGTAGCGAACGCTTCCCACCCCGGTTGCCACGTACCGAGCCGGATGGGCGCCTGTATTGAAGTGCTGGTGAAACTGTCGATCGGCGGGCAGAGGAAAGAGAGCCCCTTCCTTCCAGTCGACGCGCTGGAACTCTTCCTCGCCTTCGAACCACTGCAGCGTATATCCCCGGCCAACGACGCATACGTCGTGAAAACCGGGAGGATGACGATGGGCTTTCTTGTAGGTTCCCGCCGGAATCTCCGAAACGTGCGCGTGCATCCCGCTGCCGGGGAACACGATGTTGATGTTTCCACCTCCGGCGCCTCGGGATGAATGTTCTCTGAGCTCGAGGCTGCCCAGATCCGAGACGAAATTCGTCTCCCACATGTCGTTGCCCGGCCGGACCGGGATCAGTTCGCCAGCGCCGCGGAAATAGTCGTCCCTGCCGATGCGCTCCGAAAACTCGAAGTCGCATCCTCCGAAGATAAAGCGCTCGTTGCGAAAGGTGTTGATCGCCAGCGGCAGACTGGTGGTGCTGACGACGAGCGCTCGCTCGCGCCCGCTCGCGTTGCAATGGCGATGACCGACATTGAGCGGAACGATGAACAGGCTGGAGGTCCCCACTCGACGCTGCGCGACTCTCCATTTGCAAATTCGAACTGCGTGCTGCCGCTACCCTCGAGAACGTAAACGACTTCCTCGTAGAGGTGCCGTTGCGGCAACGTCGATGCGCCCGGCCGGATATCGAACAGAAACATGTTCGCGAAATCGCCCCGAGTCCTGACGTGCACGGCGGCACTCTTTACGCCGTAGCGAGGCCACATCGCGGTTGCGACTTCGAACAAATCGATCCGGTAATCTTCGGCAATCGCCAAGCCTTCTTTCTTCACCCAATCCAGGTAGGGATCGATTCCGTATCGCGCGGGCTGTTGCACGCTCATGGGCATCATCCGTTAATCGATCGGGTAGGAACTTGAAAGACCTGCCGCAGATTGAGAACCGTCGCCAAGACGATCGCCGGCGGGATGACCCTAGCGCCGGCGCCACGCCTGCGTCGTGCGCTCGAAGCGGCGCGTCAGCAGGACGTGCGTGATCTTGACCGCGGCCGAGGTCGCGACGATCGTCATCGCCATCGCCGCGGCGGCGGCGGTGAATCCCGACTCGTCCATGTTGATGATCGTGACGGCGGCGAGCTTGGTGTCGGTCGAATAGAGGAAGATCACCGCCGACACGGTCGTCATCGCGTTGACGAACAGATAGATGCTGACGTCGAGGATCGACGGCAGGCACACGGGAATCGTCACGCGCGCCATCGTGCGCAGCAGCGACACCTTGAGCGACGACGAGACCGCCTCGAACTCGGGATCGAGCTGCTTCAGCGCCGCGGTGGCGGTCAGGTGGCTCACCGTGTAGAAGTGCGTGATCGAGTTGACGACGAGGATCGCCATCGTCGCGTAGATGAAGCCGAGCGGATTGCCCTTCGCGTTGAAGAAGAAGATGTAGGCGAGGCCCAGCACGAGGCCGGGCACCGCCATCGGCAGCATCGCCATCAGCTGCGCGACCCCGCGCCAGAACGCGAAGCGGCGCGTCTTCTCGAGCAGATAGGCGCCGACGAAGATGACGATCGTGCCGATCACCGCGGTCCATGACGCGAGCTCGACCGAGTTCCAGTACGCCGACCAGCCGTTGGTGTCGAAGTCGCCGAACGCGTAGTTCTTGAGCGTCAGCGCGAGGTTGTACGGCCAGCGCGTGATGAACGACGCCCACGCCGCCATCGCCAGCAGCGAGAAGATCAGACCGCCGACGAGCATGCAGAACGCGAACAGCGACCAGTCGCGGCGCGGCTCGGGCAGCGGCTGCAGCGGCACCGCGCGCGCGCTGAGCAGCGCGACCTGCCGGCGTTGCGTGATGCGGTCGGCGATGAACGCGACGACCGCCGGGAATCAGCAGGATGAACCCGACGACCGCGCCCATCTCGAAATTCTGCTGGCCGATCACCTGCTTGAAGATGTCGGTCGCGAGCACGTTGAACTTGCCGCCGATGACCTTGGCGATGCCGAAGTCGGTGATGACCAGCGTGAAGACGACGAAGGCCGCGCTGATGATGCCGTACTTGGCGCCGGGCAGCGTGACGGTGAAGAAAATGCGTGTCTTCGACGCGCCGAGCGCGTTCGCGGCCTCGTAGAGCCGCGCATCGGCCATCGACAGCGCGGCGACCAGGATGATCAGCGCGTGCGGCAGGCAATAGAAGACCTGCGAGACGACGATGCCGCCGGCGCCGTAGATCGAGCCGCCGAAGAGCAGGTCCTTCAGGAAGCCCTGGTTGCCGAACAGATAGATGAGCGAAATCGCCGGCAGCAGCGAAGGCGCGAGGATCGGGATCAGCGCGAGCGCCTGGAAGAGGCCCTTCCAGCGCATGCAGCTTCGCTGCAGCGCGTAGGCGTAGGTGAACGCGATCGGCAGCACGATCGCGGTCGACAGGAACGCAATGAACAGGCTGTTCCACACCGACTCGAACAGCGCCGGCGTGGAGAAGTAGTGGACGTAGTTCTGCAGTCCGACGAACTTGCCGTCCTGCTGGAAGCTCTTCGCGAGCAGCGTCCCGAGCGGCAGCACGAGCGTCACCAGCATCCACCCGATCAGCAGGCAGACGCCGACCCGCATCAGCAGATCGTCGCGATCGAGCGTGCGGCGAGCGCTGCGCGCAGGCGACAGTGCGACGGCCGCAGCCGGCGATGCGGCGGCCGAGGTGGCCGCGGGCGTCACGGCTTCGTCGGCGCGCGCGGAAACACGCGCAGCCGCTCGCGCGGCAGCGCGATCAGCATCTGCTTGCCCTCATCGATCGACAGGTCGCGCACGGTGTTGATCGAGAAATCGGCGACCAGCGCGGGATCTCCGCCGTTGATCGCGAGTCCCACGCGGCAGAACGATCCCAGGAACTCGATCGCCGCGATTCGCGCGGTGAACGTGTTGGGCGTGGACGCCGAGATGTTGCGCACGACGACGTCCTCGGGCCGGATCGCGAGCGTGACGTCGTGGCCCGCGCCCGGGCGGACGTCGAGCTCGCAAGCGAGATCGATGCCGGAAAAGCGCACGTGCTGCGCATCGACGACGACACCGGGCAGGAAATTCGTGGTCCCGACGAAATCGGCGACGAACGCGCTGGCCGGTTTGCGATACACCTCGGTGGGCGTGCCGACCTGCTCGATCACGCCCTGGTTCATCACGACGATCCGGTCGGCCATCGTCAGCGCCTCTTCCTGATCGTGCGTGACCATGATCGTCGTGACGCTTCGAGGCGCTGGTGCAGCCGCCGGATCTCGCTGCGCAGATGCGCGCGCACGCGCGCATCGAGCGCGGAGAGCGGCTCGTCGAGCAGCAGCAGGCCCGGCGAGAGCGCCAGCGCGCGCGCGACGGCGACCCGCTGCTGCTGGCCGCCGGAGAGCTGCGCCGGATACTTGCGCCCGGCTTCGGGCAATCCGACGAGGCGCAGCAGCTCGTCGACGCGCGTGCGGATCTCGACTTTCGCCATCCCGCGGCTGACGAGCCCGTAGCCGACGTTCGCTGCGACGGTCAGGTTCGGGAACAGCGCGTACGACTGGAAGACGATGCCGAAATCGCGGCGCGACGCCGGCAGCGTCGAGATCTCCTTGTCGCCCTGGAAGATCCTTCCGGAGGTCTGGATGTCGAGGCCGGCAATCGCGCGCAGCAGCGTCGTCTTGCCGCAGCCCGACGGACCGAGGAAGCAGATGAACTCGCCCGGAAAGATCTCGAGCGAGATGTCCTTGAGCGCGGCAAACGCCCCGAACTGCTTGGTGAGCCGCTCGATGCGCAGGTACGGGGCGACGCCCGTCTGGGCTTTCGTCTCGGTCATGGCAGCGAATGCGGCCCGCGCCCTCGCCTGAGGCGGGGCGAAGGCCGCATCGCGTCTATGCTCGGCGCGCGAGCCCGAACGCTACTTCGGCGCGGATTTGCTGTCGTAGCGCTTCGTCCACTCGGCGAGGATCGCAGCGCGGTCGGCGCCCATCTTGCGCGAGGTCGATCCTGACCATCGCCGCGTCGGCGCTCGGCGGATAGTTCGGCGGCGCCGGATTCATGCCCGGATAGCCGACGATCGCGTAGTACTTGCCGTAGAGCTCGTACGCGCTCTTGCTCGCGGCGAAGTCGGCGAGCTTCTTCGCGGCCGCGAGGTTCTTCGTGCCCTTGACGATCGCGGTGGCCTCCATGTCCCACGGCGCGCCTTCCTTGGCGAGGATGATGTCGATCGGCGCGCCGCCCGTCTTCTCCTTCGCGCCGCGCATGTCGAAGCCGATGCCGATCACGCGCTCGCCCTTGGCGGCCTGCACGCAGGGCGCCGATCCCGAGTGCGTGTACACGGCGATGTTCTGGTGCAGCTTGTCCATGAACTCCCAGGCCTGCTTCTCGCCCATCATCTGGATCCACGCGTAGACCGCCTGGTAGCCGGTTCCCGACGACGCCGGGTTGGGCATCACGATCGAATCCTTGTAGACCGGATTGGCGAGGTCGGCCCACGACGCGGGCTTCGGGCAGGTTCTTCTTGCCGCCCTCGACGGTGTTGTAGCACATGACCGCGAGCCACGCGTCCATGCCCGGTCCACGTCATCGGATTCTTGCCGCTGTGGAACGCCGGCTTCAACTGGTCGGCGTCCTTCGGCGTGTACGGCTCGAGCAGGCCCATCGAGTCGAACAGCGCGACGCTCGACGCGCCCAGGCCCCAGATGATGTCGGCGCGCGGATTGTCCTTCTCCGCGAGGATCTTCGCCGTGACGACGCCGGTCGAGTCGCGGACCCAGGCGATCTCGACGTCGGGATTGGCCTTCTCGAACGCCTCCTTGTACGGGCCGAGCTGGTCGTTCTCGAGCGCGGTGTAAACGGTGATCTTGGTCTTTTGCGCCAGCGCGGGGCTGGCGACGAGCGCTGAGACGGCAAGGACGGCGACGCCGGTCATCAGGCTGCGAAGCGTGGGTATGCGCATTGCGTGGACTCCTCTCACTGTGGATTGCTCGCGTTTCGCGCGCATCGGGCCGCGGGCCGGGATTTCCCGCCCGCCATTGCACACGAAACGGATGACGCAGTAAAGACGCATTGCAGCGTTCATGACATCGGAAACCGTCGGCATTGGCTGGTAGATGGCCGGCCGGCAAGGCGTGCGGCGCCGATGCTGCCGCGTGCGATATCAGGCGTCTGCGGATCTGTATTGCTGTCGTCATGCCGTGAAGGCCGACAGCTTGCGGGCACGCGGCGCTCACGCAGAATACCCCGTGCAAGAACCATTCGCCGTCGTCGATGCCGTAACGGTGATCGCGATAGATCCACACGGTTTCGCCGCGCGGGTTTTCGGCGACGAAGTAATCGCGGCGCACGTCGGCGCCATCCCACCACCCGGATTCGATCCGCTCGGGTCCGTCGCGCAACACCCAGGGTTGCGCTTCGAGCAGATGGCCGAGCGGCTCGGGCTCGGCAGCAGCCAGACGGGCCGCGGGAAGGCCGGGTCGACCGAGCCGGGCGCGGTCCTGCCGCTTTCCCGCGGGCGTCCAGCCCTGATCTCGCCGCTTTCGCGCCACGCGCGCTCGGGCCGGTACTCGGCGTGCGGCGCGACGAGCGTCACCGCGTCCTCGCCCAGGCGCGCGCGCAGCCGGTCGATGAGCGGCACCGATCGCAACGACGTCATCGCCGGGAAGCAAGCCGAGATTGCGGCTCGCGAGCGGGGCGGTCGTCAGACGTCGTGAGCGTGATCGATTCGACGGACGCCGGCAGCGCGACGCGTGCGAGCCGCTCGCGCAACACCGCGATGAGGTGCGCGTGCTCGCGAGCCGGCGCGGCGAGCGCGAAGCGCACGTGCGGTGGCGGGGACGCCGGTCTTCACGCCGACGTAGCGTTCGTGCGCGAGCGCGAGCGCGAGCTCGATGACGCCGAGGCCGCGGCCCGTGAGCCATCCCGCGAGCTCGTGCACGAGCCGGTTCACGGCGAACGCGAGCGCCTCGACGCTTTCCACCGGCGCCGGCAGCTCGATCTTGCCCGCGTAGCGCGGCGGCGGCACGAACGGCGGCCGCGGATCGGCGACGAGGCCGCGCGCGCGGTCGAGGAACGCGATGAAGTCCGCGCCGACGCGCCGCGCCAGCGAGCGCGCGGCAACGCGCACGCCTGCCCGATCGTGGTGATGCCTGCGGCGGCGAGCGTCGCGACGAGCGGCCGGGATCGGCATCGGTGAGCGCGAGCGGCAACGGCGCCAGCGCCGCGATGAAATCGGACGAAGTCCGGCTTCGATTTTCCGCGCGGAGTCTGCGGCTGCGATGCGTCTCCGGCGAAGAGGTCTCCGAGCCTCGCCGTCGTTTCCGGCGCGCGCGAAAAGCAGCGCCGCGGTCGGCGTAGGCGCAAGCGCGAGCCGCGCTGCGTAGCCCAGGTCGCGCGCGCCGGCGGAGAGCCGCGCCGTCGAGCTTCGGAAGGCCGCCGAAGAGCCGCAGGCTGCCGCCGATCTCGACGAGCACTGCGTCGGGCGGCGCGAGAGCTGACGGCCGGCGTGAACTGCGTCGCCCACGTCGCCACAGCGGCGAGCGCGGCGGCTTCGGCGTCGGGGTCGCGGTCGCGCAACACGAGATCGCGGCGCGAGCGCGAGCGACGCGGAGACGAGCTGCCCGGGCCGGATCCCCGCGGCGTGCGCAGCGGCGTTGGCGCTGACGATGCGCGGCGTGCGCCCGCCGGTCGCCACCGCGAACGGTTTCGCCGCATCGGCAGGCGGCTGCGCCCGCGCGAAGACGTCGAGGGCAGCGATGGCAGAAGCAGGCATGCCCAGAGCATCATCGAAAATCTGCTGCGGGGACGCGTTTGCAGCAGCCTGCAGCGCTCGCAGCGCGACGTCGCCCCAGATCGCCGCTTCCGAAAGGCCGATCTCGGCGAGCTCGGCCGCGCGCAGATGCGCTTCGTTCGCGCAGAAGAATTCGTCGAGCTGCGGCGGCTCGACCGGGGTTCCGGCGAGCATCGCGTGCACCTGCCCGCGATGATGGATCTGGTGCTGGAACAGATGCGCGAGAAGCCGCGTCGCGTTCTCTGGTCAGGATGCCGGCGCGGCGCTGCACGGCAACCGGCATGTCGAGTTGCGCGTCGGTCAGCGCGGCGCACGCATCGACCAGCCGGCGATCGATCCGCTGCTGCGCGTCGCTGCAACTCCGCGCAGGCGTCGAAGGGCTCCTCGGGCGTCGAAGAAGCGGCCGGCCTCGAGTATTGGGCGGCTCGCCGCGGAAGGCGCGCTCGAGCGCGTCGACGTAATACCAGTCGACGGTGAGGATGTGATTGAGCGTCGCCTTGATCGAGGGGAAGAAGCTCGTCCGCGGCGCGACGAAATCGGCCTGCGACAAGCCGGCCGCACGCGTTGAGCAGCCGATGGTTCGCCCACGCGTTGTTGCAGGCCATCGTGAAGAAGTGATGGGCGAGGGGAGAGGAAGGCATGGACATGGGTTGTCAATGTCAGACGAATGACCGGTTGCGCGAGATCGCCGCCGCGGCGCTTCAGCACGCGCACCGCGAGCCGGCCCTCCTGCCGCGCAAGCGCGAGCCGCAGCGAGGCGGCGGCGGCGACGCGCGCGCTGGCCGGGGCGCCGCCACAGCACGCCCCAGGTACGGCCTTCGCGCGCGGCAACCGCGAGCCTGCGCATCGCGCGATCGTCGTGCGGGCCGAGCCACGCGAACGCGGCGCCGCATTCGGGCGCACGCAGCGCCTGCTCGTACGCCCAGAGCTGATCCGCGGGACTGCGGCAGCGGACGATCAGAAGCCGCGCGAGATCGAGCCCCGCGCTGGCGAGCGCCGGCGCGTAGGGCACGTGCGGCGGCGCGATCCAGACGACGTCGCGGCGCTGCGCCTGCAACCGCGCGAGCGCGGGCAGCGTCAGGCGGATCTCGCCGATGCCTTCGCGCTCGAGCACGATTTCGGTCAGCGCGCCCCCGGGCCAGCCGCGGCCCGGCAGCACCGCGTCGAGCGCGGGAAAGCCCGAGGACACCGCGGCGGGCTCGGGCGCGCAGTCGCCGCCGCGCCAGATCGCGGGGTTCGACAGCACGGCGGCGAGCGCGGGATTCATCGCGACATAGCGCCTTGAACAGCGACAAGCTCAATCCGACTTCGCCCCTCCCATCGCCTTGGCCGCGCGTTTTTCGAGCTCGTCCGGCGGGACGTCTTCGACGTGCGTGGCGATGTACCAGTGATAGCCGAACGGATCCTCGATGCCGCCGGTGCGGTCGCCGTAGAACTGATTGGCGACCGGCCGCGTGATCTTCGCGCCGGCGGCGACCGCCTGCGCGACGCGCGCGTCGACGTCCTCGACGTAGATCATCAGCGAAATCGGCGAGCCGCCGAGCGTGCGCGGGCTGCTTCGCGCCCATCTCCGGCGATCTCGTCGGCGAGCATGACCGGCGAATCGCCGATCTTGATTTCGGCGTGCCCGATCTTGCCGCCGGGAGCGGGCATGCGCAGGAGCTCGACGGCGCCGAGCGCCTTCTTGTAGAACTCGAGCGCGCGCGCGGCGTCGTCGAGGATGAGGTACGGCGTGACGGAGTGGTAGCCCTCGGGGATGGGTTTTACGGCCATGATGCGGTCTCCTTCGACGATGGGGTGGATGAACCGGCGCAGACTTCGAGCGCCGGGGCGACGAGGCAGCGGGATTTCAGAAACGCTGTCGCGCAATGCCGTGCGTGGATGCCGGAACGGGGTCGTCTGCCCCTACTTGGCCGGCCAGTGCTTGGCGAACACCGGGGCCACCTTCGGATGCGCTTCGATGCGCAGCAGCGTTTCGTAAAACGCCGGACGCGCCTTTTGCAGATGCGCCCGCGATCCCGACCATTTCGACACGACGGCGGCGAGCAGGTCGAGCGCGCCGATCGCTTCCCGCCGAGATACGGACGCGCCGGAAAGAGATCGGCGAACATTTCCCAGTACTGATGCAGACGCGCTCGCGTGCCCGCGCGGATGCGCTTCTTGCGTCGCCTCGTCGGCGTCCTCGCACCAGCGCTCGGGATAATCGATGATGCTGATTGCGGCATAGCAATTTGCCGCGATGAACACGAGCCCGCGGATCGCCTGCGCGCGCGCCGAGTCGTCGCGCGGGCAGGAGGCCGCTGTCGCGGATGCGCGCCGCCCGAGATGGATGAGGATCGCCGCGCTTTCGGACAGCACGCTGCCATCGGCAGCACGAGCGTCGGTATCTGCCCGAGCGGATTCAGCTTCGAGGAGCTCGGCGAAGCGCGTCGTTCTGCTCCCACGAAGCCGTCTCGACGAGGCGGCAGGGCGCGCCGATGATCGCGAGCGCGGCTTCGATCGCTGCCGACCCCGAGCCATTCTTGCCGTAGAGCGTGTACATCACATCTCCGTTGTGGTCTTCGTAGTTGAAATGGCAGTGCCGTGGACGATCGGCGAGTTCGCCTCGCGAAAAACGGCTACCAGCCCTTGCCGTTGCGCACGAGTCCGACGGCGATGCCTTCGATCGCGAACGGGGTTTCTTTCGGATCGACGACGATCGGCGCGAAATCCGGGTTTTCGGCGACGAGCAGAATCTGCCCGCCGCGGCGCTTCAGGCGCTTGACCGTGACCTCGTCGCCGCCGCGTCCGGCGAGCCGCGCGACGACGATCTGCCCCGAGCGCGCCTCCGCGCTCCGATGCACGGCGAGGAAGTCGCCGTCGAGGATGCCGGCGTCCTTCATGCTCTGGCCGCGCACGCGCAGCAGATAGTCGGCGCGCGGCGCGAACAGCGCGGGATCGAGCCGCACGTGCGCCTCGATGTGCTCGGCGGCGAGGATGGGGCTGCCCGCGGCGACGCGACCCACCAGCGGCAGGCCCGGTGCCCGGCAGCTCGGGCCTCTCCTTCAGCCGCAGGCCGCGCGATGCGCCGGGGGTCATCACGAGCACGCCTTTGCGGGCGAGCGCGCGCAGATGATCTTCCGCGGAGCTCGCGGTGCTGAAGCCCAGGCCCGCGGCGATTTCGGCGCGCGTGGGCGGCATGCCCGTCGATTCCAGGTGCCGGCGGATCCAGTCGAGCACCTTCTGCTGGCGGGCGGTGAGGGGAGCAGGGGAAGGCGAAGACGGTCATTGGAAACGATGTGGAAAGATGTCCGGATACCGTATGAATATGCGGTACCGTCATTATAGGCGGCAGATGCGCGTTGTCAACTCCCGCGAGCGACGGAAAATCCGCGATGCGGCGTGCGCGCGGTGTTGACGCGAAGGCCGCGAGAGCGTGCAATGCCCGACGGGTCCGTCCAGGCGGCCGCGCGCCAATCGGACGCCATCGGAGTGACAACCCAGGACCTCAGCCGTTCCGCGCAGCAATCGATCCGCTGTTCCGCCACCATCGCACCAGAGGAGCGTTGACCATGGCCACCAAATCGAAGCCGAAATCCACCGCCGCGCCGAAGAGAAAGCCGAGCTGCGACCCGGGCAAAGACCGAGACGAAATCCGCAGCCGGCGGGACCCGGCATGTTCACGATGCCCGATGCCGCCCAGCTCTCGAAGTATGCGAAGACGCTGACGCCCGAGCAGGCGTTCGAGCTCTACCGGGCGAATGCGCGCCTCGCTCTCGACGTGATCGATGCGGCGATCGACAGCACGGCGAAGATGCGCAAGCTGCAGTTCGAGGGCGAGGAGACCGCGCGCACCATCCAGAAGAAAGCGGCGCGCCACGCGGCCGAGGCCGGCGACGTTCCGGCGCTGATGGCCGCCGGTCAAAGCGTCACGCAGGAAGCAGTCGAGCGGTCGATGGCGTATTGGGGGCAGATGTTCGAGCTCGTCGTCGAGATCCAGAAGCGCCTGTTCACGCTGATGGAGGACCAGATGGCCGGCGTGCCGGGCGTCAAGCAGGCGAAGGCGGCGATGGCGATGATGCCCGACCTCACGAAGATGCAGAACGTCGTGTCGGCGATGCAGGGCGTCATGTCCTCGGGCGGCTCGGCGTTCGAGTCGATGCAGAAGGTGATGGGCGATTTCGCGCGACTCTCCGGCGGCAAGCGCTAGAGCGCAGTCGGGCCGGTACCGAGAGCGGGAATATCGGCCCTGTCAGGGCGCGCCCCGTCGCGTCCCGACTCCTTCCGCGGACACGACGCTTCGGTCGCGGCCGTCGACCGGCGCGTCCTCCGATTTGCTCAGGCATGTCGATTGCTTGATCGACCGAGGAGGTTGGCGGCGTCCGTTCGTCCGTTCGCCACAGCCACGCGACCGGCGCTGCCGGCGAAGACGGCCCGTTCGGCAGCATGATGGGATGGTTTCCATCTGGTTCCCCCGGACATGCCATGGCCGCCGTGCCGACAGGAGCACCGGATGAAGTCGCTGGATTTCGAAAAAGTGTCCGTCGAGGATGCGCGAAAGTCGCTGGAGAGGCCACCCAAGGGGGACGGGCCCGCCGAAGACGCATGTGCGCAACGCCTCGGGCCCGAACCCGATCCTGCTCGACGCTACCGTCGCGTGGATGGCGGAGCTTCCCTACGCCGTGCGCCCGAACGAGCTCGCCAGCCGCTTTCCGCGAATCGCGAACAGCATCGCCGAGCTGTGGCGCCGCGTCGCGCGCTGCGAGGAGTATCTCGATTCGCTGGTCGTCGACCAGCGCGGCGATCGCAAGGGTTTCCCGCCCGCCGTCGCGCAGGAGCTCGCGGCACTGCGAAGCTACTACGCCGAGCTGCACCCCAGCAGCGCGTCGACGTGGGACTTCGAGCGCGACAAATAGCGCGCCTTGCGCTGTCCTCGACTCCGTCTGAAACGCTTCAGCATGTAGTGCACGTAGCGGCGCGGTGCTTGCGGTGATGGCACGGCTCTTGCGGCTATCGTGCATGCGCCGGCGTGCACGACAGGCCGTCCGGCGGCCTCGGATGAAGAGTGACTCGACCGTCCTTCGCAGCAAGTTTGCGCGCCGCATCGTAGCGCTGCTCGTCATCGCGGCGCTGATCCCGATCGCGGTGACGGCGGTCGCTGTCGCTCAGCTCCGGCGCACGAGGCGTCGCTCGGCGGGCTTGCGAAGGTTCTTCGTCCCGGCGACCGCCGTCGCGCTTCTCGTCGTCGCACTGCTCAGCATTCGCGGAGTGCGCCGCATGCTGAGTCCGCTCGAGAAGCTGATCGACGGGACGCGCCGCGCCGGCAATCAGGACTTCTCCGCGCGCCTCGGCGACGACGAGCTCGGCGAGCTCGCAACCTCGTTCAACTCGATGGCCTCGCGCCTTGGGAGGCAGTTCTCCGCGCTGGTCACGCTCGCCGAGATCGACGATGCGATCCTGTCGCGGCACGAGCTCGACCGGGTTGTCGATACCGCCGTGCTGCGGATGCGCGAGATCGTCCCGGCGGACGTCGTCGGCATCGCGATCGTCGACCGCAACGCTCCGGAGAAGATGCGCGTCGTCGCGCGCGACCAGGCCGGCAACGGCCCGCTCGAGCACGCCTTCACATCGCATACGGCGGCGGACGCCGCGGCGCTCGCGACGCAGCCCGACGGTCGCTGGATCGAGCGCGCGCATGACGCTTCCTCCGTATCTCGCGCCGATGGCGAAGCTGGGCGCCTCGTCGATGCTGGTGCTCCCGATCGTTTCGCAGAGCGCGTTCGTCGGCGCCGTCATGCTCGGCTTCAAAGGCGATCGCGTGCTGACCGACGAAGAGCGCGCGCGCGCGAGGATGCTCGGCGACCGCGTCGCCGTGGCCTTCGCGACGGCGGCAAAGGATGAACAGCTGTACTACCAGGCGAACTACGATGCGCTGACCGCGCTGCCGAACCGGCTGTACTTCAAGGACCAGCTCGCGCGCCGGCTTGCGCAGGCGCAGCGCGAGCCGCAGCCTTTCGCGCTGCTGTTCATCGACCTCGACCGCTTCAAGACGATCAACGACACGCGCGGCCATGCCGCGGGCGACGAGGTGCTGCGGCAGACCGCCGAGCGTCTGAAGCGATGCGTGCGCGAGACGGACACGCTGACGCGCCTCGGCGGCGACGAGTTCACCGTCATCCTGTCGCAGATCCGCACGGAGCGCGACACGGAATCGGTCGCGCTCAACATCGTCAATGCGCTGGCGCTGCCGTTCTCGATCGCAGGGGCGGAGCAGCGGATAAGCGCCAGCATCGGCATCGCGGTCTATCCGGACGACGGGACGACCGCCGATCGATCTGCTGCACAACGCCGACGTCGCCATGTATCGGGCGAAGGAGCTCGGTCGCGGCCGCTACGAATTCTTCGAGGAGCGGATGAACGTCGCCGCGCACGCGCGCGCCGCTCTCGAGCGCGAGCTTCGCCAGGCGGTCGAGCGCGACGAGCTCGAGCTCTGGTATCGGCCGATGCTCGACACGGCGCAGCGGCCGCATCGCGGGCGCCGAAGCGGTGCTCCGCTGGGAGCGGCCGGGGCACGAGCAGCGGCTGCCCGTCGATTTCTTCCAGATCGCCGAGGAGACCGGGCTCGTCGAGCCGATCGGCGAATGGATGCTCGAACAGGCGTGCCGGCAATTCCAGGCGTGGCGCGCGGCCGGGGTCGACGTTCCGCGCCTGGCGCTCGACGTGTCGGCGCGACAGTTCCAGCAGCGCGGATTCGTGGAGCGGGTCCGGCGGATCGTCACGGCTTCGGCGATCGCGCCTTACTGCATCGAGCTCGAGATCAACGAGAGCCTTCTGATCGACGCGGGGAACGCCGTCGCGCCGATGCTCGAAGAGCTCCGCGCGCTGGGCCTCACGTTCTGCCTCGACGACTTCGGCACCGGGCAAGCGTCGCTCGCGCTGCCTCAACCGCTTCCCGATCGAAAACGTCAAGATCGATCGATCGCTCACGCCGGGGGTCGGAACCGAGACCGGCGCGGGCGCGATGATCGCCGCGATCGTCGCGACGGCGCACGCGCTGCACAAGCGTGTCGTCGCCGACGGGGTCGAGACCGAGAAGCAGGCGGCGCTCCTGAGCCGCCTCGGCTGCCATCAGATCCAGGGGCCGTATGTGAGCCGGGCGCTCGATGCGGCGCGGTTCGCGGAGTTCGCCAGGGAAACGGCGGCGAGCGCGGCGACGCGCCCGGCGTTCCTCACCAGGAACGCAGCGCGCGCCTAGGCGCGTCGAGCGCTCAGCGCGGCCGCCAGGCGCGGGCGAGCCTTCTGCGCCTCGGCGAGCTGGGCGGGTGTCATCCGCGCGGCGATCTCGTCGCGGTTCCGCGTCGCGATGCCGCGGTTCTTCGCCTCGGACGCCGGAAAGCCGGCCGCGGACAACGCGAACCACATGTGCGCCTGGACGAGATCCTGCGCGACGCCGTTGCCGAGCTCGTACATCACGCCGAGGTTGGCCTGCGCCATCGGATGGCCTTTGTCGGCCGCCTTTCGAAACCAGGCGACGGCCTCGGCATAGTTCTGCGCGACGCCTCTGCCGGACTCGTACATGTTGCCGAGGTTGTGCTGCGCGTTGATGTCGTCCTGCGCGGCCGCGCGCTGGTACCACCTGACCGCCTCGGCATGGTCGGCGGGCACGCCATGGCCCATCTCGTACATGACGCCGAGGTTGTTCTGCGCGTTGGGCTCGCCCTGTTCCGCCGCCATCCGGTACCACTTGACCGCTTCGGCGTAGCTCTTGGTCACGCCGAGCCCGTGCTCGTAGAGCACGCCGATATTGTCCTGCGCCCGCAGATCGCCGTCCGCGGCGAGCCGCCGGTAGATGCGAAGCTCGGCCGCGTAGTCGCCGCGCGCGTGCGCCGCCCTCGCTGCCGCCCAGTCTTCCTCGCTCATCGCGTGCATCCTCCGTCGATCCGGCCGGCGCGGTCCGCGCCAAAATGGCCGAGCCCAAGCGGCGCTCGGGCGCGGAGCGCGCGTCTATTATTCGCCGATCCCGCGAACGCCGCAGCATTCGGTAGCCGCGAGGTGCGCGGCGGGCCGTCGGTCGCGATTGCCGGCTCGCGCCGACGGAGGCATAGTGGCCTCCGGCTTCCTATCGAGTGACCACGATGCCTTCCGAAAAATCCGTCCTTCATCCGCAAACGCTTGCCGCGCAGGGCCTGGGCAGGGTCGCCGTCCCCTATCGCGACATCGTTCCGCCGATCCATGTCGCGACCACCTACGAGCGCGGCGCCGACGGCTCGTATCCCGGCGGGCGCGGGTATTCGCGCGCCGACAATCCGAGCTACGACCAGGCCGAGGCGCTGATCGCATCGCTCGAGGGCGCCGCGGCAGCGCTCTTGTTCGCGTCGGGGCATGGCGGCGGCGGCAGCGCTCTTCCAGTCCTTCGCGCCCGGCGATCGCGTGCTCGCGCCGCGCAACATGTACTGGGCGCTGCGCAAATGGCTGCTCGAGTTCGCCGCGCCGTGGGGGCTCGCGATCGAGTTCTACGAAAACGCATCGACCGACGATCTCGCCGAGAAGGCGCGCGCGGTGCGGCCGAACCTCATCTGGATCGAGACGCCGGCGAATCCCACGTGGGACGTCACCGATATCGCCGCGGCGTGCGAGATCGCACGCGAGGTCGGCGCGATCGTCGGCGTCGATTCGACGGCGGCGACGCCGATGCTGACCCGTCCGCTCGAGCTCGGCGCGCACGTGGTCATGCACTCGGCGACCAAATACCTGAACGGCCATTCCGACGTGATCGCGGGCGTGCTCGCGGCGGCGCGCGACGACGCGCTCTGGCAGCGCATTCGCTACCTCCGCCATGGCTGCGGCGCGGTGCTCGGACCGCTGGAAGCCTGGCTGCTGCTGCGCGGGATGCGCACGCTCTCGTTGCGGGTCGCGGCGGCGAGCGCGAACGCGGCCGCGATCGCCGCCCGATTCCACGGCCACGCGGGGCTCTCGCACGTGCTCTATCCAGGCCTGCCGACGCACCCGAACCACGCGGTCGCCGCGGCGCAGATGCGCGGAGGTTTCGGCGGCATGATGTCGCTGCGCTTTGCCGGCGGCGAGGAAGCCGCGAAACGCGTTTACGGCGCGCGTGAAGGTATTCAAGCGTGCCACGTCGCTCGGCTCGGTCGAGAGCTTCGTCGAGCACCGCGCGAGCGTCGAAGGTCCGGGAACGACGTGTCCCGCCGATCTCGTGCGCCTGTCGATCGGAATCGAGCACGTGGGCGACCTGATCGAGGACATCGAGCAGGCGCTCGCGTAAGACGACGGGCCGCGTCGCACGCGTCGAGGCGAGGTGCGGATCTCGCCCGCGCAGACGTTTCCGTCAATTCGGCATCAGCGAGATCGCCGGCAACCACCCGGGATTCGGCCCGAACCCCGCGTAGGCGCCGACCGATCCCGAGACTTCGGAGCCGGCCGTTGAAATCGCGATCCCAGTCGGGAAGTTGCGCCGGATTCGGCGCGTCGGCATCCGCGCCCGTCAACGGGCTGCGCGGAGCGAGGTCGAGCTCGCCGGGATTCGCGAATGGACGCATCAGGTAGGCTCCGGCATCGGCGAACGGCGCCGTGACGTTGCCTGCCCGTGCGCCGCCCACGATGGGCAGGGCGGCGAACACGGCGTTGGCGACGACGCTCTGCCGGTAAGCCGCTGACGACTCGCCCGTCACCACCGAGATTCCGATGCCCTCGGCGAGCACGGTGTTGAACGCGATGTCGATGCGCTTCGGGACGTCGTTGTGCGGCTGGATGTGGATCGCATCGCCATAGGGGTTGACGAAGAGGTTGTCGTAGAGCGCGATGTTCCCCTCGCCCTGGAAGAGCGCCTCGGTGCGGTTCGCGTAGAAGAAGTTGCCGTAGATCACGTAGCGGTCGTCGCTGCCGGGGCCATCCGGAGGGAAGTGCCCGACCAATACGTTCGGGCGCGGCATGTCCGTCGAGGCGCCGGCGGATTTCGCGAAAACGTTGCGGCGGATGAAGGTGACGCTCGCCGCTGCCCGAGGCATGTCGCCCGCGTCGGGCCGGCGATGCTGGTGCTTGATCTGCAGGTTGTAGCCGATCGAGTCGACGATCAGGTTCTGCTCGATGACGCCGGCGACGAACGGCGCGCTGCCGTCCGAGTCGCCCAGGTACATCCCGGTGCCGGCGCCGATGATCGTGTTGCCGCGGATCACCCAGTTCCAGGCGGGACACTTCGTCGAAATCGCGACGTTCTGCTGGCTGTTGCCATACCCGCGTATGACGAGATTCTCGAGCGTGACGTGATGGGCGTAGCGAGCAGGGCGCTCGGCCTTTATGGCGTCGACCGGCGCCCCGCCGCCGTCGAGCACCAGATTCTTCACGACGATGTGATGCGAATCGAGGATGCTTACCGTGTTCCGCTCGCCGTTGGCGACGAACCGCGCGGCAGGCCCGCGCGCGGGGCCGGTGATCGTGATCGGCTTGCCCGGCTCACCGGCCAGGTTGTGCAGTCGCAGACCGTCGCGGTATTCCCCTGGCGCGAGCGCGATCGTGTCGCCCGCGCGGAGCCGATCGACGAGCCCCCGGTAGTTGTCGGGCGTCGCCTCGTAGGTCGTCGCAGCCTGGGCGATGCCCGACGCGAGCAACGCGGTGGCGATCACCGCCGAGCTTCTCACTTGGCCTCCATGCCGGCAGTCGGGGACGCTGCGCCTCGACGGGCACCCGGCCCCTGCCGGCGCGAGGCATTATGCAATGGATCGCCGACACGCGAGCGAAGCGAGCCGTCTTCGAGGACGGTGCGGCAGGGGTGCCGGATGCGACGCGCGTGACGCGCGAGCTACGCGACCCGGGCCGCCGCGTGGCGGCCGGAAGGCTTGAGCGACCGCAACACGTCCAGCATCTCGGGGATTTCGCTGCTCTTGTCGAAGAAGAATTCCGCACCGAGGCGCATCGCAGCGTCTCGATACCACTCGCGATTGAAGTTGGTCAGGACGACACGAGCGGGAAGGTTCTCCTCGGGAAACTCGCTGATCTCCTTGAGAACGTGCAGTCCCGTGCCCTCCCTCAACGCAATGTCGACGACGATCGCATCGGGGCGCAGGGCTGCGATCTCGGCAATCGCGGTCGTTGCGTCATCGGCATGTCCGACCACGCGCGCGCCGTTCTCTTCTATCGACTCCTGGAGGCGCTCGAACACGAGCGGCGAATCCTCGACCACATACACGCGCAGCGGCATCGCGTCGCCTTGAGAGTCTAGAAACGGCCGTCGCCGCTTTGCGTGATCTCGACGTCGGAGAACGGGTCGAGCCGCTTTTCCGCGTGGCGGGCGGCGCGATCCTGGTCTCCCGACATCCGGAACAGAGCAAGCACGACCGCGAAACCGATCGCCCAGGCGGTGAGTCCCAGCAGAATCAGGAAGAGCGTCATGGTGATGGTTTACGCCCGGGGAGCCGGGGTCGCTGTCGGAACGGAGCCCATCTTCGCGTAGGACTAAGGTGCCGGCAATCGGCCGCTTGCATGAAGCGGCAGGTTTTCGACCTGTTTGCCCCCGGGGCGTCGGAGAACGCGACCCGCCGTCGTAGGCCGGAACCTGATTCTTGCCGATCCCGGCCCGCAGCAGAAACTTCCGCGCCGCGCGGGCGGTCCTTCCGATACCCCGGAGTGGTGGGGCATGTCTGTGTCTACGGAACAGGAGATGCTGATGACCAACACGTTACGAAAGAACGTAGGGACAATCGCGGTAGCGGTGGGCTTGTTTGCCATGGGCAGCGCTGCCTCTGCCGCCGTTGCTGAAATCGAGATCAGAACCGCACCGCCGCCGGATCGCGTCGAGATGGTCCCGGCGCCGCGTCAGGGCTACATTTACGAACGCGGTCACTATCACTGGGATGGCGGGCGATATGTGTGGAACGAGGGCCGGTTCATCCAGGAGCGCCCGGGTCACGTGTACACGCCGTATGCCTTCGAACGTCGCGGTGAAGTGTATTACTACCGCCCCGGCTTCTGGGACGATAACCAGAAATAGCGATACCTCGAACCTCGAAGGCGGAAGCAAGCCTTCGGACCTGCGTACCGCCCCCCGAGCGCACGAAGTGAATGCGCCCGGGGGGCGTTTTCACGCGAACCCCCTCTAGCGGCGCTCCGGGACCGTTGTTCCGCCGGCTCCGTTGCTCATTGCGGCCATCCCTTCGCCGCGCGGCGACGAAGTCGTTGCCAGCGATTCCTTGGCTGTACCGGGCCGTTCCTGTCCCTGGCGCGTGCCGTAGCGGTGCGCGTATACCCGGGTGAACTCTGCCCCCAGCAGAAAAATCTGCGCCGAGTAGTAGACCCAGACCAGCAGCACGGCGAGCGCGCCCGCGGTGCCGAAGCTCGATGCGATGTTGCTCTTGCCGAGGTACAGGCCCACCAGCACTTTTCCTATCGTGAACAGGAGCGCGGTGACGGTCGAGCATCAGGAATCCGAGACTCACCACGAGCCCGAATGACAGCACGCGGCCGCGGACCATGCCCCAGAGCCCTTCGGATTTCTTCGCGGCGGGCGCTTTCCAGATCCGGTCGAGATCGCTCTGCAGCTCGCCGAATACCGTCGTCGCGCCGACGGCCAGGAGCACCGCTCCCACCGCGGTTGCAAAGACACCCTCGCCAGTCGAATGGGCGCTCTCGACCATGTCCCGGACCGCGTCCGCTCCCTGCTCGCCGAGCAGATCGCCGAGCTGTCCATACAAAAAGCCGCTGGCGACGTCGCCGCCGGACAAGAGCCCCGCGATGGCGATCACGATCACGAGGAGCGGAGCGAGCGAGAACACCGTGTAATAGGCGAGGCCGGCACCCATGCTGGGTGCGAAGTCGTCGATCCATGCGGAGACGGACCCTCTGGCCATCGACCACAAGGCTCGCGGAGAAAGCGCGGCGCGATTCATGGCTGCGCCCTCGTAAATGGACTGCCTACCCGCGGCGCAAGAACTACAACGGACGCGTAATCATTACCGCGGGTCCGGCAACTCTCCCCGCCAAAAAAGCCTTGTACGCCGGTTCGTCGCAAGAGTCGTGCCGCCGATGCAATGAACGATGCGCAGATGCGGACGTTCGCGCGACTCGCCGGTCCCCTACTTCAAAACCGGAGAAGGCCTACAGCACGCGTCCCACTCGTGTTCGATCATGCCAATCGGCGGGCAGAGTCGCAGCCGAGTCGCGAAGCGACGACGAGCTGCACAAAGCTTTGTACTGAAAAGGCAACCTGATCGAAAGGCAGGCACGACATGAGCATGCAGTCCGAAAAGATGACTTCCAGGCGTGGATCGAGGACGCGGGCGATCTCCGGGTCGCGTTCAGCCACGGGACCCGACGCAATCGTGATGCTGCGTGAGGATCACCGGCGCGTTTCGGCGATGTTTTCCCAGTACAAGAAGATGGCGGACAACGGTGGCGCGGAGAAGGGCAGGCAGAGCCTCGCCCAGCAGATTTGCGGCGAGCTGAAAATCCATACGACGCTGGAGGAAGAGATCTTCTACCCGGCGGCGCGCGCGGCGTTGGGCGAGAAGGGAAGCGACCTTCTCGACGAAGCGAAAGTCGAGCACGCCTCCGCCAAGGACCTGATCGCGCAGCTGGAAGACGCGTCTCCGACGGATGACCTGTTCGACGCCAAGGTGACCGTGCTCGGGGAATACATCAAGCACCACGTCAAGGAGGAACACGAGGAATTGTTCCCCAAGTGCCGGAAGGCGCGAATGGATCTCAAAGCGATCGGCGCCGCGATGGCCGCGCGAAAGAAGGAGATGTCATAGCCGACAGACCGACGCGCGATCGCGCCTTCGCGCGCCGTGCCTCGCGGTCAAAGGGAAACGGTGTGGACGCTTGCCCGCGTCCCCGCGGGCGCGACCCTGCGGCCTTTGCCCGCAGAGTCGTAAATCACCAGCACGGCCACCCGGCGGCCGCGTCGACCAATCACGGTCAGGCCTTCCGGGTGATCGTGCTTCTCGCCGTACGGCAACTCGAGCAATGTCGGCAGATCGTCTTTGCCCAGCAACTGCTCGACCCGGTTGCGAAGCGCGTTCTTCCACAGCCTTATCTGCGCCGTCCCCTTGCCGCGCATCGGCGGCCCGGTGAGGACGAGCAAATCGCGCCCCGCGATGCAGAGGTCGCGAATCCCCGATCCGGACAGATCGAGAAAGTGCTTGCGATACATCGCGCGCGCCGTCGGCGAGGCCGCGTGCCGGGGCTGCTTGCGCAGCACGAGCTCGCGATTCCGCCGCGGATGCTCGTCGACTTCGATCTCGAGTACGCACGCCCATCCGTCGATGACGGGTCCGCGAAGGCCGAGAAACAAGCGTCCGCCGGGCGCGGCGGCTACGCCCTCGATGTCGAATCCGTTGTCCTTGCTCGGGATCGGCAAGAAACGCGCTAGATGAGGATCATCGCGCAGCGCACGCGTGAGGGCGTCGTTCTTCCGGCCGCCGGAAAGGCGTGCGGCTCGAAGGATCCGCCCGTCTTCGGTAGTCGCCTCGCGCACCAGGACCGGCTCGGCGCTCGCCTTCGACGTGGCCAACGGGATTCTCGCCAGGAGAAACCGGTTGCCGGCTCGTCGCACGTTGGCGAGCGAAGCGATCGACTCGGTTGCCGTCGAGCCTTGGGCCTCGTCGCGAACCGAGGAATGCGAGCCGGCAACCCACAAGTAATCGCCGCAACAAGCGATGCCCTCCATGTCCGCCTCGGGAAGGGATCCGGGCCTGGCGCCATCCGCGGGTGCGGGGAGCGTGATGAATTCGCGAAGATCGAATCGGCGATGGTCGTCGTATCGCAGCGAGGCGCCCTTGCAGCGCCGCGCGACGAGCCTCTCGATCGAAACGGTTTCGTCGTGCGTGAGCCACAGCGTGTTCGCGACGGCGACGGCGGCCGACATGCCTTCGCTCAAGCGCTTGCCGCTGGGAAGGCGGTCGAGCGCGGGATCGAACTGCAGCACGATGTGCCGCGTCGTCCTCGTTATCATGCTCCGTAGCCCGCCTCCATGATCGCCCTCGCGGGAAACTTCGTGTCGTCGGTCTTGAGCTCCTGAAGACAGACGACGTCGGGCTTTCTTTCCTGCAGCCATTCGAGGAGGCGCGGTAGGCGTCCGTTGACCCCGTTGACGTTGTACGTCGCAACGAGAAGCGGATGTTCGCCCGACTTGGACGCGGATGCTTCTTTAGGAATCGCCCCTCCGCTTGAGTGCGGATCCTGATGGCGGTCGCCGCTCGGAGGTTTTGGCCGTACCTTTCCTGATCCTCATCCACTACTCTGTCGCGGACCAACATGACCGACGAAACCCCAAGGACGTTGGCGGATACGGAGGCGCGTTTCAAGGCTTGTACGGGAGCGTACATGCCTCCGACAATGGAGCGGGTATGATAATGTCATAGCGATCAGCACGGGATCCCGCTATGAACCAGACTCGGTTCCTGACGTTGTTGGAAAAGGCGCGCAGGTTTTCGCACCTCGGGGAACGTCCCGACTACTGGCACGGTTATCAGCGCGGACTGCGCCGCGGATATCTGGGCGAGTTGTTTGGCACCGACGGCGAGCATGAGCGCTGGATGCGCCTTGTCGACGATGACGTCGATCATGCCGGTCGCGAACGCGGCCTTGGGTATCGCGACGGACTAACCGCCTTCGCGGCCGCTGACGTGGCCACGGATGGTGGCACGCACACCGAATTTACCCCGGTGTCGCAACCGCGCACGCCGAGGAATCCCACTCCTCATGTTTGACCACGATCTAGCCGCGTCGGATCGGCCGGACGCGTATGTAGTGTCCCGAAGCCTTGCGCCATGGAAGTGCCCACACTGCGGCAGTTCGAGTGTACGGCGAGCTCACTTTCAGTCGCGAGACGAAGCCCAGCGTCACTTTCTCACCTCACCCTATCGTTGCGAAAAGTGCGACAAGCGCTTCTGGTTGCTGAGCCGCAAGACTCGCTACGTTACGATCGCGATACTCGCGCTTGTGATTGTGTCGTTGATAATCGTCATGCTGACAATCGTGCTGCCCGAGCTGACCTCGCCGCTGCCCGAGGTCTCAGAGTAGCCACCCCTCGGAGGTTCGGAGCGCCGGCGCAGAGCATAAACCCCGTTGCGAATCGTTTGCGTGCACCGATCGTTGGAACGTACAGGGTAGCCGTGACCTTCTGGTGCCCAGGGCCGGACTCGAACCGGCATGCCGGAGTTCACCGGCGAGGCATTTTAAGTGCCTTGTGTCTACCAGTTTCACCACCCGGGCGGGCGTGTCGTGGTCCGATCGACACGGATCGGCCAGCAAGCATCGCGAAGTATAGCGGCGTTACTTGCCGCGAATCTCGTCCGCGGCGCGATCGAGGACCTCGGCGATGCGTCGCTGCTCGTCGTCCGAGGCGTCTCCTTTCTCGATCAGCGCGGCGCGAAGCCGCGCGCGTGCCGCGCGGAGCTTCGCCGACAGCCTCTCGCCCGAGTCGCCTTCCCCCGAGAACGCGCTGCGCACGTGCCCCATCTTCTCGCCGACCCATTTGAGCTGGGCGAGGATGGTTTCGGCGGCGCCGCGATTCTCGTCGAGGTGCGCGCGTCCGGCGTCGGTGATGTTGTAGAGCTTGCGCGTGCCTTCGGCCTCGACGGACGCGTAGCCGATTTCCTCGAGGTAGGTGAGCGCCGGATACACCATGCCCGGGCTCGGGTGGTAGTAGCCGCCGGAGCGCTCGGAGAGCGCCTTGATGATTTCGTACCCGTGCGCCGGCTTCTCCGCGAGCAGCGCAAGGATGACGAGCTGCAGGTCCTCGGCCCCGAGCTTGCGGCCGGCGCGAAAGCTGTGCCAATCGAAATCGCCGTGCCCGAGCACGCCGCCCAGAATTCCCGCAAAGCCGTGACGCCGGCCGTGCCGCCCGGCGCAATCGTGGGGGTGCATCCAGAATCCTGCGAAGCGATGACGCATGGCGTTTCCTCGAGTTGTCGGCCTCGCGGCCGATATGTCTAAAGATATGTCTTAAGATATATCCTTGTCAAGAGGGCGCGTAGAGCGGGGGCCGTCTTCAAAGAAGCACGAGATCGTATCCAGGTCGATGTCGGAACGCGCTCCATCCTCTAGAAGACTTCGCCGCGCGGAATCGGCCACTCGCCGGTCGCTCCCTGCGCGCGCGAAACTCGATTCCTCTCCGGCGAAGCTTGCCCTGCAGTACGATCATCACGCTCGCACGATTTCCCGGGAGCGCGTGCGTGGCGTTTGCGCCCAGGGCATCAACTCAGCCAGCCGAGGAGACACGCATGAAGGGCCCCCGCATCAGCAAAACGCTCGTCCTGATCGTGCTCTCTCTGGGAACGGCTCCGTCCTTTGCCCAAGACGCAGCAAAGGTTCCCGAAGGCGCCGGCCAGCCGCTTCCGGCGAACTTCAAGGGCGAATGGACGGGCGTCGCAGATAACTACCGTCCGGTATCACACGTGCTGGAGCTTCAGATCATCAGCCAAACCCCGGACGGCAAGGTTACCGGCACATACAGCCGATTCGTTCGCGCTCAGGGAAGCCCGGTAAGTCTGTGCTTTCGCGCCGATCATTTGCCGGCCGAGGGCACCTACGATGGCCAAAAACTCGCCATCAGGGTAAAGGGGAGCCAGAACTCCCCGACATGCAATGACTACACGCTGACGTTTGTTCGGGGCAAGGACCATTACTTCGAACGAAAAATAGAAAACGGATCGTCGTACCTCGATCCGGTCAAGTAGCTCTCCGCACGTGGTCGAAGAAGCGCGCCGCGCCGCCATGCCGGCGGCAGGGTGCCGAGGGGCAGTCAATCACGCCCGCTCGAAGCATCTCGCGACAGGTGCCCGATCAGCGCGTTGGCGCCGATCGCGACGACGAAGAGGACGATCAGAAGCGCGTACATCCGCGGCATGTCGAATGTCGCATACGCCTGAATGATCAGGTAGCCGATTCCGCGGTTCGAGAGCTTCGTTTCCGCGAGCAGCGTGCCGATGATGGCGAGCCCGAGCCCAAGGCGAACGCCGGTGACGATCGGTGCGCGCATCGCCGGCAGATAGATCTTGCCTACCATCTGCCAGGTCGTTGCCCGAAAGCTCCGGCCCACGCGGATCAGCACGCCGTCGATCTGCCGCATCCCCGACGCCGTGCTGATGACGATCGGAAAGAAGCACGAGATCGCGCCCATCGCGATCTTCGATCCCGAGCCGACTCCGAACCACATGATCATCACCGGAAAGAAAATGATCTTCGGCGTGGGACCGAGGTAATAGAGCAACGATTCGTACGCATGGGACAGGAAGCGGTTGGCGCCGAGCGCGATGCCCACCGCAAGCCCGCACACTCCTCCGATCGCGAGCGCGGCGCCGACCTCGGCGGCCGTCACGGCGAGGTTGCCGTAGAAATCCGCGCTTGCGAGGACGCCGGCGAGCGCGCGCGCGATTGCGGCGAGCGACGGCACGACGTCGCGGAAGAGCAGACCGGAAGCGGCGAGCGCTTCCCATCCTCCGAGCAACCCCGCGACGAGAGCGACTCGAAGCACGGCGACGCGCGATGGCGCGCGCCGGGCGCGCGCAACGCTCAAGTCTCCGGTCGCAGCCATCGCTCGATGCGCAGCGTGACGTCGAAGAACACGACGCTCGTCAGCACCACGAAGACGATCGCGCCGTAGGTCCCCGGCAGATCGTAGCGCTCGGCGAGCTCGTTGATGAGCTGTCCCAGCCCGCCGAAGTTGATCAGGAATTCGACGCCGACGATGTTGATCATCGCGAAGATCAGTCCCAGCCGCATCCCGACGAACACCGAGGGCAGCGCCGCGGGCAGCAGGATCTTGCGGAACTCCTGCGCCGCGGAAAGCCTGAAGCTGCGCCCGACATCGACGAGCACGCGCGGCGCCCCGGCGAAACCTTCGGTCGTCTTGAGGATGACCGGCGCGAGCCCGGAAGCGAAACCGATCATCACGATCGTAGTCGCGCTGCGCCCGAAGATGACGAGGAACAGCGGATACATGAGCACGATCGGCGCGGCCGCGAGCGCGCCGACCCACGATTCGCACGCCGCGCGCAGCGTCGCGTAGCGGTAGAAGAGCGCCCCGATCGGGATGCCGATGCCCACGAGCAGCAGGCTCGCCCAGAGGACCTCCTGCGCCGTCTGCGCGAGCCGGTGCAGCACGTTTTCCTCGACGACGATTCGCGGCAGCGCGGCGAGGATCTCCGAGGGGAGCGGGACGATGAACCGGTTGATGACGCCGGCCCGGATCAGCGATTCGACTACCGCGAGAGCGGCGATCACCGAGACGGCGCCGAAGATGCGCGCCGCGAGCCGCGATGTCGGCTGCGACCGAGTCATCGCTTCGGCGCCGCGTGCAGCATCCGCGATTCGTCGTCGACGATGCCGCGGCTCGCTTCGATGCGCAGGTCGTGCCAGATCTCGGCGACGTAGCGGCCGAACTCGGCGCTGCCGACGACCTCGGAATCGCGCGGCCGCGGCAGCTCGATGTCGACTGCGCGCATCAATCGGCCCGGCCGATACGACATGACGAGCACGCGGTCCGAGAGCTGCACGGCCTCGGCGAGATTGTGCGTGATGAGGAGCGTGGTCTGCTGCAGCGCCTGCTGGATCTGCAGCACCCTGTCGCCGAGCAGCAGCCGCGTCTGCTCGTCGAGGGCGGCGAAGGGCTCGTCCATCAGCAGGATCCGCGGCTCCGAGGCGAGCGTGCGCGCGAGCGCGACGCGCTGGCGCATGCCGCCCGAGAGCTCGGCGGGGTAGCGGCGCGCGAACCCCGCGAGGCCGACCATCGCGATGAAGCGCTCGGCGCGCGAACGCCGCTCTTCCTTCGGCACGCCGGCGATCTCGAGCGGGAACGCGACGTTCTCGAGGACGGTCCGCCAGGGAAACGTCGATTGCTCCTGGAACACCATGCCGATCGAAGGGTGCGTTCCCCGCACCGTCTCTCCGCTCACGCTCACGCGGCCGTCGTAGTCGCCGATGAGCCCGCCGATGATGTTGAACAGCGTCGACTTGCCGCACCCCGAAGGTCCGATGATCGAGACGAAACGTCCCTCGGCGACGCTGAACGAGACGTCCTCGATCGCCAGGATCGTCCCATCGGCGCTGTCGAAGCGCTTGGTGACGTGGGCGACGTCGAGGAGCGCCGCACCGCCAGCAGCGGGGTTGCCGCCTTGCGGTTTCGTCGCCGCTTCGCCGGCGGGCCTCACGCGCGCGGCCGGTGCAACGGCTACTGGCGCGGCGGGATCTGGATCAGCTCCGCGAGCTGTTCCTTCGTCACCGGCGCGGCGGTGTACTTGAGCGTGACGGCGTCCTGGACGATCGTGTCGAGACCGACGATCCTGTCGGGGTCGACCGCCGACCTCGGGAAGAAGTCGTCCCGCGTGCGTCTCGCCATGTCGATCGAAATGGCGACGAAGTCGGCGTAGGACTTGAGAGCGTTCGGGTCGTTCGAGTAGAGCCAGTCGATCGTTTCCCGGTATGCCTTCATGAAGCGGTCGATCACCGGCTTGCGATTCGCGAGCGTCTGCGTGTTCGTGATCAACAGGCGCACCGTCTGACCCTTGAAGACCGTCGCGTCGTTGCCGACCGCGATGATCCGGATCCTGCCTTCGTCCAGCTGCTGCAGACCGAACGGCGGCGCGGACCAGCCGACGTCGATCTGACCCGTCATCACCTGCGTCAGCGTGGGCGCGGGCCCTCCTGTCGCGGTCGGCTTCGCCTTGAGGTCGTACTGCTTCATGAACGCGGTGACGATCCCGTGCGTGGAGGAGCCGTTCGTCGAGTACGCGATCGTCTTGCCGTCGGTGTCCTTGAGCGTCTTGATCGGCGACGTGCTCGGCACGTACCAGTAGAGATCCGACGCGCCGGTCGTCTCCGCGCCGATGATCCGCACCGGGGCGCCTTTGGAGAACGCCGACAGCACGCCCATGATGCCCGGCGCCACCCCGATGTCGACGCTGCCCGAGATCACCGCCTGCTGGGTTTCGCCGCCGCCCTGCGTCCACAGGATCTCGAGGGTGAGGCCGTGTTTCTTGAAGATTCCTGCCCGCTGGCCCATCTCGGCGATCGTCGTGTCCCAGTTGCCGCGCTGGCCTGCTGCCACCTTGAGCGTGTCCTGCGCTTGCGCGATCGGCGCCGCCGAACAAAGCGCGAGCGCCGCGAGCGCGCCGCACAGCTGCCGGAACGAGATCATCGGTTCCCCCTCACCTCTTTTTGCGCGGGGCGGATGGCCCCCGCGATTCGCGTCGGCGCCGTGCGCCGCCGAAGCCAGTGTCGCGTGCGGTGCCGGATGGCGTCAAGCGCGGGCCAGGAAGTGCTGCAGCCGTGCCACGCCGTCGGCGAGGCGCGGCTCGCTCGATGCGAAGCACCAGCGCAGGAACCCTTCGCCCTCGGGGCCGAACGCGATGCCCGGCGCGAGGCCGAGCCCTGCCTCGGCGACGAGACGTTTGCAGAACGCGAGGCTGTCGGTGACGCCGTCGACGCGAAAGAACGCGTACATCGCGCCGGGCGCCGCGACGGTCTCGATGCCGGGCATCGCGCGCAGATGCGCGTCGAGGAAATCGCGCGCGCGGCGAAAGCGCTCGACGGGTACGCGCGATCACGTCGTCGCCGCGCGTGACGGCGACGATTCCGGCGCGCTGGACGAATGTCGGAGCGCACGACGTGTTGTACTCGAGGAGCTTCGCGAGATCGGGAACGATCGCGGCCGGCGCGACGACCCAGCCGAGCCGCCACCCGGTCATCAGCCACGACTTGGAGAACGTGTTGGTGCTGACGATCCGGTCGCCGGGGTCGGCGAGGTCGAGGAACGACGGCGCCGCGACGCTGTTGCTCGCCCCGTCGTAGTAGAGCCGTTCGTACGCGTCGTCGGCGACGATCCAGATGCCGTGGCGGCGGCAATGCGCGAGCAGGATCCGCTGCGCCTCCGCGCCGATCGTCCAGCCCGTTGGGTTGTTCGGCGAATTGACGTAGACGGCGCGCGTGCCCGGCGTGAGCGCCGCGAGCAACCGGTCGAGGTCGAGCGTCCAGCCGGCGCGGCCGAACTCGAGGGCCACGCACTCGACGGCTGCGCCGAGGATCTTCGGGATCTCGACGAGATTGGGCCACAGCGGCGTCACCGCGACGACGCGGTCGCCGGCGCTCACGAGGAGCTGGGTGACGAGCATCAGCGCCGACATGCCGGAATTGGTCACGGCGATCCGGTCATCGGCAGCAGGTCGATGGAGACGCGACACGTAGCGCGCGATCGCGTCGCGCAGCTCCGGCAAGCCGAGGTTGTGCGTGTAGAAGGTCTCGCCCGCGTTGAGCGAATCGATTCCCGCTTGGCGGATGAAGTCCGGCGTCACCTCGTCGGGCTCGCCGAACCAGAACGCCAGCACGTCGTCGCGGTCCATGCCGGCGTTGGCGACCTCACGGATCTTCGACGCGCGGAGAGCCTGGACGATGTCGCGCGCGAGAGGAGGAAAAGTTTGCACGGGAGTTGGCTGAGGAAATCCTGCCATCATATGTCCTGCTCGGATTAGACCTGACGGACCCTGGTCGCTCGGATTGAACCGTCAGCCACGCAGAAAGCGGTCATCTCTTTGTGAGTCGTCGGTGGGCGCTCACGACGGCGGATTCAACCGGTCGATGCAACACACTAGACGCCATTGCGGCGGAAGGAGTGTTGCAGATGAAGAGAAGACCGCGCATTTACTACTCGGCCAGCCAACGGGCACTCATGTGGGAGCATTGGCGGAAGGGTGAGACGCTCCATCAGATTGCCCGACTGTTTGATCGGTATCACTCGTCGGTACACCGCATTCTGGCTGAGTCCGGCGGGATACGCCCAGCCGAGCGGCACCGGTCAAGGTCGGCGTTGACGTTGATCGAGCGTGAGGAGATCTCGCGCGGCATAGTGGAAGGTCGCTCGACCCGCGCTATCGCGGCGGCGCTCGGCCGCGCGCCGTCTACGATCAGTCGCGAGATTCGACGCAACGATGGCCCGCAAGGCTATCGGGCCAGCCAGGCCGACCAGGCGGCGTGGGATCGAGGCTGTCGCCCGAAGGTCTGTAAACTGGTGCAGAACCGAGAGCTGGCCCAACTCGTGGCAAGCAAACTCCGCCTGGAGTGGTCGCCCGAGCAGGTTGCCGGCTGGCTGAAGCGTTCCAACCCCGATGACGAAGCCCTTCAGGTGTCCCACGAGACGATCTATCGCAGCCTGTTCATCCAGGCACGCGGCGCTCTGAAGAAGGAGCTGATGGCGCACTTGCGGCGCACCCGAGGCATGCGTCGTTCGCGACACCATACGCAAAAGACCAGCATCCACGGGCAAATCACTGACGCGGTATCGATCAGCGAGCGTCCTCCCGCAGTCGAAGACCGCGCGCTTCCTGGTCACTGGGAAGGTGACCTGTTGTTCGGCAGTAAGAACAGCCAGATCGCGACACTCGTTGAACGTCAATCACGCTACGTGATGCTCGCGAAGGTCGGAAAGAAGGATACTGAGACAGTCGTTAATGCTCTCATCAAGCACGCGCACAAACTGCCCCACGAGCTCTACCGATCGCTGACCTGGGACCGCGGCAAAGAGATGGCCGACCACCGACGCTTTACGCTGGCCACCGACATCAAGGTGTATTTCTGTGATCCCCGAAGCCCTTGGCAGCGCGGGTCGAATGAGAATGCGAATGGCTTGTTGAGGCAATATCTACCCAAAGGGATCGACCTCTCAGGATATTCGCAATCCAAGCTCAACGCGATTGCTCGGCGCCTCAACGAACGGCCCCGAAAGACACTGGACTACGAAACACCAGCTCAACGATTTCATCAAGCTGTTGCGTCCACCGGTTGAATCCGCCACCCTTTGCGGACCTACACGAGGCGCGAAAGCAGACTTTCGATTTGGCTTTGGCGTTTACCTTTGTGGGGGGAGGCCAAGCGACGCAGCGTGAGTCGATCCAGGACGCCATGTGGCGCCACCAACCAACAACAAGCCCCGCCGCAGCGGGGCCTGTGTGGGTGCGGAATCAGCTACTGCTTGCGGCGCGAGAAGCCGAGTCCGGCAAGCCCGAGTCCCAGCAGCGCGAGCGTGGCGGGTTCCGGAACAGAGGTGTGCGTCTGGACACATGCGCCCGTGCAATCATAGGTTAGCTTCAGATTGTCGATACCGATCTCCGCAGGCCAATCGACGAAGTCAAGGACATTGACTGGGGTACCGAATGCGACGGTAGTGTGCCCAAGGTCGCGTGGATTGTTGGTTGTCGAGTAGTTCGCCAGGAAAGAAAGCCCCGCTACCGACGGCGTGAGATCAATTTGCGTTAGCGATGAAGTGCCGGCCCACAACTCGAAATCGGGCCAGTTAGTGTTGGAATTCGAACTACAACTACCCGTCCCTGAGCAGGTGACGTCCGGGAATATCTCCCAATCGAATTCGATCTGCGTAATGGAAATGCCGGCAAATGTGAACTTGAAATAGTCGGATGCCGAAACTCCACCGATCCCGAAATTGTTGTTGATGATAAAGGTGTCCTTCGCACCCCCGTGTCCGTGCGCGGTATCGGTAGGACTTGTTGCCAAGTCGGATGTGCCAAGCGTGAGTTCTGGAGCGACAATGCGACCCTCTCCATCGTAGGTCCCAGTCGCCAATGCCCCAGTGACGGTGACCACCGAACCCATTTGGGTCGTCATCCATGTCGCGATCGCCGACGACCCGGCCGAGGGGCTCAACTTGTTCGTCGAGTTGGTCCCACTCTGATTTGCCGTAAGCGGGATCGTATTGAAATCCAACGTAATGACGCTTGCCGTCGCTGGCAACGCAATCGTCAGCGTAACGGCTGTTGCCAATTGCGCGACTCTCGCCGCCGCCCGCCAGCTCGGCGCTCGTGATTGCTCGTCGGCAATCGAAGTAAGGCGGCAGCCCAACTGCGAGCGGGCGCGCGCGTATTTTGCACTCGTGGCGTTAATGACCATGACTCTGCTCACTCCTAATGATTATTCCATCAATTCAATGGAAGCTTAGGAACATAAGCAGATGCCATGCCATCATTAAATAGTTAATATATTCAATATAGTGAATGCATAGTTGCAGACCCATACAAAACGTATGTAAGAGTCACCGACAATCTCACATTTTGAACATCACCATTCGTAGTGCTTGTCAACAAAGCGGGCGACAGTTTGTGCATTACAGCGGGACAAGTCGTATAGACAGAAATCCAGTCAACATTTATCTGAGTTAAGGCACATTTCCCTCGATAGCGGTCAACGTTTACCGTTGAGTTGGTAACTTGAACTATCCGGGCCCAGAAGGACTGGACGCCGCCATTGCACGGCAGCCCGATCGAGCCATATTCGTTCGTAGGCGACGTGCAAGATCGCAGCGAGCGTTATCGAATCCCGCCAGCGCCAATACGGGTACCAAATCGGCCGCGCTTCAGCAGCCGCTTAGTCCGACTGTGTGCGACCCGCAAGCAGCCGCGCTACTGCGATCAGCCGGTTAGCTTGCGAGCGCCGATCAACGACCGCAATCGAGCACATTGCGCTACTTCCGCTATTGGCCGACTACAGTCGGTGTCTCAGGAGCCTTGAATGGCGGTTTTTGATCTTTCCGCTGCGCAAGCTGCCGCAAGTTTGACCGAAGAACACACAGGCGTCTGTCTCCATTCAAATCGCTGCTGACGCAGATCAACGCTGACGCTGTCTGTTTGGTCAGAACGCAGTTTCGGCACATCATGGCGGTCGCGTGTTGCGGTCCATCGTAGCGTCGTTTAAGGTGTGCTAACGGACCCGACCGCCGTGCCGGACCAGCACGGGACGAATGCGATGGAAGAGACTTCGAAGCGCGATCTCGCTGCCGGCGTTCCCCTTGCCGAGCTTCCCGATGGCGCGATGCTCGTCGGCCAGGTCGACGGTGAAGATGCATTGCTCGTGCGACGCGGCGACGCCTTCTTCGCCGTCGGAGCGTCCTGCACGCACTATCACGGCCCGCTCGGCGAAGGCCTGGTCGCCGGCGAGTCGGTGCGTTGCCCATGGCATCACGCGTGCTTCAGCCTGCGCACCGGCGAAGCGCTGCGCGCCCCTGCGCTCGATCCGATCGCCTGCTGGCGTGTCGAACGGGTCGGCGAGACGGTGTTCGTGCGCGAGCGGCTTCCCGCTGCGGGCGCGCGGCGCGCGCCGATCGCCGCTTCGGCAAACGTCCCTTCGTCGGTCGTCATCGTCGGCGGCGGCGCCGCCGGACTGGCTGCTGCCGAGATGCTGCGGCGCGAAGGCTACGACGGCGCGCTGACGATGCTGAGCGCCGACGATTCGCCGCCGTGCGACCGCCCCAATCTGTCGAAGGACTTCCTCGCGGGCAACGCGCCCGACGACTGGATACCGCTGCGCGCGCCCGAGTTCTACACGGACAATCGCATCGACCTGCGGCTCGACGCGCGCGTCGCCGCGATCGACGTCAACGCGAAGCGCGTGCAGCTCGACAAGGGCGGCAACGATCGACTACGACGCGCTGCTGCTCGCGACCGGCGCCGAGCCGGTTCGACTCGACATCGCCGGCGCGACGCGCGACCAGGTCTTCTATTTGCGCACGTTCGCCGACAGCCGGGCGATCGTCGCCAGGGCCGCCGGCGCGAAGCGCGCGCTCGTCGTCGGCGCGAGCTTCATCGGACTCGAGGTCGCCGCGTCGCTGCGCGCGCGCGGACTCGACGTTCACGTCGTCGGACCGGAGTCGGTGCCGCTCGAGCGCGTGATGGGGCCCGAGGTCGGACGCATCGTTCGCGAGATCCACGAGTCGCACGGCGTCGTGTTCCATCTCGGGCGAACCGTCGGCCGGCTCGACGGCACGCGCGTCACGCTGAGCGACGCGACGACGGTGGAGGCGGACTTCGTCGTCGTCGGTGTCGGCGTCCGGCCCGCGCACGGGCCTCGCGGAGCAAGCGGGTCTCGCGATCGACCGCGGCGTCGCCGTCGACGCCTACCTGCAAACCAGCGCCCGCGGCGTCTACGCGGCGGGCGACATCGCGCGCTGGCCGGACCCGCATTCCGGCGAGCGCATTCGCGTCGAGCACTGGGTCGTCGCCGAGCGGCAAGGGCAGGTCGCGGCGCGCAACATCCTCGGTCAGCTTCGACAACCGTTCGATGCCGTGCCGTTCTTCTGGAGCCAGCACTACGACGTCGCGATCAATTACGTCGGCCACGCCGAGAAGTGGGACGCCATCGCGATCGACGGTGCGCTCGACGCGCGCGACTGCGCGGTGTCGTACACGAAGGGCGGACGCACGCTCGCCGTTGCGACGATCGGGCGCGATCTGCAGAGCCTGCGCGCCGAGCTCGCCATGGAAACGACGGACCGGTGAGTGCCGCGAGCGGACGTTGACGCGCGAAGCGGGCGTGGCCGAGCTCCGGGACTTCGTCGCGCGCCATTCGCGTCTTCTCGTCTTGAGCGGCGCGGGTGTCAGCACCGCGTCCGGCATTCCGGGTTACCGCGACGGCGACGGCCAGTGGAAGCGCTCGCCGCCGGTCATGTTGCAGGAGTTCCTGGCGAAGGCCTCGGCGCGGCGGCGTTACTGGGCGCGCAGCATGCTCGGCTGGCCGATCGTCGCCGGCGCGGCGCCGAACGCCGCGCACGATGCGCTTGCGCGCCTCGAAGCCGATGGGAGGCTCGCCCAGCTCGTCACGCAAAACGTCGATGGGCTGCATCAGCGCGCGGGGAGCTCGGATGTCCTCGAGCTCCACGGCAGCATAGGAAGCGTGACGTGCGTCGATTGCGGAGCGAAGTACGCGCGCCGCGAGATACAGCAGTGGCTCGACGCCGCGAACGCGGCATTCGAGCGCGCCTCGACGGCGGTCGCTCCCGACGGCGACGCCGACATCGACGCGTGCGATCTCGAGTCGTTCGCCGTCCCTGAATGCGCAAGCTGCGGCGGCGTCGTCATGCCGGACGTCGTCTTTTTCGGCGGCAGCGTTCCGAGGGAGCGCGCTGCGGCGGCGTCGGCGGCGGTCGACGGCTGCGATGCGATGCTCGTCGTCGGCTCGTCGCTGATGGCGTACTCGGGCTACCGGCTGTGCGAGCAGGCCGAGCGGTTGGGCAAGCCGATCGCGGCAGTCAATCTCGGTCGCACGCGCGCCGACCCGCTGCTCGCGTTCAAGATCGAGCAACCCTGTGCCGAGGCGCTCTCCGCGCTCGCCGAAGAACTCGGTTACGAGAGCGCGCCGAGACGGCCGGCTGCGGCGGCGAGATCGAGAAACGTGTAGCGATCGCGCAGAAAGCGCGCGTCATGCACGGCACGCCGATAGAATTCCGCCGTCACGCCGATCGCCTCCGGGGTCTGCGGGCATCCGGCGCGCGCCATGACCTCGGCGAGCCTTGCCGACGGAATCATCACGCTCTGCAGTTCCGCGCGGAGATCGCTCCACCGCTCGGCGATTCGTGCCGAGAGCGCTTCGGCGGCTTCGCGCGACAGACGCTTCGGCGCGTACTCGCTCCAGCACGCCTCGCCGATGGGCTCGCCAAAGCGCTCCGTCAAGTCCCGTCGGTTCACCGTGTCGGCGGTGACGCGCGGAGGACCGCCCGCGAGCATCGCTTGCTGGATTCGCGCCATGGTGAGCGTCGCGACGCCGACCTGCTCGCCGTGAAAGTAATCGGCGCGACCGGCCGGCGCGAACATGTCGATGTAGTGGCTGATCAGGTGCTCGCCCTGGCTCGCCGGGTAGCTGCCGCCGCAGATCGTCATGCCGAGACCCGACAGGACGAGCGTGCGCGCGAGCACGCGCATCGCGGCAAGATCGCCGCCGAGAAGCGCTTCGGGCGCGTCGAGCAGCGTCGCCTCGTCTGCGGCGAGCAGCGCGAACGGTGCGGCGCGATAGGGGGTGTTGCGCAGATGCCTGGACAGCAGCCAGTCCGCCTGGGCCGTCGATCTGCACAGGGAATCGCCGAGCCCCGACTGGATCATTCGCCGCGGCGCTGCGGCCAATACGCCGAGGTCGACGAACACGCCGAGCGGCGCCCGGGCGGGCAGCGTTTTCTTGTGGCCGGCGACGCTGATCGCCGCGTTCATCGACGTGTAGCCGTTCATCGACGGCGCGGTCGCGAACACGACGTAGGGTTTGCCGTCGAGTCGCCGCCGCGTGCTTGCACAGATCGTTGATCGTTCCGGAGCCCACCGCGACCAGCGTGTCGGACATCGCCGTCGCATGGCGCACGCGCTCGACCGTTTCGATGTCGGGGTGCGGTGTCGCGTCCAGCACGATGGAGTCGATCGCGCCGAGCGACGCAAGCGCGCGGGTGACGCGCGCACCCAGGACCTGCTGCGTCGTTGCGTCGCTGACGACGGCGAAGCGTCGTCCGACGGCCAGCGCGCGAACGAGGTCCGCCTCCATCCCGGCGAGGCTCTTCTCGATGGCAATGGCGCGCACCGGAATTTCGACCGGCAGCGCGCTTTCGGGATCGACCCAGCGGCCCGCGAGCAACTCGGCGAGCGCGTCCGGCTGCTCCGCGATCGACGCCGGGCGCCGCGCGGCGCGGAACGGCGAATCGTTCACGCGGCGATCCGCGGCGCGCTATCGCACGCGTCGAAGATCTCGAGCACCTGGTCGCGGAACGCGCTCCTGGCCGGCGAGAACGAACCGTCGAAGATCGCCGATCCGATCGTGAACGCGTCGGCGCCGGCGGCCGCCAGCGCGTGGATCTGTTGGGGCGAGTTGACGCTTCCGGCGACGATGAGCCAGCCGCCCGCGAGCGCGCCGCGTGCAGCTCGAACGAGCTCGATCGGATCGGCTTCGATCGCTCGATAGGCGAGGAGATCGACGCCGCCGCACCCGAGCGCGCGCGCGCACCGTGTGTGTCTCGCGACGACCTCCGGCGACCCACGCAGCTGCGTCGGGTGGCCGACAGGCTCGCCGGGAAAGGGAAAGTAGCCCGCGAGGTCGCCGAGCACGCGCGCGGCCACCGTGAGATCGGTTCCGCCGAGGATGCGATCGACGCCGAGCGCGCGCCCCGTCTCGAGCGACGCCGCGATCGCGGCGGACGTCGTGCTGACGACTTCCAGGTACGAGGTCCCGCCGCACGCGCGGACCTTCTGCACGAGCGCCTGCATCGTTGCCGCCGATGCGCCGACGTCCTTGAATCCGACGTGCCGGATCCCGAGCTCGAGCGCGGCGTCCGCGACCGACTCGGCGTCGTCGATCGTCCGGTCGGCGCGCGTGAGCATCAGGATGAAATCCATCGGAGCCTTCCGCTGCCGCCGCGCCGAGGGGACTCTAGCGGCCCGCTACGTCGGCGTCGCCGAGCGCGATGTCGACCATCATCTCGTTGGCGAGCGCTTCGAGGCTGCGGCGCAGCTCCTCGTCGGATAGCGCGTCGGGAACGATGAGCGCGGCCTTGACCTTGAACAGATTCTCGGCGGACATCGCGGCGCTCGCGATCTCCGTGTGGAGCTCGTCGATGCTGACGCCGCTCTCGGCAAGCCGCGCGGAAAGATCGCGCATGATCCCCGGTCGATCCTGCCCGACGAGCTCGAGGCGGACGACGCGGCGATTGCGCGCAGGCGCTTTCGCATCGGTCTCGGCGATGACCACGCGCAATCCGGCGGATTCCAGTCCGGCGAGCGCATCGGCGAGCGCGCGCGCGTTCTCGGCGGGAACCTCGAAGTGGACGATCCCGGCAAACTGCCCTGCGAGGCTCGCCATCCGGCTTGCCGCCCAGTTCGCCCCGAACCCGCGCGCCCGGTCCGAAAGCAGGCTCACGAGACCCGGGCGATCGGGGCCGATGACGGTCGCTACCAGGGATTTGATCATCGCCGCCGGCCCTCCATTGGAGCGTCGTTGCATTGTAGGTCCTTCGTCTTGAAAAGGCCCCGCAAACAGCCTAGAGTTTTTCCGTCGGGGAACCCATCAACAACATCACAGGAGGGTAGCCCATCATGAAACCGAAAAGCCGAATCGTAGCCGTGTCGACGCTGTCGATGGCGATCGCCGCCGCGTCGTATCGCTCAGCGGCTGCTGGGACGATACGATCGCGCAGCAACCCGTCTTCACGCTCACGAGTCCCGATCTCGTTTCGGGCACGTTCGCCGTCCAGTACACGCTCAACGGGTTTGGTTGCTCGGGTCAGAACATATCGCCCGAGCTGCAATGGAGCGGCCTGCCGCCGGGGACCAAGTCGCTCGCGCTGCAGCTCTACGATCCGGATGCGCCGACTGGCAGCGGGTTCTGGCATTGGGCGGTCTACGATATCCCGCCCACGGCTACGGGGCTGCCGCGGGGTGCCGGCAACAATGCGACGATGTTGCCGGTGGGCGCTTTCGGCGGCACCACCGATTTCCTGGACACCGGCGTGACGGGGGCAACGGCAACTATGGCGGGCCGTGTCCGCCGCAGGGAGATCCGCCGCATCGGTACATCTTCACGCTGTTCGCCCTGGCGGTCGACAAGCTGGAAGTCGCCGGCGGCGTGCCGAAGACGGGCACGGCGGGTCTCTACGGCTTCGTGCTGAACAAGGGTCTCGGCAGCAACCTGTTGGGCAAGGCGACGTTCACCGCGACGTACGGCCGATAGCCGGCCTTGCAGTCTGGATTTGCGCCGGGTCGCGCGAGCGTCCCGGCGCTCAGATCCCGCCGATGCACAGGTACTTGATCTCGACGTAGTCGTCGATCCCGTACTTGGAGCCCTCGCGGCCGATCCCCGATTGCTTGACGCCGCCGAACGGCGCGACTTCGTTGGAGATCAATCCGGTATTGATTCCGACGATGCCCGCTTCGATCGCCTCGGCAACGCGCAGGCAGCGGCCGATGTCGCGCGAGTACATGTAGGCGGCGAGGCCGAACTCGGTCGCGTTCGCGAGCGCGATCGCGTCGGCCTCGGTCTTGAAGCGGAAGAGCGGCGCGACGGGACCGAACGTCTCCTCGCTCGCGAACAGCATGCTCGTCGTCGCGCCGGCGATCACGGTCGGCTGAAAGAAGGTCCCGCCGAGCGCGTGCCGCGCGCCCCCGGTGAGCACGCGCGCGCCCTTGCCGGTTGCATCGGCGATGTGCTGCTCGACCTTGGCGAGCGCCTTGGCGTCGATCAGCGGTCCCTGGACGACACCCTCGTCGACGCCGTTGCCGACCTTCAGTTTCGCAACTTTCGCGGCAAGCCGCGATGCGAAGGCATCGTAGATCGCGTCCTGAACGAACAGCCGATTGGTGCACACGCACGTCTGGCCGGTGTTGCGGTATTTCGACGCGATCGCGCCATCGACGGCGGCGTCGAGATCGGCGTCGTCGAATGCGATGAACGGCGCGTTGCCGCCGAGCTCCAGCGAAACTTTCTTGATCGTGGCGGCGCATTGCGCCATCAATTGCCTGCCCACCTCGGTCGACCCGGTGAACGAGAGCTTGCGCACGATCGGGTTCGAAGTCATCTCGCCGCCGATCGCCGCGGCCCCGCCGGTCACGATGTTGACGACGCCGGGCGGTATGCCCGCGCGCTGCGCAAGCTCGGCGAGCGCCAGCGCGGAAAGCGGCGTCTGCGACGCCGGCTTGATCACGACGGTGCAGCCCGCGGCGAGCGCAGGCGCGGCCTTCCGCGTGATCATCGCCGCCGGGAAGTTCCACGGCGTGATCATCGCGCAGACGCCGATCGGCTGCTTGATCACGAAGATGCGCTTGTCGGGCGCGGGAGAAGGAATCGCGTCGCCGTAGACGCGTTTCGCTTCCTCGGCGAACCACTCGACGAAGCTCGCCGCGTACGCGATCTCGCCGCGCGCTTCGGCGATCGGCTTCCCTTGCTCTGAGGTCATGATCAGCGCGAGATCGTCGACGTGCGCGAGCATCAGGTCCTGCCATTTGCGCAGCAGCGCGCTGCGCTCCTTGGCGGTTCGCGCGCGCCAGGCCGGCAGCGCCCGGTTCGCAGCGTCGATCGCCTGGCGCGTTTCGACCGCACTCATGCGCGGGACGTGCGCGATCGTGGCGCCGGTCGCCGGGTTGTTGACTGCTGTCGTGGCGCCGTCGGCGGCGGCGACCCACTGGCCGTCGATCAGGCAAAGCTCGCGCAGGAGTGGGGCGTCGGAGAGGTTCATCCGCCAATTGTAGCGAAACGGGCCGACGAGGGATCGGCGCGCGCGGCGGCGGACGCCGCAGCGGCGCGCGATGACCGACGGTGCCAAAAACGGCGGGCTCTGACGTTTCTCGCGATATGCGTCCGGCGCTCCATCAGCAAGACACGCCCGTCGTGTTGGCTGCCGCTGCCCGCCGGCGATGCCCAACCCGGCGATTTCCGCAGTCGCGTGCCGATCCGTGCACTTTCCTGTAGCGGACAGCGCCTGAACATGCCATTTCGGCCGACGGCCGGATAAAGGCATGCATCATGCTTCCGTCATGATGCGCAGGCAGGCTCGAGCCGCGATAGATGCGAAGGATGCCGCGCAAACGCGTAACGGGCCGCTCATTCTGTTGCGGTAACGTCGGGAGAATCACCTTGAATTTGCGCGCATTCAAAGCCTTTGCTGCAGTTGTGGTCTTTAGTTGTCCCTGCTGGGTACGACCGAGGCACGAGCCTCCAGCGTCGTCCCCCTCGATCTCGATCAAATCATCGCCGGCGCGGAGCACATCGTGCACGTGCGCTGCACCGGGAACACGGTGCTGGGCGATCCCGACGTCGGCATCGTCACCATCTCGAGCTTCGTCGTGCTCGACCGCGCGAAGGGCGGCGCCGAGCCGACCTTCACCGTCCGGCAAGCCGGCGGCGAACTGCTCGGACTCAAGGTCGACTATCACGTTCCGAAATTCCGTGTCGGCGATGAATACGTGCTCTTCATGCCGCCGCCGTCGCGGCTCGGTCTCGCCTCGCCCGTCGGTCTTTCGCAGGGCGCGTTCAGCGTCCTGCCGGGTGCGGCAGGGAAGGAAGTCGGCAACGGCCGCGATTTCGCCGAGCTCCTTGCTGGCGCAAATCCGGCGAGCATTCCTCCGCGGATGGCGGCGAGACTGAAACAGGAGCCGCACGCCCGCGCGCGTGCGGATCTCGGGGAATTCATGGCGCTCACGAAAGCGAAGGCGGTGACGCGATGAGCACCCGAACGAAATCGGCTCCTTCGCACGACGTTGCGCTCGCCGCGCTCGTCCTGGCGCTCGCGGCCTGCATTGCTTCGCCCGCCCGCGCCGGTGGTCCGCTCGACCTCGTCAACCACCAGCCGGTCGTCTACGCGAACGGCGGAACCAATCTCAGGCTCAGCGTCGACCAGGGCCCGCTCGGGCTTCGCACCAATGCGCAGGCCATGGCGCTCGTCCAGAACGCGATCAACCTGTGGAACAACGTCTCGACGTCGACGATGCGCCTCTCGCTCGGTGCGGCGCTCGCCACCGATTACGACAAATCCAACTACGCCAGCATCTTCAACAACTTCTCCGACGGATTCAACCCGGTCATCTTCGACACCGACGGCTCGATCACCGACGCGATCTTCGGCGCGGGCGCGAAGTCGAACATCCTGGGATTCGCCGGCTCGGCGTATTTCACGTCGGGGCCCTCGGCGGGAAAGTACGCGGAGGGCAGGGCGGTCCTGAACGGCGCGCTCAACATCTCCGATGCGTCGTGGACGGTCGTGCTCGCGCACGAATTCGGCCACTTCTTCGGGCTCGATCACTCGCAAATCGACAGCGCGCAGGGCATGGCGCCGAACAATTACGTGCTCATGTATCCGATCGCCTATCGAACGCTCATCTCGCTGCACGAGGACGACGCGGCCGCGGTCACCGCGCTTTATCCGTCCGCGTCGGCGAGCTCCGTGTACGGCCAGCTCACCGGCACGTTCACGACGTCGGCGGGAACGCCGATCCTCGGCGCGAACATCTGGGCGAAGGAGACTTCGACAGGAAAGGCCTACAGCGTCGTCTCCGACTTCCTCACGCAGGGCAACGGCTACTTCCGGCTGCTGCTGCCGGCGGGCACCTACACGCTGCGCGCGGAATCGATCGACAACGGATTCACCGGCGGATCGGGCGTGGGCCCGTATTCGAGCGCGTCGAACGACGTGTCGTTTCAGCCGCCGCATCCGATCGCTCCGGTCGCGCTCGGCGGCTCCTCGCCGCAGCAGATCACGATCACGCCCGGATGCGTGGCGACGGCCGCGTTCCGCCTGAACGGCACCGGCAGCGTAAGCGGCAACTGCGGATCGGGCCCGGCATCGGCGGCGCCGACCACCACGGCGCTCGCGAGCACCGCGAATCCCGCTTCGGTCGGCGCGCCCGTCACGTTCACTGCAACCGTCGCCGGCGCCGCACCCACGGGCACGGTGAATTTCAAGGACTCGGGAACGACGATCTCCGGCTGCGCGGCGGTGCCGCTCGGGGCCGCGCGCACCGCGGCATGCAGCACGAGCACGCTGGTCGCGGGCGTACACAGCATTGTCGCGGCGTACAGCGGCGACGCGGCCAACGCCGCATCGGCGAGCAGCGCGTTCTCGCAAGTGATCAACACGACGCCGCCGCCGCCGACAACGAACGAGCTGGCGAACGGAGTCCCGGTCACCGGAATCTCGGGGGCAGCCAATACGGAACAGCGCTACACGTTGGCGGTTCCGGCAGGCGCGTCGAACCTCAAATTCAAGATCAGCGGGGGCAGCGGCAACCCGAACCTCTACGTGCGGTTCGGCTCGCCGCCGACGACCACCGCGTACGACTGCCGCTCCAGCGTCGGCGGGCAGCAACGAGACGTGCGCGTTCTTCTCTCCCAAGACCGGCACGTACAACGTGATGTTGCGCAGCGCGACCGCCTTCGCAGGCGTCACGCTTACCGCGACCTTCAAGTGAGGTGAAGCGTCAGGCGCGGTCGCGACGGCGTCGCGCCGCGTCGGCGAGATCGGCGAGCACGTGTGTCGTCGTCTCCCAGCCCATGCACGCGTCGGTCACGCTCTGCCCGTAGCGCAGGCCGTGACGGCCGTCGCGAATGTCCTGCCGGCCTTCGACCAGATGGCTTTCCAGCATCACCGCGCAGATTCCGCGTGCGCCGGACGCGATCTGCGCCGCGACGTCCGCGGCGACGACCGGCTGGCGGCGGTGATCGCCGCCGCTGTTCGCGTGGCTGCAGTCGACCATCAGACGCGGCGGCAACCCGGCGCTTTCGAGCGCCGCAACGGCCGCGGCGACGCTCCGCGCGTCGTAGTTGGCCTCTTCGCGGCCCCCGCGCAGCACGAGGTGGCAGTGCGGATTCCCCGTCGTCGTCACGACGATCGCGCGACCGTCCACCGATATCGACGGGAACTTGTGCGGCTGCGCCGCGGCGACGATCGCGTCGACCGCCGGCTGGATGTTTCCGCTCGTCGGGTTCTTGAATCCGACCGGCGCGGAAAGCGCCGACGCCATCTGCCGGTGCAACGGGCTTTCCGTCGTGCGCGCACCGATCGCGCCCCAGGCGAGGAGCTCGGCGTAGTACTGGGGCGTCACGAGGTCGAGGATCTCGGAGGCGGCCGGAACGCCGAGGCGCGCGCATTCGAGCAGCAAGCCTCGAGCGTCCGACAAGCCCTGGCGGATGTTGCCGCGACCGTCGAGATCGGGGTCGTAGATCAGCCCTTTCCAGCCGAGACGCGTCCGCGGCTTCTCGAAGTAGACGCGCATCACGATGAAAAGCGCGTCGGCGACACGCGGCGCGAATTCGCGCAGACGCCGCGCATAGTCGAGCGCGGACGCGGGCTCGTGAATCGAGCACGGCCCCGTGATGACGAGCAATCGTTCGTCTTCCCCGGCAAGGATGCGCTGCACCGTGGCGCGAGCACGCGCGATGTGCCCGGCTTCGGCATCGCCGACCGGCAGCGCGGCACGCAGCTCGCTCGGCGGCGGAAGCGCTTCTTCGAGCGCAATGTGGAGGTCCGAGATCCTGATCGTCATCGTGGAGTCCGCAGCCGACGAGCGCGATTGTATAGTGCACGGGTATGACCGTCCGTCGAACGGCTCCGGCCGTCTATCTCGTCCTCATGCTGCCGTTCGGGGTGATGGGCGGCTATCTCACCGTCGCCGTCGCCTATCAGCTCTCGCACGCGGGTCTGTCCGTCGAGGCGATCGCCGCGCTGGTCGCCGCAAGCTACATTCCGCACACGTGGAAATTCCTGTGGGCGCCGATCGCGGACACGACGCTCAAGAGGAAGACGTGGTATCTGCTTGGCCGCCGTCGTGAGCGCTGTGGGAATCTGGGCGACGGGCGCCGTCCCCGCCGAGGCGCGCTTCGTTCCGCTGCTCTACGCGGTGGTCATCGTCTCGAATCTGGCGGTCACTTTCCTCGCGATGTCGGTCGAGAGCCTGATGGTCTACGGCACGCCTCCCGAGCAGCAGGGACGCGCAGCCGGATGGTTCCAGGCCGGCAATCTCGGTGGATACGGGCTCGGCGGCGGCGCCGGCCTGTGGATGGCCGAGCGTCTTCCCGAGCCCTGGATTGCCGGGACGGTGCTGGCGGTCGCGAGCGCGCTGTGCTGTGTTGCGCTCGCTCTTCGTTTCCGAGCCGCCGGCCATGCTTCGAACGGGCAGCCATCGGCAGCGGCTCGGCGCGGTGCTGAAGGACCTCTGGCTCGTCACGCGTTCGCGCCCGGGCTACCTCGCGCTGCTGATCTGCTTCCTTCCGATCGGCTCCGGCGCGGCATCCAATCTGTGGTCCGCGGTCGCCGACGATTGGCACGCTTCAGCCGACACCGTCGCGCTCGTCACCGGCGCGCTCAGCGGTGTCGTCTCGGCCGCCGGTTGTCTTGCCGGCGGCTATCTCGCCGATCGCATCGATCGCAAGACCGCGTATGCGCTCTACGGGCTGGTGATGGCAGTCTGCGCCGCGGCGATGGCCGTGGCGCCGCGAACCGAGCCGATGTTCATCGCATTCACGACTGCGTACGCGTTCATTCAGGGACTCACGTACGCCGGATTCTCCGCCGTCGTGCTGGAAGCGATCGGGCTCGGCGCCGCCGCGACGAAATACACGCTGTTCGCGTCGCTTTCCAACATGCCGATCATGTACGTGACGCTGATCGACGGCGCGGCGCACACGCGATGGGGATCGGCCGGCATGCTCTATACCGAGGCGCTGATCGGCGTCGTCGGACTCGCCGTGTTCATCGCGGCCACCGTCGCGACGGCGCCGAGCGCCGACGCGACGCCGGTCGCCGATCACGAGCGCGGCGTAGCCGCGCGACTTTCGCCGCGACACGCGCGCCAGACGCGGCACACCGGCGGCTTCGCGGTTCCTGATCCGCGTCGCTGCGGCCGCCATTGCCGAAAGCGGTCGGCGTTCTCGAAGAAGTTCCGCAGCGACAGTTCGACATCGAGGATCTCGCGCACCCGCGAAATCGACCTGCATCGCGAGCAGCGAATGCCCGCCCAGCTCGAAGAAGTTGTCGTCGGCGCCGACGCGCTCCACGCCGAGAATCTGCGCCCAGATCGCCGCCAGCGTCTGCTCGAGAGGCGATCGAGGCGCGACGAAGGTCCGCGGCGTCTCGCTCTGCTGCCGTCCGGGCGGCGGAAGCGCGCGGCGATCGATCTTGCCGTTGCTTCCGAGCGGCATCGCTTCGAGGATGACGAACGCCGATGGAACCATGTAATCGGGGAGCTTCGTTGCGACCCACGCGCGCAGATCGAGAGTCGACGGCGCCGCGCCGCCCGCGGCAACGACATAAGCGACGAGCCGGCGGCCCGCGGATGATCGTCGCGCGCCACGACGACGGCTTCGCGCACGGCGGGATGGCGCAGCAGCGCGGCCTCGATCTCGCCGGGCTCGATGCGAAAACCGCGCAGCTTGATCTGGTCGTCGACGCGGCCCAGGAATTCGAGGTTGCCATCGGGCAGATAACGCGCGAGGTCCCCGGTCCGATAGAGGCGCGCGCCCGCGTCGGCACAGAAGGGATCGGCGATGAACCGGTCCGCCGTGAGCGTCCGGGCGATTGAGATAGCCGCGCGCCAGACCGGCGCCGCCGATGTGGAGCTCGCCGGGAACGCCGATCGGCACGGGCTCCAACCGATCGTCGAGCACGTAGATGCGCGCGTTCGCGATGGGCCGGCCGATCGGCACGCTCGTTCGCCGCTCTCCGGGCTTGCACTGCCAGAACGTCGCGGCGACCGTCGCTTCGGTCGGCCCGTAGCCGTTGTACAGATCGGCATCGAGGCGGGCGAAGAAGCGCTCGACGAGCTCGACGGGCAGCGTTTCGGCGCCCGTCGTCACGCGCCGCAGACGCGTGCACGCGCTCGAGTCCTCGTCGAGGAACGCGCGCAGCAGCGACGGGACGAGGCAGACAGCGGTGATGCCTCGCTCGGCGATGAGCGATGCCGGATGCGCCGCTTCGCTGCGTCGCATCATGACCACGGATGCGCCGACGCCGAGGGGCTCGAAGAACTCCCACACCGAGTCGTCGAACGAGAACGAAGAGGTCTGCAGCAGCCGATCGCCCGCGGTCATCCGGAAGTAGTCGTGGCGCCAGTGCAGGTGGTTGCACACCGCGCCGTGGGACACGACGACGCCCTTGGGCCGGCCCGTCGAGCCCGAGGTGTAAATGACATAAGCGGCGTTGCCGGGCGCGACACCGCTCGGCGGCGCGCTCGCGCGCTCCGGATCGATGGGCCCGCGCACGTCGTCGATCTCGACGATTCGAGGGCGCGAGCGATCGAAGCTTCGCGGCCAGCGCGCGTTGCGTCACGACGATCGTCGCGCCCGCGTCGTCGACCATGAAGGCGAGGCGCTCGGCAGGGTAGGCCGGGTCGAGCGGAACGTATGCGCCGCCCGCCTTGAGGATGCCGAGGATTCCGATCACCATCTGCAGCGAGCGATGGACGCAAAGGGGTACTCGCGCCTCGGGGCCCACGCCGAGCCGACGCAGACCGTGCGCGAGTCGATTGGCCTGCCGGTCGAGCTCGGCGTACGTCAGCCGCTCGTCCTGAAACTCCACCGCCGGCGCGTCGGGCGTCCGGCGTGCCTGCGCCTCGAAGAGCTCGTGGATGCATCGATCGGTGGGGTAGCGGACTTCGGTGCGGTTCCAGTCGACCAGCACGCGCCGGCGCTCCTCCTCGCTCAAGAGCGGCAGCGCGCGAATCGTCTGGTCGGGAGCCGCGAGGGCAGCGACGAGAAACGTCCGGAAGTTCGCGGCGATCCGATCGATCGTCGCGGGAAGAAACAAATCGGCCGCATAGGCAAACGTGCAGGCGAGACCGGTCGGGAGCGGGTCGACGCGAAAGCTCAAGGTCCAATCCGCCGATGAAGCCCGAATCGAACGCGAACGGCTCGATCGACGAGCGCAGCAGTCGCATCGGGGAATTCGTGCTTCGGCAGCGCGTGCATGTTGAACATCACCTGGAACAGCGGCCAGCGATCGGGATCGCGCGACGGCCGCAACGTCTCGACCAGCCTCTCGAACGGAATCTCCTGGTTGGCGTAGGCGCCGATCGCCGTGTCGCGGACGCGGCGCAGCAACGCGCGAAACGTCGGGTTCCCGGAGAGATCGCTTCGCAGGACCAGCACGTTCATGAAGCACCCGATCATCCCTTCGGTTTCGGCGTGGGTGCGACCGGCGGCGGGAACCCCGACGAGCACGTCGTCCTGCGAAGCGTAGCGACCGAGCACGACGCTGAACGCCGCGAGCAGCACCATGAACGGCGTCGCGCGTTCGGCGCGCGCGAACGCGGCGAGCGTCGCGGCGAGCGAGGCGTCCAGCATCAACGATCGCCGGCTCCCGCGCGACGTCGACGCCCCGGCCCTCGGAAAGTCGGTCGGCAATGCAAGGGCCGTCGGAATGTCCCGCAGTTGGCGGCGCCAATAGGAGAGTTGCTCCGCGAGCGCCGCGTCGCTGATCCGCTGCTGTTGCCACGCCGCGAAATCGCCGTATTGCAGAGGCGGCTCGGGCAACGGCGAAGGCCTGCCGTCGCGGAAGGCGGCGTAGAGCGCGTCGAGCTCCGCGAGCAGGATGCCCTCCGACCAGCCGTCGAACACGATGTGATGCATCGTGAGGAGCAGCACGTGATCGTCTGCGGCAAGCCGCAACAGCATCGCGTGCACGAGCGGGCCGCGCGCGAGGTCGAACACGCATTGCGCGGCGTCGCTCGCGATGCGCCTCGCCTCGGCCTCGCGCAGTGGCTCGGGAAGCGCTTGCAGGTCGCGCTCGCCGAGCTCGACCGGAGCCGCCGGCACGACGACCTGAACCGGAGCGCCGTTGCGCTCGGGAAAGACCGTGCGCAGAACTTCGTGACGTCGCAGGATTTCGCAGAGAGATCGCGCGAGCGCGGCGCGGTCGAGCGGCCCTTTCAGGCGCACCGCCAGCGGCCGATTGAACGGCGCGCCCTGCGGGTCGAGCTGTTGCAGGATCCAGGCGCGGCGCTGCGCGGCCGAAAGCGGCACGGGGCCGGCGCTGGCCCGGCGCACGATTGCGGCGCGCGGTGCGGAGGCTCGCGCGGCGGGCGGCGCCGTCGAAGCGTTCCGCGTGTCCGACGGCATCTCAGCGCGGGGGATCAGCCGACCGGCGCCGAGGCGCGGTCGCCGCTGTTCGCTCGGCGGCGATCGCCTGCGCCATGCCGGCGACGGTCGGCGCGTCGAGAAAGACGATGAACGACACTTCGACGTTCGTCGATTGCCGCACGCGGGCGAGAATCCGCGTAGCGAGAATCGAGTCGCCGCCGAGCTGGAAAAAGTCGTCGTCGATTCCGACCGTTTCCGCTTTCAACACCTGGCGCCAGATGTCGGCGACCAGCGCCTCCAACGCGTTGTGCGGCGAGACGTGCGCAGCGGGCAGCGCTCCCGCGCGGTGATGCGGCGCCAGCGTCTCGGCCAACGCGGCGCGCCGTGGCTTGCCGGTGTGGGTCCGGGGAATTTCGGCGACGATCGACACGTGACGCGGAACCTTGAAGTCGGCGAGTCGCTGCGCGGCGAACGCGCGAAGCTCTCGCTCCGTCACTGCGGCGCCCGGATCGAGCACCGCGGCGGCCGCGGGTTCCTCGCCCAGCTCGGGATGCGGAACGGCGAATGCCGCGGCGTCCCGGACAGCGGGGTGCGCGAGCAGCGCCTCCTCGATCTCGACCGGCGAAATCTTGGTCCCGGCACGGTTGATGATCTCCTTCAGCCGGCCGGTGATGAAGAGATAGTCGTCGCCATCGAGGCGACCGAGATCCCCCGTCCTGAGCCACGAGCCGGCGAAAGCGCCGTCGCCGTTGGGCGTGGCTTCGTAGCCGCGCATCACGCCGGGCCCACGTATCGCGATCTCGCCGTCCGACCCCGCGGGTAGCGGGTTTCCAGTCGCGTCGATGATCGCGATCTCGGTTCCGGCCGCGACGCCGACCGAGCCCGGCTTGCGCCGCCCGAGCGGCGTGCTCGCGATCTGGTGCGCAGCCTCGGTCATGCCGTAGGCATCGACGACCGGCACGCCGAACGCTTCCTCCAGCGCGGCAGCCGCCGGTGCCGGCAGCGGAGACGAGCAAGACCGGACGAAGCGCAACGGCGCGCGCGCGATGACCTCGCGATGCTGGGAAGCGCGCGAGGCGATCGCCTGATGCATCGAGGGCACGGCCGTGTACCACGTCGGGTGAAATTCATCGAGCCACTCGAAGAATTCCGTCGCGTAGAAGCCGGGCGTGCAAACGATGCTCGCGCCCGCGGCGAGCGAGGAGAGCAGCGCGCCCACGAGGCCGTGCACGTGGAAGAGGGGCATCACGCCGAGACAGCGATCGCTCTCCGTCAGCTCGAGCGCTGCGCGGACATTCTGCGCCGACGCGCAGAGGTTCGACTGCGTGAGCGGAACGATCTTCGGCCGCGACGTCGTGCCCGACGTTTGCAGAACGAGCGCCACGTCGTCGCCGCGGGCTGGCGGCCGTCGATGCGCCGCGGGCGCGGCCCGCGCACCCTCGAGCTCGAACGCGCCGGCTTCGTTCTGCAGCCGTGCTGCCAGCGCGATGACGGGGATCCCGATCGACCGTGCGGCGGAGCGCGCCGCGCCGCCGTCGCCGCTCTCGACGATCAGCGCCCTCGCTCGCAGCTGCGCGAGGTGCGCCGCCGTCTCGCCTTCGCGCAACGCCGGATTGAGCGGCGCACAGCTCGACGCCGCAGCGACGCCGAGAAACGCGACGGCCATCTCCGGACCGTTCGGAAGGGCGATGGCGACGCGGTCATGCCGGCCGATGCCATGCGCGTCGAGCGCGTCGGCGACGGCATCGACGCGCGCGAGCAGTCGCCGATAGGTGAGCGGCGCGCGCCCGGGCGCCGCGATCGCAATGCCTTCGGGCGTGCGCGCCGCCCATTGCTGCACCAGCCGATGCAGCGAGTGCGGCGCCGGAGAACGGGAAGCGGAACGCGCATTGAGCATTGCGGCGTATTCGTCGAGGGTTGGACTGGAGCCGCCGTATCATAGCAACCGCCCACGTCCTCTCGAACGTCAAGGGATCTCCTCGGGAGGGCGGACCTTGCGGAACATGGCGAGCAGCAGCAGGTCGTAGACGATCTTCACCGCTCCTGCGAGCAGCAGCGGCCAGCCGAAGGGCGAGATGCCCAGCAGATAGCCGGCGAGAAAGGGGCTCGCCGCCGAAGCGAGGCTCCGCGGCACCGACGTGATGCTCGCCGCGGCGGGCCGCTCCTCCGGCGGCACGATCGCCATCACGTAAGAGCTTCGCGTCGGGACATCCATCTGCGACAGCGCGCTGCGGACGAAAAGAAGCGCGATCACGGTGTGGAGCTCGGACATGAACGGGATGGCGATCAGGCAGAGGCTCGATGGAATGTGCGTGAACACCATCGTGTTGACGAGCCCGATCCGGTTCGCGATGCGCACGGCGACGAGATACGAGGCCGCCGTCAGGATGCCCGTCCAGAAGAACAGCGTTCCCGCCGCGGCGAGCGACAGCGCGAACGTCTGGTACAGCCACAGCGCGAGCATCGACTGCACGACGAACCCGCCGCCGAACGCGTCGAGGCTGAAGAGCGCGGCGAGCGTGTACACGGTTTTCTTCGATTTCCCGAGCGGCACGCTTTGCCGTTCCGCATCCGTGGCGAGCGCGCGGGGCAGTCCGCGGTAGACCAGCGCGGCGAGACCCGCAAGCAACGCGTAGAAGACGAAAAGCCCTTGCATCGCGACGGTGACCGGCACGCCGGTCGCGCTAGCCACGGCGCCGGGAAGAGCCGCCGCGAGCGAGCCCGCCGCGGCACAGAGCGAGCCCGCGAGGCTGTAGCGCGCGAAGGTCGCCGTGCGCTGCCGATCGTCGACGACGCGCGAGAGGACGGCGTGCTCCAGCGGGAGGAATACGCTGACGTCTCCGCTCGAGGGATTCAGCGTCCCGACGAGCGCGATCAACAGCAGCGGCCAGAAATCGGTGACGAGCGCGAAGCCCAACCCGGTGCCGGCCATCAGCAGCGTGGCGGCGAGGAGCAGGCTGCGATAGTGGAAACGGTACGCGTGCAGACCGACGAGCAGCGTCATGACGCCCGACCCGAGCAGCGTCGTCGTCGCGATGATGCCGACCTGGAGCGGACCGAATCCCAGCTGCAGCAGATAGAGCGGCAGCAGCAGACTGACGTAGCCGTCGCCGAACGCGCGCAAGCCCTTCGCGAGCAGAAGGCGGTTGACGTGGCTCATCGGCGTGCGCGTTCGCCGCGCGCTCGCGACGAAGCCGCGGGCTCTGCTCACGCGTCGCGCCTGAGCGCGAGAAAATTTCCGGTCGCGGCGAGCACGACGCCGAGCACGGCGGTCCACGTCCACGCGAAGCCTTCGAACAGCGTCGAGAGCAACACGGCGATCACGGGCGTCGCAACGCTCGTGTACGACGCGAGTCCGATGCCGACCTTCTTGAGAAGCAGGAAATACGCGCCGAACGCCATGATGCTGCCGAAAACGGCGAGATAGGCGAGCGAAAGAACGTAGCCGAGCCGCGCGTCGAACGTCCACGACGCGCCCTTTGCCAAGGCGATGAGGGCCGCCGTCGCCGCACCCCACGCCATCCCCCACACGGTCCCCTCGAGGACGCCGACGCGTGCATCGTGATTGCGCACGGCGATCAGGTTTCCGCCTGTCGCGAGCAGCGTCCCGGCGAGGCCGAACGCGACGCCGATCCCGGCGGTCGCGCTGGTCTGGACGGTCGACAGCTCCGGCAGGAAGAGCAATACGACACCGGCGACGCCGAGGACGGCGGCAAACAGCGTCCGCCGGGCGATTCGTGCGCCATACGCGATCCGCATTCCGATGGGATTCGAGAACACGATCGTCGAGAACAGCACGGCGACGAGGCCCGACGTCAAATAGCGCTCCGCCTCGTAGATCGCGACGTAGTTCGCGCCGAACATCAGCACGCCCTGTGCGCACAGAAACAGGTGGTTGCGGCGCGAGAAGGCGAGCGAGCGTCCGGTCGCGCGGCACCAGATCGCAAGCAGGAGCGCAGCGAGCGCGAAGCGGTAGGCGACGGAGATCTCCGCGGCGACGACGCCCAGCTGAAACGTGATCGCGAGCCACGTCGAGCCCCAGATCAGCGTGACGATCGCGAAAAGGGCCGGCGCACCGCGCAGCCGATCCGACCGGGCGCGCGTGGTCGGAGGTGCGGCGGGATTCGACATTGTTGCGAGCATAGAGCGTCCGCCTGCGCTTGTCAGTTCGGCGGCCGGCGGGCATCATGCGGCGGTGTCGCGCGCCGTTGCAGCCGCGCGCAAGCAGCGGGAAGTCAACGGGAGGAGACGATGAAGGCACTGAACGGTTTTGCGGCCGCCGCGGTCGCGCTGCTGCTCGCGGTTTCCGGCGCGTCGGCGCAGACGAAGGACTGGTCGACGATCAAGATCGCGACCGAGGGCGCTTACAAGCCGTGGAATTTCACCGACCCCAGCGGCAAGCTCGTGGGCTTCGAAATCGACCTCGCCGAGGACCTGTGCCGGCGGATGAAAGCGAAGTGCGAAATCGTCGCGCAGGCCTTCGACGGCGTCATCCCGGCGCTCAACGCGGGCAAGTTCGACGCGATCATGGCGGGGATGAACATCACCGACAAGCGCAAGGAAGCGATCATGTTCACGCAGCCGTACGGCCGCACGCCGTCGACGTTCGCGGTGCTCAAATCGAGCCCGCTCGCGAAGCTGCCCGAGGCGGGAAAGGTCTATTCGCTCAACGCCGACGCGCTCGCCGCTGCGCAGAAGTCGTTGAACGAGCTCAAGCCGATGCTGAAGGGCAAAGTGATCGGCGTGCAGACGTCCACCGCGCAAGCGAACTTCCTCGACCAGTATTTCAAGGACGTGATCGAGATCCGCCAGTACAAGACCACCGAGCAGCACGACCTCGACCTGCTCGCCGGCCGCGTGGACGCCGTGTTCGCGTCGATGTCCTATCTGAAGGGCGTCGTCGAGGAGAACAAGGAGCTCGCGCTCGCGGGGCCGCGCTACGGCGGCGGCGCGCTGGGCTTCGGCGTCGCCGTGGGTTTGCGCAAGTCCGATCCCGAGCTGCAGGCGAAGTTCGACGCGGCGGTCGGCGCGGCAGTCTCCGATGGAACCGTGGCGAAGCTGTCGACGAAGTGGTTCGGCTTCGACATCACGCCGCAGCACTGACGCGTTTCCTCACTGCGGCGCGCGCTCGCCGATCTTGACGCCGTGGGCGCGCACCGTGACTCCGGGCAGCCTGGCGCCCGATTCCCGGCCCGTCGCGGCGGTCGCTTGGGCGGCGGCCGTTTTCGCTGCGGCCGACTCGACTCTCGCGTCGGCGAACGACGGTGGCCACGGGCGCGCCGCGAGCAACGCGAATGCGCCGACCAGCAGCGCGATCGACACGCCTTTCGCCCACGCGCTTCCGCGGGATTTCTCCTTTGCGATCTCCTTGATATTGCCTTCTTCCCACAAGAATCGTTCGAGTCTGTTCATGGCTTCCTCACTGGCAGCGATGACCCTCCGTTTGCCGAGGCCCCTTGTTCCTGGGTGGGTGCCGAATCGGGCCGGCAGCGAGGTCACTCTAGGCGCGCGCGCGATTGGGCAAAACGGAGAACTGCACAGAGGAATTGCAGAAAATTCACGCTCCGTCCCGGGGTGCCAGGGCGAAGCTGCTGCCGAGGCTTGCGCGCGGGAGCCGAGCGCAGCGGGTCGCGGGTGCCGGCGACGCGCCCGGCGTGCTACCAGGCTGCCGGCGGCCGCTTGAGGATGACGATCGTGCGGTCCTCGACGGCGAGATAGCCGCCGGCGACGAGATCCTTCATCAGGCGGCTGATCATGTCGCGCGACGATCCGACGCGCTCGGCAATGTCCTGCTGCGTCAGCTTTTCGGCGACGACGAGCTTGCCGTCGACCTCGTGCGCGAGCCCGTCGAGCAGGCGCACCAATCGCCCATAGACGTCGGACAACGCGAGGCTCTTCACGTTTTCCGTCGCGCGCCGCGCGCGCTGGATCAGCTTCCCGATCAGGTACAGCGCGAAGTCCGGCTGCTCGTGCAGGAAATCGCGGAACTGCGCGCGGCTGACGATCGCGCACGTCGACGCCTCGGTCGTCATCACCGACGCAGAGCGCGGCGAGCCGTCGATCGACATCTCGCCGACGCACTCGCCGGGGCCGTGGAAATCGATGACGATCTCCTTGCCGGCGGCGTTGCTCGCGTAGACCTTGAGGCGCCCCGACAGCACGATGAACAGCGAATCGCCCAGCTCGCCTTCGTGGATCAGCACGGCGTTCTTCGGAAAGCGCCGCGCGATCGACGAAGCGGCGAGGGCCTTCAGCGTCTCCGGCGGCAGCGGGCCGAAGCCCTCGTCGAGAGGCGATCCTGCCCCTTGCCGTGCGGGCTCGAGGCCTGCTGCATCGCCGCGGCGCTCCTTCATGGCTTGTTCGGGCCCCCGCCGCGCGCTATCCATTCGTCGACGATCTTCTCGAGCACGGCGAGCGGCATCGAGCCGTTGTCGATCAGCACGGCGTGGAAGTCCTTGACGTCGAATCGGATGCCGAGCGATTTTTCCGCCCGCGCTCGAAGATCGCGGATCTTGCGGTAGCCGAGCAGATAACCGAGCGCCTGCGCAGGATTCGACATGTATCGATCCACCTCGCTCACGGCGAAGTCGCGGTCGACGCCGCCCTCGCTGCCCATGTACGCGATCGCCTTGTCGCGCGGCCAGTTGTACGCGTGGATGCCGGTGTCGACGACGAGCCGCGCCGCGCGGAAGAGCTGCGCCTGAAGGTTGCCGTAGTGCTGGTACGGGTCCCTGTAGAACCCGAGGTCGTAGCCCAGCCCCTCCGCGTAGAGCGCCCAGCCCTCGGCGTAGGCGATGTTGAAGTTCGCCTGCGAGCGCCAGGGATGCAGGCCCTCGATCTCGGCGGCGCGCGCGATCTGCATGTGATGGCCGGGCACCGCTTCGTGCAGGAAGAGCGTCTCGACGCGCCATTTGGCTTCGCTCGCATAGCCGAGCGCGTTGATCGTGAAGAAGCTGCTCGTGCCGAGCGCGAGCGAGCCGACCTGGTAGTTCGCCGCGGTGCTGCTCGCCGCCTCGGCGGGCGTCATCGCGCGAACCGCATAGCGCATCCGCGGCACGCTGTGGAAGAGCCTGGGGAGCTGCGGGTCGACGCGCGCCGGCATCGCGCGATACGCTGCAAGTACTGCGTCGGACGACTCGAAGAAGAACTTCGGGTCGCTGCGCAGGCTCTCGATGAATTCGTCCGTCGTTCCCTTGAACCCCGACCTCCTTTGCGATCGCGCCGATCTCGCTGCGCAGGCGCTTCACCTCGGCCAATCCCAGCTCGTGGATCTGCTGCGCCGACATGTCGCGGATGATGCGCGCGCGAATGAGGAACTCGTAGTAGCGCGCGCCGTCGGGGTACGAGGCCAGCCCCGACTCGTTCGGTGCTTTCGGCCGATACGATTCGACGATGAACGCCTTGAAGCGTCGCAGCGCCGGCTGGTAATCGTCGGCGATCGCGCGGCGAGCATCCGCCGCGAGCGACGCGCGCTCCGAATCGGTGAGGGTCGCGTCGCTGCTCGCAAAGGGCGAGAGCAGCGGACTCGAGTCGACATTCTCGACAACGTGGGCGTCGATGGCCGCGGTGACGCGGTCGAGCACCGGCTTCGAGCTCATCCAGCCGCTTGTCAGGCCGGGCTTCAACCGCTCGATCGTGTCGTCGACGAGCCTGGGCATTGCGCGGATGCGCTTGATGTAGTCGCGGTAATCGTCGGCCTTCCTGAATGGCGTCACCTGCGCCGCGCGGGGCATCAAGGTCTGCAAACCGCCGAGCGTGCTCAGAACGAGCGCTTCCGCCGCGGTGAACTGCTGCGCCTCGACCGCGAGCTCCATCTTGTCGAGAATCAGCTCGTACGAGATCCTGTCCTGGCCGTGAAACGCCTTTGCGTCGATGGCCCTCAGCCGCTCGAGCGCGCGGCGCTCGCGCGCGTGCTGGCGCTCGAGCTCCGCCAGCGACACGTCGGGCAGCATGTGGCCGTACCCGGGGATCCCGCGCACCGTCGCCTGGATCGGGTTCCGCCGCAGCGTTGCCTCGAGGTCTTCGTCGAGAAGGGCCTTGAGCTCGGTTTCGGCTGCGACATTCCGGGTCTGTGCGTGCACGCTGATCACTCCGAAGACGAGGAGAGCTGCAAGACAATGGATCGAGCGCGCCGCGCGAGTACGCATCGTGCTGCGTCGCTAGGCGCGCGCGTGCGCGCTGAATTCCGAGAGGATCGCTTCCATCACGCGCCGCGGTCCTCGCCGCCGATTCGCCGGTGCTCGGGCATTTTCCGTGGCCGTTGAGCTCGTCGACGATGGTCTGGATCAACGGCTGGTGGACGTGCTCGGGATCGGCGAGCGGAATCTCCTCGACCGTCTCGCCGCGAAAGACCCGGATCGGGATCGGTTGCGACGTCGAGAAGCGGATGCGCCCGCGCGCGCCCACGATCTCGTTGTATTCCTCGTCGAAATCGGCCGTGTAGCACCAGACTCCGCTTCCGAATGCGCCCGAAGCGAAACGATACGTTGCGCTGACGACGTCTTCGGGTCGGTACGCGCCCGCCTGGTTGCCGGCGAACGCCCGGACATCCACGATCGGCCCGAGCAGGAAGTCCAGGAAGTCCAGCGTGTGGCATGCGCCCTCGAAGAAGAAGCCGCCGCCCGGACAAATCGGGATTGACCCGCCAGGGAACGGCGCCGCCCGCGAACTGATCGGCGGCGGGGGGTCGCTGGAAGTGACGCGAGACGACCATGCGCACGTCGCCGATGGTGCCGGCTGCAACGAGATCGCGGACGGCGAGAAAGCGCGGCAGCGCGCGCCGGTAATAGCCGACCCACAGCGGAACCCCGGCGGCGCGGCAGGCAGCGATCATGTCGAGACACTCGGCGTGATTCATCGCCATCGGCTTTTCCACGTACACGGGTTTGCCGGCCGCGGCGCAGCGCAACGTGTAATCGCAATGCGTGTCCGTAAGCGTAGCGATGTAGACGGCGTCGATGTCCTTCGCGCCGATGATCGCCGTCGGCATCGTCGTGCCAGCGCTGCACGCTGTGCCGGCGCGCGTAATCGGCAGCCAGCGCGCCGTTGCGTCGCATGACCGCAACCAGCTCGGAGTGCTCGGCCTTTCCGAATCCGGGGCCGCTCTTCCGCTCGGTCACGTCGCCGCAACCGATCATTCCCCAGCGAATCGTCTTCATGCAAGCGTCCTCGGGCATCGCGATCATCGCAGACTACGTGAAGGCGCGCCGCCGGGTGGCGGGGCTTGCGCGCGCTCGCGAGATGGAATAGCATTCCAACATTGATCGCCGTGCAGTCTTCACAGGCGAAGGGCGAGGTCGATGGCGGTCACCACATCGAAGCAGGCGGACCGGCTGCACGGCTACCGGCAACTGGGAGGCGCCGCCTGCCGCCGAGTCGTTCCGCGACGAGACGACGGCACGGCAATCGAGCGGCTTCCGCGCCGCGCGGCGCATCGGCTGGAACCTGCTGCCGCCGCTGACGTTCGTCGCGATCGTCGGCGCTGTGGTGGGCCGCGGTCGAGCTCTTCAAGATTCCCGCCTATCTGCTGCCCGGGCCCGGCGGCGTCTTCGCGCGCGCTGGTCACCGACGCGGCGCTGCTGTGGACGCACTCGCAGGTGACGCTGACCGAGATCCTGCTGGGCTTCGGCCTCACGATCGTCACCGCGATTCCGCTCGGCCTGCTCATCGCGCTGTCGCCGCTCGCGAAGCAGCTCGTCTATCCGCCGATCATGCTGATGCAGCTCGTGCCGAAGATCGCGGTGGCGCCGCTGTTCCTCGTCTGGCTCGGCTTCGGCATCGAATCGAAGGTGCTGCTGACGGTGCTGATGACGTTCTTCCCGCTGCTGCTCGCGAGCATCAGCGGCTTCCAGATCCTCGACGACCGGCTGCTCTATCTGACGCAAGTCGATGGGCGCGACGCGCTGGCAGACGTTTCGCTACCTGCGCTTTCCGGCGGCGCTGCCGGTGATCTTCTCCGGCATCAAGACGTCGGCGACGATCGCCGCGACGGCGGCCATCGTCGCCGAGTTCGTCGGCGCCAACAAGGGACTCGGCTACGTGCTGCTGCGCGGCACCAGCACGATGGACATCGAGCTCGTGTTCGCCGTGCTCGTCGTGCTGACGGTCGTCGGCATCGCGATCAACTACCTCGTCGAGTTCTGCGAATGGGCGATGACGCCGTGGCAGCGGGCGAAGAACAACTAGCGATCGACGGTTCGCAGATTGCAGCGCGTAACCGAGACTCGACGCGATCAGCACTCAACTCAACGAGGAGGTCACATGCGTCATTCGTTCGGCAAGTCGCTCGTCGCCGGCGTGTTCGCGGCAGCGCTGGCGCTCGCGGCGGGATCGGCGCGGCGGCCGACACGCCGGTCACGTTCCAGCTGAACTGGATGGCCGGCGGGCCCAACGCGGGCTTCGCCGCGGCCGTCGCCGAAGGCTACTACAAGGACGCGGGCCTCGACGTCACGCTCGTGCAGGGCAACGGCTCCGGCAACACGGCGCAGCTCGTCGCCAACGGACGCGCGCAGCTCGCCTACGCCGATGCGGTCGCGGTGAGCCAGCTGATCGCGAAGGGCGCGCCGATGAAGGTCGTCGTCGACGATCTACCAGTCGAACCCGAACGCAGTGATGGCGCTCAAGAAGACCGGCATCAAGTCGGTCGAAGGACCTCGACGGGCAAGAAGGTCGGCGTGCCGTCGGGCTCGTCGCAGACGACGATGCTGCCGCTGCTGCTCAAGGCCAACAACCTCAAGGAGTCGGACATCAACATGATCGACATGCCGGTCGCGTCGATGGTGCCGGCGCTGCTGCAGGGCCAGGTCGATGCCGTGCTCGGCTCGATCGACGCCTACCAGATCCAGGCCGAGGCGCAGGGCGCGCAGCTCGACGTCTACCGCTTCGCCGACTACGGCGTGCCGACGGTGAGCACGTCGATCTTCGCGAGCAACGAGCTTCCTCAAGGAGCAACCCGGATGTCGTCAAGAAGTTCATCGCCGCGAGCCTCAAGGGCTGGAGCTTCGCGCTCGACAATCCGGACAAGGCGATCAAGGACCTGAAGGCAGGTCTTCCCCGAGGTGAACGAGAAGCTCGCCGCCGCCGAGCTGGCGGCGATCACGCCGCTCTTCTGCAGCGGCGGCGCGAAGTACATCGGCAAGGCGGAGGACGCGCTGTGGGTCGAAGTCGCAGGACCTGCTGTCCGAGGTGAAGCTGCTGCCGGCCGGCCAGGATCCGAAGACGCTACTACTCGAACGACTACCTGCCGCCGCCGTCGGCGATGCGCGCGTGCAAGTAGCGCGAGCGCCGTCGAGACGCGGAGAAGCGATCGATGAGCTGACGAACGGCGAGCTCGGCTACACGTACGCCGACCTGCACGTCGGGATGTCGTTCCGCAGTCCCGGACGGACCATCACCGACGCCGATCTCGTGGCGCTTCGCCGGGCTCACCGGCGATTACTCGGAGCTGCACACGAGCGACGTCTACGCGCAAGAGCAGCCAGTTCGGGCGCCGCGTCGCGCACGGGATGCTCGGGCTCGCGTACGCGCACGGGCTCATGTGGGCGCGCACCGGCGAGCTGCGCGAGACGGCGATCGCCTTCCTCGGCATCGACGACTGGAAGTTCGTCGGGCCGATCTTCATCGGCGACACGATCTTCGTGAACTACCGGATCGCCGAGCTGCGCGACAGCAAGTCGAGGCCGACGCAGGCGATCGCGACCTTCGACGTCGAGGTCGTCAATCAGGACGACCGCGTCGTGCAGCGCGGGCGCAAGGCGCTGCTCGTGTCGAAGGTGCCGCTCGACGCGGTCGAGGCGTCGAAGCGCCGTCGCCGACGAGTCGAGCGATGGCGGCGATGAACGTCGCAGCGCCCGACGGCAAGCGCGGCGTGCCGATCCGCATCAGCCGCGTGTCGAAGACCTTCGGCGAGGACAGCGACAAGCCGTTCCGCGCGCTGAAGGAAGTCAGCGTCGACATCGACGGCGGGCGAGTTCGTCTCGGTCGTCGGCCCGTCGGGCTGCGGCAAGAGCACGCTGATGCTGATGGTCGCGGGCCTGCTGAAGCGCAGCCGCGGCGACATCGTCGTCGGCGGCGACATCGGTGACGAAGCCGATCACCGATGTCGGCATCGCGTTCCAGGACCACCTGCTGCTCGACTTTCGCACGGCGCTCGACAACGTCATGCTGCACGCGGACATCCGCAAGCTGCCGCAGCAAGCAGATCGAGGCGCGGGCGAAGGAGCTGTTCGCGCAGCTGCGGCTGACGCAGGCGATGGACAAGTATCCGCGCCAGCTCTCCGGCGGCATGCGCCAGCGCGTGTCGCTCATCCGCACGCTGGTGCACGATCCGTCGCTGCTTCTGATGGACGAGCCGTTCGGCGCGCTCGATGCGCTGACGCGGCTGCAGGTTCGCACCGATCTGGAGGCGCTGTGGCTGCGGCGCCGGCCGACGGTGCTGTTCATCACGCACAGCGTCGAGGAGGCCGTCGGCCTGTCCGATCGGATCCTCGTGATGAGCCCGAGCCCCGGCGAGGTCGTCGACGAGATCCGCGTCGAGCTTGCCGCGGCCGCGTCCGATCGTGCTCGGCGACGTCAAGGAGTTCGCCGCGTACGTCGACCGCATCCACCGGCACTTCGAGCGCCTGGGCGTGCTGCACGGCATCGACACGCCGGCGGCGCGCTGAGCCATCGAGTCGCGCAGCTGACGACATCGACGAGCACAGTGCGGCGCCGAACCGGCGCGAGCGTCGTCGCGTTGCGGTCGACGGACGCGATCGCCGAGATCGCGCTTCGACAACGGCCCGCTCAACCTCGTCGACCAGGGACGATGCTGCGCGCGCTCAATCGCGTGCTCGGCGAAGTCGCGGCGCGCGACGACATCCGCTGCGTGATCGTTCATGGCGGCGACGCGCGCGCGTTCTGCGCCGGCAGCGACATCAAGGAGTTCGAGCATCTGCGCGACGACGCGAGCGAGCACAAGATCCTGTTCGAGGACATGGTGCTGCGCCGCTCGCGCGCCTGCCGATGCCGACGATCGCCGCGATCGACGGCCCGGCGCTCGGCGGCGGGCTCGAGATCGCGCTCGCGTGCGACCTGCGCGTGTGCAGGAGCGGCGTGACGCTCGGACTGCCCGAGTCGCGGCTCGGCGGCCTCGCCGGCAACGGCTCCGTGCGGCTGACGCGTCTCGTCGGACCGGCGCGCGCCAAGGAGCTGCTCTTCACCGGCGAGACGATCACCGCCGAGCAGGCGCTCGCGTGGGGACTCGTCAACCGCGTCGTCGACGAGGGCACGCGCGCTCGACGGCGCGCGCGCGCTGGCCGCGACGATCGCGGCGCGCGGCCCGCTGTCGAACCGGCTCGCCAAGAAGCTGGTCGACGCCGCGCAGGACGTGCCGCTCGACGCCGCGCTGTCGATGTCGACCGTCGCGCAGCAGCAGATCTTCGACAGCAACGATCTGCACGAGGGCGTGGCCGCGTTCTTCGCGAAGCGCGCGCCGGAGTTCACGGGGCGATGAGCGATGGACGTCCAGTCCGTTCGGCCCGAGGTTCGCATCCGGCGCAACGCGTCGTCGGCGCCCGCGCTGCTGGGGCAGGGCGTCGGTGCTCATCTGGAACGACGTCGCGGCGGAGGGCAGGGATCAGTTCTACGAGTGGCACGACAAGGAGCACGTTCCGGAGCGCCTCGCGATTCCCGGCTTCCGGCGCGGCCGCCGTTTCATCAAGTCCGGCGCATTCGCCCGAATGGCTCACGCTCTACGAAGCGGACGACCTTTCGCGTCGTGACGTCGGCGCCGTATCTCGCGCGGCTCAATGCCCCGACGCCGGCAACGATGAGCGCGCTCGAGCACTTCCGGAACACGTCCCGCGCGGTGTGCCGCGTCGTGCACTCGATGCGGCGCGAGCACCGGCGGCCATGTGCTGGCGATGCGTCTGAGCGTGCCCGGCAGGCGAGCGGCGATCCGATGCGCCGCTACCTCCGCGACGAAGCGTTTCCGCGGCTGATGGCGTGCACCGGCGTCGTCGCGCTGTCACCTGCTCGCCGCGGACGAGTCGGTGCAGCTACGTCAAGACGGCGGAGTCGAGCACGCGCGCCTTCGACGTGCCGTCGTGGGTGTTGCTTTGCGAGGCTTCGACGCGGCCGCCGGCGCGCGGCGAGCGCGAGGCGCAATCGATCGACGAGGACGCGCGATTCGACGCGAGCTGCGGTCGTCGACGGTGCGCGATGACGCCGCCGTCTACGACGCTCGAAGATCTGCACGGCTGCTCGTTCACGATCGCTACGACTGCCATGGAAAAGATCACGGCAGACGAAGCGGCGCACTCATCGAGGACGGCGACGCGATCCTGATCAGCGGATCGGGCGGCGGCCACGCGGTGCCCGAGGCGTTGCTCGCCGCGGTCGAGCGCCGCTTTCTCGCCGAAGGCAAGCCGCGCGGGCTCACGTCGGTGAGCGTCGTCGGCGTCGGCGATCGCGCCGCGCTCGGCGCGTCGCATCTCGCGCACGAGGGTCTGCTCAAGCGCGCGATCACGAGCGCGCTGGTCGACTCGCCGGGCCTCGTGCGCGCTCGCCGCCGAGGACAAGATCGAGGCCTACACGCTGCCGCAGGGCGTGCTGTCGCAGCTGATGCGCGACATGGCGGCGGGGCGGCCCGGGCTGCTCACCAAGACCGGGCCTCAACACGTTCGTCGATCCGCGCCAGCAGGGCGCGCGGCAAAGCCCGCGCACGCCGCCCGATTTCGTCGAGGTCGTCAACCTCGCCGGCGAGGAGTGGCTGTTCTTCAAGCCGGTGCCGGTCAACGTCGCGTTCCTGCGCGGCACGACCGCCGACGAGGACGGCAACGTGACGATGGAGGAGGAAGCGGTGCTCGGCGAGATGCTCGCGATGGCGCAGGCGACGCGGCGCGCCGGCGGCATCGTCATCGTGCAGGTGAAGCGGATGGCGCGGCGCGGCACGCTGCCCGGCAAGCAGGTCAGGATTCCCGGCATCCTCGTCGACTTCGTCGTCGTCGACCCCGAGCAGCGGCAGACCTACGCGACGTACTACGACCCGAGCTATTCGGGCGAGCTGCGCATTCCCGCACGGCGACATCAAGCCGCTGCCGTTCGGACCGCGCAAGGTCATCGTCCGCCGCGCGGCGATGGAGCTCTTCCCCGGCGCGATCTGCAATCTCGGCGCCGGCGTCTCGACCGGGCTTGTCGACGATCGCCGCCGAGGAAGGCGTGCTCGACGCCGCGATCCTCACCAACGAGCAGGGGATCATCGGCGGCGCGCCGATCACCGGCCGCGATTCGGGCGGCGGGCAGAACTTCGCCGCGATGATCGAGCAGCCGGCGCAGTTCGACTTCTACGACGGCGGCGGACTCGATCTCGCGTTCCTGTCGTTCGCCGAGGTCGATGCGCGAGGGCAACGTCAACGTCAGCCGCTTCGGCGACAGGATCATCGGCGTCGGCGGCTTCATCAACATCAGCCAGAACGCGAGGTGCGTCGATCTTCAGCGGCACGCTGACGGCGGGCGACCTCGACATCGGCTGGGAGGACGGCAGGACCGTCATCCGCAAGGAGGGCCGCCACCGCAAGTTCGTGCCGAAGCTCGAGCAGGTCTGCTACAGCGCGAGCATGGGCGCGCGAGCGCGGACAGGTCGCGCTGTTCGTCACCGAGCGCGCGGTGTTCCGCGTCGGCCCGAACGGCCTCGAGCTGATCGAGATCGCGCCGGGCCTCGACGCCGAGCGCGACGTGATCGCGCAGATGGGATTCCGGCCCGCGGTGTCGCGCGATCTCGAAGCCGATGGACCCGCGCATTTTCCAGCCCGGCTCTGATGGGGCTTGCCGCGCGACATCCACGCGAAGCCGCGCGGCTTTCGCTCGCGAGCGCGTCGCGCGATGGCACGAAGCGCGCCGGAAGGCGGCGCAATGACCGTCGCGCATCACCGGCGCGACGCGGCTCTACGCGATCATCGGCGATCCGATCGCGCAGGTGCGGCTCGCCGAAAGCGTTCACCGAGCGGTTCGCGGCGGCGGGGAAGGACGCGGTGCTCGTTCCCGTGCACGTCCCTGCCGAGCGGTTCGACACGATCGTTCCCGGCATTGATGGGCATCGGAAATCTCGACGGGCTGCTCGTCACCGTTCCGTTCAAGCCGCGGATGCCGCCCTTCGCAAGCCGGCTTGGACCTGCCGCGAAGTGCATCAGCGCGGTGAACGCGCTGCGGCGCGAGGCAGACGGGTCGTGGACGGGCGACATGTTCGACGGCGCAGGATTCGTGCGCGCGATGGAGCGCAAGGGCGCAGCGCTCGCGCGGGCGGCGCGTTGCTTCTCTTCGGCGCGGGAGGCGCAGGCAGCGCGATCGCCTACGAGCTCGCGAAGGCAGGCGTCGCTGCCATTGCCATCGCCGATCCGCAGGCCGAGCGCGCCGCCGCGCTTGCGAAGACGCTGCGCGTCGCGGTTCCCGGCGTGCGAGGTCACGGCAGGACGATCGGCGCCCTCCGCCGTCGACATGGTCGTCAACGCGTCGCCGGTAGGGATGCATGCCGACGACGCGCTGCCGGGCGACATCGGCACGCTTGCGCGCGCGATATGCTCGTCGGCGACGTCGTCGTCTCCGACTCGCCGACGCCGCTCATTCGGCAAGCGCTGCGTCACGGGTGCGCGCACGTCACCGGGCGCGACATGCTATCGGGGCAGGTCGACGCGATCCTGGATTTCTTCGGATCGGCGTCCGGGCCGACGACATCGCCACAACGGACTTCCTGATACGCATGGCCCACGTGCCCGCCGAACGTTGTCTGGCGATCATCGAGCTCCTCGCCGATCGCGCGAGCGAGCTGCCGTTGGGCGAGATTGCCGAACGGCTCGCCCTTCCGAAGAGCGGCGCGCACCGGTTGCTGTCGACGCTCGTCGAGCTGGGCTGGGCCGAGCAGGACCGCGATACGGGGTTCTATCGACTGACGATGCGGCTCGCGGTGCTGGGACAGCGGTTCTACGCGGCATCGGGCATCCCGGACATCTGCCAGCCGTTGCTCGACCGTTTCGCGGACGAGTGCGGCGAGTTCGCGCGGCTCGCCGTCGTCGACGGCGACGCGCTCGTGTGGCTCGCGCACGCGCAGGGAGCGTCCGGCGGCCTCGTCTATCAGCCGGCCGAGACGACGGGGACGGTTCCGCTCTTCGCCACCGCAAGCGGAAAGGCGTGGCTCGCGACGCTGGCGACCGACCACGCGATCCAGAACGTTCTCCGGAACGGCGGCTTCGGACGACGTCGACAGATATGGACCGAACGCGATCCGGTCGATCGAAGCGTTGCTGCGCGAAATCAAGACGACGGCGAGTCGCGGATACGGCTTGGCGGTCAACGAGGCGGAGCCGGGCGTCACCGCGATCGCGGCCGCCATTCGCTCGAAGGCCGGCGGCGTTGCGGTGGGCACCGTGAGCATCGCGGGGCCGAGCGTGCGAATGACGGAGAAGCGCATTCGCGAGCTCGCGCCGCGCGTCGTCCAATGCGCGTCGGAGCTCTCGGCGCTGTGGCCGTCGCGGTCCCGCCACGCTGCCGGAACCGAGGGCAAGGACGTCGGCCGCGCGGCGGCAATGCCCGTCTGAGCATGGGGAAGGTGATTCTCGGCTGCATCGCCGACGACTTCACCGGCGCGACCGATCTCGCGAACACGCTCGTGCGCAGCGGCATGCGCGCCGTGCAGACGATCGGCGTACCGAAACCGGAACGGCACATCGACGCCGATGCGGTCGTCATCGCGCTCAAGTCGCGCACTGCGCCGCGCGGACGACGCGATCGCGATGTCGCTCGACGCGCTGCGCTGGTTGCGGGCGCAAGGCGCCGAGCAGATCTACTTCAAGTACTGCTCGACGTTCGACAGCACGCGCGAGGGCAACATCGGTCCGGTCGCCGAGGCGCTGATGGACGCGCTGGATGGGGCGAAAGGCGCGGGCTTCACCATCGCGACGCCCGCCTTTCCGGACAACAAGCGCACCGTGTTCAAGGGTCACCTCTTCGTCGGCGACGTGCTCCTCAACGAGAGCGGAATGCAGAACCACCCGCTCACGCCGATGACGGACGCCAACCTGGTCCGCGTGCTGCAGGCGCAATGCCGCGGCAACGTCGGGTTGATCGACTATTCGGTCGTGGCGCGGGGCGAGGAAGCCATTCGCGGACGCATCGACGAGCTCCGCGCGCAGGGGACGCGGATCGCGATCGTCGACGCCATCGGCAACGATGACTTGCTGAGGCTCGGGCCCGCGCTCGAAGGCATGCCGCTGGTGACCGGCGGATCGGGCGTCGCGATCGGGCTCGCCGCCAACTTCGGGATCGCGCCCTCCGATGCGGCGAGCGCGCTGCCTGCCGCGTCAGGCTTCCGCGCGATCGTATCGGGGAGCTGCTCGGCGGCGACGAATCGTCAGGTAAACGCGTTCATCGACGGCGGGGGAGAGGCCTTTCGCGTCGATGCGTCCCGACTCGTGCCCGGCAACGACGTAGCGGCGCAGGCGCTCGCGTGGGCGAAAGTGCATCTGCAGAGTGCGCCGGTGCTCGTCTATTCGACCGCCGAGCCGGAGACCGTGCGATCCGTCCAGCACGAGCTCGGCGCGCAGCAAGTGGGCGCTGCAGTGGAGCAGACGCTGGCCGACGTTGCGCGGGGGCTCGTCGAGCTCGGCGTTCGGCAGCTCATCGTCGCCGGCGGCGAAACCGCGGGCGCCTGCGTGCAGAATCTGAACGTCACGGAGCTGCGGATCGGGCCGCAGATCGATCCGGGCGTGCCGTGGTGCCTTGCCGAGTCTCGGGACGGTCTCGCGCCTCTCCACCTCGCGTTGAAGTCCGGCAATTTCGGCACCGACGATTTCTTTTCCAAAGCGTTTGCGAGGCTGGCATGACCGAGTCGCAAGCGCGCGACGAGATCTGCCGCGTGGGCCGCAGCCTTTTCGAGCGCGGCTACGTGCACGGGACGGCGGGCAACATCAGCATTCGTCTGGACGAGCCCGCGGGCGGCTATCTCATCACGCCGACCGATGCGTGCCTGGGTTTTCTCGATCCCGCGCGGTTGGCGCGGCTCGATGCGAACGCGCGGCAAGTGAGCGGCGACCGCGGCAGCAAGACGATCGCGCTGCACGGCGAGATCTATGCGGCGGCGCGCGCCTTCGACGAGCGACACGCGCTGCGTGATTCACACGCACAGCGCGCATTGCGTCGCGCTGACGATGAATGCTGGCGGCGATGAGCTGATACCGCCGATCACGCCGTACTTCGTGATGAAGGTGGGGCACGTTCCCGTGATTCCCTATGATCGGCCGGGCGCGCCGGAGGTTGCGAAGCGCGTCGCAGAGGCGATTCGGCGTTATGGAATCTCCGGCACGCCGATCCGCGCGGTGATGCTGGAGCGTCTCGGCCCCGTGGTTTGGCATGACTCCGCTTCGTCAGCGATGGCGACGCTGGAAGAGCTCGAGGAAACGGCTCGCGTGAGCTTGCTGGGCGGCACATCGGTCGCACCGTTGACCGAGGCGCAGATCGACGATCTTCGCCGCACCTTCGGCGCGCGTTGGTGATGGCGTTGGAGCTGCCACCGTGAGCCGAACGGCGCTCGTCACAGGCGGTGCTCGCGGCATCGGGCAGGGCATCGCGATCGCGCTGGCGAACGCTGGGTTCGACATCGCGATTATCAGCCTGGAGACCCTCGCCGAGAGCGAAACGGTGGTCGAAGGCGTGAAGCGCCTTGGACAGCGCGCGTTTTACCTTCAGCACGACATCGCGCAAATCGAAGCCTTTCCCGCGCTCGTCGAAAAAATCCAATCGGAGCTCGGTCCAATCGACTGCCTCGTCAACAACGCGGGTGTCAGCTCGCTGCGTCGCGGTGACCTGCTGGATGTCGCAACCGACAGCTTCGACCGCAGCGTCGCGGTCAATCTGCGCGGGACGTTCTTCCTGACGCAGGCGGTCGCGCGGCACATGATCGCCACGCCGGTAAGCGATCCGCAATCGCGGTATCGGACGATCGTCACGATCACGTCGGCGAACGCGGAAATCATCGGCCCGGATCGCGCCGATTACTGCATGACGAAGGCCGCGCTCGCGATGATGTCGAAGCTCTTCGCAGCGCGACTCGCTTCGGAGAACATCCATGTGTTCGAGCTGCGGCCGGGGATCATTCGCACCGAGATGACGCTCCCCGCAACCGAAAAGTACGAGCGGCTGATCGAGGCCGGAGGCGTTCCCATTGCGCGATGGGGGACGCCCGACGACGTCGGAGCGACGGTTGCGGCCCTCGCCGAAGGGAAGTTGCCGTTCTCTACCGGAGAGGTCATCAATGTCGGCGGAGGCTTGCATCTGCACCGGCTGTGACAACGGTGCAGTCCGTGCAATCGCATACTGCCTGTTTCTGTGCTGGTTGTTAACCTTGCCTTCGCTTCGGCGCCGGCCAGCTCGCGAAGGCGAATACCCATAGCATGATCAGGTTGACGAGCGGTACGACCATCGTCAGCAGCCACCACCGGGAATAGCCCGCGCGGTTGAGGATGCGCCCGAAGACGGCGACGAATGCCCAGACGATGAGAGCCACAAGAACGAGGGCAATCAGATAGCAAAGGCTTCGGCTAGGCATTCGTAGTACCTCCGCTCGCCGGAGCATCGACCGCCGGCCACCTCGAAAACGCGAGGATTGCGCCGGCTATCCACCAGCCCAGGCCTGGGACGAAGATGAACAACGAGAGCGCCGGGTTGAGACCGGCGCGCTGGAAGATCTTCCAGCAGGGGAAGACAACCAGGAGCGCGGCAACGACGTGATAGAGCAAGCCGTGATGTCTCAATTCCACCTCCCTGTCAGCGGGCTCAATCAAGGCTATCGAACCAGGACCGTCAGGCTCAATGGCGAGGCGACGAATGACTCGGATTTGCGTCCTGGGGCTCCGGTAACGGCGACGGAATGCGTTGCCTGTCAGGGCGTTTGATACCATCGCCGCACCATGACCGATTCCGCCACGAAACGCCTCGAAGCGTTGTCGCTCGGCTTCCGCGACCGGCCGCTGCTCTACGACGAGCTGACCCGGCAAGTGCGCGGCTGGGCAGAGGCATTCCCGGACCTCTGCCGCGTCGACTCGATCGGGCGAACGCCCGAAGGCCGCGACCTGCTGCTTCTCACGCTCGGGCCGGATCCCGATCGCGCACGGCCCAGCGCGTGGATCGACGGCAACATGCACGCGAGCGAGCTCGCCGGCTCGAGCGTCGCGCTCGCCGTCGCCGAGGACGTGCTGCGCCTGCATCTGGGTGGCGGCGCAAGTCCCACCGTGCCGGGGCTCTCCGACGTCGCTGCCGCGCGTGCGCGCGAGGTTCGCTTTTTCGTGCTGCCGCGCATGTCGCCCGACGGCGCCGAGACGGTGCTCACCAAGGGTCGTTACGTGCGCTCGGTGCCGCGCGACGAGCGCCCGGCGCGCGCGCACGCGTACTGGCGGGGCGAGGACGTCGACGGCGACGGGCTCGCGCTGATGATGCGCGTGCGCGACGAGGGCGGCGAGCTGGTCGAGTCACCGGAGATCCCGGGCTTGCTGCTGCCGCGGACGATCGACGATCCGCCGCCGTACTACAAGATCTACCCGGAAGGCGTGATCGAGAACTTCGACGGCCACAACGTGCCGTCGCCGTATTTCCTGTCCGACAACCAGACCGACCTGAATCGCAATTTCCCCTATTTCTGGGCGCCGGATTCGAGGCAGGAGGGCGCCGGCGCGTTCCCGCTCTCCGAGATGGAATCGCGTTCCGTCGTCGAGTTCGCGACGAAGCATCCCGAGATCTTTCTCTGGCTCAACCTGCACACCTTCGGCGGCGTGTTCATCCGGCCGCTCGGCGACAAGCCCGATGCGAAGATGAACCAGGAGGACCTCGCGCTCTTCCGGCAGCTCGGCGCGTGGGCCGAGGAGCTCACCGGCTATCCGATGGTGTCGGGCGCCGAGGAATTCCTCTACGAGCCCGACACGCCGCTCCACGGCGACCTGAGCGACTACGCCTATCATCAGCGCGGCGCGATCGCGTACGTGGTCGAGTTGTGGGATCTCTTCAAGCAAGTGGGGATCGAGCGGAAGAAGCGCTTCGTCGACACGTACACGCACCTGACGCGCAGCGACATGATCAGGCTCGGCGCATGGGACCGCGACAAGAACGCAGGCCGCTCGATCAGGCCGTGGCGCAAGGCTGCGCATCCGCAACTGGGCGAGGTCGAGGTCGGCGGCATCGATCCGCGCGTCGGTCTGTGGAATCCCCCGCCCGAAGAGCTGCCGGGAATCTGTCGCACGCAGGCCGCGCACTACCTTCGCGTGGCCTCGCTCGCGCCCGCCGTCGCGATCGACAATGTCCAGACAGCGTCGCTCGAGTCCGGGCTTACGCGGGTAACGGTCACCGTCGAGAATCGTGGCTACCTGCCCACTGGAATTCTCGCGTCGGCGAAGGATCTGACGCACAACGAGCCGCTGTGGGCGGACGCGCGTACCGAAGGCTGCGAGCTCACCGATCCTGCGCAGGCGCACGTCGCGATCGGGCATCTCGACGGCTGGGGCCGCGGGTTGTTCAGCGGCGCCGGCGCAATCTACTACCCGTATAGCCGCGGTACGACCGGCGCGAAAACGGTGTCGTGGGGCGTGCGCGGCAAGGGCACGCTGGAGCTGCGCGTAGGCTCCTGCCGCGTCGGCTGGATCACGCGGCGCGTGACGATCTGATTCGAGCGGCCGAGGACTCGCGCGCCAGCAAGAGAAGCGAGCGCGCGAAGGGCTCGAAGGGATGTCGGGGATTCTTACAGATGAGCATTCAGCTACACCTCGCTGCCGCTGCCAAGTCGTTGCCGGACATGAAGATAACGTTCCTGGTCCGCTAGTTGCATGCGGCACCACGGCCTTTCTCCATCGGCGATGCGCATTGCGGAGACCGGGCCCGGGCGACAGAAGAGGCAATACAGAGTCCGGCGCGGATCGAATCAGATGACCTTGAAGCCCGAGTTTGCCCCTCTCGTCTCGGTCGTTTTGCCCACACACAACCGCCCGGACCTGCTCAACGAGGCACTGCAGAGCCTCGCAGATCAATCGTTTCCGGATTGGGAGGCGATCGTCGTCGACGATGCCTCCGTACCCGAGGTGAACGGGGCGGCGCTCTACCGGCGGTTCGGACCACGCGTGAACCTGCGGCGCCATGCGGTGCGCCTCGGTGGTGCCGCGGCCAAGAACACCGGCATTCGATCCGCAGTTGCGCCTGTCGTCGCCTTCCTCGATGACGACGATCTCTACGCGCCCCAATTCCTCGCGCGGGCGGCGGGTGTCTTGTGCCGCCATCCGGATCTCGATGGCCTCTTCATGAGCGTCTCCTGGTTTGGGAACCGCCAGCCGCTGGAAGTCGAAGAGAGTCTGCGCGCGATGGACGCACACGCTTTCGGTTGCCGAGGGGATGGAGCGCGAATCCGGGCTCCTCGTCTTCGGTCCTCATTTGTTCACCGCGCTCATGCAGACAGTGCCGCTGCCGTTCCAGCGCGTTGTGGTGCGCCGCGCCGCACTTGAAAGAATTGGCGGCTACGAGCCGCACTGCCTGCTGTGGGACTGCGATTGGGCAATCCGCGCGTCGGCGATCTGTCGGTTCGGTCTGGTCCTCGATCGGCTCTATAACCAACGGGCCCAAGGGCAAGGCACTTCGTCGCGGCCTGATCGATTGCTCGACCATATGCTCTCCGCGGCCGAGATTCGCGACCGGTTGTACTTCGACGAAAAGACCTACGGGCTCAGCGCGGTGCAACGCGACGAGGCATGCACGTCCGCGGCGGCGGCATGGTTCTCTGTTGCCTACTACCACTGCACGAAGAGTCGGGCTCCGGCCAAAGCCTTATCCGCATGGATCAAGAGCCAACGCAGACAGCCGTCGTTGCGTCGCATGAAGCTTCTTGCTCGACTTCTGCAAACGAGCATCCACGCAAGTCGCTCCAGTCAACCGGGAACCTGAGCGCCGGACGCTGGTACGAGCGCCAGTATTGCCATGGCCAAGATCCAGTCCATGAACATTATGGACAGTCCGTCACGAGAGGTGCCTCCTGCCATCATCGGCCTCCTGGCGACGCTGATCGGCATCGGCACAAGCCACCATGCCGATTTGCGGAAGGCACTGCGGTCTCGCCCGATCATCCCGATGTTGGCGGTGGTGATCACAAAACGCGTCCGACGGCTCATCGGCAAACGAGCCCAGCAGCTGACGAAAAGAACGGCTGGGCTCCTTGGAATGTCGACAAAGCGCGACGGTGGCGTTGTCAGCGAAGAGCGAACGTCAGGTAGCGTAGCCTTCACCGGCGCCAGCGGCGCCTACCCTGCGCCGTGTCCCGCGCAAGTGCCAGCCGACGGCTCCTTTCCCAAGGTGATATTTCAAACCTGGAAAAGCAAGGTTTCGGTGCCGGCCCATTTTGCCCGGTGGAGTGAAAGCTTCAGGCGATTGAATCCGCGCTATGCATATCTTCTTTGGGACGATGTCGACAACAGGAATTTCATCGCGAAATACTATCCGTGGTTCCTCCGCATCTACGACGCGTATCCCCGAGAGATCTATCGAGCCGATGCGGTTCGGTATTTCTTCCTGTATCAATTCGGAGGGCTGTATGCGGATATGGACACAGAATGCCTGAGACCCGTGGATCCTCTGTTCGAGTCGGGAGATGTCTGGTTGGGAAGGATGGGGAGCGATCGTGGCTTTTCCCAATCGATACCGAATGCGATCATGGCTTCGCGTCCCTTGCAGGAGTTCTGGCTGCTCGCCATTCAGTTGCTCGTCGAGGATGCGGAACGGCTGAGCGGCCGCGCACCGAGTGCCGGTCCGGAAACCGTGACGGGACCGATCTTGCTCAAGAGAGCTTACGACACCTACATGGCTGAGGAGCGAAGCGCCGTGCGCAGGATGGTTCAGCGGGTCGCTTCGCACCTCCCCGACAACCTCCAGCCCCAAGCAAAGACCACGCGGGTAGAGCTACTCGAGGCCCACACCTGGTATCCCATCGACTGGTCCAACATCGTTCATCTGCGATTGGCGCGCGAAGCGGTCGACTCTCCCCTCTGCAAGCTGACGATGCGCCGCCTGTTCCCCAAGTCGTTTCTCGTCACCTACTGGACGCATTCCTGGTGAGAGCCTTGTCTCGCACATTTCCGCCTGGGGCATCCGATGCGCAGCGGATCCAATTCTCGGCTTCCGCGACCGTGTCCGCGGCCCTCGAGGACCTGGGACGCACGGAGGATGTGAAGTTCTCCCCGGACAACCGCAGACTTGCGCTTGCCGGATTCGCCAAGAACAAGGTCGTCATCGTCGAAGTCGATATCGACGCCTCCGGGGCTGGCAAGCCAAGTGTCAGTCTGACCGATGCACTCGAGATCACATCGTCGAGCCTGCGCCGGCCGCACGGCCTTTTCTTCATCGACGATCAAACGCTCGTCGTCGCAAACCGCGGACAGAGCGCCACCATCTTTGCCGTGCCGCCAAGCGGAACTTCGGATAGGAAGTTCGACGTGTCCCCGCTGGAAACGATTGGGCGCGACCCGATCCATCATCTGAAATCGCCGGGCTCGGTGACAGTCTCCCGGATTGACAGAGGCCTGTACGAGTTGCTGATCTGCAACAACTATGCCCATTACGTGACGCGTCACATTCTGGAAACGAACGAGGGATTCGCTCTCAGGAGCCATGAGATTCTGTTGAACCGGGGATTGCGTTTTCCGGATGGCGTAGCCGTCGACAGGGAGCGGCGATGGATTGCAATCAGCAACCATGAAGCCCACAACGTCTGTCTGTACGAAAACACGGCTCATCTGAACCCGCACTCGAAACCGGACGGCGCGCTGCGCAACGTGAATTACCCTCACGGCGTGCGCTTCACGGCGGACAATGCTTTCGTGCTCGTGGCCGATGCGGGCGCCCCGTATGTCAATGTGTATGCGAAAGGCGGAGCCAGCTGGAAAGGCACGCGGTATCCTGTCGCGGCGTTCCGAGTGATGCCCGAGAACACTTATTTGCGAGGTCGCTTCCATCCCCAGGAGGGAGGACCGAAGGGCATCGATCTCGACAGCGGCATGAATGTGCTTGTGGCCACCTGTGCCGAGCAGAATCTGGCCTTCTTCGACTTGCGCGGCGTACTGAAGACGCGCGGGTACCCGATGGATTGGCTCAAGAAATCGGTTCAGTGGAGATTTCAGCGGGTAAGGGATGACCTGAGGCGTCGACGCGGGTGGAAGTGAATGCCCTTCGTGCGCTTGGAGCGCCCGTCGAGGCTGACGCACGCCTTGCCACAGTGTCCGAGCGCGGATGCCCGCCACAAATGCAAAGCCCCGCGAGAAATTCGCGGGGCCTCACGATATCTTTGTCGGCGTCACGTTACCGTGGCGCATGCCGGACTGTAGCTACCGGCTCCAGGTTGGTGCTGTAAGTGGGTTCATCGATACGTTGCCCTCCATTCACAACGCATGACGGCGCGTCGTTGGCTCCAGGCCTCGGCTCGCGATGATCCTCAGACGTTGTCCCAAGAGGGTGGTCGCAGCCTGTCGCCTTCAGGTACGCCCGCAACACGGGGCGCGCACAACCGGCGAACACAAAGACCGCAACCGGATCATCAGCTTTTAGTTCGAGAATCCATCCCGAGCCGATTGCCGGAGCGCTTTCAGTTGACGCCTTTTGCAGAAGCCTGTCAATAAGCGGCCGGCGCATTCGATGGCTATCGTGACGGCAAATCGCACACTGTCTGACTTAGGTCAATGAGCGCCGGCTTCCGGCCACAGGCAGCGGAATCCGTAGACAGTGCGACATCGACTCCGAGCGAAATTTCAGGTCTGCGCTCGAGCATGCAATGACATAGGTCACAGCTCGTGGCGCCGCGCGCGCTTATCCTCGAATGATCGTTCGATTTGACAAAGGAGGCTGAGATGCCCAAGGACTACGGGGAAATCACGCGGTCGGTGACGACGTCGTTACGCAAGCTTCGAGCAGATACGCCCGACGTGATTGCGAGCTTCAACGCGCTCGCCGACGCCGCGATGCGTGACGGAGCGCTCGGAAAGAAAACCAAGGAGCTCATCGCGCTGGCGCTCGGGGTTGCCGCACATTGCGACGCGTGCCTCGGCTTCCACGTCAAGGCGCTGATCAGGCTCGGCGCGAGCCGCATGGAAATCGAGGAGGCGCTCGGCGTTGCCGTGTACATGGGCGGCGGCCCGTCGCTCATGTACGCGGCCGATGCGCTGGCCGCGTTCGACCAGCTCTCGACGCCGTCGTGAAGCAATCGAAGCGGCACGCGAATCACTCGCTTCGCCGATCCCTGTCACACTGAACGACGCGGTTCGACGACAGGCTCGCTCAGCGCGCCCGATCTTCCCAGTCGACCCAGTCGACCGCATGCGTCTCGAGGTAGCGGCTGACGGCTGCGCCCGTCGTCGGAAAGAACGCCTGTTCGCCCAGCCGCGCGAAGAGCCCGAAGCGCTTCAGCTTGTCCTTCACGGGATCCTTCATCTCGGCGAAGCACAGCTCGATGCCGGCCTCGTGCAGGGTCTTGTCAAGTTCCGCGAGCACATCAGCGGCGGTGACGTCGACGCTGGTGACCGGTTCGGCTGCGACGATCAGCCAGCGCACCGGCGTCGGCGATGTCGCCACGGCGTCGAGCACGCGCTCCTGGAACAACTCGGCGTTCGCGAAGAACAGCGGTGCGTCCCATCGGAACAGGACCAAGCCGGGAATGCGGCGCGCGTCGGGATAGCGCGTGATGTCGTGATAACCCTTGACGCCGTCGACGCGACCCATCACCGCCGAATGCGGCCGCCAGCCGTCCCACAGGAACTCGATGATCGCGATCACGATTGCAAGGCCGATGCCCGGAATCGCGCCCAGCACCGCCACGCCGGCGAAGCACGCGATGGACAGCCAGAATTCCCATTGCTGGATCCGGTAGATGCGACGCAGGTCCGCAACCTCGAACAGGCCGAGCGCCGAGGCGATCACGACGGCCGCCAGCGCGCTGTCGGGAAGGTGCTGAAGGATGTTCGGCGCCAACACGACGAGCAGGGCGACCGCGAGCGCGCCGACGACGCCGGTCAATTGAGTCCTGGCGCCCGCGGCCTCGGCCACCGGCGTGCGCGACGAGCTGCTGCTGACCGGAAAACCTTGGAAGAAGCCGGCTGCCAGATTGGCGACGCCGAGTCCCACCGCCTCCTGATTCGGGTCGACACGCGTTCCGGTTCGCGCGGCGAAGGTGCGCGACAGCACGCTCGTGTCGGCGAACGAAATGAGGGCGACCGCGCAGCCGCCGATCAAGACCGGGACGATGTCGGCGTAGGTGACCCAGGGGATGGCGAACGCGGGGAGGCCCTGCGGCGTCGAGCCCAGAACCGACACGTTGGCGCTCGTCGCCAGGTCCAGCGCCCCGACGACGACCGTTGCGCCCACGATGGCGATCAGGATTCCCGGAATGCGCTGGCTGCCCTTGAGCAGAAGGATCACCGCGAGGGTTCCGGCGCCGACCGCGAGCGCCGCCCCGTTCGTCTCTCCCGCCAGCACCGCTTGCACGAATGCCCAGATCCGCCGCAACGGACCTTCGCCCTCGCCGGAGAAACCGAACAGCTTGGGTAGCTGGCTGATGATCACCGTCAGCGCGATGCCGTTCATGTATCCGTAGCGAATCGGCTTCGACAGGAGCTCGGTGATGAAACCGAGGCGCGCGATTCCTGCCAGGATGCACACCGTTCCCGACACGATCGCCATCATGCTCGCGATGGCGACGGCTCGATTCGGGTCGCCGTTCGAGAGTGGCACCACGACGGCGAGAATGACCGCGACCAGCGCCGAATCCGGCCCCAGCACCAGGATCCGGCTCGGTCCGAACAGCGCGTAGGCGAGCAGCGGGACGATCGTCGCGTAGAGGCCGTAGATGCCGGGCAGCCCCGAGGCCACCGCGTAGGCGATGCCGACCGGCACCAGCATCGTCGTCAGAACCAGTCCGGCGACGATGTCGTGACGCAGCCACGCAACGTCGTAATCGCGAATGCGTCCGCAGCCCTGGCAGCCAGCGGCTCCAGCCGCGCTGCTCGGAGGCCTTCGGCTGGCGTGCAATGCGGCCCGGTTCCAAAGCGCGCGCCGCCGCCGCTAGGCCTCACGCACCGATCGCAGCTTCGATCTCCGCAAAGGTGCGCGCGACGTCGTGGCCGATCTGGGGCGAGAGTCCGAGCTGTCGCGCGATCTGCGTCAGGGAAAAGATACCTCGGACGGTGCGCGTTGCCGACGTCGCATCGGCGGACGCGGACTCGGTCACCAGCGCGTGCTGGCGCCCGGAGCGCTTCAACGTTTCGACGATGTCACCGACGCGAACCTGCAGCACATCCTGGAGCTCCATCGCCTCCATGAGGTCCGCGGGCGTCATGACCTCGCTCACGAGAACGTCGACGTGCCGCACGCCCCGGTCTTGCGCGATCTGGATCGGTCTTTCGCCAAGGATATCGTTGGCGGTGACGATGCCCAGGACGACTCCCGACTCGTCGACGACGAAGAGCGCGCGGACGCGGTGCGTGATCATGGCTTCGCGCGCTTCATCGACGCTCGCCGCCGCGGCGGTCGTCACGGCCTTGACCTTGCTCAAGTCGGTCATCACGTCCGTCGCCGGCGAGCTCGCCTGCACCCGCAGCGCCGCAGTCGGACTTTGCAACCGATAGGTGACGCCGGGCGTCGCTTTCGATTGGCGCAACGGGCGGTAGGGCTCTTCCCGAGGCCGTTGCGGTCGCACGACCGGTACCTCGAAGTTGTGCCCGATTCCCGAGAACATTCTCTCGACGAAATCCCCGCCGTGCTTCGCTTGGGCTGCCGGGTCTTCGGGGGACGGGGGATTCCTGGTCGTCATGCTTTGCTCCAGAGTGCGGGCGGTACGCCTCGCTGACGCGTTCATCTTGCCACTATTGGACGCGGATTGCAGCAGCGGGGCCTGACGAGCGGGCGTGTTGGGGATCATGGCTCCGGAGTAGGTAGCAAAATTGCGAACTCCTGCAGTGGGACATACGCGTTGGCTATTCAGTCGCGCTGGCGCCGAATAAAGGCCGATTCTGCAGACTTTCCTGCGCCAATCGCCGTTCGCATTTTTGCTACCCGTGGTCGTTCGGTTACGATCGGGCGAACCGCATGACACCCGGGCGTGCATGAAACGCTATCTCGCACTGTTGCCGATGCTCTTTCTCGGCACGGTCGCGTTCGCGGCGCCGGGCCTGAAGCCCGGAGGCCTCGCCGAATTCAGCGCCGAGCTTCCGCGAGAGCTTCGCCTGGTGGCGGGTCGCGGGCAACTGTCTCCAGTGACGCCATGCGCTGGTGACGATCGCCGCGCCGGCGAATCTGGATACGAAGCGCGATTGGCCGGTCATGGTCATCAGCGCGACTCCCGATCGCCCCTAGCAGTCGAGCCGTCGCCTGCTTGCCGCCTATGCCGATACCGCGCTCGAGGCGGGGTGGATCTTGGTGGCCGCGGACCCGATGGAGGACGTCGCCGTCGGCGATGACGTTCCCGCGCTGCGTTTTGCGCTCAATGCGACTGCGCTTTCGGTGCTGGAGCTGCAATGGCCGCCGGCAGCGAAGGCTCCGCTGGCGTTCGGTGGATTCTCCAACGGCGCGAAATACTCTGGCTGGCTCGCGGCGGCATTTGCGAGTCAGGGGCCGCACCATCGCGGGGATTTATCTTGCCGGCATCAGTGCGGATACGATCGTGGCTGCAGCCAGGGAATTCAACGTCATGAACGCGGAATTCAGGCGCGTTCCGATCATGCTGCAATACGGTGACCATGACGTCGTCGCAACGCCGGCCGATCACTGGAGAATCTACGACGAGCTGAAGCGCGCGGGGTTCAGGAATCTCCGCGTGGAGGCCGTTCGGGGAACGCACGAGGTCGACCCGACCCCGTTGCGCAAAGCGCTCGATTGGTTTCGCGAGTCCGCCCGCTGACGCGACGTCGTCAGTCTGCTCGCAGACCGACGCAACGGGCACGATCAAAAACAGCTGCTCAGGAAATTCACCGGGTAGTGCACAATAACCCGTCCATCCGGGAGGAACCTTCAATGATTGCCAAATCGATGCTTGCCCTCGCATCGCTGCTGCTTGCCGCCTGCGCCACGAGCCCTGCGGGGCCGACTGCCGGAC
>CAVUOC010000004.1:0-7458 GCA_963742965.1 uncultured beta proteobacterium | reverse complement strand
GGTCGACGCCCTGCTCGCCGCCGACCCCGCGCTGCGCAGCGCCGACCTGCGCGTCGCGCTCCTCGATCTCGGGCATCCCGACGCGCCGCGTCTGGCACAGCGCCAGGGCACGGAGCCGATCTACCCGGCCAGCGTCGTCAAGTTCGTCTACCTGATGGCGGCGTACGCGCGGCAGGCGCAGGGCACGGTCCGGATCGACGCCGAGCTCGATGACTTCCTCACCCACATGATCCGCGAGAGCAGCAACCAGGCGACGCAACACGTCGTAGAGCGACTGACCGCGACGCAGCCGGGCCCGAGCTACCGCCCGCGGCGTACGCGGACTTCAAACAGCGGCGCCTCAGCGTCAACGCGTGGCTGCGCGCCCTCGGCATCACCGGCCTGCACTGCGTAAACCCGACCTACGACGGCGACGGCGATCTGTCCGGGCGCGACGTGCAGTTTCTCAAGGACCGCGGCGCCGGCGGCTTGCTGCCGACTCGGGGTGACGAGTTCCCCAACCGTAACGCCATGACCGCCGTCGGCACGGTCGAGCTGCTGGCGCTGCTGGCGACTGATCTTGCGCTGTCGCCGGCGGATTCGGAGGCCGTCCGCCAGCGCATGCGCCGCGATCCGAAGGAGCAACCGCACCTAGCGGCGCGCATCGCCGGCGGCGCGGCGCGCCTGCCCGGCCTGCAGGTCTACGCCAAGAGCGGCACATGGGGCCCGATCTACGCCGACGCCGGCATCGTGCGTGACGCGTCGGGGCACGAGATAGTGCTGGCGGTCTTCACGCAGCGCGACCCGCCGTACCGGGGCGACTTCATCGCCGAGCTGACCTACCGCTCGGCGGTGCACTTGCTGAAAGGACCTGAGACCACAGATGAACACGGATGAACACGGATGAACACAGAGAAGTGATAGCCGCTTAGGGAAATGTGAATACCACGTTCGACGTAACGTGTCTGGATAGACTAGCCGTTGATGATCTCGTACGCCCGTTGCTGTCTACATACTCGCGGATCTCGCGGATCTTTCCTTCCGACATCTCGAAGACGAAACAGTATTCGTTCTCGTAGGGGCGCCCGCTCGCGGTTTTGCTGCGGTTCACCATCTCGACGATCACCGTATCGCCGTCCTGCCCGATGACGTGATCGACGAGATCCTCGAAGGTAGCTTTTCCGCCAGCGACCCGCCTCCTTGGACCACGGGAATCTCCAGTGGGCCAGGAATTGCTCGTGATCGGTCATCGGTTCGTGACGTGACGTCTTGCAGGTTCACGGCCTGACTACTCATTTCGGGCCTCGTAGCGAGACCCACAGTTTGCCCCCGTGCGGTGTAGTCCATCCGCAGATCGTCGCCGTGCAAGAGATCCCCTGGGCGACGGCGAGTTCGAAAAGGCGAAACGGCTCATCTCGCGCTCGGGCAACAACAGCGACAATTCTTTTCAGCGCTTGATCGGGTCTGCCGATGATCGATTCGGTCCAGGCCAGCACCCCAGAGGCGAGAATCCAAGGGTCTGTGCCGAGGCACGCAATAGACTGACGTTGCTTCGGATCATGAAGCGCTATCGCCTGCTCGAAATGCGCCTGCGCTCGAAGGAGCTCCCCGGTCCAAGCGCATGCTTCTCCTGCGTTGTGATGGGCGCTCGAAAGAAACACCGGATCTTTCACCTCTTCCGCAAGCCTCAGAGATTCTTCGGCGAGCTCCCCTGCGGCGCGGAGCTTGCCTTGCTGCAGGTATCGCCCCTTCCAGGCTCCCGGTCTCGGCCCACGTGCGCGAGCTTCTGCGGCTTGACGGTCCCGCGCTCGGCCGCCAACCGATCCTTGCGATCCGTCACGACGCTCATGGCTCCCTCCGCAACAACCCATGCTCGAGCAATGTTCGCATCATGGCGACGAACGCTTCGCGCGTCCACGTCGTCGTCGTGTCGATGCCTTGGCTGCGCGCGGCGAGCGCGCCGACGTCGAAGAGTGCGAGCGCACGATCGCCAGCCGCGTCGATCTTCCGCAGGCATCACCGGCTGCGCTGGTGAGCGGGTACGGCAAGGCGCTTGCGGAAATTCTCTCGCAGCTCGTTCCCGAGCTCAGCGCGGAAAACGTCAAATAGGCCGCGCACGATGCTCGAACCGCCGTTGTTGCGCCCCACCGGATCGGACCACTCAACAATGCTTGTCGAATTTTCCGAGGTGCGAGGTTTTCATCGTCCGTCTCCGTCCGCCGCGAGAGGCATGCTGACGAAGGGGTTGCGCCCGAGCTCGGGCACAGCTGGTGAATCGCCCGGGCGATGAACTCCTTGCCCGTTCCGGTGTCGCCGCGAATCAGCACGGTCGACGAAGTCGGGCCGACGGTCTCGACCTGCGCGAGGACGGCCTTCAGCGCCGCCGACTCGCCGACGATCTCTTCGAAGTCGTACTGGCTCCGTAGCTCGTCCTCGAGGTAGACCTTTTCGAGTGCGAGCTTGTCGCGGAGCGCCGCGATTTCCTGGAACGCGAGCGCGTTCGCGACCGCGAACGCGATCTGACCGGCCGCCGCTGCGAGAATCGCCACGTCGTCGTCGCTGAACGGCTCGTCCCGCAGGCGGCTGACGACGATCGTGCCGACGCCGCGCCCGCGCGCGCTCATCGGCATGAGGCATGCCGACTCGATCCCGAGCTCGGCGAGACCGGGCCGGTGCCCGGCGCCGAGAGTCGCGATGACGTCACGGCCGACGCGGAGTGGCGTTCCCGTCCGGAACGCCGCGCCCGCTGGATTTCCTTCATCGTCCAGCGGGAAGAACTCGCCTTCCCGAACGACCTCCTTGTTCTCGAACACGACAGCGGCGACCCGGAAGCCGTTCCGCTCGGAGTCGTAGATCAGGAGGGCCGTGAGGTCGTGCGCCACGACACGTCGCAGACACGCCGCGATGTCGTCGAAGAGCGCCCGGGGGTCGAGGTTCGAGACGAGCGCGTTGTTGATCTCGAGCAGCATCCCGAGCCGGTCGCGCTCCTGCCGGAGACGCCGTTCGGCTTCCTCCGCGCTGTCCTGATGGAGCGCGTTGTCGACCGCGAGCGCGACCTCATCGGTGAGCCGCTGGAGGAATTCGGGATCCACGTCGCGGAACGCATCCGTCTCGCGGCTCTTGAAGGCGAGAGCGCCGAGCCGGCGCACCGGCGACGTCAGCGGAAAGACGCAAAACGACCGGGTGCCGTCCGAGCGTGCGAGCTCGATGATTTCCGGGAACCGCGTTTCCCGCTCGACGTCCGGGACGAAGATCGGTTGCTGCGTGAGCCATGCGACTCCGGAGGGATCGGCCTCCGGGGGAATCACGATCTCCTTCGGCGGGAGCCCGACGCCGCCGGCGGAATGGAGGAGCATCTCGTTCCGCACGCGGTCGTGGAGGACGATGGCGAGCCCGTCGAACCACACCACCTCTGCAGCACGACGACGAGCTCACCGAGCGAGGATGGATCGCGCCACGCGCATCGGACGCGTGCCTTCCGCAAACGGTGAGCACGCGTCCTTCGTCCTCAAGCTCCCGGCGGTCGTGATGCGCCCCCAGTGTGGGTGTTTGATCGGTCCTCTCGTTCACTCCTCGGTGAGTGACCCTGCGCCGCGAATAATTGCAAGAAATTATTCAGATGGATAATATCTATTGACAAATCTGTTCAAATGAATAATAGAGGCCCCGATGGCTCGCTCTTCCCGTAGATCCCGACCCCGTGCCGAGCAGCAACGGACGCGGGATACGCGAGACAAGATTGTCGATGCCGCCCTCCAGGCCTTTTCCGAGCGAGGGTTCGATGGCGCCCGGACGCGCGATATCGCGAGGCGCGCCGGCGTCAACCAGGGGCTTATCACGTACCACTTCTCGACCAAGCTCGATCTCTGGAAGGCGGCGGTCGAACGCATCTTCGCGCTGCTTCGCGACGAGTTCGCGGGCCGGCTCGAGGCGCTCGAGGACGTCGAACCGGTCGCGCGGCTTCGCTCGTTGGCCCGCCACTTCGTGCGCTTCACGGCGGCCCATCCTGAGCTCCATCGGCTGATGGTCGAAGAAGGGAAGGCCGACGGACCGCGGATGCAGTGGCTCGTCGACCGGCACGTACGTCCGTTGTACGAGGCCTCGCGGGTGCTGATCGAAGCGGCGCAGCGGGAGGGCGCGCTGCCGCAGACGCATCCTGTCCATCTTTACTACATCCTGATCGGCGCCGCCGCGCACCTCTTCGTCATAGCGCCCGAAGTGCGCCGCCTCACGGGCAAGGACCCGATGCGGAAGGACGTGATCGACGCGCACGCCGACGCGATCGTATCGCTCGTGCTCGGTGGCGAACCGCAAGCCGTCCCGCATCCGCGCCGAAGAGCAAGTTGAGACAGGAGACAGACGCATGAAGCTCGCCACGTTCACGCATCGGGCCTACGACGCGCATCGGCGTCGTCGTCGACGACGGAGATCGTCGACCTCGCGGCCGCAGCGCCCGAGCTGCCGCGCGACATGGTCGCGTTCCTCGAGGCCGGCGCGCCGGCGGTCGAAGCCGCGCGGCGCGCGGCCGACGGCACGCGCGGGCGCATCCGGTTCGGCGACGTCCGGCTGGAAGCGCCGATCCGCCGGCCGCCGAAGTTCCTCGCGATCGGCCTCAACTACGCCGACCACGTCGCCGAGTCGCGGATGCAGAAGCCCGAGTTCCCGGTGTTCTTCAACAAGCAGTCCACGTGCGTGACCGGGCCGCGCGATCCCATCCACCGGCCGCGCGTCTCGACGATGCTCGACTACGAGGGCGAGCTCGGCTTCGTGATCGGACGGCGCTGCCGCTACGTGCCGAAGGAGCGCGCGGCGGAGGTCATCGCCGGCTACCTCGTCGTCGACGACGTGAGCGTCCGAGACTGGCAGTTCCGCGCGCAGACGATGACGCTCGGCAAGTCGTTCGACACGCACGGCCCGATCGGTCCGTGGATCGTGACGCCCGACGAAGTCGGCGATCCGCACGTGCCTCGAATTGAGGACGTGGGTGAACGGCGAGCTCCGGCAGCACTCGAACACGCGGGAGCTGATCTACGACTGCTTCGCTCAGGTCGCGACGCTGTCGACCGCGTTCACGCTCGAGCCGGGCGACGTCATTGCGACCGGGACGCCGGGCGGCGTCGGCGTCGCGCAGGGGCAAGATTCCTCGTCCCGGGCGACGTCGTCCGGATCGAGATCGAGCAGATCGGCGCGATCGAGAACCGCGTCGTCGAAGAACCGCAAGACGTGGATCGGATCTAGAGGAGGACGAACATGGATCGAACAGGAAAGCTCTCTCCCGACCGCGGACGCATCCCGCCGATCCGCCTTGCGCACATCGTGCGGCGCACGTCGCGGCTCGAGGAGATGGTCGACTGGTACCGGACGGTGCTCGGCGCCGAGGTCGTCCACGCGGACGCGATGCTCGCCTTTCTCACCTACGACGACGAGCATCACCGCATCGCGATCGCTCGGATCCCCGGCCTCGAGGAGCAGCCGCCGCTCGCGGCCGGCACCGACCACGTCGCCTTCACCTACGCCGATCTCGGCGACCTCCTGTACACGTACGAGCGACTGAAGAGCGCCGGGATCGAGCCCTACTGGTGCGATCAATCACGGCCCGACGACGTCGCTGTACTACAAGGATCCCGACGGCAACAGGATCGAGCTGCAGGTCGACAACTTCCCGACCGCCGAGGAGGCGAACCGCTGGATGCGAAGCGGCGACTTCGCCGCCAATCCGATCGGCGTCGTGTTCGATCCCGACGATCTTCTCGCGCGCTACCGCGCCGGCGAGCCGCTCGGGACGCTCGCGGCGAGGCCGCCCCTGCCCGAGGGCGCCACGCCGTTCGACATGCTGCGCTTCTGAGCCGCAAATGAGCGAGCCGTTCGACGTCGCCATCGTCGGCTACGGGCCCGTCGGGCAGACGCTCGCCATCCTGCTCGCGCAGCGTGGCTGGCGGATCGGCGTGTTCGAGAAGCAGCCCGCGCCCTATCCCTTACCGCGAGCGGTTCACTTCGACCACGAGGTCGCGCGGATCCTCCAGGCTGCCGGCCTCGGCGAGGCGTTGCCGCGCCTGACCGAGCCGGCCGACGTCTACGAATGGAGGAACGCCGACGGCGAGACGCTGCTTCGGATCGGCAGCCGGGAAGCCGGGCTCTCGGGCTGGCCGGAGGCCAACATGTTTTCGCAGCCCGAGCTCGAGCGAGCGCTCGACGCGCGGGCGCGCGCTCTTCCGAACGTCGCGGTTCATCGCGGCGCCGAGGTCGTCGACCTCGAGGCGGGCGGCGAAGGCGTCGAGGTCGACGGTCCAGTGCGACGACCGCCGTCGCGAAGTCCACGCCCGGGCCGTCGTCGGCTGCGATGGCGCGAACAGCTTCGTTCGCGGTCGCATCGGCGCGCGGGTCACCGACCTCGGATTCTTCTTCGACTGGCTGATCGTCGACGTAGTCCCGCATGAGCCACGCGTCTGGGACCCGATCAACGAGCAGATCTGCGACCCGGCGCGGCCGACGACCTTGGTGTCCGGCGGACCGGGACGACGGCGCTGGGAGTTCATGCGGCTGCCGAGCGAAGAGGTTGCCGATCTCAACAACGAGGCGACGGCGTGGCGCCTCCTCGAGCCGTGGCGCCTCGATCGCACGAACGCGACGCTCGAGCGCCATGCGGTCTACACGTTTCAGGCGCGCTGGGTCGACGATTGGCGAAGGGGGCGAATCTTCCTCGCCGGCGACGCGGCCCACCAGATGCCGCCGTTCGCCGGTCAGGGTATGTGTTCGGGCATCCGCGACGCCGCGAACCTCGCGTGGAAACTCGATCTTGGCTTCGGGGCACCGCGGACGAGCGATTGCTCGACACGTACGCGTCCGAGCGGATCCCGCAGGTCCGGCAGGTGATCGAGTTCTCGATCGAGCTCGGGAAGGTGATCTGCGTGCCCGACCGTGACCGAAGCCGCGGCGCGCGACGAGGCCATGATCGCCCGAACCCGGGAGACCGGCCTCACGCCGCCGCTACCGACGCCGGCGATCGGGCCGGGAGCCGTCCTGCAGGGCGATGCGTTGGCGGGACATCTGTTCTTGCAAGCCGAGGTAGAGGCCGACGGACGCCGCGGACTCTTTGACGACGTCGTCGGCCGCGGATTCGCGCTGGTCAGCTGCGCGGGGGACCCACTCAGCGCTTTCGACTCCGAGCTCGCCGCCTTCTTCACGTCGATCGGCGGCATTGCCGCTCACGTCGGCGGCGGCGTTCGCGACGTGCGCGACAGGTACGCGCAGTGGTTTCGCGACCACCGCGTCGGCGTCGTCCTTTCGCGGCCTGATTTCCACGTCTTCGGCACGGGCTCCGCGGTCGAAGACGGCTCTCGGCTCGTCCGTGCCCTGCGAAGCACGCTCGAGGGACGCTCGGAAGCCTCGACGAGGAACCACTGAGATGACGTCCATTCGACCGCATCGCCGACTAGGCGGCTGCGCGGAGTATCGCTTTGGGTGGTGATTGGCCGGAGC
>CAVUOC010000003.1:0-152913 GCA_963742965.1 uncultured beta proteobacterium | reverse complement strand
GTGGAGCGGGCGGGGCATTCGCAGCCCATCGTAGCGAATCGGCAGTGACCGGGCAACAACACCCCGTCGGCGCACGCCGATTCACCATGGCGCATCAGAAGAAGAACGCGTAGGAAACGATGCCGAAGAAGATACCTGGCGCGAAGGCGCGTCACGACGCCGGTTTGTAGCGATAGATCATCGCGTGCGGAAAGACACGGATCAGCCGGAAGGCCGGGCTCGCCTCGAGGAACGCCCGATCCGGCTTGAACTGCGGATTGCGCGTGTGGGTCTCCTCGATGCCGGTCGGAGGGTAGTAGACGAAGTACCCGGGCGCGCGCATCCAGTCGCGCCATTGCCGGTCGAAATCCTCCTGGATCGGCAGGACCGAGACGGTACGCCGCTCCGAGTAATAGGCAAGGACCGGAAACTCGTGAGCGGCGTACACCGTCTCGTCGGGTGTGGATGCCTCGCGCAGAAAGAGCGCGACCTGCACCGCCTCGGTCTTCGAGCGATCGACCCACGGCCGCGCAAGCCCGGCGAATGCCGGACCGTAGTCGATGGCGGCCGCGACCGCGGCGAACAGGCACCCGTCACGCGCACCGCGAAGCCGCGCATTCGCACGAGTCGCCACGTCTCGGCGATCCCAGCCCGCCGACGACGACGACTGGAATCATCAGAGGCAGCAGATAGCGGACCTCCTTGTGCGGGATCGTCGAGCATGTATGCGAAGAACGCGACGCCCCAGATCGCGAGCGTCGCGACGTGACCCGCGGAACCTGGCCGATCGCGCGGGTGCCGCCTGCGGCCCAGTCGGCCTTTGCTCGTGCGATCGCGAAGCCGATGCCGCGACGAAGAAGAGCGCGAGAGTCGGCGGAAAGATCGCCGCGAGCGCTTCGAAATAGAAAGCAGCAGGCACCGGAGCGGTCCACTCGGTCGTGATGCGCCGGGCGTGCTCGAACGTGTAGAAAGGGCTTTCGAACCGGGCGCGCACCCAGACGAGGTACGGGAGGATCGTAACGCCGGCCGCCACGCCGACGCAGGCGAGACGGGCGATGCCGCGCCGTGCGACGATCGTCGACAGGGCGAAATAGGGAAGCACGAAGAGCGACGTGAACCTCGTGAGCACGGCGAGCCCGGAAGCCAGACCCGCGGCGAGCGCCGAGCGTGTCCCCGGCAGCTCCCCGAGCCACATCGCTGCGAGCATCAGGACGACCGCCGGTGCGTCGGTCAGCAGATCGTGCGACACGCCGACCAGGTACGGCGTGAATGCGAAAAGCACCGCGGTGAAGTACGCCGTCGGCTCACCGAAAGCGCGGCGCGCAAAGAGGAAGCCGAAAGGCACGACGAGCGCGCTGAGAACCCCCTGGACGATCTGCGCGGCGAAATCGTTGTTCCACAGGGCCAGACCGAGCGCGTAGGCGAACGGCAGCAGCGGCGGGCGATGGATGAACTCATCGTAGTTCGTCCGGCCGTCCACGATGATCCTCGCGTGCTGCAGGAAGACCGCTTCGTCCCAGAAGTGCGAGTAGGTCAGCGGAACGATCCGCAACAGCACTGCCAGAGCAAAAACGGCGCCGAGCGCAAGACCCGCCGGCGACGCCATCGCGATGGGCAGCGATGCCTGGGACCCGCTTCTCGCTCACGACGTCACCGGCCGCTCAACATTGTCGCCACGTAATCGGCGATGCGCTCGTGCATTCGCGGATTCGGATGTCCCGTCATGCGGGAAGAGCAGATCGCCACCGTCGTCGCCGAGGAGGTCCGGGAACGCCGTCGTCAGCAGATGGAGCCGAATTCCTTCGTTGAGCATCCGGGCCTTGATGTCGCCGACGTGCGGGTTGCCGGGTCTGTCCCAGAGGATCACGTGAAATACGGCCCCGGGGTAGCGCTCATGGGCGATTCTCGCGGACTCGCGGACGATCGCCACGTAGAGCGCGACTTCCGCGTTCCCCGGCGTGCGCTCGCGACCGAGGAATCGCTGCCACGTGAGGAAGCTCTGCGTCGCCTTCGCGACCGCCAACGGCACCGCCCATTGCCCGAAGAGCTTCACCGGGGCGTCGAAGTTCCCGTCCCGAACGACCGCCCCCTGCGCGTCGATCGCGAAGCGCGGGCCGTGGCGATCCCAGGTCGTGAGTCCGGCGACGCGCGCGACGTGTTCGGGAATCCCGAGATAGAAGAGGTGCCTCGGCGTGCAGGAGATCATGCTTTCGATACGGCCCGAGCGCAGAAGCGCAAGCATCTGGTGCGGACCGTAGCCGCTGAACGCGAAGTTGTAGACGGCGAAATCGGGCCCGATCCTGCGTGCGATCAGATACGGGTAAGCCTGTTCGTCGTCGACGCCTTCGCCGAAGGTCACCGAGTCGCCGAAGAAGAGCAGGCAGTCGACGTGCCTGCGGAGGTCGACGGGAGGCATGACCCGCAGTCCGTCGGATCCGATCGTGTACGTGACGTCGTAGACGACGGTGTCGCCATAGCGCTTGCGCGCGGTCACCCGCGCGCCCTTGTTGGGGGCATATCCGAGGTCGTCGTCCGGATGGACGAAATCCTCGGCGATCGTACCCTCCATCCGTGTACCGTCGTCTTCCGCGGGTCGAAGCCCGAGATAGGCCTCGAACGCGGCCAGTGCGACGAACACCGCCGCAAGATTGGCGAGAAGCATCTTGGCGACGTCGCCGCGGGCCCGCCACGCGGCGATGCCCAGGATGGTTGCCGCTGCCAGCAGCACCGCCGACCACGGCACGGGGCAGGAATACGCTGCAGCCGCGGCAGCGACGACCGCTGCGCTTGCGGTGATCGTCGACTTCATCGGGACCTCAGCGCGGCGCGGCGGGTTGCCTCGGTCGTTCGCAGGCCGGAAGCTTGTGCGCCCCGCGTCACGACGCTAATCGCCCGCCGCGCGCGGTCGCTCCGCGGTGCCGTGGTCGATGACGTCCGCTGCTGACAAGCGGTCTGTGCGTGTCGCGCGGTGAACCGCCCGGGGAAGGCCGATCGGTTGAGCGTCGCCGCGGCTCGGTTGAAGGCGCTGCTGCCCGAGCCTCGCGGCGCTCGCGGAAGGCGCCGCCACGTCGGCATGGCGGAGCGGCGGCGGCGCCACGACCGCATGCTGTCGCGGCGGGCGCAGCCAAAGCCCCAGGTCTTCCGCACTCGCACGCAGGCCGACGAAACGCAGCATCGCGTAGACTCCCGGCCGCCACATAGACCGCGCTGAAGCCCGCCGCGAGGAATTCGCCTCGTGTCGCATGCACGACCATCATTGCCGCGCCCGCCGACAGTCAATCCGTACTCCGCGAGCACGTACTTGGCCGGCGCTGCGGTACGGCCGGTCACTTTCGGCGTTCGCCCGAAAGGCGCCTTCCTCCCGGTAATCGCCTGGCGCAGCGACAAAAGCGTGCCGCCGAGGTTGATCGGCAGCAGCAGAAAGTTCAGCGCGTAGACGCGCAGGAAGTCGCCCCATCGGTATCCGCAGTGCACGAGGTCGCGCGCATAGGCGACCATGAACGGCAACATGCTGATCGGGATCCATACGACCTGGATGTTCCGCTCGACGGGACCGAACATCACGTACAGGAATGCGATGTTCACGAGCGCGATCGACGCGAGATAGTGAACGCGAAGCATCGCCTCGGCGCTCTTGCGCCAGGCTTGCGGCCCGCGAATGAGGTAGCGCAGCGCCTTCGGCAGGATGACGAGACCGCCGTTTGCCCAGCGCCGTCGCTGGATCAGCAACGCGCCAAAATCCGGCGGCGTCGCGCTCCAGGCGAGCCGCTGGGGATGGTTGTAGAGCGTCCAGCCGCGGTCGGCCAGATCGATGCTCGACTCGGTGTCCTCGATCGGCGTGCGGTCCTGAATGTACTTGACTACCTGGTGCCCGCGCTCGACGTGGATCGTCGCGATGTCTTCGAGCGCCGCCTTCCGCAGCAGCGCGTTCGCGCCAACCCAGAACGTTGCTCCGTAACGCGTGAAGCCCTGGTGAACACAGTACTGGACGTCGGTCTGCGCGCCGGCGATCCGCTCGAGCGTCCCTGGCGCGCCGGGGAAGGCGCTGTAAGGCGTTTGCGCGACGGCAACCCGCTCGTTGCCCGGGCATGTCATCAGGTGCGCAAGTCGCGATGCGTAATCGGGGGCGAGCACGCTGTCGGCGTCGAGTGTGAGGACGAGCGGCGCGTCCGGAAATGCAGCGCGCCGCCCGGCGACTTGCGCAGCAGCGTGCCGGTGCCCCACGCGCACTTCGCCTCGTGATAACTCCCGCCCATCAGTGCGATGTAGCTGTTGAGGTTCATCGCCTTGTTGGGCTCGTGCGACAGGTTCTCGTAGCGTTTGCGTTCGAAGCTCGCGATCTCGACGCGGAACAGCAGCGCGAGGCGGCGGTAGTCGCCAAGCGCGGCCTCCTGCGAAATCCCTTCGGATGCGGCGAGGCGATCGAGCTCTCGCGCGCGTTCGAGATGCGCGCTTCGGCACGGCTCGAGGACCCGGTCGACGAGCAGGCGGTCGGCATGATCCGGCGTCGCGTAGCGCGCGATCTCGCCTTCGAGCCAGCCTGCGGCATCGCGCCAATGCGCGGCGAGCGCTGCCGCGTCCGCGCACGCGTCGCCGCTCCAACCGCCCGCGCCGCGCTTCGAAGTCGGCGAGAGCCCTCGCGTAGCGCTTCGCAGGAACGTCGAGCGCGCCTTGCAGCGTTCGGGGTAGCGACCGCATCGCGGCGAGCTCCGCCGCCGCGTCGTGCGTCCCCGGATTCGGCGGGTCGTCGATCAGCAGCACGACGCGTCGGTGCGGCACCCGCTGCAGCGCAGCGGAGAGCAGTGTCCGCCGCACGACGGCCGGATCTTCCTTGTACGAAGGCACGAGGACGGCAATCGGGGGCAGGCCGTCGTCGCAGTGGGTGTCCTGCTCCGGCTCCCTCGCGGCCGCCTGCCGCCGATCGAGGTATCCCAGACGTGCGACGAGGTACGCCGCCCCGCCATAGGCCAGCGCAAGCGAACGCGAGCGCGAAAATCACCTGGGACGACGCGCCCCAGGCGTCGCCCGCGTGAACGAGCTCGAGCCCGATCTCGACGACGCGCCACAGCGCTGCGACCGAGGCGATCGTGCTGAGCGCAAGCAGAACGCGCGTGAGCACGATCTCCCGCGCGTCGTCCGCGCTTGCGGCTTCGTCAGCGCGAAGCGCGCAATCCCCCTTCGGATGCGACAAAAGAATCCCTCTCCGGCGACTCGGGAAGCAGGCGCGCGCCCGCCTCGGGTCGAAAATCGTTTGAATACAAAGGAGCCGCGAAGCCTTCTCGGTTCTGAACTGCCCACGGCGCTGCGGGTGCCGGGCCTCCACCCATCCCCGCATCTTGTGCCCCAAGATTCGGCAAGACTAATACACGGCAACCATGCAAGAGTTTGCCGGAAGCCAAAAGTTCCGGAAACAAAAAAACCTCGCCTGTGCCGCAAACAACTCTCATGCTGTAGACGACAGGCGCTGAATCGCGGTGCGGGAGGCCGCCTTCCGGGGCACGGTAGAATCGCGCGTTTTCCGCCCGCGCGGCGCCAGCACGACGCGGCGACCCCGCCACGACCGTCATAAAAGAACGAGAATACGTCGATGACCGACGCACTGCCGATGCCGTCAAAGGGAGCGTGGTGGGCGCTCTTCGCGGCCCTGACGTTCTTGTGGTTCGTGAACCTCGACGCGCGGCGCCTCGTGCATCCGGACGAGGGCCGTTACGCGGAAATCGCGCGCGAGATGTTCGCGTCCGCCGACTGGGTTACGCCGCGTGTAAACGGCCTCAAGTATTTCGAGAAGCCGCCGCTCCAGTACTGGGCGACGGCGGCGGCTTACCGCTTCTTCGGCGTTCACGAGTGGACTGCGCGCCTGTGGCCGGCGCTCGCCGGCTGGCTTGGCGTGGCAGCGATCGGCTACGCGGGTTTCGCGCTGGGCGGAACTCCGCTCGGCGCCTTCGCGGCGCTTGCGCTGGCGGGAACGCTCCTGCACGCGGCAATCGCGCAGCTGGTGACGCTCGATTCGGGTCTCGCGTTCTTTCTTACGCTCGCGTTCGCCGCGTTCGTGACGGCGCAGCGTGCCGGCATTTCCGCCGGCCGTGCGCCGCGCATGGATGTGGCTCGCATGGGCGGCATTCGCCGGCGCCACGCTGTCGAAAGGATTGATCGGCGTGGTTCTGCCGGGCGGCGCGCTGGTCGTCTATTCGGCGGTTACGCGCGATCTTGCTGTCTGGCGGCGGCTCAACATCGCGTCCGGTCTCGTCCTCTTCCTCGCGCTCACCGCGCCGTGGTTCGTCGCCGTGGCTCGCAGCAACGACGAATTTCTCCGCTTCTTCTTCATCCACGAGCACTTCGAGCGCTATCTGACGACCGGGCACATGCGCGCGGCTCCGTGGTACTACTTCATACCGATCGCGATCGTCGGAAGCCTGCCCTGGCTCACCGTGATCGCGTTTGGCGCGCGCCGCGCATGGCGGGAGGGCGCCCCCAACGCCATCGGTTTCTCGTGGCAGCGCTTCGCGCTCGTCTGGGCGGCTTTCGTGCTCGTGTTCTTCAGCGCATCGAGCTCGAAGCTCGCCTCGTACATCCTGCCGATGTTCGGCCCGCTCGCGCTGGTCGTCGGCTGGCTGCTGGTCCGGCTCGATCTGCGCACGCTCTTTCGCCTGACGCTGCCGCTCGCGATCGTCGGGACAGCGGCGGCGGTCGCGGTTCTCGTCGGGTTCGACCGGTATGCGCCACGGTTCGCCGGGGGGACGCCGCCTTCGGTGCTGCTCGAGTTCGGTGCCTGGCTCAAGCCGGCATTGGCGGTCGCCGCCGCCGGCAGCATCGCCGCGCTGCTCGCGTTCCGGCCCGGGGCGAAGACGCCGACCGGGCGTTTCTGGGGCGTGGCGGCGTTGTCGTTGTCGACGCTCGCGATGCTGCAGCTCGCCGTGGCCGGCTTCGACGCCTTCAGCCCGTTGCGCTCCACCTCGGCTATCCTGCGGGCTGCACAGGCTCCGGCGTCCTTCGCCGCCGATGCCCCGTTCTACCAGGTCGCAATGTATGACCAGACAGTCCCCTTCTATCTCGGGCGGACGACCCGTCTCGTTGCCTTCCGCGACGAGCTCGCGCTCGGCATCGACGCGGAGCCTGCGAAGCAGGTGCCCACGCTCGACGCCTGGTTTGCCGAATGGTCGGCGCTCGGCCGGGGCTACGCGATGCTTCCGCCGGAGCTCTACCAGACGCTGTCGGCAAAGGCGTTCCGATGCGCGAGCTCGCGCGCGATTCACGGCGCGTCATCGTGAGCCGCCAATGACGCTCGCGGCGTTCGCCTTTCTCCTCGGCGGCGTGCTGCTCAACGCCGCGGCACAGCTGCTGCTCAAGGCGGGCACCAACGCGACCGGCGTACTGACGCTGACGCGCGACACCTGGTCCGACACGTTGCTGCAGATGGCAACGCAGCGCCACTTCGCGCTCGGCGCCGCGTGTTACGTGCTGTCGCTCTTCGTCTGGATCCTGGGCCTCTCGCGCGTTCCCGTCTCGATCGCCTACCCGTTGCTTTCGATCGGCTATATCGTGAACGCGATCGCCGCGCACTATCTGTTCGGCGAGGCCGTCACCGTGTCCCGCTGGCTCGGGCATCGGATTCATCGTCGTCGGCGTCTGGCTGGTCGCGAGGAGCTGAACGGCAGCGATCATGAGCGGCCCCCCCTATCTCAAGTTCGCCGGTCCGGTGCTCGACGAAGACACCATCGCCGGCGTCGGCGAGGTGTTGCGCTCGGGCTGGATCACGAGCGGGCCCTGGGTCCAGGCGTTCGAGCGCTCGCTGTCGGAATTCTGCGGCGGCCGGCCGGTGAAGGCGCTGACCTCGGCGACCGCCGCGGTCGAGGTCGCGTTGCAGCTCGCCGGCATCGGGCCCGGCGACGAAGTCATCACGTCGGCGCAGAGCTTCTTCACGGTCCTCAACATGATCGTGAAGGTCGGCGCAACGCCCGTGTTCGTCGATTGCGACCTCGTCACGCGCAATATCGATCTCGACCAGGTCGAAGCGGCGATCACGCCGCGCACGAAAGCGATCGTGCCGACGCACTGGCCCGGCTCGCTCGTCGACATGGACGCGCTCTGCGCGCTCGCGCAGCGCCGCGGCCTGCGCGTGATCGAGGATGCGGCGCTCGTGCTGGGGTCGCAGTGGCGCAATCGCAACATCGGCGCGCTGGGCGATCTCGTGACCTTCAGCTTTCATCCCAACAAGAACATCACGACGATCGAAGGCGGCGCGCTCGTCGTCAACGACGCGGCGGAGGCGAAGCGCGTCGACGCGCTGCGCTTCCACGGCATCGAATATCTTCCCGACCGCACGCGCGACGTCGCCTTTCCCGGCGGGAAATTCAACCTGCCCGACGTCAACGCGCGGATCGGCGTTTCGCAGCTGGCGCGCCTGCCCGAGTTCCTCGCGACGAGGCGCGCGCTCGCCGAGCGCTACTTCGAGCGTTTCGCGACCGATCCCGCCTGCGTGCTGCCCCCGCGGCCGCGCGCAGACGACGGGCAATCGTGGAACATGTTCTCGGTGCTGCTGCCGCTTTCGCGGATGTCGATCACGCGCAAGGCCTTTCGCGACGCGCTCGACGCGCGCGGAATCGGCACCGGCGTGTCGTACGAAGCGCTCCACCTGTCCACGCTGGGCCGCCGGTACGGCTACGGGGACGGCGATTTCCCGGTGACCGAGCGCATCGCCGCGGAGACGGTCACGCTACCGCTGCACGCCGCGATGACGGTGGGCGACGTCGACCGCGTGTGCGACGCGGTCCGCGCGGTCATCGCCGAGTCGCGCCGCTAGCCGGCGAACGATCGACGACCGAGTCGAGCCCGCGATGCCCGCGCCGCAACTCTCCGTCGTGATCCCGGTCTTCAACGAGGAGGCGAGCCTTCCGGACCTCTTCGCGCGCCTCTACCCGGCGCTCGACGCGCTCGGCGTCCGCTACGAAGTGGTGTTCGTCAACGACGGCAGCCGCGACCGCTCGGCCGCGCTCTTGCGCGAGCAGCAGCAACGCCGCCCCGACGCGACGACCGTCGTGCTGTTCAACGCCAACTACGGCCAGCATCAGGCGATCGTCGCCGGATTCGAGCGCTGCGCGGGCGAGCGCGTCGTGACGATGGACGCCGATCTGCAGAACCCGCCGGAAGAGATCGCCAAGCTGCTCGCGGCGATGGACCGCGGCCACGACTACGTCGGCGGCGTGCGCGTCACCCGCGAGGACTCGTGGTGGCGCCGCTGGGCGTCGAAGGCGATGAACCGCCTGCGCGAGCGGCTCACGCACATCCGGATGACCGACCAGGGGTGCATGCTGCGCGCATACAGCCGCGAGATCGTCGACGCGGTGGCGGAAAGCCGCGAGGTCAGCACGTTCATACCGGCGCTCGCCTACACGTTTGCGAGCAACCCGACCGAGGTCGACGTCGCGCACGCCGAGCGCATCGCCGGCAGGTCGAACTACCCGCTCTACAAGCTGATCCGTTTGAACTTCGATCTCATCACCGGCTTCTCGCTGGTGCCGCTGCAGCTCTTCTCGATGTTCGGGATGCTGGTGTCGGCGCTTGCGCTCGCGACGTACGTCGTCGTCATCGTGTACCGGCTCTTCCTGTTCGACTGGCAGGGCGCGCACTGGCAGGATGCGACAGGAGTCTTCTGGGACCGCGACATCCTCGCGTTCTTCCTGATCGGCATGATGCTGTTCGGGCTGGGCCTGATCGGCGAGTACGTCGGGCGCATCTACCAGCAGGTCCGCGCGCGGCCGCGCTACACGATCCGCGCCGTGCTCGAGCGCGATGCCGGCAACCGGGTCGAGCGCTGAGCGGCGCTTCTCGCGCATGACTCGCGCCGTCGTCTTCGCGTACCACAACGTCGGCGTGCGCTGCCTGCGCGTGCTGTTCGCGCACGGCGTCGAGGTCCCGCTCGTCGTCACTCACGACGACAACCCTCGCGAGCAGATCTGGTTCGCCTCGGTCGCGAGGACGGCCGCGGAGTACGGCGTGCCGGCGGTCTCACCCGCAGATCCGAACGCGGCGGAATTCGCCGGCCGCGTGACCGCGCTCGCGCCGGATTTCGTGTTCTCGTTCTATTATCGGACGATGCTGAAGGCGCCGCTGCTGCGGATCGCGCCGCGCGGTGCGCTCAACATGCACGGCTCGCTGCTGCCGCGCTACCGGGGTCGCGCGCCGGTCAACTGGGCAGTGCTCTTCGGCGAGCGCGAGACCGGCGCGACGCTCCACTACATGACGGAAAAGCCCGACGCCGGCGACGTCGTCGCGCAAACCGCGGTGCCCATCCTTCCCGACGACACGGCGCGCGAGGTCTTCGACAAGGTGACGCTCGCCGCCGAGATGACGCTCGATCGCGTGCTGCCCGCGCTCGTCGCGGGCACGGCGCCGCGCCTGCCGCAGGATCTTGCGCGGGGAAGCTATTTCGGCGGCCGCACCCCGGAGGACGGGACGATCGACTGGAACCGCGACGCGGCGACGATCCACAATCTCGTCCGCGCGGTCGCACCGCCCTACCCGGGCGCGCTTACGACGATCGCGCGGGCACGGCGCGCGGGTGCTGCGGACGCGACTCGTCGATCCGGCGACGCCGCGCACGCTCGCGCCGGCGCTCGAGGCGCGCGACGGACGTCTGCTCGCGCATTGCGGCGGCGGCGGAACGCTGCACGTGCTGTCGCTCGAGGTCGACGGCGACGAGGTCGGAGCGGCCGCGTTCACGCAGAGGTTCGGCGCAGCGCCCGCGGCGCTCGGCGGGGCCCGCCGATGAGCGCCAAGAGCGCACCCCCCGGCGGCGGGTTCGGAACGACGCGCATCGAAGCGCTTGCGGACGGCATCTTCGCCGTTGCGATGACGCTCCTCGTGCTCGACGTGAAGCTCCCCAACGGCGAGCACTTCGCCACGAGCGGCGCGCTGCTCGACCGGCTGCTCTCGCTCGAGCACACGTTCGTCATCTACTTCATCAGCTTCGTCGTGCTCGGGATGTTCTGGGTCGGGCACCACGCGCACTTCCACTACATCCGCTACGTCGACCACACGCTGCTGTGGATCAACCTGCTGTTCCTGTTCGGCATCACGTCGGTGCCGTTCGCGACGGACCTGCTGGGCGACCACAACGGCATACGCCTCCCGTATTTCTACTACGGCGGAAAGCTGCTCGTCCTCGCCGGCCTGCTGATCGCGCAGATCGCCTATCTAGGCGCCATCCGGAGCTCGCGCTGCCGTCGCTGACCGCCGGCGTCGCGCGCCGCATGGCAACGCGCACCGCGGTCTTCGCGACGATCCCGCTGCTGTCGATGGCCGCGGTGTTCTACAATACGCGCCTCGCCCTGTATCTCTACCTTCTCCTCCCGGTCGTACACTTCCTGCCGGGCCGCGTCGACATGCTCGATCCGGACAACGCCGCCGCCGACGAGAACGTCGCTCCCAAATGAAAAAAGTCCTCATCCTCGGCGTCAACGGCTTCATCGGCCATCACCTCTCCCAGCGGATCGTCGCCGACACCGACTGGGAGATCTACGGGATGGACATGCAGTCCGACCGCGTGACCGAGCTCCTGGCGGAGAAGCGCTTCCACTTCTTCGAAGGCGACATCACGATCAACAGGGAATGGATCGAGTACCACATCAAGAAGTGCGACACCGTGCTGCCGCTCGTCGCGATCGCCACGCCCGCGACCTACGTCAAGGAGCCGCTTCGGGTCTTCGAGCTCGACTTCGAGGCGAACCTGCCGATCGTGCGCGCCTGCGTGCGGCACCGGAAGCGGATCGTCTTCCCGTCGACCTCCGAGGTCTACGGAATGTGCGGCGACGGCGAGTTCGACGCGGAGCGCTCCGACCTGGTGCTGGGCCCGATCAACAAGCCGCGCTGGATCTACTCGTGCGCGAAGCAGCTGATGGACCGGGTGATCCACGCGTATGGAATGCAGGAAGGGCTCGACTACACGCTGTTTCGCCCGTTCAACTGGATCGGCGCCGGGCTCGATTCGATCAACACGGCGAAGGAAGGGAGCTCGCGCGTCATCACGCAGTTCCTCGGCCACATCGTTCGCGGCGAGCCGATCAAGCTGGTCGACGGCGGCACGCAGAAGCGCGCGTTCACGTACATCGACGACGGGATCGCCGCGCTGATGAAGATCGTCGCCAACAAGGATTCGATCGCCGCCGGCAAGATCTACAACATCGGCAACCCGGCGAACAATTTCTCGGTGCGCGAGGTGGCGACCATGATGCTCGACCTCGCGCTCACCTATCCCGAGTACCGCGAGACGGCGGCGCGCGTGCGAATCGTCGAGACCACCGCCGCGGAGTACTACGGCAACGGCTACCAGGACGTGCAGAATCGCGTCCCGAAGATCGACAACACGTGCGCGGACCTCGATTGGCGGCCGCGCGTGCCGATGGACGAGGCGCTCTCGCGCATCTTCGACGCGTATCGCGGGCAGGTCGCCATCGCCCGCCAGCTCGTCGAGTGATGATCCTCGCGCTGAAGATCGACGTCGATACGCTGCGCGGAACGCGCGAGGGCGTGCCGAAGCTCGTCACGCTGCTGAAAAAACACGGCGCCGGCGCGACGTTCCTGTTCTCGCTCGGCCCCGATCACACCGGGCGGGCGATCAAGCGGATCTTCCGGCCGGGGTTTTTCGGCAAGGTGCGCCGCACATCGGTCGTCAGGCATTACGGCGTCAGGACGCTGCTCTACGGCACCGTGCTGCCCGGCCCCGACATCGGCCGCCGCGCCGCCGACGTCATGCGGACGACGCGCGACGCGGGATACGAAACCGGCATCCACACGTGGGATCACGTCCGCTGGCAGGACGGCGTCGCCGACGCGAGCGCCGAATGGACGCAGGCGGAAATGCAGCGCGCCTGCGAGCGCTACACCGAGATCTTCGGAGCCGCGCCGCTCGCGCACGGCGCCGCCGGCTGGCAGATGAACGCCCACGCGCTTCGCCTCACGCAGCGTCTCGGGTTCGAGTACTGCTCCGACGGCCGCGGCACGCGTCCCCACTTGCCGGTGTGGAACGCGGAGCTCATCCGTTGCCCGCAGCTTCCGACGACGCTGCCGACGCTCGACGAGCTGATCGGCCGCGACGGGATCGACGAGCGCAACGTCGCCGCGCACCTGCTGGAGATGACGAGGGAGCCGCGCGCCTCCGGCCACGTCTTCACGCTGCACGCCGAGCTGGAAGGGATGGCGCTCGCGCCCGTATTCGAGCAGCTTCTCGCCGGCTGGAAGGCGCAGGGCTGGACGCTCGCCTCGATGCGAAGCCTGCTCGAAACGCTGCAGCCCCTGGCGCTTCCACGCTGCGAGATCGGTCCGGGCACGGTCGAAGGGCGCTCGGGCTCGCTGCTCGTCCAGGGGCGCGAATTCCTCGCCGACGTCGACCTCGCGCAGGCGGCGTAGCATCGCGCGTAGAGCGGCGATCCTGCACTTTCGTCGTCGACAGAAATCACAAGAGGCTCGCATGCTCGGCAAGAAAGTCCCCGACTTTTCGATCCCCGCGACCGGCGAAGCGACGTTTCGCCTGTCCGACCACAAAGGCCGGCCGGTCGTCCTGTACTTCTACCCGAAGGACAACACGCCGGGCTGCACGACCGAGGGCGCGCAGTTCCGCGACCTCCACGCGCAGTTCGCGAAGCTCGGCGCGGTCGTTGCCGGCGTCTCGCGCGACTCGATCAGGTCGCACGAAGGCTTCAGGGAGAAGATGGCCTTCCCGTTTCCGCTGCTCTCCGATGCCGACGAAAAGCTCTGCGCGCTGTTCGATGTCATCAAAATGAAAAACATGTACGGGAAGAAGGTCCGCGGCATCGAGCGCTCGACGTTCCTCGTCGGACCCGACGGCAAGCTCGTGCGCGAGTGGCGCAAGGTCAAGGTCGACGGCCATGCCGCCGAGGTCCTTAAGGCCCTCGAGCTGCTTTGATATCCTCTCGTTATGCATCGGGGGGTCCGGCGCGACAAAGACTCATTTCGCGTGATCGTTATCCGGGATCCGGCATCTACGGCATTCCTTCATTGAGTGTTCTGCTAGAACGGTGATGCGGCGAAGGTGTCCCCGCTGTGGCAGTTTCAAGACCCGCCGGTCGGCGCTCCGCACTTTCGAGCCGCGCCATCTGTTCTTCTCCCCTTATCGCTGCCACGACTGCGAGCATCGGTTCTGGGTCGTCAGCAGGAATACCTATTATGTGATCGGCATCGTCGGCGTGGCACTCGCCGCCGTGGCGGCGACCTGGGGTCTTCAGGTGCTGCTCGCAACCCCCGAACCAGTCCGGTCGGTCCTACCGAGCCCGGCGTTCGCGGACACGCTCAAGCGAGCCGAGGCGAACGATGCCAACGCCCAGTACGCGGTTGCAATGCTGTATTCGGCCGGTGACGGGACAGCCAAGAACGAAACGGAAGCGAAAAAATGGTTGGAGCGTGCAGCCGCGAAGGGCCATGTCGCCGCCGAGTACGAGCTCGGCATCGCGCTACGCGACGGGCGCGGCACAGTTCAGGACTACGAAAGCGCAGCCAAGTGGATACAGCAGGCGGCGGAGGGCGGCCATCCGCAGGCGCAGTTGGCGCTTGGAATCATGTATCGCTCAGGCAATGGCGTGACTGCCAACAATGCCAAGGCCTACACCTGGTTCAATCTCGCAGCGGCCAACGGCGTTTCCGAGGCGGCTACCCTGCGTGATGCCGTGTTGAGCCGACTGTCCCCGCAGGAGGTCGCGGAAGCCCAAGCGGAAGCGAGGCGCCTGAGCTCGGCTTTGCCTGGCCCATCCGACCCGGCCCGGCATTAGGACGCGTTCCCATCAGCTTGCGCATGGAACGCCTCGTTCCATTTTTTCCACAACCAGTATGGGAAGACGCACAACCTTGCCCCTAGCGCTTGTGTCTGCAGGTACCGGAGCGCTACGATCCCGCAAGCGTTCACTCGTTCGCAACCGCAACCTACGCCGCCAAGGAGGCTCATGGTCGAGCGCAAGATCCGTCCCGCGCCCTTAACCCTCGTCGCTCGCAAGCCCGTCAAGCCCGCCGGCAAGCCCGGCCCGACTTCCCGCATCGCCCTCGCCCAGAAGCTCTTCGTGCTCGACACCAACGTGTTGATGCACGACCCCACGAGCCTCTTCCGCTTCGAGGAGCACGACATCTACCTGCCGATGCTCACGCTCGAGGAGCTCGACAACAACAAGAAAGGCGTCACCGAGGTCGCGCGCAACGCGCGCCAGGCTTCGCGCTTTCTCGACGAGCTCGTCTCCGCGATGGCGGAGAACATCGGCGAAGGCATCCCGCTCGACGCCAAGTCCGGCGGAGCGGCGACGGGAAGGCTCTATCTGCAGACCGATGGAATCACCACGGTGCTCCCCGCCTCGCTGGCGAACGGCAAGGCCGACAACCAGATCCTCGCCGTCGTCATGCATCTGCAACATCTGCACGTGAAGCGCCACGTCGTGCTGGTGACGAAGGACATCAACATGCGGATCAAGGCGCGCGCGCTGGGGATCGCCGCCGAAGACTACTTCAACGACAAGGTGCTCGAGGACACCGAGCTCCTCTACAGCGGAATGACCGAGCTGCCCGCCGATTTCTGGGACAAGCACGGCAAGGGAATGGAATCGTGGCAGCAGGGCGGGAGCACGTACTACCGCATCACGGGTCCGATCGTTCCGTCGCTGCTGGTCAACGAGTTCCTCTATCACGAGAAGCCGGGCGAGGCGCCGCTGCACGCGCTCGTCAAGGAGATCAACGGCAGGACGGCGGTCCTGCAGACGCTCAAGGACTACACGCACCAGAAGAACAACGTCTGGGGCATCACCGCGCGCAACCGCGAGCAGAACTTCGCGTTGAACCTGCTGATGAACCCCGACGTCGACTTCGTCACGCTGCTCGGCCAGGCGGGAACCGGCAAGACGCTGCTGACGCTCGCGGCGGGGCTGATGCTCACGCTCGAGTTCAAGGTGTACTCGGAGATCATCATGACGCGGGTCACCGTGCCGGTCGGCGAGGACATCGGCTTCCTCCCGGGCACCGAAGAGGAGAAGATGAACCCGTGGATGGGTGCGCTCGAGGACAATCTCGACGTGCTCAACAAGACCGACGACGACGCGGGCGAATGGGGCCGCGCCGCGACGCGCGACCTGATCCGCTCGCGGATCAAGGTGAAGAGCCTCAACTTCATGCGCGGGCGCACGTTCATCAACAAGTTCCTGATCATCGACGAGGCGCAGAACCTCACGCCGAAGCAGATGAAGACGTTGATCACGCGCGCCGGGCCCGGCACCAAGGTCGTCTGCCTCGGCAACATCGCGCAGATCGACACGCCGTACCTCACCGAAGGGAGCTCCGGCATCACTTACGTCGTCGACCGCTTCAAGGGCTGGTCGCACTCGGGCCACGTGACGCTGCAGCGCGGCGAGCGCTCGCGGCTCGCCGATCACGCGGCGGAGATACTCTAAGTCCGGGCCCGGGCGCGATCACGCAGCGCAGGCGGCAGGAAGTAAGCCAGCCCGCGACGACGCACTTCGTCGAGGAAGCGGCTCCGCGATCCCGGCTCGCGGAGCACCGGATGCGCCTCGATCCCCTCGAAGAAGCGATCGAGCACCTGATCGGCCTCGAGGTGCGCAAGAAGACGCAGCCCCGAGTACGTGTTCGCGCGGTGCACGCGATAGTCGTACAGCCGCTCGTGAACGAACGCAAGCGGCGTGAAATAGCTTGCCGCGAGAACGAAGTCCCAGTCGTGGCAAACGCGAAAGGCGCACATCCCGCCCGTCTTCTCCAGCAGCGAGCGCCGGAACACGAAGTTGCCGGTCGAGATCGCCAGATTGTCCCGGAGCAGCACGGGCAGCGGGTCCGCGGAAGCAACGCCCCGCGCAATGCCGTCGCGCAGCTGGCCCACGTAGGCGTCGTCATTCGCAATCTCGACGCCCTCGTCATCGATGAAGCGGGTGCTCGAGAAGGCGAAATCCGCCCGGCGGTCTTGCAACGCGTCGAGCATCGTCGCCAGGCGCGTCGGCGCGTACCGGTCGTCGGAATTGATGACCGCGACGAATTCGCCTCGCGCGCGCGCAAGCCCGCGGTTGATTGCAGCGTGCGCGCCTCCGTTCGGCTGATGCACGATCGTGACCGCGTGCGTCGTGCAAGTTTCCGCAAACCCGTCGAGCAGCGCACCGGTCGCATCCTGCGACCCGTCGTCGACGGCAACGATCTCGAGCTCCGCGAGCGATTGTCCGACGACCGAGTCGAGGGCCGCGCGCACGAAGCGCTCGTGGTTGTACGCGGGCATCACGACGGAGACGCGCGGCTCGGCGCGCGCCGCATCCGCGGCAACAGGCGAGCGAACGATCCGCGTCGCGGGTTCCGCATCGGCGTCGCCGGCGCGGGCAACGACCTCTGCCCACGGAGGACGCTTCGGCGCGCGTGCACGCGGCAGGGCGCGCGCATCCCTTATCGCCTCGAGCCAGGCGCGTCCATAGCGCTTGTCCGGCTCGAGGTGACAACCCTCCCCCCACTCGTTCCATGCGTTGATGAAGACGAGGCGCTCATCGCCGCGGTGGCGCAGACGCGTCTGCTCGAGCGCGTGCTCCAGCCAATACTGGAACAATTCGGGCGAGCTGCCGATGAACGCCGACCCGGCATGCTGCTGTCGCGCAGTGTTGTCCCACGACGGCAGGAGGGCGCGGAACAGCTTGAAATCGGGCCGCGGCGCGGTCATCAGCTGCGCGACATAGGTCCGGAAATTGAACACGGATCCGCTGAACTGCGGATTGGTGAACGCGATCTTGTCGTTGACGCGCTCGCCACGATGCGCATGCGGCGGGAACTCGACCGCGGCGTCGAATCCGAGCTCCTCGGGATTTCCCTGCCAGGTCGTCAGCGCAGCGACCACGTAGATGTCCCCGACACCTGCCCGGCGACATTCGTCCCGCCACACCGCCAGCATCGCCGCCGGATCGGGAATCAGCGCGACTTTGTAGATCAGGACGAGCGGCTTGCCCTCGACCCTGATGTAACGCCGGTCGCGCATGACGGGGATGAGGGCGCGGATCAGCGCGCGGGCGTCCTCCGCCGAGTAGTCCTGCGCGATCAGGATGTCCTGTTCGCGGCCGTCCCAGCGCCGCGTCCAGTTCTCGTTTGCCCAGCAGACGCAGAACGGAAAGTCCGGCTTCCCCGAGGCCACGACTTCGTCGAGCGGCCGCTCCAGCAGCCTCTTGCCGTTGAACCAGTAGTAGTAGTAGCAGAATCCGTGAATGCCATATTCGCGCGCGAGCGCCGCCTGCCGCTCCCGTAGGTCGGCGTCGCGCAGATCGTAGTAACCGAGCTCGCCCGGCTCGTGCGGCTGGTAGTGGCCGGCAAAGTTCGGCACCGCCTTGCGGACGTTGGTCCACTCGGTGAAATCCTTGCCCCACCAGCGATCGTTCTCGGGAATCGGGTGGAATTGCGGCAGATAGAACGCGATCAATCGCACGCCGGCATCGGAGGACGCACGCGGCATTTCGGGATGTTCGTCGCTCATCGCTTTGGCCGCCGCCGTCACTCGCCACTCGAACGATCGACGATGCACCCGTCGAGCCCGATGCGGCTGCCGAGCTCGGCCGAGCCGAACAGGAGGCGCAGCGGCGTGCGGCCTTCATTCGCCAGCTCGCAAATTCGATCGACGAGCAGGCAGGAGTCATCGACTTCGCAATACAGCGCGACATCGGTAGCTTGCGCTCGGGCATACCACGATACAGGCGAGATATCGGCACCGTAGAAGATCGCGACGCCGTGCTTTGGGAAATCACCCGTTCCGGGATCGATCGTTCTCATCGGCAGCGACGTAGCCGAGGCCGACGAGGTCGCCGGATACGCCCACACCGTCGGCGCCGCCCCGAGCCAGCGAACGAGCCCCTCGACGTCCGCCCACACCGCGCGCGTGTCGGGCTTCGAGACGATAAGGTCAGGCGCCGTTCCCCGCCAGCGCCAACGATCGGCGGGCGTCGAAGGAGCAATGCATCGCCTTCCCAGCCGCGGCAGCGTCTCGCCGCAGATCGCGCGCTCGATCACGCGACGCTCGAACGCCGATTCGATCAATTGCAGATTGTGGCGAGCGGCTGCGTCGAACGGCATGATCGACCGCGCCGCGGTCACGAGCTCGTGTGCCCGTTCGAAGTCGCCGCGCTGAAAATGGACAACGCCCAGCATGTGCAGCGCGTCGAACGTCCGCGGGTACCGCGCGATCACCGCCTCGTACAACGCGATCGCCTCGGTGTAGCGGCCTGCCTGTTGCGCAGCGAGCGCAGCTTCCATGCGCTGACGCATTGCGGCGTCGCCCACGGGCGGATCACCGGGCGCCGCGAACGCGCCGTGACAGTCCTTGTATCGTCTACCGCTGCCGCACGGACAGGGGGCGTTGCGCCGAGGCGCAGCCGTCACGGCGCTGGCATCGTCCATCAGCCGAGGCCGCGCTGCAAGAAGATGCCGGCGCCATCGATGTCGAAGATCCGGATCACACCGGTCACGCAATCGCGCACGAGATCCAGATCCCTGGCTCGCAGCTCTTGCGGGTCCATGACTTCAGTTGGTTCGGGACGACGCAAGATTCTCGAATCGCGTGTACTCGCCGAGGAACGCGAGATCCACCTTGCCGATCGGTCCGTTGCGCTGCTTGCCGATGATGATCTCGGCAATGCCCTTGTCCTGCGAGTCCGGGTTGTACACCTCGTCGCGATAGATGAAGAGGATCACGTCCGCGTCCTGTTCAATGGCCCCCGAGTTGTGACTCACGATGCCGTCCGCGAGCCACGAAGATGGCCCGGGCACGGTGAGATCGAACACTTCTTCCTCGCCGTCCGCGCGCACGTCGACAACGCGATCCCAGAAGAGGTCGGCCTCGGCGAGGCGTTGCAGGTCGGGCGCTTGCAGCAGGTTCGCGTATTCCGCGACGACTTCACGCGATGGCGCAAAACGGAAGTGCGCGGTTCCGCCATACGCGGTGCCTCGGCGGGCCGCCATTGCCCGCTGCGTCACGCCTTGGTCGCGCATCGCCTCGCGGACGCGCTCGAACACTTCGATCGGCAGCGTTTCGACATTGGTATTGGCGACGATCCCGGCAAGGCTCGCGCGAAGTCGCCTGCTAGGCTCGCAACGGGGGCCGAACGCACCGACTCGGTCGAGGAACTGGCGCATATCGCCTGCGCCGGAAACGTCGACGGTGAACACGGGCCGATGTGCGCCGCTGGTAACGTTGCGAATCCGCGCGACGATACCCAGGCGCAACAGCAGCGCGGCGACATCGCGCGCGAGTCCCTCGCTGCAGCTGCTGAAATAAACACGTCCGCTCCCCTTCGTGCCGGCCTTGCGGGGCGCGATGCATCCGTCCGTCGCCCACAAGTGGCGGAGAAGCAATTCAATCTGGGTGTCGGGCAGCCGAAAGACGTCGGAGGGCAGGCGCTTTTCGTGCGAGCGTTGACCGAACACGCCGATCTCGCGCAACCAGCGGTTGACGCCGGCGGGGTGCCAACGATTGCCGTTCCCCGATATCACCAGCTGGTGCCACGCTCCACGGCCCGTGTGTCGCGAAACCGTAGATCCCATCGCTTCCGCCGCCTGGGTCACGGCCCGGCTGTTTTCCTCCGATGCGGTCGTGTAGCGCAGAGGCTGGTGGACGAGATAGCTGCCATCGCCGACGAGGTGACCGAGAAGCACCAGATGGTCGTCGGGCCACTCGAGAGGCCGAGCCGGGCTTGGAACATGCCGGGCGAGTGCCAGGCGATCGCCGGGCCGCAGATTCCCGGCGCGAACCCATCCCGTTGCGCCATAGAGTCGGTGGCGGTCGCTGACCCGAATCGAACGCCCGCTTGCGAGGCTCACGCGCTTGATCGGCCGTACCCCGACGGACCAGACACGATCGCTGCGCGCCGAGACGACCTTGTGCTCGTCGGAGAGCGCCCAGACCTCGGGCTGGGTTCCAACCAAATCGCGAATCGGCGCGCGCCGTCCATCGCTGAGGAGCACCATCGTGTCGCCTGTAACGCACTCACGAAGGTCCGACATCACCGGCCGCTTGTTCGGCCGCTGCTCGAGCGAGCGATTGAGCTGCGACAGCGCGACGACCGGAACCTTGAGCTCTTTCGCAAGCGACTTCATCGCGCGGGAGATCTCCGAGATCTCGGTCGCGCGGTTCTCGCCGGACGTCGTCGCCTGCATCAGCTGCAGATAGTCGACGATGACGAGGCCGAGCTTGCCATAGGACCTCATGATTCGGCGTGCGCGCGAGCGCACCTCGATCGCGTTCAGCGCCGGCGTCTCGTCGATCATGATCGGTGCTTCCGAAAGTCGCCCGAGCGCAGCCGAAAGCTTGTCCCAGTCCTCGGAAGCGATCCTGCCGGTGCGAAGCTTGTGCTGATCGAGGCGGCCCACCGAGCCGATCATCCGCTGCGCGAGCTGCGAGGCGCCCATTTCCATCGAGAACACGGCGACGGGCAGCTTGGCGTTGAGCGCGACGTGCTCGCCGATGTTGAGCGCAAGCGCGGTCTTGCCCATGGACGGCCGGCCAGCGATCACGATCAGGTCGCCCGGCTGGAACCCGGATGTCTTCTGGTCGAGATCCGCGAATCCCGTAGGAACGCCTGTGACATCCGACGGATTGTCGCGGTTGTACAGCGTCTCGATCCGTTCGACGACAGCCGGCAGTATCTTGCCGATCTCCTCGTACTGCTGCACGCCGCGCTCGCCCTGCTCGGCGATGTGCAGCACCTTGGCCTCGGCCTGGTCGAGCACCTCCTTCGCGCTGCGGCCGAGCGGGTTGTACGCGGAATCGGCGATGTCTCCGGCGGTTGCCGCGAGCTGGCGCAGGATCGAGCGATCGCGGACGATGTGCGCATAGTGGCGGATGTTCGCGGCGGTCGGCACGTTCTGCACCAGCGCGCCGAGGTAGACGAGACCGCCGACGTACTCGAGCTTCTGCACCGACGCGAGCGACTCCGACACCGTCACGACGTCCGCCGGTTTCGCCTCCGCGGCGAGCTTCAGGATGTGCGCGTAGATCAGCCGGTGCGCTTCACTGTAGAAGTCGGCGTCGGCGAGCACGTCGGCGACCTTGTCGACAGCTTCGTTGTCGAGGAGCAGGCCGCCGAGCACCGACTGTTCCGCCTCCAGCGAATGCGGAGGAAGCTTCAGGCTGTCGAGTTGCGGATCGTCGGGCATCGGGTTGGGTCGCGGCTTGCGCCCCTTGGGGATCAGGGCCGCGGGCTCTCGATCTCGTATCGTCGCGTGTGGACGCCGCGGATTTTCCAATCCGCGAGTGCGGTGGACCCCGGCGCACGCCAATTCTAACAGTCTGCGCCGCTGCGCCCGATCTCCTGTTGGCCGAATGCGCGTGCGTCCGCCCGCAACGCGCGGTCAATTCGGGCGTCGAGCTCAATCCCTCGGCGCGAGCCGTCCGTCCGCGGCGATGCTGATAAGCTTGGCCCGACCGCGCCGACCCCGAACGCCACGGGCGCTCACGGATGCTTCCCTCGAACCGGAGACACGCATGACCGTGCCGCATCTTCGTAACGCCCTGCTTCGCCTTCGCATTCTGGCTCGGCGTCGGCGGTGTGTCGGCGTTCAGCGGTTGTGCGAGCCCGATGCCCGAAGACACGCGCGCGCAGGCGGAGCGTTATCAGGGCGTGATCGCGAGCCCGATTCGCACCGACCAGGACCGGCGGATGGACGCATCGCGGCATCCCGCGGAGTTCCTGCCGTTCACGCAGGTGCGACCCGGCATGCAGGTGCTCGACGTCTCCGCCGGCGCGGGCTACACGTCGCAGCTCCTCGCGCTTGCGGTCGGGCCCACGGGGAAGGTGTGGGCGCAGACGCCGCAGCCCGGCGCAGCGCTCACGAAGCGGATGGCCGATCAGCCGCAGGCGAACCTCGTCGTCGTCGCGCGCCCGTTCGAGGACCCGGTTCCCGGTGACGCCGGCAAGCTCGATCTCATCACGATCGTCCTCAACTACCACGACATCAGCTATCTGCCGGTCGACCGCGCGAAGATGAACCAGCGGCTGTTCGCCGCGCTCAAGCCGGGCGGCAGGCTCGTCGTCATCGATCATTCGGCGATCAAGGGCACCGGCATCAGCGCCGGCAAGACGTTGCACCGGATCGACGAGACGGTGGTGCTGACCGAGGTCCGTCAGGCGGGCTTCGTGCTCGACGCGGAGGGCGATTTCCTGCGCAATCCAGCCGATCCGCGCGACGAATCGTCGAACCAGCCGAAGGTGCCCACCGACAAGTTCGCGCTGCGCTTCGTCAAGCCTTGACGGCCCCTCGCCGCGCGGCTTCGAGGCTGCGCGTTCAGGGCTTGATGTAGGCGTAGTGCTCCTGCGCCTGCAGATGCGCGATTCGCACGACCCCCGAGGGCGTGAAGCTCGGCCCGAGGATGAACTGCTCCTTCTTGAGATTGCGGTTCTTCAGCGTGATCTCGCAGATCTCGAACGTGACGCCGCGCGCCGAGAGATCGGAGACCAGCGCGGCGAATTCCTGATTGTTGCTCGTCTTCGCGCCTTCCATCAGGAAGTCGACGCCTTCGGCGTGCGCGACCGCGATGATCTTCGCCTTCGGGTCGATGTCGAGGTGGTTGCGGATGTTGCGCAGGCCCTTCGTCGCCTGCGCGAGCCCGCTGTCGAAATGGTAGACGACCTTGTCCTGCGCGGCAGCGCCGAACGCCGTGGCGAAAAGCGCCAATGCGGCAATGATCCTGATTGCTCTCTTCATCCTGATGCTCCTCGGCTGTGCTCGAGAGGTTCGCGGTGCGCGCGTCAGCGGCCGCGCTTCTTGCGCCACTCCGCGTAGGCGGCGCGCGTCTCCGCGTTCGGCGGATACGTGCCCGGCAGCGCCGCCCCCGCTTCGATTCGCTCGAGCACGAAAGCTTCCATGATCTCCTGCTCGGCGGCGTCCGTTGCGACTTCGTCGGCGAGGTGCTGCGGAATCACGACGACGCCTTCGTCGTCGCCGACGATGACGTCGCCGGGATAGACCGCGACGCCGCCGCAGCCGATCGGCACGTTGAGATCGATCGCGTGATGGTGAATGAGGTTGAGCGGCGCGCTTCCGCCGGCGCAGTAGACCGGGAAATCCATCGCCGCGATCGCGCCGCTGTCGCGCACGGGCCCGTCGGAGACGAGCCCCGCCGCGCCGCGCACCTTGAGGCGCGTCGTCAGGATCTGCCCGCCCGAGGCGACGCGGGTCTCGCCGCGGCAGTCGATGACGAGCACGTGGCCCGGCGGCACGCTCTCGATGCCCTTGCGCTGCGGGTGCTCGGGGTTCTCGAAGACGCCGATGTGGTCGAGGTCCTCGCGCGCCGGGATGTTGCGCATCGTGAACGCGGGGCCGACCAGATTGCCGCCGGAGGGCTTCGTCAGCCGCGAGATGCCCTGGATGAAGACGTTGCGCAGCCCGCGCTTGAAGAGCTGCGTGCACAGCGTTGCGACGCTGACGTGGCGCAGCTTGTCGAGCGTCTGGGAGTCGATGTTCACCGCACCCACCTCACGGAATTCGCCACGGAAGCACTGCGCCAAGGCGTCGTCCAACGGTCTGCAGACGGCCCTTCCGCAAAAGACCTGCCGCCCGCCTGGACGCCAAGCGGACACGCGTGAGCGATTCTAGCTCGTGACGGACCCGCGCGCCGATGGGCGAGCTGCGAGGGCCAGTGGCATTAAAATTGCTACTTCCACAGGTCTACTCCCGTCCAAGCCTGTCCATGTTGAACGATATCGCCGTGAACGCGAGGTACCCGTTGACGCCAGCTCAGCAGGGCATGCTGATGCACAGCCTGCGCGATCCGAGTGCCGGCGTCTATGTGCAGCAGATGATCTGCACGCTGCACGAAGCGGTCGACTTGGCGCGCTTCCAGGCCGCTTGGGAGTGCATCGTCGACCGCCACGCGGTGCTGCGAACAGCGTTCCATCTCGAAGACGGGAGCGAGCCCGATCAGGAGGTCGTTTCGAACGTCGTGTGCCACATCGAGCAACTGGACTGGACGGATGCCGGACCGGTGGAAAACGATCGCCGTCTGGATGCCTTTTTGCGAAAAGATCGTCATCGGGCCTTTGCGCTCGACCAGGCACCCCTCTGGCGATTGTGCATGGTCCGCATGGCGGAGCGCGATTACCGCCTTGTCTGGACGTCACATCACGCGCTGCTCGATGGCCGTTCCCGCCTGCTGCTGCTGCGGGAGTTGTTCGACATTTACGACGCGCATCGAAAAGGCGTCGAATCGTGCCTCGAATTGCCAAGCGCGTTCGAAGCCTATGTACGCTGGCTGTCGGCGCGGGATCTCGGTCGAGAGAACGAATACTGGGGCCAACGGGTGAAGGGCTTTCCTCGCGCAACACCGCTGCCCGGAGAGATCACCGAGTCGAAAAGCCATGAGGACCGACACCGTACGCTCCAGGCGTGGCTGACGGACCAGCGGACATCCGAGCTGCGACAGCTGGCCGACGCGCAGCGGGTCACGTTCAATACGCTGCTCCAAGGCGCATGGGCCCTCCTGCTGAGCCGCTATTCCGGCGCGGACGATGTCCTCTTCGGTGCGACGCGCGCCTGCCGCGGCGCCCCCGTCGAGGGAATCGCATCGATCGTAGGCTTGCTCATCAACACGGTGCCGATGCGCATCACGGTGCCGGCGTCGATGGCGCTGGCCGAGTGGTTGCAGCATCTTCGCTCGCAGTGGGTCGCCATGCGCGACCACGAGCACGCCTCCCTGGGGAAGATTCGGAGCTTGAGCGACGTTCCCGCGGGAGAACCGCTGTTCGAGAGCCTCGTCGTGTTCGAGAATTTTCAGCTCGATTCGATCCTGCAGCGTCAAGGCGGTGACTGGGCGGGTAGGAGCTTTCGCCTGATCGGAACAACGAACTACCCTCTGGTGCTCTCAGGCCACCTGGGGCCGCGATTGCTCATCGAGCTGACCTACGACAGCCATCGCGTCGAGCAGGACACCGCAACGCGCATTCTCGGGCACGTGCAGGCTCTACTGGATGCATTTGCCGCCCACCCGGAGAAGACTCTGGGCGAATTCGCGATCCTCTCCGCGTCGGAGCAGCGGAAACTCCTCATCGACTGGAATCCTGCGCCGATGCCCGTTCCCCGGGATCGAAGCATCCCGCGTGCCTTCGAGGCGCGGGTCGCCGCGATCGCCGGGCGCCACGGCGTTGGCCTTCGGGGGCGAGACCTGGACCTACGAGCAGGTGAACACCCGGGCGAATCGCCTCGCGCACTGCCTGCGCGCTCTGGGCGTCGGGCCGGACACGCCAGTGGCGATCTTCGCGGAGCGCTCGCCGCAACTGGTGATCGGCATGCTGGGTATCGCGAAGGCCGGTGGCGCCTATGTGCCGCTGGACCCTGCTTATCCAAAGCAACGTCTCGAGTTCATGCTTCGCGACGTGCAGGCGCGGGTGTTGCTCGCGCAACAAAGCCTGTTGGCGGACCTGCCCCAGCATCATGGGCACGTTATCTGCCTCGACGACGCGTTCGCGCTCGATGGCGAGCCCGCGACCAACCTGCCGACGGTGGTCGACTGCGACCACCTCGCCTACATCATGTATACCTCGGGCTCGACCGGTGCGCCGAAGGGAGTGCTGGTCGAGCACCGCAACGTGCTGCGCCTCGTCCTCGACACGAATTATCTCGAGGTCGGGCCGACCGACTGCATCGCGCAGGTGTCGAACCCCGCCTTCGACGCCGCCACCTTCGAGATCTGGGGTGCGCTGCTCAATGGCGCGAAGCTCGTGATCTTCCCGCGCGACCTCACCTTGGATCCGGAGCGGGTCGCCCATGAGTTTCGTGCACAGCGGATCACGATTTCGTTCCTGACAACACAGTTGTTCAATCACATCGTCGACGCAACACCCGATGCCTTTTGCGGTCTTCGCTACCTTCTTGTGGGCGGCGAAAAAGCCGATCCGTCGCGTTTCCGCGATGTGCTGAAGCGGCGGCCACCGCAGCGGTTGCTGCACATGTACGGTCCGACGGAGACGGCCACATTCGCCACGTACTTTCCCGTCGAGGACGTTCCGCCCGACGCAACGAACATTCCGATCGGGCGGCCGATCGCGAACACGCGGTCCTGGTGCTTGACCCGGCACGGCAGTTGACCCCGATCGGGGCGGTCGGCGAGCTTTATATTGGCGGGGAAGGTCTGGCCCGCGGCTATCTGGCACGGCCGGAGTTGACCGCCGAACGGTTCATCGCCGACCCGTTCAGCGATTGCCCGGTGCGCGGTTGTACCGCACAGGCGATCTCGTTCGTTGGCGAAGCGATGGCAACCTGGAGTTTATCGGACGGCTCGATCACCAGGTCAAGCTGCGCGGATTCCGCATCGAGCCAGGCGAGATCGAAGCAGTTCTGGCACAGCACCCACAAGTACGTCAGGCGGTGGTCCTTCTGCGCGAGGACCGCCCGGGCGAACAGCGGCTGGCAGCGTACGTGCTGCCCCGGCTCGCGGCCGCTCCTCCTGCAGCGATGGAGCTGCGACAGTACTTGCGAGAGAGATTGCCCGAGTACATGGTCCCCGCGATGTTCGTGCTTCTCGCGGAATTTCCGCTGTCGCCAACCGGGAAGGTGGATCGGCGTGCCCTCCCCGCCGTGAGCACGGTTCAGTTGGAGGTCGATCCGTCGTTCGTTGCCCCTCGCACGCCGACCGAGAAGCGTGTCACCGGAATCTTCGCCCAACTCTCGGGGCGAGACCGTGTAGGCATGCACGATGACTTCTTCGAGTTGGGCGGCGACTCGTTGCTGGCCGTCCAGGCGGCATCCCGGATCCGGCGCGAACTTGGAGTCCATTTGCCGCTCAACAGTCTGTTCGAAACACCGACACCTGCGAGGCTGCTCGGCCGCCTGGGAGCCGTTCACAGGCTCCAAGCGGAACTGGAGATCCCGATCGTGGCTGCGGCACCCGATACGGAGCCGTTCCCCCTCCTCTGCTCCCAATTGCAGTTCTGGAGTCTCCGCCAAAGCATCCGGCGGAGCACGGTCAATATTTGCAGGGCCCATCGCTTCAAGGGGCGCCTTTACCCCGAAGCCCTGCGGGAGGCATTGCAGTCCCTGCTGGAACGCCACGAGGCATTCCGTACCAACTTCGCTGAAATCGGTGGTGTTTCCTGCCAAGTAGTTTCGGCGCCGGGCCGCCTTGACATCCCGCTGATCGACTTGAGCTCTCTTCCGGAATGCGAGAGGCTCCCCACTGCGCAGCGCATGTTCGAGGAAGAAAAGCGTCGCACGTTTGACCTCACGCGGGACTCGATGTTGCGCGCCGCCCTGCTTCAGATCGGCACAGATGATCACGTGCTCGTGCTCAACATCAGTCACATGGTCAGCGATGGCCGGTCGATGACCATTATTTACCGGGAATTGCCGGTGCTCTATGACGCATTCTCCAAGGGGCAGCGGCTGACGCTCCCGCCGCTGCCAATCCAGCCGCGGGACTTCGCGCGCTGGGAACAGCGATATCTGCAGGGGGAAGTATCCTAAGCGCCAAACTGAATTCTGGAGAAGGCACCTGGCGAATGCGGCGTCGCCGATCCCACGGCATGCTCATCTGCAACAATCGATGCCGCTAGACGACAGCGCCCTGCGCCACACGCTCGTCGTGACCGAGCCGCTTGTGGACGCGCTGCAAGAAGTCGGCCGCCAGGAAGGATGCACGCTGGCTATCACACTCTTTGCGGCATGGAACGTTCTTCTCAGCCATTGCACGGGCCGAACGGACATACTTACAAGCCCGCTGTTCGACGGTCGCAATCGCATCGAGACCCACGACCTGTTCGGCTGTTTCTGCAAGCGCATCATTCTGCGCAATGACCTCTCGGGCCGACCCACGTTCCGCAAGGTGCTCGGCTCGCGTCAGGGATGTCTGGAGGGCGGCGTTCCTGAATCAGGATGTTCCTCTGGAACTGGTGTATCCCGACCGAGGGCCCGCGCATCCGGAGCACTGGACGAACGTCCCCAGCTTTAACTTCACGGACGGGTTGACGCACGCGCTGGAGATTCCCGGTTTGGCTTCGAGCAGTTTGCAACCAAGCCTATGGTTTCCTTCGAGTTCTCTCCAATTGCTTCTGATTCGACGGGAGCAGGATCTGGAACTGGTCTTGACTTTCCGGCGTGCTCTGTTTTCGCCATTCCGAATGCGGGCATTCCTGTCCGGATACCGGACTTTGCTCGAAAAACTCGCCGCGGCGCCCGACGAGCAGTTGCCCGTCGCAGCGGCGAGCGCCGGTTACTGGGATGCAGCTGCAGAGCGACGTGAACGTCGCCGGCTGAGGCAATGACAGGATCACGAAGTCACCATGACCCCCGAGCGGCACGCGGGTAGAGACCTCCCGATCATCGTGCGAATGTTCCCAGGAGGCTTCTGCCGCTGCCGACGCGATCGGGCGCGGCCGGCAGCGATGTATCGCGGGGCATCCGAGACGCTGGCGTTGTCCGTCTGACCTCGCAAGCGCATTCGATCGCGCAGGCACCTCGACGCACGACGACATCGTGTCAACGCTTCTGTCGGCGTTCGCGGTGCTGTTGCATCGCTACTGCAACGAGGATGTCCTGGTCGGAGTTCCACTTTCGACGGCCAATCCGGACGCGACGGGCGGTTTTGACCGATCGAGATCGGATCTTCTGCCGATCCGTGTCCGTATGGCCGACGATCCCGAGGCTGGCGCACTCGTCGAACGGGTGCGCACCGCGCTGCGACAAGCCGGCACTGAGCCCGGGCTCGTGCCTGCCGGCGTCGCGCAACCTGACCCACTCATCCGGAAGCGGTTGCGTCACAACGTGTTATCAGGTCGCGTTCGATTACTCGGCCGCACTCCCGGACGGCCGAATCTCTACTGAGTTGGAGGGGGACTGCGTCGAGAATGGAGCGAGTGCTGCCAGCGAGGAGTTGTCGGTGCGCGTAGCGGGAGGCCCCGGACGGTTCGACGGCAGAATCGACTACAACGCCGAACTGTTCGAGGCAGCGACAATCCGGCGTATGGCGGGGCATTTTCCGATCCTGCTTCGGGGCATGCTGGAAAATCCCGAAAAGCGGATTTCGGTGTTGCCGCTGTTAACCGTCAGCGAACGTGAACAGCTGCTCGAGGACTGGAATCGGCCGGCCGCCGCGGGCCCGTCGGTTCCACGGAAGTTTCTCCACGAAGCGTTCGAGTCGCAGGTCGCGCAAACGCCAGAGGCCATCGCGATCATTTCTGGCAGCGAGCGATTGACCTACCGGGAGCTCGACGCCGAAGCAAACAAGTTCGCGAACTACTTGCGCGAGCGCCACGTAGGGGCGGATGTACTCGTCGGGATCAGTCTGGAGCGCTCGCCAGAGCTGGTGATCGCGCTACTCGGAATCCTCAAGGCCGGCGGAGCCTACGTGCCGTTGGAGCCGTCGTATCCACCCGCCCAACTCAAGGCATTGGTGGAGCAGGTGCAGCCGGCTCTCATTGTCACGCAGCAGCGGTTCCTTCGGAATCACACCTGTAGTCGGATCGCTACGCTCCTCCTCGATTCGGAGCAAGCGGCGATTGCCGCATCGGCGTCGGTCTCGCCGGGAGTGCGCGTGACGGGTGACAATCTTGCGACGGTGATATTCTCCTCGGGGTCGACGGGAATGCCGAAGGCCATTGCTCAACGCCATGCTGCGATGGCTCATGATCCCCGTTCGGGCGCCCCGTTCGAAATCCGCGCCTCGGATCGGCACGTTCTGAAGACGACGCTCGACTCGACGCTCCTAGTTCGTGAGACTTTCTGGCCGCTCCTCACCGGCGGAACGATGGTCATCGCCGGAGCCGGAAAGACCGCCGACGTCGCGCCGCTCCTGAAGGTTCTGCGCGAGGAACGGATCACCCTGATCACTTTGGTGCCCTCGCTGCTGAGGCTGCTCGTCGACGCGGGAGGGCTGGAGGCGTGCACGGGGCTGCGGCACGTCGCCTGTTTCGGCGAGCCGTTGCCTGCGGACCTGGAGGAGCGATTTTGCGACACGCTCTCCGCGGGTCTTTGGTCGTATTACGGCACGACCGAAGCCCCCACGCTCGCCCTTCGCCGCTGCGACCGTGGCGGCGTCAGGCCATTGGGCAATCTCGGATTCCGGATTCCCAGCAAGAAGGTCTATGTCCTCGACGCGAACCTTGAGCCCGCGCCGATCGGAGTACCCGGGGAGCTGTACGCCGGCGGCTCCAATTTGGCAATCGGCTACCTGAACCAGCCAGCTACCGCGGATGCCCGCTTCGTCAGGAATCCCTTCGTCGACGACCCGGCTGCCCGGATGTATCGGACGGGAGACCGCGTCCGATGGCGAGAGGACGGTTCGCTCGAGTTCATCGGGCGCGTCGACGACCAGCTGAAAATACGCGGCTACCGCGTCGAGCCCGCAGAGGTCGAGGCAACGCGTGTTGCGCAATGCGGGCGTACGCGACGTGGCGGTCGTGGCCAAGCCGAACACAGCCGGAGAGAACGAGCTCGTCGCCTATTTCGTGGCCACGCAGCGGGCACTGACGATCGCGGATCTGCGCAGCTTCGTGGAGAATCGCCTCCCCGCACACGCAGTGCCGTCGATTTTCGTCCGGATGGAAGAACTGCCCCGCCGGCCGAACGGCAAGTTGGACCGAAAGGCACTTCCGGATCCGGAGCGCGTTCGCCCCGAGACGAGCGAGGGACTCATCCTGCCGCGGACACCCGTCGAAACAGCGTTGGCAGAGATCTGGCGCGATGTTCTGGGTGTGGGCTCCGTTGGAGTCAACGACAACTTCTTCGCGCTAGGCGGGCACTCGATGCTTGCCGCGCGAACGGTCGAAAGGATCGAGCGTGCCTTTGGCCGGCGCCTTGCGCTCAACGCGTTCTGGCACGAGGGCGGCACCATCGCCGGGCAAGCGGCGTTGCTCGGGACCAGCGGAAATTCGGGCTCGGCCAGAGTGCTGGTTCCAATCAAGCCCGGGGGCAGCAAACGCTGTCTCTTCGTCGCTCACACGATCGGCGGCAACGTCTTTCACTATTACGCGCTGGCAGCTGCCCTTCATCCCGAGCAACCGGTGATCGGTCTCCAGGCCCGCGGCATCGACGGCAGCGAATCGCCGCGCCGGAAGATCGAGGACATCGCGACGGATTGCATAGTTGCCATGCGGGAGAGGCAGCCTCGCGGACCTTTCTTCATCGCAGGCTATTCGAGCGGCGGTGTCGTGGCGTTCGAGATCGCACAGCAACTGGCGACCGCCGGCGAGGACGTCGGCCTGCTCGCATTGCTCGACGCTTTCGAGCCGCGTGTAAGGGTCAGACGAACCCCGTGGCGGGCGACGATGAGCAGGATCCTGCATCCGAGACCGCGACTGCTTCAGGAGAAGGTTTATCACGCATTCCTGCACCGTTTAGGGCTCGACCACCGGCGTCGCTTGACCAAGGTTGGCGAAGCTCAGCGATGGGCGCACTGGTCGTATCGTGCCCGACCCCACCCAGGTCCCGTACTGGTCATCACGGCGCATGACTCGTCAGACATGGTGGGCGATCCTTTGCTTGGGTGGGGAAATCTGATCAAAGGAGGCGTGCGCCTCCGCCGGGTCTCCGCCACGCACGGCTCGCTACTGCAGGTTCCCACCGTCGCCGATGTAGCCGCAATGCTTCAGGCAAGAACTCGACGCCGCGACAGCCCGGAGCGGCCAGGCGGAATGCTGACCGACGAACAAGCACGCGCCGCGCGCGGTGGGCTTCCGCGCGTCGGCGCGAAGCCCGTGGCGTGCGCCTCAGCTGGTGGGCACCGCCTCGGCGACAACGGTGACGGTGATGTTCGCCGTGACGTCGAGGTAGAGAGCTACGACGAGGGGAAACTCCCCGATGTGCTTGAGCGGCCCTTCCGGCATGCGGACCGCGCCCTTCTCGATCGTGACGCCTTGCGCAGCGAGCGCCTCGACGATGTCGACGTTCGTCACCGAGCCGAAGAGCCGGCCGTCCACGCCCGCCTTCTGCGCGATCCTGATCTGCATGCCCTCGATCTTCGCCGCCTGCTCCTGTGCGGTGGCGAGACGCTGCGCGGCGACCTTTTCGAGCTCCGCGCGCTTCTCCTCGAGCAGCTTGATGTTCTCCGGCGTGGCGCGCTTGGCCTTCCCCTGCGGGATCAGGTAGTTGCGCGCATAGCCCTGCTTGACCTTGACGACCTCGCCCAGATCCCCGACGTTGATGACCTTTTCGAGCAGAATGATTTGCATCGCGGCCTCCGTCCTCTAGTGCAGATCGGTGTAGGGGACGAGCGCGAGGAAGCGCGCGCGCTTGATCGCGACGCCGAGCTGGCGCTGGTAGCGCGCCTTGGTGCCCGTGATGCGAGCCGGCATGATCTTGCCGTTTTCCTGGATGAAGTCCTTGAGGACCTCGATGTCCTTGTAGTCGATCGTCTTCACCCCTTCGGCGGTGAAGCGGCAGAACTTCTTGCGCTTGAACAGGTTGTTCCCGCGCTCGCGTTTCTTGCCGTCTTTCTTCTTTCCAAACCTGCTTGTCGGACGAGGCATCTCAGTTTCCTTCCAATGCGTTGTCTAGCGTTTCGAATTCATTGACGTGCAGCGCGACGCTGACTCCGGTGCGGTAGCGGCGAGCGATGAAGCCGCTGCAGCGCAGCGCGGTCCCGGCCGGCACTCTCGCCAGCGCAACGGCCGGCTCACCGAACGCCACCGCGGCGATCTCGCAGTCGACCTTCCGATTGCCGCCCGCCTCGGGCTGGATCGACGCGTGCTTCAACACGCATTCGAGCGCCGGAATCCCTGCGGGCGTGTATCGAAGATCGCTGCATTGCGCGAGTGTCGCGTCCAGCGTCAACCGGTTTGCGCCGGGCACGTCGGTCTTTGGTTGTCCCGATCGGCGAGTGCGTTCAGGCAGTCGTGGTCGGCGTGCCGGCGGGCGCGGCCTCCGGCGCTGCTTCAGGCGCCGGCTTGGGAGCGCGCTCGCCCCGCTCGCCTCGTTCGCCCCGGTCCCCGCGCTCACCCCTGTCGCCGCGATCGCCACGATCGCCACGGTCGCCGCGATCGCCACGGTCGCCGTCGCGAGAGGGTTTCGACTTCTCCTCGCGCATCATCGGCGACGGCGTGAGCACCGCCTCTTCCATCGCGACGATCAGGTGACGGAGCACCGCGTCGTTGAACTTGAACGCGTGCTCGAGCTCGTCCAGGGTCTCCTGGTCGATCTCGATGTTCATGAGCACGTAGTGCGCCTTGTGGACCTTGGCGATCGGATACGCCAGTTGGCGGCGGCCCCAGTCCTCGAGACGGTGGATCCGGCCGTTCTTGCCGGCAATGGTCGTGCGGTACCGCTCGATCATCGCGGGCACCTGCTCGCTCTGATCGGGATGCACGATGAACACCACTTCGTAGTGACGCATGCAGAGCACTCCTTCTGGTCTGGGTGAGGCGATCGCGATGCGGACGCTTTCGCCGGGCGGCCTCCCCCGTCTGCAAGGGGTGAGGCAAGGGAATCGATGATTCTAACGGGTTTTTGCCGGCAAAACAAGCGGATAGCTTGCGGGGCGCCCGCATTCGCGGCATCGCTCCCGCTTGGGCGCCTAAGGCCCCGCGGCGTGCGCGAGCGCGACGTCGCGCTCGCTTCGGGAGAGCGCGGCGAGCGTCTTGACCCGCGAGTAGAACCGCGGAAGGTCGCCGCCCTCCTCTTCGAGGATCGCCTTGAACTGCGGCACGCGGTCGGCGTATAGGCCGTAAGCGGCGATGCCGGCGTTGTTCGCGCCGGCGTCGAACCAGCGGTCGAACGACGTCGTGCCGTCGGTTGCGGCCCTGCGGCGCTCGTTCTCGGCGCGCATGTCGGCGAAAACGGCGGCCTTGGCCGCGCGCTTTTCGTCGTCGCTCGCGTTGCTCGCGTAGATATCGGCGAGGCGCTCGCGGGCGGCGACGATCATCGCGCGAAAGTCGGATCGACTGCGCCGCCCGCGCTCGAAGTCGGCGGCAAGCCGCGCGGCCTCCGCCGGATCGCGCCGCTTGGCTTCCTGAGCGAGCCAACGGGCGACCCCCTCCTCCTCGACCGACACCGCGAAAGACTCGTTGAACGCCGTGTCGTCCTTGACGTAGACGACCTGATGCGCGAGCTCGTGAAAGATGAGCCGCGCAAGCTCGACCTCGCGGTAGCGCGCGAAGGTCGACAGCACCGGGTCGTCGAAATAGCCGAGCGTCGAATACGCGGGCACGCCGCCGACGTGCACATCGTCGCCTTCAGCCGTGAGCCGCGCGGCCTCGGCGCGCGCATCGCTCTCGGAGAAGTAGCCGCGATACGCGACGCATCCGGCGACGGGGAAGCACCACTGGCGCGCCGCGAGCGAGAGCTCCGGCGCCGCGAAGACGTTCCACAGGACGAACGGCCGGCCGAGGTCGGCGTAGCTCGTGTAGCTGCGATTGTCGGGCAACGCGAGCTCGCGCGAGGCGAACGCGCGAATCGCCTGCAGCTTCGCCAGCCGATCCTTCAGCGCCGGGTCCGCCGTGCTCTCGATCACCTCGGAGATGGGCTTTGCGCGCGTCAGGATGTCGACCTGCCCGGTGAGCCCCTGCCAGTAGAACTCGACGGCCGAGCATCCACTGAGCGCGAGCGCCGCGAGGGCGACGGCAGCGAGTCGCACGCGACGATGAGACGGCCGCGGCGGGCACAACCCGAAGGGCGCCCGGTTCTCGTGAGGACGGGCGCGCCGTGTGCCGGGCTGTGGTGGGCGCAACCCGGAGGGCGCCCGGTTCTCGTGAAGCCCGGAGGGTTGCGCCCACCACAGCCGCAGCCTTCTGCTTCTGATCATCGCGACCCCACGAAACGCCGCAGCCGCTCGATGCCGTCCTCGAGCTTCGCCATGCCGATCGTATAGGCGAGACGCACGTGCGATTCGGCGCGGTGGTGTCCGAAGTCGAGCCCGGGCGTGATCGCGACGCCGACTGCCTCGAGCAGATCCCGGCAGAAAACCTGGCTGTCGGCGCCGAATCGGGAGCTGTCCGCATAGACGAAGAACCCGCCCGTCGGCATCACCGGAATGCCGAAGCCCAGCTCCCGCAGCGCCGGAACCAGGAAATCGCGGCGATCGCGGAACGCCCGGCGCCGCTCCTCGACGAGCGCGATCGTTTCCGGAGTGAAGCACGCGAGCGCGGCGCGCTGCGAGACCGTCGGCGGCGAGATGTAGAGGTTCTGCGCGAGCTTCTCCAGATCGCGGACATGCCGCTCCGGCGCGACCACCCAGCCGAGGCGCCAGCCGGTCATGTTGAAGTATTTGGAAAAGCTCGAGACCACGAAGATGTCGTCGGCGTGCACGCTCGCGATCGAAAGTGCCGTTTGCGGTTCGCCGTCATAGGTAAGACCCAGATAGATTTCATCGACGATGAGGCGCCCGCCCAACCGCGCGATGCAAGCCGCGATGCTTCGCAACTCGTCGGGAGGGACCTGCGTGCCGGTGGGATTCGACGGCGACGCGATCAGCGCCCCGCGGGTGCGCTCCGACCAGGAACGCTCGATCAGGGCCGCGGACAGCTGATATTTGGTGGTTGGACCAACGGGGACGCCAACTGGTTCGCCCTCGAAGACGCGGACGAAATGGCGATTGCACGGGTAGCCCGGGTCCGACATCAGGATCTCGTGGTCCCGGTCCACGAGGAGCGCCATCACGAGCAGCAGCGCGGCCGAGGATCCGGCGGTCACGATGACGCGCTCCGGCGAGATCGCGACGCCGAGGTGCTCCGCGTAGTGGCGGGCGATCGCCTCCCGCAGCGCGGGAAGCCCGAGCGCCGACGTGTAGTAGATGTCGCCGGTGGCGATCGCGCGCTGTGCGGCGGCGAGAACCGGCTCGGGCGTCGGAAAGTCCGGCTCGCCGATCTCCATGTGGACGACACTGCGGCCCGCGGCTTCGAGCGCTCGAGCGGCAGTCTGCACTTCCATCACGTGGAAGGGCTCGATCGCGGCGACGCGCGACGCCGTGGCGATCCTTGAGTCCATCGAGGGGCCTACTCCATGCCGGCGCGAAAAGCGCTATGGTAATGCCTCGGCCGCGGCCCCTGCCCGGCCGCCGGTCCGACGATCGATGATCACGACGACCCGAATCGCGCTCGCAACCTGCGCGGTCGCCGCGCTCGCAGCGGCACCGTTCGCGCGCGCCGACGTCTACAAGTGCAAAGGAGACAGCGGCCCGGTCTACCAGGAAATGCCCTGCGCGCAGGGCAAGGAGCTCCGCAACTTCCAGCTCGACCCGCCCGAGATCACCGTGCTGCCGGCGCAACCGCGCGCCAACGTCGCGCCGCCAGCAAAGGCGCCCGCGGCAGAAGGCCGCCGAGGCGAAGCCCAACGACGCCAAGCCCGGCAAGAGCGCGCTTTCCGGCGATGCGTCCGAGCGCAAGTTCTTGCGCACGGGCATGACCGAGGCCGAGGTGCTGGCAAAGCTCGGCCAGCCCGATATGACGGTCGGCGGCAAGAACGGCAAGGCGGCCCGCTGGACCTACATGCCCGCGCCGGGCGATCCGGAGACGATCACGTCGCTGACGCTGTCGAAGGGCACGGTGACCGAGGTGGACCGCAAGGCCGTCAGGAAGTGACGCACGGGTCGACGATGTTGCCGGTCATGCGCGCGCTGATCCAGCGCGTGCGCGAAGCGTCGGTCGTCGTCGGCGAGCGCACGGTCGGCGCGATCGGGCCGGGGCTCGTCGTGCTGGCGGCGATGGCTGCCGACGATGGCGACGAGGATCGCGACTGGCTCGCGCGCAAGATCGTCGCGCTGCGCATCTTCGATGACGACGACGGCGTGATGAACCGCTCGATCGTCGACACCGGCGGCGCCATTCTCGCCGTCAGCCAGTTCACGCTGTTCGCATCGACGCGCAAAGGCAGCCGGCCGTCGTGGTCGGGCGCTGCGCCGCCGCTCGTCGCGAAGCCCAAGTTCGACGATTTCGTCGCGGCGCTCGCGCGCGAGCGCGGGCAACCGATCGCGACGGGCGTCTTCGGCGCGGTGATGCAGGTCGCGCTCGTCAACGACGGCCCGGTGACGATCTGGCTCGACTCGCGCGAGCGCGGTTAGCAACCCGTCTGACCCGCCTAGTTGAGCATGAGACGCGGCAGCCAGAGCGAGATGGCCGGGACATAGGTCACGATCATCAGCACGATGAACATCGCCGCGTAGAACGGCCAGATCTTGCGCATGACCTGCTCGATCGTAAGCTTGGCGACGGCACAGCCGACGAACAGCACGGAGCCGACCGGCGGCGTGACCAGGCCGATGCCGAGATTGACCAGCATGATGATGCCGAAGTGCACCGGATCGACCCCGAAAGTCTGCACCACCGGCAGCAGGATCGGCGTGCAGATCAGCAGCAGGGGCGCCATGTCCATCAACGTGCCGAGGAACAGCAGCAGCATGTTGATGAGCAGCAGGATGACGTATTTGTTGCTCGAGATCGTGAGGAAGAAGTTCGTCACCTTCGCCGGCAGCTGCATCAGCGCCATCATGTAGCCGAATCCCGACGCGAACGCGATCAGGATCATGACCATGCCGACCGTCTTCATGGTCCGGTGCACGAGCAGATGCAGGTCGCGCCAGCGATAGTCGCGATAGATGAACATCGTGACGAAGAACGCCCAGGCGCAGGCGACCGCCGCCGCCTCGGTCGCGGTGAACACGCCGAACAGGATGCCGCCGGTGATGATCAGCATGGTCACGAGGCCCCAAAGAGCCTCGATCGCCACCTTCACCGCCTTGCGGAAGGGCACGACTTCGCCCTTCGGATAGTTTTCCCGGTAGGCGGTGATCACGACCAGGATGCTCAGCGCCAGGCCGAGCAAGAAGGCCGGGAAGGAATCCGGCAACGAGCAGATGCGCGATCGACACCGTGCCGCCGACCGCGATCGAATAGATCACGGCATTGTGGCTGGGCGGAATCAGAATGGCCTGCACCGAGCCGCAGATCGTCACGTTGGTGGCGAACACGCGCGGATAACCGGCACGCTCCATCTGCGGGATCATCACCGACCCGATCGACGAGGTGTCGGCAACCGACGAGCCCGAAATGCAGCCGAACAGGCTCGACGCGACGATATTCACCAGCGCGAGGCCGCCGCGAATGAAGCCGACGAACACGCTGGCCAGCGCGATCAGGCGTCGCGCCATGCCGCCTTCCGCCATGATCGCGCCCGCAAGCACGAAGAACGGGATCGCCAGCAGCGAGAACTTGCTGATCCCGTCCGAAATCTTGAGCATGACCGCTTCGAGCGGGATGCCGGCCCAGATCGCGCCGATCAGCGCGGCGACGCCGAGCGCATAGGCGACCGGCACGCCGATGGCGATCAGGGCAAAGAGGCTGCCCAGCAGAATCAAGGCGTCCAAGGCGGTCTCGTCGCGCTTCTAGTCGGCGCTGACCGGTTCGCGGTGAATGAACGAGTCTTTTCCGGGCGGGCCGATCCACACCTGTTCGATGACAAAAAGCAGCGTGATCACGCCGCCGATCGGGATCGGCAGATAGGTCATCCCGACCGAGAGCCAGGGGAATTCCGCGATCGTGTTGAGCCAGGTGGCCTCGACCAGCTTGATGCCCCAGACGATCGCGAACAGGCTGAGCAGCGCCATCAGGACGTCGCGCGTGACGTTGGCCGCCCGCTGTCCGGCGGGCGGCAGTCGGTCGACGACCATCGCCACCGCGATATGGACATTGCCGCGATAACACGCCGCGGCGGCGAAGAACGTGAACACGATCACCAGCAGGATCGAAAGCGGCTCGGGCCATGACGAGGCGCTATTGAGCACGTAGCGCGTGAACACGCCCCAGGGAATGACGAGCGTCATGATGACGATGCAAAGCCCGGAAATCACCGCGCAGAAGATATAAAGGCCCTCCATCGCGCGCGCATAGGCGGCCTTCATCGCAACGCTCCTGCTGGGCATGCGCGAGGCCGGCGGCGGCACTCGATGGCCGCGCGCCGGTCATCGCTTGTGGTGCGCCTATTGACGGCCTGGATGCGCTTGACGGTTTCGGCGTATTTCGGGCCGTACTTGTCCCAGACCGGCTTGACCGCGTCCTGGAAGGCCTTCTTGTCGGCGGCCGAGACCTCGATGATCTGGATGCCCGCGGCCCTGGCCTTGTCCATCGCCTGCTTCTCGTACTCGATCCACAGCTTGCGCTCTTCGAATTGCGCTTCGCGGGAGAACTTGAGCAAATCGGCCTGCTCGGCCTTCGACATGGTGTCGAAGATCTTCTTCGAGAACACGAGCATTTCCGGCACGATCAGGTGCTCGTCGATCGTGTAGAACTTCGCCACCTGATAGTGGTTGTCGAACACGAAGCTTGGGGGGTTGTTCTCGGCGCCGTCGACCACGCCGGTCTGCAGCGCGTTGAAAACCTGGTCGTAGCCCATCGCGACGCCGTTGCCGCCCATCGAGTTCGCCATGTCGACGAACATCGGATTGCCCATGACGCGCACCTTCATGCCCTTGAGGTCGGCCATGGTCTTGATCGGGTGCTTGGTGTTGTAGAAGCTGCGAGCACCGGCATCCATCCAGCAGAGGCCGATCAGTCCCTTGCCGCTGTTCGTCACCTTGTCGAGCAGCTCCTTGCCGATCTCGCCGTCGATCACCTTCTGCATGTGCGCCGTGTTGCGGAACACGTAGGGCAGGTTGAACACGTTGAGGTCGTCGACCACAGGACCGAGCGCGCCCACTGAAACCCGCGCGAAAGCGATGGCGCCCACCTGCGCCTGTTCGACGGCTTCCTTCTCGCCACCGAGCTGCATCGACGGGTACATCTGCACGGTGATCCGGCCGTTGGTGGCCTTCTCCAACTTCTTGCCGATATCCTCGACAGCGACGACAGTCGGGTACCCGGCCGCGTGCACGTCGGACGCCTTGAGCACCAGCTTCTGCTGCGCGAGCGCGCCGCCGAGGCGAGTCGACGCGGTGGCGAAGGCAAGCGCGGCGCACAGCGAAATACGTGTCTTCATTGGATCGTTCCTCCTGGTTTCGTTCTCTTGTATCACGCCGCCGTCTTGTATCGATCGAGTCGGCTCCGCAACCCTTTTAGCCTATCACATTGCGAGTCGAGTCAGGGAAGGTCGAACAGCAAGATCTCCGCGGCGATCGCGTGATCGACGCGCACCGTCGTCTCGTCCTCGATCTTCGCTGCGTCTCCGGCGGAGAGCGCCGTGCCGTTCACGTCCGCGTTTCCGCGCACGACGTGCACGTACGCGCGGCGTCCCGGCGCAACCGCGTGGCTCACCGCGTCTTCGCCGGCGAGGAGCGCCGCGTAGACGCGCGCGTCCTGGCGAATCTGCACCGACCCTTCGGCGCCGTCAGGCGACGCGATCAGCCGCAGCGTGCCTCGCTTGTCGTCGTTCGCGATGTGCGTCTGCTGGTAGCGCGGCTCGATGCCGTTGACGTTCGGCTCGATCCAGATCTGCAGGAAGTGCGTCGGCTCGTCCGGCGAGGGGTTGAACTCGCTGTGCCGGACGCCGCGCCCGGCGCTCATCGCCTGGACGTCGCCCGGCGCGATCACCGAGCCGGTGCCGATGCTGTCCTTGTGCTCGAGCTTGCCCGCGAGCACGTACGTGATGATCTCCATGTCGCGGTGACCATGGGTGCCGAAACCCATCCCCGGCTGCACGCGATCCTCGTTGATCACCCGCAGCGGGCCGAAGCCCATGTGGTCCGGGTCGTGATAGTCGGCGAACGAGAAGCTGTGAAACGAGTCGAGCCAGCCGTGCTGCGCGTGACCGCGCTCGCTTGCGCGTCGGATTTCCATCCGGCAAGTTTACGCTAGGCTCCGCGCTGCGCGACGTGCACGGCGAGCGTCCTGCGCACCCCGTCGCGCATCAGCCCGCCGACGTCGCGCGCGACGGCGCGGCGGAAGACCGGATTCCTCGAGAGATCGTCGCCGAAGACCGCGGTGAGATCGAGAAATCCGTCGGCCAGCTGCGCCGCGTTGCCGCGTGCCGCCGCGGCAATCGTCGCGAACCGCGCGGAGAGCGGGTCGGCGACGGCGATCGCCTTCCCATGCTCGTCCGTTCCGCTTGCGTAGCGGATCCATCCGGCGATCGAGAGCGCGAGATGCTCGATCGAGCCTCCGTTCTCGAGCCGATCGCGCACCGTTGCCAGCAAGCGCTGCGGGAGCTTTTGCGAGCCGTCCATCGCGATCTGTTGCGTCCGATGCGGCAGCGCGGGGTTGCGAAACCGCGCGAGAAGCTGTGCGCAGTAGCCGGCGAGGTCGACACCCCTCGGGACGTCGAGCGTCGGCACGACCTCGATCGCCATCATCCGCTCGATCAGCGTCCCGAGCAGCGGGTCGGACGCCGCCTGCCACAGGAATTCGTGGCCGAGCAGATAGCCCAGGTAGGCGAGAGTCGAGTGGCTGCCGTTGAGCAGCCGCAGCTTCATCGACTCGAAGGGTGCGATGTCGGCGACCACGCGCGCGCCGGCGTCCTCCCACGGCGGCCGCGGCGCAGCGAAGCGATTCTCGATCGCCCAGTCGCTGAAGGGCTCGGCGACGACGGGGACGGCGTCGGCGAACCCCAGCAACTGCGCGACCTCGGCGATGTCGGCGGGTGTCGTCGCCGGAACGATCCGATCGACCATCGTGCAGGGAAACGCGACGTGCGCGCCGATCCAGTCGGCAAGCGCCGGATCCACCGCCTGCGCGAACGATGCGACGAGGCCTTCGACGGTGCGGCCGTTGCGCGGCAGGTTGTCGCAGCACACGACGTTGATCGGTCTGCCCGTGCGAGCGCGGCGCGCATCGAGCCCGGCGACGAGCACGCCTATCGTGGAGACCGGCGAGCGCCGATGCGCGAGGTCGTGCGCGATTTCGGGATGCGCATGATCGAGCCGTCCGCTCGCCGGGTCGTGACAGTAGCCCTTCTCGGTCACGGTGAGCGACACGACGCTCACGTCCGGGTCGGCGATCCGCGCGAGCACGCTCTCGATTCCCGCTCCGAGATAGAGCGCTTCGCGCACCGCTCCGATCACGCGCGCCGACGTTCCCGCCGTCCCCTTCTCGAGCACCGTGTACAGGCCGTCCTGCTGTCCAAGCGCCGCGCCGACGCGCGGCGTCTTGAGGCTCACGCCGCAGATGCCCCATCGCGAGTCGCTGCGCAGCACCGCGTCGGTGTAGACGGCCTGGTGCGCACGATGAAAGGCGCCGAGCCCGAGATGAACGATGCCGATCGACACCTTGGACACGTCGTAGGCCGGCCGCTCCACCCAGATCGGCAGCGACCCGAGCGCGGCCCGTGACAAGGCGCTCATCGGCTCACCACGCGAAAACGCGGCGAATCGGCATCACTTGAGCAGCCGGTTGGGGAGCAGTGCATGGATGGCGCCGACCGCGGCGGTTTCCGTCACGGTAAATACGCCCGACAGCCTTCCCCTGATGACGATGACCGAATACGCCGTATGGCGCGACGACGTGTCGATTTCGTCTTCACTCGCGCCGTTCCGCGTGCACGAGCATTCTCTCCGCCTCCGCCGTTCGGTTCGTCCCACCGGCGCTGGAACTCGCGGGCGACGCGCTCGAGATGGCGATGCATCGCCTTGCGCGCGCCGTCGGCGTCGCGCGCAGCAAGCGCCGCGACGATGGCTTCGTGGTCGGCGAGCGTCTTGGCGCGAAGCGCCGCGGTGTGGAAATGCACCTCGATCCGCGCCCAGAGATCGCCGCGCCGCTGGTCCCACAGGCCGGCGACCGCGTGGGCGAGCGCCCCGTTGCCGGTCGCCTCGGCGATGCGCACGTGAAACGTGCGATCGGCGGCGTCGCGATCCGCGTTGTCGTCGGCCCGATCGCGCATCCGCACGATCGTTTCGCGCAAGGCAGCGATGTCGGTCTTTCGCGCGTGCTTCGCCGCGAGCGCCGCGGTCTCGCCCTCGATCACCGCGCGGGCGGCGAGCAGCTCGAACGGCCCGACCCCGCTGTCGCCGACCGATGCCGTCGCCGAAGGCGTCACTTTGCGCGATGCGTGAGCGGTGACGAAGATGCCGGTGCCGACCCGCACCTCGACGCGCCCGGCGATCTCGAGCGCGATGATCGCCTCGCGAACCGACGTGCGCGACACGCCGAGCAGCCCCGCCAGCTCGCGTTCGGGTGGAAGGCGCGAGCCCGCGGAGAATTCGCCGTTGTCGATCAGCGCGACGATCTGCCCGGCGATCTGCCGATACAGCCGTGTCGTCTCCACCGCTCGCAGTGGCACTTGGGCTCCCCCCTGATGATTTCGCCGCTCTGCCGGCGGCGGTGCGTGGCCGGCCGACTCTACTGCCTGCGGCGAACTGCGGTCAAGTGGTCCAACCACTCGACCGAAATCCAGGGTCGGAGACCATTTTCACCCTGGAGTCGACGTCCGCCGCAGCAGAAGAGGCGTGTCCGACCCTGCTCGTCAGAGCGCGCCCTGCGGGTGCTCCTTGACGCGCGAGACGAGCTGCGTCGGATTGACGAAGCGCAGCGCGATCAGCAGCCACACGAGCGTCACCGCCATGTACATCATCGCCATCGCATCGACCGATTGCGGAGCGCGAACGCCGGCGGCGAACACCGCGTAGTAGAGGGCGACGACGAGCGTCTGCGAATCGGAGCCCGCGGTGAGGAAGGTGAGCTCGAACATCGCGATCGTGCGCACGAGCACGAGCAGCGACGCGGCCAGGATCCCCGGCGCGAGAAGCGGCACGAGGATGTGCCAGAAGATGCGTCCGGTGCCGGCGCCGAACACGCGCGCGGCAGACTCGAGGTTGACGTCGATCTGCTCGATGAACGGCGTCATCACGAGGATCACGAACGGCGCCGCAGGAATCAGATTGGCGAGAATGACGCCGTAGATCGAGCCGGCGAGCTGCACCTTGTAGAGCACCGTGGCGAGCGGGATCCCGTAGGTGATGGGCGGCACCATCAGCGGCAGCAGGAAGAGCAGCATCAGCGCGCGCTTCCCGCGAAACTCGCGGCGCGCGAGCGTGTACGCGGCGGGCACGCCGATCAGAAGGGCGAGCAGGACGACGGCAAGCACGACCTGCACGGTGACCCACAGCACCGAATCGAGCTGGAATTCCTTCCACGCCGCCGTGTACCACTGCGTGGTCCAGCCTTCGGGCAGCCACGTGCCGAGCCAGCGCCGCGCGAACGAGCTCGTCGCGACCGCCGCGATCATCAGCCCGATGTTGACGACGAACAGCGTCATCAGGCCGAGCAGCAGGCCGCGCCACGCGCGGTCGACGAGCGCGTGCGTTGCCTTCGTCATCGGGCCGCCGCACTCATGCGCTAACCCTTTCCCCCGACGACCGGGCCGCGATAGAAGAGGCTGCGCAAGCCCAGCACGGCAGCGACGATGACGAGCTGGACGAAGCCCATGATCATCGCGATCGCCGAAGCGAGCGAATAGTCGTACTGCTCGAACGCGGCCTCGTAGGCGGCGATCGAGATGACGCGGGTGGGGCCGGCCGGCGATCCGAGCAGCACCGCGGACGGGAACACCGAGAACGCCTGCACGAACGACAGGCAGAAGCACATCGCGAGCCCCGGCGCGAGCAGCGGCAGATAGATGTGGCGGAACTGCGCCTTGGGGTCCGCGCCGAGCGTGGCCGCGGCGCGCGCGAGGCCCGGATCGATGCCGGTCACGTACGACAGGATCAGCAGGAACGCGAACGGGAACCCGGACACGACGAGCGAAAGCAGCACGCCCGTGTAGTTGTGCGTGAGGCGGATCGGTCCGTCGTACAGGTGGGCGAACTGCAGGAATTGCGCGAGCCAGCCTTTCGGGCCGAAGTAGGTCAGCATGCCCTCGGCGATCAGAACGGTGCCGAGCGTGATCGGCACGACGAGGATCGTCGTCACCCAGCGCTGATAGCGCGTCTTAACCCGCATCTTGAAAGCGATCGGCAGCGCGAAACCGACATTGATCAGCGTCGCCGGCAGCGCGAGGCGCAACGTCGTCCAGATCGTCGGATACAGATTGTCGGTCGTGAAGAAGTGCGTGTAGTTGGCGAGCGCGCCGCCCTCTTTCGGCGCGAACGAGAGCCACAGCCCGTAGAGAAACGGGTAGATGAACAGCAGCACCATGAAGAGCGTCGCCGGCAGGACCAGCAGCTTCGTGCGATCGAAGGGCTCGCGCGCCAGCGGCTCGGCGGAGGCGATCGCCATGGCTATTCCGCGGGGTAGACGAGCGCGCGCTCGACGGGGACCTGAACGGCGACGGCGTCGCCGAGCGCAGGCTGGCGGGCCGAGCGCACGTGCAGCAGCGTGCCGCCCGGCGTCTTGACGTCGACCAGCGAATCGCGACCGCCGTACTCGACGTTGACGACGTGCCCCGCGATCGCGTTCGCTGCGCTCGCGTCGTCGATCAGCGCGGCCTCCTCGGGACGAAACGCCACCGCAGCGCGCTTGCCGGCCAGCGGCAGCTTCCGCGTTCCGGCGAGCCGGATGTCCGGACCGGAGAGCGTGACGCGCTCGCCGTCCTCGCTCGCGACGTCGAGCTCGAGCACGTTGCGATAGCCCATGAAACGCGCGACCGACAGATTGGCCGGCTGCGCGTAGACCTCTGCCGGCGGCGCGATCTGCTGGGCGGCGCCCTCCTTCATCACGACGATGCGGTCGGCGAGCGAAAGCGCCTCGTCCTGGTCGTGCGTCACGTAGATCGTCGCCCGCCCGAGCTCGATGTGGATGCGCCGGATCTCGGCGCGCGTCTCGATCCGCAGCTTCGCATCGAGGTTCGACAGCGGCTCGTCCATCAGGATCAGCGGCGGCTCGATGACGATCGCGCGGGCGATCGCGACGCGCTGCTGCTGGCCGCCGGAGAGCTGGCCGGGCAGCTTGTGCTCCTGGCCGGTGAGCTGGACCATCTTGAGCGCCTTCGCGACGCGCGGCGCGATCTCGCCCGCGGAAACGCCGCGCATCTTGAGGCCGAACCCGACGTTCTTCTCGACCGACATGTGCGGGAACAGCGCGTAGTTCTGGAACACCATCCCGAAGCCGCGCTGTTCCGGCGGCAGCACGTCGATCCGCAGCTCGTCGAGCTTGATGCTGCCGCCCGAGAGCTGCAGCAGTCCGGCGATGCAGTTGAGCGCCGTCGACTTGCCGCACCCGGAGGGCCCGAGCAGCGCGATGAACTCGCCGCGCTTGATCGTCATCGTCAGCTCGGACAAGGCGTTGAACGCCTTGCCGCCGGCGCCGGCGAAACGGCGCGTGACCGCGTCGAGGCGCAATTCGCTGAAGTCGTGCTTCATGGAAGGGTCACTCGCCGCTAAATCGACCGACGCACGGAAACGCCGCGTTGAACGTCGGCGCAGCGCGACGGTCGAACGCGGCGAGTCATCTCCGTCGCGTCCATCGCGACGGAATGACACTACTTGGTCTTCTGCGCGCCGACCTGCTGGTCCCAGATGCGGAAGGCTTCGACCTGCGCCTTCGGCTCGAGCGACTGCGTGTGCGGAAAGTCCTTGAGCCACGCCTCGTACTCGGGACGGCCGTACTCCTTGATCGCATCCTGGCTTTCCTTCGGCGCCATCGACAGCGACACGTTCTTGATCGCGGGACCCGGATAGAAGTAGCCCTTGTCGTACGTGTACGCCTGCGCTTCGGGCGTCAGCATGAACGCCATGACGTCGAGGATCACCGCGACTTTCTCCGGCGCGACGCCCTTCGGGATCACCATGTAGTGCGCGTCGTTGACCCACGTCATCCCCTTGAACGGCGCGACCTTGTAGTTCTTGGGCACGATGCCGAGCACGCGCGGGTTGATGTCCCATCCGGTCATCGTCACCGTCATGTCGCGCGAGCCCTCGCCGAGCTCCTTCATCACCGCGCCGGTCCCCGTCGGGTAGTACTCGATGCAGGAGTTGAGCTCCTTCAGGTACGCCCAGGTCTTCTCCCAGCCGTTGACCGGATCCTTCGGATTCTTGTCGCCGAGGATGTACGGCAGGCCCATGATGAACGTGCGGCCGGGACCGGAATTCGCCGGCCGCGCGTAGATCAGCTTGTTCGGATTCGCCTTGCACCACGCGAGCAGCTCGGCCGGCGTCGTCGGAACCTGCTTGACCTTGTCGGGGTTGTATTCGAGCAGCGGTCCCGCCGGCATGAACGTCACCTCGATGCCGTGGTCCTGCGCGAGCTCCTGCATCTTCGCGGCCGCCGGCTGGTAGTTCGCCATCAGGTTCGGAAACTTCGCCGCGTTGTCGGGCAGGATCTTGATCAGCAGCCCCTGCTCGATGCCGGCGGCCAGAAAGTCGGTTCCCGGTCAGGATGAGGTCGTAGTCGCTCCGGCCCGCGCCCTGCATCGCCTTCAGCTTGCCGGGAATCTCGGGCGCCGGCGCCTTGGTGAAGTTGAACTTGGCGACGAGGTTCGGATGCTTCTTCGCGTAGAGCTCGAACGCATCCTGCGTCAGCGCGAGATTGCCCGCGACGGATCGACGATGTTGATCGTGACGGGGCTCTTCGGCATTGCCGTTCCCTGCGCCCAGGCTGCGGGACCGGCGCCGATTCCGGCGAGCGCCGCCGCTGCGGCGCCGGCAATTGCGACCTTGAGCGCGACGCGGCGGGATTGGCGGCGCAGCTTCACTTGCATGTCCATGAACTCCTCCTTGTTGTCCTGCCGCAATCCGCGGGTGTCGCGAGGCGCATCCGGCAACCCGCGATCATAAGGCGATCTCACGCCGCCGTGAAGGTCCCGGACTTTCCGCCGGACTTCTCGACGAGACGCAGGTTTTCGATCCGCATTGCGCGATCGGCCGCCTTGCACATGTCGTAGATCGTGAGAAGTCCCACTGCCGCCGCGGTCAGCGCCTCCATCTCGACGCCGGTGCGCGCGAGCGTCTCGGCGGTGACCTCGATCGCAATGGCGCTCGCCTTGGCATCCGGCGTGAATTCGACGGCGACCCGCGTGAGCGGCAGCGGATGGCACAGCGGAATCAGCTCGGAGGTCCGCTTTGCCGCCTGGATCGCGGCGACGCGAGCGACACCCAGCACGTCGCCCTTGCTCGCCTCGGCATTCACGATCAGCGACAGGGTCGCCGGCTGCATCGCGATGCGGCCGGCCGCCCGGGCGACGCGGCGGGTCACGTCCTTTCCGGCGACGTCGACCATGTGCGCCTGACCGGCGGCGTCGAAATGCGTAAAATGGGGCGTTTCTCGTGCCCCTGCAGCGAACAGTGGCCGGCTTCCCGTTTTGCGCGTCTTTCCGGAGGCTGCCCTCACTCCTTTCGCTGCGCGAGCCACCGAGGGACCTCCGTTTGAACTTCGGGAAATGCAACGCATCTTAGCATTGCACTCTCTACGCTCAGCTGGCGGCTGATGGCTCGCCCGACGACCTCGCAAACACCTCGCCGCACGCGCCGCACCCGCTTCCACAATCGAATCGTGGCGGCGGTCGCGGCGACAGCCCTCGTCGTCCAGCCGCTCGCGCCGGGGCTGCTGGGCGCGAGCTCCGCATACGCCCAATCCGGCGCGCCGGCCACCGGCAGCACGAGCGGCGTCTACTCGGGCTCGATCGCGCCCGAGACGAGTGGCACTTCCATATTCTCGGGTTCCGGCCTGCCCTCGGTGCCCGCAACGAGCGTGCCCTCCACGCAGGCGCTCCCCGACCTGGGCGACGAATCGCAAAGCATCGCGACGCCGGCCCAGGAGCGCAAGCTCGGCGAATCCGTCGTCCGCCAGATCCGCGCATCCGGAGCGTATCTGGACGATCCGGAGGTCAACGACTATCTGAACGAGCTCGGCCACCGGCTCGTCGCCGCGACTCCGGACAGTCCGTTCGAATTCGAGTTCTTCGCGATGGGCGACCCGACGATCAACGCGTTCGCGCTGCCCGGCGGGTTCATCGCGGTCAACATGGGTCTGATCCTGCTGACCCAGAGCGAGTCGGAGCTCGCCGCGGTGCTCGCGCACGAAATCTCGCACGTGACGCAACACCACTTCACGCGGTCGATGGCCGCTCAGCAGCGCTCGCTCCTGTACTCGCTCGGAGCGCTGGCGCTCGCGCTCGCCGCGTCACGAATGGGCGGCTCGGCATCGTCGGGCCAGGCCGTCATGGCCGGCGTCTCCGCCGCGCAAGGGCTCGCGATCCAATCGCAGCTCAACTACACGCGCGAGAACGAATACGAGGCCGACCGCCTCGGCTTCCAGCGCCTCGAGGCCGCCAAGTTCGACGTCAATTCCATGGCGACGTTCATGGAGCGGCTGCAGAGGCAGGGCCGCTTCACCGAAGGAACCGCGCCGTCGTATCTGCGCACGCACCCGGTGACGACCGAGCGGATCGCCGAAGCGCAGGCCCGGGCGTACGGAAAACCCTACCGGCAGGTTGCCGACTCGATGGACTTCCAGCTGGTGCGCGCGCTCCTGCGCAGCTACCAGGGCACGCCGAAGGACGCCGTCGACTACTTCACCGCGGCGCTCGCCGAGCACAAGTACAACTACGAGGCTGCCGCGCGCTACGGGCTCGTCGCCTCGCTGCTGCGCGCCCAGGATTACACGCGCGCGAAGACCGAGCTCGCCACCCTCGAGAAGACCGCACCGCCGCATCCGATGATCGATGCGATGGCCGGTCACGTGTACATGGAATCGGGGGACCTCGATCGTGCGATCGCGCGGTTCGAAAGCGCGCTCGCCAAGTATCCGAGCAAGATGCAGCTGATCTACGACTATCCGGAGGCCCTGCTCAAGGCGGGCCGCGCGCGCGACGCCGCGGTCTTCCTCGAGCGCGAGCTTGCGTTGTTTCCGAGCAACGGACCGCTGCACCGGATCGCCGCGCGAGACGTACGCGGAGCTCGGCAAGCGGACGCAGCAGTACCTGCACCAGGGCGAGTTCTACGCGTGGCAGGGCGACTTGAAGGGCGCGATCAACCAGCTCGAGCTCGCGACCAAGGCGGCCGACGCCGACTTCTATCAGTCCTCCGTCGTTGAAACACGGTTGCGCGCGATGCGCCGCGAGCTCGCCGAGCAGCAGGCGCTCGCGAAGAACGGCTGAGTCGCCGCGTTCGAATCGACGCGCGTAGCGTGGGCGCGCGGCAGCCGCGATGATTCGACCGATCGCCCGCTACGCGCTTCCCGGCTTTCTTGCCGCGCTTTCGTCCACCGCACACGCGTGCGCGAGCGGCTCGTTTCCTCTCTTCGGCTGCGACGCGGCGAACAGCCGGAAATTCATCGAGCTGTGCGCGCCCTCGCCGCTCGACGCAAAGTCGGGCTACCTCCTCTATCGCTTCGGCTCGCAAGACAAGGACGGCGTGGAGACGGCCGTCGAGCTCGAGTATCCCGCCGAGAGCGCGGGCTCGCTCAAGCGGTTCTACGCCGCGACGTATACGCACGGCGGCTTCTACACGCAATCGGTGCGTTTCGTCTCCGGCAATTTCGGCTATACGGTCTTCACGCGCTCGAAAGGCATGGAAACCGTTGCTGCCGGCGTCGACGTGCGCGACCGCAAGAGCGGCAAGACGACGACGATCTCCTGCAGCGAGCGGCCGCGCTTCTACATCTTCGAGCTCAAGGGCCTGGTGCCTTGCGATCCGGAAACGCCGGTAGGAAACGCCTGCGTCAAGTGATGCGCGACCTCGCAAGGATCTCGTCTCGAGTCGCGCACGGCTCGCTTGTCACGCGATCCCGGGAGCGCGCACCCCACCTGTAGCTTTCTACAGGTGTCGGCAACGTCGAATCGAGGATAGTGTTCCATCCATGGTCGGCGCGCGAGCGGTCCCGCGCCGGACGCGAAACGTGGCGATGGGGGATAGCCATGAAAATCCTGGTGATTGACGATCACCCGCTTGTCGTCGAAGCGCTTGCGCAGCTTCTTCCCCAGATCGACCCGGCGATGGAGGTTCGCGCGGCGATGGATCCGGGCGAAGCGGTCACCGTGCTCGACAACGAGCCCGACGTTTCGCTCGTGCTGCTCGACCTCGCGCTTCCGGGCGCACGCGGCCTGGATTTTCTCGGCGACCTGAAGCTCGATTATCCGGGCGTCCCCGTCGTCGTCCTCTCGGCGACGCACGACCGGGCGACCATCATGGCCGCGCTCGGCGCAGGCGCGCACGGATTCATTCCGAAGACTGCCGACGGCGCGATGCTGCTCGACGCGGTCCGCCGCGTGCTGGAAGGCGGCGTGAGCCCGTTGCCCGACGACGCACCGATGCCCGACGGCGACGGCGTCCATGTCGAACCGCGCGCGCTCGGTCTCACCGCGCGCCAGACCGATGTGCTGAAGCTCCTCGTGCAAGGCAAGCCGAACAAGCTCATTTGCCGCGACCTCAAGCTCTCCGAAGGAACGGTCAAGGTTCACGTCAGCGCGATCCTCAAAGCGCTGCATGTGCATTCGCGCACCGAGGCGATCGCCGCGCTCGCGCGACGCGGCATCAGCGTCGACACGCTGTCGGCCCGCCGCGCTTCCGTCGAGTCGACGCTGCGCTGACCGCAGTCAGCGGCCGGGCCCGTCGCGACGACGAGAGTCCCACGAGCACGCGCCGATGTCGATCGCCGCGATCGCGCCGCCGCTGCTCGCGCATGCGCGAGCGGACCAGATCGCTTCGCTCTACCGGTCGTGGCACCGGACGACCGTGTCGATGGTGCTCGGCGCCGTCATTCTGTGCGGCGTGCTTTGGGAGCAGGAGCGCGGCTCGACGATGGGCGTGTGGGTCGCCGCGATCCTCGCCAACCAGCTCTGGCGCGGAGTGCTCGCACGCGCCTATCGCCGAGGCGCGGCCCGAGGTCGCCGATGCATGGCGCTGGGGAGCGTACTGGGCGGTCGGCTCGACGGTCGCCGGCGCGTTGTGGGGCGCCGCCGCGGTCGCGATGTTCCCGGCTTCCGCTCCGTACCAGGCGCTCTTCATCGTCTGCCAATTCAGCGTGATCCTCGGCGGACTGAGCCTCACCGCCGTCTACCGGCCTTCGTTCTACGGCTTCGTCCTCGCCGTCCTCGTGCCGCTGATCGTCCGCGTCGCGCTCGAAGGCGACCGCGCGCACCTGTTCACGGCGCTCGTGCTCATCGTCGTGCTCGGCTTCGTGATCACGTTCGGGCGCCAGGTCAACGACGTGCTGACGCGGTCGCTCGCCATGCGCTACGAAAACCTCGACCTGATTGCCGAGCTCAAGGCGCAGACCGAGGCGGCGCTCGCTTCGCGCGCCGCCGCCGAATCGGCGAATCGCGCGAAGAGCCGGTTCCTCGCGGCGGCGAGCCACGACCTGCGCCAGCCGCTGCACGCCGTTGGACTCTTCGCGGCGGCGCTCGCCGCCAAGGCGCGGGATCCCGACGTGAGGCCCCTCGTGGCGAGCGTCCGCGCTTCGGTCGAGGCGCTCGAAGGGCTGTTCGCGCAGCTCCTCGACCTTTCGCAGCTGGAGGCCGGCGCGCTGCAGCCGGTGCCCATGGCATTCGCGCTCGAGCCGCTGTTCGCGCGGGTCGCCGCCGACCTGGGCCCGCAGGCGATCGCTCACGGCCTCTCGGTGCGGACGATGCGCACGCGGCTCGCCGTGTACACCGATCCGGTGCTCCTCGAGCGGATCGTGCGCAATTTCGTCGCGAACGCCGTTCGCTACACGCGCTCGGGCGGCGTCGTCGTCGGCGCGCGCCGATGCGCGAATGCGGTGCGCATCGACGTGATCGATACGGGCGTCGGCATCGCCGCGGCGGATCGCGCTCGCGTGTTCGACGAATTCGTTCAGTTGGGCGGCGTGCCGCGCCACCATGCGAGCGGGCGCGGCATGGGACTCGGGCTCGCGATCGTCCGCGGGCTTGCCGGGCTCCTCGGGCACACGATCGACATGGATTCAGCGCCGGGGCGCGGCTCGCGTTTCTCGATCACGGTGCCGCGAGCGACGTGCGCCGAGAGCCGACACGCATCCGCTGCGATGCGCCCGGCGATTCCGTCGCAAGCGCTTGCGGGGACGAGGATCGTCGTCGTCGATGACGACCCCGCCGTCGTCGACGCCATGCGTGCGCTCTTCGCCTCGTGGAGGGCGATCGCCGCCGGAGGCGACGCGGCGACTTCCGCCCTCGCCGCGCTCGCCGCCGCCGACGACACCTCGCGCTCGGGCGTCGATCTGATCATTGCCGACCTGCGACTTGCCAACGGCGCGTCGGGGATCGATGCGATCGCGGAGTTGCGCTCGCGGCTCGGTTTGGAAACGCCGGCGCTGATCGTCTCCGGCGACACGAGCGTGGCGGCGCGCGCCGAGGTGGAATCCGCGGGGATACGACTGCTGCTGAAGCCGGTCGTCGCAGCGACCTTGAGGGAGGCGGCCGCAGCGGCCCTGCAAGGTCGCAACGAACACCGGAGCGGGCAACGCTGCCGGCGAGACGAGCGCCGTAAAACGTCGGGCCCGGCATCGCCGGGCCCGAGCGCGTGAGAACGACAGTCCTTGCGTCAGCCGCTCGTGCCGGGCCTGCCTTTGAACCGCTCCTTCATCTTCTCGCGGAACGATTCGGCCTTTGCCATCTGGCCCTGAATCGTTTGCTTCACGACCGCCTTTTGATCCGGCGAGAACGTCGCATACAGCGCGAGCCACTGCGCGCGCGTCGACTTGCGCAGCGCCTGACCTTGCGCCTGTGCGTTGTCGGACACCGCGGCGACGGCCGCGAGATCCGGCTCGCTCTTCGCGAGCTCGGCGGTGAGCGCGTCCTTGACCGACTGGTGCAGCGACTGACCGGTCTGATGCGCGGTCTTCGAGCTCGCGACCGCAGCGTCGAACATCTGCTGCTGCGACGTGTTGAGGTTGAGCTGGTCGTGCGCGCCTGCGATCACGTGACCGATCATGTCGCCATGGCGCGCCATGACCGTGCGGGCCATGGGCGCCCGGCTGAGCAAGCGTGATGCCAGCGCCCAGCGTCAGCGCGAGCGCCGCGGCGGCGACCACCGTGGTCTTGCGTATCCTGTTCTGAAGCACCATCTGGACTCCTTTCGGTGAATGCGGGCCGCAGCGATTGTGCGGCTCCTGACTCCTTTGAACGTATTGTGCGCCGGCGTTCAACGCGAAACGCGCGCTATTGAAACGGGACGTTGCAGCGGAGCCCGGCGTTACAATTGGTTACAGTTGTCCGCGATCGCTGCGCAATTCGCCGCTAGTCTCTTGCCATGGTCACCAAACTACCCGCGCCCAAGATCCTCGTCATCGACGACGACGTGCGCCTGCGCGACCTCCTGTCGCGCTACCTGACCGAACAGGGATTTCAGGTCACGGTCCTTCCCGACGCGCGCGACCTCGACAAGAAGCTGCAGCGCGATCCGCCGCACCTGATCGTCCTCGACCTGATGCTGCCCGGCGAGGACGGCCTCGCGGTGTGCCGGCGGCTCCGTGGCGCGGGCGAAGCGGTGCCGATCATCATGCTCACCGCGAAGGGCGAGGAAGTCGACCGCATCGTCGGGCTCGAGATGGGCGCCGACGACTACCTGCCGAAGCCGTTCAATCCGCGCGAGCTCGTCGCGCGCATTCATGCGGTGCTGCGCCGCCAGACCGAGCACCGTGCTCCGGGCGCGCCCGCGGCGGAGGGCAAGGTCGCGTTCGGGCCGTTCACGCTCGACCTCGCGGCCCGGACACTGATCTCCGGCGAAACGACGATCCATCTGACGACCGGCGAGTTCGCGCTGGTGAAGGTCTTCGTCGAGCATCCGCGGCAGCCCCTCGCGCGCGAGAAGCTGACGCTCCTCGCCCGCGGTCGTGATCACGACGTGTTCGACCGCGCGATCGACGTCCAGGTTTCGAGGCTGCGCAAGCTGATCGAGCCCGATCCGTCGAATCCCCGCTACATCCAGACGGTGTGGGGATTCGGCTACGTGTTCGTTCCGGACGACGAGGCCGCCGCGCTCGCGCCGGAAGGCACGCCGACGTGACGCTGCTGCCGCGAAGCCTGTTCGGGCGGCTCGCGCTGCTGTTGCTCGCGGTGGTCTCGATCGCGCTCGTCGCGACGATCCTCCTCTTCCGCCACGACCGCGTCGCGCTGCTTTCGCGCCAGCTCGACGACACGAAGATCGTCCAGTTGAAGGCCGTGCGCGCAGCGCTCGCGTCGCTCGATCCAAAGGAGCAACGCGACGCGCTGGTGCGGATCGCCCGCGAGTACGGCGTGCGGATCATCCCCGAGAGCGAGCGTCCGCTGTTCGGCGCCAACGCTCCGCCGCAGCCGGCGATGCAGGAGCTCGCGGAACGGCTGCGCGGCGAGCTGGGGCCGGGCACCGAAGTGCGTCCGGCGCCGGGACGCGGACTGCTGTTCGTTCGCGTCCAGGCCGCCGACGCCGGCTACTGGATCGGCTTTCCGCTCCTGCCCCCTCCGTCGCCCGAAGATCGCCAGTCGCGCGCCGCGCTGTGGAGCTCCGTCATCGCCGGCGCGCTGCTCATCGCGCGCGTTCCTGTTTGCGCGCTATCTCGCGCGGCCCCTGCGCGAGCTCGCCAATGCCGTGGAGCGAATCGGCCGCGGCGAGACGCCTGCGCCGCTACCCGAACAGGGACCTTCGGAGATCGTGAAGCTCAACCGCGGCGTGAACGGCATGATGGCGAGCCTGCGCCAGCTCGAGCACGACCGCGCGCTCCTGCTCGCCGGGGTGTCGCACGACCTGCGCACGCCGCTCGCGCGGCTGCGGCTCGGCGTCGAGATGGAGGCGCGCGACGAAGCGACGCGTGCCGGCATGGTCGACGACATCGACGAGATGGACCGGGTCATCGGCCAGTTTCTCGACTTCGCGCGCACGAACGAGGATGCCGCGGTCGAGCGCGCCGACGTCAACGAGATCGTTCGGAGCGCGGTGGAGCGTCACGTTCGCAGCGGGCACGACGTGCGCTTCGCGCCAGGCGCCGTGCCGGTGGTGCCGCTGCGATCGACTGCTTTTTCGCGGCTCGTCGCAAATCTCCTCGATAACGCGATCGCGTACGGCGCGCCGCCGGTCGAGGTATCGACACGTGCCGCGGATCGAAGGATCGTGCTCGAGATCGCCGACCGGGGGGCGGGCATCGCACCGGATCAGGTCGAGCGGCTCAAGCAACCTTTCACGCGCGCGTCGGTCGCGCGCTCGAACGAAGGCAACGTCGCCGGCGCCGGCCTCGGGCTCGCGATCGTCGAGCGCATCGCGCGCCTGCACGGCGGGACGTTCGACCTGCTTTCGCGCGACGGCGGTGGAACCCTCGCCCGAGTCGTGATCCCGGCGTCCGCGTAGGCGCCCGCGCGCCGAGTCAGTCCGGCCGCACGAGGAGCACGGTCGCGAGCGCTGCGATGCCTTCGCCGCGTCCGGTGAGGCCGAGGCGCTCGGTCGTCGTCGCCTTCACGCTGACCTCGTCGAGCTTGCAGTCCAAATCGGAGGCGAGGTTCGCGCGCATCGCGGCAACGTGCGGCGCGAGCTTCGGCGCCTGCGCGATCAGCGTCGCGTCGAGATTGCCGGTCTTCCATCCCCCGCCGGACGCAAGCGACACGACATGACGCAGCAGCACGCGGCTGTCGACGCCCTTCCATCGCGGATCGGTGTCGGGAAAGTGCGCGCCCAGGTCGCCCAGCGCCAACGCGCCGAGGATCGCGTCGCACACCGCGTGCAGCAGCACGTCGGCGTCCGAATGGCCGTCGAGGCCGCGGTCCCACGGAATCACGACGCCGCCGAGGATCAACTTGCGCCCCGCGACGAGCGCGTGGACGTCGAAACCGTTTCCGATGCGGATGCTCATGTTCCAGGCCACGGTGCCGCCGTGAGAGTCGGGACGATGCGGTGCGACGACATGAGCCTGGATGATGCGCTAATCGAGCAGCAGCGCGATGCGCTCTTCGTCGAGCGGGCGAAATCCCAGCCGCTCGTAGAAGCGCCACGCACCCACATTGTCGCGATGACACGCGGTGTCGATCCGCGATATGCCGCTCGCGCGAAGCGTCTCGCAAAGCGCGCCGAGCATCGCGCTGCCGACGCCGCGTCCCCGCCAGGCGCTCGGCGATCGTGACGTCGTCGAGCTTCGCCACCAACGCGCCACGCGAGGTCGAGATCGCGTGGCACACGACACACGCGCCGACCGCCACGCGCCCGCCCCTTTCGTCGGCGAACGCGAGCCAGACGAAACCGAGCTCCGGCCGCGCGACGAACAGATCGAGCGCGCGCGACAGTGCGTCGCGGCCGCCGTCGCCGTACGCCGCGCTGGACGCCCGATAGTGGGCGTCGCCGTCGAGGAATTCACCCAGCAGTGCCTGTGCCGCGGCGCGCGTCGACACGCTCATCGGCGCGCACGCGACGAGCGCGGCGGCGGCGGCCGGCATCAAGCGCCCCTCGCGACGACGAGCGGCTCGAGCGCCGCGCGAATGCGCGACGGAATCGGCGCGGGCCGCTGCGTCTGCCGATCCACCCAGACGTGAACGAAGCGGCCCGTGGCCGCCGCGTCGTCGTCGCCCTGCCGGAAGATCCCGATCTCGTAGGTCACGGACGACGTCCCGAGCTTGACCACGCGCATTCCGGCGTCGACGGCGTCGGGAAAGGTCAGCGGCTTCCGGTACAGGCACTGCGTCTCGACGACGTAGCCGACGACGGGGTCGCTCGCGATGTCGAGGCCGCCTGCATTGATCAGATGCTCGTTCACCACGGTGTCGAAATACGAATAGTACGTGACGTTGTTCACGTGCCCGTAGGCGTCGTTGTCCATCCAGCGCGTCGGGATCGTCAGGAAGTGCCGATAGTCGCCGCGCGATCGGACGGCGGCGACGGCGTTGGGCTCGGGCATCTTGAAGAGGCGGCTAGTCGCGGGCAATCACGCCGGAGCTGGCTGGGCGTCCTTCATCCGCGCATCGAGCAGCTCGATCCAGTGCCGCACGGGCCGCTTCGTTCCGCTCGCAAGGTGCGTGAGACAACCGATGTTGGCGGTCGCGATGAGATCGGGCAATCCGGCCTCCAGCGCGGCGAGCTTGTTGGACTTCAACTCGCGCGAGAGCTCCCGTTGCAGCAGCGAATACGTCCCCGCCGATCCGCAGCACAGGTGCGGATCGGCGACCGGGGTGAGCTCCAGCCCGAGCGCAAGCAGGACTTCCTCGACGCGGCCGGCGAGCTGCATGCCGTGCTGCAACGTGCACGGCGACTGGAACGCGACGCGCTGCGGGCCGAGATCCATCCGCAGCTTCGGCGCGATTTTCGGCCATTCGGCGCCGACGACTTCCACCGGGTCGCGCGCGATCCGCGACACCCACTGCGCGCGCTCGGCGTAGTCCGGATCGTCCCGCAGCAGGTGGCCGTACTCCTTGACCATCACGCCGCAGCCGCTCGCGGTGACGACGACCGCCTCGACGTCGCGATCGACATGCGGCCACCAAGCGTCGATATTGCGGCGCGCGAGCGCCAGCCCGCGCTCTTCGCCGCCGAGGTGATACGGCGCTGCGCCGCAACACGCTGCGCCGTTGACGCGCAAGAGCGATATGCCGATGCGGTCGAGCACGCGAGCCATCGCCGCGTCGATCGAAGGCGCGATCGCGCCCTGCACGCAGCCGTTGAGCACGAGCATCTTGCGATGGTGGCGCGCGCGCGGCCACGCGCCGGCGGGCTCGGCGCTGGGAATCTTCGCGCGCAACCGCGCAGGCAGCACAGGTTTCAATGCACGGCCGAGCGCGAGCGCGCCGCCGAAGAGCGGGCGAGCGATCAACGATTCGCGCAGCAGCCAGCGCCCTGCTCTTTCGGACAGCGGACGCGGCGCGCGGTCTTCGACGACGTGCCGGCCGATGTCGAGAAGTCGCCCGTATTTGACGCCCGACGGACACGTCGTCTCGCAACTGCGGCAGGTGAGGCAGCGGTCGAGATGCAGGCGCGTCTTCGCGGTGACCTCGCTGCCTTCGAGCACCTGCTTCATCAGGTAGATCCGGCCGCGCGGACTGTCGAGATCGTCGCCCAGCAATTGATACGTCGGACACGTCGCCGTGCAGAATCCGCAGTGCACGCAGGAGCGCAGGATCGCGTCCGCTTCGCGCCCCTCGGGCGTATCGCGGATGAAGTCGGCGAGCGCTGTCTCCAAGGCGGTCAGAAATCCGGATAGAGCCGGCCGCGATTGAGAATGCCCGCGGGATCGAAGGTCGCCTTGAGGCGCCGATGCAACTGATGGATCGCTTCCGGCAGCGGATGGAACGCCCCCGCCGACTTGTCGGCAGCGCGGAAGAGCGTCGCGTGGCCGCCGTTGCCGTGCGCCCAGGCGCGCACTTCGGCCGCATCGGTTCGCGGCCCCGCAGCGAGCCAACGCAACGCGCCGCCCCATTCGATCAGCTGCTCGCCTCCCAGGTCCCGATACGGTGCCGTGGGCTTCACCGAAAGCCTCCACAGCGGCGCAGCGCGCCCGACCGCCGCGACGAAATGACTGTGCGTTTGGTCGCGAATGCTCGCCCAGAACGCGTCCGCGTCGGCGATCGCCGATCCGCCGATCTTCGCCGTGGCCGCTTCGACCGCGGCCGCCGATCCCGACATGCGCACGGCGAGCCGGCCCGCGTGATGGCAGGTCGCCGAGATCGGCAGCGGCTTGCCGCCCCATTCGTTGGTGCGCCGGATCGCGTCGTCGGCCGAGCATTCGAGCGCATGCGTTGCCTCGACCTTCGGCAGCGGCAGGCACTTCATCGACACTTCGGTCAGCACGCCCAGCGTGCCGAGCGCGCCCGTCATCAGCCGCGCGACGTCGAAACCCGCGACGTTCTTCATCACGCGGCCTCCGAACGAGAGGTCGTCGCCTTTGCCGTCGACGATGCGCACGCCGAGGACGAGGTCGCGGACCGCGCCGGCGTAGGGGCGGCGCGGTCCCGAGAGCCCCGTCGCCACGAGACCGCCAAGCGTGGCGCCGACGCCGAACCGCGGCGCGTCGCATCCGAGCATCTGCCCGCGCGCCGCCAGCGCGTCATCGATGTCGGCGACGCGCGTACCCGCGCGCGCGGTGACGACGAGCTCGGTCGGGTCGTAATCGACGATCCCCGCGAACGACGCCATGTCGAGCACATCGCCCTGGATCGCCTGCCCGTAGAAGTCTCGCGTGCCGGCGCCGCGGATGACGAGCGGCGTCCTCGGCCGCGGCCGCCGCGCGCACCCGCTCCTGCACCGCGCCGAGCGCCGCGTCGCTCAAGTGGCGCCCTCGCCGGTAACATCCACTGAGACGCTCAACCCTTGGCCTTTCCGGCGGCCGCGATCTTGTCGCGGTAGATCACCCGCGGCTCGTCGCCTTCGATGATCGCCGTCTCGGCGAGCGCGGCGTTCTCCCATTCGCGAACGAAAGGATGCTGCAGCGCGGCCTGCAGATACGCGCCGGCGTCGCCCTTCGGGCGTCACGCCGTACGTGCGGAAGCGGAACACGACCGGCGCGTAGAACACGTCGGCGAGGGAATAGGCGCCGCACAGGTACGGGCCGCCCTGCGCGTAGCGCCCGCGCCCCTCGTTCCAGATCTCGGTGACGCGCGCGATGTCGCGCACGAGGCCGTCCGACCACGGGCGCACGTCGACGCGCTCGCGAATGCACATCGTCATTTCGTTGCGCAGCGTCGAGAACCCCGAATGCATCTCCGCGGCCACCGATCGCGCCCACGCGCGAGTCGCGGGGTCGGTCGGCCACATTCCCGGATGCCGCTCGGCGAGATACTCGGCGATGGCGAGCGAATCCCAGACGACCGTCGCGCCGTCGTGGAGACACGGCACGCGCCCCGTCGGCGAAAACGACCGGTTTCCCGGGTTCGGCTCGCCGGTGCCTGAAAGCGACACCATGCGCTCGGCGAACGGCGCGCCGGAGAGCTTCATCGCGAGAAAGCCGCGCAGCGACCACGACGAATAGTTCTTGTTGCCGAGATAGAGCTGGTACATCGAGAGCACCTCGATCGTTGTCAGCGCGGAACGGTCTTGCCCGGGTTCATGATGTTGTGCGGATCGAGCGCCGCTTGATCGTGCGCATCAGATCGACGGCGTCGCCGTGCTCGGCCTTGAGCGCTTCGAGCTTGTGCAGGCCGATGCCGTGCTCGCCGGTGCACGTGCCGCCCATCGCGATCGCGCGGAGGCTGATTCGCTTGCGCCAGCGCCTCGGCCTTCTCGCGCTCGCCCGCCGTCTCGGGATCGAACGGAACGCACAAGTGAAAATTGCCGTCGCCGACGTGACCGACGATCGGCGCGACGAGACCGGTCGCGTCGGCGTCGGCCTTCGTCTCGAGCAGGCAATCGGCGAGGCGCGAGATCGGCACGCACGCATCGGTCGCGAAGACGACTTTGCCGGGATTGAGCGCCTTCACCGCGTAGTACGCCGAGTGCCGCGCCTTCCACAGCCGCGTGCGGTCCTCGGGCTGCGTCGCCCATTCGAACGCGCTGCCGCCGAACTCCTCGGTGATCGCCTGCATCTGCGCCGCCTGCTCGGCAACGCCGGCCTCGGTGCCGTGGAACTCGAAGAAGAGCGTCGGTTTCGCCTCGAACTTGTCGAGCTTCGAGTAACGTATGCAGGCGTCCATCTGCACGTCGTCGAGGATCTCGATTCGCGCAACGGGTATCCCGTGCTGCATCGCGAGGATCACGGTCTGCACCGCGCCTTCGAGCGTCGCGAACTGGCACACGCCGGCGGAGATCGCTTCCGGCACGCCGTAGAGACGCAGCTGGATCTCGGTGATGATCGCCGAGCGTGCCTTCGGCGCCGACGAACAGCGCGGTGAGATCGTAGCCGGCGCTCGACTTGCGCGCGCGTCCTCCGGTCCGAATGATCCGGCCGTCGGCCGCGACGACGGTCAGGCCCAGCACGTTGTCGCGCATCGTCCCGTAGCGAACCGCGTTGGTCCCGGACGCGCGCGTCGACGCCATCCCGCCGATCGTCGCGTTCGCGCCCGGATCGATCGGGAAGAAGAGCCCGGTGTTCTTCAGCTCGGCGTTGAGCTGCTCGCGCAGCACGCCCGCCTGGACGCGGCAATCGAGATCCTCGGCGTTCACTTCGAGCACGCGATTCATCTGCGAGAGGTCGACGCAGACGCCGCCGTAGATCGCCGCAACGTGCCCTTCGAGCGAGGTTCCGACGCCGAACGCGATGACGGGCACGCGCGCCGCGTTGCACAGCCGCACGATCGCCGCGACCTCTTCGTTGGTGTGCGGGAACACGACGACGTCGGGCAATCCGGCGTCGGCAAGGCCCTCGCCGTGGCTGTGCTGGTCGCGTATCGCCCGCGAGGTGAGCGCGCGCTCGCCGTAGTCGGCGGTGAGCCGCGTCACGAGATCGGCGACGTCGCGCGCGTCGGGGCGAACAGTGGGGTCGGAGACGATTTTCCCGCCCCCGTGCTGATCGCCGGCCGCCACGCCAAAAGTCGTCTCCGACGCCATCTTTTCCTCCTAGAAACGAGGCAACTCCGGGTGCGGCAAGTTGCCGTGGTGCACGTGCATCTTGCCGAACTCGGCGCAGCGCGAGAGCGTCGGAACGCCCTTGCCGGGGTTCAGGAGCATGTGCGGATCGAACGCCGCCTTGATGCCGAGGAAGCGCTCGAGCTCTCCCGGCGCGAATTGGACGCACATCTGCGGCAGCTTTTCGACGCCGACGCCGTGCTCGCCGGTGATCGTTCCGCCGACCGCGATGCACAGCTCGAGGATCGCCGCGCCGAACGCCTCGGTGCGCTTCGTCTCGCCGGGATTGTTGGCGTCGTACAGGATCAGAGGGTGAAGGTTGCCGTCGCCCGCGTGGAACACGTTGGCGCAGCGCAGCTGGTACTCGTCCGACAATGCGTCGATGCGCAGCAGCACCTCGGCGAGCGCGCGGCGCGGAATCGTCCCGTCCATGCAGTAGTAGTCAGGCGATATGCGGCCGACCGCGGGAAACGCCGCCTTGCGCCCCGACCACAGCAGCAGCCGCTCGCGCTCGTCCTTCGACACGCGAATCGCCGTCGCGCCCGCTTCGCGCATCACGCGCGTGAGCTCCGCCATGTCCGCGGCCACTTCGGCCGGCGCGCCGTCGGCCTCGACGAGCAGGACCGCGGCGGCGTCGAGCGGATAATCGGCGTGCACGAACTCCTCGACCGCGCGCGTGGCCTTGCGATCCATCATCTCGAGCCCGGCCGGAACGATCCCCGACGCGATCACCGCCGCGACCGCGGCCCCCGCCGCGCCGAGGTCGTCGAACGCCGCGAGCGCAACTTGTGCCGCCGGCGGCTTCGGCGTGAGCTTGACCGTGACCTCGGTCGTCACGGCGAGCAAGCCCTCGGAGCCGTTGACGAGCGCGAGCAGGTCGTAGCCCGCGCTGTCGAGCGCGTCGCCGCCGAATTCGACGATCTCGCCGGTGATCAGCACGCCGCGCACGCGGCGCACGTTGTGCACGGTGAGCCCGTACTTGAGGCAGTGGACGCCGCCGGCGTTCTCCGCGACGTTGCCGCCGATCGTGCACGCGATCTGCGACGACGGGTCCGGCGCGTAGTAAAGACCGTAAGGCGCGGCCGCCTCGCTGATCGCGAGGTTGCGCACGCCCGGCTGGACGACGGCGGTGCGCGCCAGCGGATCGATCGCGATGATCCGCCGGAACTTCGCGAGCGAGAGCAGCACGCCGCGCTTGTCGGGAAGCGCCCCGCCGGAAAGGCTCGTGCCCGCGCCGCGGGCGACGACCGGCACGCGCGCCGCGTGACAGCGCGCAAGGATCGCGACGACCTGCGCTTCGTCCTCCGGTATCGCGACCGCGGCAGGAAGCTCGCGGTACATCGTGAGGCCGTCGCATTCGTACGGCTTCGTGTCTTCCGCGGCCGTCAGCAGCGCCGATGACGGAAGGACGGCGGCGAGCTGCGCGTGGACGGCGGGATCGAGCATCGGCATTTCGGTGTCGGGACGCGGCTGGTCGGGATCGCATCCGGCCGGTGTCGATCATTCTACATCTCCGCTGCGCTGTCGCCCTCGCATCGGGCAGCGATGCACGCGCGACACGGTTCCCTGGAATCCGCGCTCCCCGGCGCCCCGCGCCGTGGCATCATCGCACCCTCACCGGACCCTGGAGACGTTCATGCGCATCCCCGCCGCCCTCTGCGCGTTCGCGCTCGTCGCCGCGACGACGCTGCCGCTTTCGGCCGCCGCGCAGACGACGATGAAGATCAACATCTCGGTCGCGCAGAACTCGCATTACGGCGTGGCGATCGACACCTTTGCGCGCGAAGTCGAAGCGCGGACGAACGGCCGCTACAGGATCCAGACGTTCTACGCGGGAGCGCTCGGCGCCGAGCGGGAATCGGTCGAGGGCGTGCAGCTCGGCACGCTCGACCTGACGCTCACCTCGACCGGCCCGTTGCCGAACTTCGTCCCGGAAGTGGCGATTCTCGACATCCCGTTCCTGTTCCGCGACTACGCGCACGCGCGCGCCGTGCTCGACGGTCCGATCGGTCAGGAGATGCTGCAGAAGTTCCCGCCGAAGGGCATGGTCGCGCTCGCGTGGGCCGAGAACGGCTTTCGCCACATGACGAACAGCAAGCGTCCGGTCAATGCGCCGGACGACCTGAAGGGCCTCAAGATGCGCACGATGGAGAATCCGATCCACATCCAGGCGTACAAGCAGTTCGGCATCCTGCCCACGCCGATGGCGTTCACCGAGGTGTTCACCGCGCTGCAGCAGGGCACGGTCGACGGGCAGGAGAACCCGTTGTCGGTGATCACCGCGGCCAAGCTCGACCAGGTACAGAAGAACCTGACGCTCACCGGGCACGTCTATTCGCCGGCGGTCATCCTGATGAACAAGGCGCAATGGGACAAATTGTCGGCGGCGGACAAGCAGGCGTTTCTCGACGCGGCGAAGGAAGCGGTCAAGGCGAACCGCGCGCGGATCGACGACGACGAGCGGAAGGCCGTCGCCGATCTGCGGTCGAAGGGAATGGCAATCGTCGAGAACGTCGACAAGGCGAAGTTCCAGGCGACGCTCGCGCCGGTCTACGTCGACTTCGGCAAGCGCTTCGGCCAGGAGAACATCGACAGGATCAAGAACTACAAGTGACGCCGAGGACGCGATGAACAAACAGGTGCTGCTCGCGAGCCGTCCCGACGGGCGGGTGACCGAGGAGAACTTTCGCATCGTCGAGGCGCCGCTCGGCGTGCCGAAGCCCGGGGAGGTTCTCGTCCGTAACGAGTGGCTGTCGCTCGATCCGTACATGCGCGGCCGGATGAACGACGTGAAGTCCTACGTCGCCGCCGGTGCAGATCGGCGAAGTGATGGTCGGCCAGACCGTCGGCAGCGTGATCGAGTCGCGCGACCCGGGCTTTGCAGTCGGCGACAAGGTCCTGACCCAGCTCGGCTGGCAGCTCTACGGCGTCGCGAAAGCCTCGGAGCTCCGCAAGATCGATGCGCAGCGCGCGCCGGCCTCGTACTACCTCGGCGTCCTCGGGATGCCCGGCGTCACCGCGTGGTTCGGCCTGTTCGACGTCGGCCAGCCCAAGCCCGGCGAGACGGTCGTCGTTTCCGCGGCGTCGGGCGCGGTGGGAAGCGTCGTCGGGCAGCTCGCGAAGAGCGCAGGCTGCCGCGTCGTCGGCATCGCGGGCGGCCGCGCGAAGTGCGATTACGTCGTCAGCGAGCTCGGCTTCGACGCGTGCCTCGACTACAAGGCGGGCGGCCTTCTCGACGCTCTCCGTGCGGCCTGCCCGGCGGGTGTGGACGTCGACTTCGAGAACGTCGGCGGCGAGATACTCGACACGCTGCTGCGCGCGATGAACGTGCACTCGCGAATCGTCGTCTGCGGCCTGATCGCCGAGTACAACGCGGCCGAGCCCTATCGCTACCGAAACCTGCGCTCGGTGCTCGTCAACCGGATCAGGATGCAGGGGATGATCATCTACGACTGGAAGGACCGCTATCCCGAGGCGATCAAGGGACTCGCCGGCCGTCTTGCCGAGGGAAAGCTCAAGTATCGCGAATCGGTGGTCGAGGGCATCGACAACGCGCCGCGCGGGCTCATCGCGCTTCTCAATGGCGAGAACTTCGGCAAGCAGCTCGTGAAGCTCGGCTAGCGCCAGTCCGCCCCGCTCGCTATCGATAGCCGAACGCGGCGGGCAGCAGCGTGCTGATCCCGGGAACGAGCGAGAGCAGCGCGAGCACGCCGATCTGCGCCCACAGGAACGGCCACAGCTCGCCGACCATCCTCGTGAGCGGCACGCGCGCGACGACCGAAGTGACGAACAGCAGTCCGCCGACCGGCGGCGTGATCATTCCCATCGTCAGGTTCACGATCACGATGATGCCGAATTGCAGATCGTTGATGCCGAGCGCGTGCGCGATCGGCGCCAGGATCGGGACCAGCACGACGACGCCGGGCAGCGGCTCGATGAAGATGCCGAACGCGAGCAGCAGCACGTTGACCGCGAAGAGGAACGCGAGCGGCGACAGCTCCATCGCGACGATCCACGCGGTCAGGTTCTGCGGAACGCGCGAGATCGTCAGCACCCACGCGAACGCCGCCGACATCGCGACGATGATCAGCACCGACGCCGTCATCAGCGCCGAGCGCGAGAGGATCGCCGGCAGCATCCGCCACTCGAGCGAGCCGTAGATCCAGCGCCCCGCGGCGAGCGCGTAGAAGACCGCGACGACGCTCGCCTCCGTCGGCGTGAAAGCCCCCGACGCGATGCCGCCGAGGATCAGCACCGGCAGCACGAGCGCGGGCAGCGCGCGCCACGTGTTGCGCAGGTAGTCGCGGATGCCGAGCTTCGCGACGACGCCGCGGTAGTTGCGGCGCGTCGAAACCACGTGATTGATCGCCGCCATCGCGATCGCGATCACGATGCCCGGAAGCACGCCGGCGATCAGCAGTCCGACGAGATTGATCTCCGGATAGGCGAGCGCATAGATGATCATGCTGATCGACGGCGGGATGATCGGCCCGAGGATCGACACCGCGGCGGTGAGCGCCGCGGCGTACTCGGCGTGGTAGCCGTCGTTCTTCATCATCCGGATCATGATCGCGCCGGGACCCGCGGCATCGGCGAGCGCGGAGCCGCTGATGCCCGAGAAGAACGTGATCGCGAGGATGTTCGTGTGGCCGAGGCCGCCGCGGAAGCGGCCGACGAACTGCGACGCGAAGCGCAGCAGCACTTCGGACAGCGCGCCTCCGGTCATCAGCTCGGCGGTGAGGATGAAGAACGGCACCGCCATCAGCGCGAAGACGTCGATGCCGCTGAACACGTATTTCGGCAGCGCGACGAGCGGCAGCGTGCCGTTGACGAGGATCGCGGCGAGCGTCGACGCCGCCGAGCGCGAACGCCACCGGCACGCCGAGCGCCAGCAGCACGATGCAGGCGACGAACAGCGTCGCGATCACAGCTTCACCGCGTCGGCGTCGAATTCGGCGTCGGCGAGAAAGTGGCGCCTGCGCACGTACGGCGCCGCCATCAGCAGCGCGTGAACGATCATCAGCGCGAACCCGATCGGCATCGCGAGATAGACGGCGCCGATCGGGATCTGCATCACCGGCGTCGTCTGGCCCCAGGTGAGCGCGGCGTAGCGAATGCCGAGCCACAGCATCACGGCGAAGAACGCGAGCATGACGACGAAGATCACCGCGCGGATCGTCGGGCGCCAATCCGCGGGACGCGCTCCTGCAGCGTGTCGATGCCGATGTGGCCGCCGTAGCGCAGCACGAGCCCCGCCCCGAGGAACGTCAGCCAGATCATCAGATAGCGCGACACCTCCTCGACCCAGAGGATCGAGCGATCGGTGAAGAAGCGCAGCGCGACGTTGGCGAACACCATCGACGCCATCGCGGCGAGGATCGCGATGACCACCCAGCGGTTGACGCGAATCAGCGCGCGGTCGAAGCGTCGACAGCATCGGCAGGCGGGATCGGAAGCCGATGCGCGCAAGCCGCGCGTCAGAGGCGCGCCCGCTCGAGCCCGAGCAATTGAAAGAGCATCGCCTCGGTTGCCGCGATCGCGCGCTCGCGCGCTCGCGGCGCGCCGATCGCGCGCGCGAGCGAAATCGCGCCCGCGCAGCTTGCGAAGACGAACACGGCGACTTCGCGCCGCGAGCGGCCCGCGATCTCGGGAAAGCGCGACGAGACGCGGTCGAGCAACGCGCCGGTACGCTCGCCGAACGCGCGCTGGATCTCCGCACCGCCCCGCGCGACCTCCGGCAGCATCAGGGTCAGTGGGCACGCCGCGGCGAGCGAGGGGTCGTCGACCTGATGCAAATAGTTATGAATCAAGGCCTTGAGCCAATCACGATCGTCGGGGATCGATGCAAGCGGAGTGAGTAATCGCTCCATGCTGCGCTCCAGGCCGAAAGCAAGCGCTTCGCGGGCAAGATCCTCCTTGGACTCGAAATGGGCGTAAAAGCCCCCGACGGTCAGCTCGGCGCCCTGCATCACGGCATCCACCGACGCCCCCTCGACGCCGCGGTCCTTGATCAGGCGATCGGCAGCGGTCAGGATGCGCTCGCGCGTTTGGGTCTTGTGGTGGGTTGGAGTAACGTGCCATTACATATATAATATTATACTTAACATCCAAATCAATTCTGTCCGCTTACTCCGTTCCCCCTCGGTGGCGTTGCTGGAACGCCCTGTCACCGCCCGAGCCACGACGCTCAAACGCAACGGCCGCCGTCGACTTCGAGGCACGCTCCCGTGATGAACGCCGCTTCGTCGGACGCGAGGAAGACCGCGGCGGTCGCGATGTCCGTCGGCAGCGACAGCCGCCCCATCGGAATCGTCGCGACGAACTTGGCCCGAAGCTCGGGCGTATCGCCGCCCATGAAATCGGCGAGCATCCCCGTCTCTCCGGCGACCGGATTGATCACGTTGACGCGGATGCGGTCCGGCGCGAGCTCGGCCGCCATCGATCGCGACGTCACGATCGCCGCCCCTTGCTGCCGTTGTACCACGTGAGCCCAGGTCGCGGCCGCACGCCGGCGGTCGACGCGATCGTGATGAATACGCCGCTCCGCTTCCTGCGGAAATGCGGGACCGCGTGCCGCGCGGTGAGGAAGAGGCTCTTCACGTTGACGCGATAGATCCGGTCGAACTCCTCCTCGGTCACGTCGAGCAGCGGCTGATTGCGATGCGTCGTGCCGGCATTGTTGACGACGATGTCGAGATCGCCGAACGCGTCGAGCGCGCAGCGAATCATCGCTGCGACATCGGCGTCGTTCGAGACGTCGCCGGCGCACAGGCGCGCGTTGCCGCCCGCGGCAACGATATCGCGAACGACCCGCTCGCCGCCGGCCGCGTTGACGTCGTTGACGACGACCTTCGCGCCCTCGGCCGCGAAGCGCGTCGCGATGCCCTCGCCGAACCCCGAGGCCGCGCCCGTCACCATCGCCACCTTGTTCGCGAGTCGCATGGTTCGTCAGTGGCTCGCCAGCGGCGGCGCGTCGGGGACGTTGCGAAACCCGACGCACGCCTTTCGCATGCCGAGGAACTCCGGCAGCGAGCGCGCGGCGAGCTTCGTGTGCCGCACGAGGCGTTCGAGCATCGAGAGCCGCGGGCTCGGCGGAACTTCGCCGACGTAGCGCTCGAGATCGACGTAGTAGGTGTCGGTGCGTGCCGAGGTCGTCGAGCTCCAGCGCGTGGCTCGCCGCGCGCTCGCGCATCGTGGTGTCGATGCGCTGGTGCACCGGCTCGGTCATCAGCAGGTATTCGGGCACCGGCACGTCGTTCTTCAGCATCCGGTGGACGAGGATCACGTCGACGCCCGCGAGCTCGGTCAGATGCTTGACCTTCTGCACCGCCGCTTCGCCGAAGTGGCCGACGAGCTTGATCTTGAGATTGCCGGCCTGCTGGCAGCCGTCGCACGCGCAGAGCGTGTTGATCTTCGAGATCGGAGCCTTCGCGATGAAAGGCGCGATAGATCGCCGCGCACTGCTCGGCGACGAACTCGAGGCTGGGCTCGGCGTCCGGCGGAAACGCGACATAGAAGAATGCGGCGTCGCCTTCGAGCTTCGCGAGCTTCAGGTGCGGCTGCGTCGCGTCGATCACCGCCTCGAGCAACTGCGCGACGATGTCCTGCGCGTGCGCGAGGCTCGCGCGATGGAACTTCATGAAGCGCGTGTAGCCGGCGATGTCGGCGATCAGCAGGAAGGTCGGTTGGATGGCCACGATTCGAATTCCCGATTGCGCGCGTCAGCCATGCTGCAGCACGACGGTCTTAGCACCGTGAAGCCGTAGAGCGCCTCGAAGCCCTTCTCGCGGCCGTGGCCCGAGTGCTTGACGCCGCCGAACGGCAATTCGACGCCGCCGCCGGCGCCGTAGTTGTTGACGAACACCTGCCCGCTGCGGATCGCGCGCGCCATCCGCAGCTGCCGTCCGCCGTCGCGCGTCCAGACGCCGGCGACCAGTCCGAAATCGGTGGCGTTGGCGATGCGGATCGCGTCGGCCTCGTCGGCGAACGGCATCGCGGCGAGCACCGGCCCGAACACTTCTTCGCACGCGAGGCGCGAAGCCGGCGGAACGTCGCGCAGCAGTCGCGGCTCGACGTAGTAGCCGCCCGCCGGCGCGTCGGCGACGATCGTCCCCTTGGCGACCGTCGCGAATGCCGTCGCGCTCGGCGCCCGGCGAGAAAGCCGCGCACGCGGTCGCAGTTGCCCCGCGCGGATCAGCGGCCCGCAATCGAGATCGGCGAGCGCCGGCCCGACGCTGAGCGCGGCGAAGCGCGCGCCGAGCTTTTCGAGCACCTCCTCGTAGCGCGACCGCTCGACCAGCAGCCGGCTGCCGGCCGAGCACGTCTGACCGGCGTTCTGCACGATCGCGTTGACGATCACCGGCAACGCGGCATCGAGATCGGCGTCGGCGAACACGATCTGCGGTCCCTTGCCGCCGAGCTCGAGCGTCACCGGGCAATGCCGCTTCGCGGCTTCCGCGGCGACGCCACGCGCCGGTCGCCGGCGAGCCGGTGAACGACAGGTGCTCGATGCCGGGATGCGCGGCGAGCGCCGCGCCCGCTTCGCGTCCGAGCCCCGTGACGATGTTGAGCGCGCCTTCGGGCAAGCCCGACGCCCGCGGCGAGCTCGGCGATGCGCAGCAGCGACAGGCACGCGTCCTCGGCGGGCTTCACGACGCAGGCGTTGCCGGCCGCGAGCGCGCCGCCGACCGAGCGCCCGAAGATCTGCATCGGATAGTTCCACGGGATGATGTGGCCGGTGACGCCGTGCGGCTCGCGCCACGTCAGCACCGTGTAGCCCGCGCGGATACGGAATCGTCTCGCCGTGCAGCTTGTCGCACGCGCCGCCGTAGAACTCGAAGTAGCGCGCGCACGCGGCGACGTCGGCGCGCGCCTGCTTCATCGGCTTGCCGCAGTCGCGCGCCTCGATCAGCGCGAGCTCGTCGGCGTGGTCGAGAATCGCGCGCGCGAGCTTCGCGAGAAGCCGGCCCTTCTCGACCGGCGCGAGCCGCCCCCAGGCGCCGTCGCGCGCGCGCTGCGCCGCCGCGACGGCGCGATCGATGTCCGGTGCCGTTCCCGCGGCGATCGCCGCGAACGGCTGTCCGTCGGACGGATCGATCATCGGCAGCGTCGTCGCCGCGTCGCCGGCGCGACCCAGCGATTGCCGATGAAATGCTGCGGGCGGCGTGCGCGGTGATCCGGCAGACAGCGGATGCGGAGCGTTCATCGCTGCGCTCCGCCATGCTTCGTTCGTTCACGGTTGCCTCGCCGGCGCGAACTTCCACGCGAGCGTGTTCTCGTCGGTGCGCGGCACGTACGTGATGCCGTCGCGCGTCGCCCACAGGTTGACCTGGAAGTGCAGCGGGATGATGCCGGTGTCGTTGATCGCGAGCTCGGTCGCGCGCTGCAGCATCGCCTCGCGCTTCGCGTCGTCGACGGTCGCGAGCGCATCCTCGGTCAGCGCGTCGACCTTGCCGTTCGAGTAGCGGCCGCGGTTCGCGGTGCCGTAGCCCTTGTCGCGGTTGTACGTCATCAGCAGCGCCTTGAGCGACGACGACGATTCGCCGGTGCCCGTGCTCCAGCCGACGCAGCATGAAGCTGAACTTGAGGTCGGTCGCCTGCGTGAAGTACGTCGCCGACGGCATCGCGACGACCTTGGTGTCGATGCCCGACGCGCGCCAGCATCTGCGCGACCGCCTGCGCGATCTTCGCGTCGTTGACGTAGCGATTGTTCGGCGCGTGGATCGTGAGGCCGAAGCCGTCCGGATAGCCGGCCTCGGCGAGCAGCTTCTTCGCGCCCTCCGGGTCGAACGCCTCGACCTTCAGGTTCTTCGTCGCGCCGAACAGGAAATCGGGGACGAGCTGGCCGGCGGGAATCGCCTCGCCCTCCATCACCTTCTCGACGATCGCCGGCCGGTTGATCGCCTTCGAGATCGCCTTGCGCACGCGCGGATCCTTCAGCGGATTCTTCGCAAGCGGCTTGCCGGCCTTGTCGGTGACGAACGGCGAGACGTCGCGATCGCTGTCCAGGTGCAGATAGATGAGGCGATCGGCGACGGTTCGGTAGACGGCGAGGCGCTTGTCCTTGCGCAGCTGCGCCACGTCGGACGTCGGCACGTTCTCGATCACCTGGACGTCGCCGGAGAGAAGCGCCGCGACGCGCGAGGCGTCCTGCGGCAGCAGGCGCAGCGTCACCTTGTCCCACGGCGTCTTGCCGCCCCAGTACGCGTCGTTGCGCGCGAGCTCGATGCGATCGCTCTTCGCGTAGCGGACGAGCTTGTACGGGCCGGTGCCGATCGCCGCCTTGCCGCTGTTGAAATCGTCGGTCGACGCCTTCGCCGCGCTCTTCGAGATGATCGCGACCTGCGTCATGTCCGAAGGCATCAGCGGATACGGCGTCGCCGTCTTGAAGCGGATCGTGTACGGATCGACGACGGTCATTTCCTTGATCTGCTTCGTGTACGCGGTGAACGGCGACGGGCTGTTCGGCACCGTCGGCACGCGCTCGATCGACGCGACGACGTCGGCCGCGGTGAAGTCGCTGCCGTCGTGGAACTTGACGCCGCGTGCGCAGCTTGAACTCCCACGTCAGCGGATCGACCGTCTTCCACTCGGTCGCGAGTCCGGGCTCGAGCTGCGACTTCTCGTTGCGCTGCACGAGATAGCCGAAGAGGTGCGCCGCGACGTTGTTGTTCGGCGTGAGGTTGTGATAGTGCGGATCGATCGCGGTGACGTCGGTGCCGAGCCCGACGGTGAGATCGGCGGCGAGCGCCGGGAGCGTCAGCGCGCCGACGCAACGACGGCGGCGACGGCGACGATGCGCGCCAGGGATTGAAGGTGCGAGCGACGCATGACGACCTCTCTTCGTTCGACGGGGAAGCTTCGGCGATCCCGCTGGAAGGATAGCGCAACGCGTCGCGGCTGTGCCGGTCGCCGCGCTTGCAACGGGACCGCTCGACGGACTCTACGGTCCCTTGTACCGGATCCGGTAGATCGCGCCCGCGGTGTCGTCGGACACGAGCAGCGAGCCATCCGGCGCGACGAGCACGTCCGCCGGGCGGCCCCATGCGCTCTCCCCTGCAGCCAGCCTTCGGCGAAAGGCTCGTAACGCACCGCCTTGTCGCCGTCGAGCGTCACCATCGTCACGCGATAGCCGATCTTCGCGCTGCGGTTCCAGCTGCCGTGCTCGGCGATGAACACCTGATTGCGGTACGCCGCCGGAAACTGGTTCCCGGTGTAGAAGCGCATGCCGAGCGCGGCGACGTGCGGACCGAGCTTCTGCGCGGGCGCGACGAACTCCGAGCACGGGTGCTTGCGGCCGAACTCCGGGTCCGGGATCGTGCCGCCGTGGCAATAGGGAAAGCCGAAACGCAGTCCGGCGCGCGGCGCGTGGTTGAGCGTGTCCGGGCGGCACGTCGTCGCCCAGCTTGTCGCGCCCGTTGTCGGTGAACCAGAGCTCTTTCGTCCGCGGATCCCAGTCGAACCCGACGCTGTTGCGCAATCCGCGCGCGAAGACCTCGAGCCCGCTGCCGTCGGGATTCATTCGCGCGATGATCCCGTAGCGGTCCGGATCGGCCTCGCAGACGTTGCACGGCACGCCGACGTTCACGTAGAGCTTGCCGTCCGGTCCGAACGCGATGAACTTGCGACCGTGATGTCCGTCGCCGGGAAGGCGGTCGGTGACGACGACCGGCGGCGGCGGATCGGCGAGCCGGCGCTCGATGTCGTCGAAGCGCAGGATGCGCGAGATCGCCGACACGTAGAGCGCCCGGTCACGGAACGCGACGCCGGCGGGCTCGCGCAAGCCCGACGCGATGACCTGGACGCGCGCATCGCCGCCTGCGCCGGCCGCGGGCAGCGTCACCGCGTAGACCTTCCCTTCCGTCGAGCCGACGAACAGCGTGCCCGCGGCGCCCCACGTCATCGCGCGCGCGCTCGGCACGCGCGCGAGCACTTCGATCGTGAATCCCGGCGGCAGCCTGATTGCGTCGAGCGGCAGCGCCGATTGCGCGCGCCCATCGGCCGCGCTCAGCAAAAGACCTGCCGCGACAGCCCACGTCGCGACGATGCGCGCGACCCGCGCAATCGGAGTGGACACGATCGTCACCGGCTTCAATCGGGCTCCCTCGTCTCGTCGACGCCCGCAACCCGGACGTCCTGCGCGACCATTATCCTCGAAAGAACAAGCGCTACGGCGCCATTGCCGCGACCTCTTCGCGCACTCGCGCCCGCGCCGCACGCGTCCGGGATGCGTCATTTGACAGCGCGATGGCCCCTCCCTATCCTGACTCCCTGACCCGTCGCGCGCCGAACCCCCGGTGCGCAGGAGTTCCTGCAATGAACGCTCCCGACTCTGTCGCCGCGCTGCGCCCGGAACAAGCATCCGCGACGCAACCCAGGCCTCGTCGCGTGGGACATGATCCGCACGCTGGTCGGATTCGACACGACGAGCCGCGAATCGAACCTCGCGCTGATCGACTGGGTGCGCGGCTATCTCGAGTCCCACGGCGTCGCAATGCACGCTCACGTTCGACGACGACCGGCGCAAGGCGAACCTCTTCGCGACGCTGCCCGCGCAGCGACGGCAACACGACGACCGGCGGCATCGTGCTGTCCGGGCACACCGACGTCGTGCCGGTCGACGGCCAGCCGTGGGACACCAATCCGTTCGAGGCGACGCTGATCGGCGACCAGGTCGACGGCCGCGGCGTCACCGACATGAAGAGCTTCTCGGCGACCGGCCTCGCGATGGTGCCCGAGTTCCTGCGCCGCGGGCTCGCGCGGCCGCTGCATTTCGCGCTGTCCTACGACGAGGAGATCGGCTGCATCGGCGTGCGGCGGCTGATCGACGACATCGTCGCGCGCGGCGTCAAGCCGCTCGGCTGCATCGTCGGCGAGCCGACCGGCATGGAGCTCGTCGTCGCGCACAAGGGCAAGAAGAGCTGGCGCTGCCGCGTGCGCGGACACGAAGCGCACTCGTCGCTCACGCCGCTCGGCGTCAACGCCGTGCAGATCGCCTGCGAGATCGTCACGTACCTCACCAACATCGCGCGCGCGTTCCGCGACCAGGGCGAGTTCGATCGACGCGTACGACGTCCCGTACACGACCGTGCACACCGGGCGTCATCCGCGGCGGCACCGCGCTCAACATCGTGCCGCGCGACTGCCAGTTCGACTTCGAGATCCGCCATCTGCCGTTCGACGATCCCGACGAGCTCTTCGCCGAGGTCGAGGCGTACGCGCGAGCGCTTCCTGCCGGAAATGCGCAAGGTCGACGCCGGACACCTTCATCGAGTTCGACCTGCTGTCGGCATCGCCCGGATTCGACACGCACGGCGAATCGGACATCGCCACGCTCGGCCGCTCCTGCAGCGAGACGGTCGATCACGGCAAGGTTTCGTTCGGCACCGAGGCCGGCGCTGTTCCACGAGGCCGCGATCCCGCGATCATCTGCGGCCCCGGCCACATCGCGCAGGCGCACCAGCCCAACGAATGGGTCGCGGTCGACCAGCTGCAGCGCTGCGAGGCGTTCATGCAGCGTCTCGTCGAGCGCGTCGCGCTCGCGTGACGCGCGTCGCTGCCGCCGATCGAGGTCGACTTTCCCGATCTCGCGCGCTGGGCCGCCGGCAATGCCGGCATTCCCTACGTCTGGACGTTCGGCGGCGGAGCGCGCCGGGCCGCACGTGCTGCTGCAGGCGCTGACGCACGGCAACGAAGTCTGCGGCGCGATCGCGCTCGACTGGCTGCTCGCCGAGGGGCTCCGCCCGTCGCGCGGCACGCGTCTCGCTCTGCTTCGCCAACGTCGCCGCCTACGAGACCTTCGACCCGGCCGATCCGTTCGCGTCGCGCTGCGTCGACGAGGACTTCAACCGGCTGTGGACGGCGGAGGTGCTCGACGGCACGCGGCAGTCTGCCGATCTCGAGCGCGCGCGCGAGCTGCGGCCGCTCTACGACCGCGTCGACTACCTGCTCGATCTGCACTCGATGACCGACCGCTGCCCGCCGCTCGCGATGGCCGGCCGGCAGCGCAAGGGCGTCGAGCTCGCGCAGGCGCTGGGCTCGCCCGAGCACATCATCGTCGACGGCGGCCACGCCGCCGGCAAGCGGCTGCGCGACTACGCGTTCTTCGACGACGCCGACGATCCGCGCAATGCGCTGCTGATCGAATGCGGCCAGCACTGGGAAGCGGCGGCGCCCGAGGTCGCGAGGCAGGTCGACGCTCAGGTTCCTGCGCCACTTCGGCATGGTCGATGCGGCGTTCCTCGACGCGCACCTCGAGCCGATGCCGGCGCCGCCGCAAAAGGTGATCGAGGTCACCTCGGTGGTCACGATCGTCAGCGACGCGTTCGCCTTCGCGATGCCGGCAAGCGGCCTCGCGGTCGTCGCGAAAGGCGGCACGCTGCTCGCGCGCGACGGCGACGCCGAGATCCTCACGCCCTACGACGACTGCGTGCTGATCATGCCGACGCGCCGCCCGAAGAAGGGCGAGACCGCCGTGCGCCTCGGGCGCTTCGTCCACTGACGGCCGCGGCGGGGACCTCCTGCGGTCGTGCTGCAGGTGGCGCGCTCCCGGACTGCTTACTTGGGCGTCGCAGCGAGCGCCGCTTCGGCTGCGCGAACGAGATCCGCACCGGCGACGGCCGCCCATTTGTCGTACGCGCCGCGGGCAGCGAACCCGAACGCGGCACGGCCGCTCGCGGTGACGCGCGTCACGGAGACGCCGCGCTTGCGCAGCTCCGCGAGCGCGCCCTCGTTCTCGGTGACGACGAGCGCGGGAAGCTCGGCTGCGATCTCTTTCGCGACCTCGCCGACGATCGCTCGATCGGCGTCGGACAAGCGCGCCCAGAGCTGCGCGGTTGACGGCGAAAACGGCGACTTCCGCGACGGCGCCCCACATCACGACGTGGCGAACGCCGAGCGCGTCGAACCGCGCGGCGACGAAGGTTGCGAGCGAGCCTTCCTGCGCGTCGAGCTTCCCCGCCTTCAACGCCGCCTGCGCTTCGGCAAACGTCATCGTCGCGGGCTGCGCGCCCAGTGCGATCAGGAGATCCGCGACGAGGGGTGTCGACCCGATGCGGACCTTGAGACCTTTGAGGTCGTCCGGCGTCTGGGCGCCGATCGCGGTCGTTGCGAGCGACCGCAGTCCAAGCGGCGCGTAGGCGAGCGGAACCGCGCCGGCGCGCTCGATCGCGGCGTCGAGTCGTTCCTTCATCGTGCCGGCGACGAGCGCTTCGAGGGCCTTCGCGTCGGGCGCGATCCACGGAAGGCCGATCACGTTGAGCTCAGGGACCTGCGCCGACCAGAACAACGATGAGCCGACCGCAAGATCGGCGGCGCCGCTCGCGAGCGCAAAGAACTCGCGCGCCGGATCGCGGTCGGCAAGCGCGGCGCCCGGATAGAGCTTCACGGCAAGCCTGCCGCCGCTGCGCTCGCCGATCCCCTTCGCCCATCGATCGCCCGCCGTTCCGAGCGCGAACGCGGGCCCGACCGCGGTCGAGAGCTTCAACTCCTTTCGCGTTGTCGGGCGGCTGTTGCGCGAGCGCCGTCGCAAGCGCGAAGAGCGACGCGGTGAACAGCGCAAGCGCGAGGCATGTGCGTCGTCGCATGGCTGTGAAGTCTACGGAGCACGTGCGCCCGCGGTCAAACGGGAGTGGGATGTTCGCGAGAGGACTTAGGGTGTTGCGAATCGCGCCTACCTGCGGGTACCCGACGCAGCCCTCGGACGGCCACCCACGGCCGTCGCGAGGCTGCGTCACCCGCTACGGTAGGCCGCAACACATGCGTCCTCTCTCGAATCATCCCACTCCCTCCGCGCGCGCTGCGCACCACCTTCGCCACCTCACTCCGTAGCAACCGGCGCCGCCTCGCGCTTCGGCGCGTCGCGCCAGTAGCGGCGGTCGTGATCGCGCTCGGCGCGCGGCGTGCGCGGCACACCGGGCGCGAACACGAAGGTCAGCGCGCCGTCGTAGTCGGTGCGATAGGTCCGAACGCCCGCGTCGTCGTAGCGGGCGACGACGTCGGGGCGCGGATGGCCGAAGCGATTGCGATAGCCCGGCGTGAAGACGGCGACCTGCGGCGCAACCGCGGCGATGAAGGCCGGCGTCGACGAAGTTCGGCTGCCGTGATGCGGGCACGACGAGCACGTCCGACCTCGAGCGTGACGCCGTCGCGCCGCACGAGCTCCAGCTCGCCGCGCGCTTCGAGATCGCCGGTCAGCAGCGCGCTGCCGTGATCCGACTCGATCCGCACGACGCACGACAGGTCGTTCGGCTTGAGCCGCGGCATCGCATAGTGGTCGACCGTGGGCTGCAGCACCTCGAAGCGCACGCCGTCCCAGATCCAGCGCTGACCCGCTTCGCAGCGCAGCGCGGCGCCGCCGTCGGCGCTGCGACGCGCGAGGATCGCGTGCTCCGCCGGGCAGCGACGAGGCGAGCCAATCGACCGGCACGACCTGCAGGACGCTGAGCGCGCCGCCGCTGTGGTCGGCTGTCCTGGTGCGTGACGATCAACGCGGACAAGCGCTCGATGCCGGTCGCGCGAAGGTACGGCGCGACGATGCGTCCGCCCGCATCGGCGTCGTCGGTGTAGCGCGGACCGGTATCGTAGAGAAGCGCGTGGCCGTGCGTCTCGACGACCACCGCGAGCCCCTGTCCGACGTCGAGCACCGTCATGCGGAACGTGCCCGGCGCGCGGCGGCGCCGGGCGAACGACGAAGAGCGGCAGCAACGCGATCGCGCCGAGGACGCGTCCCGGCACGCCGCGCGGCGCCGCGAGCAGGAGGACGCCCGCGAGCGCGACGACGACCGCCCAATCCGCCGGCGCATGCTGCTGCCACGCCGCGTCCGGCAGCGCGGCGAGCGCTTCGAGCGGAATCATCAGCGCCGCGAACACCGCGTGCGCGGCCGTCCACAACGCATCGATCGGCAACACGATCGCGGTGAGCGCCAGCGGCACGACGGCAAACGTGACGATCGGGATCGCGAGCGCGTTGGCGAGCGGCGACACGAGCGAGACCTGCTGGAAGAGCGCGAGCGTGCCGGGGACGAGCGCGACGGTGACGACAGCCTGCGTGCGTCCGGCTTCGCGCAGCGCTTTCAGCGTGCGCGCGAACAACGATGGCGGCGGCGCCGACGTCGAGCCGCCCGACGCCGGCGTAGAGCAGGACGCCGACGGCGCCGAACGACAGCCAGAATCCCGGCGTGAGCCCGGCCCACGGATCCCACGCCAGCACGACGGCGAGCGCCCACAGCCAGACGACGCCGGCGCTGCCGGGACGCGCGACGATGATGCCGACCGCGGCGACGGCGAGCATCAGCAGCGTTCGAACCGCCGGCACCTGCGCACCGGCGAGCAGCACGTACCCGAGCGCGAACACGATGCCGACGCCCGCGGCGACGCGGCGCGCCGGAACGCGCGTCGTCAGCGCGACGCTGCGCCGCGCGAGCGCCAGCGCGAGGCCGCCGGCAATCGACGCGAAGACCGTCACGTGCAGCCCCGAAATGCTGATCAGATGCCCGATGCCCGTCCGATTGAAGACGCGCCATTGCGACTCGGGAATCGCGCGCTGCTCGCCGATCGTCAGCGCGACGATCACGCCCGCGTACGGCGCGTCCGGCAAGCGCAGCGAGGATGCGCGCGCGCACGCGCTCGCGCGCTCTCTGGACGTAGTCCGTTGCGCGCCCGGCGAACGCATCGAGCAGCGCGTTGCGCTCGCTGCTTCGGACGTAGCCGGTGGCGCGCAAGCCGCTCTCGAGCATCCACGCCTCGACGTCGAACCCGTGCGGGTTGACCGTGCCGTGCGGACGCTTGAGTCGAACGACGAGGCGCCAGCGCTCGCCCGCCAGCGATGTCGGGGACCTCGTCGGTCGTGCCGTCTTTGCGAGCCTGCGCATACCAGGCGAGCGACAGGCGCGCCGGAACGATTGCGCGCGGCGTTTCGGCGCGCTCGACGGCGAGGACGAAGCGCGTGCCGCGCGCCGAGCTCTGCGGGAGGTCGTCGACGACGCCGACGAGCGCGATATCGACGCCCTCCCACTCGGAGGGCAGCGCGTCGGCGAGCCGAGCGTCCGCGCGCCAACCCGCGTAGCCGAAGCCCAGCGCACCGGCGGCGATCACTGCAAGGACCGTCGACAGCGATGCGTGCGACGAGCGATTCGCCGGCAAATCGCTGCAACGCGATCGCCAGCGTCGACGCGACGACTGCGCCGCACAGCCACGCCGAAGCGGACGGCAGCTCGGGCTGCCATTGCAGCAGCACGACGCCGGCGGCGAACGCCGCGAGCACCAGCGGCAGCACGGGAGGACGGGCGGGCACCGGGGCGTGCATGAAAGCGCCCGCGCGATGCCGGACCCCGCACCTCTCGCGAGAGAGCGTCGGGCAGGGCGGGTGCGTCGAACAGCGACGCGCAGGCAACGTCAAGCTACCGCTCGGCGACCGCCCGCGCCATTCATCGAACAGCCTAGCTGCTGTCGCAACAGCCGACGTCAGCCCGCCTTCGGCCAGAGCATCATCTGCGTGCAGCGGAAGAGCGCGATCGGCTTGCCGTCGCCGTGCCGGCTGACCGTCGCGTCCCACACCTGCGTCGTCTTGCCGAGATGCGCGGGCTTCGCGACGCACGCGATCGTGCCCTCGCGCGCGGTGCCGAGAAAGTTGCACTTGAGCTCGACGGTGGTGAAGTTCTCGGCGCCGTCGGGCAGATGCGCGATGCAGCCGTAGCCGCACGCGGTGTCGGCGAGCGCGATGACCGTCGCCGCGTGCAGGTAGCCGTTGGGCGCGAGCAGCTCGGGACGGATGTCGAGCTCGGCGACGAGCAGGCCCTGCTCGATCGCCATCACGCGGAAGCCGACGAGCCCGGGCAGGCGATCCGCGCCGCGCGCGTTCATCTTCTCGAGCGTCACGCCGGGACGCAGCGACATGCAGAGACCTCCGCTGTGAAGTGGCCGACCGCCGGGAGACGCGACAGCGATCAGGCAGCCGCTGCTCGACCCAGGCCTTCACCGACGCGAGCGCCGCCGGCAGCGCCGCCGGATCGGTGCCGCCCGCCTGCGCCATGTCGGGCCGCCCGCCGCCCTTGCCGCCGACCTGCTGCGCGACGTGGTTGACGAGCTCGCCCGCCTTCACCTTCGCCGGTGAGGTCGGCGCGTGACGCCGGCGATCAGCGTGACCTTGCCGTCGGCGACCGCGCGACAGCACGATCGCCGCGCTGCCGAGCTTGTCCTTCAGCTTGTCCATCGTCTCGCGCAGCGTCTTCGCGTCGGCGCCGTCGAGCGTCGCCGCGAGCACCTTCGCGCCCTTCGACGTCGACCGCCTGCCGGCGAGATCGTCGCCCGGCCGACGACGCGAGCTTCGCCTTCAGCTTCGCGAGCTCGTTCTCGGCCGCCTTCGCGCTCTCGATGCAGCTGCGCGATCTTCGCCTCGATCTCCGCGGCCGGCGCCTTCAGCGCCGCGGCCGCCGCGGCGATCGTCGCCTCCTGCGCCTGCACCCACGCGAGCGCGTTGTCGCCGGTCACCGCCTCGACGCGGCGGATGCCGGCCGCGACGCCGCCCTCGGCGACGATCTTGAAGAAGCCGATGTCGCCGGTGCGCGCGACGTGCGTGCCGCCGCAGAGCTCGCGCGAGCTGCCGATGTCGAGCACGCGCACCTCGTCGCCGTACTTCTCGCCGAAGAGCATCATCGCGCCGGACTTCTGCGCGTCGTCGATCGGCATCACGCGCGCCTCGCGTCGGCGCGTTCTGCAGGATCTCGTCGTTGACGATCGCCTCGACGCGGCGGATCTCGTCGTCGGTCATCGGCGCGTCGTGCGCGAAGTCGAAGCGCGTCTTGTCCGCGTCGACGAGCGAGCCCTTCTGCTGGACGTGCGCGCCCGAGCACCTCGCGCAGCGCCTTGTGCATCAGGTGCGTCGCCGAGTGGTTGCGCATCGTGCGCGCGCGCGCCGCGTGGTCGACGCTGCGCGGCGACCGTGTCGCCGACCTTGAGCTCGCCGGTCTTGACGACGCCGTGGTGGCCGAAGACCTCGGGCTGGATCTTCTGCGTGTCCTCGACCGCGAAGAGCGTGAGGCAGGCGCCGCCCTTCGTGAGCTCGCCGCGGTCGCCGACCTGGCCGCCCGACTCGGCGTAGAACGGCGTCTCGGTCGAGCACGACGACGCCGCGCTCGCCCGCCGCGAGCGCTCGGCACCGGCGTGCCGTCGCGGTAGAGCGCGACGACGCGGCCCTCGGCGGACAGCGTGTCGTAGCCGCGGAACGCGCGTCTTGGCGCCCGGAGTACTCGAGCTTCGCGCCCGACTTGAACTGGCTCGCCGCGCGCGCGCGCTCGCGCTGCTGCGTCCATCGCCGCGTCGAAGCCGGCCTCGTCGACGGTCGACGCCGCGCTCGCGGCAGATGTCGGCGGTGAGGTCGAGCGGGAAGCCGAAGGTGTCGTAGAGCGTGAACGCGGTCTCGCCGTCGAGCACCTTCTCGCCGCCGGCGAGCGCCTGCTCGAGCATCTTCATGCCGTTCTCGAGCGTCTCGGCGAAGCGCTCCTCCTCCTGCTTCAGCACCTGCGGCGACGCGCGCCTTCGTCGCGCGCAGCTCGGGATAGGCGTCGCCCATCGCGCGGTCGAGGTCGGCGACCAGCTTGTGGAAGAACGGCTGCTTCTGCCCGAGCTGGTAGCCGTGGCGGATCGCGCGGCGGATGATCCGGCGCAGCACGTAGCCGCGGCCCTCGTTGCCGGGGATCACGCCGTCGACGATCAGGAACGCGCAGGCGCGGATGTGGTCGGCGATCACGCGCAGCGACTGGGCGCAGGCAGGTCCTTCGCGCCGGTCTCGCGCGCCGCGGCGCGGATCAGGTCCTGGAAGAGGTCGATCTCGTAGTTCGAGTGCACGTGCTGCAGCACCGCGGCGAGGCGCTCGAGGCCCATGCCGGTGTCGACCGAGGGCTTGGGCAGCGGATGCATCACGCCCTTGCTCGTCGCGGTTGAACTGCATGAACACGAGGTTCCAGATCTCGATGTAGCGGTCGCCGTCCGCGTCCGGCGACCCGGGCGGGCCGCCCGCAGACTTCGGGGCCGTGGTCGTAGAAGATCTCCGAGCACGGGCCGCAGGGGCCGGTGTCGGCCATCTGCCAGAAGTTGTCGCTCGCGTACTTGCGCGCCCGGGTTGTCGCCGATGCGGATGCAGCGCTCCGCCGGCACGCCGATGTCCTTCGTCCAGAGGTCGTAGGCCTCGTCGTCGTCGATGTAGACGGTGGTCCAGAGCTTCTCCGGCGGCAGGCCGTAGACCTTGGTCAGCAGCTCCCAGGCGAAGCGGATCGCGTCGCGCTTGAAGTAGTCGCCGAAGCTGAAGTTGCCCAGCATCTCGAAGAACGTGTGGTGGCGCGCCGTGTAGCCGACGTTCTCGAGGTCGTTGTGCTTGCCGCCGGCGCGCACGCAGCGCTGCGCGGTCGTCGCGCGGTTGTACGGCGCGCTTGTCCTTGCCGAGGAACACGTCCTTGAACTGGACCATGCCGGAGTTGACGAACAGCAGCGTCGGGTCGTTGCGCCGGCACGAGCGAGGACGAGGGCACGATCGTGTGGCCCTCGCTCTTCGAAGTACTCGAGGAACCGGCTGCGGATGTCGGCGGCTTTCATGGCGGTGGCGATTTACCGGATGCGGCGCGCGCCGCGGGTCGCGCGACGACCGCGGCGCCGCGTTGCAAAGCGTCACCGCTGATTTCACGCGGCTGTGCGCGCACGCCGGTCTGCGTGCGCTGGTGCGCGCCGCAGATCCGGCAGGCCGCGCCGGCGTCGAAGCCGCGGCAGCGCGCTCGTCGCTCGCTCGCAGCGCTCGCCGTCCGGCGGCATCGCGCAGCAGCTTGAAGATCGCCGACAGCGAGAAGCCGCGGCTTTGCAGAAAGCGCGACCTGCCGCGCCTTCTCGCTGTCGTCGGCCGGCGGCGCTGCCGAATCGGCGCCGCCACAGCGCGACCATGCGCGTCGTCGATCGTCGATCTCGACTCGCCGCGAGCGCCGTCGCGCTGCAGCCTCGCCGTCGACGCCGCTGCGCCTTGAGCGCTCGCGCCGATCGCGCGCTTGCTGTAGCGCGCCGCTCTTCTGCCGCGACGACCGCGCTTGCGCGAAACGCGCGTCGGACAGGTAGCCGAGCGCGGCGAGCTCGTCGAGCACGCGCGTCGACCTCGGCGACGTCGGCGCCGTCGGCGCCGACGAGCTTGCCGCGCTCGCACGCGAGTACTCGCGCGCGCGAGCTCGCGACGCTCGCGCGAGTATTCGCGGCTCGCGCGAGCAGCCGCGACCGCGCGGCGCCTGCAGCGTCGCGCTCGGCTCCGGCGCGACTCGGCGCCGACGCAGGCCGATCGCGCGCCGATGCGTCACCGCGATGCACGCGCTATTCGTCGCGCTCGCGGCGGCTCGCCGCGCGCCCGCAGCGCGCCGGGCGACCGGCACGCCGACCGCCGCGCGGATCTTCGCCTCGATCTCGTCCGCCATCTCCGGATGCTCGCGCAGGAACTCGCGCGTGTTGTCCTTGCCCTGGCCGATCTTCTCGCCGTTGTAGGCGTACCAGGCGCCGGACTTCTCGATGATGCCGTGCGCGACGCCGAGCTCGATGATCTCGCCGTCGCGCGAGATGCCCTCGCCGTAGAGGATGTCGAACAGCGCCTCGCGGAACGGCGGCGCGACCTTGTTCTTCACCACCTTGACGCGCGTCTCGTTGCCGACCACCTCGTCGCCCTTCTTGATCGCGCCGATGCGGCGGATGTCGAGGCGCACCGAGGCGTAGAACTTGAGCGCGTTGCCGCCGGTGGTGGTCTCGGGGTTGCCGAACATGACGCCGATCTTCATGCGGATCTGGTTGATGAAGATCACGAGCGTGTTCGTGCGCTTGATGTTGCGCGGTGAGCTTGCGCAGCGCCTGGCTCATCAGGCGCGCCTGCAGGCCCGGCAGCGGATCGCCCATCTCGCCTTCGATCTCGGCCTTGGGCACGAGCGCCGCGACCGAGTCGATGACGATGACGTCGACGCCGCCCGAGCGCACCAGCATGTCGGCGATCTCGAGCGCCTGCTCGCCGGTGTCCGGCTGCGAGATCAGCAGGTCGCCGACGTTGACGCCGAGCTTGCCGGCGTAGACGGGGTCGAGCGCGTTCTCGGCGTCGATGTAGGCGGCGGTGCCGCCGGCCTTCTGCACCTGCGGCGACGACCTGCAGCGACAGCGTGGTCTTGCCGGAGGATTCCGGCCCGTAGATCTCGACCACCCGGCCGCGCGGCAGGCCGCCGACGCCGAGCGCGATGTCGAGGCCGAGCGAGCCGGTGGAGACGACCTGCAGGTCGTTCTGGACCTGCGCCTCGCCCATCTTCATGATCGAGCCCTTGCCGAACTGCTTTTCGATCTGCGCCAGCGCGGCGGCGAGCGCCTTGTTCTTGTTGTCGTCCATGGTGTTGTCGAGTGGCATGGGAGGGCTCCGAAGTATGGCGCAGCGGCGGCGCGGGTGGGTATGTCGACGCGCCGATCATGGCATAGAACGATCGTTCGATGCAAGCCCTCCAAACGGATGATGCCGGAGGCGCGCCGCGCGGCCCGCAGGCGCCTGCCGGCCGGCAGCCGGAGCGTCCGACGGCGCGCCCGGCGATCAGCGGCCGCGCGGCGCTCGCTCGATCAGCCCTTCGAGCGCCACGCTCGACCGTGGCCGCGCGGACCGCCGCGCGGTCGCCGGCGAAATGCTCGCGTCCGGGATTCGACGGCCCCGTCGCGCGACGCCCAGGCGAAGCAGACCAGCCCGACCGGCTTCTCGGCGATGCCGCCCGCCGGCCCGGCGACGCCGGTCACGGCGACCGCGATGTCCGCGCGCGCTTCGCGCGAGCGCGCCCGCCGCCATCTCCCGCGCCGTCGCCTCGCTCACCGCGCCGTGCGCGGCGAGCGTCTCGGCGCGCACGCCGAGCATTTCGATCTTGGCCTCGTTCGAATACGTGACGAACCCGCGCTCGAACCAGCCGGAGCTTCCGGCGATGTCGGTGATCGCGCCGGCGATGAGACCGCCCGTGCACGACTCGGCGGTCGCGACGCGCCAGCCGCGCGCCTCGAGCAATGCGCCGAGACGGGTTGCAGGCCAGGGTGCGTGCTCATGTGGCCTCACGCGCGTGCAGTCACGCCGATGTCGGCCGCGCTCGTCGCGCGGCGATTCGGCCTTGGTCGCGCGCTCGCCGCGCTCACTCGCACTCCCCCGGCCGCCCGCGGTAGTGATAGGTGTAGGCGGTCGCGAAGCCGAACTTCCGGTACGCGGCGATCGCCGGCGCGTTGTCGGCGGTCACCTGCAGATACGCGACGCTCGCGCCGTGCTGCCACGCCCACGACAGCAGCGACGCGCAAGCGAGCGTCGCGTAGCCGTTGCCGCGCGCGTCGGCGGCCGTGACCACGTCGAACACGCCGACGAGCGTCGCCGTCGACGGCGACCTGCGCGGTGCAGACGACGCGCTCGCCCGCGCGCACGACCGCATAGCGCTTGACCGAGCGGCGAATTGACGAGCCGCTCGCGATGCGCGTCGCGCTGCTGCGGCGTCGAGCCGCGCAGCTCGTCCACCGCATCGACGAACGCGTCGGTCGTCCGGCGCCTCGACGACGACCTCGTCGGCGTGATCGGGCAGCTCGGGCGGGCGATCGAGCGCGAGCGTCTGCACGAGCGTTTCGCCGAACGCCTCGTAGCCGCGTCGCGCGAGCGCGCGGTCGAGCTCGGCCGGATGGCGACATCGGCGTCATCCGGAAGAGCGTCGGCAGCGCGTGGCGCGCATAGACGCTCTCGCAATAGGCGATCTTGTCGCGCGAGCGGCAGCGACGAGCCGAAGTGCGGGTTGACGCTGCGCGCGCGCTTGGCGGTGCCCGGCGAGAGCCGCAGCAGCCAGCCGTCGTAGAAGAGCTGCCGCTGCGTCTGCAGCGCGTTGAGGCCCGCCTCCTCGATGCGCACGAGATCGAGCGTGGCATGCGGACCGTTGCCGTCGTCGTTCATGCGCGTCACCCGACGAGAGCCGCTGCCACACGGCGAGCACGAGCAGCGTGTAGCCGGCGGCGGCGAGATCGTCGACCATCACGCCGAAGCCGTTCTTGAACGCCGCGTCGAGCTGCCGGATCGGCGGCGGCTTCACGATGTCGAAGAAGCGGAAGACGACAGAACGCCACGCCGATCGAGCAACGCGTCCGTCGCCGACAAAATACAGCACGAGCAGGAACGCGACGACCTCGTCCCAGACGATCGCGCCGTGATCGGGCGACGCCGAGATTGCGCCCGGTCACCTGCGCAGCCCAGACGCCGACCAGCGCGAAGACGACGATCGCGATGCCGAACGCCGCGTCGGGAAGGTACGTCCAGAACAGCACAGCGATCGGTATCGCGACGAGCGTGCCGAACGTGCCCGGCGCGAACGGCGCGAGTCCGGCGCCGAATCCCAGCGCGATGAAGTGCGCGGGATGGCTGAAAAGGAACCCGAGCGTCGGGGACGCGCGCGGCATCATCGGCGCGGCGCCGTTCACAGGCGCGTCACCGCAAAGGCGACTGCCGCCGACGCGGCGACGGTGGCGACCGACGCGATCGCCCAGAGCGCGCCGGTACTCCGCGCGCCTCTTCCGCGGTGACCGCTTCGAGCGGCGAGCGCCGCGTCAGCGCGAATTCCCAGACGTACAGCAGCGCGCAGGCGATCGCTCCGGCAGCGACGAATACGACGGGCTGACTCGTCATCGCGGCGCCGGCGATCGCCGCCGCGCCGATCAACGCGAACGCCGTCGATCAGCATCCAGCGCTGGCCGTGCTGCGGATCGACGCGCAGCAGGCGACGGCAGTTCGGGCAGCGGACGAAGAACCAGCCGCCGACGAAGCGGCTGCGCCTTCGTGATCGAGAGCTCGCCGCAAGCGGAGCAACGCCGGTGATCGAACGTTCTGCATCGCGTCACGCGAAATGATCGAAGGCGCGCGGCAGCGCGGGCAGCGGCAGCGCCGCGCTCGTCGCGCACGACGAGACCGGGCGCTGCGGTGATCGTGCCGATGCGCGTCAGCGGCAACGCCGGTTTCGGCGGCGATCGCAGCGACGCGCGCGGCGGCAGCGCGCGGCGCGGTGAAGCAGAGCTCGTAGTCGTCGCCGCCGGCGAGCAGGCAATCGAGCGCGAGCGCGCGCTCCGCGCCGGCGAGCAGCCGGTCGAGCGTCGCGCGATCGTGGCACGGCCGCGAGCTCGACGTCGCGCCGACGCCGGAGCGCTCGAGGATGTGACCGAGGTCGCCGGTGAGGCCGTCGGACACGTCGAGCGCGGCGGTCGCGACGCCGCGCAGCGCGATGCCGAGCGCGATCCGCGGCGTCGGCGTCTCGAGTCGTTCGCGCGCCGCGGCAAGCGCCTCGGCGTCGAGCGCCGCGCGTCCCGTCGAGCGCCGCGAGCGCGAGCGCAGCATCGCCGAGCGTGCCCGAAACATAGACGTCGTCGCCGGCGCTGCGCGCCCGCGCGCGTCAGCGCGAGTCCCGTCGGCACTTCGCCCAGCATCGTCACGCACAGGTTCGAGCGGACCGCGCGTCGTGTCGCCGCCGACGAGCTCGACGCCGTGGCGGTCGGCGAGCGCGTAGAAGCCGCGCGCGAACGCCGCGAGCCACGCCGCATCCAGGTCGGGCAGCGCGCCGGCGAGAAGCGCCCAGCGCGGCGTCGCGCCCATCGCCGCCATGTCGGAGAGATTCACCGCGAGCGTCTTGTGTCCGAGCTTCTCCGGATCGACGTCGGGCAGGAAATGCCGGCCGGCGACGAGCATGTCGACCGAAACCGCGAGCTCGCAGCCCGGCGACGGCGCGAGCAGCGCCGCGTCGTCGCCGACTCCCCGATGCACCGATGCCGCTCGCGGCGGTCGCGAGAAGAACCGCGCGATCAGCCTCGAACTCGTTCACGCCCGGATTATAGGCGATGCGCGCTGCTCACCCCGCGCCCGCGCGGCTGGGCAGCGCGTCGATCTCGGCCGCGCGCAAGGACGGGCGCCAGCTTGTCGAGCACGCCGTTGACGAACTTGTGCCCGTCGGTGCCGCCGTACGACTTCGCGAGCTCGATCGCTTCGTCGATGACGACGCGGAAGGGAATCTCGGGGCGGTGCTCGAGCTCCCACGCGCCGATCACGAGGATGGCGCGCTCGATCGGCGAGAGCTGCGCGACGGGCCGGTCGATGCGCGGCTTCGATCATCCGCATCAGCGCGTCGCTCTCGGCGTTCACGCCCGACCACAGCTCGTCGAAATACGCGCGATCGGCGTTCGCGAAGCTCGCGTCCGCGACGAGCTCGCGCGAATCGCGTCTGCAGCGTTGCCCGAGAGCTGCGCGCTCGTAGAGTCCCTGCAGCACGCATCCGCGCGCGCGATGGCGCGCACTGCCGCTATTCGCCATCGATCGCTTCGAGCAGATTGGCGAGCTCGAGCGCCGCCTGCGCCGCCTCGAACCCTTTCGTCTCGCACGCACGAGCGCCTGCTCGTCGGTGTCGGTCGTCAGGATGCCGTTGCCGATCGGAATGCCGAACTCGAGCTGCACTTCGGCGACGCCGCGCGCCGACTCGTTGGCGACGATCTCGAAGTGGTAGGTCTCGCCGCGGATCACCGCGCCGAGCGCGACCAGCGCGTCGTAATCGCCCGTTTGCGCGAACCGCTGCAGCGCGAGCGGCGTCTCGAGCGCGCCGGGCACCGTGGCGACCGTCACGTTGCGGTCGACGACGCCGGCCTCCTTGATCGCGCGCAGCGCGCCGGCGAGCATCAGCTCGCCGATTCCCGGGATTGAAGCGCGACAGCACGATGCCGACGCGGCGGCCGAGCGCCGTTCGTGTTCGCGGGGATGCGGCGGGTCATGAGTGTGGCGTCCGCAAGAGCACGATGCCGGAAAGCAGGCTACGACGCGCTCGCGCGCCGGCTGCTCGACGTAACCGGTGACCTCGAGATCGAAGCCGGCCATGCTCGGCATCTTGCGCGGCTTCGCGAGGAGCCGCATCTTGCCGACGTTGAGATCGCGCAGGATCTGCGCGCCGATCCCGTAGTTGCGAAGATCGACCTTCGCCGGCGCCGGCGCCTCCGCGGCGAGCGCGCGGCGCCGCAGCTCCTGCGCGCTCTCGGGACGGTGCAGCAGCACGACGACGCCGCGCCCCGCCCTGGCGATCGCCGCGAGCGCGGCCGCGATGCTCCACGAATGCGACGTGTGACCGGTGTCGAGCAGATCCATCACCGACAGCGGCTCGTGCACGCGCACGAGCGTCTCGGTGTCGGGGGACACCGGGCCGCGAACGAGCGCGAGGTGCGTCGCGTCGGAGAGCTTGTCGCGATAGACGACGAGCCGGAATGCGCCGTGCACGCGTGGCGAGCGGCCGCTCGGCGATTCGCTCGATCAGGCGCTCGGTGCGGCTGCGATACTGGATGAGGTCGGCGATCGCGCCGATCTTCAGTCCGTGCTCGGCGGCGAACCGCTCGAGATCGGGAAGCCGCGCCATCGTGCCGTCGGCGTTCATGATCTCGCAGAGCACCGCGCACGGCGTGAGGCCGGCGAGCGCCGCGAGGTCGCAGCACGCCTCGGTGTGCCCGGCGCGCGCGAGCACGCCGCCCGGCTGCGCGATCAGCGGGAACACGTGCCCCGGCTGCACGATGTCGCGATGCCTTGGCGTCCGCCGCCGCGGCGACGCGAATGGTGTGCGCGCGATCGGCGGCCGAGATCCCGGTGGTGACGCCCTGCGCGGCCTCGATCGAGACGGTGAAGTTGGTGCCGTGCACCGAGCGATTCTGCGGCACCATCGGCGCGAGATTGAGCCGCGCCGCGTGCTCCGCGGTGATCGGCATGCAGATCAAGCCCGCGGCCGTGAACCGCCATGAAATTGATCTTCTCCGGCGTGACGAAGTCGGCGGCGAAGATCAGGTCGCCCTCGTTCTCGCGGTCTTCCTCGTCGACGAGCACGGCCAGCCGGCCGGCCTTCATGTCGGCGATGATGTCGGTGATCGGGGAGAGGCTCATTGGGCTCGCATCGGGGCTCAGAACTCTCTATTTTACGCGTGCGGAGCGCCACTGCCGGCATGCCGGCGACCGCAGGCGCACGAATGCGCGCGGCCGCGCCGCGCGCAGCGCGTGCGCACGCCATCGGCGTCGCGGGTCGAACGATCGGCGATCGACGACTCACAGAGGAGACGAGCGATGGGAAAGTATCTGTTCGAGGCACACTACACGGCTGAAGGCGCGAAGGGCATCGCGAAGGAAGGCGGATCGGCGCGGCGCGCGGCCGTCGAGAAATCGATTGCGAGCGTGGGCGGCCGGCTCGAAGCGTTCTATTTCGCGTTCGGCGGAAGCGACGCCTTCGTGATAGCCGACCTTCCCGACAACGTTTCGGCGGCGGCGATGGCGCTGGCCGTCGCGCAGTCGGGAATGGCCACGACGAAGACCATCGTGCTGTTGACGACCGAGGAAATGGACGCGGCGGGCAAGAAGACCGTCGCGTATCGTCGCGCCGGGCCGTTGACCGGCGGCAACCCGCGCGGCGTCGGTCGCTAGAAGCAGCGCCAGCGTCGCGCGCGTGAGCGCGCTCGCGGCGTCCGCGAGTCGACGACGACGTTGAAATGATTGCGCCCGGGGATCAGCATCGGCGCCTGCGGCCCCGGCGGGCCTGTTGCGCGGCCACGCGTCCCACAGGAGCCGCGTCTGCCGGACGAACTCGGACGTCTCGTCGGCGCCTGCGGCGAGCACGAGCGGCGCGTGCGTGCGCGGCGCGAGTAGCACCGGCGAGAGCCGCGCCGCCTCGGCGTCGTCGAGCCTCAAGTCGGCGTTGTACGGAGCGAACAGCACCATCGGCGCGAGATCGTGCACGCCCGACAGCGAGACGCCCCCGGCGATCGGCTGCGCGCGGCGAAGCCGTGCGCCGCCAATCGGTCGCGAACAGCATCGCCACCAGGTGCCCGCCGGCGGAATGCCCGCCGACCACGACGCGGTCGGGATGCGCGCCGTGCGCCGCGCCCTCGCGCGACGATCCAGCGCGACCGCGCGGCGGCATTCGTCGACGATCGCCGCGATCGTCACGTCGGGACAAAGATCGTAGTTGACGACGGCGACCGCGTAGGCCCGCCGCGACGAACGGGGTGGCGACGAACGAGAAGTCGCTCTTGTCGAACGCGCGCCAGTAGCCGCCGTGAATGAACACGAACGTGCCGCGCGCGCGGACCCGCCGGCAGGAACAGGTCGAGCGTTTCCTTCGGGCCGGGGCCGTAGCGGAGGTCCAGTTTGCGGCGCGAGCGCCGCGCGCGCCTCGGCCGAGGCCTGCGGGTAGTACGCGAGCCAGCGCGGATGGTCGGGAACGGCGGCGCGGTTGTTGTAGCCGCGCTCGACGAACTCCGGCGTGTAAGCGGGCGCCGCGCCGTCGATTCGCGGCGACGCTCACGCGATTTCGCGCTCGATCGACAGCGAAGCGTTCCGAGGCCGTCGATGCCGCCGTCGAGACGGTCGCCCGGCACGACGGCGCCGACACCCGCGGGCGTTCCCGTGAAAATGAGGTCGCCGGGCAGCAGCTCGTAGTACTGCGACAGGAAGTGCACGGTGTGCGCGACGTCCCAGATCATGTCGGCGAGATCGCCCTGCTGCCGGCGCTTGCCGTTGACGTCGAGCCAGATCGCGCCGCGCGCTCGGATGCCCGATCGCGGACGCCGGATGGATCGGCGCCGATCGGCGCCGCCTGGCGAACGACTTGCCGATGTCCCACGGCCGCTTCTTCTCGCGCATCTCGTTCTGCAGGTCGCGGCGCGTCATGTCGAGCCCGACCGCGTAGCCCCAGACCAGCGCGAGCGCATCCGCCGGCGCGAGCTTCACGCCGCGCGCGCCGATCGCGACGACCAGCTCGATCTCGTGGTGGAAGTTCTTCGTCGCGAGCGGGTAGCGGATGCGCCCGACCGCGGGCGGCACGACCGGCACGACGGCGTCGGCCGGCTTGGTGAAGAAGAACGGCGGCTCCTTCGTCGCGTCGCCGCCCATCTCCTTCGCGTGCTCGGCGTAGTTGCGGCCGACGCAATAGATGTGGCGGACGGGAAAGCGCGCTCCGCGACGGGTGCGCGGCGACCGGGCATGACGGCATGGGCATCGTCCCAGGTCGTGCGGGAATGACGTGATGGTCGCATTGTCGGCCTCCTGCTCGTCGGCGATCGGTGCTTATCGCTCGGCGTCCGGCTGTTGTCGCGGGCGCCGCGTCCGCGAACGCGGGCAGCGCGAGGCACGCGGCCTCGATGCGCAGCAGCGTCGGGTACGGCGCGAGATCGAGGTCGACGCGGCGCGCGTTCGCGAGCTGCGGAACGAGGCAGATGTCGGCGAGCGTCGGCGCGTCGCCGTGGCAGAACGCTCCGGTCGCGGGCTCGCGCGCGAGCTGCGTCTCGAGCGCCTCGAACCCGACGTCGCACCAGTAGCGGTACCAGCCGTCCCTCTGCGCGTCGGTCGCGCCGAGCGTGCCGGTCAGGTAGTGCGAGCACGCGCGTGTTGTTGAGCGGATGAATGTCGCAGGCGATCGCGAGCGCGAGCGCGCGCACGCGCGCGCGCTCGGCCGCGGTCGACGGCAGCAGCGGCGGCTCCGGGTACGTCTCGTCGAGCCACTCGATGATCGCCAGCGATTGCGTGAGCACGCTCGCCCGTCGTCGGTGACGAGCGTCGGGCACGAGCCCCTGCGGATTGAGCGCCAGATAGTCGTCGGCGCGCTGCGCGCCGCGCCGCAGGTGGACGAACGCGCGCTCGGGCGCGACGCCCTTCAGGTTGAGCGCGATGCGCACGCGATACGCGGCCGACGAGCGGAAGTAGTCGTAGAGCTTCATGCGAGCCTTCAGAAGAACGCCTGGATGCCCGTCTGCGCGCGGCCGAGGATCAGCGCGTGGATGTCGTGCGTGCCTTCGTAGGTGTTGACCGTCTCGAGGTTGAGCAGGTGGCGGATCACGTGGAACTCGTCGACGATGCCGTTGCCGCCGTGCATGTCGCGCGCCATCCGCGCGATCTCGAGCGCCTTGCCGCACGAATTGCGCTTCATGATCGACGTGATCTCGGGCGCCGCCTTGCCTTCGTCCTTCATCCGCCCGAGCCGCAGGCAGCCCTGCAGCCCGAGCGCGATCTCGGTCTGCATGTCGGCGAGCTTCTTCTGGACGAGCTGGTTCGCGGCGAGCGGCCGGCCGAACTGCTTGCGATCGAGCGTGTATTGGCGCGCCGCGTGCCAGCACGACCTCCGCCGCGCCGAGCGCGCCCCAGGCGATGCCGTAGCGCGCGCTGTTGAGGCAGCCGAACGGGCCCTTGAGCCCCTCGACGTTCGGCAGCAGGTTTTCCTGCGGAACGAAGCACGTCGTCCATCACGATCTCGCCGGTGACCGAGGTGCGCAGGCTGAACTTGCCCTCGATCTTCGGCGCGGAGAGGCCCTTCATTCCCTTCTCGAGGATGAAGCCGCGGATCGCGCCGTCGTCGGTCTTCGCCCAGACGACGAACACGTCGGCGATCGGCGAGTTCGAGATCCACATCTTGCTGCCCGACGAGCCGATAGCCGCCGCGGCGCCGCGTGCGCGCGCGTGATCATCGAGCCCGGATCGGAGCCGTGGTTGGGCTCGGTCAGGCCGAAGCAGCCGATCCATTCGCCGGTCGCGAGCTTCGGCAGGTATTTCCTGCGCTGCGCCTCGGAGCCGTACGTGTAGATCGGAAACATCACGAGCGAGCTCTGCACGCTCATCATCGAGCGATAGCCCGGAGTCGACGCGCTCGATCTCGCGCGCGATCAAGCCGTAGCAGACGTAGTTCAGCCCGGCGCCGCCGTACTCGGCCGGCAGCGTCGCGCCGAGCAGTCCCAGCGCGCCCATTTCGCGGAAAGACCGCCGGATCGGAGATCTCGTGGCGAAACGCCTGCGTGACGCGCGGCAGCAGCTTTTCCTGCGCGTAGGCGTGCGCGGCGTCGCGGACCATCCGCTCTTCCTCGGTCAGCTGATCGTCGAGCAGCAGCGGATCGTCCCAGACGAACTTCGCCTTGGACTTCGAATCGAGTCGCTCGGGTGCATTCATGGCGTCACTCCGGATCGCGGTCGTCGTTGCGCGCGCATCGGACACGGGGCGCGGCAGGGCGGCACGCGATTATCGCGCGACCGCGCGCAGCGGCGCCAGTTCGGCCGCGCGGCTCGGCCATCCGTTCGATGTCAGCTCGCGCCGTGACGGCGATACGCTCCGCCTCGACAGCTCTCTCTCGACCGATCGTCCGCCGTGGCGCCCGTTTCTCGACTCGCAGTGCGCGCGCACGCGCGCAACCTCCGCTCGCGATGCGCGGCATTCACGCTCGTCGAGATCGCCGTCGCGCTGGCGATTGCCGGATTGCTCGTCGTCATCGGCTTGCCCGCGTTCCACGACTGGCTCGGCGCCTACCAGCTCGCGAACCACGCGAAGCATCTCGCCGAAACGATGACGCGCGCGCGCACGGAGGCGGTGCGGCGCGGGCACCGCGTCAATCTGTGCAAGTCGGCCGATCGCGGTCAGTGCGCCGATCACGGCAGCTGGGATGCGGGCTTCGTCGTGTTCGTCGACATCAACCGCAACGGCAGGATCGACGACGACGAAGCGGTGCTCGAGATCGACGGCCCGCGCGCCTCACGGCATCACGGTGAGCGCCAATCGTCCGGTCGACGACTACGTCTCCTACACGAGCCTCGGGCAGGCGAGGATGCTCAACGGCGCGCTGCAGATGGGCACGTTCGTCGTGTGCCGGCGCGGGCAGCGCGCGCTCCACGTCGTGCTCGCGAACACCGGCCGCGTGCGCATCGAGAAGACAACGGATCGCTGTCCCTGACGCCTTCGCGCCAAGCGATCGATGCGAAGCGCTCGATCGCGCTCGGAGCGCGCGTCCGCACATCGAATCGCGAAGGATGCCAACGTCATCGGCTTCCATGCCATTGTCATTGCGATGCGCGACGGCTCCTGCGCTCGGCGCAAATTCCAACGCGCATCGCCCGTCCGTTCTGATGCAAGGCCCGTTAGTCGGGACGGGTTTGCCCCGAGCGTCCGCGCACCCTACGATACCGTCGATGAAAGAAAGGGCGCCACGATGAAGCGACCGAATCGCGGTACGGCAGGTTTGAGTTTCGGGGGATTCACGCTGATCGAAGTGATGATCACCGTCGCGGTGATCGCGATCCTTGCGGCGGTCGCTCTTCCGAATTACATCGAGTACGTCACGCGAAGCAAGCTGGTCGAAGCCAAGACCAATCTGTCCGACATGCGCACGCGGCTCGAGCAGTACTTCCTCGACAACCGCGACGTATCCGGGAGCGTGCGCGGCGTACGCAGCGGGCGCGCCGCCGGCGAACACGATCTACCTGCCGGCAAGCATCAAGAATTTCGCGATCACGTGCCCCACGCTCACCGATACGACCTACACGATCCACGGCGCACGGGCCTCGGGCTTCACGTTCACCATCGATCAGACGAACGTGCGCAAGACGACCGCCGTGCCGGCCGGGCTGGACGACCTCGGCTGTCTGCTGGGTGAGCCGCAAGAATGGCGACTGCTGACGTGGCAGCCGTCAGAGCGAAGGGGTTCACCCTGATCGAGTTGATGGCAGCGCTCGCGATCCTCGCGCTGCTGCTCCTGCTCGGCATGCCTTCGTTCATCACTTCCTGCGCAACAGCGAAATCCGCTCGACCGCCGAGTCGATCATCAACGGGCTGCGCACCGCGAGCGCCGAGGCGACGCGGCGCAATACGCGGATCGCGTTCACGTTCACGGGTACGAACGGAAGCTGGCAGATCAGGGCGATCAACGATCCGCCGACCGACACGGATTGCACGGACCTCGCGGCAGCCGTGATCCAGCAGTTCGCGGCGCAGGAAGCCCGCAGCGGCGCCAAGGTGACGACCACGCCCGGCGGCAAGACCGCCGTCTGCTTCACCGGGCTCGGGCCGCGTGTTCAACCAGGGCGACCGGACGATCACATCCGGCAGATCGACATCGAGTCGATCGTCGGTCGCGCAGCGGAGGGCGTCCGCTGCGCATCATCGTCGACGACCCCGCGCCTGCCGACCCGGCCAAGCCCCGCGGCTTGCGGATGTGCGACCCGGATCCCGCGCTGACGGCGCTGGCGCCCCCCGACCCGAGAGCTTGCTGAGATGAAACTGCCGCTCGCTTCGTCGAAGTCCACGGCTGCCCGACAAACCGGCAGCTATCTGCTCGAGGCGCTGATCGCGATCCTCATCTTCGCGTTCGGCGTGCTGGGCCTCATCGGTCTGCTGGGCAGCTCGATCCGCGTGACGAACGACGCCCGTTACCGCGCGGAAGCCGCCAATCTCGCGAACGCGATGATCGCGGACATGTGGACGACCACCGCGGCGAACATCGACACCTTCACCACCGCGAAGCTCCCGGCGTGGACGACGAAAGTCGAGGCGCTTCTGCCGGGCGGGATCGCGCCCGACGTCGCGATCACGCCCGGGTTTTCGGCGGAGAGCCGCACCGTCGTCGTCACCATCTAGTGGCAGCTGCCCGGCGAAAGCGTGCAGCACCAGCACGTGATGACCGCGCAGATCGGGAAGAATCCATGAGACAGCGTTCGAATCGCGGCGCGCGCGAGCTCCAGCGCGGCGTCGGCCTCATCGAGGTCATGGTGAGCATCGTCATCGCGATGCTGCTCGTGCTCGTGATCTACCAGATCTACGAAATCAGCGAAGGCCAGAAGCGCACGATCACCGCGGGCAGCGACGCGCAGCAGAATGCGGCCTTCGGGATGTACGTGCTCGGCCGCGATCTCGCGATCGCGGGCAACGGCATCGCGTCGCGCGGCCGCAGCGCTCGACCAGTGCGCGCTGCTGCGCCCGGTTCCGGTCGTCATCGAGGCGGGCGCGACGGCCAACGACCCGGACTCGATCACGGTGTTCTTCGGCGGCTCGCGCTCGCTGTCGACGCCCGTCCCGTTCATGCAGAACTCGGGCGTCAACGCGTACGTCGTCCAGGGACCCGTCGGCTTCAGCGCCAATGCGGACCCCAAGAAGACCGACGTGGTCGCCGCGGTCCAGGGCGCGACGTGCACGGTGTCGACGATCGACGCCGGCGGCGTCGCCGTCGACCCGGCGACCGGATTCGCGACGCTTACCGTCACGCCGGTGGCCGGCAATCTCGGCGCCACGTATTCGGCGGTCACCGCGTCGCTGGTGAATCTGGGTCCGGCCGAATCGATGGGACGCATCGCCTACACGGTCGATGCCAGCACGCACGCGCTGCGCACGCAGAAGCTCCTTCCCAACGCCGATCCGGTCGCGCCGCTCGTGAGCGACGTCGTCAACCTCAAGGCCCAGTACGGGCTCGACACCGACAACGACGGCATCGTCGACACGTGGCAGGACGCCGACAGGCGGCGTTGGTCGGCGGCGAGCCTGCCGGCCCAGCCGCTCGCGACGCTGCGGCAGATCCGCGCGGTCCGCGTGGCGATCGTCACGCGCAGCGCGCAATACGAGAAGGACCCCGTCACCGCCGGACCGATCGTGATGTTCGACAACGAGCCTCGGCGGTCACACGCGAGTGACGATGACGCTCAACGCCGACGACACGCACTATCGGTACAAGGTCCTCGAAACCGTCATTCCGCTCCGCAACGCGCTCTGGAATCCGTCATGAGTCTCCACGTTCGCTTCGTTCCGTCGCAGCCGTTTGCTCGCTGCGCCGCGCACGCCGCGAGCGCGGCGTCGTGCTGTTCATCGCGCTGCTCGTCATGGTGGCGCTGAGCCTCGCCGGCATCGCGCTGCTCCGCTCGGCCGACACCGCGACCATCGTTGCGGGCAACCTCGCGTTCAAGCAGTCGGCCGCGGCCGCGGTCGACCGCAGCATCGAGCAGGCGGTGGAAGGCTGTTCAATCCCCAGCTCGACCCGATGCGGCAACCAGCCCGGTGATCGCGGACAAGACCGTGGACCATCCCGGACCAGAACTACTTCGCGTGCGTGCAGAGTGCGGCGGGGGAGGCTGCCTGGCTGCCGGGCAGCGCGATTCCCGAGATTCCGGACGATTCTCGACAACCAAGGCCGGCCTCGACGCTCGACCTGGTGCTCGGTCGACGCCGCCGGCAACAACGTCTACTACGTGATCGAGCGGATGTGCGCCAACGCCGGCGCCGCGGTCGGCAGCAACTGCAACCTTTCGGCCGCCGGCTTGGGCGCCGACGCCGGAACCCAGCACTACGAGGCCTCGTCGCGCCCGGGAGACGCCTATTACCGCGTCACGGTCCGCGTCGAGGGTCCGCGCAACACGGTGCCAGTACGCGCAGGCGATTCTCAAGTAGCGCATGCGCGATCGCCTGCATTCCCAGGAGCAGCACCATGACCCCGTCCCGACCGTCCACGTTCAGGAAATGCTGCGCGGCCGTCGCTGGCCGCGTCGCTGGCGTTGCAGCCGCTCGGCGTGTACGCGGCGCCGATCACGACGAGCGCCCTCGCCGAAATCCGCTGCAGGGACTAACCCGGTCAAGCCGAACATCATGTTCACGCTCGACGACTCGGCGAGTATGGCGTGGGACACCCTTCCGGATTACCTCGAAGAGGCCGCTCCTTTGCTTGCCGCGAATCGCCGACGCGTCGGCAACTGCGCAATGTCCTCGCTTGGTCCTGATTGGCGGCCAGTTCGCAGCGACGCGCACCAGTCCGCCGTTCCGCAGCAGGATTTCAACCAGCATCTACTACGATCCGTCGGCCACCTACGACGTCGGGCGGTAGCGCCCGACGGCACCGACCTTCCCTGCGAGGGCTGCGACACCGGCTGCACGGGCCATGGACGAGTGTCTACAGCGACGGATTTGCCGGATATCCGGGCACAACACGGCGACGATCAATCTCGACCACTGGCTTTCCCGACGAGGTCGTTCTGCTGGAAGCCGCACCGACCGACCCCGGCCGACTTCGGGACACGGCGAAGACCGACCGGATCCGTTGCCGATTCAACGGCGTGGCGCTACACCGGATGCTGCCACCGTCCGGCGAACGTGCATCGACTTCCACGCGTCGCGCGCCGGGTACAACTATCCAAACGCCGCAACGCCGACATGCGCGAACACCGCGACGTCAACGCGTGCGTGTTCGGCACGCGACAGCTCGTCACCGGCAACCCGTACTACTACACGATCGCAAGGTCAGTTCTGTTCGAGCCAGACGCAACGGCTGGGGACGGCTCGGCAGGCGCGTGCACGCCGACGCTGCGTACGGCATGACGAGCGACCGAGTTACGGTCGAGCTTCGGCGGCCGGACGGCGTTGATCCGCGTCGGCATTCGTAACGGGTGCCGGCGCCAACCCGCGGCCGAACTACGCGCAGAGATGGCCAATTTCGCCAAGTGGTACGCGTTCTACCGCACCCGGATCCTGGCGATGAAGACCGCGGGCGGCATCGCGTTTCTCGGCGCTCGACGAGAAGACGCGCGCGTCGGCTTCAACACGTTCTGGGAGAATGCTACCCGATAATTTCCTGAACGTCAGGACTTTCAACGCGGCGAACAAGGCGACGCTGGTTCACGAATTCTATTCGCCGTGAGACCGCATCGGCGGCACGCCGACGCCCGACGCGTGTGGCGCGTCGGCGAGTACTTTTCCGGATCGCGGCACGGCCGTCCGGCCTCGCCGGGCCTGCCACCGACCCGCTCGATCCCGTTACAGGCCAATGCCAGCCGAACTTTCACCTGCTGGCGACCGACGGCTACTGGAATCGTTCCGCGGCAAGCATATCCGGGCGTCAGCGCGGACCGATCGGCGACCAGGACAAGATCGTTCCGACCGCCTTGCCGGGCCCGATCGCCGGGTTCACGCCGGCAGCCCGTTTCCCGCGGCCGTATCGCGAGGGTCCGGCGCCACGGCAGCAACAGCCTCGCCGACCTCGCGATGTACTACTGGATCAACGACCTGCGTCCCGCCTCGACGACAACGTGAAGGACACGTCGCGCCGTGGCAGCACGTGACGCTCTACGGGCTGTCGATCGGCGCCGAAGGGACGCTTCGTCTACCCGACGGGCATCGACGCGATCACCGCCGGGACCGCCGGATTGGCCGGCGCCGACCGGATCACCGGCGGCTCGCGGACGGTCGATCGACGACCTCTGGCACGCCGCGCTCAACAGCGCGCGGCAAGTACTTCAACGCCCAGAATCCGCAGGAACTCGCCGAAAGCATCGTCAGCGCGCTCGCCGACTTCACCGGCCAATCGGGTACCGGCACCGCCGTGGGGATCGCCGGCGCGCAGTTCTACGGCGACCAGCGAGTCTTCGGCTACCGGACGAGCTACGAAGCCAGGCTGGTGGGGTGACGTCAAGAAGTACGCACTCGATCCGAACACGGGCGCGCTGCCCGTCGACAGCGACGGCAATCCGCTCAATCCGCCGCTGTGGTCGGCCGCGGCGAAGCTCGACGCGCAGGCGCCGGTGACCGGCTGGGACACGAATCGCCGCATCGTCACGATCAACGATTCACGGCGCCGGCGTCCCGTTCCGTCTCGGGAATCTCTCGGCCGCGCAACAGGCATTCGCTCGTCGCGGGTTGGCAGACGCCGGCGTGACACCGCGCCGTCGGCGCAGTCCGTGCTGAATTTCCTGCGCGGCGACAAGTCGAACGAAGGCGTCGAGCCGACGAACTTCCGGGTGCGCTCGCACATCGCTGGGCGATATCGTCTATTCCGGCGCCGTGCCGGTCGGCGCGCCGAGTCAGCCGTACGACGACGCGGGAAATCCCGGGCTACGCCGCCTTCGCAGCGGCAACAGCAATCGCGAACGCCGACGGTCTACGTCGGCGGCAACGACGGCATGCTGCACGCGTTCGACGATTCGACCACGCGCCGACGCCGGCAAGGAAACCTGGGCGTACGTTCCCAAGGCGCTGTTCACCGGCGGCGACCCGAACGACACCGCCCACACGCCATCGCCCGCTTTCCAGATCGGGGCGCTTGAGCTATCGTCGCGGCGGGATTCCCGCTGTTCGCGCACAAGTTCTACGTCAACGCCACGCCGCGCATCTGGGACATCGATTTCGCCAACACCAATACGCGACACGCCGCCGACAGACAGGCAACGACTGGCACACGATGCTCGTCGGCGGGCTCGGCGCGGGCGGCCGCGCCGTCTATGCGCTCGACGTCACCACGCCGGTCGCGCTGACGGATAGCGAAGGCGCGGTCGCGTCGTCGGGACGCGTGCTCTGGGAGTTCACCGATGCCAATCTCGGCTATGTCTTCGACGCTCCGACGCTGGTCAAGACCTATCGCTACGGCTGGGTCGTCGCTGGTCGCCTCCGGATACAACAACCCGGGCGGCAAGGGCATCCTGTATGTGCTCGAACCCGACGGACGGGGCGATCCTGAAGAAGCTTGTCGACACGGGCGTCGGCACCGACGCCGATCCGAGCGGCCTGTCCACGATCCGCGCGTTCACGGCGAGCCGCAAGGATCCCTACGTGCTGCAGGCCTACGGCGGCGATCTCAAGGGCAATGTCTGGCGTTTCGACCTGTCCGATCCCGACGACAACCAAATGGAAGGTCGAGCGCATCGCCAAGCTCACCGACGCGCCGGCAATGCCGCAGCCGATCACGACCGGCGTTCGCATCGAAATCGACCAGAACAACAACGTCGACCGCTACCTGTTCGTCGGCACCGGCAAGCTGCTCGGCAAGGACGATATCACCGACACGACGGTCGGCAACACGCTCTACGTGATCCGCGACGGCACGCGGACGCACGCCGGACCCGGCGCCGGCGACGCCGTATTCGCGCGCCGATCTCAATACCGGTCAACGGCGCCGCGGTCGCGGGATTCTCGGCACCGCGCCACGGGCCGCGGCTGGTACCAGGACGGCGCCGATCCGACGTAGAAGATCGGCACCGACGTCTATCGCCGACGTGCAGACCGTCGTCTACGCGTTCTCGAAGCCGTCAGACCGATCCTTGCGGCGACCGCTGTCATCGACGCTCTACGCGCGCGACCTCCTCGACCGGCACCTCGGTGCTCGCAGTCCGACAGGCGGCGCCGTCGTTCCAGCATCGTCGACATCGGCGCAGGCATTGCCGGCGTGGCGCTGATCCAGGGCCAGGGCGGTGCAGCGGCAGCGCTTCGAGCGGCGACGTCCGCGTCCAGGTCACGACGATGAAGGGCCAGGTCTTCAGCTTCGGCGTCAAGCTCGCCGGTGCCGCGAATTTCAAGCACCGGGTTTCGTGGCGACTGCTGAACCGCGACTAGCGTCGATCCGGTTGCGCGAGCCCTCGCGCCGCCCGGCGCGGGGCGTCCCGTGATCCGCATGCTGAGCTATCGCCATGGCTTCCATGCGGGCAACCACGCCGACGTTCTCAAGCACGTCGTCCTCGTGCAGTTGCTCGAAGCGCTCACGCGGAAGGACAAGCCGCTCTGGGTCGTCGATACGCACGCGGGCGCGGGCAGCTATTCGCTCGAGAGCGGTTACGCCGCCAGGAACGCCGAGTACGAATCGGGGATCGCGCGGCTGTGGTCGCGCAGCGAGTCTTCCGGCCGCCTTGACCGCCTACGTTCGGCGAGGTGCGCGCCGCGAATCCCGGACGGCATCTTCGGATCTACCCGGGCTCGCCGCGAATCGCGCTGCAGCTGACCCGCGATCAGGATCGGCTGCGCCTGTTCGAGCGGCACACCAACGAGAGCAAGGCTGCTGCGACGAGACGCATGGCGGGCGCCGGCCGGCGCGTCGCGATCGTCGCCGGCGACGGGTTTGCCGGCCTGAGATCCGTGCTGCCGCCGCCGTCGCGGCGCGGTCTCGTGCTGATCGATCCATCGTACGAGAACGCGTCCGACTATCGCGCCGTGCAGGCCGCGATGCGCGACGCGCTGCAGCGCTTCGCCACCGGAACGTACGCCGTCTGGTACCCGCAGCTCGCAGCGGCGCGAAGCGGACGCGCTGCCGGGACAGCTGCGGCGGCTCGCCGCCGGCGACTGGCTCGACGTGCGCTTAGCGTCACGGCGCCGTCTGCCGACGAGCTTCGGTCTTCACGGCAGCGGCATGTTCGTCTTCAACCCGCCGTGGAAGCTCGAGAGCGGCTCCGCGACGCGATGCCGGTCCTCGTCGAGGCGCTCGGACAGGACGCCGCGGCGGCGTTCAAGCTCGAATTCCGTCAGACCTGACCAGGCTCGTACGCGCAGACCGCACGCGAGCCAGATTCGGACGAGACAATTCGCGCCATGGACAGCGAAACGCGCTGGAAGTACCACGGCGTGCGCGTCGTGCGCGCCGGCGAGCTCGACACCAACACGCCGCAGACGCCCGGGATGAACCGCGCGGCGGCGATCACCCACGCGCGCGCAGGCGCGGAGAAGCTCTGGGCGGGCACCGTCGTGATCCATCCCAAGGCCAAGACCGGCGCGCATCATCACGGCCCCGTCGAGAGCGTGATCTACGTCGTCAGCGGGCGCGCGCGGATGCGCTGGGGCGACAAGCTCGAGTTCATCGCCGAGGCCGGACCCGGCGACTTCATCTACGTTCCGCCGTACGTCCCGCACCAGGAAATCAACGCCAACGACGACGAGCCGCTGTCGTGCGTGCTCGTGCGCAGCGGCCAGGAGCCGGTCGTCGTGAACCTCGACATCCCGATGGTCGAGAAGCCCGAAGAGGTGCACTGGGTCGACAACATCCACCCGGCGCCGAAGGGCGTAGACGATCCGCAGGCTCGCATCGCAGCCGCATGACTTGACGCGCGGCGCTCAATGCGCGCCGGCGGCGTCCGCCGGTCGCGTCGCCGCGCGGCGGACGCGCGAACCAGAGCAGCGGAATCAGCAGCAGGAAGATGACCGCCGACGCGTAGAAGATGTCGTCGGCGGACAGCACGTACGCCTGCGCGTTGATCAGTCCGATCGAGCATCGCGAGGCTCTGCGTGGCGTCGTAGCCGGAGCCCTGCAGATTGGCGAGCGCCTGCGTCGCCGCGGGGTTGCCGCGGTTGATCGACTCGGCCAGATGCGCGTGGTGCATCGTCGCCCGGTTCTCCCATAGCGTCGTCGACGATCGACGTTCCGATCGCGCCGGCCGTGATCCGCACGAAGTTCGTCAGCCCGGACGCGCTCGCGATGCGCTCCGGCGGCAGGCCCGACAGCGTGATCGAGACGAGCGGAATGAAGAAGCACGCGACCGCTGCGCCCTGGATGATCGTCGGGATCATCAGCGTCTCGATGTCGACCTGCGCGTTGAACCGCGAGCGCATGTAGCTGATCAGCGCGAACAGCAGGAACGACGCCGTCGCGATCCGGCGCGGATCGACGCTTGCCGACGAGCGGCCGACCACCGGCGAGAGCAGGATCGCGAGGAAGCCGACCGGCGCGAGCACGTAGCCCGCCTCGGTCGCCGTGTAGCCCATCTGCGTCTGCAGCCACAGCGGCAGCAGCACGATGCTGCCGAAGAAGAGCCCGTAGGCGACCGACATCGTGACGTGCCCATCGCGAAATTGCGGCCGGCGAAGAGGCGCAGGTCGACGACCGGATGCTCGTCGGTCAGTTCCCAGATCACGAAGAACACGAAGCCGACGACGGCGACGATCGCCAGCGCGACGATCTCGCGTGCTCGCGAACCAGTCGAGCTCCTTGCCCTTGTCGAGCATGATCTGCATCGCCGCGATCCAGACCACGAGCAGCGCGAGCCCGACCGTTCGATCGGCAGTTTCTGCGTCGGCGTTTCGCGGTCGCGGTAGATGACCCATGTCACGTAGACGGCGAGGACGCCCGACCGGGATGTTGATGAAGAAGATCCACGGCCACGACATGTTGTCGGAGATCCAGCCGCCGAGGAGCGGCCCCGCGACCGGCGCGACCAGCGTCGTCATCGACCACATCGCGAGCGCCGTGCCCGCCTTCGCGCGCGGATAGCTCGCGAGCAGCAGCGTCTGCGACAGCGGAATCAGCGGACCGGCGACGAGACCCTGCAGCACGCGGAAGGCGATCAGCGTCTCGATGTTCGGCGCGAGGCCGCACAGCCACGAGGCGACCACGAACAGCAGCGTCGACAGCAGGAACAGGCGCACCGCGCCGAAGCGCTGCGTGAGCCAGCCGGTCAGCGGCACCGCGATCGCGTTGGCGACGGCGAACGACGTGATGACCCACGTGCCCTGGACGTGCTGACGCCGAGGTCGCCGGAGATCGCCGGAATCGAGACGTTCGCGATCGACGTGTCGAGCACGACCATGAACGTCGCGGCCGAGAGCGCGATCGTGCCGGCGACGAGCGCGCCCGGTCAGCGGCGGATGCTGGCGGCCGGCGCGCGCGGCCGGCGGGCGCGCGGCGGCCGCGCCTGCGAGACCGGCGCGGCCGCGGCGTCGGCGGCGTCGTGGACATGCGGCGACGTCTCGGAGCGCGTCGCGAACGACGCGGAGCCGCGCAGCGCATCAGAGCGGCGCGGCGCGGGCGATCTCGCCGTCGCGGCGCGCAGCGCGCTCGGCGCGCCCGCCGCCGCGCGCGGCGCGGCGCTTCGCGGGCCAGCGCAACGGCGCAGTCGCCGCGCGCCGACGTGCGATCGGCCGAGGTTGGCGGCGATCGTCTTCTTCACCAGCGCGTCGGCTTCCTCGGCGTCGTGGCTGAACGCGGTGGTCGTGTACGCGGGCGCGTTGCGCGGCGCCTCGGCGAGGCTCGTGCCGCTCGTGTCCGCGACGTCGACCTCGACCTCCATCGACAGCCCGACGCGCAACGGATGCTCGGCGAGCTCCTTCGGGTCGAGCGCGATGCGCACCGGCACGCGCTGGACGACCTTGATCCAGTTGCCGGTCGCGTTCTGCGCCGGCAGCAGCGCGAACGCGCCGCCGGTGCCCACGCCCAGGCCGACGATCTTGCCGTCGTATTCGACCGCGCTGCCGTACGCGTCGGCGGTCAGCTTCACCGGCTGGCCGATGCGCATCCTGCGCAACTGCACTTCCTTGAAGTTCGCGTCGACCCAGACTTGGTCGAGCGGAATGATCGACATCAGCGGCGCGCCCGGCGCGACGCGCTGCCCGAGCTGCACGGTGCGCTTCGCGACGTAGCCCGACACCGGCGACGGCAGCTCGGCCCGCGCGTACGCGAGATACGCTTCGCGCACCTTCGCCGCCGCGCGCTCGACGTTCGGATGCTTTTCGACCGACGTGCCTTCGGTCAGCGACTGGTTGGTCGCGAGCTGCTGCTGCGCCGCGGAGAGCGCCGCCTGCGCCGCAGCGAGCGCGGCGCGCGCGTTGCTCACGCCCGATTGCGCGTGATTCATCTCCTCGCCGCTCACCGCGCCCGATCGGCCAGCGACTGCGCGGCGCGCGAGGTCGTCCTGCGCGCGCGCGAGCTCGGCGTTCGCGCGGGTCGACCTCGGCTTCGCGCTGCGCGATGTTCGCGCGCCCACGTCGTATTGGTGACGTAGAGCGTGCGCACCTCGCGCACGGTCTGCGCGAGCGCGGCCTGCGCCTGCTCCAGCGCGACCTCGGCGTCGGCGCGATCGAGCGTCACGAGCGTCTGGCCCGCCTTGACGAAATCGGTGTCGTCGGCGTTGACCGACACCACGGTGCCCGGCGACCTGCGGCGTGATCTGGACGAGGTTGCCCTGCACGTAGGCGTCGTCGGTGCGCTCGTAGTGGCGCAGATATTTCGCCCAGTAGCGCGCCGTAGCGCGAGCCCGGCGAGCGACGAAGACGGCGCCGGCGATCAGCAGCAGGCGCTGGCGCTTGCCGTTGCGCGCGGCGGTCTCGGACTTGGTCGATGCCATGGCGGATTCCTTCGCAAGACGTGCATCGCGGTTCAGCGGCTGCGGCGGCGCGCGGCGCGGCGGAGAGGTTGATCGGCGCGGCGTCGACGTAGCCGCCGCCCAGCGCGCGCGCGAGATTGACGTCGAGCTCGAACGCGCGCGCCCTCAGATCGGCGTCGAGGCGATCCTGGACGAGCTGCTGCGTCTGCGCCGTGAGCACGGTCAGGTAGTTGCCGAGCCCCGCCTTGTAGCGGATGACGGCGAGGTTGTAGGCGTCGGTCGTCGCCTCGCGGGCGCGCGCCTGCTCGGACGCTGATGCGCGCCGAGCCGTCGATCGACGACAAGCGCCTCGGCGACTCGCGGACCGCATCGATGACCGCCTGGTTGTACGTGCTCACGGCGAGCGCCGAGTCGGCCTCGCGGCCGCGCAGATTGGCGTTGAGGCGCCCGCCTTCGAAGATCGGCAAGTGGATCGCCGGGCCCACGCCGGCGATCGCGCTGCCGGCCGCGAAGAGGCTCGACAAGCCGATCGACGAGAGCCCGACGAACGCGACCAGGTTGACGTTCGGGTAGAACATGCGCGCGCGCGACGTCGATGTCCTTGCCGCGCCGCTTCGACGCGCCAGCGCGACGCGACGATCTCCGGCCGGCGCGCGACGAGGTCGAGCGGGATCGACGGCCGGCAGCGCCGTCGCCGGCGCGCGCGCCGGCGCGACCGCGACGAGCGCTGTCGCCACGCTCGGGGCCGGCGCCGACGAGCGCCGCGATCTGGATCCGCGCGACGGCGATCGCTTCGTCGTACTGCGCGAGCTCGGTGCGCACGGTGCCGAGCGCGGCTTCGGCCTGCTTCGCCTCGACCTTGGTGTCGAGGCCGGCATCGAAGCGCTGCGCGGTGAGGCGGCACGACTTCTTCGCGCTGCGCGATCGCGGCGCGCGACACCTCGCGCTGCGCGAAGAGGCGCTGCAGGTTGAAATACGCGCGCGCGATGTTGCGTCGTCAGCACGACGCGCGCGGTCTGCGCGTCGGCGGCGGCGGCCTGCGCCTGCGACAGCGCGGCCTCGAGCGCCGCGCCGTTCTTGTTCCAGAAATCGATCTCGTAGCTGAAGTCGAGCGTCAGCCGGTTGTCGGTCTTCCAGTTGCCGCCGAGCGGCGGCGGAAAGATGTAGTTCTCCGAATAGCGCTGGTACAGCGAATTCGCATTGCCGGAGACCTCCGGGCAGCAACGCCGCGCGCGCGACGCCGGCGGCCGCCTCGCGCGCGGCGATTCGCGCGCGCGCGGCGGCGAGCGTCGGCGCGCCCGCGAGTCCGTCGGCGATCAGCGCGTCGAGCTGCGCGTCGCCATATCGGCGCCACCAGTCTTCGCGCGGCCATTCGATCGCAGCCGGCTTCGCGCCGAGCGTTGCGGCGTCGATCGGCGGCCTCGGCGACCGGCGCGTGATCGACGCTCGCGCATGCCGCCAGCAGCCCGCGACAGGCGAGCGCCGACGCGAGTCGCACGACGTTGCGCATCGACGCTCGGATTTCATGTCGAACATGCTCGAATGCCGAGCGGAAGGCGACGGATCAGCGCGCCTCGGCGTTTGCCAGCATGCGCCGGGCGAGCCCCTTGAACGTCTCGACTTCCTCGGCGGTGAAGCCGCGCAACATCGCGTTAGCACGCGCGACAGGTTGTAGGGAATCTCGCGGCAGAGGCGCTGGCCCTCGTCGGTCAATTCGAGACGCACGACGCGGCGATCCTTCGGGCAGCGCGCCCGGCGCACCAGGCCCTTGGCCTCGAGACGGTCGAGCATTCGCGTCATCGCTCCTGTATCGACGCACGCGCCGCGGGCGAGTTCCGCCGCGGTGTCGCCCATGCCGAAATGCATCAACAGCAGCGGACCCCATTGGACGCCGGTCAGGTCGTGCTCGGCCATCTCCGCATCGATTGCGCGATCCATGTGGATGCGCAGCTGCCGCAACAGGTAGCCGATGCTCTCGTTGATCCGATAGTCGTCGCCCCGATAGAACTCGGGATCGCCCGGACGCGCCGACGCTGGCTCCGGCCTCGAGCGGGCCGGCAGACGGCGAATTCACTGCCATGACAGCAATATAGCTGCCTAGACAGTCAATGTCAAGACATCCGTTCTGCCCGCCGTTTTCCACTTACCATCGCCTGGGGGTCGCGCCTCGCCCCGTCCCGCCGCCACCGCCTGCCCGCCCGCCCCGCTCCGCCCTCGTCCCTTGCAACGCGCCGTCCTCATCCCGCTCATCGTCGCCTGCGCGCTGTTCATGGAGAACATGGACTCGACGGTGATCACGACGTCGCTGCCGGCGATCGCCGCCGACATCGGCGAGAACCCGCTGGCGCTCAAGCTCGCGCTCACGTCGTATCTCGTGAGCCTCGCCGTCTTCATCCCGATCAGCGGCTGGGTCGCCGACCGCTACGGATCGCGCACGGTGTTCAGCGTCGCCATCGTCGTGTTCGTCGGCGGCTCGCTGCTGTGCGCGGCTGTCGGACGAGCCTGCCCGCGTTCATCGCGCGCGCGGTTCGTTCAGGGAATCGGCGGAGCGATGATGGTGCCGGTGGGGCGGCTCGTGCTGATGCGCGCGGTGCCGAAGAGCGAATACGTCTCGGCGCTCAACTACCTGACGATTCCGGCGCTGATGGGACCGGTGATCGGACCGGCGCTCGGCGGCGCCATCACGCTGTACTTCCATTGGCGCTGGATCTTCATCATCAACGTGCCGATCGGGATCCTCGGCCTCGTCCTCGTCCAGCGGCACATTCCGAATCTCGTCGCGGAGACGCGTCCCGCCGTTCGACTGGCGCGGCTTCGCGCTGTGCGGCATCGGGCTCTCGGTGCTGATGCTCGGGCTCTCGGCGCTGGGCGGCCATCTGCTGTCCGACCGCGTGACCGCCGCGAGCGTCGTGGGCGGCGCCGTCATTCTTCTTCTCTACGTCGCCCACGCCCGCCGGACTGCGCATCCCTCGCTCGACCTGCGGATGTTCCGCGTGCCGACGTTCTTCAACGGCGTCGCCGCGGGATCGCTCTTTCGCATCGGCGTCGGCGCGACGCCGTTCCTGCTGCCGCTGCTGCTGCAACTCGGATTCGGCCTTGAACCCGCTGCAATCCGGGCCTGCTGACGTGCGCGACCGCGGTCGGCGCGATGTTCATGAAGACGCTGACCGTCAGGATCCTGAGGCGCTGGGGCTTCCGCAGGGTCCTGTCGGTCAACGCGCTGCTTGCCGCCGCAAGCGTGGCGGCGTGCGCGTTCATTCGGCATCGCGACGCCGCACGTCGTGATCGTCATCGTCCTGCTCCTGTCGGGATGCCTGCGCTCGCTGCAGTTCACGGCGCTGCAGGCGCTGTCGTTCGCCGATTCGACCCGCGAGAACATGAGCCAGGCGACGAGCATCGCCAGCATGGCGCAGCGGCTGGCGCAGAGCCTCGGCATCGCCGTGGGCGCCTACGCGCTCGAGTTGTCGAGCCTCGCCCAGGGGCACGCGTCGATCGTCGCCGCGGATTTCCCGCCCGCGTTCATCGCGGTCGCCGCGATCGCCGCCGCGAGCGTGCTCTTTCACCGGCGGTTGCCGCGGACGGCGGGAACCGAAGTATCGGGGCACGTGCCTGAATGAGATGGGGGTTTCGCGGTCCGGGACTTCTGCCGCATTGCCCAAAACGCCTAAGATACCGGTGCGTCGCAGATCCGGCGCCAAACAAGAGCCGAGCATCGCCACCAAAGGAGGATCGAGATGAAGGGATTCATCGATGCGCTCGCCGCGACGCTCGTCGCGTTCGGGCTGATCGCCGTCGCGCCATCGTGCGCTGCGGCAGATGCCGGGCGCTGGTCGTACACGGGCCCGAACGGCCCGCCGAAGTGGGGCAAGCTCGAGAAGGACTATGCGGCCTGCGCGTCGGGGAAGGAGCAATCCCCGATCGACATACCCGATGCCAACGCGCGAAAGGGCGACCTTCCCCCACTGCTGTTCAACTACAAGCCCTCGCCGCTCAAGATCGAGGACAACGGGCACACGATCCAGGTGAACTATGCCCCCGGCAGCTTCCTCACCGTCGAGGGCAAGCGATACGAGCTGGTCGAATTCGACTTTCACAAGCCGAGCGAATTCAAGGTGAGCGGCAAGGGCCAGGAGATGGCGGTTCACCTCGTGCACCGCGACAAGGACGGCAAGCTCGCGATCGTTGCGGTCTTTCTCGACCAGGGCAAGGAGAATCCGCTGGTCAAGACGCTGTGGAGCAACCTGCCGCAGACGAAGGGCAAGGAAAACGTCGGTCGCCGGCGCCGAGATCAACGCCGTCGGCCTGTTGCCGCAGAACAAGGACTACTACACGTTCAAAGGGTCGCTGACGACCCCGCCCTGCACGGAGAACATCGCGTGGTACGTGCTGAAAACCCCCGTGCAGATCTCCGCCGACGAGATCGCGCGCTTTGCCCGGTACTACCCGATGAACGCGCGTCCGGTGCAGCCGCTCAACGATCGGGACATCCTGGGTAGCGTGGACCGCTGAAGGAGCGCCGGCGCGCTGACGGCGAAACTCGCACCGGCAGCCCGCGCCACCTCCTACACGCTGTCGGGCGCCCGTCCGGCTTGCAGGCCCGAGTCCGTGTGGAATTCTGGGCTGCGTCCATTGCGTGAGCCGCGATCCGCTGGATTCGCATCGCGCGCTGCCGCCCCTGTCGCAGGCTCGAGGGAGGCGGTTCGCGGCCACCTCGGCAAACTTTCGTCACAGGAGGGCAACATGCGTTATCTACGACTTCTCCCGTTGCTCGCCGCGGTCGCTGCGACCGCAGCGTCCGCGCAACAGATCACCTTGTACGAGCACGACAACTTCAACGGCCGCACGCTTTCGGCGACCGACACCGTGCAAAACCTGGCGGACACGGGATTCAACGATCGCGCGTCGTCGGCGGTCGTGCGCGGCGGAAGATGGCAGCTCTGCTCCGACGCGTACTTTCGCGGCAATTGCGTGACGCTGGGTCCGGGCAACTACACGTCGCTGCGCGAGATGGGAATGAACGACCGCATATCGTCGGTGCGGGAAATCGATCGCCGAGGCGGCGCGGTAAGTTCCGCCGAGGGGGCGCTCGTCTTCTACGACGGCAACAACTTCAGCGGGCGGCCGTTCGCGCTGAGCGGACCGGTCAGCAACTTCGCGGCAACGGGTTTCAACGATCGCGCGCAATCGGCCGAAGTGCGCAACGGAACGTGGCTCGTTTGCGACGACGCGGACTTCCGCGGCAGGTGCGTCGAGCTCGCGCCCGGACGGTATGCGAATCTCGACATGCTGAGCAATCGCGTGAGCTCGGCGCGGATGATCCGCGGCGATACCACCGCGAGCGCCGGGCCGTCGCAGGCCGCGGCACCCGCGTGATCCTCTACGAGGGGCCCAACTTCGGCGGCCGCTCGTTCACGATCAACTCCAACTATGTCGCCAACCTCGGCAACACGGGCTTCAACGACCGCGCGTCGTCGATTCGCGTCGAGCGCGGCTACTGGATCTTCTGCAGCGATGCGAATTTCCAGGGTGAATGCCGCACGCTCGGCCCCGGCGAATATGCGCAGCTGCCGGACGGTCTCAACAATCGCGTCTCCTCGGCGCGGCGCATCAGCGACGAGTACCCGTACAATTCGCCGCCCAACTGGCACGACGGTCGGGGCTGAGATCGCCGCCTGAACGGATGACGGTCGGCGCCGGGATCGCGACGCGATCCCCGCCGTACCAGCAGAACGTCCCGGGCACGCTCCTCTAGGTTGCCCGGGACGCTTCCAGCAGCCGCTCCACGTAGCGCGCGACGAGATCGATTTCCAGGTTGACGCGCGCGCCGGGGACGAGCGTGCCGAGCGTCGTCACCGCCAGCGTGTGCGGAATCAGGTTGACGTCGAACCGCGAGCCGCTCGACGCCGTTCACCGTCAGGCTGACGCCGTGCACCGCGATCGAGCCCTTCGCGGCGATGAATCGCGCGAGATCGGCGGGCGCCTCGATCTCGAGCGAAAACTGCTGCCGCCTTCGCGACGCGGCGAAGCTGCATCACGGTTCCCACGCCGTCGACGTGTCCTGCGACGAGGTGGCCCCCCAGGCGATCCGTCGCGCGCAGCGCCATCTCGAGGTTGACGTCGCCGACGGCGTCGAGCCCCGTCGTGCACCGCAACGTCTCGGCCGAGACGTCGAAGTCGAGCGTCGAGCCGTTGATCTCGACGACCGTGAGGCAGCAGCCGTTGACGGCGACGCTGTCGCCGACCGCGACATCGGCGATGTCGCGAACCCCGATGTCGACGGCGATCCGCAGGCCGTCGCCGCGCGCCTCGACGTCGGCGATGCGCCCGATCGCCTGGACGATGCCGGTGAACATCAGCCGTCCCGCGTGCGTGACGCGCGCGACGATGCGCAGGTCCTCGCCCACGCTCGTCACCTCGCGCACCGCGAGCGCGATGCGATCGGAAAGATGCGCGAGCGCCGAGCGAAACTCGGCGATGCCGCGCGCCGGGTCGCCGATGAGGCACGGGGCGACGTAGAGCAGCACTTCGTCGACGAGCCGCGCGTCGAGCAGCGCGCCATTGAGCTTTCCGCCGGCCTCGACGTGCAGCTCGTTGATCCCGCGCTCGCCGAGCGCGTCGCATCAGCGCGCCGAGATCGATGCGGCCGTTGGCGTCGGGGAGCGCGAGGTGCATCGACGCCGGCGCGCCACGACGGATTGCGCTCGCCCGCAGTGACCATCAGCACGTTGTCGTCGGCGAGCACGCGCGCGCGTCGGCGGCAGTCTCGCGCGTGGCGGTCGATGACGACGCGGCGCGGCTGACGCGGCGTCGCGATCGCGCGCACGGTGAGCTGCGGATCGTCGTGATGCACGGTGCCGATGCCGGTGAGGATCGCGCACGCGCGCGCGCGCCAGCGGTGGCCGTCGGCACGCGCGGCCTCGCCGGTGATCCATTTCGATTCGCCCGCCTGCGAGCGCGGTGCGGCCGTCGAGGCTCGCCGCCGCCTTCATCCGCACCCAGGGGCGGCCGCGCGTCATCCGCGAGACGAAGCCGATGTTCTGCTCGCGCGCCTCGTCGCCGAGGAGACCGATGTCGACGGCGATGCCGGCGGCGCGCAGCCGCGCGGCGCCGTTCGCCGCCTCCGGATTCGGATCCGCCATCGCCGCGACGACGCGCCCGATCCCGGCGGCGATCACCGCGTCCACGCACGGCGGCGTGCGTCCGGTGTGATTGCAGGGCTCGAGGGTCACGTACATCGTCGCGCCGCGCGGATCGCGCCCGTGGGCCGCGGCGTCGGCGAGCGCATTCGACTTCGGCGTGCGGCGCGCCGGCGCGCTCGTGCCAGCCTTCGCCGACCACGACTGCCGCCCGCGACGATCACGCAGCCGACGCGCGGATTCGGCGTCGTCGTGTAGAGGCCGCGCTCGGCGAGGGCGAGCGCGCGCGCCATGTGCGCGCGGTCGGCGTCGGTGAACGCGGTCACGAGCCCTGCTTGCGTGCGCGCTTCGCCGGCGCCTCGACTTCCTTCAGCGCGTCCCTGAAGTCGGAAACGTCCTGGAAGCTGCGGTACACGGAGGCGAAGCGGATGTAGCCGACCTTGTCGAGCGCGTAGAGCTCCTGCATGACCATCTCGCCGATCCGCCGCGACGCGATCTCGCGCTCGCCGAGCGCGAGCACTTGCGCGACGACGCGATCGACGGCCTGGTCGACGAATTCGGTCGGCACGGGGCGCTTGTGCAGCGCGCGCCGGAAACCCTCGCGCACCTTCGTCACGTCGAAGTCCGAGCGCGTCCCGTTGGTCTTGACGACCTGCGGCAGCCGCAGCTCGACCGTCTCGTAGGTCGTGAAGCGCTTCTGGCAGCCCGTGCAGCGGCGTCGCCTGCGAATCGAGCCCCCCGGCTCCGAGACGCGCGAGTCGATGACCTGCGTGTCGGTGTTGCCGCAGAACGGGCACTTCATTCGCGGCTGATCAGCCGTAGACCGGGAATTTCTGCGTCAGGGCGCGCACGCGCGTGCGCACGTGCTCGATCGTCGCGTCGTCGCCGGGCGCGTCGAGGACGTCGGCGATGAGGTGCGCGAGCTCCTCGCTCTCGAGCTCGGTGAACCCGCGCGTCGTGATCGCCGGGACTGCCGATCCGGATGCCCGGACGTGACGAACGGCTTTTCCGGATCGTTGGGTATCGCGTTCTTGTTGCACGTGATGTGCGCCTTCGACAGCGCCGCCTCGGCGTCCTTGCCGGTGATCCTCTTCGCGCGAAGATCGACGAGGAACATGTGGCTGTCGGTGCCGCCCGAGACGATGCGCAAGCCCGCGCTCCTGCAGCACCGTCGCCAGCACGCGCGCGTTCTCGAGCACCTGTTCCTGATAGCGGCGGAAGTCCTTGCCGAGCGCCTCGCCGCAGCGCGACGGCCTTGGCGGCGATCACGTGCATCAGCGGCCCGCCCTGCAGTCCCGGGAACACCGCCGAATTGATCGCCTTCTCCTGCTCGGCGTTGCCGAGGATGAGGCCGCCGCGCGGCCCGCGCAGCGTCTTGTGCGTCGTCGTCGTCACGAAATCGGCGATGCCGACCGGGCTCGGATAGACGTCGGCGGCGACGAGCCCCGCGTAGTGCGCCATGTCGACCATCAGCAGCGCGCCGACGCTGTCGGCGATCGTCCTTGAACCGCTTCCAGTCGATCACCCGCGAATACGCCGACGCGCCGGCGATGACGAGCTTCGGCTTGTGCTTCTGCGCGAGCCGCTCGGCGTCGTCGTAGTCGATGAGCTCGGTCTCGCGGATCGAGCCCGTAGGCGACGACGTTGAACCACTTGCCGCTGAAATTGACCGGCGAGCCGTGCGTCAGGTGGCCGCCGTGCGGAAGGCTCATCCCGAGGATCGTGTCGCCGGGCTTGAGCGCGGCGAAGAAGACCGCCTGGTTGGCCTGCGCTCCCGAATGCGGCTGGACGTTCGCCCATTCGGCGGAGAAGAGCTTCTTCGCGCGATCGATCGCAAGCTGCTCGGCGACGTCGACGTGCTCGCAGCCGCCGTAATAGCGCTTGCCCGGATAGCCTTCGGCGTACTTGTTGGTGAGCTGCGACCCCTGCGCCGCGAGCACGGCCGGGCTGGCGTAGTTCTCGGAGGCGATCAGCTCGATGTGATCTTCCTGCCGGCCGTTCTCGGCGGCGATCGCCGCCGCCAGCTCGGGATCTTCCTGGGCCAGGGTGCGGGAGCGATGAAACACAGGGGCGCCTCGGTAGCCGACTCGAGCGGCGATTTTAGCAGGCTCGCGCAGAACCCGTCAGCCTGCAGACAGGGGGTTGCCGGCACCGGACGCTTGCCGCGCGGACGTTGCCGCTATAATCCGCGAACCTCGCCCCCGGGCCCCGTTCCGGACGGGAAGGCGTCGCCGCAATAGGGAGGAGTCCCCGTTGAACGCCCTTCTCGCTTTTTCGAGGCTGGTGGACCGCGCGACCGAGCGACTCGGCCGCACGATTTACTGGCTCGTGCTCGCCGCCGTCCTGATCAGCGCCGCCAACGCGGTCGTCCGCAAGGCGTTCAACTACAGCTCGAACTCGTTCCTCGAGATCCAGTGGTACCTGTTCTCGGTGATCTTCCTGTTCCTCGCGGGCTACACGCTCAAGAACAACGAGCACGTCCGCATCGACATCGTCACCGGCAGGCTCTCCGCGCGCGCGCGCGCCGCCATCGACATCTTCGGCACGCTGTTCTTCCTGCTGCCGATGGCGATCCTGATCATGTGGCTGTCGTGGCCCGTGTTCGTCGATTCCTACGTGCGCAACGAAGTCTCGACCAACGCCGGCGGGCTCATCATCTGGCCGGCGCGGCTCATGGTGCCGGTCGGCTTCTTCTTCCTCATCGTCCAGGCGCTGTCCGAGCTGATCAAGCGCATCGCGTTCCTGAAGGGGCTCATTCCCGACCCCGGCGAGAAGATCGTCGAGAAGACCGCCGAAGAGTTGCTCGCCGAGGAAATCCTCCGTTCGCGCGGCGATCTCGCGATCGCGAGTGAGATCGAGCAGATCGGAACCGGGAAGGAGCCGAAGTCATGAGCGCGGCGGCCGAAGGCAAGGCGCGAAGCGCGCGTCGCCGCGCGATTGACCCGGCCGACGCTCGGTCGGCGCGATCTGTTAAGCCGGTACAAGGAGGCCGGTCATGACGGCCTTCCTGATCGCGAACATCGCGCCGCTGATGTTCGCGGCGCTGGTGATCGTGCTGCTGATCGGCTACCCGGTCGCGTTTTCGCTCGCCGCCGTCGGAATCGGCTTCGGCATTCTCGGCATCGAGCTCGGCCTGCTGCAGCCGACGCTGCTGCAGGCGCTTCCCGAGCGGATCTGGGGCGTGATGTCGAACGACACGCTGCTCGCGGTGCCGTTCTTCACGTTCATGGGGCTCATCCTCGAGCGAAGCGGGATGGCCGAGGACCTGCTCGACACGATCGGCCAGCTTTTCGGACCGATCCGCGGCGGGCTCGCCTACGCGGTGATCTTCGTCGGGGCGCTGCTCGCCGCGACGACCGGCGTCGTCGCCGCGTCGGTGATCTCGATGGGCCTCATCTCGCTGCCGATCATGCTGCGCTACGGCTACGACCGCAGACTCGCGTCCGGCGTCATCGCGGCGTCGGGAACGCTCGCGCAGATCATCCCGCCGTCGCTCGTGCTGATCATCATGGCCGACCAGCTCGGCAAGTCGGTCGGCGACATGTACGCGGGCGCGTTCATCCCCGGTCTGACGCTGGCGGCGCTCTACGCCATCGTACGTGATCGGCACGTCGATCTTCAAACCCGGCTGGGCGCCGGCGCTTCCGATGGAAGCGCGGACGCTGCGCGAGCCCGACGGCACGTCGGGCAACCGCTCGCTGCTCGTGCTGACGATCTTTTCGGCGGCGGCGGCCACCGCCTACTGGCAGATCTACTACAACCGCTACAACCCGGACACCGCGACGGACGAGCGGATCGTCCTCACGATGGCGGTCGGAATCGGCACTGCCTTCTTCCTGGCGGTCGTCAACAAGCTGCTGCAAGCTCGGCCTGCTGTCGAAGATCGCCGAGCGCGTGACCTTCGTGCTGATCCCGCCGCTCGCGCTCATCTTCCTCGTGCTGGGGACGATCTTCCTCGGCGTCGCGACGCCGACCGAAGGCGGCGCGATGGGCGCCAGCGGCGCGCTGATCATGGCGCTCGCGCGGCGGCGGCTGTCGCTGTCGCTGCTCAAGCAGGCGATGAACACGACGGCGAAGCTTTCGACGTTCGTCGTCTTCATCCTGGTCGGCGCCCGCGTGTTCAGCCTGACGTTCTACGGCGTCAACGGCCACGTCTGGGTCGAGCACCTGCTCACGAGCCTGCCGGGCGGCCAGCTCGGCTTCCTGATCGTCGTCAACATCCTGATCTTCGTGCTCGCGTTCTTCCTCGACTTCTTCGAGCTCTCGTTCATCGTCATTCCGTTGATCGGCCCGGTTGCGGAGAAGCTCGGGATCGACCTGATCTGGTTCGGCGTGCTGCTCGGCGTCAACATGCAGACCTCGTTCATGCACCCGCCGTTCGGGTTCGCGCTGTTCTATCTGCGCAGCGTCGCGCCGTCGAAGGAATACGTCGACCGGCTCACCGCGCGGCGGATCGCCCCGGTGACGACCGGGCAGATCTACTGGGGCGCGGTCCCGTTCGTGCTGATCCAGGTCCTGATGGTCGGGCTTGATCATCGCGTTCCCGAACCTCGTCTCGGGCGGCCTCGCGACGAAGGAGAAGATCGACATCAGGAACATCCAGATCGAGATTCCCACCGAGGAGAGCGCGCCGGCCGGATCCGCGCCCACCCAGGAATCGACCGAGCAGGACGACGTGCAGAAGGCGCTCGAGCGGTCGATGAACGGCGACAAGGCGCGGCGCGGCTCGCCGCGGGCGGCGACGCGGGCGCCGAGAAAGCGCCCGAGCCGAAGAAATAGGGCGATAAAAAGCGCGCCGGGCTTCCGCGCGGCGCGCCTTGACGATGGTCGCGGGCTTCGCGACCGAGCGCTCTTCTCTTCTTCTCCTCTACTTCTTCTTCTGCGACATCCGCTCGGCGGCAATCATGAAGTTGTCGAAGCGGTTCTCGGCGATGCTGAACCACTCGACCTCGTCGGTGCGGAACTTCTTCCACGGCTCGTAGATCTTGCGGAACTTCTCGTTCTTCGTCGCGATCTCGTCGTAGACCTCCCGCGTCGCGTTGTAGCACGCGGCCATGATGTCGTTCGAGAACGGCTGGAGCTTGACGCCGTTCGCGAGAAGGCGCTTCAGCGCGGGCGGATTCAACGCGTCGTACTTCGCCACCATGTCGACGTTCGCCTTGTGGCAGGCGGATTCGAGGATCGCCTGGTAGTCCTTCGGCAGATCGGACCACGCCTTCGTATTGACGAAGAGATCGAGCTCGGGACCGCCTTCCCACCAGCCCGGGTAGTAGTAGAACTTGGCAACCTTGTAGAAGCCGAGCTTCTCGTCGTCGTACGGGCCCACCCATTCGGCGGCGTCGATCGTCCCCTTCTCGAGCGCCGGGTAGATGTCGCCTCCCGGGATCTGCTGCGGCACGACGCCGAGCTTCGCGAGCGGCAGGCCGCCGGTGCCGCCGATCCGCATCTTGAGACCCTTCAAGTCGGCGACGGTCTTGATCTCCTTGCGGAACCACCCGCCCATCTGCGCGCCGGTGTTGCCGGCGGGGAAGCTGATGATGTTGTACTCCTTGAGGAAATCGTTGTAGAGCTGGCGTCCCCCGCCGTGATACATCCACGCGTTCTGCTGCCGATTGTTCATCCCGAACGGAATCGCACAGCCGAACGCGAACGTCGCATCCTTGCCGAAGAAATAATACGGCGCCGTGTGGCAGCACTGGACGGTCGCGTTCTGCACGGCGTCGACGACGCCGAACGGCGGAACGATTTCGCCGCCGGCGAACACCTGGATCTGGAACTTGTTGTTGGTCGCCGCCGCGACGACCTTCGAGATGGTCTACCGCGCCGCCGAAAATCGTGTCGAGGCTCTTCGGGAAGCTCGACGCGAGCCGCCATTTGACTTCGGCGGGCCGCCTGCGCGAACGCGGGCGCCGATCCCGCGGCGAGAATGCCCGCCAGGCCGGTGTGCTTCAGGAAGGAACGACGCTCCATGAACTGTCTCCTCACTTGAATAGAGTCGGGGTCGAGCCGACGGATCGGACAAGCTGCCGGCCGTTGCGTGGCCGTGGATGTGGCATCGGTCGAATGCGCCCGACCCGCCCTTCGCCTGTTGGCGGAGGATTCTATCCCAATTCGCCGCGGCCGGTCCGGCGATGCCGCGCTCCGCGCTCGAGCGCGAGCGAGCCGGGGCGGAACGCGATCGCGCGCAGCGCCTCAGGGCGTGAGTTTTCTCACCGCCGAGAAGAGCGACCACGCCCAACCGGGCTGGCGCTCGAGCGTCTGCGTGAAGCGGATGAGGTAGCGGGCGCCGCCGGTGTCGAGCTCCACCATCCCTCCGGTCACGAAGCGATCGTCGGGGCCTATCAGGCTGCGCTGGGCCATTTGACGGTTTTCGGGATGGGCGGGCAGATAGATGCCGAAGAACGGGCGATCCACGCCTGCGCGGCCGGCGTCCGACGGCGTGACCCAGTTGCGCATCAGCACCCGAACGAGACGGCGGCCGATCACCTCGACGCCGACCGTCGTCTCGTCCTGCTGGCGGCGCTGCATCCGCCGCACGACGGCGAGCGCCCATACGTCGCCTTCCCTCATCGTCAGGATTTCCCCCAGCCTCGCCGGAGCCTCCTTTTCCGGCGCGGTGAGGCGGCATCCGGTTTCGCTGCGATCCTCGATCTTCCAGATCGACCCGCGGATCTTCCTGGCAATCGTTTCCGGTCCCGCGTTGGGACTGATCATCTCGGTGATCTCGTCGTAGCTCGCCGCAACGCCCGGCGTGCGCGCCGCATCCGGGAGCCGATCGATCTCCGCGACCGCGCGCGTGAGCGGCCCCAGCCCCATCACGACGCGCACTTCGCCCTCGGCCGCATAGCGGGCGGCGCGCGGCGACTTGGCGACCGCGTCGGGGCCGAACAGCGAAGCGAGCCGCATCAGCAGCAGACGCTGCTCGCGCGGCGGAAGATCGTCGGCCTTCGGTGTTTCGTCGTCGTGCTCCGGAAGCCATCGCATCCGCTCGACGATCTGAGCGTAGATCGGCCCCGTGTCGAGAAACAGCAGGCGGCCCCCGGCGGGCGGGCGCTCCTGGCGGCGCAATCCCTGCGAGCTCGTCAGATCGACGTACAGGCTCCCCGCGGGGCCCGGCGCGGGCACGAGCATCAGCGTTGCGGACCAGGCGTCGATCTGCTTCGCGACCCACTCGACCTGATCGGGCGTGAAATTGCCCGAATCGAGCCGCATCAGCAGCAGCGACTTCAGGTATTCCTGCTCGACCGACGTGCCCGCTTTCGAGAACATGCCGGCGCCGTACGCGAGCTCTTCGCGCTGCCAGTCGCGCATCCGGGCGAACTCGTAGAGCTCGTGGAATTCGCGCCATTGCGCCGGGATCCACTGGCTGTAGCGGAAGAGCCGGAACTTGCCGTCGGTGCCTTTGTAGTGAACGAGGCGCAACAGGATCCAGGGGAGCAGATCGCGCCATCGTTTCTGGTCGGCGCGCGGATAGCCCGCGCGCAGCGCGTTGCCGTAGGCCGCAGCGAATGCCTTGACCAGATCGAAGACGCCGTGCCACAGGCGCGTCTCGACGGCGGTGCTCTTCTGGTAGTTCGTCGTGTACTGCGTCGCGAGCTGCGAGAGGACCGGCTCGAGCCGGGCGTCGATGCGCAGCAGCGCCTCGGCCTGCGCGGGACCCGCGACGCGGCGCGATCCGGGAAACTTCGAGACGAGCTCGAGCGCCTCCTTCTGGATCGCCATCGCATCGGTCGTCGGCAGCGACGCGATCCACTGCGCCGCCGATTTGGTGTTTCGCAGCGGATCGCCGAACGACCGGAGCCAGGCGACAACCGGCTCGTGCATCGGCTGCGAGTCGCGCGCCATCCGCTCGATCAGGCCCTAATGCCCTGCGACGGTCATCCGTCCGACCAGCACGGATCCGGTGTGCCGCGATCCGCGGCGATCGACGTCGCGGCCGATCGCAACGATGTCGAGGAAGATGTCCTTGAGATTTCCGGCGATCGTGATCTCCTCGACCGGATACGCGATCTCGCCGCCCTCGACCCAGAATCCCGCCGCGCCGCGCGAGTAGTCTCCCGTGACGGGATTGACGCCCTGACCGAGCTGCTCGGTGACGAGGAGACCGCGTCCCATGCGCCGGACGAGCGCGTCGAGATCGTCGTCGCCGTGCGTGACGACGAGGTTGTGGCTTCCGCCCGCATTGCCGGTGCTCGTCATCCCCAGCTTGCGCGCCGAGTAGCTCCCCATGAAGTAGCCGCGGACGACGCCGTCACGAACGACATCGCGCGGCATCGTCGCCACCCCCTCGTTGTCGAAAGGGGCGCTGGCGCGGCCTCGAAGGATGTGCGGCTCCTCGCGAATCGAGACGAGCGGCGCGAATACCTGCGTTCCCAGCGAATCGAGCAGGAACGACGATTTCCGATAGAGCGCGCCGCCCGACACGGCGCCGACGAACGAACCGATCAAGTCCGCCGCCTCGGGCGCTTCGAACAGCACCGGGCACTCGAGCGTCCCGAGCTTGCGCGCCCCGAGCCTGCGCGTCGTGCGCTCGCCTGCGATGCGCCCGACCTCCGCCGCGGGCTGGAGGTCGCGCGCGCCGCGCCCGGTCGTGTACCAGTAATCGCGCTGCATGACGCCGCCGTCGCCGGGGTCGCCTATCACCGAGCAATCGATGTGGTGGCGCGAGCTGCGGTAGCCGCCGAGGAAGTCCTCGGTGTTCGCATAGACGAACTCCGATTCGTTCCATGCAACCGTCGCGCCTTCGGTATTCGTCAATCGGCGATCGACGGCGAGCGCGGCGTCCTCGGCTTCGCGCCCGAGCGCGACTGCTTCCTCGACGGAGAGCTCCCAGGGATCGTAGAGATCGAGATCGGGGATGTCGCGCGCCAGACGCTCGGGATCCGCGAGCCCGGCCGCGGGATCCTCGGCGGTGTAGCGGGCGATCGCGAGCGCCTTCGCGACGGCAGCGCGGACGGCATCCGGGGAGAAGTCGGCGGTGCTCGCGTGCCCGCGCCGCTGTCCCATGTAGACGGTGACACCGATCCCCTTGTCGCGGTTGTACGCGATCGTCTCGACTTCGCCGCGGCGCACCGAAACGCTTTGACCGACCGCCTGCGACACTTCCGTCTCCGCCGCCGATGCGCCGCCCGCGCGCGCGGCGTCGAGCACCGATGCGGCGACGCGCTCGATTTCGGCAGTCGGAAGCGGAAAGCGGCCACGGTCGCCGCCGCTCAGCGGCGGGCGCATGGATGCCGGGATCGGTGTGGATTCGGGCTGGGCGTTGGCGGTCATCGACGGACTCTGCTGGGAGCGCGGCCATGGACACTGCTCGGCTATCATAGCAAAGGGGCTCCCGCGGGACGCCCTGCGCGAACCCCGCAACGACCGATTTCCGCCAGAACGATGTCTCGACCCGACGAACGAGTGTCTCGCCGATCACGCGCCGCGGCGGGAATGCCCGTCGAACCGCGCGCCGACGTTCGCGCGGACGACCCGCCGTCCAAGACGCGCCGCAAGGCTGAGATGCACGCGCTGCAGGCGCTCGGCGAGGCGCTCGTCGCGCTCGATGCCAAGCGGCTTTCCGAGCTCGCCGCGGACCTTGCGTTGCCGGACCGGCTCGTCGAGGCGATTGGCGCAGCGCGCGCGATCACCGCGTGGGGCGGCGCGCAAGCGACAGCTCCAGTACGTCGGCAAGCTGATGCGCGAGATCGATCCGGAGCCGATTCGCAGGCAGCTCGACCTGTGGGCGCACGGACGGGACGCCGACGCGGCGCGAGCAGCACGCGCTCGAGCAATGGCGCGATCGCCTCATCGCCGAACCGGCGGCGCTCGATCGGCTTTCGGCTGAATTCCCGCGTCTCGATCGTCCTCGCTTCAGGGCGCTCATCCAGAAAGCGCGCGACGAGCGCGAGCGTGACGCGCCCCCGCACGCGTTCCGCGAGCTCTTCCGCGAATTGAAGGCGCTCGATTCCGGGCGTTGACGAAGCTCCACTACGGATAACGGATAAGGCCATGTCCTCCGACTCTTCGCTGCTGATCGGGCTCGTTTCGATCTCGGATCGCGCCTCCGCCGGGGTCTACGAAGACAAGGGATTGCCGGGACTCGTCGAATGGTTCACTGCGGCGCTCGCCTCGCCGTGGCGAATGGAGACGCGGCTCATTCCCGACGAGCAGCCGGTGATCGAACGCACGCTGATCGAGCTCGTCGACACCGTCGGCTGCCATCTCGTGCTGACGACCGGGGGCACGGGCCCTGCGCCGCGCGACGTCACGCCCGAAGCGACGCTCGCGGTAGCGCACAAGGTGCTTCCGGGTTTTGGCGAGCAGATGCGCGCCGTGAGCCTCAAATACGTGCCCACCGCAATCCTGTCGCGGCAGGCGGGCGTGGTCCGCGGCGGCGCGCTGATCCTCAATCTTCCGGGACAGCCGAAGGCGATCAAGGAGACGCTCGACGGCGTATTCCCGGCGGTACCGTATTGCGTCGATCTCATCGGCGGGCCCTACATCGAAACGCACGAAGCCGTCTGCAAGGCATTCCGGCCGAAGAGCGCGCTGCGCGTGCCGCCGGCGTGATCGGCGCCGGCGAACGACGACGCAACGTCGGCGTCGCCTGCGTCGTCGGCTCTGCGGTGGCCTTCGGCGCGATGGTGATCCTCGCGCGCTTCGCCTTCGCCGCCGGCGTGGACCCGGTGACGCTGCTCGCGCTGCGCTTCGCGATCGCGTCGTTGCTGATGCTCGCGATGCTGCGCATCCGCGGCAGCGCGATACCGCGCGGGACGACGCTCGGCGTGCTGGTCGCGCTCGGCGCACTGGGCTACGGCGGCCAGGCGATCACCTATTTCACGGCGCTCTCGCTCGCTCCGGCAGGTCTCGCCGCGCTTCTTCTCTATCTCCATCCGGCGCTCGTCGCGCTGCTCGCGGCCGTGTTTCTGCACGAGCGCATGACCGCGGGAAAGCTCGGCGCGCTCACGCTCGCACTCGCCGGCACGACGCTCACCGTCGCTCCGGCGATCGGCGGCGATGCGCTCGCCGGCGCGCCGAAGGTCGCGATCGGGCTGGCCTTCGCCGTCGCGTCGGCGGCGTTCTACGCCGTCTACATCGTCGTGGCGGCGGCGATCGCAGCGCGCGCCGAGGCGTTGGCGATGAGCACCGTCGTGATCACGAGCGCGGCGGCGGTGTTCGTCGTCGCGATGCTCGTCCGCGGTCCGCATTGGCCGCAGACCGCCGGCGGGTGGGTCGCGATCGCCGGCATCGCGCTGCTGTGCACGGTCGTCGCGATCACGCTGTACTTCGCAGGCCTCGAACGGATCGGCCCGGTACGCGCGTCGACGCTCTCCACGATCGAGCCGCTGTGCGCGGTCGTGTTTGCGGCGATCCTCCTCGGAGAGACGCTCGCGCCGGTGCAGCTCGCAGGCGGCGCGCTCATTCTCGCCGGCGCCGTGGGAATCGCGAGGGCGCGCGGCGCGTAGTGCGCCAGCGCGAGCTCGACTTCGGGCGCACGGCGGGCGCCTCCGCTTCACGCCCGGCGCCGCGCCGCGTACGACGGTCGCCATCGCAAAACGAAACCGGCGCGTTCGTCACGCGCCGGTCCTGTGAACGCGTCGCGCCTACTTGACGTTCGAGAATCTTCTGCGCCTTCGCGAGCGTGTCGATCGATTCCTGATGCTTGCCGGCCTTGTGCAGCGTCTCGCCCTCGGCACGGTATTTCTTCACTTCGTCGGCCTGGGCCGCGGTGAGCTTCGGGTTCTTCGCCATCGCATCGTCGATCTTCTTCATGTCCTGCGGGCAATGGAACCCGAACGCCGTCCCGGCGGCAAACAGCGTTGCGGTAAACAGCGCGATGTTCCGGATCTTCATTTTCTCTCCCGTTTGCGGTTCCTGCGCTCTCGCGGCCGCAGTGTGACATTCGTGGGCCACAGTGACCAGCGGCTGCGGCTCGCGCCGCTAGAATACGCCGCGCCGCGGAAAGTTCAAGGGAGCCGATCCGCGCGCTGTGCGGGGTCCTGCCGATAGAACGCCGCAAACTGCCCGTAGACGTCCGGGTACTCGCCGCGCAGCAGCAGCGGATCGGCGAAGAACACCTCCGACACGACGGCGAAGAACTCGGCCGGATCCTCGGCCGCGTAAGGGTCGATGGCTGTCTCCTCGCCGTCGTCGACGCGCGCGCAAAAATCGTCGTACGCGGCGCGTGAGCGTCTGCCGCCACGCTTGCGCCGACATCGACGCCGGCAACGGCGGGCAGCCGTTGGCTTCGCCCGCGGCCATGTCGATCTTGTGCGCGAACTCGTGGATCACGAGGTTCATCCCCGAGGACGCCCAGTCGGCGCTCGCTTCGACGTCGGGCCAGGACAGCACGACCGGGCCACGCGGCATCGCCTCGCCGGCCAACGCGTCGACGTTGCGGTGAACGACGCCGGCCTCGTCTTCCCATTCCCAGTCCGGGACGAATTCGCCCGGGTACACGATCACGTTCTCGAAGCCGTCGTAGAGCGCGAGGTCGAGCTCGAGCACGAGCACGCACGCCTGGATCGCGATGATCGCGCGCTGCAGCGGCGTGACTTCGTGGCCGCGCGCGCCGACGATTCCCTTGGCGTCGAGAAACAGCACGACCTTCTCGCGCAGCCGCGCCAGCGCATCGGCGTCGTAGATCGCGAGGAACGGAAGGCTGCCGGACCGCCTCGTTCCACAGCGCATCGGGAATGGCGGAGGACTTGAGGACCTGCTTGCGGCGCCATTGGCGCAATGCTTCGAACATGCGTCGACTCGGCGAGCTATGCCGCATCCGGCGGCTCGTCGTCTGCGACGTCGGCAAGAGGAAATCCGAGCAGGTCTCGCGCCTGCGCATCGGGCAGGAGCTCGACGTCCTTGAGGGTTGCGGGCGATCGTCGTCGTCTTGCCGCGCGCCTCGTCGATCGTGTTGCTCGCTTCGTGAAGCTTCTTCTGCGCGCGGGCGAGAACGTCGCCGAACTTTCCGAATTGCGTGCGCACCGCGGAGAGCGTGTTCCAGACCTCCTTCGAGCGCTGCTCGATCGCCACCGTCCGGAACCCCATCTGGACGATGTTGAGGAGCGCCAGAAAATTGCTCGGCCCGGCGATCGTCACCCGATACCCGCGCTGCAGCTCCTCGGCAAGCCCGGCGCGCGCCATCATTTCCGCGTAAAGACTCTCGGTGGGCAGGAACAGGAAGGCGAAGTCGCTCGTGTGCGGCGGAGCGACGTAGTTGTCGCGAATCGTCCTCGCCTGCTGCCGCACGAACGTCGACAGCGCTTTCCTTGCGGTTTCCGCCGCGTCGCCGTCGGCATGCTCGAGCGCATCCTGCAGTCGCTCCCACTCCTCGACCGGAAACTTCGAGTCGACCGGGATCCAGCACGGCCGCTTCGTCCGCCGCGTCCGGGCATTCGAATGGCGAACTCGACGCGCTTGCCCGATCCCGGGAATGCGTTTCGACATTGGTTCCGTACTGCCCGGCGTTCAGCACGTCGGCCAACAGCGCGCCGAGCTGCATCTCGCCCCAGGTGCCGCGCCGCTTCACGTTGGTGAGAACCCGCTTGAGATCGCCGACGCCGATGGCGAGCGCCCTGCATGTCGCCGAGCCCCTTGTGCACCTGCTCCAGCCGGTCGGCCACCTGCTTGAACGATTGGCCGAGCCGCTCGTCGAGCGTGGTCTGCAGCTTCTCGTCGACCGTCGCGCGCATCTGCTCGAGCTTTTGCGCGTTGTCGTTGCGCAGGACGTCGAGGCGCGCCTTCCACGGTCGAGCGAACCGCGTCGAGGCGCTGCTCGTTCGACTTGGTGAGCTCGGAGACCCGATCGGCAACCTCTCGCATCTGCTCGTTCTGGACGCGGGCGATGCCCTGGAGATGGTCGCGCATCGTCTGCGCCTGCTGACCGAGAATCGTGCCGAGCTCGGTGCGCAACGCCTGGCCCGCCAGCGCCTGCTCGGTGCGCGCGTTGGCCAGATCCTGGCGCATATCGCGCTCGAAATCGGCGCTGGCTGCGGCGAGCATCTCGAGGCGGCGTGCGCAAATCCGCCGCCTCCCGAACGCGCGGCATCGCGCGAGCCCGCAATCGATCCCATGCGAACGAGCACAGCGACAACGAGCAGAGCGACGACGACGAGCGCAACGACGACTACGACGACAGAGAGGACGTCCGGCATGGAGGCCGAGTTTACTACGCGGTCGCAGCGAGCTTACGTATGATGTTCCCGCGATGAACGTCCTCGTCACCGGCGGCACCGGCTATATCGGAACGCGGCTCATCGCGGCACTCGCGTCGCGAGGCCATTCGGTGCGCGCGCTCGTGCGCCCGGGTTCGGCGCAGCCGCTTGCCGGAGCACGCCGTCACCGTCGCCGGCAACGCGCTCGACGCGGCAAGCGTCGACCAGCGTCACCGAGGCGACCGACACGCTCGTTCATCTCGTCGGCACGCCGCACCCGAATCCGTCGAAGGCAGAGGAATTCGAGCGCGTCGACCTCGAATCGATCCGCGCGAGCGTGGCGGCAGCAAAGGACGCGGCGCATCGCGCATCTCGTCTACGTGAGCGTCGCGCATCCCGCGCCCGCGATGCACGCGTACGTGGCCGCGCGCGTCGCAGGGGAAGCCGCGATCGCCGATGCCGGGCTCACCGCGACGATCCTTCGTCCGTGGTATGTGCTCGGCCCCGGCCACTGGTGGCCCGTCGTGCTGGTCCCGTTCTATGCGATCGGAGAGATCCTGCCGCCGACGCGCGAATCCGCGCGCAGGCTCGGACTCGTGTCGGTCGCGCAGATGGTTCGCGCGCTGGTGCACGCGGTCGAGTCGCCGCCACCGCCGGGACGCGGCGCATCGTCGAGGTTCCGGAGATCCGGCGCGCGCAGCTGGACTGACGCGGCACGGATCGATCGCCGGCCGGTTTACGCCGCTTCGCGAAGCCCGAATCGTGTTGGTGTCGACTAACCCCGCTTCGCGGGCGTAAGTCTCCCCCACACTCGCGGGCTACGCCGCTTCGCGGCTCGCCTTCTTCCGCTCGTGTTCTTTCAGGAAGCGCTTGCGGATCCGGATCGACTTCGGCGTGACCTCGACCAGCTCGTCGTCGGCGATGAACTCGACCGCGTATTCGAGCGTGAGCTCGATCGGCGGCGTCAGGTCGATTGCGTCGTCCTTGCCGGATGCGCGCACGTTGGTGAGCTGCTTGCCCTTGATCGGGTTGACGACGAGGTCGTTGTCGCGGCTGTGGATGCCGATCACCATTCCCTCGTAGAGCTTGTCGCCGGGCGAGACGAACATGCGCCCGCGCTCCTGCAGCTTCCACAGCGCGTAGGCGACCGCTTCGCCGTCCTCCTGCGAAATCAGCACGCCGTTGCGCCGCTCGGGAATGTCGCCCTTGACCGGCGCGTAGCCGTCGAACACGTGGCTCATGAGGCCCGTGCCGCGCGTGAGATTCATGAATTCGCCCTGGAAGCCGATCAACCCGCGCGCCGGAATCCGATATTCGAGCCGCGCGCGTCCGCGGCTGTCGGACTCCATGTTGGTGAGGTCGCCGCGCCGCGGGCCGAGCGCTTCCATCACCGCGCCCTGGTGCGACTCCTCGACGTCGACCGACAGGAGCTCGAACGGCTCGCACGCCACGCCGCCGATCTCGCGCAGCACGACGCGCGGCCGCGACACCGCGAGCTCGTAGCCTTCGCGACGCATGTTCTCGATCAGGATCGTCAGATGGAGCTCGCCGCGTCCGGAGACGAGAAACGAATCGGTGTCCGCCGGTCTCCTCCACGCGCAGCGCGACGTTGGTCAGCAATTCCTTGCCGAGCCGGTCGCGCAGGTTGCGCGACGTCACGTACTTGCCTTCGCGGCCCGCGAGCGGCGACGTGTTGACCTGGAAATACATCGACAGCGTCGGCTCGTCGACGGTGATCGGCGGCAGCGCTTCCGGCGCCTCTATCGACGCGAGCGTCGTGCCGATCGCGAGCGCGTCGATGCCGGTGACGAGCACGATGTCGCCGGCCTCCGCGGAATCGACGGGCACGCGCTCCATCCCGGCGAACGCGAAGATCTGCGTGACGCGCGCCTTGGGTGCGACCTGGTTTTCGCCGAGCGGGCCGGCGAGCACCGCCACTTCCTGCCCCGCGCGCATCATGCCCGCGACGGATCCGGCCGATGCCGAGACGCCCGACATAGCTCGAGTAGTCGAGCGCGGCAACCTGGAACTGCAGCGGCCCCTCGGTGTCGCCGGCCGGCGCCGGCACGTGCGCGAGGATCGTCTCGAACAGCGGCCGCATGTCGGCGCCCTCCGGCGGCACATGCATCTTCGCGGCTTTCACGTCGAGCGTCGCCCAGCCGTTGAGCGCCGACGCGTAGACGACCGGGAAATCGAGCTGCTCCTCGGTTGCGCCGATCCGATCGAAGAGCTCGAACGTCTGGTTGACGACCCACTCCGGTCGCGCGCCGGGGCGATCGACCTTGTTGACGACGACGATCGGCGCGAGGCCGAGCTTGAGCGCCTTGAGCGTGACGAAGCGGGTCTGCGGCATCGGGCCCTCGACCGCGTCGACCAGCAGCAGCACGCCGTCGACCATTCCGAGCACGCGCTCGACTTCGCCGCCGAAGTCCGCGTGACCCGGCGTGTCGACGATGTTGATGAGCGCGCTCGTCACCTTGCCGTAGCGGATCGAGCAGTTCTTGGCGAGGATCGTGATGCCGCGCTCGCGCTCGATGTCGTTGGTGTCCATCATCCGCTCGCCGACGTGCTGGTGCTTGGCGAACGTCCCTGCCTGAACGAGCAGCTTGTCGACGAGCGTCGTCTTCCCGTGATCGACGTGGGCGATGATCGCGATATTGCGCAGAACCCGGGACGGCTTGGACATGGGTGCGGGCGGGGCCGATCGGGGGGATTGGGAACCCCGTTCGGCTACGACGGCCTAAAAACTATCAATTATAGCGCGGAAACGCTTGATTCCGCCAGAAATAATTCGCAAAATCCGAAACTTAGGCTACAATGTCACTTCGGGCGGCCGTTCCGGTCACCGCCCACCACAAAGCGTGGGACGCACGCGCCCCGAAGGGTCGCGAGTTGCATCCCACGTTCAACCCAGTCTACGCAGCCTGGACCGGAAATCCCCCGAGGGATGGGCCGCGACCAGGAGTTTCAATGAGTAGCGCAACGAGCTTTGCCGAGCTCGGCCTCGTCCCCGAACTGATGCGGGCCGTCGCCGACGCCGGTTACACCACGCCCACCCCGATCCAGGCCAAGGCCATCCCCGTCATCCTCGCAGGCAGCGACGTGATGGGCGGCGCGCAGACAGGCACCGGCAAAACCGCCGGCTTCGCGCTGCCGATCCTGCAAAAGCTGGCGCCGATGGCGAACGCGAGCCCGTCGCCCGCGCGGCATCCCGTCCGGGCGCTGATCCTCACGCCGACTCGCGAGCTTGCCGTGCAGGTCGAGGAGTCCTTCCGGACCTACGGCAAATACACGAAGCTGCGCTCGACGGTCGTTTACGGCGGCGTCGACATCAAGCAGCAGCTTCCGATCGTTCGCGGCGGCGTCGAGATCCTCGTCGCGACGCCCGGCCGGCTGCTCGACCACATCGAGCAGAAGAGCCTTTACCTGGGCCAGGTCGAGATCTTCGTGCTCGACGAGGCCGACCGGATGCTCGACATGGGGTTCATCCCCGACATCAAGCGGATCATGGCGCTGCTGCCGCCGGCCGCGAAGCGTCAGAACCTGCTCTTCTCGGCGACGTTCTCCGGCGAGATCAAGAAGCTCGCCGATCAGCTGCTGAACGCGCCGCAGCTGATCGAGGTGGCCAAGCGCAACACGGCGGCGGAGACGGTTTCGCAAAGTGCTTATCGCGTGGCCGCGGACGCAAAGCGCCCGCTGCTCGAGCACCTCGTCCGCACGCGGGCACTCTCGCAGGTGCTGTGTTTCGTGCGCACGAAGCACGGCGCGTCGCGGCTTGCGCGCCAGCTCGAGAAGGACGGTCTCGTCACCGACGCGATCCACGGCGACAAGAGCCAGCAGACGCGGATGGAGGCGCTCGCTGCGTTCAAGGAAGGGAAGCTCCAGGTGCTCGTCGCGACCGACGTCGCAGCCCGCGGGCTCGATATCGACGATCTGCCGGTCGTCGTCAATTACGAGTTGCCGCACGTCCCCGAGGACTATATCCATCGGATCGGCCGCACTGGCCGTGCGGGCGCGTCCGGCGAGGCGATATCGTTGGTCGCACCCGAGGAGGAGAAATACCTCGCCGATATCGAGCGGCTGCTGAAGAAGAAGATCGAGATCGTTTCCGCCTCAGGGTTCGATCCGTCGGCCGTGCACGCCGAGCGGCCCTCCCGCACCGCGCGATCTTCGGCGGATCGGCCACCGCGCGCGTCGCAGGGCGGGCACGCACCCCGGGCGCCGCGCGCGCCGCGTGCGGAACGTCCCGCCGAAACTCGCGCCCCGCGCGCGCCGCGCGAAGATCCGCGAGCTGAGCGCGAGCGTGCGTACGCGCTCAATCCGGATCAGCCACCCGCCTCGCCACGTACGGCGCACGCTCCGTCCGACACCGCGTTGACGCACGCTGCGGTGCTTCCGAAGCGTCCCGGCTTCGGACATGGGCGACCGGTTCCTGCGCTGCTGAAGAAGCGTCAGGTCACCGAAAAGGTTTGAGCGTTTCGAGGCGGGAAACGCCCGGGGCGAGCAGCGCCCCGGTGCCTTCGCCCATGACGCCGCCGTGAGCGATCCGAATCGGCGCGCATTCGATCTCGTCGCGCAATGCCGAGCGGGCTTCGAGCCCGAAGCGGCGGTCGATCTGGACCGGCTCGCATCCAAAGCGCGAAGCAAAATTGTCGTCGATGCAGCGCCGACACGAGGCGTCGTCGTCGCGCACGTGCGCGATTTCGAGCCGCAATCGTGGCAACGCGCGCTCGAAAGCCTGCAGCCGGTCTTCGCGCGGACGCTGTTCATCGGCACCGGACCTCATTCGCTGCTCGGCGCAGACCTCGCGCGAGGGCGTCCCGATCGCGTCGCGCCGCTCATCGCCTGCATCGAAGCGTTCGCTGCCGTGGCGCCGCTATCCGTTCGAGAGGGTGCTGCCGGTCGATCACCAGGCTACGCGTCGCTTCGGATCGAAATGCCCGATACCAACGAGGGCAAGGCACTGTCCTCGCTCGCACGCGCGCTCGGGTCGCGTCTTGTGCCGAGCCTGCGAGACCGTGGGCTGCTTGCCGACTTGATGGATGTCGGCGCCGTGCCCACCGGCGTGAATCTGCACGTCCTGCTCACCGACGGCGCACATGCGTATGTCGGCGCGAGCGTTCCTCCGTGGGCAAGCCGATGGCCGATGGGCATTCCGCGATTGCGCATGCCCGGCAGTGCGCCGTCCCGATCGACGCTGAAGCTGGCCGAGGCGATCGTGACCTTCCTCGGCGATCGCGAGCCCGAATTGTTGCGAGCCGGGATGCGCGCCGTCGACCTCGGCGCGGCACCGGGCGGCTGGACGTGGCAGCTCGCGCATCGCGGCCTGCGCGTCACCGCGGTCGACAACGGCCCGCTCAAGGGCTCCGTCGGCGACGATCCTCTGGTCACCCACGTTCGCGCCGACGGGCTCGCTTTCGTGCCGAAACGTCCGGTCGACTGGATGACGTGCGATATCGTCGAGCAGCCCGCGCGCGTTGCAATGCTCGTTGCACGCTGGATCGGTGACGGCCACGCGCGTCACGCGATATTCAATCTGAAGCTTCCGATGAAAAAGCGCTACGACGAGGTGCAGCGCTGCTCGGCGATCATCGCTGAAGCGCTCGCGCGTTCCCGCGTGCGGCACCGGCTCGCGCTACGCCAGCTTTATCATGACAGGGAAGAAGCGACCGGATTTGTCGAGCGACTGGGCTGATCGTTGCGGCAGATTCGTCTCGCTGCGCCGCGCGCCCGGCGTCGAAGGACACGAGACTCTCGGCGAAGCGATGTTCACGGCGATCGTCGCGCAGGACTTCGAGGGAATTGTCGCGAAGCGGGTCGCGCGCCATACAAATCCGGCCGGCAACCGACTTGATTAAGATCAAAATCCGAGGCTACTCGAGGAAGGAGAGGCATTGGGCTTCGAGGCATAATGGCCAATGTCCGGTTACCCGTACGGGGAATCCACCATGCGCAGGACTATCTCTGCGACCAACTGGATGTCGGCGAACGTTCCACCAACTACCAACGCTGCCACCAACTGGGTGTTGGCGAGCATCCCAATGAGGACATATGCGCGGCTGGCGGCCCAACTTGAGCCCGTCACGTTGAAGTACCACCAAGTGCTCTTCGAACCAGGAGGGCCGATCGACCATGTTTATTTTCCCATCAATTGCCTGATTTCGTTGCTTACATCTGTCGATAAGCGCCGAACACTTGAGGTCGGCATGGTCGGAAACGAAGGCATGGCGGGGATGCCGTTCATCCTGGGCATGGGAATTTCCGGAGCTCTGGCGTTGGTGCAGGGGGGCGGCACCGCGTTGCGCATGGCCGCTGCGCCGTTCCGTATCGAGTTCGACCGAAATCGCCCATTGCAGGAGGCGCTTTACCGATACACCTACGCGTTGATGGCGCAGATTTCGCAGACCGCCGCTTGCAATCGCTTCCATGGAATTGAACAACGCTTGGCCCGATGGCTGCTGATGACTCGGGATCGCATGGGGGCCGACGAGTTTCCTCTGACGCAGGAATTTCTGGCACACATGCTCGGCGCGCGGCGCGGAGGAGTCACGGAGGCAGCAGGCGCCCTCAAGCAACGTAAGCTCATCGGATACGCTCGGGGGAAAATTCGAGTCCTGGACGCCAAAGGACTCGATGCAGCCGCTTGTCCATGCTATCAAATCGTAAGAAAAGTCTTCGAGCGCGCGCAGACGCATTGACGTATCGATAGCGCTCCCACGGCTTCCCGCCTCGGAGCTGTTCCCCTACCGGCAAATGGGTCCGCCAAAACGATCGCTATCGGCCCAATTCCAGTCGTACACATGGCTATAATTCCTGCCCGGAAGCCGACGTTTGCGGTAAAGACTTTTCGCGACACGCGGTAGGGGCTGTTGACACTCAGCGAAGTGGCGCGCCTGCATTGAGGGGAGAGCAATCCATGTATCGAGGCACTGCCATCCTGGGCGTAGCTTTCGCCTTACTCGCCGCGGCGCCCATCTCGGCGCAAAGCGGGGAGCGGGTGAACCCCGTAGCGCCCGGCGACACACCTCCAGGTCTCGCGGCCCAGCCTGTGGAGGAAATGTACTTCGGAACCAAGGTGATTGATCGCTTTCGATTCATGGAGGCGATGGATTCGACAACCATTGCCTGGATGAAGGCGCAAGGCGCGTACACCCGATCTGTGTTCGACTCAATTGCGCCTCGCGCTGAGTACCTGCGTACGTTGAGCGCGTTTGGTGCGAGCTTCGGGTTCGTGAGGTCTGTGCAGGTGACGCGGAATCACATCTTCTATCTGGAGCGTAAACCGGGCTCGGACGTCTACGACTTGGTCGTTCGTGCGTCGGGGGGGCAGACGCACACTCTGGTGGATACGAAAGCCTTGATTAGGGCTGCCGGAGGAGTACCACAAGCGATCGACTATTTCACTGCGTCACGCGATGGGAAGCGCGTTGCGGTCGGAATTTCCGCAGGCGGCTCGGAAGCCTCTTCGCTAACGGTTCTGGACACCGCTACCGGCGCAACGGTCGCTGGCCCGATTGATCGGGCGCAATGGGCCTCTCCCTCTTGGACGGATGACGGCGCCGCGCTGTTTCTCGGTCGACTGCAGGAGCTACGCCCCGGTGCTGCGCCGACCGACAAATACCTGAATTCTTCTTCCTCGTACTGGGACCTTAACGGCCCGCCGGTGCTGGTGGCCGGCGCCTCCACAGGACTCGGGCCGATCAAGGACCCGGTCGTCTTTGCCCGTACGCGTGTCGTGCCAAGCGCTTCCCGCGCCATTCTCTTTGGGTTCAACGGCGTGCAGAATGAAATTGAAGCCTGGATCGCGCCGCTCGGCGACGCGCGTTCGCAACGCGCAAAGTGGCGGCAGATCGCAAAACGTGATGATGCGGTGACCGCAGTGGTCGCCAATGCAAAAACAGTCTATCTCTTGACGCACCACGATGCGCCAACGTTTAAGGTGATGGCGCTCCCCCTCGACGGCACCTTGGCACGCGCCCAAACTTTGGTCCCGGCGCGCCCCGAGCGCGTCATCGAGTCGATTCACGCCGCTGCTGACGGGCTTTACATTGCGGGCAGGCGAGGGCTGAGTGGGGAACTGCTGCACGTACGCCCGGACGGCACCCTTACCCAGGTCAAGCTGCCGTTCCGCGGAATCATCTCCGACGTGGCTACCGACGCTACGCTACCTGGTGCGGTCGTGGCGTTGGAAGGCTGGGTCAACCCACCCGCGTATTTTCGTTACGATTCGACCAAGGGCACGTTCACAGACATGGGTCTAATCTCGGGACCGACGCTCGATCCAAACAAATACTTTGTGACTGAGTTGTCGGCCACGGCCCCCGACGGCACTGCTATTCCACTGTCGGTGATCGCGCCACCCGGACCGGTATCGCCTCGACCGACCTTGCTCGATGCATACGGCGCGTACGGCATCTCAAATCTGCCCACCTTCGTCCCCAGGATCCCCACGTTCGTAGACGCCGGTGGCGTCTACGCCGAGTGCCATGTACGCGGTGGCGGCGAGCTTGGAGAGGCTTGGCGACTGGGTGGCAAAGACGCCAACAAGCCGAATACGTGGCGCGATTTCATCGCTTGTGCTGAGACATTGATTGCCAAGGGCTATACGACGCGCGAAATGCTTACGATCCAAGGTACGTCCGCGGGAGGCATCACGGTGGGACGCGCTGCCACGGAGCGCCCTGATCTTTTTGCCGGCGCAATTGCGCGTGTCGGAGATGTTGACGCTCTGAGATCTGAGGTCATGCCCTCAGGCCCCGCCAATATTCCTGAGTTTGGCACCTTCAAAGACGAGCAGGGTTTCAAGAACCTGCTGGCGATGGACGCCTATCAGCACGTACGCGACGACGTCCACTACCCCGCGTTTCTTCTGACGACCGGACTGAACGATCCTCGAGTCGAGCCTTGGGAGCCCGCGAAGATGGCTGCACGACTCCTCGAGAGTCCTGATCACGCCCCGGTGCTGTTGCGTGTGGAGGACGCGGCGGGTCATGGCATGGGGACTACCAAGTCGGTCCGGGACGCGGAGGATGCCGACATCGCTGCATTTGTGTTTTGGCGCGCCGGAATCACGGACTGGCAGCCAAAGCGGTAGACGAAACTGACTCTCGGGGTTCTCTCAGGTTCCATGCACGGGAGCGCCTCCGAAGCTGCGGCCGCTCCTCTGCAGTGTCGGGACTTGTAGTGCGATTGACTGTTTCCGCTGCCGCGAAGCGGACGGTCACGAGTGACGGCAACGGGTCCGGCAGCGGTCGTCAGTGATGACGGCTCGCCAAGAGCGCCAATACAACGAAGGTACTGGTAGCGGCCGCGAGAATGCAGCGGCCTATTCAATGACCTCGTCCGCCCGCAGGAGTACCGACTGCGGGATCGTGAGCCCCAGTGCCCTGGCGGTCTTGAGATTTATGACGAGCTCGAACTTCGTCGCTTGCTGCACGGGGAGGTCAGCCGGGTTCGCCCCTTTCAGGATTTTGTCGACATAGACGGCGGCGCGGCGATAGAGATCTGCGCGGGCCGGGCCGTAGCTCAGGAGGGCTCCAGCCTCTACGTGTTCTCGCGGGCCAAACATCGTTGGCAGCTTGTGCGCAAGCGCGAGCTCTGCGAGCCGCTTTGACTCGCCCATGTAAAGCGGCGTTGAAAGAACGAGAACCGCGCCGGCTTGTTGGCGGGCAATGGCTGAAAAGGCACTCTCGAGCTCTGTCGCGCTGCGCACCGCCAGCGGTTGCAGCCGTAGATCCAGCGTCCGGGCCGCCGCCTCGACGGCCTGCAAGGCCGGCACATGCGACGGGGTGGCCGGGTCCCAGATGACGGCAACTCGCGCGAGCCCAGGAATGGCGGCTTTGAGCAACTCCAGGCTCTTGACCATGGTCTCACTCATCATGATGGTGAGCCCGGTAGCATTGCCGCCCGGACGCGCGAGGCTGGCTACGTGGCCGCTGCCGATCGGGTCGGCGTGGCTCACGAAGACGATGGGAATCGTCGAGGTCGCTCGCCTGGCGGCGCCGGCGTAAATGGAAGTCGGCGCGACGATGAGATCGACCTTGAGATGAATGAGCTCCGCCATCAGGCTGGGGAGTCGATCGAATCGACCTTCGGCCCAGCGGTACTCGATGATGATGTTCTGACCTTCGACCCAACCCAACTCGCGCAAACCATGCCGAAACGCTTCAAGCGCATGCGGCCAGACAGTCGGGGAATCCCAAACAAAGCCGATCCGGTACGTCTTTCCAGTCTGCTGCGCACCGACAAAGAGCGGCACGATGAGAAGGCCGCCGGTCAGGTTCCCTAGGAATGCGCGGCGCGAAGTCATTCAAATCACCTTCCACGGGGCACAGCGGCATAGGCGATGAAGAGGCCAAAGATAACCGCCATAGTGAGCCACGCGCGCGTGAAGAATGAGCCTTGGGTCGACCACCAATCAAGCACGGCGCGAGACCGCTCGACGCCAAAAAACGGCGTGACCACGCCAGCGACGATAATGAGCACGCCAATGATGCGCAGAGTCCGTGGTGTGCGGGAGTCTGGTGCGGCCCAAATGAGTATTGCTCCCAACGCGACCCGCAGGGTTGCCACGACGTAGAGAGCGCCAGCTGACTGCAACGATCGACCGAACTCAAGCAGAACTGACGGAGCGGCCATGCCCAGAACGCCTATGGCCGCAATGACGAAGCCCAGCCCCATGGCGAGTAAGTTTGCAATGGGCATATGGCGCCTAACGTGTCAGGTAACCAGCGCGCCGTGCTGACGCCCGCCAAATTGAAGACATGAACCGGCGCGTCCGGTCGACCGCAGGGTTAGGCCTCATGTGCTTCGAGTTCTGAAGAATTCCCGCAGGCGCCCAGGACTCCACCGGCCGCTATCGCACCGCATGGTTAGAGCGCAACACGCTCAATTGGCGCCGACAGTGACGACGTGTGCCTGAATCCTGCCGTCGACAGGCCCCGGCCCGAATCGCTCGGCGATGGCTTCCGCTGCGATATCGGTTACTTCGCCAAGCCGCGATTTGTCGCGCGCCTCGATCTCGTTTCGTAGCGGCGTCCCTTGGCAATATGCGATTGCAGGAATCTGCGGCGATGCAGCCTTGCTGCGGGCCGCGACCGTACCAGTATGAGGTGACGTAAGGAAGCCGCCCTGTTTCAGATCTCGCCCAATGGTCGCAAGGTCGTGGTAGCCATGCGGCGTGCGGGCAAGAAAGCGCGGCGGGTCCTTAGGGAATACAGATTCGAGCGCCTCCGTCACGGTGTAAGCGAATTCGTTCTCCTCGATTCGGTCCCACACGTTGAACATGAATACGCCTCCCGATCTGAGGACTCGTCGTGCTTCGGAGAACGCTTTCGACTTTTCGGGAAAGAACATGACTCCGAACTGGCAAACCACGGCGTCAAACGCTGAGTCCTCGAAGGGCAGTTGCATAGCGTCTGCCTGACGCCACTCCACGGGTCGCTTGGTCCCGACTGCCGAAGCCCGGTCCAACATCGCCTGATTCAAGTCGGTAGCAACAACGGAGACGCTTTCCGGCAGCACCGCGGCCAGCTTGCGTGTCACAACGCCGGTGCCGGCGGCAATCTCGAGCACGCGAACAGGGGAATGCGAGGCTACCCGATTCACCAGATCCGCAGCAAAGGGCTCGAAGATCAGTGGAACGAGATACTCGTCATAAAGTTTCGGAATTGAGCCGGCGAACACTTTGTCGGCATCGGTACTGCTCAAGATGTCCTCCTCGGCGCCACGGCCTGCGCTCTAACGTGCAAGGTAACCGGCGCGCTGCCACCGATCACTTGCCCTTCAATCCGTCTCGCCAGGCCATGACCTCGAGCTCGCCTCGAACCGCCTCCTCGACCGCGATGACCGGGCGCGCCTCGAATACGAAAGAAGGAAGCATGGAACAAAATTTGTGAACGGTAACCGGATCGTCGCAATCCACCAGCATATGCCCACCCCACTCGCCGACTCGCACCACGAAGAATTCGATCTTGAAATTAGCGGGCGCCTTCCATTGACCGAACACTTCAAGAATTCGTTTCTGAGCGTTCTCGTATTCCATAGGCGAGCCCTGCGGGCGCTCGAACCAGCTGATCACATACTTCATCGCTATTCTCCCTATTCAAGTCGGAATCGTTGAACTGGTTGGTGCTGGACGGAAGCAAACGTGTGGCTTAACGAGAAAGGTAACCGGCGGGTTAGGCCGCGCCTGCAGACTTAGTGCCGCTCGCTGTGCGAATCTCAACGCACCTCTAGATCTTCAATACCGGCCCACTTGAGGGCGTCCACCCGCTCCCCAAAGGAGAGATATTGGGTGATTTTGCCTTTGCGAAACACGAAACCATCGGCAAATCGTCCACCAACCCAGTCAGTTGAGTCCTTTAAGCGCACCCAAGCGTGAAGGTACACGACAATTTTGTCTCCGTTTACCAAAAACTTCTCGGGATTGCAGGTTCCTTCGGCCCAACCGCCGCGTCCTTTCGTGACGTGCTCTTGCACTTCCGCGATACCCCGATAGGTGCCAGTTGTTGGAAAGCCCTCTGGTTCAATGCGCACAATCTGCGGATCAAAATCCTTAGTTATGGCCTGCATGTCATTGCGATTGATGGCGGCGAAAAACTGTTCTAGTGCTTCAGTTTCGGTGCTCATAGATCTCACTCTGAGGCGATGCTAGTTGTGCGGCCTAACGAGAAAAGGTAACCGGCGCGCCGAGTCATCCGGTCGCGGTGACCGGTCTGCAAGTAGCGGGGCGGCTGCGTTCGTACCGTGTGTCCGATTCGCACGCGCAGCCCGCTCAGGCAGTGTCTCGCCTCAGCGTTGCAGCTTTGCCGCGCCAACCAGCACCGGCGCGGCCTGATATTCGGCAGGGAACAACCGCTTCAATTCATCGATCTTGGGCAGATCGTTGACGACGATGTAGGGACTGTGCGGGTTCAGCGTGAGGTAATCCTGGTGGTAAGCCTCGGCCGAATAGAAAGCCTTGAGAGGCTCGACTGTCGTTGCGACCGGCTTGCCAAACGTGTTCGCCCGATTGAGTTGATCGATGTAGCCCTTCGCGACGCGTGCCTGGTCCGCATTTGCCGCAAAGATCGTTGACCGGTACTGGGTTCCGCGATCGGGTCCCTGGCGGTTCAGCTCCGTCGGGTCGTGCGCCACCGAGAAGTAGATTTGAAGGAGCCGGCCGTAGCTGATCTTCCGAGGGTCGTAAACAACGCGAACCGATTCCGCGTGACCCGTCCTGCCGCTGCCAACCTTTTCGTACGTCGCCGTGTCGGCGTTGCCTCCGGCATAACCCGAAACGGCACTCTTGACACCGACGACGTGCTGGAACACGCCCTGCACGCCCCAAAAGCAGCCACCCGCCAGCACGGCGGTTTCGGTGCCGGCACCGGCCGTCATGGGCGCGTCGACAGCTGGTGCCGGCACGGCCGCAGCCGGCTGGGAGCGCGCCGGAATGGCAAATCCACAGGCCGCCACCAGCGCCACGACCAGCGCCGGAAGCACACCGAGCCGGCGGTCCGACGCGCGTTTCCAAAGCGAGGTCCGTGCAATCACAGGCGTTGCCTCCATATCCAAGCTTCGACGGTTACGCAGCGCTTTGGTTCTGCGGACGCTGTTCTCCATGTCCCGATGCGGCCAGGGCCTTTCAGACGTTACCACTCCTATGTCGGGATTACTCCGCCGCGACCAACGATGACACGGCGCGCTTCAACCGCGCCGCCGGACCTGACAACGCCATTCACCGTGACGCTCGCGCCCGGCCTGAGCTCGCTCTTCTCGGCCGCGACGTACGTCAGGATGGCGGATTCAGAGCCGATGACGATCTTCTTCTCGCCGCCTTTGTACTTGACCGTCAGGACTTGCCCCTCGATGCCCGTTACGCTCGTGTCGACCGTCGCGTTGGTCATCGTAGTGCCCGGCCGGTCCCACGGCCGATGCCCTTCTCCCAGGCCGCGCATGGATTCCGGAAAGATGACCACCCGGATCGCCCGCTGGCTCTCGTCAGGCTGGGGCGTCGCGCCGACGCCGATGAAAGCGCCTGGCTTCACATCCGCAAGGGTCGCCTTGACCAGTGCGAACACCGTCGTATCGGGTGAAACGCTCACGACTTTCTCGGATTGAGAAGTCTTGACGACCAGGTTCGCGCCATCGATTCGCTCGATCGTCCCGACGACGCGGATGGTTTGCTCGAGCTGCCCCAAAACGGGCGAAGCTCCGATTGCGGCGGCGAGGCCGAAAGCCGTCAGAACAGCGAATGTCGTCGTGCGCATGGGGACCTCTTCAGGGATGGAGTCTTGACCACTCGAGCAGGATCACGGTCTCTTTGCAGCAAGCGTGAATGTCATTCGGTCAATTGTCGACCGAGGTTGAGCGCCGTGCATATCACGTATGCAATATCTTCAGTCCTGTGAACGCATCTCTTTGCGCGATGATAAGCGACACTGGTCTGCGCGACGCCGTTTGGCTTGCAGGCAACCAGCTGCGGCCCGCAAACCGCGAAGATCGCCCAGGATGGACGGAACCGGACTTTGGACCACCTTGCAGGTGCCGACTCAGAAGAAGTGTGGAACGAGCTCTTGCTGGAATTGAAGGCCGCCAGCCAAGAGCTCTACGTTGCATTCGTCTCTCTTTCGGCTTCCCCCCAAGGCAACGAACCTACCACGGCGATGCCGGAAACGCAGCGATACGACGAGGCGCTTCGTCGATTCGATGCGGCAAGAGCGAAGGTCAGGGCGCTTGGCGCGAAAATACGCAAGTCAAGAACTTAGCGCGCCACTACAGCGAGGAGGCGCGGGCCCGGCGATGAAACTTCCGTCGTTCACATTTTGCATCGTGACCGGCTTTGTCGCAGCGCTGCTCGCGATGCTCGTGCTGCTCTTGATGGTGATCCGCTGACCGAAGCGTAGCGCCCCACGGCCCGCCGATCGCGCTTGCGTTACGTTTCGCCCGCAATGATGCCCAGCCGAACGTACGTCGGCCGCATCAGATCGCGCAACGTCGGCAGCTTGCGCCAGAACCACAGCGCGGCGACGGCGGCCGCGAGCCCGTTCGCCGCAAACGTCGCTTGCACGCCCACGGCGTCGGCAACTGCACCGGCCGCGATGTTGCCGAGCGGCGCCATGCCGATGAAGGCCATCGTGTAGAACCCGGCGATGCGACCTCGCAGCCGGTCCGCAACGATCGTCTGCAGGATGGTGCTGACCGACGCGGCGGCGAGGATCACGCCAGCCCCGACTGCGACCATGAGCAAGGCCGCGATCGGAAGAAACGTGAGATACGCGAATGCGGCGAGCGCGAGCCCGCTCGTCACGCCGGCGATCGCGATCACGCGGCCCAGGCCGCGGATCGTCGTGCGCCGCGCGAGATAGAGCGTGGAGACGAGCGCTCCGCCGCCCGCCGCCGCCAGCATGAGGCCGAGCGTCTGCGGCCCGCCGCCGAGGACGTCCTTCGCATACGCGGGCATCAGCGACGAATACGGGCTGATCGTCCACGCGAGCACGGCGACGAGAATCAGCATGGCGCGCGCCGGTGCGAACCCCGCGACGAACCGATAGCCCTCGACCCAGCTCGTCCAGAAGCCGCCCTGCCAGGCCGCGGGCGTGGGTTCGCGGGCCCAGCGCATCCGCCCTATCGCGACGATGACGGCGACGAAGGAAAGCGCATTGAGCGCGAAGCAGACGGCTTCGCTGACCAGGCCGAGCAGCACGCCGGCGACGGCAGGGCCGACGACGCGCGCCGTATTGACGAGAAACGAGTTGAGCGCGATCGCATTCGGCAGATCGTCGCGGTCCTCGACCAGGTGCACCCACAGCGATTGCCGGAGCGGGATGTCGAAAGCGGAGACGAGGCCGAGCCAGAGCGCAAGGACGATCAGATGCCAGACGGCGATGTGACCCGACCACGTGAGCGCGGCGAGCACCAGCGCCTGCAGCAGCAGGAGCGATTGCGTCACGCGCAACGCGGCACGCCGTCGAACGTGATCGGCCAGCACGCCGGCGAACGTCCCGAAGACGACGATGCCGAAGCTGCCGCAAAAAGCGACGACGCCGAGCAGCCACACCGACCCGGTGAGGCGGTAGGTGAGCCACCCCATCGCAACCTGCTGCAGCCAGGTTCCGGTGACGGAAAGGCCCTGCCCGATGAAGAACAGCCGGAAATTCCGATGCCGCAGCGCGCGAAACGTCTGGCTGAAAGCCATGGTCGTCGGGCGCCGCGACGCCGTCGCCGCCGTCAGCTGGAAAGCCGCGAGAGCTGCGTCTTCAGCTGCTCGAGCTGCGCAGCGAACGCGGCGAGTCGCGCGCGATGCTCGTCGACGACGTGCGCCGGCGCGCGCGCGACGAATTTGTCGTTGCCGAGCTTGCCATCGCCTTCGCGATCTCGCCCTCGACCCGAGCCACTTCCTTCGCGATGCGCTCGCGCTCGGCGGCGGGGTCGACCTCGATGTGCAGCATCAGGCTGGTGTCGCCGACGACGCGCACCGGCGCGTCGGAGCGCGGAAGCTCGTCGACGATGTCGACCTTCGACACCTTGGCGAGCGTGGCGAGATACGGCGCGAACCGCTGGAGCAGCGCCGTTTCGCCGGCGACGAGCAGCGGAACGCGCTCCGCGGGACTCAATCCCATCTCGCTGCGCAACGCGCGGCACGCGCCGACGATCTCCTTCAGAAGCGCCATCTCGCGCTCGGCGCCGGCTTCGACGATGTCGAAGTCGGCCTTTGGAAACGGCTGCAGCGAGATCGTCTCGCCGGATTTTCCCGCGAGCGGGGCGACGCTCTGCCACAGCTCCTCGGTGATGAACGGGATGAACGGATGCGCGAGACGCAGCGTCTCTTCGAGCTCGCGCACGAGGACGGTCCGCGTGCCCCGCGCGGCGGCGGCGTCGTTGGCCGCGTCCGCGCGCTGCAGCTGGACTTTCGCGCACTCGAGGTACCAGTCGCAATATTCGTCCCACACGAACTCGTAGAGCGCTTTCGCCGCGAGGTCGAAGCGATAGATGCCGAGGCTCTCTGCGATGTCGTGCTTCGCGTGCTGCAGCCTCCCCACCAGCCAGCGATCGACGAAGGAGAGCGCGCGCATGTCGTGAGGCTCGAGACCGCAATCCTTGCCCTCGACGTTCATCAGCACGAAGCGCGCCGCGTTCCACAGCTTGTTGCAGAAATTCCGGTAACCGTCGCAGCGCGCGAGATCGAAGTTGAGCGTGCGCCCGTACGTGGCAAGGCTCGCGAAGGTAAAGCGCAGCGCATCGGCGCCGAAGGCCGGGATGCCGCCCGGGAACTGCTTCTTCGTGCGCTTGACGATCGCTTCCGCCTGCCTCGTGTCGACCAGGTTGCTCGCGCGCTTCGCGGCGAGCGCGTCGGCGCCGATGCCGTCGATCAAGTCGAGGGGGTCGAGGATGTTGTCCTTCGACTTCGACATCTTCTGACCCTCTTCGTCGCGCACGATCGCGTTGATGTAGACCTGGCGGAACGGGACCTCGCCGGTGAAGTAGCTCGTCATCATCACCATCCGCGCGACCCAGAAGAAGATGATGTCGAAGCCCGTGACCAGCACGGACGAGGGAAGGAATGTCCGCAGCTCGATCGTGTCTTCCGGCCAGCCGAGCGTCGAGTGGCACCACAGCGCCGAGGAGAACCACGTGTCGAGGACGTCGGGATCCTGCTCGAACTTCGTTGGCTCGCGGCCGAGCTTCGCCCGCGCTTGCGCGCGTGCCGCAGCCTCGTCGCGCGCGACGTAGATGTTGCCGGCCTCGTCGTACCACGCCGGGATCCGATGGCCCCACCAGAGCTGCCGCGAGATGCACCAGTCCTGGATATTGTTGATCCAGTGCAGATAGGTCGCGAGCCACGATTCAGGGACGAACTCGACCTTGTTCGTGTCGCCGCTGCGCGGGCTCTTCAACCCTTCGCCCACTGCCGCGAGGCACAACTCCTGGATCGTGCGCCCCGGCCAGAGCGGATGCGCGGCAGGCGCGGGCGTCTTCATCGCGACGAACCATTGATCGGTCAGCATCGGCTCGACGATCTCGCCGGTGCGGCCGCACCGCGGCACGACCATCTTGTGCGGCTTCTCGCCGACGAGCAGCCCCTGCGCGCGCAGGTCGGCGAGCACGGCTTTGCGCGCGGCATAGCGATCGAGTCCCCGGTACTTCGGCGGCGCGTTGTCGTTGATCGTCGCGTCGAGGTTGAGAATCGTCAGCGACTCGAGGCCGTGGCGCTGCGCTACCTGCCAGTCGTTGAAGTCGTGCGCCGGCGTGATCTTGACGCAACCCGTTCCGAAGTCCTTGTCGACGTGTTCGTCGGCGATCACGGGGATCGTGCGGCCAGTGAGCGGCAGCGTCACGCGCTTTCCCACGACGTCCGCATATCGCGCGTCGTCGGGATTCACCGCGACCGCGACGTCGCCCAGCATCGTTTCGGGTCGCGTCGTCGCGACGACCAGATCGCGGAGCCCTTCGTTGCCCGCGCCGGCGAGCGGATAGCGGATCTCCCAGATCGTTCCCTGCTCTTCTTCGTTGTCGACCTCGAGATCCGACACCGCGGTGCCGAGCTTCGGGTCCCAGTTGACCAGCCGCTTGCCGCGATAGATGAGGCCGTCGTCGAAGAGGCGAACGAAGGTTTCGAGCACCGCGCGCGACATGCCCTCGTCCATCGTGAAGCGCTCGCGCGACCAGTCGCCCGACGCGCCCAGCCGGCGCATCTGATTGGTGATCGTCGAGCCCGATTCCTGCTTCCATCGCCAGACGCGCTCGATGAACTGCGCGCGTCCCAGATCGTGGCGCGTCTGCCCTTCAGCCCGCAGCTGGTTCTCGACGACGATCTGCGTCGCGATGCCGGCGTGGTCGGTCCCGAGCTGCCACAGCGTGTTGTCGCCGCGCATCCGATGCCAGCGGATCAGCACGTCCATCAGCGTGAGCTGGAACGCGTGCCCCATGTGCAACGTGCCGGTGACATTGGGCGGGGGCACCTGGATGCAGAACGGCGGCGCGCCCGGCGCGTAGGAAGGCTTGAAATAGCCGCGCGACTCCCACACCGGATACCACTTCGCCTCGATGGCGTGGGGTTCGAAAGTCTTCGCGAGTTCCATGGGAGCGCCGCTCGAAGCGCCGCGGGGCCGTCGCAAAAGCGTTGAATTATAGCGGACGCACAGCAATATCCCCGGCGTGCGGCGTGCGGCCGCGGACGGCATAAGCCTCCGGGCTTCACGAGAACCGGGCGCCCTCCGGCTTACGCCGTCCGCGTTCGCTCGCAGCGTTGCGGGCGCGATCTCAGGCGGGAACGAACTTCAGCGCGACGCCGTTGTTGCAGTAGCGCAGTCCCGTCGGCTTCGGGCCATCGTCGAACACGTGGCCTTGATGGCCGCCGCAACGCGCGCAGTGGTACTCGGTGCGCGCCATGATGAGCTTGTGATCGGTCACCGTCTCGACGCGGCCGGGAATGACGTCATAGAAGCTCGGCCAGCCGGTGCCGCTCTCGAATTTGGTCTTCGAATCGAACAACGGCAGGTCGCAGCCGGCGCAGACGAACGTGCCCTTGCGCTTCTCGTTGTTGAGCGGGCTCGTGAACGGGCGCTCCGTCCCCTCCTCGCGCAGCACCGAGAACTGGACCGGCGTGAGGATCTTCCGCCATTCGTCGGGGGTTTTCGTGATCTTCTCGATCTTGTCCACCTTCTCGACCTTCGCTTGCTGGGCGTGGGCTGCCAGCGGCCGGCCCAACGCGGTCGCCCCGGCGAGGCCCGCGAACGTGGAGGAAAGGAATCGGCGTCGGTTCATCGCATGCTCCGGGTTGTGCCATCGGTCGCGGCCGGACCTCGAAACCTTACAGCGTTGGGCGATCGTCGACTTGCGACGGACGTGTCTGTGACCGCCAATCGGCAACTATCGTTCCTGCGCCGCGGCGCTGCCACCCGTCAAAACTCGCGCCCCACCGCTCGGGCCAGCGCGCCGAGGTCCTTCATCAGCGCCCCGAACTCGGCGGGCGTGAGCGCCTGATCGGCATCGCACCACGCCTCCTTCGGCGTCGGGTGGATCTCGATCAGCAGGCCGTCGGCCCCGGCGGCGACCGCCGCGCGCGACAGCGCGGGGACCATCCAGGCCTTGCCGCCCGCGTGCGAAGGATCGACGATCACCGGCAGGTGCGTCTCGCGCTTCATCACCGGAATCGCGGTCACGTCGAGCACGTTGCGGTACGCGGTCTCGAACGTGCGGATGCCGCGCTCGCAAAAGATGATGTTGTGGTTGCCGCCGGCCGCGATGTATTCGCCCGCCATCAGCCATTCGCTGATCGTCGCGCTCATTCCGCGCTTCAGGATCACCGGCGTCGACACCTGGCCGACCGCCTTCAGCAAATCGAAGTTCTGCATGTTGCGCGTGCCGATCTGGATCACGTCGACGCCGTGCTCGATGAACGAATCGAGCATCCGGGCGTCCATCAACTCGGTGACCACCGGCAGCTTGCAGCTCGCCGCGGCGTCCTTGAGAAGCTTCAGCCCCTCGACGCCCTTTCCCTGGAACGCGTACGGCGACGTCCGCGGCTTGAACGCGCCGCCTCGCATCAGCCGCGCCCCGCCCGCGCGCACGCCCACCGCGGCGGCGTGCATCTGGTCATGGGTCTCGACCGAGCACGGCCCCGCGATCACCTGCACCGTCTTGCCGCCGATCGGGATCCCTCCGGCGTCGATCACCGTGTTCGCCTTGTGCCACTCGCGCGCGACGAGCTTGTACGGCTTCACGATGTGCATCGATTTCTCGACGCCTTCCATCGTGTCGAACATCTCCGGATCGAGCTTGCGCTCGTCGCCGATCGCACCGATCAGCGTGCGCTCGGTCCCGCGCGACACGTGCACGTCGAGACCGTTCGCGCGGATCTTCGCCTCGACAGCCGCAACCGCGCTGTCGCTCGCGTCCTTCTCCATGACAATGATCATCGTCGTCGCTCCGGAATCGATCGGCCGCCGGCCGATCGTCGTTGCAGCAATACCGCGGCAGATGGCGGGCGGGCTACGACCGCAGCCTCACGTGTTGCCCTCCCGCCACTTGTCGATCTCGCGCTCGATCGCTTCCGCGATGTAGGCACGCAGCAGTGTGCCGATTTGCGCGTTGATCGTCGCGACCATTTCGGCGCTGGCGCGCTCGACGATCGGCTGCATCTGCGCGGAGAGCTGCTCGCCCAGGCGCGTATCGGTGAAGAGGTCGATCCGCTGCAGGACCTGCATCCGGATCTCCTCGGCGAGCGCCTCCCAGCGCGCCCAGTCGTTCGGCGCCACTGGCGCGTCTCGAGCCGGAACGCCGTGCGAAGCGTCCTCGCCCGCCGTCGCCCCCATCTCGGACGGGCTCGGGACGGCGCCTTCCGTTGCCGCCGGCGCAGGCAGCGGCTCTTCCGGCGCATGCGCCGCATCGTCGCGTGCCGCCGCGTCGCGCACCGGCAGCTCCACGACCGGCGCCTTTGCCAGCGCGGTTCCCGGCGCCTCGGCAGCGGACTCCGCTTCCGAAGCTCTCGCGAGCGCCGTGGCCGCGCTCTCGTGCGGTTTCCCGGCAATCGCGAAGAGCGGAAGGATGCGGCCGCCGATGGGTTCGGGCACGTGTGGCGAAGGGTGCGCCGCGGGCAAAGCGCCGTCCGGCACGGCGGCATCGGCGGCGAGCTCCTCCTCGTCGTCGGAGGATGACCACGATTCGAGATCGTCGTCCGGCATCTCGACGATCGACGCGATTTCGATTTCCTCGACGGCGTCGGTGAGCTCGGGGATATCGGCAAGCGCGACCGCAGCCGGAGGCGGCTCCGGCGCGATCACCGGCATCGAGATCGCCTCGGTGAGCTCGGGAATCTCCGTGTCGACCTGGCCTGCGCGATTGCGCCGCATCAGCAAATCGGCCTGCTCGAGAAGCTCGCGCGCCGTGGGCATCGCTCAAGTCCTTGCGGAAAGGTCGTGCGCGCGCACCTCGTAGCCTCGCGCCTTGTAGAACTTCCAGCGATCGCGACCCGCGGCCGCGCTTTCGTCGTCGGCTCCGACGACCTCCGCCATCCGCTCGAACCTCGCGAAGAACGGCGGCGGCGCCGGGTGGAGGTTGACGAGGACCGCTGCCGGTCCCTCGTGCTGCATGCCGTGATCGACGAGGATCGGCGTCTCGGCGGCGAGCGGGCTCGCGAGCCGGCAGTGCGGGAGGAAACCCGTTGCCGGAAACAGCCACAGGAAGCGGCCGAACGCCGTGGTCGCCTCCTCGCCGTCGGTCAGCACGCGAACGCTGCCATGCTGGGCCCACGCCTTCGTCACGAGTCTCGAGGCGACCTCGAACCGATCGGCGCAGTGGGTGTAGAAGTCGATGACCGTCATTGCCGCGAAGGAGAAGCCTCGCTCAAGCGTGCCGGCTTGGGGAAATCGTCAGATCAATGGCCGGTTCCGGGCGATGGACGCTCGCCCGTCTCGCTCACGCCTGCTCCTGCGCGAGTATCCACGTCGTGAGCAGCGGAACCGGACGTCCGGTTGCGCCCTTCGCCTTGCCCTCCTTCCACGCGATGCCCGCGATGTCCAGGTGCGCCCAGTCGAACTTCTTCGCGAACCGCGACAGAAAGCAGGCCGCGGTGATGCTGCCGCCGGCGCGACCCGCGACGTTGGCGAAATCCGCGAAGTTGCTGTTCAGCCCCTCCTGATAGTCGTCCCACAGCGGCATCTGCCATCCGCGGTCGTACGCGTCGTCGCCCGCGCCGATCAGCGCCCGCGCGAGGGTGTCGCTGTTGCTGAACACCCCGCACGCGACGTGACCCAGTGCAATCATTATCGCGCCGGTGAGCGTCGCGATGTCCACGACCGCTTCGGGCTCGTAGCGCTCGGCATAGGTCAACGCGTCGGCGAGGATCAGCCGCCCCTCGGCGTCGGTGTTGAGCACCTCGATCGTCTGCCC
>CAVUOC010000002.1:0-138382 GCA_963742965.1 uncultured beta proteobacterium | reverse complement strand
GGGAGGGGCTGATGTCCACGCGAATCATCTTCACGATCTCGCTTGCTTTGCTGGCACTGCCCATGAACGGCTGCCAGCCGGTGGCCTTCATGGTATCCGCGCCACCGTGAAGCTCGCGGTCGATCGAAGCGCGGCGGCTCCGCCGCTCGCAGCGCCCGATCCGCACGCGCGGATGACGCTCCTCTATGCGACCACGCGTCAGCCGCTGGGGACGGGCGATTGGCGCCGATACGGCGAAAGCGTTGCAGACGAGCTGCGTTTCGGCGCTGCCAGCTTGCGCATCGACGAAGACGCGGCGCGCGCTTTCGAACAGCGCGCGACTCGATCGGCGCCGAAGCCCTCGGATCGCCCGGATGCGCATCTGGAGAGGCTCGTCGAGCAGGCCGTTTTCGCCGCGAACGCGGATCTCGACGCGTTGTCTCCCGAGATGCGACGGTTCTTCACCGGGATCGATCACGCGCTCTCGTTGAGCCAGGACAAGGACGTCTTTGTATACGTGCACGGCAACAACAACGGCGTCTATCGCACCGCCACGCAGGCCGCCCGATACAGTCAATCCACCGGGCGCAATTCGGTCGTCTTCGCCTTCGTGTGGCCCACCTGGGATCCCGTCCTCAACTACGGCGCCGACGTCGGCGCCGCCCGTCGCAGCGTGCCGGCCTTTGCGCGCTTCATCGAGCTCCTGGCACGGCACACGCGACGCCGAGCACATCAACATCCTCTCTTTCAGCGGCGGCGCCCGCGTCGTCAGCTCCGCACTACGCTCGCTTGGCGCGGCGACGCCCGCTGCGGGGCACAAGGAGATTCGGGAACGTCTTCGGCTCGGAGAGGTTTACTACTCGTCAGCGGACATCGAGCTGCGCGAGTTCGTGAGCGACCTCGCGCAATACGCCGATCTACCGCTTCGCGTCACGCTGCAATTGAATCGCGACGACTATGTTCTGGCTTTGCTTGGCGCGTTTCCGGGGACCTCTCGCGCCGGTCATGCCAATCTGGATGAGTTGAATGCCGCGCAACGTGCATCGCTTCGCGATTGGGCGAATGATTCGCGTCTTGATCTGGTCGACGTGGCTTCCGAGGGCTGGGCCAACATCATGGCGCGGGGACACGCCTTCTGGTACGAACAGACCATGGGTCAGCAGCGACGTGCTCATGCAATTCAGGTACCACGCGTCTCCCGGTGCGCGAGGCCTCGAGCAAGCGTACAAGGATGGCGTGAAGCGTTGGGTCTTCCCCAGCGATTACGAGCAGCGCGCCGCTGCCGCGCTCGCGAAGCTGAATCTCGCCTCTCGAGCCGCCGAGCAAGTCCCGCATGTGGCGTCCTTTTCCGGCAATGGGACGGATCTGAGCTTCTGACGTTCAGCGCGAACGAGCGCACGAGATGCGCGGCGGGCGACCCGTCGAGTACGAACATTGCGTATCCTGTCGCGATGGAGATCCACGACGTCGACCCGGGCTTCACCGCCTCGGAGCGCGCCCGCGCGAACTTTCGCCTCGCGGTTCGCATCGCGCTCGGCTTCGTCGGCGTGCTCTGGCTCATTCAGCTTTCGAACCTGGCGCTGGGCCTGGGACCTGCCGATCTCGGCATTCGTCCGCGGGAATGGTCGGGGCTGATCGGCGTGCTCTTCGCGCCGCTGCTGCACGGCGGCGTCGAGCACCTTCTCGCCAACTCGCCGCCGCTGGTCGTGCTGGGCACCGCGATGCTGTACCTCTATCCGCAGTCGTCGATTCGCGTCCTGCCGGCGGTGTACCTCGGCCCGGGAATTGCGGTCTGGCTGTTCGGCCGATCGTCCGTGCACCTGGGCGCCAGCGGGCTGGTCTATGGCTTGGTCGGCTACGTCCTGGTCGCGGGTCTGATGAGACGAGACCGGCGCGCGATCGCTGCGTCGTTGCTGGTGTGCTTCATGTACGGCGCCCTTGTCTGGGGCGTGTTTCCGATCGAGAGCGGCGTCTCCTGGGAAACGCATCTCGCGGCCGCGATCATCGGAGTCGCGCTTGCGCTGAAGCTCCGAAACCTCGACATTCCCCCGCGGCAGCGCTACACGTGGGAGGACGGCGAGGAGAACGACCTCGATCCGGAGGAGCGCGATTGAGGCGATTCGCGCCTCTCATGCCCTCCCGCGATCCGCGCCTTTGCCGGCGCGCTTTTTCCGGATCGAAACGTCGAAGTACTCCTTGAGCGCGGCGGTGAAGCGCATGCGGTTGTGCCGGGTGCGCTCGAGCAGACCGATGCGCCGCTGCACGTCGACGCCCGGCAGGTGCACGATCTTGAGCGCCCGGTCGTGCGACCAGTCGACGTTCGCGAGCTTCGGCACGATCGACACGCCGAAGCCCTGGCGCACGGTCTCGATGATCGCCTCCACCGAGTTGAGCTCCATCCCGCTCCGTACGCTGACCTTGCACTGATCGAGCACCTGCTTGATCAGATGGCCGGTCCAGGTCGCCCGGTCGAACTGCAGGAACGGCGACCTGCGCAGAATCTCGAGAGAATTGTGCGCGAGCGCGAAGTGCGGGCGCCGCGGGACGATCAGCACCATCGGTTCCGAGTAGAGCGGCGTCCACACCATGTTCGACGACAGCGGCCGCGGCGACTGCGTGACGATCGCGGCGTCGAGCTCGCCGTGCTCGACCTTGTACGCAAATTCGCTCGACAGCCCGCCGAAGAGCTGCACTTCGAGCCGCGGGTGTTTTTCGCGAAGGCTCCAAAGCGCGTCGGCGAAGGAGCCCATCAGCGCCGAAACGAGCGCGCCCATCACCACGGTGCCGGAGAGCTCGTCGGTCTCGCCGAAGTCGATGAGCGCCTCGTACCGCCGCACGAGGTCCTCGATCTGGGGCAGCGCGCGGCGCCCGGCCGTATTGAGCACGACCGAGCGGCCGCCGCGGTCGAAGAAGACCTGCTTCATCTCTTCTTCCATCGCGCGGATCTGAAGGCCGACGGCGGCCGGCGTCAGCCCGATCTCCTTGCCGGCGCCGGCGAAGGTTCCGTGCTTGATCACGGCGAGGAACGTGCGGAACGTGCGTATCGAGGGCATGGTGTTGGCCGTCGCGCTCCGGCGCGTCAAAAGCAATACTTTATCTCAAGTGCACAAATACTTGCTTTTGTTTTGACCCGCCCCCCTCAATAATGTCCAAGGGCGGGCGCAGCGAAGGCTGCCCGATGCGTTACGCTCGGGCAGCCGAAGGGATTCCAGCAATGAGCACTGCGGTCGGCACGAAGATCGGGATCCGTCGCGGCGATGCGCCCGTCGGCGCCGAGATCGTCGGCGTCGACCTGTCGCACGATCTCGACGCTGCGGCATTCGAGCAGATCAGGAATGCGTATTACGAGCATTCGGTCGTCGTCTTTCGCGACCAGCACCTGACGCCCGCGCAGCAGATCGCGTTCAGCCGCCGCTTCGGCGATCTCGAGATCCACGTGCTCAAGCAATACCTGCTCCCCGGGCACCCGGAAATCCTCGTGATCTCGAACGTCCTCGAGGGCGGCAAGCCGATCGGGCTGGCCGATGCCGACCGTGTCGCGGTGTGGCACACCGATACGTCGTACAGGAAAGCGCCCAGCGCCGGATCCGCGCTCTATGCGCTGGAAGTTCCGCGCAACGACGCCGGCGAGGTGGTCGGCGACACGCTGTTCGCAAGCACGTTTCTCGCCTACGACGCATTGTCCGCGGAGATGAAGCGCCGGCTGTCCGGATTGAAGGCGGTCCACCACATGACGAAGGGCTACGACCGCGAAGCCGGGGCGCCGCCCACGCGAATCAAGTACGACGCCAGCCAGCGCAGCGAGATTCCCGACCAGGCGCACCCGATCATCCGCACGCATCCGGTCACCGGGCGCCAATGCATTTACATCAACAAGCTGTGCGTGACCGGTATCGTCGGGATGCCCGAGAACGAAAGCGCGCCGCTGCTCGACGAGATCTACGCGCACTGCACGCGGCCCGAATTCATCTACCGGCACAAATGGCGCGCCGGCGACCTCCTGATGTGGGACAACTGCTCGCTCCAGCACCTCGCGGTGCAGGACTATGCATTGCCCCAGCGCCGGCGCATGCATCGGACGACGATCGCCGGCTCCGTGCCCTTCTAGCGCGGCTTGCAACGACAAACGGATCGGGATGCAACTCGAAGGCAAGGTCGCGATCGTCACCGGGGGCGGAGGCGGCATCGGCAAGGCGATCGTCGAGACGTTCGCGCGCGAGGGCGCGCGCGTCGCCATCGCTGATCGCGATCTCGCCGCGGCGCGGACGTTGGCTCAATCGCTCGATGCGGCGCGAGGCCTCGCGCTGGCGGTGGAAGTCGACGTCGCGGATTCGGCCGCCGTAAAGCGGATGGCGGCACAGGCCTTCGACGCCTTCGGCCGCATCGACATCCTGGTCAACAACGCCGGAATCCGCTTTCTCAATGCGCTGCTCGAGCAGAGCGAAGACGAATGGCGGCGCACGATCGATGTGAACCTGACCGGCCCGTTCCTGTGCTGCAAGGCGGTCATTCCGTACATGCTGCGCGCGGGCAAGGGAAAGATCGTCAACGTCTCGTCGGTTGCCGGATTGTTCGGGCGTCCGCTGCGCAGCGCGTACTGCGCGTCGAAGGGCGGCGAGATCGCGTTCACGCGCGCCGCCGCGCTCGACATGAAAGGGCAGAACATCTACATCAACGCGCTTGCGCCGGCGCTCGTCGACACGCCGCTCAACGCTGCCTTCACCGCCGACGCAGCGCTCGCGCCGATGTGGGGCAAGGAAACGATGGTGGGCCGCTGGGGCAAGCCAGCCGAGATCGCGCAGGCCGCGCTCTTCCTCGCTTCCGACGCCTCCGACTTCGTCAACGGCACCGTGCTCACCGTCGACGGAGGCTGGACGGCGGCGATGGTGCGCCACGGTGAATAGAGGCGATCGATCGCCGCGAGAGGAGAGAACCATGACGATGAACCGATGCCTCGGCTCGATCGTGCGCGCGACGCTGCTCGCCGCGCTGATCGCGGGATCGCTCCACGCGCTCGCCCAGGAAGCCTATCCGTCGCGACCGATCGAGATGATCGTGCCGTGGGGGCCCGGTGGCGGATCCGATCAGACGGGACGCAAGGTCGCGAAGCTCCTCGAGAACGAGCTCAAGGTCTCGCTGCCGGTCGTCAACGTTCCGGGCGCGACGGGGAACACGGGCATCCTGAAGCTCATCGCGGGACGCAACGACGGTTACGCGCTTGCGGTGCTCGCCGCCGACACGCTGTACGCCAACCAGACGTCGGGTGCGCAGAAATGGACGCTCGCCGATCTCACGCCGATCGCCGTGATGATCCAGCAGCCGTCGGGCTTCTACGTCGCCGAGGGGAGCCGGTTCAAGACGTGGAGCGACGTCGAGAGCGAGGCGAAGGGCAAAGGCGTCAAGGTGGCGATTTCCGGGTTCGGCAGCCCCGACGACGTGACGATCGGCTTCTTCAACTCCAAAGGGCTCAAGTTGCAGCCGGTTCCCTTCGCCAACCCGGGCGAGCGCTACACGTCGCTGATCGGCGGGCACACCGACATCATGTACTCGCCGCTCGGCAACGTGCGCGGAATGGTCGACAGCAAGCAGATGCGGCCGATCATCGTCTTCAGCGACCGGCGCATCCCCGAATTCAGGGACGTGCCGACGTCGAAGGAGCTGGGCTACGACGTCACGCTGCCGCAGTTTCGTGCGATCGTCGTCAAGGCCGGCACCGATCCGCAGCGGGTGAAGACGATCTCGGATGCGCTGGCGCGCGTGTACGCGGACAAGGAGTACGCGGAATTCCTGAAGATGTCCCTCGCGTCAGAGGATTCGTACGTTCCCGCGAAGGACGCGCCGGCCTTCATGCAGGGCGAGTTCGAGGCGGTGCGCAAAGTGCTTTCGGCGACCGGGAAGAACTAGCCGCGGACGCGCCCCTGCGTCGTCTGGACGATGAGCCCGGCGATCGCCGTGGCGAGCAGAACGACGAGCACGATGCGGCGTAACAACGCATCGTCGATCCGCTTTGCGACGCGGTTGCCGAGATAGGTTCCTACGACATAGATCGGGATCAGCAGGAGCGCGCGCCAGAGCTCCGGCGCTCCCACACGCCCGCCGACCGCGACGATCGCAAAACCGATCACCGCGCAGAACAATGCCCAGAGGATGAAGTTGGCCCGTCCTCAGCGCGGCCGTGTCGGCGCCCGAATACAGGAACGGAAGCGCTGTGATTCCGAACGACGTCGCGCCGAGAATCACGCCGCTCGCCGCTCCGACGCCGAAGTATTGCCTCGGCGACAGGGTCTTCTTGTAACGCCATCCGAACAGCAACACGACCGAGAAAAATCCCACGACAGCGTACATCGTGCGCGCAATCACCGTCGCGTCGAACGCGAGCAGTGCATAGCCGCCGAACGGAATCGTGAGCAGAGCGCCGCAGATGAGACTCGACCACCGTTATCCGCGACGCCTGGCGCAGCGCATCGCCGAGGAGGCTCACGTTCGACGAAAGATCGACAAGCGTCGAAATGGCGACTGCGGACGCCGGACTGTAGAAGAAGCCGAGCACGGGCACCATGATCAACGGTCCCGCGAATCCCGTTGTGCGGCGCACGAGGCCGGCGAACACGAGATGAAGTCACCGGGTGCTAAGGACCAACGACGTCGGATCCGACACGAGCGGCCTACAGATCGAGCACGAGGAGGGGGCCCCTGGATCTCGCGCAGCAAATCATCACGTACTCGCTCCGCTCGTCGTCTTCGAGCACATAGTCGTGGTGTTCCGGATCGCCTTCGAGATAGCGCGTGCGGCACGTCCCGCATAACCCGGACTCGCAGGACGTGTCGACTTCCATGCCGTGCTCGCGCAGCACCTCCACGATCGATTTGTCGCCCGGCACATCGTAGAGCGCGCCGCTGCTCCTGATTCCGGATCTGGAAACCGGCGTTGGCTGCGGCGACTCCGGGCGCCGCAGAGGTTACGCGGGAGACGCCGACGATCGGAGCGATGGTCGCCGGCGGCGTGAAGTACTCCAGATGCACGGCGTCCTTCGGCCAGTGCGCGCATGCGTTCGCGACGGCGGCCATGAAGCCCGGAGGACCGCAATAGTAGAGATGCGTCCCGTCGGGGCGCTCGCGCAGCAGCGCCGCGATATCGAGGCCGTTGCGCGGGTCGCCGTCATCGTGGTGATACCGGACGCGGCGGGCTGCGCAGTGCCGCACGAGCAGATCGCGGAAGGCCGTCCTTTCCGGCGTCGCGTGCAGTAATGGAGGAAGTAGTCGGCGTCGTCCCGCTCGAGGTGCGCGAGCATCGCCATCATCGGCGTGACGCCGATGCCGCCCGCCAGCAGCAAATGCTGTCGTGCGTCGCTCGCGAGCGGAAAGTGATTGCGCGGAGCCGATATCGTGATGATTCGCCCCGGATGGACTTTCTCGAATATCGCGACCGATCCTCCGCGGCTCGCCGGATCCTTGAGCACGCCTACGACGTAGCGGTGCCGTTCCGCCGGATCGTTGCACAACGAATACTGGCGGATGCGTCCGTCGCGCAAGTGCAGATCGATGTGGGCACCCGCGCTGAACGGCGGCAGCTCTCCGCCGTTCGGGTCGACCAGCTCGTAGGAATTGATGTCCTCCGCCTCGTATCGCACCGACAGCACGCGAACGTCGAGGAGGTCGTTCGTCGTCACTGCATCGAGCGTTCCAGCTCTTCGAGCTTGCCGCGAATGTAGGCGTCGCGTTCCGCTCCGATGTAGGCGTCGCCGTCGGCGGTGATCCTGAGGACAGATCGGCCCAGTGCTCGAAGCAGCTCGTCGTCCTCGGCTTCGCTCGCGCGCCCGGGAATGTCGAGCGAGGTGTTCTGCGTGTAGCAGTGCGTCGGCAGGCCCGCGTTCGCCCGCGCGTGCATCGCTTCCGGCGTGGCGGCGGGGTTCTTGCCGCGCAGCGCAGTGCGGATGAGCTTCCGGTTCATGTAGACGCCGATGTCGCTTGCCATCGGATGCTCGAGCGCGTGGATGGCGATCGGTCGCTGGCTCGAAATTGCCTCGTAATCGCCGGGCGCCCGCTGGCCCTCTTCGTAGCTACGGTTGCCGACCTGGCCTTCGAGGAAATCCATGTTGTCCCAGCCGAGCCTGCTCTCGTCGCCCTGATGCAGCGGGTCGATGCTGTTGCCGAACATCCGCCACCCATAGATGATGCTGTGCGTGTCGTCGACGGGCACATACCAGCGCGACATGTGCACGCGATGGAAGAGCCTGCGCTGCCGCGCCGTCTTCGAACAGGTACGCATGCTGAGTGATGTTCGGAACGATCAGGTCGTTGATCCGAACCCAGACGCGGGTGTCGCTTACGCGCCGGTTGGCGATGAACACCATGCCGGTGCCTTCGCGGACCTCGACGTATTCCATGACGGGCATTTTTCCAAACGCCGCCGAAAGGGAGGTGCTCGCCGCATCGGCGCCGTCCACCGTCATGTTGTTGTGCAGGAATGCCGTATGCATCTGGTCGGCGATGTTGTCCATCGGCTGCAGCCAGTTGCACGGGAATACGTTGGAGAATGGAACGAGCTTCAGGTCCGCGTACGCCGAGAAGGCGTCATAGACGGGAAATTCCGGCTTCGTATCCGGCGGGCCCATGTATGCAAACACGAGGCCGTTGCGCTCGAATGCCGGATACGCGCCCTGCGCCACGGTCTGTTTGAGTCGCGCGCCCTTGTCCGGCTCACCCGGTGCTTCGATGATGCTGCCGTCCACGTCGTAGTGAAATCCGTGGTAGCAGCAACGGATTCCCCGTTCCTGGATGATCCCGTACTCGAGCGACGCGCCGCGGTGACAGCAATGCCGCTGGAGCACGCCGATACGCTCCTGCCTGTCGCGGAACGCGACGAGGTTCTCGCCCATGATGCGAATCGCGTGGGGCACATCGGTGAGCTGCGACGAGAGGCACACCGGCTGCCAGAACCTGCGCATGTATTCGCCGAGCGGCGTGCCGGGGCCGGTCTGCGTGAGCTCGGCGTCCGGCGCCGGCTCGTCGCGCTGGTGGTAGGCGCTGTAGGGTTTGCTCCTGCGCTTGGGATCCGCGGTGATCTTCTCAGCGAGTACGCTGCTCATGGTTGCCTCACATGGAATGCACTCCCGCGAACGCGACGCGGGCAGGGTCGGCCGAGGCCGCACGACTATTTAACAGACTCGGCGAAACGTATTGCAAGAAAAACGATTAGAATGAAATCAGAAAGTCTCATTTTTGATGCATATTCGCACGCTATTCAGCGCTAGCTGACGATTTCGGCGATCGACTGCGCCGCGCGGCGCAGTGCGGGAACGTGGACTTCGGCCTCGGCGAGCGTCATTCGCGTCGCTGGCGCGTTGACGGAGACGGTGCCGCAGATGCGCCCGCGCCTTCCGGTCACCGGAACCGCGATGGCGATCAGCCCCGACGAGAATCCCTGATCGTCGCGGCTGATCCGCTCCTTGCGGATTCGCCGCAGCTCTTCCTGCAGCGCGGCCGGATCGACGATCGTGTTGGGCGTGAAGCGCTTCAACGGCGCGCTCTCGATCAGCCTCTTGCTGAGCGCGCGCGGTATGAGGCTCAGAAACAGCTTGCCGCTCGCCGAGCAGTGCAGCGGGATTCTCGAGCCCGCATGCAGCTGAATGCGTAACGGCTCGGCCGACTCGACGCGATCGACGACGACGATTTCGTTCCCGTCGAGAATCGTGAATGTGCAAGTCTCGCCGATCGCGCTCGCGAGCGATTGCAGGACGGCGCGTATCGGTCCGCGATTGGGGGAGCTCAACATGACTTCGAGCGCGAGCGCACACAGCCGCGGGCCGACGGTGAGCTTCTTGCTGTCGGCCTCGCGCTGAACCATCCCCATGCTCTCGAGCAGCGTGCACGTACGATAGACCGTTGGCTTCGGCAGATGCACCCAGGCCATGATCTCGTTGCCGGTCACCGGCCGCCTCGCTTTCGCCACCGATTCCAGGATCTCCAGCGCACGTTGCGCAGCGCTTCCGGCTTGACGCTTCTTCCTGTCGCCATGGGTTCGCTCCTCATATCGAAGCTGCGAATATTCTACGGCCTGAAATGCACAAATAATGCAAAAAATGAGATTTTAAATCTCGAAGTTGACACATTAGATTTCACTAGGCTATTGTGGCCGCGAGCGATTCAGTAATGTGACCCGGTCGCGAATTCGAAGAAATTCCGCCGGCGCAACGATTTTCCAAACGGGTTTTCGGCGAACGAAACCGCGAAGGAGGAGAGCATGAGCGATCGCAAGCGCAATCAACGCTCCGGCGACCCGCGCAACCGGGCGCGGCGGCGATTCGTCGAGCAGGGCATTGCGATAGCCGGCGCCGCCGGACTCGCGCCGGGGATGCTCGTCCCGCGCGACGCCTACGCGGCCGACGCCACCGAGTGGGGCTGGCCTCTTCCGTACAAGCAGGTCTCCGCGCAATCGGTTGCGTGGCTCAAATCGAAAGGCTGGTGGCCGCTGCAGGTCGGCTGGAATCCGTTGTGGTCGGACGGCAACGTCATCCTGTTCGCGATGCAGCATTACAAGCTGCTGCAGCAGCGCGGCATCGAGGTGCAGTATCCGGCGTTCCTTGCTGCCAGCTTGTTCAACGAGGTCTATGCACCGGCGAGAATCCAGGTGGCGCAGGCGGGCTCGCTCGGTTTGTTGCGCGTCATCGACCTCAAGATTCCGACGGCGGCGCTGGCGACCTATCCGGCGCAGCGTCAGGCGTTCCTGGTGCCGCCGGATTCCCCGCTCAAGACCGGAATGGCCGAACTGAAGGGACCAGAAGGTTCTCGGCCGGCCCGCGGTGTTCGGCACGACGATCGGCAGCACGCCGCACCTCGGCATCCTGATCGCGGCGAAGATCCTGGGGCTCGAAGAGGGCAAGGACTACATTCTGAAGAACACGGCGCCTGCCGAGATGATCACGATGCCGAAAGGGATCGACATCATCGGCATCTGGGAGCCGAACGTCATCCTGATGACCGAATTCCTGAAGAACGCGCGCATCCTCGAGCTCATCGACAACTACGAGATCTTCAACGGCTACACGTACATGCGCGGCGAAATCGAGGACAACGCGCCCGACGTGGTTCAGGCGTACACCGATGCGTTCGTCGAGGCGCAGCTCCTGGCGAGGCTGAAGACGCAGGAAGTGCTCGCGGCGTTCGTCGCCGATCCTTCGCAGCGCGGCCGGGACCCGAAGCTGATCGAGCGCGATATCGAGATTCACATCGTCAATCCGAAGCCCACGAAGAATTTCCTGTTCGAGAACACGCAAGGCTTCTGGATTCCGCTCGAGGTCTACCAGGCGGCGGTGATGGCCGACGCGGGGATCCTGAAGCAGCGCTACACCGACGCCGATTTCAAGACGGTGCTGCGACCGAAGTACATGGCCGACACTTACGCGCGACTCGGTTGGAAGGTGCCGGCGGTCCCGCCTTTTCTTCCTGCGGACTGGAAGGGGACGGCGGGCAAGCCCCCGTATCCGAAGTACGGGCTCGGCGGCATGGGTCCGCAGCCGTTTCCTGGCGCCCGGTGATCTCCAGCGGGATTGGACCTTCGCCGGCAAGACCTACAAGCCCTAGCTCCAAGCTCGAACGTCGTGCTGATGCGCAGCACTCCGCTGGTCGTCGTCAAGCCGAAGAGCGCGACGCCGAGCGACCGCCGGCGATCGTTCGTTGACCGAGGACGCCGCGCCCGCGCCTCCGATCAAGCGCGGCCGGCGGCAGGTCGTCGCGGCGAAGCTGCGGCGTCGTCGCCGAGGTCGCCGCACGGCATTGGCTGCTGCTGTTGCTGGTTGTCTTGTGGCAATACTTCAGCATCCGGTACTCGGATCTGCACTTGCAGCTGCCGCCGCCCACCGACGTGTACAAGGGCGCCGTCGAGCTCATCAGCAAAGGCCTGCTGCAGCAGGACATCCTCGCGAGCCTCAAGCGCGTCGGCATCGCGCTCGGCGCCGCGTCGCTCATCGGATTTCCGCTGGGCGCGCTGCTCGGCGGATCGCGCCATTTTGCGTGGTCGTTCGAGCCCGTCGTCGGGTTCTTCAGGCCGATCCCGCCGCTCGCCTGGATTCCATTGAGCATCCTGTGGTTCGGCATCAGCGATTCGCAGAACATATTTATCATCTTCCTTGCCGCCGTGTTCCCGATCATTCTGAATACCGCGGAAGGCGTGCGCGACGTGGACCCGCAACTGATCCGCGCCGCCCGCACGCTCGGCGCCAATCGCTTCACGATCGCCTTCACCGTCATTCTGCCGGCAGCGCTGCCGGCGATGTTCGTCGGCTTCAGGGTCGGCACCGGCATCGCCTGGATGGCGCTCGTCGCCGGCGAGCTCGTCGCGTCGACGTCGGGGCTCGGCTACCTGATCAGCCAGGGACGCTACCTCTTCCGCAGCGACTACATCATCGTCGGCATGGTGATGATCGGCGTCATCGGCCTGATGCTCGACGGGATCGTGCGCCTGCTGCAGGCGATCGTCACGCCGTGGCGGCAAGGGAAGTAGACCGTGCGCGAAATCGCGATCGAGATCCAGGCGGTGCACAAGGTGTTCGGCAGCGACGCGAACCGCGTCGTCGCGCTGAACGACGTGTCGCTCTCGATCGGCAAGGACGAGTTCGTCTGCGTCGTCGGCCCGAGCGGCTGCGGCAAGACGACGCTGCTCAACCTGCTCGCGGGATTCGAGCCTCCGACGCTGGGGCAGATTCGCGCGTTCGGTCACGAGATCAGGGCGCCGGGCCCCGACCGCACGATGATGTTCCAGGACTACGCGCTGTTTCCATGGCTTACGGTAAAAGGCAACATCGAGTACGGCTTGAAGCGGAGGGGCATCAACCGCGACGAGCGCAAGCACATCATCCAGCACTACGTCGACCTGATCGACCTCAAGGGATTCGAGCGCAAATACCCGCAGCAGCTCTCGGGCGGCATGCGCCAGCGGGTCGCGCTCGCCCGGGCGCTCGCCGTCAATCCGAGCGTGCTGCTGATGGACGAGCCGTTTGCGGCGCTCGACTCGTTCACGCGGGAACGGATGCAGGACGAGCTCGTGAGCGTCTGGCAGCGCGAGAAGAAGGCGGTATTCTTCATCACGCACAATATCGACGAGGCGATCAAGCTCGCCGACCGCATCGTGGTGATGTCGCCGCGGCCGGGTCGCATCATCGAGATCGTCGCGATCGATGCGCCGCGCCCGCGCGACGTCGACAGCCAGGAGAATGCGAAAATCGCGCGTCAGGTTCGCGAAATGCTGCACACCGCATCGATTGGCAGAGGAGCCCGCAGCCGCGGGTTACACTAGCGGCCGATGCATTAGTCAAACCAAGGAGAAGTCATGAAAGCCATGCTGATGAGCGCGGCCGGCGGCCCCGAAGTGCTGCAGGCCGCCGACGTACCGACACCGAAAGTGGGACCGAACGATCTGCTGGTGCGGCTGCGCGCGGCCGGCATCAACCCGCTCGACACCAAGGTGCGCAAGCTCAACATGTTCTACCCGAACGATCTTCCGTCGGTGCTCGGTTGCGACGGCGCCGGGACGGTCGAGGCGGTCGGGATCGGCGTGCGCCGCTTCAAGCCCGGCGACGACGTGTATTTCTTCAACAACGGCCTCGGCTCGGGTCCGGGCAACTATGCCGAGTACACGGTCGTCCGCGAAGACTATGCGGCGCGCAAGCCGGCGAAGCTGTCGATGGTCGAAGCCGCTGCCGTGCCGCTCGTGCTCATCACCGCGTGGGAAGCGCTCGTCGACCGGGTCGGACTCAAGGAAGGCGAGACGGTGCTCGTCCACGCGGGCGCCGGCGGCGTCGGGCACATCGCGATTCAGCTCGCGCGTCATCTAGGCGCGCACGTCGCGACGACGGTCAGCGGCGCCGACAAGGCGCGCTTCGTCGAGCGGCTGGGCGCCGAGCGCGCGATCGACTACAAGAGCCAGGACTTCGTCGAGCAGACGCTCGCCTGGACGAACGGCAAGGGTGCGGACGTCGTGTTCGACACCGTCGGCGGCCCGGCCTTCTGCCAATCGTTCGGTGCCGTGCGCCTCTACGGCCGCCTCGCGACGCTGCTGTCGACCGCGTGCGAGCTGCCGCAGATCAACAAGGCGAGGCTGCGCAACATCGTCGTCGGCTACGAGCAGATGACGATGCCGTTGCTGCTCGGCAATCACGATCTGCGTTGCGCGCAGACGCGCATCCTGGAGCGCGGCGCGCGCCTCTTCGACGAAGGCAAGCTCAAGATCGAGGTGAGCACCGTGCTTCCGCTCGAGCAGGCGTCTGCTGCGCACAAGCTGGTCGAAGACGGCCACACGACGGGCAAGGTCGTGCTGCAGATCGAGTAAAGCGGCGAGGCATGCGGAGCCGCGCCGACGGCGACTCACCGCCGAGCGTCTACGATTACGTCGTCGTCGGGGCCGGCTCGGCCGGCTGCGCGCTGGCCGCTCGTCTCACCGAGAGCGGCGAGCACACCGTGGCGCTGCTCGAAGCCGGCAAGAGCGACCGGCGCCTCTGGGTGCGCGTGCCGCTGGGCGTCGGCAAGCTGCTCAACGATGAACGATACGTCTGGAAGACCTACACCGAACCGGAGGCGGAGCTTCACGGCAACAAGCTCTACTGGCCGAGCGGCAGGATCCTCGGCGGATCGAGCTCGGTCAACGGGCTCGTGTTCGTTCGCGGCCATCCGGCGAAGTACGACGAGTGGCGCGCGGCCGGCTGCCCCGGATGGGGCTATGCGGACCTGCTGCCGTATTTCAAGAAGGTCGAGGACTGCCGGTTCGGAGACCCCGTTCGACGCGGCCGCGGCGGGCCGATTGCCGTCAGGCAGCTCGGTGGCGACGCGATTTCCGACGCCTTCGTCGAAGCCTGCGTCCAGGCCGGCTACCCGCGCGTCGCCGATTACAACGCCGATCTTCCCGAGGGCGCGGCACCGCTGCAGATAAACAGCCGCAACGGCCTGCGCTGCAGCGCGGTGGATGGCTATCTCGCGCCTGCCTGCGCGACGCGCGAATCTGACCGTCATCACCGATGCGGTCGCGAGCGGCATCGTCTTCGACGGCAAGCGCGCACGCGGCGTGAGATTCGTCACCGGCGGCGAACGAAAGCGCGTCGATGCGAGGCGCGAGGTGCTGCTCGCCGCCGGCGCAATCCGCTCGCCGCAACTGCTCGAGCTCTCCGGGGTCGGCGATGCCGATCTGCTGCAGGAGCGCGGGGTTCCGCGTCGTCGCGCACGTGCCGGGAGTCGGGAGGAACCTTCAGGACCACCTGATGCCGCGCATCACGTTCGAGGCGAACCGGCCGATCACCGTCAACGACATGCTGGGCAATCCGCTGAACCTCGCCCGATCGCTGCTGCGCTACCTGTTCCGGCGCGACGGGCTTTTCGCGACGACCACGCTCACCGCGCTCGCCTACGTGCGCGGTCGCGCGGCAAGCCCCTACGCGGACATTCGCGTGCAGAGTGCGCTGATCAGCGCGGAGAGCCGGTTCTCGACGAGCATCAAGACCGGGATCGACGCGTTCTCGGGCTTTCACATCGGCGGCTATTTCATCTACCCGGAGTCGCGCGGCGAGCTGCACATCGGCTCGCTCGATCCCAACGAATCGCCGAAGATACGCGCCAACTACCTCAGTCATCCGCTCGACCGCGAGATGATCGTCGCGGTGCTCAAGGTCATCCGCAAGATTGCTTCGCAGCCGGCGCTCGCGGGCGTGATCGTTCGCGAAACCCGGCCCGGCGCGAGCGTCGCGACCGACGACGAGCTCCTCGACTACGCGCGGCGGACGGCGCAGACTTGCTGGCACCCGACGGGAACCTGCAAGATGGGCGTCGGCCCCGACGCGGTCGTCGACCCCGAGCTTCGCGTACACGGGATCGAGGGCCTGCGGGTGATCGACATGTCCGTCGTCCCGTTCATTACGGCGAGCAATACGAACATCCCGACGTTCGCGATCGCGGAGCGAGCCGCGGAGCTCGTGCTGCGTGACGCTGCGGCATCGCGCTAGATTGCACAATGACGAGGGCGACGATGAATCACCCGAGACACGCTCGCCGCCGTCCGTAACGAGCGCCCCGCTGCGAGCGAGACGTACGGCGAAGCGCGGCGCCTTTCGGGCAAGGTGGTCGTGGGCGGTCGGCTCTGCGCGCCGCGCACGTCCGAGACGTTTGCGGTCGAGAACCCGGCCAACCTCGACGAGATCGGATTCGCGCCCCGCTGCGGCGCGGAGGACGTCGCGTGGGCTGTCGACACCGCGCATGAGGCAGGGTCGCGCTGGTCGAAGATCCCCGCGCAGGACGCGCGGCGACATGCTGCGCCGGGTTGCCGACGCGCTCGAGCGGGAGGGCGAAGCGCTCGCGCGGCTGCTCTGCCTCGAGACCGGCAATGCGCTGGCGACGCAAGCGCGCCCGGAGATCGCGGCGATGCTCGAAATGCTGCGGCTCTTCGCCGGCCTCGCCTCGGAGCTCAAAGGCCGGACGCTGCCGTGGGACGACGGCCAGCTCTGCTATACGACGCGCGACCCGCTCGGCGTCGTCGCCGCGATCATTCCGTGGAACGCGCCGCTCTTCCTGATGGCGGCGAAGCTCGGACCCTCGTTGATCGCCGGCAACACGCTCGTGATGAAGACCGCCGAGCAGGCGCCGCTCGCCGTTCTGCGCGCGATCGAGATCATGCAGGACGTGCTTCCGCCCGGCGTCGCCAATGTCATCTCGGGTTTCGGGCCCGAAGCGGGGAGGCCGTTGGCCGAACATCCGCAGGTGCGCAAGATCACGTTCACCGGATCGGGCACCGTCGGCAAGGAGATCCTGCGCTACGCCGCCGACAAGCTCTGTCCGGTGACGCTCGAGCTCGGCGGCAAGAGCCCGAACATCATCCTGCCGGATGCAGACCTCGATCTCGTCATCCCCGGGATCATCACCGGCATGCGCTTCACGCGGCAGGGACAATCGTGCTCGGCCGGCACGCGGCTCTACATCCACGACGATGTCTACGACGAGGTGATCGCGCGAAGCATCGCCGCGATGCAGGCACTCAGGATCGGCCCGCCGATGGACGAGGAGACGCAGATCGGCGCGATCATTTCGCGCGAGCAGTTCGAGCGCGTCAGCGGCTACGTCGAGCTCGCGCGGCAGACGCCCGGGACGAAGATCCTTTGCGGCGGCGCGCGGCCCGCGGATCCGGCGTTGCAACGCGGCTACTTCTATCAGCCGACGCTGATCGAGGGCGCTCCGCTCGATTCGCCGGTATGCCAGGAGGAGATCTTCGGCCCGGTCGCGATCGCGACTCGATGGAACGACTACGAGGACATGCTGCGCCAGGCGAACGGCACGCCATTCGGGCTCGCCGCAGCGATCTGGACGCGCGACCTCGCGCGCGCGATGGATCTCGTCCAGCGCGTCGAGGCCGGGTTCGTCCAGGTGAACCAGTTCATCACCCCGCGCGCGACGCTCTCGTACGGCGGCCTCAAGATGAGCGGCCTCGGCAAGGAAAACACGCTCGAGAGCATGCTCGAGCACTTCACGTCGAGCAAGACCGTCATCATCAACCCGGGCCGTCCGCGCGCCTAGCCCGGAAGCAAGCCGGGCCTCGCCCGGGGTCGCAAGGCTTGCGTGCGCGCTCCTTCGCGCGCCTCCGCCCGCGGCTCGCTCCGGAAGCGAAAGAATCCCTTTATCTTAAGCGCACAATTATTAGCTTTTATTATGTCTGCGCTGCGCCAATAATGGCGATCAGCGGGCGGGAGAGCACCGCCTCCCGTCGCCGCCGGCCGGCGCCGGCGCGACTCTGCCGAATCCAGGGCCACCAAAATCGCCCGATGACCGAATCGCTGAAGGTGAACGTCTGGCGCGGCACGGAGCGCGGGGCGTTCGCCTCGTACGACGTCCCGCGCAGCGCGAGCCAGACGGTGCTCGACGTCGTCACGCACATCCAGCGCCACCTCGATCCGACGCTCGCCTATCGCTTCGCGTGCCGCGTCGGCATGTGCGGCTCGTGCGCGATGACGCGTCAACGGCGTCGCGCGCTGGACCTGCCGCACGCACGTCGACGAGGTCGCGCAGGACGGCGCGCTCGAGATCGCGCCGCTCGCGAACCTGCCGGTGATCAAGGACCTCGTCACCGACATGCGCGAGTTCTTCGACAAGTGGGCGCGGGCGAAGGGCCAGTTCAAGGGCACGACGACGCGCACGACGACTTCGCGCGCGTCGCGCCGCGATTCGCCGGAGCGCCGTCGCGGCCGACGCCGGCATCGAATGCATCGGCTGCGGCGTCTGCTATGCGTCGTGCGACGTCGTCGACGTGGCGCCCGGATTTCCTCGGCCCGGCGGCGCTCAACCGCGCGTGGACGCTCGTCAACGACGTGCGCGACGTCGCGCAGCGCGAGCGCCTGCGCGCGGTCGCCGGCGACGCCGGCTGCCACGCGTGCCACACGCAGGGCTCGTGCACCGAGCGCTGCCCGAAGCAGCATCGCGCCGACCGCCGGCATCGCCGGGACTGAAGCGCGCTCGCGGCGCGGGCGGCGCTCCGGGGCGAGCTGTGACGCGACGGCGCGCGACGCAGGCGCGGCTCTGGTACTGGCAGCGCGTCAGCGCGATGGTGCTGGCGCTGTGCGTCGTCGTGCACCTCGCGGCATCGTCTACGCGGTGCGCGGCGGGCTCACCGCCGCGGAGATCCTCGGGCGCACGCGCGGCAACTGCGGCGTTCGGCGCGTTCTACGCGCGTGTTCGTCGTCGCCTGCGCGATCCACGCGCCGATCGGCCTCGCGCAACATCGTCGCCGAGATGGCTGCGGCATGGCGCGAGCGTCGTGCGCGCGCGTTGCGATCGCGTCGGTGCTCGCGCTCGCGATCCTCGGCGCTGGGGCTGCGCGCCGTCTACGCGGTGGTGGCGTCGGATGATGCGCACGCGATCGACCACCGCGCGCGCGATGCATCCGGCGTAGTGGGCGTTCGCCGTCCATCGCGTGTCGGGCCTCGCGCTCGCCGTGTTCCTGCCGCTGCACTTCTGGGCGCTGGCCACGGCGCTGCGCGGCGAGGCGGCGCTCGACGGTTTCCTGCGCTTCACCGACAGCGCCGCTGTTCAAGCTCGCCGAATGGGCGCTCGTGATGCTTCTCGCCGTGCACCTGATGGGCGGCGTGCGGCTGCTGCTGATCGAATTCGCGCCGTGGTCGGGCCTGCGCAAGAACCTGGATTGCGCCGGCGACTGCGGATGCGGGGTCGCGGCCGGCCTCGCGTTCGCGCTGGCGCTGATCGCGTAGCGATGGAAGCAACGATGCAAGTCGATCTGGACGAGGTCGAGGACGCAGCGCGCGAGCTCTACATCCGCGCGCTCAAGATCCTGCCGCCCGACATCAAGGCGGGCTTCGACGCGCTGCGCGGCGAGCGAGACCGCCGCGCACGGCAAGCGCGTGCTCGGCACGATGATCGACCAACATCGCGGTCGCCGAGCGCACCGACAACCTGCTCTGCCAGGACACCGGCGTGCCGATCTACAACGTCGTCATCGGCCGCGGCGTCGACGTCGACGGCCACGGCGCTCAAGGAGGCGATGCGGCGCGGGCTGCGAGCGCGCGACGCGCGAGCATCCGCTGCGCTCGTCGATCGTGCATCCGCTGACGCGCACGAACGAGCACACGTCGTGCGGCATCGAAGTGCCGGTGATCCACATCGACTTCTCGCGAGACGCCCGACGAGCTCGACATCGAGATGATCCCGAAGGGCAGCGGGTCGGAGAACAACTCGTTCCTCAAGATGGCGATCCCCGCCGAAGGCGTCGACGCGATCAAGACCTTCGTCATCGACTGCGTGCTCGACGCCGGCGGCAAGACCTGCCCGCCGACGATCGTCGGCGTCGGCATCGGCGGCACGTCCGACCTGTGCGTCGCACTCGCGAAGCGCGCGGCGACGCGCGCGCTCGGCACGCGCTGCGCCGATCCCGAAGGCGCGAAGCTCGAGGCGCAGCTCTCCGCCGCCGTCAACCAGCTCGGCGTCGGCCCGCAGGGGCTGGGCGGCGACTCGACCGCGTTCGCCGTGCACGTCGAGCTCGCGGCGACGCACATCACGATGAACCCGGTCGCGGTGAACATGCAGTGCCACTCGGCGCGGCGCGCGAGCGCGACGTTCACGCCGGCGGGCATCGCGCTACGGCTTCTGAGCCGATGGCGCACTACGATCTCGACGACTGCCGGTCACCGAAGAGCAGGCGCGCGCGCTGCGCGTCAACGACACCGTCACGCTGCAGCGGCACGCTCTTCGGCATCCGCGACGCGACGCAGATCCACATGTTCGACCGCGGGCGCACGCACGCGCTTCGATCTGCGCGGCCACGCGGTGATCCACACCGCGCCGAACGTGCAGCAAGGTCGAGCAGAGCGCCGCGCAATCCCGGCCGGCTACGCGCCGCTGTGCGTCGGCACGACGACCTCCGACCGCATGGAGCGCTTCACGCGGCCGCTGATGGCGCAGTACGGCGTGCGGCTCGATCATCGGCAAGGGCGGCCTGCGCGACGGCTCGCTCGCCGCGTTCAGCGACTGGGCGGCGCCTACCTCGCGTCATCGGCGGCACGGCCGCGCTCGAGACGACGTGGATCGAGCAGATCGAGGACGTCGACCTCGACGACCTCAACCCCGAATCGCTGTGGAAGTTCCGCGTGCGCGACTTCGGGCCGCTGCTGGTCGCGATGGACAGCCACGGCGGCAGCCTCTACGACGTCGTCAAGCCACGACGCGCAGGCGCGCGCGCGCGCAGGTGCTGCGCGACCTCGGCGTCGAGCCGACGCCGTGACGCGTCGAAGCGCGTCCGGACCGACATCCTGATCCTCGGCTCCGGCGGCGCGGGCCTGTTCGCCGCGCTGCACGCGCACCAGGCGCGACCCGACGCTGTCGATCACCGATCGCCGTCAAGGGCCTGCTCGGCAAATGCGGCTGCACGCGCATGGTCCAGGGCGGCTACAACGTCGCGCTCGCCGCAGGGCGATTCGGTCGAGCGCCATTTCATGGACACGATCGAGGGCGGCAAGTGGCTGCCCGACCAGGACCTCGCGTGGACGCTGGTGACGAAGGCGGTCGAGCGCATCCACGAGCTCGAGAACGAGCTCGGCTGCTTCTTCGACCGCAATCCCGACGGCACGCGTCCACCAGAAGGCGTTCGCCGGCCAGACCTTCGACCGCACGGTGCACAAGGGCGACCTCACCGGCATCGAGATCATCAACCGGCTCGCCGAGCAGGTCTGGGCGCGCGAGCATCGACGCGGCTCGAGGAGCATCGCGCGGTCGAGCTCATCAGGACGGCGGACGGCAGCGGCGCTCGCCGGCGTGCTGATGATCGACATGCGCACGGGCGAGTTCGTCTTCGTGCGAGGCGAAGGCGGTGCTGCTCGCCACCGGCGGCGGCCCGACGATGTACCAGTACCACACGCCCTCGGGCGACAAGAGCTGCGACGGCATGGCGATGGCGCTGCGCGCCGGGCTCGCCGCTGCGCGACATGGAGATGGTGCAGTTCCATCCGACCGGGCTGCTCGCCGGCACGCACACGCGCATGACCGGCACGGTGCTCGAGGAAGGGCTGCGCGGCGCGGGCGGCTACCTGCTGAACGGCGCCGGCGAGCGCTTCATGCACGAGCTACGACCCGAACGGCGAGCGCGCGACGCGCGACATCGTCTCGCGCGCGATGTACGCGGAGATGCGCGCGGGCAGCACGACGCCCAACGGCGGCGTCTATCTGCAGATGCGCCATCTCGGTCCGGACAACGTGCGGCGAGCAGTTCAAGGGCATGGTCGAGCGCTGCGCCGACTGCGGCTTCGATCTCGCCGGCGGCCTGGTCGAAGTCGTGCCGACCGCGCACTACATGATGGGCGGCGTCGTGTTCGACGCCGATTGCACGCACCGCGCTGCACGGGCCTGTTCGCCGCCGGCGAGGACACCGGCGGCGTGCACGGCGCGAACCGGCTCGGCGGCAACGGCGTCGCCAACTCGACGGTCTTCGGCGGCATCGCCGGCGACACGATGGCGGCGTGGGTGCGCGCGCGAACGCCGAGTGGCGCGCGCCGGACGTGGCCGCGGTCGAGCGCAGCGATCGCGGCGCAGCGAGGCGCCGTTTCGCGCAGCCGCCGGCGACCTCGAGGCGATGCGCGAAGCGCTCTACGACGTGCATGTGGGACGACGTCGGCATCCTGCGCGACGGCGCGACGGCCTGCGACGCGCGCATCGCGACGCCTGGACGAGCTCGATGCCGAGCTCGATCGCACCGGCGTCGCCGGACGGCGACGCGCGCTTCAACCTGAGCTGGCACGACTGGCTCAACCTGAAGAGCCTGATCGCCGTGAGCGCGCGTCATCGCCGACCGCGGCGCTCGCGCGCGAGGATTCGCGCGGCGCGCACTTTCGCGAGGATTTTCCGGAGGCCGGCGATCTCGCGACCTCGTCGTTCACGGTGGCGCGCCAGCGCGGTGACGGCGATCGAGATCGCGCACGAGCCCGTGCAGTTCACGCGCGTGAGGCCGGGAGAATCGCTGGTGCGTTAGGGAGGGGGACGGGATAGCGTCCGACCTGTTGCCATCTGTCGGTTAGTTCGCGTTGGCCTCGATTGTTTCGTATCGCTTTCGCCGGCTCGCTTCGGACTCGAACTCTATCAATTCCGGATCCATCGCGTTTCGCGCTGAAACGATCCCGACAATCTTGCCATCCTTGATCACAGGCAAGTGTCGGATTCCCCTCTCGTGCATTCTCAGCAGGGCATACCCGAAAGGCTGGTCGGGATCGACCGTCTCGGGCGCGGGAGTCATGACGTCGGCAATTCGCGTCGTCCGGGGATCGAGTCCTCGCGCCACGACGCGAAATGAGATGTCGCGTTCTGTGAAGATTCCAACCAGGCAGGCGCCTTCAACGACCATGACCGCGCCGACGTTCTTGCTCGCCATCAGCCTGGCCGCCCTGCTGACAACCGTATCCGGTGCCGCCATTAGAAGGCCTCGGCGCCGCATCACGCTTCTAACCGGCTCGTCGAACATCGACTCTTTTTAGGGACGTTGCAGTCCCCGGCGCTGTAGGCCATGTCGGGCAGAGTCGATTCGTCGATGCCCCGCCACTCTCGACGGCCTGGGGCAACGCTACCCCACGTTGCGACGGGGACGTTGACCAGGATCAACTCGATCGCGTTTGCCCGCCTTTTTCGCGCGCACAGCGCTACCGCCGGATGCCTATGAGCGCTGTCCGGCGAGCCGTTCCAGCGCGATGGATCCAGCAGCTTGAGGACGCGGCCTTGCACCTGGATCAGGCCGACTGCCTGGAACCGCGAGAACTGCCGGCTCACGGTTTCGACCGTCAATCCAAGATAGCTGCCGATCTCGTCGCGCGTCATGCGCAGCACCAACTCGGTGGACGAATAGCCGCGGCGGCGATTCCGCTCGGCGAGGTCCAACAGGAACACCGCGAGGCGCTGCTCGGCTTTCATCGTACCCAGGAGAAGCATCATGCCTTGGTCCCGTACGATCTCCCTGGACATGATCTGGTGGAGATTTTGCTGCAGCGCCGGGAGGCGCAGCGCCAGACTCTGTACATCGGTGAATGGCAATACGCAGACCTCGCTATCCTCGAGTGCAATTGCCACGGCCTCATGTCGGCTGCTGCCGATGCCGTCGAGCCCGAGGATTTCACCTGGCAGGTGAAATCCCACTACTTGCTCCCGTCCATCCTCGGCGAGCACCGTCGCCTTGAGCGATCCGGCTCGAATCGCATACAGGGCGTTGAAGGATTCTCCGGCGCGATACAGAGCTTGGTGTTTCTTGAGCCGCGAGCGGTGTGCGACAACCCTGTCGACCTGCTTCATTTGCTCGGCGGTAAGACCGACCGGCAAACACAGTTCGCGCACGCTGCAGCTCAGACAGTGTGCCCTCAGCTCGTCGATCGAGATCACCGGCGGCGCAGATCCCCGATCGCCGGGTTCCGGCACATCGGAGGAATCGTGCCTTGTGGAAGTCATTGGCGCGACCGATTTTTCGCGTGCGCGTGACCACGACGACTTGCGAGGCGGTCGAGGCGGGGCAGCATACGGCATTATGGCGCATTGCTGTCCCTCGGTGCCGGCCCGGATCAGGTTTGGTGCTGTCGTAGCGCAGGTGCTTGGTACCGACGTTTGATAGACTTGATCGGGCAGGCTCCTTTTGCCGAAGTCGTGAATCGGGGTTTGTCTCCGATTTCACTTTCCATGGGAGAAAACGAGATGAAAGAGCACCGCCTACTCGCCCTGGCCATCAGTGCCATGCCGGTCATCCTCTGCGGTTTCGCCGGCGTGGCGTTCGCAAAGTCCGAGATCAAGGGCGCGGCAATACTCGACACCGCCTGCGGCAAGGTGGCCGTCAAACAGATGGGACTCGTTCACGACGGCAAAATGGACGAAGCCAACATGCTCGCCACAAAGGAAATGCAGGAACAGTGGAAAGCGATGCCGGCCAAGGATCGCACGATGATGTCGGGAATGATGAAGGAAACGTCGCAAACTTCGGATCAATACGCGGCCGCCATCAAGTCCAATGGCGTGCTTGTCGTCGATGGCGCGGCCGCCATGTTGACCGTGAAGAAGACGACCAAGGACAAGAACGGCACCAGCACTGAAACGATCACGCAGAACTTCAAGATCGACGGAGCGCAGTGCCTGATCGGCCGCTAGATCGCATGACCGCGCCCCGCAGTCGGCGCTAGCCAGCCCACAATCAGGAAGGAGTCGCCGTATGCGCAACAGCCGTCGTTCACGCCACCCGATGACGACTCCGGCCATGGCCTTGGTAGCCGCTGCGGCGCTTGTTCCGGCCGTTGCTACTGCGGACCCTGCCTCCGGAACGATCAACTATCAGAGCAAAGCCGGCCCCATCGTCGTCGACGTTGCGAATGTATACATGGTCAAGGGCCCGGATGCGGTTAGCGGCAAGACGATTCGCCAACTGATCTTCACCTCCGCGGATATCGGCGCAAAGCTGCGGGCCTGCGCATCGATGACGTGCGCCAGCGGAAACGTGACGGAAGGCATGACCGTCGATTTTGACGCGGGCCCGCGCTTGAATTACTGGGTTGTGGGCAACGGACAGAAGATTCAGTATTCGGGCACCGCCAAGCCCGATGAGACCCTGAAGCTGAGCGCCGACACCCCCGAGCATCTTGCTGGAACCCTGACCATCGACGACGGCGCGATGGGCGGCGCCAAGGTGAACGTCAAGTTCGACACGACGACCGTCAAACAATTCAGCAAGTAGTCGTGGCGCCAGCGCTCTGCGCGGGAGAGGCTCCTGCGAGCGTTGGCCCTCGCCGTGTCCACTCGTTCAACCCCACCTTGACGGTTCGTGGGACCGCAGGACTGGGATGGATCAGCGGGTGGCGAATCTCATGGAGAAGTGACATGATGAAGCCAGCAAAGAACACGATTTGCCTTTGGTACGATCGCGACGCCGAGGACGCGGCGCGGTTTTACGCCAAGACCTTTCCCGATTCATCCGTCGGCGCGGTGCACCGCGCACCGGGAGACTTTCCGTCAGGGAAGAAAGGGGACGTGTTGACCGTCGAGTTTACCGTGATGGGTGTTCCGTGCCTCGGGCTCAACGGCGGACCTGCGTTCAAGCACAACGAAGCGTTCTCGTTTCAGGTCGCAACCGCTGACCAAGCCGAAACGGATCGCTACTGGAACGCGATCGTCGGCAACGGCGGCCAGGAGAGCGCGTGCGGCTGGTGCAAGGACAAATGGGGATTGTCCTGGCAGATCACGCCGATCGCCCTGACGGAAGCGATCACCGATCCCGATCCCGCCGCCGCCAAGCGCGCGTTCGATGCGATGATGCAGATGAAGAAGATCGACATCGCTGCAATCGAGGCGGCACGTCGCGGTTGAGATAGCATCATCGGCGCGAGCGCCCAAGTTGACCGCAAGTACGTTGGCCGCGTGTACTGCCGAGCAACGCGAAGACTTTACTGGATAACCTCTGGCGCGCAGCAGCAGCGCCTGCGGATCATCATCCCGAGCGCCTTCGCCGTCTTGAGGTTGACCGCAAGCTCGAACTTGGTCGGCTGCTCTACGGGCAGGTCGCCGGGCTTGGCGCCCTTGAGAATCTTGTCCACATAGATGGCTCCGCGGCGCCACAAATCAGCTCGGTCGGGGAGTAGCTCATGAGGCCACCGACCTCCACATGCTGTTTCGGCCCAAACAGCGAAGGCAGTCTGTGCGACAACGCGAGTTCCGCAAGCCGCTTCGCTCCGGCAATGAACAGGGCGTTGAAAGTACCAGAACACCGCCGGCTCGCTCTCGGTCCATGGCCAGAAAGGCGCTGTCAAACTCGGTCGCGCTGCGCACGGCCACCGATTGCATATTGAGCCCCAGTGACGGTCCTGCTCCTTCGGCGGCTTTCAGACCCGGTCCATGCGACGGCGTGGCGGGGTCCCAGACGACAGCAACACGCGCGAGCGCGGGAACTGCCTCCTTGAAAAGCTCAAGGCCCTTTACGTTTGTCTCGGTCATCATCAGGGAGAGCCCCGTGATGTTGCCACCCGGATGCGCGAGGCTGGGCACGTGGCCGCTACCGATCGGGTCCGCGTGGCTCACGAATATTATCGGAATCGTCGAGGTCGCCTGCTTGGCCACGCCAGTGTAGACGGAACTCGGTGCAACAATGACGTCGACTTTGAGCCGGACCAGTTCGTCCGCGTGTTCACGCATCCGTTCCGGCTTCCCCTCGGTCCATCTGTACTCGATGATCATGGTCCGACCCTCGACGTAGCCCAGGTCGCGAAGCGCGCGGCGGAATGCTTCGATTGCATCCGGAAACATTGATGGACTGTCCCAGAGAAAACCAACGCGGTAGACCTTTCCCGCCTGCTGTGCCTCGGCAGCGAGCGGCGCCGCGACGAGCCCACCCGCAAGTGTGCCGATGAACGTGCGCCGATCCATCACGGAATCACCTCGTCGACGAATGGAAGTTCGACCATAGTACGTCGTCCAGTGTAGCTGCATGCCCGCCGATGACTGCTTTCTGGATATATTCGCGTCGTCGGCGAATGTCTCCAGTTGGCGGAACTGAGACGATCAGTACACTGCGCTTCACATACTGCGAGCGCGTTCCTTGGATTGATGGTGAGCTCGAGCTTTGAGGGCGGCTCGAACGGCGGTCAGTCCGCGGAGGACCTTGTCGACACGGGTCGCGGCATGCCGTACAGGTCCTCCGTTACGTGGCGGCCTGATCGGCGATGTGCCTTCTTATGCGAGCTTCCTCCTCGGCGCGGTATTCGGCGATCCGGGCCCGGTCAGCTTCGGCGAGCGCGCGCCGGAGTGCAGTGGCATCAAGGTCCTTGCAGTAGGCCGGGGTTCGGTCTGCTGCCGCCGGAGTTGTCCAGTTCACCCGCGTCGACCGGGTCGAAGCCAAGATCGTCGACAAGGCGAAGCACGGCTGCTCTGGCGCCCGGCGAATCGCCGGCGACCGAGAGCGCCAGCCGCCCGGCCGTTCCCTTCGGAACGCCCCTTTCGAGAAGGCTCTTGGCGAAGATGTTGTTGAACGCCTTGACCACGGGCCGCCCGATCTGCTGCGCGACCCATTGACTATCGAAAGACCCCGTTCGATCGCGTCGATTCGGCCGTCGCGAAGCTCCGGGTGATAGTTGCCGATATCGACCACGACGACACTGTCCGGAGCGTTCGCAAACAGGTCTCGCGGAAGGTCGGCGACGGCCTTCGTCGGGATCGCGAGGATGACGATTTCTCCGGCTTTCGCGGCGTCGACGACGGAAGCGGGCGTCGCGCCGATCTCCGTCGCCAAGGGGGCCAGGCTTTCCGGTCCTCTCGAGTTCGCAATTGAGACGTCATGGCCGAGCCTGGCTAGTGGCGCCCAAGTGTCGCTCCCATGCTCCCGGCGCCGATGATTCCGATCTTCATGTGCCCCCGTCCTTTTCTGCGGTCGCTTCAGTACTCATCATGGCGGGAAAGACATCTCAGGTCAGCGCTCGATCCGCGGTGCCGCGACACCCTCGATCATCACGTTTACGCAGGCGGGCAGGCCCGACCGGTCGCGCGCTCGATCGCGGAGGCGAGCTTGGCGCCATCGGTGACGAGCTCGCCGTAGCCTCCGAACGCTGCGGCCACGAGATCGTAGCGCGTCGGAAGAAGCTCGCAGCCGTTCGTGCGATCGACTCCGTAGTCGCGCAGCTGGATCTGATACTCGGCGTTCCAGCGCGCATCGTTGCCGATGACCGCGACGAAGGGAAGCTTGTAGCGTACTGCCGTGTCGATTTCGGCGGATGGAAGCCGAACGTCCCGTCGCCGAGGACGGCGACGACCGGCGCACCGGGCAGCGTGCTTCGCACGCCGATCGCGTACGGCAGCGCCGTTCCGATCGCTCCGGCAACGCCGTTGATGACGCGGTGCGGCGCGGTAAGGCACGCTTGCGCCCATTGCCCGAACTCGCCGCCGTCGGCGACGAGCGCCGAATCCGGATGCGAGTCGAGCAGCGCCTGCAAGGGCCGCAACGCCTGCACCGGGTGCAGCCGCTGCGCGATCGTCGATCGCGCGTCGTCCCATGCCGGCGGACGGTAACGGACCGCGTCGCGCACCTCGGCGCGCCAGGATTCGTGCGCGCTCGAATGCGCGGACGCGCTGCTCGTGAGGGTGTGCAATGCCGAGTCCATGTCCGCAACCGCCGTTGCCGCAAGGCGCTCCCCGACGGCGCGGCGAGAACGCTCGAGCTCGGCCTCGTCCGCGTCGATCTGCAGGAACGTGCATCGCGCGTCGAACGCCGGCGACCGGCCGAATTGCAGCGTGAAGTCGAGGCGCTTGCCGATCAGCAGCACGCAATCCGCCTGCGCAAGCATCTCGGCAAAGGCGCCGAGACTCGGGTCTGCCATCCCGCGCGGGCTTTCCATGCCGACGACTGGAATGCCCGCGGCATCCTCCAATGCGGCGGCGAGCGCGCGCCCGCGCCGCGTAAGCCCCATAGGCCCGACGAGGATGACGGGGCGCGCCGCATTGCGCAGACGTCGCAGCAACGCATCGCCTGTTTCCGCGTCGATCGGATCGGCAAAGCACGGAGATCGGCGCTCGTCGGCACGGATGTCGCGCTCGCATCGCTTTCGAGCGCATCGACCGGGAGGCTGACGTGCACCGGTCCCGGGCGACCCGATTGCGCGATGCGGATTGCTCTCGCAACGTCGCCGGCAAGCGCGTCGGCGCTCGCGCAGGTCCATGCCGCTTTGCGTCACCGGCGCAGCGACGTCGGCCTGTCGCATTTCCTGGAACGCCCCCATCCCGAGCTCGCGAGTCGGCGCGTGCCCGGAAAGGAACAGCACCGGCGACTCGGCCAGCAGCGCCGTGAACAGCGCCGACACGGCATTCGCGTGACCCGGCCCCCCCGTGACGAGCGCGACGCCGAGCTCGCCGGAGATCCGCGTCGACGCGTCGGCCATGTGCACCGCCGCGGCCTCGTGGCGCGCGTGGATGAGCTCGATGCCGGCGTCCAGCGCCGCGTCGAACACCGGCATGATGTGATTGCCCGAGACGCGTGAAAATGCGCCGCACGCCGGCGTTGGCCAGCGTGCGAATCAGGATGTCTGCGCCTCGATTCCTCACGCGAGCATTATGAAAGTGGACACCGCGAGCAACAACAGCAGCGTGAACTGCCGGAAGCGCCTGTCGGAAAACCGTGCGAAGAGCCGCCCCCCGAGCAGAACGCCGATCAGGTAGAGCGGCGCGAGGAAAAGCGTCGACTCGAGCGCGGTCGCGTTGAGGATCCCCCGCGCGGCGAGCATCGTGAGACCGGCGATCGAAATGAGCGCGACATACAGCGTGAGGTTCGCGCGCGTGACTTGAACGGTATCCGGACCCGACAGCAGATAGAGGATCACCGGCGGCCCGCCGATGCCGGCGGCGCCGAGCAGCGCGCCGCTCACGGCGCCGACGGACACGGAGCCCGGCAGCCCGCGCGCTCCCGTATAGCGGGCGCCCTTGAGGAGGAGCAACGCAAACACGATGACGATCGCCGCGATCGCGCGGCGCAGGAGGTCCTGATCGGCATGGACCAGCACGTAGCCGCCGAGCGGAATCGTCACGCACGCGGCCAGCGTGATCGGCACCAGCGTGCGCCATGTCGCGTGCTTCACCGCGTCGCGCATCATCGGCGCGGCGACGAACGCTTCGAGGATCAGTACGACCGGGATCGCGAGCTGAGGACCGAACAGCAACGCGAGCGGCGGTGTGAGCACCATTGCGCCGCCGAAGCCGGTGATCCCGCGGATCACGCCTGCCAGACCGGCGATTGCCATCGCGGCGAGTTGCGCGACGGTGGGGAAGGACAAGCTCACGGCGCCGCGTTCGGGCCGTGCGATCAGGCGGACAGACTGATGTCGGCGCCCGCGAAGCGAATGCGGGCGTGCGAGATGTCCGAGCGGGTGCCGATGTGCCGGATCAGCTCGTGGAGCGGCGACGTGTGGAACTCGTACGCCGGCGCCGGCTTCGCCGAGCGGCGCGAGAAGCTCCTTGTCGTAGAACGCCGAGAGGAGCAGCTCCTCGTCGCTCGCGTCGGGTCCGAGCTCGGCGCGAAGCCGCGGCAGCCACGGGGGATGTGCAGGGCAGGGGGCTCGGTGACGAAATCCTGCGGACGGATGTTGGCGCGCTCCATGAATTCGCCGGAAGGCTCCGCGGCGAGCCTGCCGTAATAGCCCATCGCGTATTTGCGCACTTCGTCGGGAATCGTCTTGTAGCGCTCGCGCTGCACGACGTTGAGCACCGCCTGCGTGACGATGAATTGCGCGAACGGGCTCACCACGATCGGATAGCCGAGATCGCGGCGCACCTGCGCGGCTTCCTCGAGGATCGCCGGCAGACGATCCTCCATCCCGACGCCCTGCAGCTGCGTGCGCAGGTTCGAGATCATGCCGCCGGGCACCTGATGCTCGTAGAGCGCCGGATCGTATTTCGCGATCTCGCCCGCGCGGCTTCCCTTCGCGCTCGGCGAGCCACGAGAAGTAGCCGGACACCTCGGCAAGCGCCTGTCGGTCGATCCCGGTGACGAAGCCGAGCGCCTTCGCGCGGGCATCGATGTCCTCGGTCGCGGGCAGCGATGCGCCGTTTGCGAGCGGCTCCGCCGCGGTGTAGCCGTGGCGAAAGCCCGTCTCGATCGCGATCTGATAGACCTCGGGGGCGAGGCCCGACTGGCAATGCGAGTGAAGCTGGACGGGAATCGCGCCGGCGGCCGCGACGATCGCCGGAAAGAGCGTCCGCGCGCGCTCCGGCGTGAGAAGGCCGGTCGGGTCCTTGATCGAGATGAAATCGGCGCTCAATGCGCGCAGCTCCCGCGCGCGCTCGACGTAGTACGCGTCCGTGTGCACCGGGCTCAGCGTGTAGGTGATCATCGTGTTCACGAGCATTCCCGCCTCGTGCGCCGAGCGGACCGACGATTCGACGTTGCGGTTGTCGTTGAGCGCGTCGTAGACTGTGAGCACCCTGATGCCGAGGTCGGCCAGCACGCGGGAGTTGAGCGCGACCACGTCGTCGGGAAAGAGCTCGAACGTGTAGAGGCTCTGGCCGCGCGTCAGCGCGTCGCAGGGCGTGGCGAGGCGGCTGCAGAGCAGCGCGACGCGCCGGTAGGGATTCTCGTGCAGGAAGCGCACGCAAACGTCGAACACCGCGCCGCCCAGGATATTGACGTACTCGTAGCCGACGCGGTCGAGCGTGCCCAGGATGGGCGTCATCATCGCGGTGGTCATCCGCGTCGACCACAGGCACTGATGGCCGTCGCGCAGCGTGACGTCGACGAAACCGAAGCGGCGCGGGATGGATTGCGAAAGTTGGCTCACGACGAATCTCGTTCGAGAGCGGAGCGAATCGACTGCAAGCGCTGTCGTGTTCGCCCGCGGAAAAGGATTGCACAGCTTGCCGGGCATTGCAACGCATGCAGTAGCGCGGTCGCCCCGTTGCTGCCGCCTGAGTTGAAACTCGCATGACACACCGGTCATCATCACGGTCGCGATCACGGGCGCGCTGCCGCGCAAGAAGGACAATCCGGCCGTTCCGGTGACGCCGGCCGAGCAGATCGAGTCGACGCACGAGGCATTCGAAGCCGGGGCGTCGCTCGTGCACATCCACGTGCGCAATCCCGATGAATCGCCGGCGTCGGATCCGGCGCTCTACGGCGCGGTGCAGGAAGGCGTGCGCAAGCACTGTCCCGGCATGATCGTCCAGTTCTCGACCGGCGGCCGCGGCCGCGATCAGGCTGCGCGGGGCGCGATGCTCGACCTTCGGCCGGACATGGCGTCGCTCGCCACCGGCTCGGTCAACTTTCCGACGAACATCTACGAGAACCCGCCCGATTTCATCGAGCGGCTCGCGAGGACGATGCTCGAGTACGACATCAAGCCCGAGGTCGAAGTCTTCGATCTCGCGATGCTGTACAACGCGGCGAACCTGCGTCAAGAAGGGTCTCATCAAGGACAAGCCTCACGTTCAGTTCGTCATGGGAGTCCCCAACGCGATGCCGATGCGCCCGTCCGTCTTCAATTTCCTGCGCTCCGAGCTCGACGACGTGCTGCCGGGCGCGACGTGGGTCGCGGCGGGCATCGGGCGCTTCCAGTGGGAAGTGAACCGCATGTGCCTGGAAGCCGGCGGACACTGCCGGACGGGACTCGAGGACAACACCGCGCTTCGACGCGACGCGGCTGGCGGCGAGCAACGCGGAGCTCGTGCGCAAGATCGTCGACGCGTGCGAGCTCTACGACCGACGGCCCGCGACCGCCGCCGAAGCGCGGCAGATACTCGGGCTGCGGGCGGCTGGGTGATGCGGCGGCGCAGGGCGGTGCGGGAGCGCTCGCGAGCGGGCTTCGAGCGCTGCGATTCACGTCCATCTGCGGGTACCCCACGCGGCCGACGGACGGCCCCCCACGGCCGTCACGTTGCCGCGTGACCCGCGACGATGGACCGCAGCTTAGGCGCCCGCTCGCAAGCGCTCCCGCCCCGCGGGCGAGATCGCGCCCGTCCCGGTCCTTACCACGGCTAAAGTGGATATTTAGCTCGGATCAATAAATACTAGCTTCTTATTTATCATTCCGGCTTCAATAATGGACGCTCGGCAAGGCCACAACGCGGCCCTCCGAGGTGGGTTTGCACCTGACGCTTCCGGTTTGTCGTTTCGGCCTGGCGACTCGCGCGATTCGGAACGGATGGGATTCCTGGGAGACGGCTCAGTGGGAAAAGAGATCCTCACCTACGACGACCTGCTGCAGATCGTCGAGCTGATCAAGTCCGCGGAGGCCTTTTCCGAGTTCCACCTCAAGATCGGCGACATCGAGCTCGACCTGCGCAAATCCGGCGGCGCCACATCGGCGCCGTCGAGCATTGCCTCACCCGCACCGTCGAGCGCTCCGGCAGTCGCGGCGTCGCCGGCCTCCGCTGAACGCGCAAGCGTCGAGGATGTCGTGCCCGGTGCCGGCAGATCGAAGCCGACGGTCGCGATTCCCGACGGGAGCATCGTGATCAAGTCGCCGATGGTCGGGACGTTCTATCGCAGTCCGGAGCCGGGCGCGAAGCCCTTTGTCGAGGTGGGGCAGACGGTAACCCCTGACACGACGGTGTGCATCATCGAGGTGATGAAGCTGATGAACTCGCTCTCGGCGGGCTCGTCCGGCCGGGTCACGCACGTGCTGGTCGACGACGCCGAACCGGTCGACATGGGTCAGGCGCTGATCGTGATCGATCCGAAGGGCTGACGATGCGGCGACTCGGGTTCATCGACGTGACGCTGCGCGACGGCCACCAGTGCCTGTGGGCGACGCGGATGACCTCGGCGATGATGACGCCGATCCTCGCGACGATCGACCGCGCCGGCTACGACTACGTCAACATGCTCGGCGGCGCGGTCTTCGACGTCTGCGTCCGTTACCTGCACGAGAATCCGTGGCGGCGAGTGGAGATGCTCTCCTCGCGGCTCGCCACGCCGACGGACGGGTTCCTGCGCGGCCAGAGCCTGTACACGTTCGAGCTCTTTCCCGACGACATCGTCGAGCTCAACTCGCAGGTGCTCGCGCGCAACGGCCTCAAGAACGTCACCGTCTACGATGCGCTCAACGACAACCGCAACGTCGAGGTGCCCATCGCATCGGCGAAGGCCGCCGGCATGACGGTGACCGCCGTGACGGTGTACACGGTGAGCCCCGTGCACACCGACGCCTACTACGCGGAGCGGATCCGCGAGCTGCGGGCGCTCGGCGCCGATCGCGTCGGCGTCAAGGATCCGACCGGGCTGCTCACGCCGGAGCGCGCGAAAACGCTGTTCCCCGTCGTGATGCAGGCGGCGGGCGACACGAAAGTCGAGCTCCATTCGCACTGCCAGTCGAGCCTCGCGCCGGAGGTCTACAGCGAGGCGATCAAGGCGGGATTCCACTACGCGCACACGGCGGTGATGCCGCTCGCGAACGGCGCGTCGCTGCCGGCCGTGGAGGACATCGCGGAACGCGCCGCCGCCCTCGGCGTGGACACGTCGCTCGACATGGACGCGATCGCCGAGATCAGCGGCTATTTCAGCTGGCTCTGCGTCCGCGAAGGCAAGCCCCGCGGCCGCGTCCTCGAGCTCGACCCGGCGCTCTACTCGCACCAGGTGCCCGGAGGGATGATCTCCAACCTCAAGTCCCAGCTGCAGACGATGAACATGGGTCATCGCCTTCCGGAAATACTCGAGGAGGTCGGACACGTGCGCGAGGATCTCGGCTATCCGATCCTCGTCAGTCCGTTCGCGCAATACGTGGTGACGCAGGCGGTGCTCAACGTCATGCAGGGCGAGCGGTACAAGACGATACCCGACGAGATCCGCAAGTACGCGATGGGCTACTACGGACGTCTCGCCGCGACGCCTTCGAAGGCGTTCCTCGAGCGCGCAGAGGTCGAGCCCGGCGTGCTCGCGGGCGAGCGCGCCGGCACGCACGTCGAACCGTGGGTGCCGCGGCTGCGCAAGGCACTGGGCGCCGCCGCCGACGACGAGGACATCCTCCTCGCGGCGTTCTACGACAGGGAGCTCCTCGCCCCGCTCGCGAGTCAACCGGCGAAGCGCTACGCGTATCGAACCTCGCCGTTGCTGGAGCTCGTTCAGTACGTTCGGCGCCGGCCGGACCTCGGCCACCTGCGCGTTCGTTTTGCCGGCGCCGAGTTGAAGGTCGCACGCTAGCGAGCCTGATGGCAAGCGAACGAGCACCGGCGCGCCCTTTGCCCGAAACGCGCAACGCAGGCGCGACGTTCTGGAGCAAAGCGGCCGAAGGCGTGCTGGTCGTGCCGAAATGCGGCGCGTGTCTGCGCACGTTCTGGCATCCGCGCCCGCGCTGTCCGCACTGCGGCTCGGACCGCGTCGACTGGATTCGCGGCTCCGGCGAGGGCACCGTCCACACGTTCACCGTGGTCCGGCAGTCGGGCGATCCGTATTTCAAGACCAGGGTGCCGTACGTGGTCGCGATGATCGACCTCGACGACGGCGTGCGCATCATGACCAACATCGTCGAGACGCCGCTCGACGCGTTGCGCATCGGCATGCGCGTCGAGGTGCTGTTCGAGGCCGCCGGCGAGGGAATGGCGATTCCGCTCTTTCGCGCGCGGCGAGGCGGCGCACCCTCCACAATGGATCGGCGCGAATGAGTGCGAGCGCGCTCTCGGGGCAAGTCGCCGTCGTCGGCGCGGCCACGGCTGGAATCGGCTGGGAGTCCCGGCAGAGTGTCGCCGAAATCATGGCGGAGGCCGTGCACAAGGCGCTCGACGACGCGAGCCTCGGCATCCGCGACGTCGACGGTCTCTTCGCGGTGACGCCCTACTACTGGATGCCGTCGGTGACGCTCGCCGACCAGCTCGGCATCCAGCCGAAAGTCACCGATTCGACGAACATCGGCGGCGCCTCCGTCGTCGCGCACGTGGGCCACGCGGTGCGCGCGATCGTCTCGGGGCAGTGCGAAGTCGCCGTGATCGCGTACGCGAGCACCCAACGCACCGATGCGGGCAAGCTCGTCACCGGCGCCGACATCCTGCCCTACGAGCGGCCGTACGGCGCGCTGTTCCCGATCTCCGGTTACGCGATGGTGACGCAGCGGCACATGCACGAATACGGCACGACACGCGAACAGCTCGCCAAGGTCGCGGTCGCCGCGAGCCAATGGGCGTCGCTCAATCCCGAAGCGCTGAAACCGGAGACGCTCGCCGTCGCGGACGTCCTGGCTTCGCCGCTGGTCAGCGATCCTCTGCGCAAGCTCGACATCTGCCTCGTCACCGACGGCGGCGGCGCGATCGTGCTCACGACGCGCGAGCGCGCGAAGAAATCCGGCGAGCGCGCCGTCAGCGTGCTCGGGACCGGCGAGAGCCACAGCCATTGCTATCTGACCAACATGCGGAGCTTCACCGAGACCGCCGGCGTGCAGTCCGGCCACGCCGCATTCGAGATGGCGGGGCTCGAGCCGCAGGACATCGACGTCGTCCAGATCTACGATGCGTTCACGATCATGGTCGTGCTCGGTCTCGAGGACCTCGGGTTTTGCAGGAAGGGCGAGGGGGGCGCGATCGTCGATGCCGGCATCGGGCCCGGGCTCCAGCCGACCCGTCAACACGACGGGCGGCGGGTTGCGCTATTGCCATCCGGGGATGTTCGGGATCTTTCTGCTGGTGGAGGCGGTGCGCCAGCTGCGCAACGAATGCGGCAAGCGCCAGGTCAGGAACGCGCGCACGGCGCTCGCGCATGGGTTCGGCGGCGTCCTCGCCGGCAACGCGACAGTCATCCTCGGGCGCGACGGCTGAGCGCGGACTCCTGCATCGAGATGAACGTCCTGGCCGACCTCATTTCACGCGCCGGACGCGCGTTCGCCGAGCGCGACGCGATCATCGGCGAGCGCAGGACGCTGCGCTTCGCCGACGCCGAGGAAGAGAGCAACCGCGTCGCCTCCGCGCTCTCCGGTCTCGGCCTCGCGAAGGGCGAGCGCGTCGCGATCCTCCTGCAGAATTGTCCGGAGTTCGTCGATCGCCGACTTGGCGCTGATCAAGGCAGGCTTGATCCGCGTGCCGGTGAACCCGCGCTATGTCGCGCCCGAGATCGAATTCATCCTCGAGCACTCGGGCGCGGCGGCGCTCGTCACCAGCGCGGCGTTCGCCGATGTCGTTGCGCAGATCCGTCCGAGGCTCCCGGCACTGCGACACGTGATTGCCGTCGACCCGATGCCGGGCGTTTCCGGCGCGCTTGCCTGGAACGACGTGCTGCGCGAAGGCGGCGCGGAGACATTCGCCGTCGACACGACGGAGCGCGACGGCTACATGATCGCGTACACGTCCGGCACCACCGGGCGGCCGAAGGGTGCGCTCACGACGGTCGGTGCGCGGCTGGCGAGCGTCTTCATCACGTACGCGAACGAGATGTTCGTGACGCAGGCCGATGCGATGCTGCACGTCGCATCGCTCGCGCACGGAAGCGGCACCAAGGTGCTGCCGCTTTTCGCCAAGGGCGCGAAGAACGTGCTGTCGGCGAAATTCTCGCCGCTCGAATTCTTTCGCCTCGTCGAAGCGCACGAGGTCACGATGAGCTGGATGGTGCCGACGATGGTCGCGATGCTCGCCGACGCGCCGGAGCGCGGGCGTTTCGACCTGTCGAGCCTCGAGACGGTGATCTATGGGGGCGCGCCGATGCCCGAGCCGGTGCGCGAGCGGGCGCTCGCCGCGTTCGGCCCGATCTTCGTCCAGATCTATGGATTGACCGAAGCTCCGCATCCGGACCTGATCCTCGACAAGCACGACCATCTGCCGGATCCCGTTGCCGGCCGCGCGCGTCGGGCCGGGCGCAACAGGACGCGCGGCGATCGGCGTGCAGGTGAGGCTGGTGGACGCCGACGGACGAGACGTCAGGATGGGCGAGATCGGCGAGGTCATCGTCGCCGGCCCGCACGTGATGGCCGGATACTGGAACGATCCCGCCGCAACGGCGGAAGTCCTGCGCGACGGCTGGTGCCATACCGGCGACCTCGCGCGCGCGGATGCGTCACGGCGTCTACACGATCGTCGATCGCCGGAAGGAGATGATCATCTCCGGCGGCTACAACGTCTATCCGCGCGAGGTCGAGGACGTGCTGTATCGCCATCCGGCGATCGCCGAGTGCGCGGTCATCGGCGCCCCCGATGCGACCTGGGGCGAGGTCGTCCACGCGCTGATCGTCGCGAAGCCCGGGTGCGCGATCGCCGAGGAGGCCATTCGCGCGCACTGCGCGGCCGAGCTCGCCGGCTACAAGAAGCCGCGCAGGATCACCGTTCTCGCCGAGTTGCCGAAGACCGCCAACGGGAAGATCGACAAGAAGGCGCTGCGCGGCACGTATCGGAACATCCGGCGAGCGTCGCGGCATGAGCTATGTCCGAATCACCGAGTTCGCCGACCGCCCGGCGCGCGAGGCGGGCGAATGGTACGCGCTGGACGGGCGCGCGGGCAGCGTGCGTGTCGATCGCGGCGATGCGGCGCTTGCTCCGGCCGAGGGCGACGCGGGCCACGCGATCACCACCTGGACCGGTGTGCGCATCTACCGCGGCGGTTCCGAGCGGAAGGGGTCGATCGTCTACATGCTGAAGTATCCGGTGCCGTTCGACTACCTGTACGAATTCGACGCCTGGTTCCAGTACGAGCACATGCCGATGCTGCTCGAGGAGCCTGCCTGGCACGGCTGCGAGCTCTTCCGCGCGCTCGGCGCGTCCTCGTACACGTTCGCCGCGCTGCAATACGTCGAGCCGCATGCGCTCAAGTCCGACGCGCGCAATCGCTCGGTCGACACGCCGTGGTGGCACCGGCTTGTGCAAGCACGAGTGGTTCGACAAGCAGTTCATCCGCACGATCATGAAGCCGCTCTAGAGCTGACCATGCCGCGACACGTCCCGATCGTCGACGAGACGCTGCGCGACGGCCACCAGTGCCTGTGGTCGACGCGGATGACCAACGAGATGATGCTGCCCGTCGCCGCGCGCATGGACCGCGTCGGCTTCGATTCGATCGACCTGATCGGCGGCGCGGTATGGGACGTCTCGGTGCGCTTCCTCAAGGAGGACCCGTGGGAGCGCATCCGCCACGTGCGCAAGCTGATCACCCGCACGCCGATCAACGCGATCGTGCGCGGGCAGAGCCTGTGGACGTTCGAAGTCTTCCCGAACGACGTCGTCGAGCTCGCGATCGAGCGCCTGAAGGCGAACGGCATCGCGCAGGTCGCCGTCTACGACCAGTTCAACGACCTGCGCAACGTCGAGGTGTGCGTCGCGAAAGCGAACGCGGTCGGGCTGATGGTGATGGGCACGCTGGTCTTCTCGTGGAGTCCCGTGCACACCGACGAGTACTACGCGGCGAAGGCGGCGCAGTTCATGGCGATCGGCGCCGACGAGATCAATCTGAAGGATCCGAGCGGAATGCTCTCGGTCGAGCGTATCCGCACGATCATCCCGGCGCTGCGCAAGGCGATCGGCCCCGCGCCGATCAACATCCACTCGCATTGCATGACGGGACGCGCGCCCGACGTGCTGCTCGCCGGCGTCGAGGCCGGCGCCGACAAGCTGCACACGTGCGTTTCGCCGCTCGCGCACGGCGCGTCGCATCCGCCGGCGGAGTGGATCCACGACCGGCTCGTCGAGCGCGGGTACACGACGGGGCTCGACCGCGAGGCGCTGGAAGAAGTCGCCGGCTATTTCCGCTACGCGTGCTATCGCTGGAACAAGCCGCGCGGCGAGCCGGTGGAGTTCGACGCGCGGGTGCTCGAGCACCAGATGCCGGGCGGCATGATCACGAACCTCGTCAACCAGTTGCGCGAGATCGGCATCGAGGATCGGCTCGACGAAATCCTGCACGAGACCGCGCAGGTGCGCAAAGACATGGGCTACGTGCCGGTGGTGAGCCCGACCGCGCAATTCATGGTGACGCAGGCGGTGCTGAACGTCATGCAGGGCGAGCGTTACAAGACCGTGCCCGACGAGTTGCGCAAGTACTGCCTCGGCTACTACGGTAAGCCTCCGGCGCCTATCGCGCCGGAGCTCATGGACCGTGCGGTGCGCAAAGGCGACACGTTCGTCACCGGACGCTGCGGCGATCTCGTCCCGCCTGCTCTCGAGCGCGTGAGGAAGACGCGCGGGCCATTCAAGACCGACGAGGATCTGCTGAACGCGGTCTTCTACGGCGACGACATCCTGAGGCCGCTGTTCGCCGCTCGCGCGCAGGCCGACTACGCGCGTTTCTACAACGGGTACAACCCGCTGCGCGAGCTGCTGGCGCAAGTCACGCGCCACCGGCATATCGGTTATATTGGCCTGCGCGGCCGGGGGGAGAGCCGCGACCTGCGAATCGAAATGTCCGGGTGACGCGCCGATGCTGATCTGGGAGCTCGCGACGACCGACGCAGCGGAGATTCGCCGCACGGCGATCGGCTGTGCGGCGGACGCCGAAGCGTTCGTCCGCGACGACGGTCGCGGGACCCTCATCGTCTGCGACGGCGACGACACCGGGGCGGCCGGCGTTTCGGGGGCCAGGCGGATGGAGCTCCTGTTCACCGGCGGCCGGTTCGGCCGTGCCGGCGGCGACTGGCTGTTCCATGTCGGACTGTGGACGCCCCCGGATTTTCGCGAGGAGCTCCTCGCGTGGTACCGGCATCGAGCACCTGCCGATCCTGCTCGAATGCCCGGTCTGGGACGGTTGCCGGTTCGTCGAGCAGAAAATCGACAAAGGCTGCCAGTTCTATGCGATGCACCAGCTTGCCGACAAGGCGGCGCTGGATTCCGCCGAGCGCAAGCGCTCGCGGTCGACGCCCTGGTTCAAGCGCCTGTCGGTCCATCCGTGGTTCGACGGCGCGTTCACGCGCACGTTGTGCAAGAGGCCCTGAATCGAATCCCCATAGGAGGCGCCATGGACTCATCCAAATCGGACGACAGAAACCCGGCACCGCCGGCCGAATCCGCCACGCGTCTGGATCGGCGGAAATTCCTCGGCGCGGCGGCTGCCACCGCCGGAGGACTTGCTGCTCGGCGACCTGGCGACGAGCCGCGACGCGCATGCGCAGGCGGGCCAGAGGTTCACCGAATGGGGCTGGCCGCAGCCCTACGAGCAGATCTCGCCCAAGTCGAAGCAATGGCTGGAGAGCAAGGGCTGGTGGCCGATCTCCGCCGGCTGGATCGTCGTGTGGTCGGGCGAAGAGATGATCGGCAACATCATCCAGACCGAGAAGCTCCTGGAGAAGCGCGGCATCGACGTGAAGTGGCAGACGTTCGTCGCTGCGGGCTTTTCGAACGAGGCGTTCATCCCCGGACGCATCCAGCTCGCGAGCACCGGCGCGCTCGGCGTGCTCGCGCTGCTCGCGAACAAGGTGCCGACCCGCGCGCTCGCCGTCCACTCGCCGGGAATCACGCACGCGGCGACCGTGCCGCTCGATTCGCCGCTGAAGAGCCTCTCCGACTTGAAGGACCAGAAGGTGCTGAAGCGCCCGGCGGTCGTCGGCACGACCACGGGCTCGACGAACCACTTCGGCTTCATCGCGGCGGCCGCGTACCTCGGCCTCAAGGACAACCAGGATTTCACGCTGCGCAGCATGCCGCCCGGCGACCTCGCCACGGGCCCCAAGGGGGTCGACGTCTTCACGATCTGGGAGCCGCACGTCTCCTACTCGACGGAGGTGCTGAAGACGACAAGGCTCCTCGAGACGCTCAATCCGTATTACATCTACAGCGGCTACTACTACACGCGGCTCGAGATCGAGGAGAACGCGCCCGACGTCGCGCAACTGATGACCGACGCGTTCGTCGAAGCGGTGCTCTGGGCGAAGGCGAATCCGCAGAAGGCGCTCGACTCGCTGATGGCGCAGCCCGCGTACGGACGCCTCTCGAAGGACCTGATCCAGCGGATGTCGGAGCGCTACCTGTTCTGGCCGAAGCCCACCGTCTATTACCCGTTCGACGACCCGAACGGTCTGTGGCCGAAGGAGGAGTCGCGGATCAGCGAGTGGGCATTCTCGACCGGCGCATCGAAGACCAAGGTGACGAGCGCGGACTGGGAAAACGTGCGCAAGACGAGCTACATGGCAACGACATTCGGGAAGCTCGGCTGGAAAGTGCCGGCGCGGCCCCCCATCCTGCCGAAGGATTTCGGCGGCGTCGGGAACCTGCCGTACAAGCCGTACGCGGCGGAAATCCTCACCGGCCCGGCGCCGTTCCCCGAGCCGGGCGAGCTCACGAAGCCGTGGACGTTCATGGGCAAGAGCTACAACGTTTGATGATGTCCGTCTGCGCTGTCGGATGAGCGAAGCAGGGCACCGCGTCCTTCCGCACGAGCCGCGCGCGTTCGGCAAGCCCGCCGACGCGCCGGCTGCGGACGTGGATGCGGTGCGTGCGGGGGCACCTCCGGTCGCCGCGCCTCGCGGGCGACCCGCCGACCCCGATGCGATGGCGCGTCTCGCGGTGTCGATGGTGCCGCCGCCACCGCCGGCGTGGCGTCGAGTGCTCTCGCAGGTCCAGCACTTCTGGCTGCTCGTCGCGTTCATCGTCGTCTGGCAGTGCATCAGCGTCTTCGGCCTGCGCTTCAATCCGCAGCTCGACGTGATGCTCCCGCCGCCGACCGCGGTGTTCTCGGCGGCCGTCGACCTGATTAACCGCGGCGTTCTGCTGACGCACATCGTCGACAGTCTCTACCGCGTGCTGCTCGCCGTCGGCACGGCCAGCGTGATCGGCATTCCGCTCGGGCTCGCGATGGGCTGGTTCCCGCGATTTCGCTCGGCGGTAGACCCGTTGCTCGAATTCATCCGGCCGATTCCGCCGCTCGCGTGGATACCGCTGAGCATTCTGTGGTTCGGCATCGGCGACACGCAGATCGTCTACATCATCTTTCTCGCGGCGTTCTTCCCGATCGTGCTGAATTCGATGGCGGGCGCCCGTGACGTCGACACGTACCTCGTGCGCGCGGGGCTGAGCCTCGGCGCGCGCCCGCGCGAGCTTTTCACCACCGTCGTCCTGCCCGGCGCGCTGCCCAACATCTTCACCGGCGTTCGCGTCGGTCTCGGCATCGGCTGGATGGCGCTCGTCGCGGGCGAGCTCGTCGCTGCGCCGAGCGGCCTGGGCTACATGATCAACAACGCGCGGACGCTCTTCCGCAGCGACTACATCCTGCTCGGCATGGTGCTGATCGGCATCCTGGGTCTTCTGCTCGACTTCGTCATGCGCAAGCTCGCGCTGCTGATCATGCCGTGGCATCGCGGCCAGTGACGATGGCGCAGGTCAGCGTCACCAACGTCAGCAAGGTCCACGTGTCGATCAAGGGCGAGCCGCTGCTCGCGCTGCACGACGTCAATCTCGAGGTCGAGCAGAACGAGTTCTTCTCGATCGTCGGCCCGAGCGGCTGCGGCAAGACGACGCTGCTCAACCTGCTGGCGGGCTTCGAGCACCCGACGCGCGGCGAGGTGAGGGTCGGCGGCGAGCTGATCACCGCGCCCGGCTGGGAGCGCGCCGTCGTGTTCCAGGAGTACGCGCTATTCCCCTGGTACAACGTGAGCCAAAACATCCGTTACGGACTGCAGCGCAAGCGGATCCCCGAGGCGGAACAGGAGAAGCTCTTCCAGCACTACATCGGCCTCGTCGGCCTGCGCGGATTCGAGTCGCGCTATCCGCGCGAGCTCTCCGGCGGGATGCGCCAGCGCGTGAGCATCGCGCGCGCGCTCGCGGTGAACCCGGCGATCCTGCTGATGGACGAGCCGTTTGCGTCGCTCGACGTGCAGACGCGCGAATACATGCAGGACGAGCTGCTCAAGATCTGGGAACGCGAGCGCAAGACGGTGATCTTCGTCACGCACAGCATCGACGAGGCGATCAAGCTGTCCGATCGCATCGCGATCATGGCGCCGCGCCCGGGACGGGTCGAGGAGATCAAGGTCGTCGAGTTCGACCGGCCGCGCGATCCCACGAACCCGGCGATGGTGCGGCTCGCGGCAGAGGTCAAGGTATGGATGCGGCAGCAGGCGATCGCCGCACCGGCAGATGCTCCGGAGGAAGTCGGGGCGAATCGCAGTTGAAGCGACGATCCCCGGGAAAGCCGGAAGCCCGGCACGGGACACGACGTCAATCGAATCGATGGAGGAGGCTCAATGAACTTTGCGAATCCAAGAAGCTGGCTTTGCGCCGGCGCTCTGGCAATGCTGGCGGCCGCGCCCGGCGTCATGGCGCAGGACAAGCTGCGGCTCACCGTCGCCAACGGCAACCCGCCGACGATCCCGAGCACGTGGTGGATGACCGACTACATCGGACCGAAGCTCGTCGAGTACACGAACGGCCGCGTCGCCGTCAACATGCAGGTCAACAGCACGCTGTGCGTCGAGCACAAGTGCGTCGAGCAGGCGAAGCTCGGCCAGATCGACATCGGCCAGATCTCCGGCGGCAACATCGGCGCGTTCGGCACGACGTTCGACATCCTGAACCTGCCGTACATCTTCAAGGACGATGAGTCCGCGGAGAAGCTGATCGGCGGCTGGCTCGGCGAGGAGCTCAACAAGCGCGCGGCCGCCGAGATGGGCCTGCACATCATCGCGATCATCCCGTCGTACAGCTTCCGCAACGTCGACAACTCGAAGCGCGAGATCAAGGTCCCCGCCGACATGAAGGGCCTCAAGTTCCGCGTGACCAAGTCGCCGGCGGAATTCAACATGATCAAGGCGTGGGGCGGCACCGCCGTCCCCTACGACTGGGGCCAGCTCTACGACGGACTGCAGAGCGGCGTCGTCGACGGGATGTACATTCCCGACGCCTACGTCGGCGCGATGAAGTTCTACGAGGTCACGAAGTTCATCACCTCGACCGGGGGCTCGTGGAACGCGCACATCTTCTTCATGGACCAGAAGCGCTACGAACGGCTTCCGGACTGGGCAAAGGCGGCGGTCGACCGGATCGGCAAGGAGATCCGGCAGCAGAGTTTCAAGGTCGACAACGAATGGATGGCGAAGCACACCGAGGCGCTCAAGGGCAAGGTCAAGGTGTACAAGCCGACGCCGGCCGAGCTGCAGTTGTGGTACGACGGCGCGCCGGCGGCGTGGGTCGCGGTCAAGGGCACGTACGATCCCGCGCTCGCGAAGCGCGTGCTGCAGGACCAGGGGCAGGACGCGCTGATCAAGAAGCTGCAGGCGGCAGGGGCGCTGTAGCAAGCGAATTCACGTTAGGAGCGCGCCGCCGCGCCGGGCGATCAGCCGACCGGCCCGGCGCGCTTGTTGCGGAGGGTCGTGAGGTAGATGCCGGCGATGATCAGCGCGGCGCCGGCGAAATGGAAAGGCTCGAGCCGCTCGCCGAGGAAGACGATTGACAGGATCGGCGTGAAGACGAGCATCAGGTACATGAACGGGCCGGCGCGCGCGGGCCCGACCTGCTCGACGCCGTGGTTCCACGCGATGTAGGCGAGCACCGAGGCGACGATGCCGACGTACGCGATGCCGCCGAGCGCCGCGGCGGTCGGCGCGAGCACGCGGCCGGCCGCGATTTCGACGATGCACAACGGAGCGAGCAGTACCACGCTGATCGCAGCGATCAGCGTCAGCAGGTCGAGCCCGCGCAGCTCGGCCGGGCGCCAGCGCAGACACACGGTGTAGCCGGCCCACGACATCGCCGAGGCGAGGATCCATATGTCGCCGGTGTTCAGCTCGAGTGCGCGCAGCACGTCGAGGCTGCCGCGGCTCACGATGACGAGCACGCCGCAGAAGGAGACGACGCTGCCGGCGATCGCGAGCGCGCTCAGGCGCTGATCGAGCAGCAGCACGGACAGCAGGGCAATGAAGATCGGCGACGTCGCATTGAGCAGCGCGGCGTTCGTCGCCGTCGTGTCGCGCAATCCCCAATAGATCGGGATGTGCTGGAGCACGGTGGCGAAGAGAGCGAGGAGACACAGGATCTTCCACGAGCGGCGGATGAGCGCCCAGCGGCCGCGCAGGTGGGAGAAGGTAAACGGAGCGAGAACGGCGAGCGCGACGGTCCATCTGCACAGAGTGAGCGCGACGGGAGGCGCCTCGTAGCGCAGCCAGCGCCCGGCAATGAAGTTTCCCGCCCAGCACAGGACGGCGAGCGCGAGCAGCGCATACGAGGTTGCCGCAGACCCGGGGGCGCGTGTGTCGACGTCGTCGCGCGCGAAGAGTGGTAATTTAGCGGCATTCGGATGGGGACGCAATGGAGTCGATGGATCTCGGTCTGAGGGGCAGGATCGCGCTGGTTACCGGCGGGACGAGCGGAATCGGGCGCGCGATTGCCACTGCGCTTCTCGACGAGGGCTGCGAGGTCCACGCGGCCGACATCAACCTCGCGGCGGCGCAAGGTGCGACCGGGTTCGACACGGCGCGCGCCCATCTCGTCTGCGTCGACGTCGGCGATGCGAAGGGCGTGCAGCAAGCAGTCGATAAGATCGTCGCCGAGCGGGGCCACGTCGACATTCTGGTCAATTGCGCGGGCATTCTCAAGACGCGCTCGCTCGTGGACTCGACGATCGCCGACTGGGACGATGTCGCCCGGGTGAATCTGTCGGGCGTCTATTACTGCTCGAAGGCGGTCCTGCCGGCGATGTTGGCGCGCCGCTACGGGAAGATCATCAACATCGCGTCGGTTTCCAGCGCAAAGGGCGGCGGCCAGTTCGGCAACGTGCTCTACGGGACGACGAAGGCCGGCGTCGTCGCGATGACGCAAGGCTTCGCACGCGAGCTCGGACCCCACGGCATCAACGTCAACGCGATCTCTCCGGGCGTCGTCGAGGGAACGCCGATGACGTCGGGCCTGATGACCGCCGAGGTGAGGCAGAAGGATCGTCGACTCCATTCCGCTGAGGCGCCTCGTCGAGCCGGCGGAGATCGCCCGTCTTGCGCTCTACCTCGCCTCCGACGTCTCACGCGGAATCACCGGTCAGGCTGTCGCCATCGACGCCGGGTTCCTCGTGCGCTGAATGCGCAGGGAGCGACCGCGAGCGGACGGGTCGCACGAGCAAGCTCAGGAAGTACGCGCAGCAGCTCAACAGCACGAGCCAGAACGTCGTGGGCCAGTCGGTGAGGTAGGCGAGCGCGATCGCGAGCCAGGTTTCCACGAGCGCGAAAAGCACCGCCAGACCGACGCCCCAGCCCACGCGCGAAGTCAGGCGAAGCGACGTCGCCGCGGGGGCAACCATCAGCGCGAAGACGAGCAACACGCCGACGACCTGTGCCGCCTCGGCCACCGCGACCGCGACGATCGCGAGGAACAGCGCTGACACGAGCCGCAGCGACACGCCTTTGGCCTCGGCCAGCTCCGGCGCGAGCGTCGCGAAGAGCAAGGGCCGCGACAATGCGGCGAGCGCGCAGAGGCTGACGGCGGTCAACGCCAGAAGCGCCCACACCATTTCGGGGCTGACGGCGAGAACGTTGCCGAAAAGGATCGCCGTGGCCTGCGTGGCATGGCTCGAGTACAGGTAAAGGAAGAGAACGCCGAAGCCGAGCGCCAGCGACAGGATGATGCCGATCGGCGACGTCGCGGCCGCGCAGCCGATCGCCGAGGAGTCCCATCGCGATTCCCGCGACGAGCGTGAAGGCCAGCAATCCCCACAGGGGACTCATGCCCATCAGCACCGAGCCCGTCGCGCCGGCAAAACCGACGTGCGACAGCGCGTGACCGGCAAACGTCAGATTGCGCAGCACGAGGAAGAACCCCACCGAGCCGGCGATGATCGCCGCGAGGCCGCCCGCGATGAAGGCGGTGCGCATGAACTCGTATTCAAGCATCGTGGCGATGGGCATCGGCTTCGACCGATCCGTATGCGGAAACGACGAGGAGCCGCCCGTTCACGCGCAATACGTCGATCGGCGACCCGTAGAGCCGGGAAAGAACCTCGCTCGTGATCACCTCGTCGACGCTGCCGAGGGCCGCGCGGCCATGCCCGAGATAGAGGACGCGGTCCATCGCTTCGAGCAGCGGATTGAGCTCGTGCGCGGTGAAGAGCACCGTGATGCCTTCGGCTTGCTGAATCCGCTTCACCAGCGCGACGGTCGTCTGCTGGAAGTGCGGATCGAGGCTCAGCAGCGGTTCATCGAGCAGAAGCAGCTTCGGCTTGCCGAGAAGCGCCTGCGCGAGGAGCAGCCGCTGCAGCTCGCCTCCGGAGAGCTCGCACAGCGGCCTCGACGCGAGCGCCAGCGCGTCGACGGTTGCGATGGCGCGCTCCACGTCGCGTCGGCCTGCCCTTCCGGTCAGCGGCAGCCCCCAGCGTTCGCCGTCGAGCGCGCTCGCGACAAAGTCCCTGCCGGAGAGCCGCAGATCGGACACCGGCGTGCGGTGCTGCGGAACGTAGCCTGCCGCGGCGTTGCCGCGCGCCGGCGCGGCACCCAGCACCTTGATCACGCCTGAAGCTGGGCGCAGCAGGCCGAGAATCGCCTGCAGCAGCGTGGTCTTGCCGGCGCCGTTTCCGCCGAAGACTCCGATGAACTCGCCGGGACGTATCGCCAGGTTCACGTCCACGAGGACCCGGCGCTCGCCGCGCGCAATCGTCACCCGATCGAGCTCGATCGCGAACATCGGCTAGCGCTCTCCGAGCGCGCGGCCGAGCGCTTCGAGTTGCGCGCTCATCCACTGCGGGTAGGTCATCCCGGCCGGCGGCGTTTCGCTGACGCCGACGACGGGAACGCCGGAATCGGTCGCAATCCTGCGCATGCGCTCGGCGAGCGCGTTGCCCGTCTGGCTGTTGTAGAGCATCACCTTGACCGATCGTGACTTGAGATCCTTCTCGAATGCGGCGATGTCCTTTGCGCTTGGCTCGGTGCCGTTCATGACCGCGAGCTGAAAGCGGCCGTTGCGCATCTTGAGCCCCAGCGCGTCGGCCATGTAGCCGAAGACCGGCTCGGTCGCGGTGACCGCGCTGCCCGAGAACGCCTTGCGCATCGTGGCAATGCGCTCGACGAGCGGTTGCATCGAGCGCTCGAACGCGACATGCCGTCCGGCGTACTCGGTTCGATGGTCGGGATCGAGCGCCGACAGCGTGTCGCCGAGCACCTTCGCCAGCGCGAAGATCGCCGCGACGTCGTACCAGACATGCGGGTTGTCGCCGGCGCGCTTGTGAACGAGCCGCGCGACCTCGATCACCTTGCGCGACGGCGCACGCGATGCCGCCAGCAGCTTCGGCATCCACGGGTCGTAGTCCGCTCCGTTGTAGATGACGATCCTGGCGTCGGCGACCTGGCGCGCCGTCGATGCGCTCGCCTCGAACTCGTGCGGATCCTGGCTGGGATTGGTGAGGATGCTTGCGACTTCCACGTTGGATCCGCCGATCTGCTGCGCGACATCGCCGTACACGTTCTCGGCGGCGACGACCCTGATCGGCGCCGCCTGCGTGGCGGAAATGCCCAATACCAGGCCGGCAAGTCCGGCGATGACGAGGCTTCGCATGTGGGTTTCGTCGCGAACATTCGCGAACCCGTCGACTGCACCTCCGGGCTCGCATGTCGATGGGCGCGATCAGTCGGGGTGCTTCATTCCGCAATACTTGCCGTAGGCGATGCCCTTGCACGCCTTCTGCAGCTCGGCGTCGCATGAGTCCTCGTCCTTCCCCGACTCCTGGCACTTCGCCGCCGCTTCGTGCGCGGCCGCGATGATCCGGTGCCGCCGGACGTCCTCCTTGGTGTGTGCGGCCTCGAGCGCCGGATCGACCTTGGTAGCCGCGGGCTTCGCCGGGCGCTTTGGTTGCGGGCGCATCCGCTGCGATCGAGACGGCCGGGACCATCGCGAAAAGCATCGACACAATCAACATATGCTTCATGGGTATCTCCTTCAGTTCGAGGTCAAGCGCGGCGCGCGAGCGTCGCCGAGATGTTCGCGTGCGCCGCGCGCCAGCTGGGAAGCAGCGCCGCGAGGGTCGCGGCGAGAAACGAAGGCACCAGCAGCCACAGCTCCTTCGCCGAGAACGCCCACGCGTCGATGGGCAGGCTCTCCTGCTGCACCATCCACCACGCGAGAATGGCGGCAAGCCCATGGGCGAGCAACAAGCCGAGCACGCCGCCGAGAACGGCCAGTATCAGCGCTTCGAGCAGGAGCATCAGCGCAATGCTCGCCGGACGCGCGCCGAGCGTTCGCAGAACGGCGATGTCGTAGGCGCGCTCGTTGAGCGCGTGGTAGAGCGCGATGAAGAGCGACAGCGCCGCCGTTGCCAGCACCACGCCGCCGAACGCGCGGATCACGTCCGCGCCGACGCCGATCATCCGGAACAGCCGTGCCGCCTCGTACGCGGGTGCGGCCGCCTGCATGTTGGTCTCGGCATTGATCTTGCGCAGCAGCGATACCGCGGCGAGCGGCGTCGCATACTGGACGAGGAGCACGGTCACCTGCCGTTCGTCCTCGATGACCTTCTTCTCCTCGGGATCGTCGATGTTGCCCTCGTGGACGAACCAGATGCTCTCCGTGTTGACGAGGACGAGCCGATCGAGCACCGTGCCGGTCGGCTTGAGCACGCCCGTCACCGTGTAGACGGAGTCGCCGTGGACCGGACCGCCTTCGGCCAGGCCGTGCGAGCCGACGAACTGCGCGCCGATGCCAAGCCCGGTGCGAGCCGCGACCGTCGCGCCCAATACCGCCTGCATCCTGTCGTTCCACACTTGCCCGGACGCGAGGCTGCCGTGGTAGAGGTCGATGTAGTCGGGATTCGTGCCGATGATCCAGAAGCCGCGAAAGCTGTCGGCGATCGAGAGCGGGATCACGCGCTTGATCAGCGGATTCTTCGCGAGCTCCTGCGCAGACTTGAGCGGAATGTTGCCGGTCGGCACATCGAGATGGAAGATCCCCGCGAGCATCAGCTGCATCGCGCTGCCCTTCGCGCCGACGACGAGATCGATCCCCTTCGCATCGCGGTTGAGACTCTCGCCGATCTGGCCGTTCGACGATCAGCACGAACCCGATCGTTCCGACGCCGAGCGCGAGCAGCAGAACGTTGAGCAGCGTGCCGAGCGGACGCGCGCGCAAATAGCTCCAGGCGAGCTGAAGAAGGCTCATGCTCTCGGTCCTGCCGCCCGGTTCGGCAGTGCCAGTTGCCGCGAGATCTTCGGCTTCAGACGCGAGTCGTGCGTGGCGACGACCAGCGAGACGGCATGCCGCTGCGTTGCGCTCGAGCAGCAGATCGGCGACCGCGCCGCACGTCACGTCGTCGAGATTCGACGTGGGCTCGTCGGCGAGCAGCAGCTTCGGGCGATTCACGAGCGCGCGGGCGATCGCGACGCGCTGTTGCTGACCGACCGACAGCTGGTGCGGATACGCGTCGACGCGATCGTCGACGTCGAGAGCCTTCGAGCACGGCGTGCGCCGCGGCGCGGTCGACGGGGAGGCCGGCGATGCTTTGCGCGACCAGCAGGTTTTGCATCGCGGTCAAGGTCGGAAGCAGGTGGAATTGCTGGAGCACGATGCCGATGTGGCGGCCCCGGAACCGGTCGCGCGCGGCCGGGGAGAGCGCCGACAGGTCCTGCCCGTCGACGACGACCGAGCCCTGCGTGGGAAGCAGCAGCCCGGCGATCAGGTGCAAGAGCGTCGTCTTCCCGCATCCGGACGGTCCGACGATGAGGATGTTGCTTTCCGGCTCGAGGACGAACTCGTCCAACCGCAACACATCGTCGCCGTTGTAGCCGAAGCGCAGTTGCTCGATGCGAATCATCCGGCCGCGCGAAGCTGCGCCTTTCCGCAGTCCGAGCACCGCCCGTAGAGCGTCACGTCGTGATGGTCGACCCTGAATCCACGCGGCGCCAGCCGGCGCAGATCCCCCGGGCAACCCGGGACGTCGTAGACACGGCTGCATGTGGTGCACTGGAAGTGATGGTGATGCGCCAATTCGCGCATTTCGTAACGCGGACTCTCGCCCGGCAGCGTGATCATCCGCACGAACCTGTCCGCCACGAGCAGCTTCAAATTGCGATAGACGGTGGCCATGCCGAGCGCGGGCACGGCCAGGCGCGCCGCTTCAAGCACTTCCTGTGGCGACAGGGGTCGCTTCGCCATCCGGATGGCGGCCTTGATCGCGTCGCGCTGGCGGCTCGCCCGTTCCATGGTCTTCCTGCGTTCGGCGGGCATTTTCGGCGAGACTGTGGAGATTCCAATAATGATATACCATTATCATCTGTGATCGGCAAAAATCTTCCCTCCGACAGCTTTCGCAACCCGTGGACGCACGTCGGTTCACCACCGATGTCATAGCCGATGAGCGGACGGCCGTCGCCGCCCGCCGGCGTATACTGTTTTGCATCGAATGGCCGCGACACCGTCGCGGGGAAGGAGCCGTTATGCGAAAGGTTCTCGGTACATTGATCGGGGCGGGCATTCTGGCCGCGACGACGGCGTCGTTCGCGGTAAGCACCGACATTCCCGCATCGGGCTTGCCGAGCGCTTCGACGTTCAGCTCGACGCTGTTGCCCGAGAAGGACGGCGTCGTTTCCTGGAAGACGCTGTCCCAGGTCGAGCCGACGAAGCAGGGCGACAAGATGGTCCCGAAGTTCAGCGACGAGGTTCTGAGTCTCGACAGCAAGGCCGTTCGGGTTCAGGGGTTCATCCTCCCGCTCGACATCGGAGACCAGCAACAACACTTTCTGCTGTCCGCTGTCCCGCCGCACTGCCCGTTCTGCATGCCGGCCGGACCGGACGCGGTCGTCGAGGTCGTCGCCAGGAAGAAGGTCGCGTACGGGTTCGAGCCGGTCCTCCTGAGCGGCAAATTCGTGGTGCTCAAGGACGACGCGTCCGGGCTGCTCTATCGCTTGACGGACGCCGAGCCGATCGCCACCACGCGCAAGTAGAGCGCGTCTCCCGAACCGATGAAGCGCTGGTCCATCGGTGCGCTGCTCCTGCTCGCAGGCGGCGTGGCTGCGGCCTGCCCGCTGTGCGGGGATTGGGGCGATTCCTCGCCGGGGCAGGCATCCATGTACCGGCAGCGCGGCGCGCAGGCATCGGTGATGGAACGCGGCGTGCCAATCGAAACGACCGACGCGGTCCCGCGTGACGCATCCGCAGGAGGCGCAGCCGAACGCGCCGCGGTGTATCGGTTCGATCGCGAAGCCGCGGCGAACGCCGTGCTCGCATCGCCGGACGCGCAAGGCGCGCGGCTCAAGGTCGTAGCGGTCATCCGCGGCGATCTTGCGATCGGAGCCGCGATCGAACGCACGTGGGTGGACGGACTCGATCGCGTCGCGGGTGGTGGCACGAAGCCGCTGCTTCTGATCCGCGCGAGAAACTGGCAGTCGTGGGCGAATCTCGGCCCCGTAGGCGCCGAGCACGCAGACTGGCTGCGCAAGGCTGCGGCGAGCAAGCCTGCCACCGAGATGACGGAGGCCGACTGGCAGTCGCACGCTGCCTTCCTGCTGCCTTACCTCGAGAATGCGGAGCCACGGGTGGCCGAGATCGCCTATGGCGAGCTTGCCCGAGCGCCATACTCGGCGCTGCGGCCGCTGAGGGGGCGCCTCGACATCGCGGCGCTCCGGCAATGGACCGCCGATCCCCGGCTCGCCCAGCGGCGATCGCTCTACACGTTGCTGCTCGGAATCGGCGGCGACTCGACCGATACGGCCCGCATCGAGCAGCGGCTCGACGCTGCGTGGCAAGCAAAGGACACGGCGAATCTCGGTCCCTTGCTCGCGGCCGATCTGGAGTTGCGGGGGCCGTCGCGGATGGCGTGGATCGACGCCAAGTACATGGCCGATCGCGAGCGGACGATCCGGGAGCTGCAGGCGGTCTTGCTCGCGCTCAGCGTGCAGGGGACGGCGAACGCAGCGATTCCCCGCGAACGCGTGATCGAGTCCTATCGCATTTTCATCGGCGTTCACAAGAACCTCGCAGGTTTCGTCGCGCAGGATCTTGCGACGTGGAACTATTGGGACGCCGGGCCGGAGTACGTTGCGCTGCTGCGTTCCGATCTGCCGCAACATCCTGCCTCGCGCTACGCGATGCAGAGCTACCTGAGGCAGAGCCCGCGGGCCGACTCCGGAGGCGCGGTCAACGCTCTCGCGATCCCAACGCGCTGAGCGCGACGTCGCGATCGCAGCTCGTCCAAACAGCACGGTGAAACAGCGCCCCGGCGCGAAGGCGCTGCCGTCGCGCGGGCCGATGAAGCTCGACGCGTACGAGCGCGCGCTGCTGATCTATCTGCCGGCACTGGTGCTGCTGGTGGCGTTCGTCGCCGTCTGCGTGCAGGCCGGCACGCCTTGGCCGTGGACCCGCGTCGTCCACGAAGACGGGCAGCACACGTTTCTCGGGACGATCTTCTATTTCGAGCACGCGACGCGCGAGCTTCTGCTCGATGCGGCGCTCGCGCTCGCTGCGGCGGGCGCCGTGCGTTACTTCTATCCTCCCTCGCAAACGAGCGGCGACCACGAGCTCGCGCGGATGCGCATCATGCTGGGGGCGGCGGTGGCGGCCGCGCTCGCGCTCATTCTCGGCGGGACAGCCTATCGTCAATGCGTTCGGGCCGTATTACTCGGCAGAGGCGCGCGGTCAGGCGATCCTCGACAATCTCGCCCAATATCCGACGCGGCCCGGGGCGCCTTTCGTCTGGGGCGCGCATTGGCGCTACCATCTGATCGAGCGGTTCACCGAGATCCTTCTCGTGTTCGCCGCGGCCGGGCTCCTCTGGCTTCGTGATGGTCGTCCCGCCCCGGCCTCCGGTCGCCACCGCGCCGGACTCTATGCCGGCGCGCTCGTCGTGTTCACGGCAGCGACGCTCGTCTTCGGCATTTCTGCCGAGCCGTTCCGGGATCCACGGTTTCTCGGCCACCAGCTGCGCGAGCTCGTCACGCACACGCTGGTGACGCTGCCGCTGGCATTGGGAACATGCATCGCGCTTGCTCGAAAGTTCGCGTCTTCGTCGCCGGGTGTGCGCTCGCAGCTGCACACGTGGCCGATTTATGCAGCAGGCGACCGTGGCCGTCGCGTGCGGCGCGTTCGTGCTCATCGCGTCGGTGTTCTTGAAAGCGCAATCGTACGGGCAGACGACGAGCCTCGCTGCGCTCCTGTTCCCGCATTTTTTCGAGCACAGCCTCGGCTACGCGTTCACATCCGCGCTCGCGGGCTTCCTCTATTTGCTGCCGACTCGAAAGATCCAGGGCCCGTGAACAGGCCCTAGATGACTTCCTGACCGGCAGCGGCAAGGTCGCGCCCGGGACGCTTGCCCCTGAGGATCAGGATGTCCTCGAGCATCAACCCCGCGGCTGCCATCGCCACCAGAACGCCGGCGATCGGCATGACGAGCATCGGATACGTCTTCTTCAAGCCTCCGAGCTCCCAGAACATTCCCGGCACGTTCATTGCGGCGACCGCAGCCGAACCAGACGAGGTAGACGCCGAACGCGAACACCATCGCCGTCCAGACCATGTCGAGCAGGAAGCCGGCGCGCGGCGGAATGACCTTGTAGAAGGCGCGCAACGCGATGTCTTCGCGGTCGCGAACCGCAAGGCTGTAGCCGAGCATCGTCACCCAGATGTTGCAGAACACCGACAGCGTGTCGCCCCAGAACGGCGGGTTGTGAAACACGTAGCGCATGACGACCGTGTAGACGGTGAACACGACCATCAAGAGCAGCAGCACGGCGCAAAGCAGACGGACCGTAGCCGACAAGCGCGTGTTGACGCGCTCGAGCAGCGTCGCGTTCGCGACGGAGACGCCTGGGCTCATATGAACTTCACCAGCCTGGGCAGCCACAGCGTCAGCGGCGGAAACGCGAGGATCATGAACATCACGACGACCTCGACCAGCATGAACGGGATCAGCGCCCAGCCCACTTTCTCGAGCGGCTCGTCGGCGATGAACGCCGCGGTGAAATAGACGATGCCCACCGGGGGCGTGACTGCGCCGAGGATGAATCCGACGACGAGCACGAGCGCCGCCTGGATCTCGTGGAAGCCCGCGGCAACGCTCACCTTGATCAGCGTGGGCGCGAGCACGACGATCGCGGGAATCGTCTCGATCACCGTGCCGACCAGCAGAATGAATCCGACCAGGATCAGCGTGAAAGTCACCGGCGAGCCGGTGTAGCCCATGAACCAGCCTTCCAGGCCCTGCAGCGCGCCGATCCGGTTCAGGAGCCACGAAAACGGTCCCGACGCGGCGAGGATGAAGAAGACCGACGACGTGATCTTGACGGTATGCGTGACGGTGCGGCCGAACTCGCGCAGCGTGAGGCTCTTGTACAGGAAGATACCGATGGCGGCGGCGACGAGCACCGTCATCGCGCCCGCCTCGGTCGCGGTGAAGACGCCGAACACGATGCCGAGAATGATGACCAGCGGAATCACGAGCGGCGGCAGCGCGCCGACGAACGCGCGCACGAGCACCATCACGCGGAACGGCTCGTCGTACCGCGGATAGTTGCGCCGGACCGAAACGACGTAGGCGACCCCCATCAGCAGGATGCCGATCACAGTGCCCGGGAGCAGGCCGGCCATGAACAGACCGCCGGTCGACATCCCCATCGATCCGGCGAGCAGGATCATCACGATGCTCGGAGGAACGATGCCGCCTATGGTCCCGGCGACGGCGCACAGCGCCGCCGCGAACGGGCCGTGATAGCCGTCCTTCTTCATCGCGGGGATCAGCACGCCGCCGACCGCAGCGGTGTCGGCGACTGCCGATCCGCTCATCCCGGCGAACATCATGCTGACGAGCACCGTCGTCTGCGCGAGTCCGCCGCGCACGCGGCCCACGAGCTCGCGGGAGAGCAGCAGCAGCCGCTCGGTGATCTGGCCGGAGTTCATCAGCGCTCCGGTCAGGAGGAAGAACGGAATCGCGATCAGCGGGGCGCTCGCGACCGCTTCGTACATCTGGTAGGGGACGGTGGAAAGCGGGAGCTCGTTGGTGACGGCGATGTAGATCGCGGGCAACACGGCCATCGTCACCGCGATGGGGGCGCCGATGAAGATCATCAGCAGCAATGCGCCCATCAGGATGGCGAGCTCCACGCTGGTCGTCCTCGCTCAGTCGACTACGCCGCGGTCCGCCCGCTCGGCGGCCGGGCCCGCGCAGCGGCGCCGCGAGCGGCCGCCCCGCCTCCCGGGAATCATTTATTATTCAAGCCGGACCGATTAAAAAAAAGCTAGTTTATATTCACCCGAGGTAAAGAAGCGGTTTAGCATCGGGCGCTGGACGACCCCGGCATGCCCGAGCCGGCGTGGATAAACATAACCTTTAGCCTGGATGAATATTTAATAGCTTTTTCTTTTGCTGAGCGCCTTCAATAATGCCGAGGGTCCGAAGGCGGCGACCCGGCGAGCGGGTGCGCGCCGCTCGCGGCCCGATCGGCGGCGTCCGGCGAGGGTGTCGAGGCAGGAGAACCGAAGCTTCCATGGTGGGCGATACCGACGCGACGCGCGCATCGATCAAGGCGCTGCTGCAACCCTCGACCATCGCGATCGCCGGCGTGTCGGCCGACCCGGGAAAGCTCGGTTCGCTGCCGCTCGCGTTTCTGCTGAAGCACGGCTTTGCCGGTGCGATCTACCCGGTCCATCCGAAGCTCGACGAGGTGAGCGGCATCCGCTGCTTTCGCTCGCTGGCCGAGATCGAGCGGCGACGTCGATCTGCTGGTGATCGCGGTGCCCGCGGCGCGGATCGTCGACTTGCTGAGCGATTGCCGGCCCGGGCAGGTCAAGTCCGCGCTGATCCTTTCGTCGGGCTTCGCCGAAACGGGGCCCGAAGGCGCCGCGCTGCAGCGGGCGGTACGTGACAAGGCGTTCGAGAAGGGCATCCGCTTCATCGGGCCCAATTCCGTCGGTGTCGCCAATCTGCACGAGAAAGTCATTCCGTCGATCAGCCAGGTCTTCGACCAGGCGGGTCTCGCTGCGGGCCCCATCGGCTTCGTCAGCCAGAGCGGCGCGGTCGGCACCGCGATCACCGCGCTCGCGCACGCCGAGGAAATCGGCATCGGCTACTTCCTCAGCACCGGAAACGAGGGCGATCTCGAATTCAGCGACTTCTGCGATTTCTTCGCGGCCGACCCGCGCGTGCGCATCATCGCCGGCTATGTCGAGAGCATTCGCGATGGCGACAAGTTCCGAGCGGCGGCGGGCAGGGCGGCGCGGGCCGGAAAGCCCGTCGTGCTGATCAAGGTCGGCGCGAGCGAAGCCGGGGGCAGGGCGGTGCAATCGCACACCGGCGCGCTCGCCGGATCGGACGAGGTCTATCGCGCCGCGTTCGACGAGCTCGGCATCATTCGCACGCAAAGCATCGAGGAATTGATCGACGTGCTGAAGATCATGTCGGTCTTTCCGCGCGCGTCGCGCCGCGCTCGAGGGGCGGGCGAAAGTCGCGATCCTCAGTCACTCGGGCGGCGCCGGAGTTCTGATGGCCGACACCTGCATCGGCGAAGGGCTCGATGTCGCGCGCGCCCTCTGCATCGCTCGTCGAGACGTTGAAGAAGCGGCTGCCGCCGTACGCGTCGTTCGGCAACCCGATCGACATGACGGCCAACGTGATCTTCGATCCGGCGCTGATGGCGGCCACGGTCCGCGACGTCGTGCAGAGCGGCGAGTACGACGCGGTGATGCTGTGCGTCAACCTGATCTGGCGGCAGGGTCCGGCGCTCGCGGACGAGCTCGCGACGCTCGCCGAAGTCGCCGATCGTCCGGTCGGCGTCGCCTGGATCGCAGGAAAGCCGGAGCCGCTCGCGCGCCTGAAGCGCGCCGGCGTCCCGGTCTTTTCCGATCCGGTCCGCTGCGCGAAGGCGATCGCGGCCCGGCTGCGCTGGCAGGCGGCGCGCCACGACGTGGCGGACGGGACAGCGCGACGCTCCGCACCGGCGCCGCATCCACCGCGGCGGCAGAGCTGACCTCCTTCGCCGCGCAGGAAGCGCTGTTGCGCAAGCACGGAATCGACGTCGCGCCCTCTGCCGTTGCCACCAACGCCGACGAAGCGAAGCGCATTGCGGCGCGTCTCGGCTACCCGGTTGCGGCAAAGCTCGTCGCGCGCAATCTCGCCCACAAGAGCGAGATCGGCGGCGTGCGCCTCGGACATCGATTCGGACGACGCGCTCGGCCGCGCCGTCGCCGCGCTCGACGCGGTGCCGATCGCCGGCAAGGAGGGAATCCTGATCCAGAAGATGATCGACGGCGGCCTCGAGGTCTTCGTCGGGATGAAGCGCGACGAGGTCTTCGGTCCGGTGGTCGTCGTCGGCCTCGGCGGAATCTACGTCGAGATCCTGCGCGAGACCGTGATGCGCCTCGCTCCATTCGATCAGGCGACCGCCGAGCGGCTCATCCGCCGGTCGAAGTTCTTTGCGATGCTCGACGGCGCCCGGGGCCAGCCGAAGCGCGATGTCGCAGCGCTGGCGAAGATCGTCGCGCGCGTATCGACGCTCGCGATCGCGGAACCCGCGGTGCTGTCGCTCGATCTGAATCCGGTCATCGTCAAGGAATCCGGTGCGCAGGTCGTGGACTTCAAGTTCGAATGCGCGGGCTGAGGGCGAGCGGGCGTGGCCGGGCCGATTCGACGCGTGCTGATCGCCAACCGGGGCGAAATCGCGGTGCGGGTCAATCGGACCTGCCGCGACATGGGAATCGAGACCGTGCAGGTCTACTCGGAGGCCGATCGCGACTCGCTCGCGGTGAAGCTCGCCGAGCGCGCGGTGTGCATCGGCGGCCCGCGTTCGTCGGAGAGCTACCTGAATCAGCCGCTGCTCGTGCAGGCAGCCGTGGCGTTCAAAGCCGATGCGATCCACCCCGGCTACGGCTTCCTGTCGGAGAACCCCGACTTCGCGGCGCTCTGCGTCGCAGGCGGATTGACGTGGATCGGCCCCGGCGCCGACGTGATCCGGCTGATGGGCAACAAGGCGGCGGCGCGCGCGGCGGCCGCGGCGGCCGGGTTGAGGACCACGCCCGGCTCCGAGGGGATCGTTCGCGATTGGAACGAGGCGGCGCGCGTCGCGGAATCGATCGGCTTCCCGGTGATCCTCAAGGCGTCGGCGGGGGGCGGCGGCCGCGGCATGCGGCTCGTGACCGAAGGCGCGGCAATCAAGGACGCGTTTGCGCAGGCGCAGAAGGAAGCGCAGGCTGCGTTCGGCGACGGCGTCGCTGTACGTCGAGAAATTCCTGACGCGCGTGCGTCACATCGAAGTGCAGGTGCTGGGCGACGAGGCGACGACGCTGCATCTGGGCGAGCGCGATTGCTCGACGCAGCGCCGCAACCAGAAGCTCGTCGAGGAAACGCCGGCGCCGGGGCTCGACGACAGCGATGAGGAACGAGATGTGCGAAGCGGCGGCGCGCCTCGCGCGAAGCGTCGGCTACACGAGCGCGGGAACCGTCGAGTTCATCGTCGACGATGCCGCGCACGCGTACTACTTCATGGAGATGAACACGCGCATCCAGGTCGAGCACCCGGTGACCGAGATGGTGATCGGATCGGATCTCGTGCGCGAGCAGATCCGGATCGCCGCGGGCGAGGGCGTCGGGATGACGCAGCGCGACGTCGTGAGCCGCGGACACGCGATCGAATGCCGGATCAACGCCGAGGATCCGGCCGACAACTTCCGGCCGTCGCCGGGAACCGTCACCGAATATCGCTGCCCCGGGCGGGCCTGGCGTGCGCGTGGACAGCCAGCTCTTCCAGGGCTACACGATTCCGCCGTACTACGATTCGCTGATCGGCAAGCTGATCACGTGGGGCGACGACACGCGACGAGGCGATCCGCAGGATGCAGCGGGCGCTTGAGGAGATGCGGATCGACGGCGTGACGACGACGATCCCGTTCCACCAGAAGCTGATGCGCGACCGCGCGTTCGTCGGCGGCGGAATGCATACGCGCTACATCGAGCAGGTGTTTCTTCGCCGGCGCTTCATCGTAGGCGCGGCCGAGCGTCAGACCGGACGAGGCGCGAGAGGAGATTCGCCATGCAAGCGCTGGACACGATCGCCATCCATCGGCTGCGCGTTCCGCTGACGGTGCCGTATCGGCTGGCGTTCGGGCCGGTCGAGCACTTCGACACGATCATTGCGGAAGCGAGTCGACCGCGACGGCAGGACGGGCTTCGGCGAGGCGACGATCCTCACCGGCTACACCGACGAGACGATCGAGGACAGCTGGCGTCGCCGCGAAGGCGTTCGCCGCGGGCCTCGTCGCGGCCGGCGACCGCGCGCCCCGGCAGATCGAGCAACTCGGCGTGAAGTTCCCGTTCACCGCAACCGCTTTCGGCACGGCGCTCGAGATGCTCTCGGGCAGCGCGCTGCTCGCGCTCGGCGCCGACGCCGCGGTGCCGCTCGTCGGCCTGCTGAACGCCAAGGACGAGGACGCGATGCATGCGGAAGTCGCGCGGACTCCTCGAAGCCGGCTACCGGACGATCAAGGTGAAGGTCGGCTTTCGAGGTGGCAAAGGACATCGAGCTCGTGGCGTCCGCGCAGAAAGTGGTGCGCGGACGCGCCGCATTGCGTCTCGATGCGAACCAGGCGTACACGGCCGACGAGGGCATCCGCTTCGTCAAGGCGCTCGATCCCGCAGGGCATCGAGCTCTTCGAGCAGCCCTGCGCGGCCGGAGACTGGGACGCGCACCTCGCGGTCGCGCGCGTTGCCGAAGTGCCGATGATGCTCGACGAGTCGATCTACGGGCTCGCCGACATCGAAAAGGCAGCGAGACTCGAGGCTGCGACATACCTTAAACTGAAGCTCATGAAGCTCGTCACGCTCGCCGCGCTCTCGAAGGCGATCGACCGGATCCGGGAACTGGGGATGAAGCCCGTCCTCGGCAACGGCGTGGCGTGCGATCCGGGCTGCTGGATGGAAGGCTGCATCGCGGCGCGGCAGATCGACAACGCGGGCGAGATGAACGGCTTCCTGAAGGCGCGCTCGCCGCTGATCGAGAACGGCCTCGCGTTCCGCAACGGCGCGATGACGCTGAAGGCAGGGTACGCTCCGCGGCTCGATCGCGCCGCGCTCGACACCTACGCGATCGAGTCCTTTTCGTTTGGCCGCGCGCGGCCTGCACCGACCTAGCTACGAAGAACGCGACCGCGCTGCCTTCAGCGACGGGCGATCCAGCCACAAGGAGACGCACCATGCTCGATGCTCATTCGTCCCGGCGCCCCGTGCAGGGGCTTGCGACGCTGCTCTTCGCCGCGCTCGCGCTCGTCGCGCACGCTCAGGACAAATACCCGTCGCGGCCCATCGAATTCATCGTCCCGTGGGGGCCGGGCGGGGGCGCCGACCAGCTTGCGCGCAAGGCCGGGCAAGCTGATGGAGGACGACCTCAAGGTGTCGTTCCCCGTCGTCAATTCGCCGGGCGCCACCGGCAACACCGGCATGGCGAAGCTCCTTGCGGCGCAGCCCGACGGCTACGCGATCTCGATCCTGACCTGGGACACCTACGCGCTGCTCGCGACCACCAACACGCGCTGGGGGCTGAAGGACATCATTCCGGTCGCGCTGATGATCAAGCAGCCGTCTTCGTTCCTCACGGCGTCGAACGGGCCGCTGAAGACCTGGGCCGACGTCGAGCGCGAGGCGAAGACGCGGCCGCTGAAGGTTGCGGTCACCGGATTCGGCAGTCCCGACGAGATCACCGTCAACTACTTCGTCGCGCGGGGGCTGAAGCTTGTTCCGGTGCCCTTCGCCAATCCGAGCGAGCGCTACACGGCGGTGCTCGGCGGCCATGCCGACGTTCTCTACGAGCAGATCGGCGACGTTCGCAGCTTCGTCGACAGCAAGCAGATCCACCCGGTGATCGTCTTTTCCGACAAGCGCTTCAGCGTCTTCCCCGACGTTCCGGCGTCGAAGGAGCTCGGCTACGACATCACGCTGCCGCAGCGTCGCGCGGTGATCATGAAGGCGGGAACCGATCCGCAGAAGGTCAAGACGATCGCGAACGCGCTTGCCAAGGTCGCGGCGAGCCCCGAGTACCAGACGTACCTGAAGGAACAATACGCGACCGACGACAGCTATTTCGGCACCGAGGAGTCGCTGAAGATCATGGAGGAGGAGCTCGCGCAGATGAAGAAGATCGCGGCCTCGGCGCCGCCGAAATAGCCGCGTGCAGGAACGGGCGATGCGTGCCGCGAGGAGCTGACCGTTGCGTGGAGAGAAGACGCTGCCGTACGTGATCGTGCTCGCGATCGTCGGCTTTCTGTACTTCCGCGCGACGCAGATCGACTTCGTCGCGCCGGGCGGGCGCATCGGTCCGGATGTCTGGCCCAAGGCGATCCTCGCGCTGGCCGCGGTCGCCTGCCTCTACGAGATCGCGAAGAACCTGCTGTTCGGCAAGTGGGTGCGCGACATGACGGGCGTCCTCGGGAGCGTGCTGAAGGACGTGCCGGGGCAGGACGTGCCCGACGAGCCCGCGCTCGCGTCATACCCGCAGCTGCTGTGGACCGGGATCGCGATGACGGTCCTCTACGTCGTGCTGATCGAGAAGCTCGGATTCTTCCTGTGCACGGCGATCTACATGGCGTTGTTCATGTGGGTCGGGCGCTATCGGCGCCCCGGCGTCATCCTCGCCACGAGCCTCGTCGGCAGCCTCGCTTTCATGTTCATGTTCATGAAGATCGTCTACGTGTCGCTGCCCCTCGGCGTCGAGCCTTTCGCCCAGGTGTCGTTCGCGCTGATGCGTGTGATGGGGATCAAGTAGGACGCTCGAGTGTTCGAGATCCTCCAACAGCTGTCGGGCGGCTTCGTCACCGTCATGCAGCCGATCAATCTGTCGCGCTCGTCGTGGGGCTCGTCGTCGGGATGCTGGTCGCGGTGCTGCCGGGCCTGACGCTCGTGATGGGCGTCGTCCTCGCGCTGCCCTTCACCTACGGGATGCCCATCACCCCCGCGATCATCCTGCTCACCGCGATGTACATCTCCGGCACCTACGGCGGCGCGTTCACGTCGATCCTGTTCCGGATCCCGGGCGAGCCGCTCGACGTTCCGCTGCTCTGGGACGGTTACGCGATGGCGCACAAGGGCAGGCCGGCGAAGGCGCTGGGCTGGACGCTGTTCGCCGCGCTCACCGGCGGATTGGTGTCGACCGCCGTCGCGGTCGCCATGGTGCATCCGTTCGCTGCGTTCGCGCTCAAGTTCGACTCGCCCGAGTATTTCGCGATCATCCTGTTCGGCCTGACCAGCATCGTCGCGCTGGGCGGCGGCTCGATCATCAACGCGTTCATCAGCCTGTTCCTGGGATTGATGATCGCCACGGTCGGCGTCGACGGCATCTACGGCGTCGAGCGTTTCACGTTCGGCGTGCCGATGCTCGCCGACGGCATCGAGTACCTGACCGTCATGGTCGGCGCGTACGGTCTGGGCGAGGTGCTGGTGCGTCTCGAGCAGGGATTCCAGACGCCGCCGCTCGAGACCGGCGGCAAGGTCGGCACCGAGTTTCCGACGCTGCGCGAAGTGTGGGAGGTGAAGCCCACGCTCGCCCGCAGCTCGGTGCTCGGCATCATCATGGGCGTGATACCCGGCGCCGGCGCGACGATCGCGTCGTTCGTCTCCTACGGCGTCGAGGCGCAATACTGCAAGCGCCGGAAGGAGCTCGGCAGCGGCATCGCCGAGGGGATCGTCGCGCCGCAGACCGCTTCGACGGCAACGGTCGCCGGCCACATGGTGCCGCTTGCTCACGCTCGGGATCCCGGGAAGCGGCGCGACCGCGGTGATCCTCGGCGCCTTCCTGCTGCACGGCGTGCAGCCGGGACCGCAGCTCTTCACCAAGGACCCGGCGCTCGTCTACGCGATCTTCGCTTCGCTTTTCGCCGGCGTGATCGGCATGTGCCTGATGGGCTATTTCGCGATCAAGCTGCTGATCAAGGTGCTGTATCTTCCCGAAGCCGTGACCTCGGCGTTCGTCGTGCTGTTCTGTTTCATCGGCGCGTTCTCGGCGCGCAACAACGTCACCGACCTGTGGATGATCGTCACGTTCGGCATCGTCGGCTACCTGTTCGAGAAGTACAGGTTTCCGATCGCGCCGATGGTGCTCGGCTGCATCCTCGGCACGCAGGCCGAGAGCTCGTTCATGACCAGCATGATCAGCTATCAGAACGACTGGACCATTTTCTTCACGCGGCCGATCAGCGGCACGGTGATGGTCTTCGTCGTCATCGCGCTCACGTATCCGCTTCTGCGCCACGTCCGCCAGGAACAGCGGCGCCGGCGCGCTCTCGAGCACGTCAATGTCTAGAGCAGAGAACGCTCGTCACCGGCGTCATCGGCTCCGACACGCACATCGTCGGCAACCGGATCCTGTCGATGGCGCTGGAGAAGGCCGGCTACAAAGTGGTCTCGCTCGGCGCGCTCACGCCCGCGGCGGATTTCATCAAGGCGGCCGTCGAGACCAACGCCGACGCGATCATGGTTTCGTCGCTCTACGGCCAGGGCGAGCTCGACTGCCGCGGCTTTCGCGACCTGTGCGTCGAAGCGGGGCTCGACAGGATCCTCCTCTACGTCGGCGGCAACCTCGTCGTCGGCAAGACGCCGTGGCCCGAGGTCGAGGCGCGCTTCCTCGCGATGGGATTCGATCGCGCCGCGCCGCCCGGCACGCGGATCGAAACGGTGATCGAATGGCTCGGGCGCGACTTCGCCGCGCGCGAGCAGGGCCTGCAGCGCGCCGAGGCGTAGAAACGGGCCCTCGAATGGCTTCCGCCGCACTGCTGATCGACTTCGGCAGCACCTACACGAAGCTTCGCGCGATCGATCTCGATCGCCGCCGCGTCCTCGGCTCCGGTCAGGGCCCGTCGACGGTGGCCTCCGACATCATGGTCGGGATGAAAGCGGCGCTCGCGGACCTCGAGCAGCGACTGGGCGGGCTGCCGCGGTTCAAGTATCGGCTCGCCTCGAGCAGCGCAGCCGGTGGCCTGCGGATGGTGACGGTCGGGCTCGTGCGCGAATTGACCGCGGAGGCCGCGCGCCGCGCCGCGCTGGGCGCCGGCGCCCGACTGGTCGGAACGTTCGCCTATCGGCTCAACCGCGCCGACGTCGAGCGCATCGTCACGCTCGCGCCCGACATCCTGCTGCTCGCCGGCGGCACCGACGGCGGCAACAGCGAGGTGCTGCTGGCGAACGCCGCCGCGCTCGGCAAGAGCGCGCTCGCGTGTCCCGTCGTGCTCGCCGGAAACCGCGATGCCGCCGACGACGCCGTCGCGCTGCTCGCGAAGGTCGAAGTCACCGTGTGCGCCAACGTGATGCCGGAGTTCAACGTGCTCGACGTCGAGCCGGCGCGCGCCGCGATTCGCCGCGTGTTCATCGAGCGCATCGTGCACGCGAAGGGAATCGATCGCGCGCAAGCGGAGCTCGACCAGGTGCTGATGCCCACGCCCGCTGCGGTGCTCGAAGGCGCGCGGCTCCTCGCCGACGGCTGCGCCGGCGCGGCGGGCCTCGGGCCGCTGCTCGTCGTCGATCCGGGAGGCGCGACGACCGACGTGCATTCGATCGCCGACGGCGCGCCGTCCGTCGCGGGCGTCATCCCGCAGGGGCTGCCCGAGCCGCGAGTCAAGCGCACGGTCGAGGGGGACCTCGGCATGCGCCACAACGCGGCGACGATCGTCGAAGCGGTCGGGCTCGAGGCGATCGCCGCCGACGCGAAGCTCGCGCCGCAGACGCGTGTCGGCGCTGCTCGGCGAGATCACGCGCGACGTCGAGCGGCTGCCGCGCGCCGCCGACGAGATCGCGCTCGACCAGGCGCTCGTCTGCGCCGCCGTCCGGCAGGCGGTCACCCGCCACTGCGGCACCGTGGCGACGGTCTACACGGCGACCGGACCGGTCACCGTCCAGCACGGCAAGGACTTGTCCGATCTCGCCGTCGTCATCGGCACCGGCGGCGCGCTCGTGCACAGCCGCGACCCGCATGCGGTGCTGCGTCAAGGCGCTCGCTTCGTCCGACGAGCCTTTGTCGCTGCGCCCGCGGCGGCCACGCCTCCTTCTCGACCGCGAATACCTGCTGTACGCGTGCGGCCTGCTCGGCTCGGTCGAGCCGCAGGCGGCGCTCGAGCTCGCGCTCGCCCATCTCGAGCCGATCGACAGCGAGACTCCACATGAACGCTCCTGCTGCGCCTGACGCGCTTCGCGCGAAGCTCTCCGAGGCCCGCATCGCCGACGACGTGTTCGCCGAGATGCGCAAGGCGAATCTCGCGCGCTGGCCTTCGGGCGCCGCGGTCGACTTCGACCAGGCGGTCGCGCTGCACCGAGGCCTTGCCGAAGCACAAGCAGCTCGGCTGGGCGATGCGCCAGGCGGTCGCGCAGCGGCGCTGCCTCACGCAGCCGCGCGGCGGATTCGGCACGTTCGACATGCACCGCGCGCTGATGGTGACGCTCGACAAGGAAGGGCTTGCCGACATCGTCCCGACGACGACCGACAGCTACACGCGCAACGAGCACTGGGAGCTCGCGCAGAAGGGCATCGAGGAATCCGAGCGGCTCGGCCGCTCGATGCTCAACGGCTACCCGATGGTCAACTACGGCGTGGCGCGCGCACGCGAGCTGATCGAGGCGATCGACAAGCCGGCGATCATGCTGACCGGCACGACGATGCCGCGGCTCACCAGCGAGATCGCGTTCGCGGGCGGCTATACCGGGTACCTCGGCTCCGGCATCGCGTACACGACGTCGTACATCAAGGAGCTCTCGATCGAGGACGGCATCCGCAACCACCAGTACCTCGATCGACTCGCCGCGATGTATCACGAGCACGGCGTCGAGCTCCATCGGCGGCAGCCGGGGTTCCTGACGGGCACCAACATCCCGCCGTCGATCGCGATCGTCACCTGCGTTCTCGACTGCCTGCTCGCCGCGGCGCAGGGCGTGAAGAACTACGGCCTCGAGATGGGCGAGACGCTGCACCTGATCCAGGACGCGGCGGCGGTCGCCGTCTGCGGCGAGCTTTGCCAGGAATACCTGAGAAAGAAGGGCTTCGACGACGTGTTCACGCCGGTGACGCTGCTGCACTGGATGAGCGCGTGGCCGCACGACGAAGCGCAGGCCGCGGCGATCATCAGCTACGGCGGCACGCTCGCCGCGATCAGCGGCGCGGCGAGCGTCACGACGAAGAGCACGCACGAGGCGTTCGGCATCCCGACGCCGCAGGCCAACGCGGAAGGCCTGCGGATGACGCGGATGGCGATCTACCTGGCGCGCGACATCCGTCTCGACGGCCTCGCTGCGTTCGAGGCGGAAAAGGCGCTGATCGCCCGCGAGGTGCGCGCGATCGTCGACAAGGTGCTGGAAATGGGCGACGGCGACGTCGCCGTCGGCACCGTGCGGGCGTTCGAAGCGGGCGTCATGGACATTCCGTGGTCGCCGAATCGGCATTGCAAGAGCCGCGTGCTGCCGGCGCGCGACGCCGACGGCTACCTGCGCATCCTCGATCCGGGGCTGATGCCCTTCCCGAAGGACGTGCTCGCCGTGCACGAGGAAGGGCTGCGCAAGCGCGCGGAGCGCGAGAAGGTGCCGTTCGGCCCGGAGCTCGCCGTCCAGAGCGTCTACGAGATCTCCGAGCCGGTGGAGAAGCTGCTGCCGCGAATCGGGACGGACTAAGATACGCACCATTGCGAATGTAGAAAAGGAGATTCAGGTGATTCACTGCGTTTTGCACGATCCGAACGATTCGGTCGCCGTCGTCGTCGTCGAAGGCGTCAAGGCGGGGACGACGTTGACCGGGCTCATCCTCGACGAAGACCGCACGATCACGCTCTCTTGCGTGCAGGACATTCCGATCGGCCACAAGGTCGCCTTGAAGGACATGGCGCCCGGCGACACCGTGATCAAGTACGGCGTCGACATCGGCAAGGTCGTCAAGCCGATACGCACCGGCGAGCATGCGCACGTCCACAACATCAAAGACGAAGCGCTGGTAATCGTCGACGCGCGTCTCGTACGACATAGTACGTTCCGGTCCTCGCGCCGCGCGCCTCGCCAATAGCGATCCACTGCATGAACAAATATGCACGACTTTCCTGGGTTACCGCCGCGAGAACGGCCGCGTCGGCGTACGCAACCACGTCGTCATCCTGCCGGTCGACGACCTGTCCAACTCGGCGTGCGAGGCGGTCGCCCACAACGTCAAGGGGACGATGGCGATCCCGCATCCCTACGGCAGGCTGCAGTTCGGCGCGGATCTCGATCTTCACTTTCGCACGCTGATCGGCGCCGGATCGAACCCGAACGTCGCGGCGGTCGTGGTCATCGGCATCGAGGACCAGTGGACGAAGCGCGTCGCCGACGGCATTGCGGCAACCGGAAAGCCGGTTCAGGGCTTCGGGATCGAGCTCCACGGCGACCACGACACGATCATGCGCGCGTCGAAGGCGGCGAGGGAATACGTGCAGTGGGCGAGCGAGCTGCAGCGCGTCGAGTGCCCGCTCAACGAGCTTTGGGTGTCGATGCAAGTGCGGCGAATCGGACACGACATCGGGCTGCGGCTCGAACCCGACGGTCGGCGACGCGTTCGACAAGCTCTACGCGGCCGGCTGCACGCTGGTGTTCGGCGAGACGACCGAGTTGACCGGCGGCGAGCAGATCGTCGCTGCCCGCTGCCGCGACGACAAGGTTCGTGCCGACTTCATGGCGGTGTTCGACCGCTACCAGGAGGTGATCAACCGGCACAAGACGTCCGACCTGTCCGATTCGCAGCCGACGAAGGGCAACATCGCGGGCGGGTTGACGACGATCGAGGAGAAGGCGCTCGGCAACATCCAGAAGATCGGGAAGAAATGCATCGTCGACGGCGTGATCGACAAGGCGGAGGTCCCGACGGGCCCGGGCCTGTGGTTCATGGACAGCTCGTCGGCGGCCGCCGAGATGGTCACGCTGTGCGCGGCGTCGGGCTTCGTCGTCCACTTCTTTCCGACGGGCCAGGGCAACGTGATCGGCAACCCGATCCTGCCGGTGATCAAGATCTGCGCGAACCCGCGCACCGTGCGCACGATGAGCGAGCACGTCGACGTCGACACGTCCGGGCTGCTGCAGCGCGAGCTCACGATGGACGCCGCGGGCGACAAGCTGATCGACATGATGTTCCGCACCGCGAACGGCCGTCTCACCGCGGCCGAGGCGCTGGGACATCGCGAGTTCGTGCTGACCCGGCTCTACGAAAGCGCCTGACCGCGCCTTCGCACCGTCGCCGAGGGGAGTCCGCGGCGGACTTATGATGAGGCGTGCGTCCGCCGTGCGGACTCACCCTCGCCGCCGCGATCGCGCCTGCGCGGGTCAGGACGGCTATACTGCGGCCGTGCACCTTGCGCCATCCTGAGCACGCAGGGCACGGTCTCTGGAGGAAGCTTTGATGCGAAATCGGCTGGTACGCGGGATGCTTGTCGCCGCGGTCGCGCTGTTGCCGTTCACCGCGCGCGGCGAGATGAGCGAGATCAATGTCGCGCAGCAATACGGCATCGGCTATCTGCCGCTGATGATCATGGAGGAGCAGAAGCTGATCGAGAAGCACGCGAAGGCGGCGGGGATCGACGTCAAGGTCGGCTGGGCGAAGTTCGCCGGCGGCAACGTGATGAACGACGCGCTGCTGTCGGGAAGCCTGCAGTTCGCCTCGGGCGGCGTCGGGCCGTTCGTCACGCTGTGGTCGCGCACCAAGGGCAACCTCGACGTGAAGGCCGTGTCGGCGATCAACTCGATGCCGCTTTATCTCAACACGCGCAACCCGAGCGTGAAATCGATCAAGGACTTCACCGAGAAGGACCGGATCGCGTTGCCGGCGGTCAAGGTGTCGATCCAGGCGGTGACGCTGCAGATGGCGGCCGAGAAGGCGTTCGGCGAGGGGCAGCAAGGGAAGCTCGATTCGCTGACGGTGTCGATGTCGCACCCCGACGCGCAGACCGCGCTGCTATCGGGCCAGTCGGAGATCACCGCGCACTTCGGTTCGCCGCCGTTCCAGTACCAGCAACTGCAGAAGCCCGGCATTCACACGGTGCTCAACTCCTACGAGGTTCTCGGTGGTCCGGCGACGTTCAACGTCGTGTGGACGACGTCGAAGTTCCGCAGCGAGAATCCCGAAGCTCTACGACGCGTTCGTGAAGGCGCTCGACGAGGCGACCGCGCAGATCAACAAGGACAAGAAGGCGGCCGCCGAGGCGTATCTGCGGATCTCGAAGGACAAGTCCACGGCGGCCGAAATCCTCGCGATGCTCAACGATCCGCAACATCATCTTCACGACGACGCCGCAGAACGTGATGAAGTACGTCGATTTCATGACCAAGGTCGGCTCGATCAAGGTCAAGCCGGACTCGTGGAAGGACCTGTTCTTCCCGAACATCCACGGCGCGTCCGGCAGCTAGGGCCCCCCTGTTCCCTTCGGCCGGCAGACATCGCGCGAACGGGCCCCGATGCAGCCGCTGCTCGACGTCGACGGCGTCACGTTGCAGTACAAGACGAAGGACCACCTCGTCACCGCGACGTACCGCGTCGATTTCGAGGTCTTCCAATCCGACCGCTTCGTGCTGCTCGGCCCGTCGGGCTGCGGCAAGTCGACGCTGCTGAAGGCCGTCGGCGGCTACCTGAATCCGGTCGAGGGCAGCATCCGCCTCAAAGGCCAGGTCGTCACGCGACCCGGGCCGGATCGGATGATGGTGTTCCAGGAGTTCGACCAGCTGCTGCCGTGGAAGACGCGTCACCGAGAACGTGATGTTTCCGCTCGTCGCCAGCGGCCGGCTTCGCGCCGACGCGGCAAGGGCAAAGGCGCGCGACGCGATCGCCAAGGTCAACCTGACGCAAGTTCGCCGACAGCCTGCCGCATACGCTGTCCGGCGGCATGAAGCAGCGCGTCGCCATCGCGCGCGGGATGGCGATGGAGCCCGATATCCTGCTGATGGACGAGCCGTTCGCGGCGCTCGACGCGCTGACGCGCCGCAAGATGCAGGACGAGCTGCTGCAGCTCTGGGACGACACGCGCTTCACCGTGCTGTTCGTCACGCACTCGATCCCGGAGGCGATCCGCATCGGCAGCCGGATCCTGCTCCTCTCGCCGCACCCGGGTCAGGTCAAGGCCGAGCTGAACAGCGTGCCGCGCGACGCGGACGACGCCGACGGCAGCGCATCGCGCGCGCTCGAGCAGAAGATCCACACGCTGCTCTTCGCCGACGAAGTCGAAGCCGCCGCGCTGTCGCATGGCTGATCCCGCGGCCGGCGCAACGCCCCGAGCGCTATCGGCAGGCGATCGACGCCGCGGCATCCGGCATCGTCGAGAAGCCGCTGTCCGTCTGGCAGCGCATCGGCAACATCGGCGCCGTGCGCAAGCTCGCGCTGCTCGCGCTCCTCGCATTGATCTGGGAAGCGTACGCGCGCTGGCTCGGCAATCCGCTGCTGCTGCCGACGTTCACGTCGACGGTCACGGCGTTCACCGATGCGATCGCGAGCGGCGTGCTGCCCGGCAGAACGCTCACGTCGCTCCGGATACTTCTCGCCGGCTACGCGCTCGGCATCGTCTGCGCGGCGACGCTCACGATCGTCGCCATCTCCACGCGCATCGGCACCGATCTCCTCGAGCTGCTGACTTCGATGTTCAACCCGTTGCCGGCGATCGCGCTGCTGCCGCTCGCGCTCATCTGGTTCGGATTGGGCTACGGCAGCATCGTGTTCGTGATCATCCATTCGGTGCTGTGGGCGGTCGCGCTCAACGCGCACTCGGGCTTTCTCGGCGGTTTCGAACACGCTGCGGATGGTGGGCCGCAACTACGGGCTCTCCGGCCTTCGCTACGTCGGCGCGATCCTCATTCCGGCGGCGTTCCCGAGCATCCTCACCGGGCTCAAGGTGGGCTGGGCGTTCGCGTGGCGCACGCTGATCGCCGCGGAGCTCGTGTTCGGCGTCTCGTCGGGATCGGGCGGTCTCGGCTGGTTCATCTACGAGAACAAGAACCAGCTGGAGATTCCGGCGGTGTTCGCCGGGCTGTTCACCGTGATCCTCATCGGCCTCGCTCGTCGAGAACGTGATCTTCCGCACCGTCGAAGCGCGCACCGTCCGCCGCTGGGGGATGCAGAGCGGATGACCCTGCGCGCCATGCCACGAATCGTCATCTGCGAATTCATGGACGAGACCGCGGTGGCGCGTCTCGCCGAAGCCCATCAGACCCTCTACGACGAAAGCCTGGTCGACCGGCCCGGCGAGCTCCGTACCGCGCTCGCGAGCGCGGATGCGCTGATCGTTCGCAATCGCACCCAGGTCGACGGCTGCGCTGCTTGCCTCTGCGCCGCTGCTCGGCGTCGTCGGGCGGCTCGGTGTCGGCCTCGACAACATCGACGTCGACGCGTGCGCGGCGCGCAACATCGACGTGATTCCGGCGACCGGCGCCAACGCGGTGGCGGTCGCCGAGTACGTGATCTGCATGGCGATGATGTTGCTGCGCGGCGCGTACCGGTCGTCGTCTTCCGTTGCTGCCGGCGAGTGGCCTCGCGCGACGCTTTCACGCGGAAAGGAAGTGTCGGGCAAGACGCTCGGCATCGTCGGATTCGGCAGCATTGGCCGCCTGACCGGGCGGATCGCCCGCGCGATGGGCATGCGCGTCATCGGCTTCGACGCACTGATCCCGGACGATGCCGCAGCGTGGGCCGAGGAGGCGACGGAGCCGCACTCGCTCGATGCGCTGCTCGCGATCGCCGATGTCGTCTCGCTGCACGTGCCGCTCACGCAGACGACGCGTCACCTGATCGACGCGCGCCGGCTTGCGCAGATGAAGCGCGGCGCGATCCTCGTCAACTCGGCGCGCGGCGGCGTCGTCGACGAAGCCGCGCTGGCGGCCGCGCTCACGTCGGGCCACCTGGGCGGCGCGGCGCTCGACGTGTTCGAGCGCGAGCCGCTTGCCGCGGAGTCGCCGCTTGCCGGATGCCCGAATCTCGTGCTGACGCCGCACATCGCGGGCGTCACGCTGGAGTCGAACGTCCGCGTGTCCATGCTCATCGCCGAGAAGGTCGCCGCGGCGCTCAAGTCCCCGCCGTACCGCTCCGCCCGAATGATGCCCGGGGCGATACCGTCGAGCACGAGCGCCGAGGTCACCGTTTCGACGAACGCGTTCGAGCCGCACACGTAGACATGGCGGGGCGCGCGGGCCCAGCCCGCGAGGATCTCGCGAAGCAGCGCGCGATCGAGGCGCCGATCGAAGTCGCGCGATCGATGCCGTGGCTCGCGCGTGGTCGTCAGCATGAACGCGAAATTGGGATCGCCTGCGTCGAGCCGCAACAGCTCGTCGCGATAGATGACTTCATCCCACGTGCGCGCGGAGTAGACGAGCAGCGCGGATGTTTCCGGTGCGACGTCGCGCAGCCGCGATGGCGGGCCATCGCCATCAGCGGAACGACGCCGGAGCCGCCGCCGACGAGGAGCACCGGGCCGCCGTCTTCCGCTCGCCAGACGAAGTGGCCTCCGATCGGCCCGCGAATCTCGAACGCGTCGCCCGGCTGGGCGATCTCGTGGAAGTACGGCGAGACCTCGCCTTCCTCGAGACGCTCGATCGCGAGCTCGACGCTCGGCGCGCCGGGAGCGGACGCGATCGAGTAGCTGCGTTGCGCCTGGTAGCCGTCGGGTGCGCTCAGCCGGACGTCGACGTGCTGGCCGGCCTCGTAGCGGCCGATCGTCGTGCGCAGGAAGACACTCACTACACGCGGCGTTTGCGCGACGATCCGCTCGATCACCGCCTGCTGCCAGGCGGTCGAGGCCGTGGGGACTGCGCTCACGTCAGGGGTCGTTCGTGTAGCGCTGCTCGCGCCAGGGATCGCCGTACAGGTGGTAGCCGCGCAGCTCCCAGAATCCAGCCTCGTTCCTCGCCGTGAAACGCAGGCCGTTGACCCACTTCGCGCTCTTCCAGAAATAGAGGTGCGGCACGAGGAGCCGTGCCGGGCCGCCGTGCTCGGCGGGAAGGGGCACGCCCGCGGCGCCCCGTAACGCGTCGCAATCATCGCGCGACCGCCGACGAGATCGGCAACGGGAACGTTGGTCGAGTAGTCGTCGTACGATTGCGCGAGCAGATACGCGTGCGGCGGCGTGACGCCGGCTGCCGCGAAGACGTCGTCGATCGTCACGCCTTCCCACGTCGTGTCGAATTTGGACCACTTGGTCACGCAGTGGATGTCGCCGCGCCAGCTCGTCCGCGGCAGCGCCTCGAATTCGCGCCAGCTCCAGCTCGCAAGAGGCTTCGGCCCATCGCTCAACGTGAATCGCCACGTCGCGAGCTCGACCTGCGGCGTCGGGCCCATCGACAGCACCGGAAAGTCGTCGGTCCGGTATTGTCCGGGCGGCAGCCGCGCGGCGACGTCCTTCGTTGGCGGTCGGCCGGAAAATCCTCGGGTTGCCAAGATGCGATTCCTGTGCGAGAGGAGGGGGTGTGGGACTTCAGTGGATGGATGTCCGGCGTCGCTCGACGTCACTGCTCGCGATCGCCGACCCAGTGCGAAGACTTCGTCGACGCGCCTTCGACGAGAAACGCCTTCGCGCGGTTGAGGACTTGCCGGTCGGCGACGCTTGCGCGCTCGTGCTGGCGCAGGTGCTCGAGCCAGGATTCGTCCATGAAGACTTCGACGAAGAGCGTCGGATCCTCCACGTCGTGGACGAGCTGCCAGAAATACGCGCCGTTGCGCCGGCGCATCTCGCGCACCGCCTGCATCGCGGCGACGAATTCGGCGCGCCGATCGGGCCGGATCTGGTACCGGATCGTCACCATCACCGGCACGTCGGGCTCGGGAGTCTCGGCAAGGACGGGCAGCGGCATGTCCATCGTCGGGGTGAAGTCGAGCACTTGATGATCGCCCAGCTTGAATCTCCACGTGAGCGCAATGGCGACGACCATTCCCGCCGCCGCCGCGGTGAGCGCGCCGGGAATCCCGATCCGTGTCGCGACCTGGCCCCAGAAGATGCTGCCGAGCGCCATGCCGCCCATGAAGATGACGACGAATGCGGCGAGCCCGCGCGCGCGCACCCAGGGCGGCAGCGTCATCTGCGCGGAAACCTGCAGCGCGGAAAGGATCGCGATCCATGCGACGCCGGTCGCGAGCATCGCGACGGCAAGAAGCGCCACGCTGTGCACGTGCGCGAGCGCGAGCGCCGCGAGCGCGTAGAGGACGCTGGCGCCCGCGACCAGCACGTCGCGCGAGAACTTCGCGCGAAGCCGCGGCAGCAGCATTGCGCCGCCGACGGCGCCGATGCCGATGCACGTGAGCAGCAGCCCGTAGATCTCCGGCCCGCGCTGCAGCTCGCGGCGCACGATCAGCGGAAAGAGCGACCACGTGGCGCTCGCGAACACGAAAAACGCCGCGCCGCGATCGAGCACGGCCTGCAGCGCGCGCGTGTGCGTGACGAACCGCGCGCCGATCCGGATCGCGCTCAGGAACCGCTCCGCGGGCAGCGTGCTCCTGCGATGCTCGTGCCGCCACCGCACGAGCACCGCGATGATGCCGATATAGGAGAGCGCGTTCAGCATGAACACGAGCCACGGGCCGACCGCCGCGACCAGAACGCCGGCGATCGCCGGGCCGATCGCGCGCGACACGTTGATCGCGATGCTGTTCAGCGCGATGGCCGATTGCAGCTCGTCGGGCCGGACGAGATCCGGGACGATCGCCGCCCACGCCGGCATCGCCATCGCCGCGCCGACGCCGAGCGCGAAGATGAACCCGAGCAGCACCCAGGGCGTGGTCAGCTCGAGGAGCGTGACGATCGCGAGCGCGCCGGCGACGAGCATCAGGTAGCTCTGGACGGCGATCAGCAGCCGGCGGCGATCGATGATGTCCGCGAGCGCGCCCGCGGGCATCGCGAGCAGCATCACCGGAATGCTGTCGGCCGCCTCGACGAGCGCCACCAGCGCCGGCGACGAAGAGAGCGAGGTCATCAGCCAGCCGGCGCCGACGTCCTGCATCCACGTCCCGACGTTCGAGACGATCGTCGCGATCCAGAGCCCGCGAAAGAGCTTGTCGTGCAGCGGGCTCCAGGGCGAAGCCGCAGCGCCGGCGCGCGCGGTCTCGGCGGTTTCGCTCACGCGGCCGCCGTCACGACGTCTTGCGTCGGAGCGCGGCTTCGACCGCGTCGAACAGCGAGCGCATCCCGAACGAAACGTCCTTGACCTTTCCGTCGACGAAGAACGTGGGCGTCGCGCGAACGCCGCTTTCCCGGCCGCTCTGCATGTGCTCGCGGACGCGCTGCAGATAGACGTGATCGTCCATCTCGAGATCGTAGCGCGGCATGTCGAGCTGCAGCCGGTCCGCGTAGCTCCGGAGCTGCGGGAGCTTCAGGTGCGGCTGGCTGTCGAAGAGCAGATCGTGCATCGGCCAGAACCGCTGCTGCGCGCCCGCGCATTCGGCGGCCTCGGCTGCCGCGAGCGCGTGCGGATGAACCTCCTCGAGCGGGAAGTTGCGGAACGCGAACCGGATACGCCCCTTGAAGTGCTCGAGCAGCATCTTGACCGCGGGAGCCGCCTGCTTGCAGTTCGGGCACTCGAAGTCGCCGTATTCGACGACGGCGACCGAGGCGTGCGCGGCGCCGAGGATGTGGTCGGTGGCGTTCACCGGAACGGTCAACTCGAACAGATCGGGTGGATTCATGGGGGCCTCCAGTCTGCGATTTTCTCATGGCTCCGCCCACATTCGCAGCAGGTTGTGATAGCAGCCGGTCAGCGAGACGAGCGATTCGTGGCCGGAGGCGTCGCGCGCCAGCTTGACGACCGCCATGTCGAGATCGAACAGGAGCGCGCGCTGCGCGTCGTCGCGCACCATGCTCTGCACCCAGAAGAAGCACGCGACGCGCACGCCGCGCGTCACCGGCGTCACACGGTGCAGGCTCGTCGCCGGATAGAGCACGAGGTCCCCCGCCGGCAGCTTGATCCGCTGCGCGCCGTAAGTGTCGTCGATCTGCAGCTCGCCGCCGTCGTAATCGTCCGGGCGCGACAGGAAGAGCGTCGCCGAGACGTCGGTGCGGATCTTCTCGCCGCTTCCCGGGCAGCAGCCGCACGGCGCCGTCGACGTGCGTGCCGAAGTGCATTCCTTCCGCGCCGTCGTACCGGTTGAACAGCGGCGGGTAGATCCGCGACGGGCAGCGTCGCGCTCAGGAACAGCGGATTGCGCTCGAGCGCCGCGATCACGACCGCGCCCAGCTCGCGTGCGAGCGGCCGAATCCTCGGCGATCTGCCGGTTGTGCTTGACGCGCGCACCCTGGTGACCCGCGGTCGCGCGGCCGTCCACCCAGGCGCGTCGGTAGCGTCGAGACGACGCGGATCAGCGCAATCTGATCCGCCGACAACAGCCTGGAACGCGAACGAGCATGGAATCCGCCGATCGGCTCAGAAGAATTTGTAGGTGAAAGTCAGCATCGCCTGCGTGTCGGTGCCCGGCACCGAGCGCCCGCGATCCGACGGGATCAGCGCGTCGAAATTGTCGCGATCGGCGATGTTGAACACGTTGAGCTGGATCGCGTACCTCGGCTGCTGCCAGGCGATCATCGCGTCCCAGCGCAGGAAGTACGGGACTTTGACCGCGTTGTTGTTTGAAGTGTAGCGGTCCGACATGTACGTGAGGCCCGTGCCGACCTGCCATTCGCGCGTCGAGTCGTACGAGGTCCACAGCGATGCGCTGTTGCGCGGCGTGTTCGCCGGCACCTTGCCCTGCGTGCCGTCGAGCGCCGACGCCTCGACGATCTCGGCGTCGAGAAACGTGTAGCCGCCGAAGACCTGCCAGCCGCGGGCGATGCGGCCCGCGACGCTCGCCTGGAACCCGCGGACGCGCACGTTGCCGGTGAGCTCGTAGACCCCGGCGGAGATCTGCGTGCGCGTGTGGTACTTGTCGATCTCGAACACCGCGGACGTGACGGAGAGATCGCCGTCCATCAGGTCCCATTTCGCGCCGACCTCGTACTGTCGGCTCGATTCGGGATCGAGGCTCTGCTGCCCGTTGACGAGCGTCAGCGTCTCGAGCGACGGATTGAACGACGTGCCGTACGACGCGTAATAGGATTGGACTCGCTGGGCTGCCAGATGAGGCCCGCACGGACGCTCGTGTAGCCGATGCTCTGGCTTGCCGAAGGCGGCAGGTTGATCGAATTGGTCAGGCTCGCGTTGTACCGATCGTAGCGAATTCCGGCGACAGCCTTCCAATCTCGCCGAGCGACATCGTGTCGTTGACGTAGGGCGCGACGTCGGTGGCGCTCGCCTGCACGAGGTTGCCGGCGACCGATGGAAGCGGCGCCGCGGGCTCGTACGCGGGATCGACGAGCGACACGGCACGGAAGTAATTGTTCGGGTTGCCGGGAATGTTGCGCGACGAGTTCTGCACGTCGTTCGTGTCGCGCCCGAGCTCGAGCCCGGCGATGAGCTGGTGGCGGAGCGGGCCCGGTCGCGAACTCATGATCACGTCGGTCTGGTTGTAGAGCGACGAATCGGTGATCACGCGGTCGTGGCTGCCGAGCCCGACGAAGAGCGTATCGAGCGGCAGCGCCGTCGCGTTCGCGAGGTTCGTCGCCGGGAACGCTGTGTAGACGCCGGTTGCCGAGATCGTGCCGACGTTGTTCGGCCCCGACTCGCGAGCGTCGATCCGGTAGCGCGAATATTGCGTCTGGTTGGGGATCGTCACGCCCTCGGCGAGCCTGTGCGTGACGGTCGCGTTGAGATTGACGACTCCTGCGACCGTCCGGTCGTCGGTCGCGCCGTAGAACTTCTTTCGGTCGACCGCGGCGGGCGCTCCGTTGACCGGCGGCAGGCCGTAGTCGGGCTGGTCGTGGTAATGCGTGAGCAGCGCGTTCAGCGTCACTTCGGTCGCCGTGCCGATGCCGAAGCGCAGCGACGGCGCGAGCCCGTAGTCGTGGTTCTCCATGACGTCGCGCGTCGAGTGGACGTCCTGCGCCATCGCGGCGAGGCGAAACGCCGAGGTGTCGTCGATCGGCTGGTTGTAGTCGGCGGTGCCGCGGACCGACGGCTGCGTTCCGACCGAGAGCTGCGCGCTTGCCGACGGCGCGAGGCCGGGAGCTTGCTCACCTGGTTGATGATGCCCCGGTCGAGCCGCGGCCGAAGAGCATCGACGAAGGTCCCTGGAGGACTTCGACCGCGTCGAGCGAGAAGACGTCGCGGTAGTACTGGCCGCGATCACGCATCCCGTCGAGATAGAGATCGGTGCGCGCGCTGAACCCGCGCAGGTTGAAGTTGTTGCCGATGGTGCCGCCCTCTGCGGCGCCGAGCGTGATGCCCGGCACGTTGCGCAGCGCGTCGGCGAGGCTCGTCGCGCCCTGCGCCTGCATCAGCGCGCTGTTGACCACGGTAACCGATTGCGGGATGTCGCGGATCGGCGTCGGCACGCCGCCGCCGACCGTGGCGACCGGCGGGTTGTAGTCGTTGCCGGGCGCCGCTTCCTTGACCTTGACCTCGGGGAGCGTCGTGTCGGGCGGTGTGGGCGAGGGGGCTGCCCCTGAGCCACGACGATGCCCGGCGCCAGCGCGATGCACGCGCCGCCGGCGACACTGCGGCGAGCGGGCGCAGCTTGAACCTGTGCTTCATTCGGCTTCTCCAGCGGATTGTTCATTGCGAGTTCTGGCTGGCTACCAACCGAAGCTGGATCGCGGGCTAGCTCGTGTAGCGACGAATGCTCGTTCTTCAGTTCTTCGAGCGTGAAAGTGATCGGGACGAGCACCCACGCGGCGACCTTGCGCTCGCCTTGGCGGGCGGGAACGAATTTCCAGCGCTTCACCGTGTCCTGCGCCGACTGATCGAGGCGCGCCGATCCGCTCGAGGTGCGCAGCTCGACTCTGTTCCGCAAGGCCGTCCGCGTCGACGAGCACGCGCAGGATCACCTTGCCTTGCTCGCGCATCCGGCGCGCGAGCGGCGGATACTGCGGCGCGGGGTTCTGCAGATAATCGGCGTTGAAGCGCGGCGGAAGGGTGGGGACGGGAGGCGGAGCCTCCGCAACTAACGCTGCGGCAATCGGCGGACTGAGCGTGGGTTCCGGCGGGAGCGGCGCGGCGATGGCCGCAGGTGACTCGGCAGGCGGAGCGACGATCTCCGGCGGTGCGACGTGCGTGGGGCTCGGGCGCGACGGCTTCACGAGCGGCTTCGGGCGCGGAGGCGAACGCGGCGGATCGATGCTCGCGATCAGGTCGACCACGATCGGCGCCACCGCGCGGGCCGCGTGCCGCGCGGGCCCGGCGCTGAGCAACAGCGCGACCAGCACTACATGGAATGCGACCGCAGTCGCGATGGCGATCCAGCGCGCGGCGCGATCAGGCCGCCGCGCATCCGCGATCAGTAGTCCGGCGCGATATGCAAGAGACGCTGTCGCCATGACGCTTTCACGTTGGACTGCGCGTGGCTGGCGTCACCGGGAATCCGGTTGGCTGGCTGGGTTGGGCCCTGCCGCGTTGACGCGGCCGGTCCTTCGGATCTGCGTGCTGCTACGACTACTTGGTCAGGATCAGCTTCCCCAGTCGCGTCTGCCGCAAGTAGTAAACCGCGTCGTTGTGCAGGATCGCGAGCTGCGAGGCGCCGGCGAGCAGCGTCTCGCTGCTGACGATGCGCGGTACACGCTCGTTGTCTTGCTGGTGCGGTCGCGGCGGCGTGGCGTCTCCCGCCGCGCCCTCTGCGCGCGCAGGCTGCCGACCGCTAGACGTCGCCATGCATCTGCGACTGCTGGTAATTCGCGATGCCGACTTTCTCGATCAGGTCGAGCTGCGTCTCGAGCCAGTCGATGTGGTCCTCTTCGGATTCGAGGATGCTCCGAAAGAGATCGCGGCTCACGTAGTCGCCGCACGCCTCGCAATCGGCGATGGCGGCCTTCAATACCGGGTGGGCGGCGAGCTCGAGCTTCAGGTCGCAGGCGAGCGCTTCCTTGACGTCCTCGCCGACGAGGAGCTTGTGCAGGTCCTGGAGGTTGGGCAGCCCTTCGAGGAACAGGATGCGCGCGATCAGCGTGTCGGCGTGCTTCATCTCGTCGATCGAGGCTTTGCGCTCGACCTCGCCGAGACGGCGCAATCCCCAGTGTTCGAACATCTTCGCGTGGACGAAATACTGGTCGATCGCCGTGAGCTCGTTGGTGAGCACCTCGTTCAGCCGTTTCACGACCTTCGCGTTGCCCTTCACTGCGCGCCTTCCAGGATCGGCGACGCGCGCTGGACCGCGGCATCGGTCAGCGAAGCGACGGTCTCCTGCAGCAGCGTCACGGCGCACGACGTGCAGCGGCCGCAGCCGAGGCCCACGCCCAGACCGTGGGCGAGGTCCTCGGGCGAGCGGGCGCCTTGCTCGGCGGCGGCGACGATCTGCCGGTCGGTGATCGCGTTGCAGAGACAGATGTACATGATTCCAAAGGCCCGGGCGGCGGACAAGCGTCCGCCAAGCCAGCAGCGTACCAGAGTCCAAACGCAAACGCAAATCATTCCTATTTACAAGCGCGGCCTTTCTTGCTACGCTTCGACGTGGCTAGGCGCGGACCGCCCGTTTGCGCCGCCTCCAATCAAAAAGGTTCCCGACATGCGCATCGCCTTGTTTGCAGCACTCCTGGCGCTCGCTCCCGCCGCCGCGCTGGCCCAGGACATGCCCGTCTACAAGCTCGTCGCGAAGGATGGGGTCTTCGACCCGGCGACGATCGAGGTCGCCGCCGGAAAGAAGTTCACGATCGAGCTCACCAACCAGGGCAGCGGCCCGATGGAGTTCGAGAGCAAGGACCTGAAGCAGGAAAAGGTGATCGCCAAAGGCGCCAAGTCCTCGATCGTCATCAACGCGCTGAAGCCGGGCACCTACGTTTTCTTCGACGAGCACAAGCCCGACGCGCCGAAGGGCAAGATCGTCGCCAAGTAACGCTGCGCTCCGGGGAATCCGCCGATCATGGGTAACGCTCTGTTCATCGTCTGGCGCGAGTCGACCGAAGCGATGCTGGTGGTCGGAATCCTCTACGCGTGGCTCACCAAGCACCCCGACGCCCGCCGCGGCATGCGCTACCTCTGGGGCGGGGTCGCCGCCGGTCTCGGTCTCGCGCTGGCGCTTGCCGCCGTGATGCTCGGCGTCGCCCGGCTGCTCTCCGAGCAGGCGCTCGAGTACTTTCAGCTCGCGATGATGGTCGTCGCGTCGGGGCTCATCGTGCAGATGGTGTTCTGGATGCGCAGGCACGGACGCACGTTCAAGCGCGAGCTCGAGCACGACATGCAGAAGAACGCGAGCGCCGCCAATTGGTGGGGCCTGCTCACCGTCGTCGCGCTCGCCGTCGGCCGTGAAAGCGCGGAGACGGTGGTCTTCCTGTACGGGCTCGGCGCGCAGGACGAAGGCGTCAAGCACTTCGTGACCGTGCTCGTGCTGGGCCTCGGCGGGGCGCTCGCGACGTTCTGGATGTTGCAGCAGGGCGGCAAGGTGTTGTCGTGGCGCATCTTCTTCCGCGTGAGCGAGATCCTGCTGCTGCTCCTCGCCGGCGCGCTGCTCGTCTCCGCGGTCGACAAGCTGATCGCCCTCGACGTGCTTCCTGCGCTCGTCGATCCGACGTGGGATACCTCCGCCGTGCTCGACGATTCGGGTCGTCTCGGCGGCCTCGTTGCGTCGCTCACCGGTTATCGCGCCCGTCCCGCGCTGCTGCCGCTGCTCGCGCTCGCCGTCTATTGGGGCGTGGTGGTTACGTTCCTGCGTCGCGCATCGCGCTGACTCCCTCCGCTCGTGAACATCGCGAGCCTCCTCGCGCGCTCGAGCGCCGCGTACCCCGACACGGTCGCCGTCGGTGCGGGCCGTGGCGACGTGTGGACTTACGCCGCGCTTGGCAAGAGCGTGGCGCGGCTCGCCACGCGTTGCGCAGCGAGATGGGCCTGCTGCCGGGCGCGCGCGTCGCGCTCGCGATGCGCAACTGCCCGGAATTCCTGCTCGTGCTGTTCGCGGCCTGGCACGCGGGCCTCGCCGCCGTGCCGATCAATTTCCGGCTGCATCGGCAGGAGTTCAAGTTCATCATCGACAACGCGGGTGCCGAGCTCTGCTTCGCGAGCTCCGACCTCGCTCCGACGCTTGCCGGGCTCGAGCGCGAGATCGAGTCGCTGCGCACGGTGATCGCCGTCGATACACCGCATTCGCCGACTTGTTCGCCGACGCAGCGCGCGAGATGCCCTGTGCGGAGACGGGGCCCGACGATCCCGCGTGGATCTTCTATACGAGCGGCACGACGGGCCGACCGAAAGGGGCGACGCTTACGCATCGCAACCTCGGCTTCATGACACAGGCCTATTTCGCCGACATCGACTCGATCGCGCCGGGCGACGCGATGCTGCACCCGGCCGCGCTCTCCATGGCGCCGGTCTACGCGCTGCCGAGCATCGCGCACGGGCCGCCAGGTGATCTGCGAGCAGCCATCGTTCGACGCCGACGAAGTGCTCGACCTGATCGCCGGACATCGGAACGTTTCGTTCTTTGCCGCGCCGACGATGCTGAAGCGCCTCACGCTGGCGGCCGAGACGAGCGGCGCCGACACCGCGAGCTTGCGCACGATCGTGTACGGCGGCGGGCCGATGTACGTCGAGGACCTGCGCCATTCGCTGCGCGTCCTCGGACCGAAGCTCGCGCAGATATTCGGGCAAGGCGAAACCCCGATGACGATCACCTCGCTCGGCCGCGACGACCATCGCGACGAGGTGCTGCACACGTGCGGGATCGCGCGCACGCTGGTCGACGTCCGCGTCGTGGATGCCGACGATCGCGACGTCCAGCCGGCGAGCTCGGCGAGGTCATCACCCGCAGCGACTGCGTGATGAGCGGCTACTGGAACAATCCGCAGGCGAGCGCGGACACGTTGCGCGGCGGGTGGCTGCACACCGGCGACCTGGGCAGCCTGGACGAGCGCGGCTACCTGACGCTCAAGGATCGCGCGAAGGACATGGTGATTCGGCGGCTCGAACATCTACCCGCGCGAAATCGAGGAAGTCCTGCTGCGGCACCCGGCGCTTCTCGAAGCATCGGTCGTCGGGCGGCCGCATCCCGACTGGGGCGAGGAGCCGGTCGCCTTTGTCGTCGCGCGTCCCGGGACAGGCGTCGATGCCGCGGAGCTCGACCGGTTGTGCCTCGATGCGATCGCGCGCTACAAGCGGCCGCGAGCGTACTACTTCGTCGACAGCCTGCCGAAGAACAACTATGGCAAGGTGTTGAAGACCGCGCTGCGCGAGCGGTTCCGGGAAACGAGCGAAGCGAGCGCGCCGCCGCGCGAGACCGCCGCGGGCCAGCGCCCGCGTCAGCGGAACGCCTGATCGAAGCGGCGCGTGAATTCGCCGACCTGATCGGCGGGCAGGTGATTGATGCCCGCCGCGAGCGCGCGCCCACCGCCGGTCGCGAACTCGCGGCACAGCGCATCGGCGCCCACCTGCGTCGCGCGCGGCGCCCGCACGCTTACCGTGTACCCGCCCCGCGCGTTCGGCGTCAGGATCGCGTGCGCGCGATCCGGGCGAGGCCGTCGCAAGCTCGTTGCCGAACGCGCCGCGCACCCGACGGCTCCAGGGGGCGTCGGGGAGAATGTAGACCGGCGCCCCACTCGACGTTCGCTCGGGCTGCAGCCGTCGCGCCTGATCGAGATCGCTCGAGCGGGTGCGCCTGAGCTCGTCGAACAACGGCTCGGTCTCGATGAAGCGGAACGGATCGGCGCACGCGAGCAGCATGCGGTACAGCGCGGCCGGATGAACGAGCAGATCGGCTTCGCTGTCGCCGTAAGCGTTGTACGCGATGCATTCGCCGAGCTCGCGCAGCGACGAAACGGCGCCCGCGTCGAGCCGCAGCGCGCCGGCGAGCTCGTGCGCCACGGCGACGAGATCGTCGCCGAACGCCGCGACGACCGCCCAGATCCGTTGCCTGCCCGCCGAGCGCGCGGTCGACGATCACGCCGGTGCAAACGCCGGGCGAGGTGTCGATGTGAAACGTCGCGGCCGGATGCGCCGGCAGCTCCCCCGCATAGTGATGGTCGTAGTAGTCGACGCCCACGCCGCGGTCGAGGAGCGAGAGCAGCGCGGCGCGATTCGTGTCGACGGAGATGTCGAGCGCCGTCACCGTGTCCCCGCGCTTCGCGGGAATGCGCTCGAGCAGCGCGATGTCGCGCTTGACGCCGGTCACGAGCGTGGACTCGCGCGGCGCGTCGAGCCGCAGCTGGAGCAGCGAGCAGATGCCGTCGGCATCGCCGTTGAACGCGTCGAAATGGCTCACGCCGTGCCCGACCCCGAAGCGGTCGTCCTCACCTGGCACGAAGGTGGACGATGATACAAGGTATGCTTGACGCGGACATGAGCCCCGGCATGCGGCCCCGAATCGCCCTGATCCACGCGACGCCCGTCTCGATGGACCCGATTCATGCGGCGTTCGCTTCCGGCTGGCCGGACGCGCGCACCGTCAACATTCTCGACGACTCGCTGGCCGACGACAGGGCCGAAACGCCGGAGCTCACCGATCGGATGTTCGAGCGTTTCACGATCCTCTCGCGCTACGCGTTCGATGCCGGGGCGGACGCCATCCTCTTCACGTGCTCTGCGTTCGGGCCGGCGATCGAGCGCGCCGCGCAACGCCTGCCCATTCCGGTGCTGAAGCCCAACGAGGCGATGTTCGAGGCGGCGATGTCGTGCGGAGAGCGGATCGGCATGCTGACGACGTTCGCGCCGTCCGTCGCGCCGTTGCAGGCGGAGTTCGACGAAGCGGCGTCGACGCGCCGGCCCGCGCCGCGGCTGAAGACGGTCGTCGTCGAGGAGGCGATGCAAGCTCTGCGCGGCGGAGACGTCGCGACGCACAACCGCCTGCTCGCCGAGAAAGTCGGCGAGCTCGGCCGCTTGCGACGCCGTGATGCTCGCGCAATTCTCGACGTCGCGCGCGGCGAAGGATGTCCGGGCAAAGGTCGGCGTGCCCGTGCTGACGGCGCCCGACGCAGCGGTCGCCAAGTTGCGCAGACTCATCGACGGGGGCGGGAAATGAACGGAGACACGGAGTCGGTGCGCCTGGAGATGGCGCCGACCGGCGTTCTGCGCGCCGGCATCAACGTCGGAAACCCGGTCATTGCGCAGCGTGACGCCGGAGGCGGCGATCCGCGCGGCGTCGGCCCGGCGCTCGCGGCGCTGCTCGCGAAGCAGCTCGGCGTGCCGGTGCGCTACGTCGTCTTCGACACGGCCGGGAAGCTCGCCGACGCGTCGAAAGAGAACGCGTGGGACGTCGCGTTCCTGGCGATCGACCCGGCGCGCGCCGTCGACATCGCGTTCACCGATGCGTATGTCCACATCGAGGGCACGTACATGGTTCCCGAGGACTCGCCGCTGTGCAAGATCGCGGACTTCGATCGCGAAGGCGTGAAGATCGCCGTCGGACTGAAGACCGCGTACGACCTCTTCCTCACTCGCGAGCTCAAGCGCGCGCAGATCGTCCGCGAGGAGAGCTCGCGTGCCGCGATCGACCTCTATCTCAAAGGCGGGCTCCACGCGGTTGCCGGCGTGCGGCAGCCGCTCGTCGCCGCCGCCGAGAAGCATCCGGGCCATCGCGTGATCGACGGGAGCTTCATGGTGATCCGGCAGGCCGCGGGCGTGCCGCGAGGACGGCCCGCGGCAGCGCGTTACCTGGCCGAATTCATCGAAGAGGCGAAGGCGTCCGGCTTCGTCGCCCGCGCGTTGCGGAAAAGCGGAGTCGCCGACGTGAGCGTCGCGCCCGCGCGCAACGTCGTGCCGCTCTCGTGACGCCGCCTCACTTCCCGAGCATGTAGAGCTGCCAGAGATCCTTGTGTGTCGAGCGCGCCCACGAGCCTGGCTGGCGGAAGGCGCCGTTTTGATCAGCGCGACATCCGACGCTGTAAACGGACCACGAGCTCGGTGAAGGCCGACCAATCGCCTTTCCGGCAGCGCTCAACGAGTTCAAGATCAGCGTCATTGTCCACAATTACACGGCGCGGTCTGAAAGGTTGGGAGGGGATCAGCGCGCCGCCTCGATCTCGAAGATCTGATCGAAGCCCGAGTAGACGAAGATGTCCCGCAGGTGGGCGCTGACGCCCGACGAGCCGCAGCTTGCCGGCGCTGGCGAGCAGCCGTTTCTGGGTCTTGAGCAGCACCCCCAGCCCCGCGCTGGAGATGTACTCGAGCTTGCTGCAGTCGAGCGTGACCTTGCCCTCGACCTTGTCGAGGAAGGACTGGGCCGTCGCGCACTGCGCGGCGTCCAGGCGGCCGGCGATGACGACCACGTCATCGGCGCCGAAATCAATCGCGAGCATTCTTTCCCCCTGCGTTCCGCTGCGGCCGCCTCGGCGGTCTTTCTGAACGTGATGCGGCTCCGCCGATCCTCTTTGAAATACTCGTAGGCGACCGAGTCCACGAGCCTCCGGATCAGGTGCAGCCCCAAACCCCCAGGTTTGCGCTGTTCGATGGGCAGCGTGATGTCGGCATCCGGCGCCCGCGTGACATCGAACGGCTCGACATCATAATCGGTCAGCGTCACTTCGACGCCATGCTCGATCGCGGCGATGTCGATGCGCACGGCGCGCGTTGCTCGTGGTGCTGTATTTGACCATGTTCGTGAACAACTCTTCCAGCGTAAAGTCCACGGTCGGCAGCAAACCCCGGTCGATGTGCTCGCGGTCGAACACCTCCGAGGTGAAATCGAAGATCCCCTGGATCGAGTCGAAGGTCCGCTTGAACATTCGATGGGTGGTTCCGCCGCCGGATCGCTTCACCAACACCATCGTGATGTCGTCCTCCTGCGGCGCACCATCCGCGAACTCCTGGACCGACTCGAGCAATCGCGCCGAGAGCCTGGCCATCGTCGTCGTGTGGTGGGCGCGGACGATTTCCTCGACTCGTCCTTCGCCGAACTGCTCGTTTGCCGCATTGCGGTATTCATATATGCCGTCCGACAGGAGGATCAGGATGTCGCCGGGCTGCATCTCGATGGTCACTGCGGGGCGCAGCGATGACAATGGCATGGCGCCCAACGGAAAGCTCGTCGGCTTGTAGCGCGCGCAGACGCCCGCTGCCGCCTGGAAGTGGAGGATCGGTCCCTGGCCCGCGCTGTGGAAGCGGATCCGGTCCGTGGACGGATCGAGCACGCCGACGAATGCCGTGATGAAGCGATCGTCGGCGAGCGTTTCGGCGAGCTGGTTGTTGACCTGGATCAGCGCGGTTTCGAGGTCGGAGCCGAGCCTGAACGCCATCCGCAGCATCGCCTGCATCTGGGTGACCGAAAGCGCCGGCCCGATCCCGTGGCCGGTCGCATCGCCGAGCACCGCGACGAGCCCCTGGTCGCAGACGGACAGGTCGAAGGTGTCTCCGCCGGTGAGCTCGGCCGGCCGGAACGTGCCGTGCGCGTCGTAGCCCGGCACCGAAGGCATCGTCGCCGGGAGCGTCGACATCTGGACGACGCGCGCGACCTCGAGCTCCTGGCGCATCTTCTCGCCGTCGATCAGCGCCTCGGTCATCCGCACCCGCTGCAACGCCACCGCGCACTGCGCCGCCAGCGCCGTTGCCAGGATCTCGTCGTCGTCGTCGAACACGCCGCCGGACTTGTTGAGCACCTGCATCACGCCGACGAGGACGCCCTTGTGGTCGACAAGGGGCAGCGTCAGCATGCAGCGCGTCCGGTAGCCCGACGCCTTGTCCACCGCCGAATCGAAGCGGGGATCGGCGTAGCAATCCGGGACGTTGATGATCTTGCGCTGCCGGGCGCAGGTCCCGACGAGACCCGTGCCGGCGCGAACGCGTACCGGGCGGATACCCGTCGCGACCTCGAGAACCAGCTCGTCGGCGTCGCCGTCGTAGAGCCACACCGAGCCGCGGTCCGCCTTGAGCACCTGCTTTGCGGCGTTGACGACCTCGGCGAGCATCGTCATCAGGTCGAACGGCGCCGCGAGGGCGCTGGTCACCCCGAGGATCGCCTCCATGTCCTGCGCCGATAGCCCGCGGTGATGCGGCCGTGCCCCCATGCGCCGGGAATGTAACAGCTTCCGGCGAGGCGGGGATCGGGAACGTCAGGAACCGTTGAACATCCGGCAGTCGACGCCGCTCGGATGCAACAGAGCAGGGCGCTCATGCCTCGAGCCCGACGCAAGTGCGCCGTCGCGCTTCCGATGGAAGCAGCGCTGGTGCGGGCTACTGGAAGAAGCGCTGGATCTGGATGTGGCGGCCGCCCGGCAGATCGACGGTGGCGGTCGTCGGCGACGTGAACGTGATCGTGATCGTGCCGTCGTTGCCCGGCGAGCGCGGGCCCTTGTACGCGCACGAGATGCACTGGCCGCCCGTGTACTTGTCGAGGGTTGCGGTGAAGACGTTGTTGACGACGGGACCCGCGGCGAGATACCACTGCGACGCCCCGCCCGGCAAATACGAGTACGCCTCGACGATGAGCGTGCCGTTCTGGTAATCGAGCCCGAAGCCGGAGCCCGATTCGGCCGGATTCAACCAGACGCCGGCGAGCGGGACGATCGCCGCGGGAGGCGCCGTCGCGGTCACCGACACCGACTGCCCGGCAAAGTTGGTGGCGACGTTCTGAATCGTCGCGCCGCTGCGGTTGATCGCGGTGACGCCGTCGGTCGGCAGCGAAGAGAAGGTGAACGTCTCGACGCCCGCGTAATCGAGCGTGCCGCCGTTGGTCGGGAGGAAGCCGTTCGGCACGATGAAATCGGGCGTGATCAGCCCGAGCGCGGCAAATCCCTGTCGTCGCGATCAGCACCCTTTTGTTCGCCGTCGGGCTCGGCATCATCTCGCCGTAATATCCGGTCGAGCCGCCGGGAAGGTTCTTGTTGAACATGTAGGTCCTGGACGCCCCGGCGTGCGTGCTGGTGAGCATGTTGCCCGCCCACAGGTTCTCGCCGTTCATGCCGGCGAACTCGTGCATGACGATGAATTGCACGCTGCCGTCGGCATTCGAGAAGAGCTGCTCGACCTGGAACAGGTGGAAATTGGCGAACGCCGCCTGCGCAGCGAGCACCAACATCGTTGCGATCGACGCCATCACCCGGTGCTTCATCGTACCCCCCGTCAGAGCGCGTTGCCGGCGACTTTGTCGCTGCCGCCGCCGCCGCAAGCTTCGATGGACGGCTAACATAATGCACCGGGCGCCTATTCCTGCGCGACCCCTTTCCCGACCGGAGCATCGATGAGCGCCGAGCTGCGCCAGAGCTACGACGAGTTTCCGTATCTGAGCTTCCCGTTCCCGCAGTCGCACCCGGACCGGCTGGCGACGATCGGCTGGCTGTTCGGCGATGAAGCCCGCGCCGGTCGAAGCGTGCCGCGTGCTCGAAGTGGGCTGCGCGTCGGGCGGAAATCTCCTGCCGATGGCGGCGAGCCTGCCCGATTCCGAGTTCATCGGCATCGATTTCTCGCCGGTGCAGATCGAGCGCGGCATCGCCGACGTGAAGGCGCTCGGGCTGACCAATATCCAGCTCCTCGCCATGGACATCATGGATTTTGCCGAGTCCTACGGCGAGTTCGACTACATCATTGCGCACGGCGTGTACTCGTGGGTGCCGAATGCGGTGCAGGAGGGGCTCCTCGCGATCTGCGCGCGCCAGCTTCGTCCGGCAGGCATCGCGTACGTGAGCTACAACACGCTTCCGGGATGGCGGATACGCAGCGTCGTCCGCGACGCGATGCGCTATCACACGCGCGGCATCGAGGAGCCGGCGAAGCGCGTCGCGGAAGCTCGCGCGGTTCTCGAGTTCCTCGCCGAATCGGTCAAGGAGGACACGACCGTGTACGGCAAGGCGCTGCGCCTCGAGGCCGATTTCCTGCGCACGCAGGCCGACTACTACATCCTCCACGACCACCTGGAGGAAGTGAACGAGCCGGTGTACTTCCATCAGTTCATCGAGCGTGCCACCCGGCACGGCCTCGGGTACCTGGGCGAGGCCAATTTCGCGACGATGCTCGGCGGCGGGTTCTCGCCGAAGGTCAACGAGACGCTGGCGCGCGTGGCGCCCGACCTGCTGAAGCGCGAGCAATTCATCGATTTTCTGCATGCGCGGACGTTCCGGGAAACACTGCTCGTGCGCAGCGACCTGCCGCTCGACCGCAAGGTCTCGCCGGAGCGCGTGACGGGGCTTCGCCTCGCATCCAAGGCCAAGCCCGTGCGCGACAAGCCGGACCTCCAGTCGAATGCGATCGAGGAATTCAAGATGCCCGAGGGCCCGGGCATGACCACGCCCACCCGGCTGACGAAAGCGGCGATGTTGACGCTCGCCGAGCGCTGGCCCATGGCGGTGCCGTTCGACGAGCTCGAGGCCGCCGCCCGCGAGCGCGCGGGCATGTCGGGCGCGTCGACCGACGAAGAGCGCGGCGGCTTCGCATCCGAAATCCTGCAGTGTTATGCCGGCGGAGTGGTCGAGCTCCATTACGCGGCATCGCCGTTCGTGCCGGCCGCGGGCGATCGCCCCATGGGAAGCCCGCTCGCGCGGCTGCAGGCACAGCGCGGCGGCCCGTCGACCAGCCTCCGCCACGAGCACGGGACGTTCCACGGCGATACGCTGCGGCTCTTCCTGTTGCTCGACGGAACGCGCACGCGCGCGGAGATCGCCGAGGCGATGTGGCCCGGCTTGCCGGCGAGCAAGACCATGCCCGAGCTCGACGCCGCGCTGCGGCATCTCGCGCGTCTGGGTCTGATGGTCGGCTAGAATCCCGCCACGCGCGACCCTTTCCCCGAGGAGCCCTCCGTGAAGGAACGTCTGACCCTTGCCGCGTGCCTCCCTGTCGATCGCGGCCAGGCGACGCTCGTCGCCCGCGTCTTCGTGCCGGGGCAGGGCGGACCGTCGCCGGCGCTCGTCCGCGACGACGCGCTCTTCGACGTGTCGAGCGTCGCGCCGACGGTCCAGGCGTTGCTCGAGCTCGACGATCCGGTCGCGGCGATGCGATCCGGCGCGCGCGTTGCCGCGCATCGGCGCGCTCGCCGAGGTCCTCGCCAACTCGTCGGAGCGCGAGCGCGACGACGCGAAGCCGTGGCTCCTCGCGCCGTGCGACCTTCAGGCGATCAAGGCGAGCGGCGTCACGTTCGTCTCCAGCATGCTCGAGCGCGTGATCGAGGAGCAGGCGCGCGGCGACCCGGCGAAGGCCGAGGCGGTGCGCAAATCGATCGTCGACGTCATCGGCGACAATCTCTCCGCGGTGAAGCCGGGCTCGCCGGAGGCCGCGCGGCTGAAGGACGTGCTGATCGCGCAGCACGCGTGGTCGCAGTACCTCGAGGTCGGCATCGGCCCGGATGCCGAGATCTTCACGAAGGCGCAACCGATGTCGGCGATCGGCACCGGCGGCGACGTCGGCCTGCATCCGAAGTCGGAATGGAACAACCCCGAGCCCGAGATCGTGCTCGTCGTGAACAGCCGCGCGCGCACGCGTCGGCGCGACGCTCGGCAACGACGTGAACCTGCGCGACTTCGAGGGCCGCAGCGCGCTGCTGCTCGGCAAGGCGAAGGACAACAACGCGTCCTGCGCGATCGGGCCGTTCATTCGCCTGTTCGACGCGCATTTCGGCATCGACGACGTGCGCCGGTGCGAGCTCGCGATGCGCGATCGACGGCCCCGACGGCTTCGTGCTCGACGGCGCGAGCTCGATGTCGCGGATCAGCCGCGACCCGCTCGACATCGTCACGCATGCGATCGGGCCGAATCACCAGTATCCCGACGGCCTCGTGCTCTTCCTCGGCACGATGTTCGCGCCGACGCAGGATCGGCGCGCGCCCGGCGAGGGCTTCACGCACGAGGTCGGCGACGTCGTCACCGTGAAGACGCCGCTCCTCGGCGCGCTCGTCAACCGCGTCGACCGCTCCGACCGGATCGCGCCGTGGACGTTCGGCGTCGCGGCGCTCATGCGCAATCTCGCTGCGCGCGGGCTGCTTCGCCGCGGCGGCTGCGCAGTCGCAATCCAATTGAAGGAAAACGATGGCCACCGATCCCTTTCGCAACTTCATCGCCGGCGAGTGGGTCGCGGGCGCGACCGCGACGCCCAACCGCAATCCGTCCGATCTCGGCCGACGTGATCGGCGAATACGCGCAGGCCGACGCCGCGCAGGCGCGCACGGCGATCGCAGCGGCGAAGCAGGCGTTTCCCGCCTGGGCGAGCGGCAACATCCAGGAGCGCGCGAACATCCTCGATCGCGCCGGCAACGAGATCCTCGCGCGCAAGGACGAGCTCGGGCGGCTCCTCTCGCGCGAGGAAGGCAAGACGCTGCCCGAAGGCGTCGGCGAGGCCGCGCGCGCCGGAAACATCTTCAAGTTCTTCGCCGGAGAGGCGCTGCGCCTCGCCGGGGAGAAAGTGCCGTCGGTGCGCCCGGGGATCGACGTCGAGATCACGCGCGAGCCGCTCGGCGTCGTCGGCCTCATCACGCCGTGGAACTTCCCGATCGCGATTCCGGCCTGGAAGATCGCGCCGGCGCTCGCTTACGGCAACACCGTCGTCATGAAGCCCGCGGACCTCGTCCCGGGCTGTGCGTGGGCGATCGCCGAGATCCTGGCGAAGGCCGGATTGCCGGCCGGCGTGTTCAACCTCGTGATGGGCCGCGGCTCGGTCGTCGGCGAGACGATCGTCGCGAGTCCGGACGTCGCCGGCATCAGCTTCACCGGCTCGGTCGAGACGGGCCGCGGCATCGCCGCGAAGGCCGTCGCGCGGATGGCGAAGATCCAGCTCGAGATGGGCGGCAAGAACCCGCTCGTGATCGTCGACGACGCCGATCTCGCCACCGCGGTCAACTGCGCGGTGCAAGGCGCGTATTTCTCGACCGGACAGCGCTGCACGGCATCGTCGCGGTTGATCGTCACCGACGGCATTCACGATCGCTTCGTCGCCGCGGTCACGGAGAAGCTTCGCTCGCTCAAGGTCGACGACGCGCTTGCGCCGGGCACCGACATCGGGCCGGTCGTCGATCAGAGCCAGCTCGACACCGACCTGAAGTACGTCGAGATCGGCCGCGGCGAGGGCGCGAAGCTCGCGATCGGCGGCGAGCGCGTGAAGCGCGCGAAGGACGGCTACTACCTCGCGCCGGCGCTCTTCACCGATGCGACCAACGCGATGCGCATCGCGCGCGAGGAGATCTTCGGACCGGTCGCGGCGGTGATACGCGTGAAGAGCTACGACGAGGCGCTCGCGACGGCGAACGACACGCCGTTCGGGCTGTGCTCGGGAATCGTCACGACGTCGCTCAAGCACGCGTCGCACTTCAAGCGCAACGCGGAGGCGGGGATGGTGATGGTCAACCTGCCGACGGCGGGCGTCGACTATCACGTGCCCTTCGGCGGCCGCAAGGGATCGAGCTACGGGCCGCGCGAGCAGGGGCGCTACGCCGCCGAGTTCTTCACGACGGTGAAGACCGCTTACATCGCGCCCTGACTCTTCGGAGTGCTGCCGTCACCATGCCCGGGAGCCCGTCGAGCATACGCCGTGCTGACCCCGATTCGTCCCGTCGTTGCGCATCGGTCTCGACCACGCTGGCGATCGTCGCGAGCTGTGTCGCGCTCGCGCAGGAGCGCGCGATCGACAAGCAAGTCCGGGTCAAGGCGCCGGTCGACGCGGTCTGGGCGGCATGGACGACGACCGAGGGCGTGAAGACCATTTTCGCTCCCGATGCTCGCGTCGAGGCGCGGTCGACGGAGCCGTTCGAGATCTACATGAATCCCTACGCGCCGCCCGGGCTGAAGGGGCCGACGACATGCGTTTCCTGGCGATCCAGGACAGGAAGATGTTCACCGTCACATGGAACGCGCCGCCGCACCTGCCCGAAGCGCGCGCGCAGCGCACCTACGTCACGGTGCGGTTGAAGCCGGTCGGCGACAACGAGACCGAGGTGTCGCTGCATCACGGCGGCTGGGGCGACGGCGGCCAATGGGACCAGGCCTACGCCTACTTCGACAAGGCTTGGGGCGAACGTCCTCGCCAACCTGCAGAAGCGCTTCGCCGAGAACAAGCCCTACGACTGGACCGACTGGCTGGCGAGCGTCCGCGCGTGATGGAGAAGGAGAAGCAGACAGCCGGCGGCCAATCGAGGGTCCGACCAGAGCGGTCGAGTCCGCGTGCCCTCACTTGACGCGGCCGAACAAAGCGGGCGAGGATTGCCGTACATCGAGCCTCCCCGCAGCTCATGTCCAATCACACCGCCACGACGCTCCGGCCAAGCCCGTCGCCGCCGGACACGACGACGCCCGCGCCCCGCGCGTCGACCAGCCGAGCTGGTGCTGGAGCTTCTCCGGCCTTACCACGGGTGGCTCCTCATCGTGTTCGCCGCGATGCTGGTCGAGATCGCGATGAGCCTTGCGGCGCCGTGGCCGCTCAAGCTCGTTCTCGACGACGCGCTGGGCAACCACCAGCTGCCCGAGTGGCTCGCGTGGGCGCACGACTACGGCATCGGCCGCCACACGCTGGGCGTCGCGCTCTTCGCCGGCATCGCGACGCTCGTGATCGCGATCTTCGGCGCGATCGCGACCTACATCGACAACTACTACACGACGAGCATCGGCCAGTGGGTCGCCAACGACCTGCGGATCCGCATCTACGAGCACCTGCACCGGCTCTCGCTCGGCTTCTACGACACCGCGAAGACCGGCGCGCTGATGTCGACGATCACCAGCGACGTGTCGACCGTCCAGGGCTTCGCGTCGTCGTCGACGCTCGGCATCGTCGTCGACCTCGTGACGATCGTCTTCATGCTGGGGCTCATGTTCTGGCTCGACTGGGACTTCACGCTGATCGCGGTCGGCGTGACGCCGTTCCTGCTGATGTTCGTGATGCGCTTCAAGAAGGCGGTCAAGGAGGTGACGCGGACCGTGCGCGTGCAAGCAGAGCGAGGTCGTCGCCGTCGTCCAGGAAGGCCTGGGCTCGGTGCGCGCGGTGAAGGCGTTCGGCCGGCAGGACCTCGAGCTCGCGCACATGCAGGACGGCGAGCCACGCGACGGTCGAGGCCGCGCTCAAGGCGCGCCAGGTCAAGTCGCTGCTCTCGCCGGTCGTCAGCATCGTCGTCGCGCTGTGCACCGGCGATCGTGCTGTGGAAGGGCACGGCGCTGATCGTCGCCGGCACGATGACCGCCGGCGCGCTGACCGTCTACCTCGCCTACCTGACGAAGTTCTTCAAGCCGGTGAAGGACCTCGCGAGCATGACCAGCGCGATCGCGCAGACGACCGTCGCGCTGGAGCGCATCCAGAAGATCCTCTCGCGCCGACGACATCATCCACGAGCGCCCCGACGCCGTCGATCCGGGCCGCGTGAAGGGCGAGATCACGTTCGAGCACGTCGCGTTCGGCTATGGCGACGAAGCCGCCGGTGCTGACGCGACGTCTCGTTCACGATCAAGCCCGGGCAGGTCGTCGGCATCGTCGGCCCGACCGGCAGCGGCAAGTCGACGGTCGTGAGCCTGATGCCGCGCTTCTACGATCCGACCGGCGGCCGCGTGCTGATCGACGGCATCGACATCGCGACGCATAAGCTCGCGGCGCTGCGCGCGCAGATCGGCTTCGTGCTGCAGGAGACGGTGCTGTTCCGCGGGACGATCCGCGAGAACATCGCCTACGGCCAGCCCGGCGCGACGCGACGAGGAGATCGTCGCCGCGGCGAAGCTCGCCAACGCCGACGAATTCATCGCGCGCATGCCGCACGGCTACGACTCGGTCGTCGGCGAGCGCGGCGACACGCTGTCGGGCGGCCAGCGCCAGCGGATCGGCATCGCGCGCGCGGTGATCCGCAACAGCCCGATCATGATCCTCGACGAGCCGACCGCCGCGCTCGACACCGAGTCCGAGAAGCCTGGTGATCGAGGGCCTGGAGCGGCTGATGAAGGGCCGCACCGTCATCATGATCGCGCACCGCCTGTCGCACGATACGCGACGCCGACAAGATCATCGTGCTGAAGGACGGCGTCGTCGCCGAGGAAGGCACCAACGACGAGCTGATCGCGCGCGGCGGCGTCTACGCGGAGCTGCACCGCATCCAGTTCGAGACGCCGCCCGACCGCGGCGCGGCGTGAGCCGCGACTCGCCCGCCGCTCCGAACCCGTCGCACATTCAGGAGGCCACCATGTCGCACAAGCTGATCGTCCTTCCCGATGACACCGCGAAGCCCATCCTCGACGCGATCAACGCGCGCGAAGCAGCGCGCTCAACATCCGGATGTTCCTGTTCACCGACACGACGCTGCTCGACGCGGTGATCGCCGCCAAGCAGCGCGGCGTCAAGGTCCGGGTGATGCTCAACCCGGCGCGGCGCAGCGGCGAGACCGAGAACGAGGAGTCGCGCAAGACGCTCGCCGCCGCCGGCATCGAGGTGCGCGACAGCAATCCGGCGTTCGACCTGACGCACCAGAAGTCGATGGTGCGTCGACGACGAGATCGGCTTCGTCGAGTCGCTCAACTGGGAGCCGAAGGACCTCACCGAGACGCGCGACTACGCGGTCGTCACGACGCACGAGCTACGAGGTCGCCGAGATGGTGGCCTGCTTCGACGCCGACTGGGAGCACGAGGACTTCACGCCGCATCCCGAATCGCCGCTGATCTGGTGCCCGAACAACGGCCGCGCAGCGCGTCGCCGCGTTCATCGACGACGCGAAGCACTCGCTGTGGGTGCAGAACGAGCGCTACCAGGACACGGTGATCATCGAGCGGCTGGTGCGCGCGGCGCGCGCGCGGCGTCAAGGTCCACATCCTGGCCAAGCCGCCGCATTCGCTCAAGCCCGACAAGCTGATCGAGGGCGTCGGCGGCCTGCGCATCCTGCAGGACGTCGGCGCCAAGGTGCACACGATGAAGCACCTGAAGCTGCACGCGAAGATGCTGCTCGCCGACGGCAAGCGCGCGATCGTCGGCTCGATCAACCTCGCGCCGGGCAGCTTCGACGCGCGGCGCGAGCTCGCGATCGAGACCGACGACCATCACGCGGTGAAGCGGCTGGAGAAGACCGCCGCGGACGACTGGGAAGCGTCGCACAAGCTCGACCTCTCCGACGAGGGGCTGCTCGCCGACCTCGCGAAGCGCGGCGGCGAAGGCGCCGACAAGCTCGTTCCGACGAAGGTCACCACAAGAAGGCGCACGGCTGACTGCCGACGATGGAGCGCACGGCGGTGGCATCCATCGAGCCCGGCAGCGTGTCGTGCGGGCATCGCCCGTCGAGCGCACTGCCCGCAGCGGGGCGAATGGCTGGGATGCGCGCCGGCGGGATCGGTTACGAGCGGCGTCCCCTCGTTCGCCTTTCTGCTCAACGCTCCTTCGCTGATCGCGATTGTCCTGCTCGCCGGCTATCCGATCGCCTACTCGGCCTGGATCAGCCTGCACAAGTACAACCTCAAGCGGCCGCGTGTCTTCGACTTCGTCGGGCTCGAGAATTACCGTCAGATCTCTCGAGTCGGAGGAGTTCTGGTCGGCGCTGTGGATCACGCTCGCAGTTCACCGCGCTGGTGGTTGCGCTGGTGGTCGTGCTCGGGATCCTGTTTCGCGCTCCTGCTCAATCAGCAGTTTCCCGGCCGCGGTTTCGTGCGCACCCTGATCCTGTTGCCGTGGGCGATCCCGCCGGTCGTCAACGGGCTGATGTGGCAGTGGATCTACGACTCCAAGGTCGGCGCGCTTGAACGGCGCTGCTCGTCGAGCCTCGGTCTGATCAGCGAATATCAGGGGCTGGCTCTCGGATCCGACCTCGGCGCTTCTGGCGCTGGTCGTGGGCCGACGTCTGGAACGTGGTGCCGCTGTCGTGATCCTGCTTGCTTGCCGCGCTGCAGACGTATCCCGGCGGAGCTCTATGATGCGGCGCGCGTCGACGGCGGCGAGCGCGTTGCAGCTTTTCCGCTACGTGACGTTGCCGTGGCTCGCGCAGCCGCTGCTGATCGTGCTCATCCTGCAGACCATGTCCGCGATCCGCGCCTTCGACGTGATCTATGTGCTCACCGCCGGAGGGCCCGGGCACCGCGACCACGACGCTGACCTGGAAGACGTATCTCACGACATTCGACAGTCTCGATTTCGGGCTGGGCAATGCCTATGCCTATACGATCAGCCTGATCACGTTTGCACTCGCGCTCGTCTACTTCCGCGTCCTCTACCGGCGGGGAGAGTTCGAGAGCATGATGGCGCGCGCATCGGATCACGCAGGCGACGGGCTGCGAGTCACGCGGGCGGATCTGCCTGCTGATGCTCGGCGGGGCCTTGGTCGTGCCATCTACATCCTGGCGCCGTTCTCGCTGGCTTGTGCTACGAGCTTCATGCACGAGCAGCGATGCGCTCTCGGTCCCGCCGCAATGGATTCCGACAGAACGCCACGCTTTCGATAACTACCTGACGTTCTTCGATCCCTCCGGGACCCGGGCGGTCGTCGGCAGCCGGCGGCCGAGCAGACGCTGCCCGAGCATGGTGAATTCGCTGATCGCGGCGGGCGGCACCGCGGCTCATCAACGTGGTGCTCGGCATCGCTCGCCGGCTACAGCCTCGCGCGCATTCACATTTCCCGGCGCGGACCTCGCTGCTGCTGCTCTATCTCGGCTCGCGCATGGTGCCCGGCATCGCGCTGATCGTGCCGCTCTACCTGACGATCAAGACCTATCGGCCTGCTCGACAACCTCGCGGCGCTCATCATCACCTATCTGACCTTCACGCTGCCGTTCACGATCTGGCTCCTGAAGAACTACTTCCAGAGCATCCCGCGCGCGCTCGAGGAAGCCGCGCTCGTCGACGGCTGCAACTGGTGCCAGATGTTGGTGCGCGTGCTGCTGCCGGCCGCGGCGCCGGGCCTCGTCGCGGCGGCGATGTTCGCGTTCATGACGGCATGGAACGACTATCTGTTCGCCGTTATCCTCACCAGCACGATGGCCGCGAAGACGTTGCCGGTCGTGGTCGCCGGGCTTCGCAACGGACGTGACGACCGAGCGGACGCTGATGGCGGCCAGCGGCGTGCTGGCCGTCGATCCCGCCGCTCGTGCTCGCGTTCGTGTTCCAGCGGCTGATCGTGCAGGGACTCACGAGCGGCGCGGTCAAGGACTGAGGCCGGGACTCGAGCCATTCCGCAACGGGGAGATCATCATGGAGTAGCATCATGACGACACTGCGACACATCGCGCCGAGCAATCTCGCTGCGGGTTCCTGAGACGGCAGCGGCGGCTGGCGCCGGTCTCGGCGCTCGCCGGCCTGGCTGATCGGCCGCGCGCGGCGCAGCGAGACGACGGTGACGTTCGCCGGGCTGGGCCTTCGAGCCGCAGGTCGTCGAGGCGAACGTCAAGCGTGTTCATGGAGCAGAACCCGGACATCAAGGTCAATTACACGCCGCTCGACCTGCAGCTCTACAACGAGAAGATGGTCGCGCTGTTCAATGCCAGGCACGGAGCCGGACTGCTTCTACGTGCGCGACACCAATCTCGGCGCCTGGGTCGAGGCCGGCTGGGTGCAGCCGATCGACGGCCTGCCGAAGCTCGACGAGCTCAACAAGGACATCTTCCCGTTCAACCTGCGAGGCGCATGTTCTACAAGGGCAAGCAGTACGGCACGCCGTACTACGGCGACATCTACGTCTACATGTACGACAAGAAGCTCGCTGCAGAAGGCCGGTGTGAGCAAAGTCGCCGGTTACCCTCGACGAGCTCAAGGCGGCCGCGCTGGAAGTGAAGAAGGCCGGGATCGCGCAAGTACCCGATCCTGAAAGGCTTCAAGACCAACGTCGACGGGCTGACCGAGTTCTGGTCGATGGTCTTCGCCTCGGGCGGACAGCCTGTTCAACGAGGCGATGGACCCGGTCTTCCCCAACGAGGACAAGACCGCGCTCGCCGTGCTCGAATGGATGCGTCGAGGCCATGCACAGCTGGGAGATCCTCGACCCGCAAGGGCCTGGAGCTCGACGAGACGCAGGCGCGCGACGCTTCCTGAGCGGGCAGGGCGTGTTCACGTCCAACGTCGGCAACGTCTTCCCGCGCGCCAACAACCCGCAGCATCAGCAAGCGCGCCGGCGACATCGAGACGATGCGCTTCCCCGGGCTCAAGGACGTCGGTAAGGGACCGATGGGCTGGACGCGGCTCTACGGCATCGGCGCCGAGACCAAGGTGCAAGGATGCCGCCTGGCGGCTGATCTACTACATGGGCGGCAAGGACGCGAACGGGCAGTTACGTACACCGCGAAGGACTGGTACCTGAAGTACGGCGTCGGCTACGCGTTCAAGTCGCTCGACAAGGATCCCGACATCATCGAGGCGCAGCAGCAAGGCGGGATACGACCGCGACGTGCGCGAGCAGCAGTACGGCACCGCGCAGGCGCGCGAGAACATCAAGCGCGCCCTGGTACAACGACTGGGACCGCTTCACCCAGGCAGCAGATCCAGAACGCGCTGCTGCGCCAGATCAAGCCGCAGGAAGCGCTGGCGGCCTCGGCCAAGAAGGCGCAGGACCTGAAGAAGGCGAGCTAGCACCATGTGCATGTGATCGATGCGTCGAACGGACGAGGCACCGAGCCCGCCATCGTCTGCGTCCACGGCTTCTGCCAGTCGTCGGCGCTACTGGGCGCCGACGCTCGATCGTCTCGCCGCGGACGGCGTGCGTGGGCTCGCCGTCGATCTGCCGGGCTTCGGCGCGCTCCGCGCGGGAAGCCGGGCCCTACACGATGGAGGCCTTGCCGACGCGTTGGCGGCGCTTCTCGATGGCACGGCGTCGGAGCGCAGATCGTGCTGGTCGGCGGCTCGATGGGCGGCGTGGTCGCGCAGCATTTCGTGCTGCGGCATCCGGCAGCGCGTTGTCGCGGCTGCTGCTGGTGGCCACCGGCGGATTCACGGCCGATCGCGGCCGGCGCGCTCGCGAAGGCCGACGTGATTGGAGCGGCGCCCTGGAACGAGGCGACCGTCACGCCGATCGTCGATGGGTTCTTCTACAAGCCGCCGCCGCGACGAAGCTCGCCGAGTACCGCGGGATCGCGCTGTCACGCGTCGCAAGCCGGCGGCGGTCGAGGCCGCCCGTTCGAACGCGAACATCGCGCACGCTCGACGACCTCGGCCGCATCCGCGTGCCGACGCTGATCATCCAGGGCCGCCACGACCGCGCGCGTACGCCCGAGCACGGCGCGGAGATGCGGGACCGCATCGCCGGGACGCGCGCTCGAGGTCCTCGAGGACGCCGGGCACACGCCGCAACTCGAGCAGCCGGACGCGTTTCACGCCATCGCCCTGCCGTTCTTCTTGGCGTCGGCACGACGCGCCATAACCTGACAATCGCGAGGAACAGGCCCCGAATCGATGGTGACAGATGCATGCAGTTCGAGATCTCAAGGACAAGGCATGCCTGGTGACGGGCGCGAGCCGCGGCATCGGCGCCGCCGTTGCGCGCGGCCTTGGTGCTGCGGCGCACAGGTCGCGCGTGCATTATCGCAGCGGCCGCAGCGGAAGCCGAAAGCGTTGCCGCCGACATCGAAGCAGCGCGGCGGCAAGGCGCTGCTCCTCGCAGGGGGACATCGCGCAGCCGCGGCACCGTCGGAACGCCTCCTGGACGAGACGGTAGGCGGCTTCGGGCCGCCTCGACATCCTCGATCAACAATGCCGGCGACCAGATCACGCGCTGCCCGTATCGCCGAAACGACCGGACGACCTGTTCGACGCGCAGATCGCCACCAACGTCCACCCGTGTTCGTCGCCTGCCGCGGCGGCGTCCGGCAATTCCGCAAGCAGGGGGCGGGCGGCGTCATCATCAACGTCAGTTCGGTCGCGGCGCGCACCGGCGGGGGCGGCGGGTCGCTGATCTGTATGCCGGCGCGAAGGCGTTTCATCGCGACCTTCTCGAGCGCGCTCGCCAAGGAAGTCGCCGCCGAAGGCATCCGCGTGAATGTCGTGTCGCCCGGCGTGATCGCGACCGATTGCAGGATCGCGTCACATCGCCCGGAGCAGTTGCGCAGCACGGCGTTGCAGATTCCGCATGCGCGCATCGGCACGCCGGACGAATGCGTCGGAGCGTTCCTGTATCTGTGCTCGCGACGAAGCTCAGCGGTTACGTCACCGGCCAGGTGATCGAGGTCAACGGCGGGCTGCTCATGCCCTGAAGGGGCGAAGATCTCGTGATCGTCCGTCCGGCGAGCGGTATGAAGGTAAGGATCTTCGCGGCTGCGGCGATGGTCGTGGCCGCGTTGCCGGGCGCCTCGCTTGCCACCGATCACACCGCGATGATGCGGCTCACCATCGACGGCCTGGTTGTGTCGCAGACGAACGATGGGCTATTTCCTTACGGCTTCGACTTTCTCGCCGACAAGTCACTCGATCCCGAGCTGAAGTCCGCGGCTAATCTCATCCGTCAGGCGGGCGCGGTCTCGGTGCTGGCCGCTTATTACCGGCACACGCACGACGCTCGGCTGCTAGAGCCGATCCGGCGGTCGCTCACAGCACTCGCGCGGCAATCGCTACCCGATCGGCAAGTCGCGCACTCAGAATACTGGATCGAGCGCACGTATCTCTTTTCGCTTCCCGTCTTTCGATGGAAGCTTCAGTCGGCGCTCTAGCGCTTCGACCTGCTTTATGAAAAAGCCGGCGCCGGCAAAGTTCTCAGGCCGTCCGGCGAGTACGGTCAGGCACTGACCGGTACGGGCGCGCTTGCGTTGCTGGCGGAGCTCCACTATGCCGCCGCCGCAGGGCGACGATCGATTCGCCGATCTGCGATCGGCGTGGCTCGAGGAGCTTGCTGATGCTGCGGCATTCCAGGGGCCGGCTTCCGAGCGTTGCCCACTTCGATCGAAGAGACCGACTATTACAACGGCGAGGCGTGGCTCGCCATCGCCGTTTATAGCGATCTCCATCGCTACGACGCGCGGATCGCCGCCGAGTTGGCGGCTCTCTACCGGGCATTGATCGATCGCTATACGCGATCGCCGAGCCGCAACTTCTTTCACTGGGGAGCGCTGGCCGCTGCGCAGCGCTTCGGCGACGACCAGCAGTCCAAGATTTCTGGAATTCGTTCGCGGACAGGCCGATCGGTTCGTCACCCAGTTCCAGGGCAGCCTCCGATCCCGAGACGGCAACCATTGCGCGACGATGGAGGGCGTGGCGGCCGCGCTGTCCACGTCTCAATCGCGCCGGCGAGGGGCAAGACCGAGCGCGCGCGAAGCCTGCAAAACTGGCTAGCGCAGGAGGCGGCGAGGCTGTTCGAGCTGCAAATCCAGCAGGGTCAGACCGGCATGGCACTCGGCGGGCGCGCGCAACCTCATGGCGCCCCGGATGGCCGAGTTTCCGGGCTGGTTTCTGGCAAGGCAGATATCAGCCTTCGACGCGGGTCGACAACGGCCAGCACTGCGTCTCGGCAATGATGATGATGCGACGGCGGGCACCTGCTCGATCCGCCGGAGTAGGTGCGCGCCGTAAGCGACGGAGTACCCGTAGCGCGGCGGCGGCTCCGAGCGTCTACTTGCGCTTGACGCAGCGCGAGACGATCAAGCCCGACAACGCCGGCACCGAGCAACGCGAGCTTCGCGGGCTCCGGCACCGCGAGGAAGTCATCGGCATCCTCTGCGAACGCCGCCAGGGGTGCCGCGGCGATGAACATCGAAAGCGTATAGCTGCCAAATGCGCATGGAGCCTCCCCATTCAAGACGCGTCGCGGGCGTTTCATATGGCGAACTCCGGACTCAGGAGCGCGTATGCAAGAATCGTGCCCGTGGTAATTAACGCAAGTTTCTGAACGACTTGCAGTTTCGGAATCCGCCGCCGCACGAAAACCTGTAAAGTCCGCCGACGGCTTTGTCTCAGCGTAGTCTGGGCGGGGCCGCATGGTACCGTGCCCGGCACGAGCGGGCCGATCTCGAGAGGGACTCCGATGATCACCTGGGAGGCCCACGCGTGCCTGCCGTTGTCGCCGCAGGCGGATTTCGCGCCGCTCGACGAGTACCGCGCGGCGGGGGTCGACTACGTGTCGGTCAACGTCGGCATGGACATGAACCCCCTCTCGCAGGTTCTCGCGGTGATCGCCGCGTTCCGCGAGCGGATCGCCGCGCATCCCGATCGCTATCTGCTGGCGTCGAGCGTGGACGACATCGAGCGCGCGGCGGCGAGCGGGCGGCTCGCGATCGGCTTCGATCTCGAGGGCGCGCTGCCGCTGCAGAAGCAGCCGGCGATGGTCGCGCTCTATCGCGATCTGGGCGTGCGGCAGATCCATCTCGCGTACAACCGCAACAACAGCGTCGCGGACGGCTGTCACGACGTCGAGCGCGGGCTGACGGAGCTCGGGCGGCGCATCGTTGGCGCGGTCAACGACGCGGGGCTGCTGATGGACTGCTCGCACACGGGCCGCCGCTGCAGTCTCGACATCATGGCGGCATCGACGCAGCCGGTGATCTTCAGCCACTCCAATCCGCTGGCGCTGGTCGAGCACGGGCGCAACGTCACCGACGAGCAGATCCGCGCGTGCGCGGCGACCGGCGGCATCGTCTGCGTGTCGGGCGTGTCGATGTTCGTCGGCTCGCGCGAACCCACGGTCGACCACGTCGCCCGGCACGCGGCGTACGTGGCGGAGCTCGTCGGCGTCGAGCACGCGGGGATCGGCCTCGACATCAGCTTCAACCAGCCGGGCGTCGACGACACGCCGCCGACGGCGTTCGACGCGGGCTATTGGTGGCCCAAGGCGGCCGGCTACGACCGGGCGCTGCTGCGCAGCACGTATCCGCCGATCGCGTCGTGGCGAGTGCTGTCCACCGCGTTGCAGTCGACCGGCATGACGCAGGACGAGGCCGCCCTCGTGATGGGCGGCAACATGGCCCGCGTCGCGCGCAGCGTCTGGCATTGACCGGCGGTATACTCGACGCGCGCGCCGGCGGGGAATGGACTGCCGGTGCAGCCGCCGCTCGGACATGCATTCGAGTCCGGCCCGATCTTTTGACCAGGGAGGAGTCTCCATGAGCCATTCGCTGCTGCCAGCATTCGTTGGCCGCCTGCTGGGCGCCGTCGCCGTCGCGGCGCTTGCGATGAGCGGCGGACCGGCAGCCGCCGCGACGCCGAAGGACACGCTGGTCGTCGCGTGGGCGATCGACGACATCATCTCGATGGACCCGGCGGAGTCGTTCGAGATATCGGCGGGCGAGATCATGGGCAACGCCTACGATCGGCTGATTCGCTTCGACGTCTCCGACCCGTCGAAGCTCATTCCCGACATCGCCAAATCGTGGACGGTCTCGCCGGACGGCAAGACGTACAACTTCGAGCTGAAGGACGGGCTCAAGTTCGCATCCGGCAATCCGGTGACGGCCGAGGACGTCGCGTTCTCGCTGCAGCGCGCGGTGATCCTCGACAAGACGCCCGCGTTCATCCTCACGCAGTTCGGCTTCACCAAGGACAACGCGAAGGACAAGATCAAGCAGACCGGGCCTCTCGCGCTGCAGCTCGAGACCGACAAGGCGTACGCGCCGACGTTCCTGCTCAACTGCCTGACGGCAAATGTCGCCGCGATCGTCGACAAGAAGCTCGTGCTGTCGAAGGAGCAGGACGGCGACCTCGGCTACGCGTGGCTCAAGACGAACTACGCCGGGTCGGGCCCGCTCAAGATCCGCGAATGGCGCGCCAACGAGATCCTGCTGCTCGAGCGCAACGACAACTACTACGGCGAGAAGTCGAAGCTCGCCCGCGTCATCTACCGGCACGTCAAGGAGGCGGCCACGCAGCGGCTGCTGCTCGAGAAGGGAGACGTCGACATCGCGCGCAACCTCACGCCGCAGGACCTCGCCGCAGTCGCGTCGAACAAGGACATCAAGACGACGTCCACGCCGAAGGGCACCGTCTACTACTTCAGCCTGAACCAGAAGAATCCGATCCTCTCCAAGCCGGAAGTGCGCGAGGCGATGAAGTGGCTCGTCGACTACTCGGCGATCGGCGACACGCTGATCAAGAACATCGGCGTCGTCCACCAGAACTTCCTTCCCGTCGGCCTGCTCGGCGCCTCGACGGAAAACCCGTACAAGCTCGACGTCGAGAAGGCGAAGGCGCTGCTCGCGAAGGCCGGCCACCCGAACGGCTTCAAGGTGACGATCGACATGCGCACCGTGCAGCCGGTGCAGGGGATCACCGAGGCGCTGCAGCAGACGATGAAGCGCGCGGGCATCGACATGGAGATCATTCCCGGCGACGGCAAGCAGACGCTCACCAAGTATCGCGCGCGCCAGCACGACATCTACATCGGCCAGTGGGGCGCCGACTACTGGGACCCGCACACGAACGCCGACACGTTCGCGCGCAATCCCGACAACGGCGACGACGCGAAGTCGAAGCCGCTTGCGTGGCGCAACGCGTGGGCGATTCCCGAGCTCACGAAGAAGACCGACGCCGCGGTGCTCGAGCGCGACGCGGCGAAGCGCAAGGCGATGTACGAGGAGATCCAGGCGGAGTTCCGCAGGACGAGCCCGTTCGTGATGCTCTACCAGCAGACCGAAGTGGCGGCGTTCCGGAGCGACGTCCAGGGGTTGAAGCTCGGCCCGACGTCCGACACCACGTACATGTTCAGGGTCTCCAAGACCTAGGCGCGTTTGCAACAGCCCGCGCAAATCCCGGCGGACGGGCGCGGCGGCGCGCGTCTGCGGCGCGGTGTCGAGCTCGCCGGGCGGTTCGTCGTCGTCGTCCTGCTCACGTACCTCGGCCTGCTCGCGGTCACGTTCTTCATCGGCCGCGTGATCCCGATCGACCCGGTGCTCGCGATCGTCGGCGACCGCGCGCCCGAGCACGTGATCGCGCGCGTGCGCGAGGAGCTCGGCCTCAACAAGCCGCTGTGGGAGCAGTTCTACATCTACGTCTCGAAGGTGCTGCACGGCGACTTCGGCCGCTCGGTGCTCACGTCGAACCCGGTGATGCAGGACATCCGTCGCGCGTTCCCGGCGACGCTCGAGCTCGCGACGCTCGGCACGCTGATCGGCGCCGGCCTCGGCGTTCCGCTCGGCGTCTGGGCGGCGGTGCGCCGCGGCAGGCTTCCCGACCAGATCGTCCGCGTCGTGGGGCTCGTCGGCTATTCGGCGCCGATCTTCTGGCTCGGCCTGATGGCGCTCGTCGTCTTCTACGCGCATCTGGGCTGGGTCGCGGGGCCGGGCCGCATCGACGTCGTCTACGAATACACGCTCACGCGCATCACCGGCCTGCTGCTCGTCGACACGCTCGTCGAGGGCGAGTGGGCGGCGTTTCGCAACGCGCTGTCGCATCTCATCCTGCCGGCGTCGCTCCTCGGGCTCTTCTCGCTCGCCTACATCAGCAGGATGACGCGCTCCTTCATGCTGAACGAGCTCGGCCACGAATACATCGTCGCGGCCCGTGCGAAAGGGCTCTCCGAAGCGCGGATCATCTGGCGGCACGCGCTGCGCAACGCGATGGTGCCGCTCGTCACCGTGATCGCGCTCTCCTACGCGGGGCTCCTCGAAGGCTCGGTGCTCACGGAGACGGTCTTCGCCTGGCCGGGTCTCGGCCTCTACATCACGAACTCGCTGCAGAACGCCGACATGAACGCGGTGCTCGGCGGGACGATCATCGTCGGCTCGATCTTCATCGGCCTCAATCTGCTGTCCGACGTGCTCTACCGGATGCTCGATCCCAGGACGCGCGCCCGATGATCGAGACCGGCGCGCGCGAGGACCTGCATGCGTGGCTCGTCTCCGACCGGCCGCGCTCGCGGCGGCACGCGTTCGCGATCCGCGCCTACGCCGCATGGCGGACGTTCGCCGCGAACCGGCTCGCGGTCGCCGGCCTGCTGATCGTCGTCGCGCTCGTGCTCGTCGCGCTCTTCGCCGACCGGCTCGCGCCGTATTCGCCGTACGTCGGCGACCTGCGCGCGACACGGCTCCTCCCGCCGTCGGCCGCGCACTGGTTCGGCACCGACGACCAGGGCCGCGACATCCTGTCGCGCGTGATCTTCGGCACGCGGATCACGCTGGTCGTCGTCGTGCTCGTCGCGCTGCTCGCGGCGCCGATCGGGCTTGCCGTCGGCACGGTCGCCGGCTACGCGGGTGGAATGGTCGACGCGGCGCTGATGCGCATCACCGACATCTTCCTCGCGTTTCCGCGCCTGATCCTCGCGCTGGCGTTCGTCGCCGCGCTCGGACCCGGGATCGAGAATGCGGTGATCGCGATCGCCATCACGTCGTGGCCGCCGTATGCGCGGATCGCGCGCGCCGAGACGCTGACGATCCGCCAGACCGAGTACATCGCGGCCGTCGAGATGATCGGCGCGTCGCCGTGGCGCATCGTGCTTCGCCACATCATGCCGCTGTGCGTGTCGTCGGTGATCGTCCGCGTGACGCTCGACATGGCGGGGATCATCCTGACGGCGGCGGGCCTCGGCTTTCTCGGTCTCGGCGCGCAGCCGCCCACGCCCGAATGGGGCGCGATGATCGCCAACGGCCGCCTCTACGTGCTCGACCAGTGGTGGGTCGCGGCCGCGCCCGGCGCCGCGATCTTCGTCGTGAGCCTCGGCTTCAACCTGCTCGGCGACGGGCTGCGCGACGCGCTGGACCCGAAGGCCGCGAAGTGAACGCGGCGTTGTCTGCGTGCGGAACGACATCCTGGGCGGAGCGACAGCGTTGGATCGGGCTTCGGTGCCGCGAGCAGCTAGTCACATGACTCCGCTGCTCATCGTCGACGACCTGCGCATCGCGTTTCCGAACCGCAACGGCGGGATGACGGAGGCGGTGCGCGGCGTGTCGTTCACGCTGGGTCGCGAGCGACTCGGCATCGTCGGCGAATCCGGTGCCGGCAAATCGCTGACCGGGCGCGCGATCCTGGGACTGACGCCGCCGGAAGCGCGCATCACGGCGAAGCGGCTCGAGTTCGACGGCATCGACCTGCTGCGCTGCCCGCCGCGGCAGCGGCGCGAGCTTCGCGGCGCGCGCATCGCGATGGTGCTGCAGGATCCGAAGTACTCGCTGAATCCGGTGATGACGATCGGCGAGCAGCTCGTCGAGACGCTGCACGCGCATCGGCGCGTGTCGGCGCGCGACGCCGGGGCTCGCGCGCTCGCTGCGCTCGCCTCGGTGCGCATCGACGATCCCGAGCGCGTGATGAAGCTCTATCCGCACGAGGTATCGGGCGGAATGGGACAGCGCGCGATGATCGCGATGATGCTGATCGCCGACCCGGATCTGCTGATCGCCGACGAGCCGACCTCGGCGCTCGACGTGACGGTGCAGCTGCAGCTCCTGTCGATCCTCGACGCGCTCGTCGGCGAGCGCGGCATGGGGCTCATCTTCGTGTCGCACGACTTGCGCCTCGTGTCGTCGTTCTGCGATCGGATCCTCGTGATGTACGCGGGGCGCGTCGTCGACGAGGTCACCGCGGGCGGTCTCGCCGATGCGCGGCATCCGTACACGCGCGGTCTCGTCAACTGCCTGCCTCGGCTCGAGCTTCAGCGCCATCCGCTGCCCACGCTCGAGCGCCGCGCGGAATGGGCGCAATGAGCGTTGGAGGCGGCGTCGGCATCGAGGTTCGCGATCTCTCGGTCGCCTACGGGCGCTTCGTCGCGGTCGCCGACACGTCGTTCCGCGTCGATCCGGGCGAGAGCTTCGGCATCGTCGGCGAGTCGGGGTCGGGCAAGACGACGGTGCTGCGCGCGATCTGCGGGCTCGCGCCGCGCGCCGCCGGAACGGTGGAGCTCGTCGGCGACGCAGCGCAATCGGCCGGGCTGCCGGCGCCGGGGACGAAGCCTTTCCGCCGCCTCGTCCAGATGGTCTTCCAGGATCCGTACGGCTCGCTGCATCCGCGGCAGACGGTCGACCGCATTCTCGCCGAGCCGCTCGCGATCCACGACATCGCCAACGGCGAAATGCGCATCGAGCGCGCCCTCGACGAAGTCGGCCTCGGATCGGGATTCCGTTACCGCTATCCGCACCAGCTCTCCGGCGGGCAGCGGCAACGGATCGCGATCGCGCGCGCGCTGATCCTCGAGCCGCAGATCCTTCTTCTCGACGAGCCCACGTCGTCGCTCGACGCGTCGGTGCAGGCCGAAGTCCTGAACCTGCTCGAGGCGCTGCGCGAGCGGCGTCACCTGACGTTCGTCATGGTGAGCCACGACCTCGCCGTCGTCACGCATCTGTGCGAGCGGCTGATGGTGATGCAGCGAGGGCGCAGCGTCGAGTCGGTCTCGGCCGCGAACCTCGCGGCGCACCGCGTCACCGATCCCTACACGCGCCAGCTGATGGAAGCCTCGTCCGGTTTTCGCCGCGGCGCAGACCGACACTGACGCAAGCTCGTCGATATCCTTCGCCGCCGCCCAGACCGACCGGGTAAAATGACGGGTTAGAGACGCGGCGGGCGCGTTCATGGTGTGCGCATCCAGCAAGGCGTCGACGCTCGGGGAGGCAGCGCGTTGACTGGAAACACCGACAACCCTGCCGCGCCGGCCGGCGATGAAGTGAGCCCCCCGGCGTCGCGGAATCCGACGGTTGCGGTGATCATTCCGGCCTACAACGAGCAGGGTGCGGTCCGCGCCACCGTCGACGACGTGCGGCGCGCGCTCGCCGCGGCGAACGTCTCGCACCACATCATCGTCGTCAACGATGGCTCGAGCGACGAAACGTCGGAGGAGGCGAGAGCGTCGGGCGCGCAGGTCGTCGACTTTCCGGACAACATCGGCTACGGCCATGCGCTGAAGGCGGGAATTGCGGCAAGCGACTCGGAGCTCGTGGCGATCCTCGATGCCGACGGCACGTATCCGCCCGACGCGCTGCCCGCGATGATAGCGATGGGCGAGCACGCCGACATGGTCGTCGGCGACCGCGGCGCAGCGATGAACAACGTTCCCTGGGTGCGGCGCCCGGCCAAGTGGGTGCTCAAAGTGCTGGCGAGCATCGTCGCGCAGCGCCGCATCAACGACGTCAACTCCGGCCTGCGCGTTTTCCGCCGCTCGGCGCTCGAGCCGTTCATCCCGCTGCTTCCCGACGGCTACTCGTTCACGACGACGATCACGTTGTGCATGCTCGCGACGAACCTCACCGTCGTCTACCATCCGATCCGGTACGGCCGGCGCATCGGCCGCTCGAAGATCCGGGCACGCCACTTCTTCAAGTTCATCTTCCTCGTCGTGCGCCTCACCGTGTTCTTTCAGCCGCTGCGAATCTTCCTGCCGCTGGGCGCGATCCTGTTCGTCGCGGGTGCGGCGAAAGCAGTCTACGACGCGAGCCTGTCGGCGATCGCTGTCTTCGCGCTGATCGCCGCGATCCTCGTGTGGTCGATTGGCTTTCTCGCCGACATGATCACGCGGCTTCATCTTCGCCCGCACGCGGCGCGGCGCGTAGGTGATCTCGGGCGCCGATGAGCTCGGCACCGACCGCGCCGATCGCGCAGAAGCCCCGGCGCTCGCTGCTGCCCTGGTTGCTGCGCGCCACGGTATCGGTGGTCGTTCTCGCGATCCTCTTCAGCATCGTCCCGATCGAGCAGGTATGGAACGATGCGCGCCAGGTGCCGCCGCTCATGTGGCTGTTCGCGCTGGGCGTCTACCTGCTCGGCCACTGCGCGGCGGCAGCCAAGTGGCGGCTGTTGATCGGACCGGGTGTCTCGTTTACGCACGCGTTCGAGGCGCATCTTGCAGGACTCGCCGCAAACCCCTGCTTGCCGGGTCTCGCGGGTGGCGATGTCCTGCGCGCGGGACTGGTCTACGGCGAGGCACACGACAAATCCCGGCTCGCCGTGGGATCGGTCGCCGACCGCCTGATCGACGTGTTCGGACTGATCGTGCTCGCCGTGGCCGGTGCGCTGTGGTCGCTGCCGCAGCGGCAGGGCGTGCCGGCTGCGCTGCTATGGACGATGATCGTGAGCGCGGTCGGGCTCTGCGCGTTGTTTCCCGCCGCCCTCGTTTTCGACCGCGTGCTGCGCGACGCGCGGTCTCGGAGCCGGATCGCGCGCATCGCTGCACGCGCGGCCGCGGCGACGGCGTACCTCGTCCGGCAGCCGCGACGGCTGATCCTTTGCCTCGCGATCTCGATGGCAGTGCAGGCGACGTTCATCGGGATCAACATCGCGCTTGCCTCCGCCGTGCAGCTCGAGGCGCCCGTCGGCGCGTGGTTCTTCGCGTGGTCGACGGCGAAGCTCATCGCGATCGCGCCGATAAGTCTCGGCGGACTGGGCGTGCGCGAAGCGGCGATGTCGAAGCTCCTCATGCCGTTCGGCACGGATCCCGCGCAGGTGATCGCCATCGGGCTCATCTGGCAGACGATGCTCTACGCGAGCGGCCTGATCGGCGCGCTCGCACAGCTCGCGTGGAAACCGACGGTCGACAAGGACGCCGCGCCCGCGGCTTCCGGCGCCGCAGTGGAGCGCTCGTGATAGACACGCTCGCCGGCGCGCATGATCGTCGATAACTGACGCCGATGCATGCCGAACACGCGAGCGTGCCGGTGCTCACGTTCCACTCAATCTCGACCGATACGGGGCCGGCCAGCATCACGCCGGAGACGTTCCAAATGCAGATGGACATGCTGGCCGAATGCGGTGTCGCGGCGATGACCTGCGAGCAGTTCCTCGACTGGCATCGCGGGGCCCCCGGTGCCGGACGCCGCGCGCTGATCACGTTCGACGACGGCTTCGCCGATTTTGCGACCGCGGCCTACCCCGTGCTGCGGGAACGAGGGTTTGCCGCGCTGGTGTTCGTGCCGACCGGCAAGCTCGACTACCGCGAGGATTGGCGCGGCGCGCACTCTCCGCCGAGGCGTCTTCTCGACTGGCCGACAGTGCTCGAGCTTGCTGCGGCGGGGGTGGAGTTCGGCGGACAAGGCGTCGCGCACGCCGATCTCACCCAGGTGCCGCCTCCGGTGCGCCGCCATGAGATCGAGAGGAGCGCTCGCGAGCTCGAGCAGAAGCTCGGCCGCCCCGTCCGCGCGTTCGCGCCACCCTACGGGCGCGTGAATCACGACGTTCTCGCGGACATCGCGCGCACCTACGAGATCGCCTTCGGCACGCGTCTGCGCCGTGCACTTCCGGCGCGTGATCGCTACGACGTCCCGCGCATCGAGATGCATTACTTCCGTTCGCCACGGCGCTGGCGCGAATTCATCGAGGGCGCGAGCGGCTACTTCCAGGCGCAACGCGTGCTTCGCGCGGTGCGGCTTGGCCCGCTCGGCGCGATGGCGTGGGCAGGGCGGCGTGGCTAGCTCTTCTCTCACAAATCGGCCGCCCGAGGGCGGACCGGGCGAGACGCGGCCTTCGGGACCGGCGGACGCCGCGCCTGCGTCGCGGCGGCCGTGGTGGGCCAGTGCCGTCTTCGCGCTCGCACTCGCAGCTGCCGGCGTCCTCGCGGGGATCGGCGTGGTCCATTCCGGCGCCGATTGGTTCGGGGCCGCGCCGGCGCGAACGGTGAACGGCGCGGTTTTTCAGCCGACGCACGGCGGCGGTCATCCGTCGGGGACCTCGTTCGTCCTCGAATCGGCAGAGGAGGGGTTCGTTTCTCTTTCGGCGGAGATCCAGCCTTTTTCTGCCGAGAAGTACCAGCGGATCGAATGGGATCTCAGCTCATCGGCCCCGCCCGCCGAGCTCGTGTTCGCGTGGCGCACGCGTGAGAATCCACGCCGGACCTACTCGAAGCCGCTCTCCTGGCTTTCCGGCCGCGTCGTGCCGCTCAGCCTCGGCGCGAGCGACGGCTGGCGCGGCACGATCACCGGGGTTGCGCTGGTTGCCCGCGGCGCGCTGACCGCGCCGCTCGAAGTGCGCTCGCTCACGCTGCCGTCGACGTCGCTGCGCGCGACGCTCGCCGAGAACTTCGCGCAGTGGGGAATGCGCTTTCCACTGAAGGGCTACGCGATCTCGTTTCCCTTCGACGCCGAGCGTGCCCACTTCATGCCGATCGCGCAGGCGATGGCGGTCGCGTGCGGGATCGCGATCGCCGTCTACCTCGGGGTCGCGTACGTGCGCACCCGTCGATTCGACTGGCGGGTGCCGTCGGTGATCTTCGCCATCGCCTGGATCGTGCTCGACCTGCGCTGGAACGCCAACCTTGGTCGCGAAGTCATGGCCGCCGCCGCGCAGTTCGGCGGCAAGACCGGCGATGAGAAGGCGCTCGCCGCCGACGATGCGCCGCTCGCTGCGCTCGCGTTCCAGCTCAGGCCCGTTCTGCCGCCTGCGCCCGCGCGCGTCATCGTGCTCTCCGACAACGGCGTGATGGCGCTGCGCGTCGCGCACTTCCTCTTCCCGCTCAACGTGTCCAGGAACGCGCGCCCGCACAACCTGGAGCGCGACTTCGGGAAGGCGCCGACGCCGAGCCGCGATGCGCTGCGCAGCGGCGATCACCTCGTGCTGCTCTTCTACAGCGGGCTGCGCTACGACGCCGACCGCAAGGAGCTCGTGTGGCCTGACGGCGGGACGCGGCCCGCCGAGATTGTCGTCGCAACGCCGGAAGCGTTGCTGGTGCGGATCATCTGACCCATGCGCTCTCGCGGTCGGCCTCTCGATGGACATCGCTGCGATGCTTGACGCCGCCGCCGTTGCGCTGAGCGTCGCCATCCCATGGGTCGCCGGTGCGTTGTGCATACGCGCGGCGTCGGGTCGCGATGCGCAGCCCCCGGCGCTCGCGATCGGTTACGGCTACCTCGCCGGAATGTTCGGCGTCTCGCTCGTCATGCGAGCGTTGAGCGTCGCGGGGATCCGCTGGGGCGTTGTTGCGGTCGCAGTGCCCGTCGCGCTCATTGCGATCGCCGCGTATCTGAGGTTGCGCTCGCTCGGAAATGCGCGAGGCGCAACGCCCGGTCTCGGCGCGCTCGCGACGCTGACCGGCGCCGCTCGCGCGATATTCGTGGTGCTCGTGCGCTCACCGCGGTGCGGCTCGCGATGCTCGCCGCCGAGGTCGTGCTGCTCCCGCTGGTTCCTTTCGATGCGTTCGCGCAGTGGGCGAGCAAGTCGCGCGTCTGGTACGAATACGGGCGGATCATGCCGTTCGTTTCCGCGGCAGACTGGGACCAGTCGGCCGGAGCGATGCGCTTCACCGATACGCATCCCGAATATCCCGGAACGGTCCCGCTGTTCCAGGTCTGGACGGCGCTCTGGCTCGGGCGCTGGGACGAGTCCCTGATCAATGTCCCGTGGGTGGCTGCGTGTGCAGCGCTCGGTGTCGCGTGCTACGCGCAGCTGCGGCGGCTCGAGTTCGGCGCGGTGGAAGCGATGTTCGGGACGTACGCGCTACTCTCGCTGCCGTTCCTGACCATCCAGGTGGCGCTCGCGGGGATTGCCGACCTCTTCGTCGCCATCGCCTATGGGCTTGCCGCCATCGCGATGTGGCAATGGGCGATCACGAGGCAACGCAGCGACGCCGCGCTCGCCGTATTGATGGCGATTGTCTGCGCCTCGGTGAAATTCGAAGGCTCGATCTGGGCGCTCACCCTCGTGCCGGGGGTCGTCACGGCACTCAATCGACGCGCCGGACTCGCGATGCTGGGCGCGGTCGTCGCCGCGGCGGTTCTCTATCTCGCCTTCGGCCCGTCCGAGCTTCGGTTCCTGGGCTATGCGCTTCGGACCCGCTTCGTCGACGTTTCGACGCCTCTGTACGAGCACATGTTCGTCATGGATAACTGGCACCTGCTCTGGTATGGAGTCGTCGCGGTGATTGCGGTCCACGCGCGCACGCTGTTCGGCGAGCAGCTCGCGCCGATGAGCGCAACGGTGCTTGCGGCGGTCGCCTTCATCGTCGTCCTGTTCTTCTTCAGCACGGCATCGGCCGGCGTCAAGGAAGACAGCATCACCAATCGGCTCCTCCTGCACACCGTCGTGGTCTTCGTGTTCTATGTAGCGGTGATCCTGCGTGCGAGACGACCGCAGGCGAACGCCGCTCCGGCACCCACTTAGCGACCCTGGCGGGCGCGACGGGTGATCGCCTCGGCGCCGCAAGCGCGGCGAATCTACACGTCCTTGCGGCCTATTTGCACAGCCCCAGCACCTGCTCCTGCTGCGAGCACGCCTTGCTCGGCACCACCGCTTTCGCCTTGCCCCTCGCCGCGATGCACGCGCGAAGCTCGTTGGTGGTCGCCGGGTAGTAGAGCCATCCGCGCCCGAGGTCCGGCAGCGCGAGCTCGACCTCGCGCCATTTGGGATGGCCCTTCTCCTGCAGCGTCGCGAAATTCTGGCACAGCGACCGCGCGAACTTCCGCAGTGAATCCTCGGTCGCCTTCAGGCTGAAATCGTACGTGACGAGGAACGCCTTGACGGCGAGCCCCGGAAGATCCTCGGCGAGAAGGTTCGGGTAGCTCGACGCGCGAACGGTGGCCTGCACGTAGGTCTTCAGCGCCGCCTGGCTCGCCGGCTGGCTCGGATCGAACTTGAGCAGCTTGATGACATTGCGCGCCTCGGGCTTCATGTCGACGAGCAGCTTCGTCGGCTGCCCGCCAATGACGGCGACCACGTCGATGGATTTGTCGGTGATGAGCTTGACCAGCGCCTCTTCGTTCGGGAAAAAGCTCGCGTTCGCCTGCGGCACAGGCGTGCCGAACATCAGCCGGTAGAGCGTCGTCGTCGTGAGCGCAGTGCCGCTGCCGAGCTCGCCGACGTTGATCTTCGCATTGCGGATATCGTGGACGGCATTCAGGTCGGAATCCGCGCGGACGATGAAGTAGATCTCCTCGTTGTAGAGCGGCAGGATGACGCGCAGCGGACGGATCATCGCGGTCGCCTCGGCGTTGCCGCCTGCCGCCTGATCGAGGAACGCCTGATAGACGTCCGACTGCACGAGCGCGAACTTCACGCCTTGCTCGAAGCGCAGCCGCTTGACGTTCTCCGCCGAGCCCGCCGACGGCAGCGCCTCGAGCTCGATGTCGGCGGCCGGCGCGACGAATTGCGCGAGGTTCTTTCCGATCTGGATGTAGGTGCCGCGCTCGGACGCGGTGACGATCTTGTACTCGAGCGGGGCGGCGAGCGCCGTCACGCTTTGCAGCAGCCACAGCGTCGCGACCCAGGCCGCGAATCGAATTCTGCTCATGTCATTGCCCCTGCGCGTTTCCAGTACGGTTGCATAGCCCGAGCGCGGCGACCGCGGCGGTACAGCGATCGGCATCGGTGGCAGCCGGTGGCGAAGCGGCGGGTCGATCCGCCTCGACGGGTCTCGCTGCAACAGGCGCCGGCGCAACGGATCGATCCGGCTCGGCTGGTTTTGCCACGACAGGCTTCGGCGGCGCAACGGGCCGATCGGCCTCGACTGCTTTCGCGACAGCCGGTTTGGGCGGCGGCGGCCTGGCGTCCTTATGCGGCACATCCGCTGCGTGTGGCGCTGCGGGCGTCGCAACCGCCGCTTTCTGCGACTCGATGGGCGCAGGTTGTGCGGGCGCCTTCGTCGCCTCGGTCGCAGCGGGTGGCGGCGCTTTCATCGCCTCGGCCGGAGCGGTTGGCGGCGCTGCGGCCGCTGCATCGGGAGCGCTCGGTGCCGGCAGGTGCGACTCCGGTGCATTGGAGCTGATCGGACGCGTGTTCGCTGGCCCGATGGGCAGGACCCTGACGTTCGCCGTGGTCGATGTCGGCGCAGCCTCGGGTACGGAGGAGGGGGCCGCTTCCGTGGTCGCGGCCGGCGTGCCGATCGGAGCGGTGACCGCGATCGTGCCCGACGACGAGCGGTTCCACGCGAAGAGCTCCTTGATCTGCGCCGAATGCTGATGGAGGTTGAACCCCGAGAGGATCACGACGACCACCATCAGCACGTAGACCGCCATCCGATAGCGTTGCGCCTTGCGCGCGGCGGCGCGGGCGGCGAGCGCACCGTAAGGCTGCTGCCGGTCGCGCGCGGGATTCTTGAAATAGAACCGCGCCTGGCGCGACGCGAGTCCGCGGCGCCGATCGTACTTGCGCCGGCGCGCAGGATCGGCGAGCGTCTCGTACGCGTTGGTGAGATCGGCCATGCGCCGATGCGCTTCGTCCTTCGCGCCGTTGAAGCGATCGGGGTGATAGCGCTGCGCGAGCGCCTTGAACGCGGCGCGAATGACGATGTCCTCGGCATTCGGGTGCACGCCGAGAATCGCGTAGAAGTCCAGGTTCGAGATCTTTGCCATGGGGTCGGCGCGTCACGCGCTCCGAATGCGATGCGCGTCCCCAGGACACCATCGGACGGCGAGTTGCGGCGAATGCTGGATACGAGCCTCCCACGACGCTCGCTAGGCGTCGCACCCGCGAAGGCTAACATACCAGACCTTGCGGTGCCAGCGTGTTTTGTGTCAATTCATGGTGGTTGCCGGCCGGGGCGACCGGATTGCGACAGGCGCTGCGGGGACTCCCGGGTACGCAGCCGCCCGGTCTCGGATCGACCCCTACCGCTGTCCCCATTGGCCCAGCGTGTGGATCGGCCCCGTCGCAGCGGTGTCCCCGAGGAATCGCGGCGCATCGGGTGCCGCGAGGGGGCGTTGGAAGACGGTTGGCGCCAGCGCAAGGAGCCCGGCGCGGACGTCCGCATCGGCAGCCGCCTGCTTGAGCGCCGGCGCGTCCGCCCAGTCGACGACGCCGGACGTCATGTGCAGGTAGATGCGCCCGGTCGCCTGATCGGCGAGCTGGATCTCCCGGAACTTGCCGGCGCACGCGCGCAGAAAGCCGGTATTGTGATCGGCGGCGAGAGGCCTCGGGTCGCGAAAGAGGAGCTCCGGCGATCGCGCGTCGACGTCGACCCGCCGGAAGCGCTCGATGTCGATCATCCGGCGCACGTCGAGCACGTTGAGCACGTCGTTGGTGCCGAAGGCGATCGTCCGCGGACGCTCACCCTGCGCGACGCTGTTGTCGAGGAATTCGAAGACGAGACGCTTGTCGCGGCGCGCGACCCAGGTGAAGAAGAGCTCGGGGATGCCCGAGTACGCGTCGATGCTGTGGGCGAGCGTGTCGTCGACCGCCTTGTAGCGGCCGAACTCGAGCCCGCGGTTCCAGGCGCGCTCGACCAGCGATGCCGGCGGCGTGATCACGAAGAAGAGATAGACGCTGTGACCGAAGCGCGTCAGCAGGTTGCTGCCGGCCTCGTCCGAGTGCGGCGCGAAGCTGTCGAACCGGAAGCGGTCGATCAGCAGGTGCGACATGTCGCCGCGCTCGGCCTTGCGCGCCATGTAGCGGTCGAGCTTCTCGTCGACGATCTGCAGCTCGTCGCCGGTGAACGTGCCGGCGTATTTGTAGGCGGCGCCGAGCGAGCCGTAGTCGAGGAGCTGCTTGCGCCAGATGTCGGGGCTGATCAGCGCGAACTCGGTCCATTCGACGCCGATCTCCGCGGCGAGCCTCTTCTGCAGCGGGCGCAGCGTGCTCTTCCCCGCGGCCGACGCGCCCTTGGTGTTCATGACGACCGGATGCTCCTTGCGCGGCAGGAGCTTGTAGCCTTCCTTCGCGGCCGCTTCGGCAATGCAGGCCGCGACGAGCGCGCCGATCGCGTCGCTTCCCGCGCGATTGCAGGCGAGGTCGGTCGCAAGCGCGGCGATCAGCTCGCGGCTCCCCCAGATCCGATCGTGGCGGATCAGCAGCGCCGAGACGATGCGTTCGAGCGCCCGGTAGGCAGCTCGCTGCACGGGGTCGGCCACGGACGCGGCCTTCGCTTCCCATTCGGCGACGAGTCGCCGTTCCTCGCCGTTGCTCGACTCTTCGACGGCGGCGGCCGGCTCAGCCGCGCGGCGCCGGGTGATGCGTTCGAGCCAGCCGGGCTTCGCCTCGGGGGCCGATGGCGCAGGCGAACTCGCCCCGGGCGGCGGGAAGAGCGGCGCGAGCTCGGCGCTGATCAGCGCCGACAGATCCTTCCGGAGCGCGTCGTAGGTCGCCGTGATCTCTCCCATTCGCGGCCGCAGGTAGCGCGCCAGAATCGACCGCAACGATCTCGCGGAAATTGATGCCGAGATCCTCGATCTTCGATCCGTCGGGCACCGAGATATCGGCGGTGATGCGAACCAGTAGCTCGTGCAGCGCGAGGCGCTCGGGCCGGAACGCGACGAGCTCCGCGATCGGCAGACCCGTGAGGTCGCGCATCTCGTCGGCGCGCTCGACGCTGGTGAACACGTTCTCCGGACGGAAGATCGTCGCGAGCGGACGAAGCTCGCTCGGGATCTGCGACTCGATGCCCGGGTTCCAGGGGCCGAATTGCACGTCGATTGGATCGGCAAGCATCGAGACCAAGTCGATCGGCCGCTCGGCGGGCGCGGGGCGCCGCCGGCAGCGGTCCGGTTGAACGCGTGGTTACGCCCCGACCGCGCTACGCTACGCGCCGCAGCTCTTCGCGAATGAGCCGGCGAAGCGTGCGCTCAAGGCCGTGATGCTGAATGTGTCCTTTCAGCGCCTCGTTAATGAGACTCTGGTAATTGCCGCCGCCCGCTTCATTCACCTGGGCTTTAAACCAATCGATTACGTCGGAGTCGAGGCGAATAGTGATGCGCGTCTTGCCCGGAGAGGCGGGAACAACCGCGCCGCGGCGGGCCTTAGAGAAGTCGTACTCAGCTTTCATAGGATTTGCGCTCCTGCTTCGTGGCGAGGCGCGCAGAAATGATCCGGATGTGCGCTTCGCGCTCAGTGAATACCACCACAAGAAGACGGCCGAAGCCATCGATCCCGAGAGTCACAAAGCGGGCTTCGCCGCGCGACTCGGTGTCAGGGCGGGTCAACGCCAATCGTCTTCGAAGACCGCAACAGCGTCAGCAAAATCGACGCCATGTTTGGCCAGGTTCGCGCGGTTCTTGGCGTTGTCCCACTCATAGACCACGCATCAGTATATGCACAAATGTGCACCAGTGCAACGAGGGCGTTCGTGGGCCCAAGGATAAAGTAACCGGTCCCTATCGCCTCGGCCGAAGGCTCGCCGGTGGGGGTTCGCGTTTAACGCCGGGCTAGACCGGTGGAACAGAGCCCCGACTTGTATGCCAGAACGCAAGGATCTCGATGGCATCAGGCGCGACGCGGTAGTAGAGGTGGTAATGGATGCGGCTGAGGTGAATGCGCCGAATGCCAGGGAGTCTTGGGTTGCGCGCGAGCGCGCCAATTCGCGGTTGGCTCCGGATCAGCGCAAAGGCTCGCTCGATCTCGTCGGCGATGGCTCCGGGAGCCGCGGATCGATTGATCTCCCACCACACCGTGGCTTCGTCGATCTCCGCAGTAGCGCGGCGCGCGACGCGGATCGCTAGCAATTGTTTCAGGCGCGGTTGCGGAGCCGGGCGATGAGACTTTCTCCCGATATTGCGTCACCGCGCTGTAGCTCGTCGATTGCTTGAAGGAGCGCACTCTCCAACTCGGGGGACGCCTCAAACGCCTCATCGTCCTCCCGGGCTAGGACGGTGACGGTCGCGCCTTCAGCGAAATCCGCGCCATCGAGGACGACCTTCCCGTCAACAATTTTCCCGGTTGCAACCTTCATGTGCGAAATGCTACTCCCTCCTCGGAGCAACGTCGATTGACGCCCAGGTCCTAACGGGACTCGGAAGAGTTGGCGATGCTGTCAATTTACCTCCGGAATCCAGATCGACAACGAAACGTCACGCTCCGATCAGCGCCCGAAGCTTGGCTCGCACCTCGTCCAGTACGGGGGCCGATACGCGGCCTTTGCGGACCGCGCGGCGCGCCCGCCAGTCGAGACTCTTCACTTGATCCGCCAGCACGAGGCTCGTGGGTTCGTCGGTTATCACGACCTCGAACGGGTAGCCCTTGCGCTGCGTCGTCATCGGACAACAGACCATCGTGCCTGTCTTGCTGTTGTACCCGGCCGGGCTGAGAACCAGCGCAGGGCGACGGCCCGAGTGCTCGGGCCCGGCCTGCGGCGAAAACTCCAGCCACACGACATCCCCGGCGTCGGGCGCACGGGAGCGCGGCACTACCAGACCTCGCCGCCCCTGCGTTCTCCCGTGTCGATGGGATCGTGCAGGTTATCGGGATGGATCCCGTTGATCAGGTCGTCGATCGCAAAGGCCTGGCGGCGCACGGGTTCGATCACGATGCGCCCGCGCTCTTCGCGAATATCGACCGGCTGGTCGATCTTCATTTTCGCCTCGTCCAGGACCGTGGCGGGGATACGCACGGCGGCGCTGTTGCCCCACTTCTTGACGAATATCGCCATCTCGGTGTGTGTGATGTATAAACAATGTAGATACGCGTCATCGTACCTGTCCCCGCGATGCGGGTCAACGCGCCATCGGGCCAGGCGACTTCGAGTCGACGGCATACAGCGCGTCGGGCTTCATTTTTGCGCAGACGCAGGGTCGAAAACCATCGGCCTCACGGTTGAATCCGATTCGCGGACGAGCACGCGCAATTTATCGACAAAATGACGGCAATGTTGCAACTTCCTGCCGATCACCAATGCAGCCGATATGGAATCATGGTCCTGATGCGCTCGATCGATCGCTTTTTTCCCCGAGCAGACTGTTTTCTTTGCCTCCCGATTCGCAGTAAACTCAAAGGTCAATTCGATCGCGAGGCACCCAAGATTTCGATCGACTGGTGGACCATCGCCGTTTCCGCGATTTGCGCTGGCGTCCTGATGCCACTCGCGATTTGCGCGCGCTCGATCGGCCGCGACGCGCCCGGCGTGGGCCGGAAGGTTCATGACGTTCCGACGTCGCGCCTCGGCGGCGTGATCGTCTTCGTAGCGTTCGTAACGGCCCTCGTCCTCGCGTTGAGGATCGGCCACGTTCCGCTCTCCGCCGCGCTGCCGCTCGCGCTCGCCGCGATCCCCGTGGTGCTGGTCGGGTTGCTGGAGGACCTCACGCGCAACGTCCGCCCGCGCTACCGGATGGCCGCCGCGGTGGTCTCGGCGGTGCTCGCCAGCGCGTTTTCGGGCGGCATCGATCCCGCGGCTCGACCTGCCGCTGCTCGACGGCCTGTTGCGAGCACATGTGGTTCGTGCTGCCGCTCACGTGGTTCATGGTGGCCGGCGCGTGCAACGCGATGAATCTGATCGACGGGGCCAACGGCCTCGCCGGCGGCACCGCGCTGATCATGTTCGGCGGCATCGCGGCGCGCGGCGGGCTGGTCGCACGACTCGGCGACGCTAGCCGAAGCGCTCGTCGTGATGGGCGCGCTCGGCGGCTTCCTGTTCTGGAATTACCCGCGCGGGCGCGTCTTCCTCGGCGACGCCGGCGCGTACTTCATCGGCTTCATGTACGCGGAGCTCGTCGATCCAGCTCATCGCGCGGAACGGCGATCTCTCCGCCTGGTACGTCATCATGCTCGCCGGCTTACCCGATCGTCGACACGCTGTTCGCGATGTACCGGCGCGGTGTCGTCCGCCACGTGCCGCTGATGGCGCCGGACGCGCTGCACCTGCATTCGCTGGTGTTCCGCCGCGTCGCGATGCCGATCGAGCGCCGCCATGGCGAGCGTGAGCCTTCAGCGCGCGCCAATGCGCGCGTCGCGCCGCGGCTGTGGCTGCACAGCGCGCTTTGCTTCGCGCTGGCCGTGCTCTTCCACGACAATACGCCGGCGCTGTGGCTGGGCCTCGCCGCGTACACGGCGTTCTACGTGCACCGGTACCGGGAGCTCGTGCTGTTCCGGGCGCAGGCGCCCGCGGCGGCTCGGCCGGCGGCGCCAAGGGGACGACGCGGGTCAAGCGCTCCAACGTCCTGTGATCCGGGATTGCAGGACATGAATGCGTAACTACGATTCCCGCAAGCGGATCCTCGTCACCGGCGGCGCCGGGTTCCTCGGCTCCCACCTCTGCGACCGCCTGCTCGAGCAGGGCCACGAAGTGCTCTGCGTCGACAACCTCTTCACCGGCACCAAGCGCAACATCGATCACCTGCACGATCATCCGCGCTTCGAGTTCATGCGCCACGATGTGACGTTCCCGCTCTATCGTCGAGGTCGACGAGATCTACAACCTCGCCTGCCCGGCCTCGCCGATCCACTACCAGCACGACCCCGTGCAGACGACCAAGACGTCGGTCCACGGCGCGATCAACATGCTGGGGCTCGCGAAGCGGCTGCGCTGCCGCATCTTCCAGGCGTCGACCAGCGAGGTCTACGGCGATCCGCAGGTGCATCCGCAGACCGAAGACTACTGGGGCAACGTCAATCCGATCGGCATCCGCTCGTGCTACGACGAGGGCAAGCGCTGCGCCGAGACGCTGTTCTTCGACTACCACCGCCAGCACAAGCTCGAGATCAAGGTCGCGCGGATCTTCAATACCTACGGCCCGCGGATGCATCCCGAACGACGGGCGCGTCGTGTCCAACTTCATCGTGCAGGCGCTCGAAGAACGAGCCGATCACGATCTACGGCGACGGCACGCCAGACGCGCTCGTTCTGCTACGTCGACGACCTGATCGACGCGTTCGTCGCGTTCATGGCGACGCCGGCCGAGTTCACCGGGCCGGTCAATCTCGGCAATCCGAACGAGTTCACGATCCTCGAGCTCGCCGAGAAGATCATCGCGTTGACCGGGTCGAGCTCGAAGATCGAGAAGCAGCCGCTGCCGGCGGACGATCCGACGCAGCGGCAGCCGGACATCGCGCTGGCGAAGAAGCATCTCGGCTGGGAGCCGAAGGTGCAGCTCGACGCGGGGCTGAAAAAGACCATCGGCTACTTCGAGAGGCTGCTGTCGCAGCCAGCCGCAGCGCCGCGATAGAAAGCGGCCGACTCGCCAGGAACTCCATCGCCGCGGTGGAACCGCTTGTTGGACCCGATCTGTTTCATGCCGCGATCTTCTTCAGCACTCGTGGGTGCAATTCTGCAATCTTGATCAAGGTCTTCGCAGCAGCACTTGGTTCCCGGCGCCCCTGCTCCCAGTCTTGGAGAGTACGAACGGATACCCCTAGGAGGGCTGCAAATTGAGCCTGAGACAACCCGGATTTTTCCCGCGCCCGTACAATGGGGAAGGACTCAGCGGTGAAGCGGCGACCCACACGGCCTGCCTTGATCTCTCGGATTCCCTCCAGGATCTCTTCCCCGATGTTCCGGGTCTTCTCCCACCGCGCCAGCTGTTTGTCAGTCATTTTGCGCATTTTCAATTCCCTCTTTCATTGCCTTGAGCAAGTGCGCGGAGATGTTCTCCCGCACATTCTTGCCATAGATGGTCAGCATCCAGATCTCTCCCCGAGCCAGCCGCAGGTAATAGATGACTCGCAGGCCTCCGCGTTTGCCACGACCCTCGCCACGCCACCTGAGCTTGCGCACCCCACCTGAGCCGGGGACGATTACGCCTGACTCAGGGCGATTGTTCAGGTGATTCTGTAACCGGGAATATTCGTCGTCATCGAGATACTGCTCCAGGATCTTGGTGAAAAACGGCGTTTCGATGAATTCAAACATGAAACCATTATACGGCGTTGCCGTAGCAGTGACCAGTGCCTCCTCGCGTATCTGACCCCCATCGCCGGATCACGATCGACCCGGCAATCAAGGTTGCCGGCGACCGTTGCGCGGGCGCGGCCCCGCCGGTGGGCGTCCGGTCGACCGCGTGGTGGGAGGTTGCCCGTAATGCTCGGCGTAGCCATCGAACCAAAGCGGTCTTGTCCCCTTGGCGGACAACCCGACAGTTTCGAGATCCTCACTTCCGAGATCACGTGTAAACGTTTGTCCATGTGCGGCATAGCCGGCATATTTTCCTACCGCGACGGTCCTCCTGTAGATCGGGAAGAGTTGCTTCGAATCCGCGAAGCGATGATCCACCGCGGTCCGGATGGTGCCGGGCTCTGGCTGTCTAGTGACAATCGGGTCGGCCTCGCCCATCGCCGCCTTGCCATCATCGACCTTAGCGACACCGGCGCACAGCCGATGGCCACCGATGACGGCCAACTCCGCATCACTTTCAATGGCGAGATCTACAACTATCGGGCGCTACGCAAGGAGCTCGAGGCGAAGGGCGTTCGCTTCCACTCCGAAAGCGACACTGAAGTGCTGTTGCACTTGTATGCGGATCGCGGCATGGACATGGTGCATGCGCTGCGTGGCATGTACGCGTTCGGCATCTGGGACGAACGCAAAAAGGGACTCCTCCTCGCGCGCGACCCATTTGGAATCAAACCCCTGTACTACACGAATGACGGCGCAACGCTAAGGTTTGCCTCCCAGGTGAAGGCGTTGGCAGCGGGTGGTGGCGTGAATTTGACGTCCGATCCGGCGGGCCTCATCACGCACGACGACGGCCTCTCGGACTGGTACGTCACCATGCTGGCAGGCTACCCGATCGTCGACACTCTGTTCGCGATGTACCGGCGCGGGATCGTGCGCCGCGTGCCGCTGTGGAACCCGACGCTGCATCTGCATTTGCTGGTGTTCCGCCGTGTGGTGATGCCGATCGAGCGCCGGCGGAAGGGTTCGAACCTGAGGCGCGCCAACGCGCGCGTCGCGCCGCGGCTGTGGCTGCACAGCGGGCTTTGTCTGGTCGTGGCCTTGGTTTTCCACGACAATACGCCGAGGCTGTGGGTGGGATTGGTGGCCTATGCAGCGTTCTATGTCATCCAGCATCGGGCGCTGGTGCTGTATCGGGGCAAGCGGATTCCGCGGCGGGCAGACGTGTTGGAAGAGAAGGGTGCGACCGTAGTGATGCTCTCGAACGTCTCGGGATCGCGCAGTCTACCGGGGCAATCGGAAATCGATCGCCGTTAGCTATTGCCCAAATGTCTTTTCAGGAATCAATACCAATGACGGTTCGACAATGGCGTCTTCAAGTTTGAACCGATGGGCATCCAAGGGCAGGAAAAACGACTTGTGGACGACTGCGTTTTCGAGACCTTTGCGCGCGACAAACTGCCCAGATGACAAGACGCCTCCCCAGTATCCAGAGAAGGTCCCTTGGTCACCGCGACCCAAGATGCCCCAGTTCTTACCGATAGTTCGCGGGAACAATTTTGGAGACAACTGTTTGATTTCGGCATCCCCCACCGGTGTTGACAATGCTGCGAAAATATCCCCTTCACGCAGGTCGTAACTCAAGCCAACGAACACCTCTCCACCACGCGCCAAGGCATCAAACCGAAAGACGGCCTCCCGGCGATCCGCGAGTCCAATCTCGTAATGCCAGGATTCTTCACTGAGCCAGCAAGCGACCCCTTCGTCGGTCACGAATACATATCGACGGCCACCATGCCTTGTGTAGTTTGTCGAGCCTTCCTGCGGGCGCACCAGCATTAGCAGTGTCCCTTGTTCGCTGCCCGAGTAGATTGGAGGAAGTTGCGTTTGCGCGAGACGCATGGTGCTGTATTCCGGTTCGCAAGGCGGCAGAACTGTTATGCACTGGGCTGCGACTCTGGCAAATTCGTCGTCCAGAGTAGCCAAGTAGGTGCAATGAGCAGCTACGGCGGATGCAAGAACAACGGAATCATCGGTCGGATCGTAGGTTGCCGCTTCGACTGGAAGAGTTGAGATGTCTCCGTTTGGGACAATCTCAAGTATTTTGCGTTTTACCAGCGCCAGGTAGCCCGCAATAAACACTCTCTCAATGCAGGATAGTGTTTGTCTATAACCTCCAATGCTTTGTCTCGCACGTGCGGTGCGGCTATGGCAGTACCGTTTCCGGTTAGCTCTATGTGTTCGAAAATCCGATTCGAGTGCGATTCCTTGAACAAAACAGTACAGCGGAGTAGTGTTCCAACGTCCAAGAAGATCCGTTGCCTCAAGGCACGCGACGAAGTCAGGCGCCCTGCTATGGATATGTGAAGGGAAGAGGATCTGCGCCACTCGTGAGTTCTATCCGCTTCGGGATATTCAGAAGCATCGGGTACGGTGTTCCATGTAAGGCAAAGACCTTGCGGCGCAAGGGCTCGATGACGATACGCCCGCGGTCTTCGCGGATCTCCACGGTCTGGTCGAACTCGATGCGCGCCTCGGCCAGCACGGCGGTCGGAATCCTCTACTGCCCTGGCGCTCGTCACCCCATATTTTGATGCGGGCGGTCATGCGATCTTCGACGGTAGATCGGTATATACATCACTTAACCATCGCCCGCTGCCGGGGTCATCCACCCATCTGACGATGGGGTGCTCGGACGCAGCTTGCCTGTTGAAAACGATGCCACAACACGTTCTGACCATGGACCAATTCGCCATCCTTCTACCAAGACCGCTTCGCGGCGCCGCAAGCGTAAGGTGCTTCAACACCGGGTTTCCTGCCGGGTTGGTCGTTCGTCGCGCGAGCCTGACGCCGGTGCCATCGAAATGTTTCCACCCAGCCTCGCACACGGAAATCAGTGCACTCCCATTCGAAACTCAGGCGTGACCACTACCAGTCGATGAAGCGCGTTTGTATCGTTATCGGAACACGACCCGAGGCCATCAAAATGGCGCCGGTTGTACAAGCGCTCAATACTCAGGCGAATTCGGGCCAGGGCCTTGATGTACGTGTCTGCGTAACTGCGCAACACCGTGAGATGCTGGATCAGGTATTGGCGCTTTTTCGTGTCGTGCCCGACTACGACCTGGACATCATGCGCAGCGGCAGGATGGCGCTTAACCGACATCACCGCCCTACTTACCGGCTTGCGAGACGTTTTTCGAAAGTTGAGGCCGAATATTGTCATCATTCATGGTGACACTACGACCACTTTCGCGGCGTCGCTGGCTGCCTATTACGAGCGAATACCTGTCGCCCATGTCGAGCGGGCCTGCGCACGGGCAATATCTGGTCGCCTTGGCCTGAAGAGCTCAATCGTCGCCTCACAGGCGCAATTGCCGTCTTGGATTTTGCCCCGACTGACAATGCCAGGCTTAATCTCATGAGGGAGGGAATTGATACAAAGGCCATTCACATCACTGGGAATACCGTCATTGATGCGCTGTTGCAGGTCGTGGCACGTCTTACAGGGGAATGCTGAATTGCGGCGTACTTTGGACATGCAATTCTCATATTTGACCCGGCTAAGCGTCTGCTGTTGGTCACAGGACGCCGTAGAGAAAATTTCGGCGAAGGTTTTGAAAGCATCTGCCAAGCGTTGAGGACGCTGGGCGCGCGGCATGATGCCGAGATTGTTTATCGAGTCCACCTGAATCCGAATGTACGAGAGCCGGTTATGCGTATTCTCCATCCGTCCGTCTATATATCTGATTGAACCTCTGGACTATCTGCCGTTTGTCTATTTGATGAATCGCGCCTATCTTGTTCTGACGGATTCTGGCGGTATTCAGGAAGAAGCTTCCAGTCTTGGCAAGCCGGTTCTGGTGATGCGCCAAACAACTGAACGTCCAGAAGGAGTCAAGGCTGGCACAGTCAAACTTGTAGGCACCGATACACTCCGGATCGTGTCCGAAGTAACCGCCCTACTGGACGACGCGGCCCAGTATCACCGCATGTCAACCATCTCCAACCCCTATGGCGATGGACATGCCGCGGAGTATCGCAGCAGTCATTGCGAACCACCCATGAGCGGGACACTATTCAATGCGCGCGCCAGACTTGCACACTCCCCATTAGCGCGGCGCTTCCTGGGTGGCGCGGCTTGGAGCATTCTGGGTGCTGTGGTGTCCAGCGGCATCACGCTGGGAATGCTGATGCTTCTTGCCCGCGTGCTGGGCCGGGAAACCTATGGCCAATTTGTTGTCATTCAGGGCACCTTGGGTATGGCTGGCGTTTTTGCTGGTTTTGGCATCGGCACCGCCGCGACCCGCTATGCGGCTGAGTTGCGGATGCGTGATATGACCGACTTGGTCACATACTTACCTTGGCCGGGCGGACCGTTCTGGGTTTTGGGCTGGTTGCCTCGGCGGGGCTCGTGCTCGCCGCCGGATGGTTAGCGTCGCACATACTCAATGCGCCATATTTGGCTGTGCCTAGGCGTCGCCGCAGTCGCCGTACTTTTCACATCGCTGGACAGTTATCAGAAGAGTGTACTGATTGGTTTTGAATCGATGCGGGCGTTTGCCATTGGCACGGTATCGGCAGCATTAGCAGGGTTTCCTATTATGTTGTTTGCCGCAAGCCAATACGGGCTGCATGGTGCCGCGGTGGCGATTGTGGCGAACGCAGTCGTCCAGTCGAGCATCAGCCGGTATCAGATGGCGCGCGAGCTGAAGAAAGCCGGGGCTAGACTAAACGTCGGAGGCTGCCTGAGCGAGTGGCAAATGCTCTGGCATTTTGCGTTCCCTGCGCTGCTTGCGGGCGCACTGGTCGGCCCCGCCCACTGGGCCGCCCAAGCAATGCTTGCAAATGCTCCAAACGGTTACGCCGAACTGGCCGTATTGGGTATCGCGATGCAATGGTTCGCCATAATAATGTTTGTCCCCGGCATTGCCGGGCGGGTCGTCTTGCCGATTTTGACCGCCCATGTGACGAGCAATGATCGTGGGAATACGCGGAAAATCCTAATTTACGCGATGGGGACCAATGCAATCGTTGCAGTGCCCTTGGCCGTTATTGCCGGCCTGCTCAGTCCCTACTTGGTAAGCCTGTTATGGGAAGAACTTCGAGAATGATTACATACCCTTGGTGCTGGCGGTAATAACGGCGGCGTTGGTGGCGATCCAGACACCCGTTGCTAGTCTATTGGCTGCCTCATCCCGAATGTGGCTCGGTGCTGGAATGAATGCTGGCTGGGCAGTTGCTTATCTGGGCTTGGCTCACTTCCTTGTCAGAAGGTGCTTCAGGTGTCATGATCGCCTTAGGGTTGAGCTATGTCCTTCACTCAATCTGGACATTCTGGTTTGCCCTATGGCACGCAAGACGCGGTTCACAAACCGATAGCTTGTTTTTGGCATGAATGCCGATGTTCCATTCGATTCCAATGGATTCGCCGCGAGAACTGATCTCGAGGATGATCATGGCGCCTTCTGCTCAATGCCCTTGAGACGGAGCAGGCTAGGTTCTTGAAGAATCAGGACAGCTTTCAAAGCAAAGGATACAAGTGGCCAAGAGAGATCCACTCCACACGTGGAGTCGATTGTGGGAGTACCCGTTCAGCTATCTACCAAATCCAGAAATCGCTGCAGCGACGCCAAGTAACCACCTCCATGTACTCGATTTTGGAAGTGGCGTGACCTTCTTTCCGTTTGCCGTGACACACCTTCGGTTGTGACGTAATTTGCGCGGACATTGACCCCATAGTTGCTGTAGATATTCCAGCGGCGGCAAAGCACATGTCGCCCACCTTGGGCAATGTCAATGTGGCACTGATTGAGAATGGCCGCATCCCCGGTTGAGACAGAAAGCCAGGACATCATCTATTGCATTAGCGTGCTTGAACATATACCTAACTTCGCGTCCGCAATAGATGAGATGATTCGAGTATTGAAACCCGGTGAGGCAACTTTTCCTCACGGGGACGTTGACCTTGCGAGATGACTTTGAGTTGGGCGTAGATGAATTTTCTGGTCTGCAGACTAAGCTGGCCGAAAATTTATAGAAGGTTACCCGAGAGATCCGTCCATCCTCGTAATCTCTTGACCACGGTTAACAGCCATTACCACATGAGAAGTGGTTCAGTATCTTTCATGCTCGAGCAGCTGTTAAATGTGCTGTACGCGGGCAGCCAGACGTAGGCGACCCGCGGGTTGGCGTGATGCTGGCGGTATACGCCGGTAGCTTCGACAAGAAATCAATACGCGAATCCCTGCCGGCGCGCGAGTTGGGACTTGATGATGGAACTGGTTTGATGGGGAACCCTTTTAACGTCGCAGTTCTTTGGTTACTCGAGTTGGATGGCTCGAAGATTAAATACTTGGGGGCCTGGAACGCTGGTGCCGAGATGTGGCTTATTTCATCAGAGATAAAGGTTACGACGTTAGATCTACCAGAAGGCGACTACCCCTTTCGAAAAGGAAATTGCTCCAGGAGTGCTAGTCATCGGCGCAAGTGCCCGCTGAATATCTACGGCAACTGGTTTTTGCCTGTTGCGCTCGAGAAGGTTCGACACGTCGGCCCCATTTCTCTTCGTCTCCCAGGAGATGGCTCTGTCGAAAAAGATACCTCGCGCTGTCGCTGTCAACCACGGTGTCTACTGGAACGGCGATAAGGGGTGGCTTGAAAAGCAGCTTAACAAGCCCCTGCAGTACCGCCTGATCAGTCACCTGAAAGGCGTCATCTGCGTCGACACGAATTACATTAACTGGTGTCACGCGGAGTTGCGGCATCGCGCTTCCTGGGAGCATAAGCTTCTATACGTGCCGAACTACGTCTGACTTGCGCCTGTTTCCCTATGTCCCCAAGCCGAGGGTGGCGGATGTAGCTCCCCATTGTCTTGTTTCCGCGACGGGTAGGAGGCCCCTGTATCGAACGCGACGGCCGCGGCGCAGGGCTCCTTCTTAGAGCTTTCGAGATTTGGAGATCGCCGAGGGACTGCACTCGCGTTGTCATCTTTGCAGGCCGGGGGCGCCTCCAGAAACCCATTGAAGAATGGGCTGCCAAGCATGGTTATGGGGCGCGAATTACGGTTACCGAAGTCCCTCTCGATGCGGTACCAGCGTTGTATGCCCAAGCCGACGTGATTGTCGTTCCGACGCTCGAGCAGGAGGGCACAGCGTTTTCGGCGGTTGAAGGTATCGTCTCTGGCAAGCCCACGGTCGTTTCTCATATCGAAGGTTTGGGAAATCTGGTCATCAACGGTGTGAACGGGTATGTCTGTGACCTGAACGCGGATTCCCTCGCCGCCTGCATCCGTGGGGCTCTGGAGGTCCCGCTACCCACCAAGAAACGCCTACGTGAAGAGATGTCGGGAGAGCCTGGGAAAAGCGCGCTGGGAGAAGCAGATATGGCGCCACATCCAGCATTGTCTTGAGATTGAATAATGAGCGCGCCATCAAGTGTCAGAGAATACACACATAGCAATTTTTCTCGCCCTCGTTTGCGGTCAGTTGGTTGCGCTGCTTCAAGGGTCGACAAGTGGCAGTGAAGTATTATTTCTTTGCGGCGCCGTTGGGATATTTTGACATCTGGTATTTTTTCACCTCGGGGTCCGGCGCGTGCTTGTGGGGTTCTTCTCATAGGTGCAGGACTGTTCTTGTGGCCCCCCTTTAAACGTGGCCCTCGGTTTTCGCGCCATCCCCTCGTCTTTTTGCTGGGCTATGTTGTCGTTACCACTTTGGCCGGTTCCTTTCTTTCCTGCCGATTGATGCGATGGCGGGACCGAGCGCCGCCTACGGTTCGCTCCGGGGGCCAATTCAGGTAATGACGTGGGTGATCATGCTTTGTGTCGCATGGCAGATCGCCCTTGCGCTTAGCCGAGAGCGCGCCCTAGATGGCATTAGGATAACTGTCATTGGCATAGGCGTCCTTCATAGCGCCTACGCTGTGTACCAGGTCTTTGCCTACTACACGGATCTTCCCCTTACCGGGATCCGTCGCGTTGCGGAGGGCGTCACTATGGACCAAGGTGGCGAGCAATTCGCAAGAATACGTACGGCGGCTTGCTTCTTTACCGGGCGACGTCACTGGTCGGCGAGCCGAAAAGCTTCGGGGCTATTTCCCTGATCTGGATCACCTTACTCCTGACGCTCTACTTGGAAAAGAAGAACAACCAGAAACTACCACTGGTCTTGAGCCTGTTACTGGTCGCGCTCGGATTGACCTACTCGAACGTCGGCTTGGACAGGTGCCTTGGTGGCATTTTCTCTCTTTTTCTTGGATGTCCAGGGCGAAATTCGGAAAATTGGTCCCTGCCGGTTTGATTTTGCTAGCGGGCGTTGTTGCTGTTCTTTCTTCTGGTCTGGTGCCTGTAAGCGGCACCGATGTCTCGAATACGCGGGAGAGAGATTTTTTGGGAGGTTGGGGGACATTGTAACCGAGGGGCTACAGGATCTCGCAGAGATTGAGGCCAAGAAGATACTAGAAGACAATCCTGAAATGGCGATTTTCGGAACCGGTCTGGGAGGCATCTCGTTCTACATTGCCCAGAATCTTGGCGGACAGCAGACGATGATTCTCTTTCCCAACGCTGGTCTGTTGGGCTTACTGTGCGACTTGGGGGTCGTCGGTATTGCGTTGTTGCTCTGGTGCGTGCGAATAGGCCTTCGCCCTGCAATGGACATCGCGCGCACTGATGCTCCAGAGGTTAGATCATTATCGTATGGGTACGGCGCTTCTTGCGCAGTGTCTTGTATTTGGGGGAGGTCTACTTCCTTTCGCTTTCGCCTTCTTGCTTGCGTCCGAGTTTCTGAACAAACGACTTCGTCAAGCGTGAGTGGCTTCGTCATGAAGCGACCGTCAGTGACCTTGGGTTGAAGAACTACCCTCGGACACTTGTCTTCTGGTGGATCATCCCGTGCAAGTCAATTTCCGGCGTCTTTCGTGAGCTTGCGGAACGATTTCAGGTGACTGTGGTGTGTGCTGGCGAACTCAGCGCGAAGAGAAGGCAACTCGGATGGGAATCACCGGACTTCGGAAGAGCCAAGGTGCAGGTCCTCCCCGACGAGAACTGGCAAGCGGCGGCGGACAAGATTCTGGAACAGGCGCGACGCTCTTCATGTATTCAGTAGCGTCCAGGCGTACAAGAGAATCTTGTACCCACTGCGCCGTGCAACGGAGAGCGGTATTCAAACGGCCGTGATGACAGAGGCGCACAACAATGCGTTCACCGGGCCGAAGTGGCTTGCGAAGGAGGTCTACGCGCGGTCATTTCTTCCACCAAGAACGCGGCCACGCCCAGAATCCTTGTTTGCACTATGCATGTCGGGGAGTTCGAACAGGCATTGAGTTGCATGCGCCGACTGGGTTGGCCAGAAGAGCGGATCTACCCGTTCGGATATTTCTCAGAGCAATCAGAAACTGGGACGACGGACGCCGTCTCATTGACCGGCATGCCGCAAGTCGCACGGCTGCTTTGCACAGGCTACCTGACCCGAAACAAGGGCCATCACGTACTGCTAAGCGCGCTCAAGGCTCTGAAGGAACGACGCATTCCCTTCTCGTGCAATATCACAGGCTACGGACCGGAGGAGATGAATCTGCGGGCTATGGCCAAGGATCTTGGTCTCAGTGACAATGTTTCATTCCGCGGGGTGCTCCCCACAGCAGAACTGATGCACTCGATGGATCACACAGACTCTTCGGGCGCCCGGCCTTCGTGAACCGTGGGGCATCCGGATCGACGAAGCGATCCAAGCGGGGTTGGCCGTTGTCATTAGCGATGGAATCGGAGCGTGTGAACTAGTTAAGGCCGGACGTTGCGGTGTCGTGTTTCGTTCAGGGACAGCGCCAGCCTTGCCGAATCTTTCGCCTCGCTATTGGGCGATCCAGTAAAGCTTGCCGATTGCAGACGAATGGCTTTGAAGTATCGGGAACGGATTGCCATTTTGCCGCGGCCCACTATTTTGAGGATGTACTTCGGCACATCTTCGAGCCGACGCAGCCAAGACCAACTCCGCCTTGGTTTTGACGTCGGTTTTCTGTATGCGCCGCGTTGTCGAGCCACTAGCGTGTGGCCCTCCCAAAAAAATGGTGAAGCTATGAGATCGTTTGGGCATCTGACGCCGAAGTACATCCTAAACAGATTGAAACTTGCCCATTACCACAAGCTTGCTCCGGATCACCCATGGTTGCACGAATGGCGTAACATGATCCTATCGACGTATCCTTCCGACCGAGCGATCATGGAATTGAATTCGGATCCGGCCGAAGCACCATCTGGTTTGCCAACCATGTTGGCAGCCTGATAAGTGTAGAACATGACAAGCAGTGGCATGAGTCTGTAAGCAACGCAATCAAGAAGATGGGGATCAGGAATGTGCGATATTTCCTAAGGGAAAAAGATGCCATAGAGATCTTCCGATCGACTGGGATGAGCAGGCTGTGAATTCGTCTGAGGCCCGTGAAAGTGATCCAGGAGTTCGACGACGATAGCTTGGATTTTGCATTCGTGGATGGTGTATATCGCGGCCATGTGCATTGAAGTCCATTAAGAAAATTCGGCCGGGCGGATTTATTGTCATTGATAACTACACTTTTGGCTGCCGCGTCGCTGCTGGGGCATACATGCCCTGCGAGGCTCCACCGATCTTCACGCGGACGCCTGCGCAAGGGCCCGCATCAAGACAATGGGCAAATTCCAGAGATCACCCGAGACTGGCGCTACATATATACGAGCGACGGTACACAAAATACCGCGTTTTACTTCAAGCCATGCTCGACCGTGAAACCGACCCTTGGTCGAGTCACATGCTTCGAAGGCGTCCTTGTTATGTGAGACCCACGAGCGTATCTCCAGTCCGCGAGGATTTTACGAATCGTGCATCTTGTAGAGGGGAAGTTTGGCTTGTAGTCGTTGACGCAGTCGGGATTCGAGGGCACGGTGGCGCGGCTGTATTGAGTGAGTTGTTGTATTGGCTGCCGATTGCTCGACCCGACTGGCATTGGCATGTGTTCTTGCTTGATCGGCGGTTCCGGGAATTTGATGACCCGCCGGTTGTGGATCGCGTGACGCTTGAGAGCACAACAAGCGGCAATCGTGGGGATCGGACGACTGTGGTGGGTGAAGGGTCGGTTTATGCCGACCCGACTTTGTGCGCTGAAGGCGGATATTGTATTCTCTCTTGCGAATATTGCTCCTAGCGCGTTCTCGAACGCCGCAGGTGCTTTTTTGCCACCAGGCGAAGGTGTTCCTCCCCCAAGACATGTCGTCACGCGCGATCCGGCAACGGGCGCGCCTCTGGTTCATGAGCGAGCCAAATTCTCCGCGGTGCGCGCGCCAGCGACGCGACGATCAACATGCAGACCGAAGCTATGTGCCGGCGCATTTCCATAATGGAGCTGTCGCTAGGCCGGCGCATTCATGTAATTCCCAGCGGATATCGAACTCCCCAGGAATTTCCGCGTATCCGCTCTGAGAAGAAGGCATTGATCGACAGCGCAGGTAGGCCGCGGTTGATCTATGTTTCTCACCCCGGGGAGGCAGAAAGAATCATGTGACATTAGTTCAAG
>CAVUOC010000001.1:0-84766 GCA_963742965.1 uncultured beta proteobacterium | reverse complement strand
CGTCGAGCGCCGCGGGCTCGAACTCGAGCGTCACCGATTCGAAGCGATCGACATTGCGCAGCAGGACGTCGACGACGTGACGGCGGTAATCCGGCTTGAACCGGACCGACGCCTTGATCACCGGCTCGACGTGGAACACGCTGAACCGGACGACCTTCTCGACATCCTGCTCGATGTCGCTGTGAAAATGCAGCGCAGCAGCGCGCAGGCGCTCCTCGACCGCGGGTGCCGCGAGCGGACTCACGCGCACGACGAGCGGCTTCGGCGCCGTCAACCGGTAGAACATCTCCACGTGCTCGAGCCTGTCGCCGGTCGCGAGCCCGTGCCGGCGAAACGTCGCGAAACCGGTGTCGAACTGCGGGCAATCGAAGGCGAGGTAATCGGCGAGCCGGAAGCGATGCCGGACCTCCGGGCGGATCACTTCGAGGTGGCCCATGACTTCGTCGAGCCAGCGAAACGCGCGCCACAGCGCGCCGTCGATTGCGTGCCGCGCCTTCTCCTCGGGGAGCCGCGCGGCCGCGCGCTCCGCGCGCAGCGACTCGGAGCGCTGCCGCAGCTCGTCGAGCAGCGAAGGTCGTGAAGCGTCGGGCATCCGCCAAAATACCATGGCCGGCGCCGCTCATGCGCGGGCGCGAAGCGCCGGGGGCCGCGCCGCAGGGTTGCTATACAATCCGCCGCTGGCAACGCACCCGACGCGCCGCTCCCTCGCCCCGCCGATGTCGCTCCTCGAAATCCGGAACGTCACGCGCCGCTTCGGCGAGTTCACCGCCGTCGATCGCGTGAGCCTTTCGATCGAGGCCGGCGAATTCTTCACGCTGCTGGGGCCCTCGGGTTGCGGGAAAACGACGCTCTTGCGGATGGTCGCGGGGTTCGATCTTCCCGATGAGGGCAGCATCTTGCTGAACGGCGCCGATCTCGCCGACAAGCCGCCCGAGGAGCGGCCGGTGCGCACCGTGTTCCAGAGCTATGCGCTCTTCCCTCACATGACCGTCGAGGGGAACGTCTCGTTTCCGCTCAAGATGTCGAAGACCGCTGCGGCGCAAATCCCCGCCAGGGTCGCGGAAGCGCTGGAGGACGTCCGGCTCACCGGATTCGGAAAGCGCTACCCGCACGAGCTCTCCGGCGGGCAGAAGCAGCGTGTCGCGATCGCGCGCGCGCTCGTCACGCACCCGACGGTGCTGCTGCTCGACGAGCCGCTCGCGGCGCTCGACGCGAAGCTGCGCGAGGACATGCAGATCGAGCTCATCAACCTGCAGAAGGAAGTCGGCATCACGTTCGTCTACGTGACGCACGACCAGACGGAGGCGCTCGCGCTGTCGCACCGGATCGCGGTGATGAACGCGGGCCACGTCGAGCAGGAAGACGAGCCGTCCCGCATCTACGGCTTCCCGCGGACGCGCTTCGTCGCCGACTTCATCGGCCACTGCAACCTGCTGTCCGGTCCCGTCACCGCCAGCGCGGGCGGCGTGGTCACGGTCGATGTGCCGGGGCTCGGGCCGGTTCGGGTCGCAACGGAGACGGCCGCCGGCGTGGGGACGCGCGGGACCGTCGCATTGCGCCCCGAGAAGATCCGCATCGGCGCGTCCGCGCCGGCCGACACGCCCGACAACCATTGCGAGGGCAAGGTCGCCGAGATGCTCTACATGGGCGACGTGACCGTCTACATCGTCGACACACCCGGCGGCGAGAAGATCGAAGCGCTGCTCGCGAACTCGGCGAGCGGGCGCGCCAAGTTCTTCGAGGTGGGCGACGCTGTCCAGATGAGCTGGCCCGTCGCCGCGGGCCACTTCATTGGCGAATGAGCGCGGCGCGCGAGGCGAAGCCGAGCAAGGCCCGAAGGGCGCGTCGCCGCGCGATTGAGTGCGCCCGACTCGCAGACCACCGTACGGCATGTCCCGCCCAAGGAGGGCGCAAATGAACGAGACCCGGAGCCGCGAGTGAGGGCCATGCGCAAGAGCGCAGCGTGGGGCAAGTGGCTGGTCAGCGGGCCGCCGCTTCTGTACCTCCTGATCTTCTTCGCGATCCCGACGCTGATCATGATGCTCGCGTCGTTCCGCACGCCTGGGGACTTCGGCGGTCTCGCGCCGCTGGTCGACGACGCCGGCAAGGTCGACCTCAACGTCGACAGCTACATCCGGTTCTTCGACGAGTCGGTGTACGCGCAGGTGTTCCTCAAGTCCGTCTGGTACGCGCTCCTCACCACGCTCCTTTGCCTTGCGCTCGGCTATCCGCTCGCCGCGCTGGTTGCGCGCAGCAGCGCGAAGCACCGCAATCTGCTGCTGCTCCTCGTGATCCTCCCGTTCTGGAGCAACTTCCTGATCCGCATCTACGCGTGGATGATCATTCTCGGCCCGCAGGCGGCGCTCGCCCGCGGCGTCAACGGCGTCCTCGGCATGTTCGGCCACGAGCCGGTGCCGCTGCTGTTCAGCTCGTTCGCGGTCCTCGTGTGCCTCGTCTACGTGCACCTGCCGTTCATGGTGCTGCCGCTCTACGCGAACCTCGAGAAGCACGACCAGGCGCTGCTCGACGCCGCGCAGGACCTCGGCGCCGGCGCGTGGCAGCGCTTCTGGCGGATCACGTTCCCGCTGTCGCTGCCGGGCGTCTACGCGGGCGCCGCGCTCGTGTTCATCCCGGCGCTCGGCATCTTCGCGATCCCCGACATCCTCGGCGGACCCGACGACAGCCTGATCGGCAGCGTGATCAAGCAGCAGTTCCTCGAGACCCGCGACTGGCCGTTCGGCAGCGTGCTCTCCATCGTGCTGACGGTCGCCGCCCTGGCGATCGCGGGGCTCGCCGCCTGGGTGGGCCGGCGCAGCCTCGGCACGCCGTCCTCGGCGCAGGCGGCTCGTGCGTAGGAAACCGGTCGCGCTGCGGGTCGCCGCCGGAGCGGGCTACGCGTTCCTCTACATCCCGCTCGTCATCGTCATCGTCTATTCGTTCAACAACTCGCGGCTGAACGCCGAATGGGTCGGCTTCACGCTGGACTGGTACGACAAGCTCTTCCACAACGACGAGATGCTGACGGCCGCCGGCAACTCGCTGCTGATCGCGCTGACCGCAAGCCTCGCCTCCACCGTGCTCGGCACGATGGCCGGCGTGGCGATGTACCGCTACAGGCTGCGGCTCCTGCCGCTGCTCGTGCTGACGCCGATCGCGATTCCCGAGATCCTGATGGGGGTCTCGCTGCTCATCTTCTTCGTGCTCGTCAACTTCACGCTGGGACTCGTGTCGGTGACGCTCGCGCACATCGCGTTCTGCATCGGCTTCGTCGCGATCGTCGTTCGCGCGCGCCTCGCCGGGATGGACGAGAGCCTCACCGAGGCGGCGCGGGACTGTGGAGCCACGCCGTGGGAGGCCTTCCGTTACGTGACGCTCCCGCTGATCATGCCCGGCGTCATCGCCGGCGCGCTGATGGCGTTCACGCTGTCGATCGACGACTTCGTGATCACGTTCTTCACGGCGGGCGCGGGGACCGTGACGCTGCCGCTGCAGATCTACTCGATGATCAAGATCGCGGTCACGCCCGAGGTCAACGCCGTGTCGACGCTGTTGATGCTGCTGACGCTGGCGCTTATCATCATCGCCTCGCGGCTCTCGCCGAGCCTGGTCGGCGGCTCAAAGGAGGAACCATGAAGCGCGTCGTTCTCCTGCTTGCATCGGTTGCGTTCGCGGTTTCGGCCGCGGCAGCCAAGGACGAGTTCCACCTGTACAACTGGAACAACTACCTCGCGCCGGAGACGGTCAAGATCTTCGAGGCCGCCTGCAAGTGCACCGTCGTCCAGACCTATTACTCGGACAACGAGGAGCTGCTCGCGAAGCTCGCGGCAGGCGCCAAGGGCTACGACATGTACGTGCCGACGTCGAACGCCGTCCAGGCGCTGATCAAGAGCGGGCGGCTGAAGCCGATCGACAAGGCGGCGATCCCCAACCTCAAGAACATCGACCCGAGCTATCTGGACACGCCGTTCGATCCCGGCAACAAGTACTCGGTGCCGTACGCGATGTCGACGACGATCATCGGGTACAACGAGACGAAGATCAGGGAGCTCGGGCTGCCGACCGACACGTGGGCCGTGATCTTCGATCCGAAGTACCTCGAGAAGGTCAAGGGCCGCGTCACCGTGCTCGACAGCGCCAACGAGCTCTTCGCCGCGGCGCTCAAGTATCTCGGCTACTCGGTCAACGACGTCGACCCGAAGCACTGGGACGAAGCCGCCAAGCTCATCAAGAAGGCGAAACCCTACTGGGCGGCGTTCAACGCGTCCTCGTACATCAAGGAGCTCACCGTCGGCAACATCTGGCTCGTCCACGGCTACTCGAACGACATCTTCCAGGCGAACCTCGACGCGCAGGCGGCAGGGCGCCCGTTCAAGATCCTGCAGGGGATGCCGAAGGAAGGCGCGGTGCTCGCCGTCGACAACATGGTGATCGACAAGAACGCGCCGCGGGCCGACCTCGCGCTCAAGTTCATGAACTTCATGCTCGACGGCAAGAACTCGGCCGAGGGGGTCACCAACCTGATCGGCTCGGGAAACCCGAACACGGATGCCGTCAAGTACATCAAGCCCGAGATCCTCAAGAACCCGGCGATCTTCCCCGACAAGGCGGTCGCTGCGAAGCTCGAGCAACTGCAGGACCTGACCGGGCCGCAGCGCCGCCTGCGCAACAAGCTGTGGACCGAGATCAAGGCCGGTCGCTGAGAAAGGAATTCGGGGGCGTCTCGCGCTAGATCGCGCCGGACGCCGACCCGACACCGTGGCGGCTCCGCGAGCCCATTCGCACCTTCCCCATTTCCTCGCGACGCTCTACGGCCTGGCGATTGTCTACGCGAGCCTGCAGCCGTTCGCGAACTGGGTGCCGCTGCCGCCGGGGACGCCGTATTTCCTGTTCGCCCCGGGGCCGCCGCAGTGGGTTCGCTACGACATGGCCACGAACTTCGTCGCGTACCTGCCGTTCGGCTTCTTCGTCGCGCTCGTCCCGCGCCGACTGCGGCCGGCGGCAAGGCTCGCGGCGGCGATCTGCGCGGGGTTCGTCCTGTCGCTCGCGATGGAGACGCTGCAGATGTTCCTGCCGATGCGCGACGCGAGCGTCGCCGACCTGCTGTCGAACAGCGCCGGCGCCGCGGCGGGAGGCGCGATTGCCATGGCGTTCGCGCGCGCGTCGAGCGCGAAGCGCGCGATCGTCGAAGCGCGCGATCGCTGGTTCCTGGCCGGAACGGTCGGCGACCTGGGACTCGCGTTGCTCGCGATCTGGCTCGTGGTCCAGGTGAATCCGGGCATTCCGCTCTTTGCCACGATGTACGACCTCGCGCCGCCGAGCGGGGAGCCGGTCGCTCCGCCGGACGTCGCGGCCATCCTGGTGGAAGGCGCGCACAGCGCATTCCAGCTCCTGGGCGTCGGACTCTTTCTCGCGCTGCTGCTGCGCGAGCGCCGCTTCGTCGGCGGCGCCGTGCTGCTGCTCGTCGGCGCGGCGGCGCTCGTCAAGGGCATCGCCGCCGCGGTGCTCCTGAAGCCCGCCGCGTGGGAGAACTGGCTCGCCCCCGGCGTGTCGCTCGGCGTCGCCGCCGGCTCGCTGCTGCTCTCCGTCGCGATCTGGCTCCCGCGGCCGGTGCAGGTCACGCTCGCCGCGATCGCGCTGCTCTCGTCGCTCCTCGCGACGCTCTTTGCGCCCGATCTGGTGTACGCGCGCGCGCCGATCGGGCTCTTCAACGGCCCGTACGGGCACCTGCTCAACTTCAACGGTCTCACGCACACCGTGTTGCTGCTCTGGCCGGCGGTCGCGAGCGTCTTCCTGCTCGCGCTCGCGGGGCGCCCCGGCTGGGGCGAGCCGGCGTAACCAGGGCCTGACTTGCCCATCGATCGCCGCGCGAGCGAGGCCTGACCCGTGCCGACCGCGCCCCCCTTCTCGATCGTCGTTCCGAGCTGGAACAATCTGCGCTATCTGCGGCTGTGCGTGGAGAGCCTCCGCCGTCATTCGACGCGCGCGCACCAGATCATCGTCCACGTCAACGACGGAAGCGACGGCACGCGCGCCTGGGTCGAAAGCGAGCGGATCGAGCACACGGCGACCGACGCGAACGTCGGGATCTGCTACGCGATGAATCGCGCCGCGATGCTGGCGCGCACCGATTACCTGATGTATCTCAACGACGACATGGTCGCCGCGCCCGGGTGGGACGTCGCGCTCGACCGGGCGCTCGCGCGCGTTGCCGCGCATCGGCTGTTCATGCTCTCCGGGACCATGATCGAGCCTGCGGCCACCGGGAACCGGTGCGCGGTGGTCGCCGATCTCGGCCGCGATCCCGGGCGCTTCGACCTCGACGGATTCGCTCGCGCGGCGCCCGGGCTCGTCCGCAGCGACTGGCTTGGCGCAACGTGGCCGCCGACGCTCGTCACGCGCGCGGTGTGGCACGAAGTCGGGGGCTACAGCGTCGAATTCTCGCCCGGGATGAGCAGCGACAACGATTTTTCGATGAAGCTCTGGCACGCGGGCTGTCGTGCGTTCGTGGGGATCGGCGACAGTCTCTTCTATCATTTCGCTGCGACCTCGACGACGCGAATTCGCAAGAACGACGGGCCACGGCAATTCCTGCTGAAATGGGGAATGACCCAATCTGCATTCGATCGCCATCGGCTGCGGCGCGGGCATCCGCTGCAGCCGGGCGAAGATGCCCTGGTTGACGCACCCAGGTCGCCGGCGCGCCTCGCGCTCGAGTGGATCAGGCGCGCGGCGAAGCCGCGGGCGCCGTGACTTGTTCGAGCAGCGTGCGCGCGGCCTCGATGACCGAGGCCCCGCTCATTGCGTCCAGACAAGCGCTGAAGCTCAGCCGGTGGCGCTCGCATCCTTCGCGCTGACACGGAACGCACGCGAGCGACGGCTCCTGCAGCAGCACCACGTTGCCGCGCCGCTGTGAAGGGGCGACCCGCTCGTACGGCGCATCGAGCCCGCCCTTTGGAAGCGGCCCCCAAAGCCGCGGATCGGTGGGCCCGAAGAGCACGACCGCCGGAGTGCCGCAGGCGGCGGCGAGATGCGACGTCGCCGTGTCCGGGCCGACGTAGAGCGACGCGCCGCGCAGCAGATCCGCCGTCTCTCCGAAGCGCAGCTCGCCGACGAGGTCGATCGCCGGCACGCCGCTCAGCGCCAGCACTTCGCGCACGTAATCGCGCTCTTCCGCCGCGCTGCCGCCCGAGACGACGATCCGCAGGCCGCGCTGATGCAGCCAGCGAAGGAGGTCGCGCCAGCCTCGCAGGTGCCAGCGCTTGTAGCGAAAGCGCGGCGAGACATTGACGACGGCGTAGGCATCGCACCCGGAGTCGAAGCCGAGGCGCGCGCGCCACGTGGCGGCACTCGCGCCGGCCGTCGGCGCGACCACCTCCGCGCGGAACGGCAACGACATCGCTGCCGCAAGGCGGGCGTAGCCGTCGATTCTCTGCTCGTGCCGCGCGAACGCGGCGCTCTCCGCGAGAAGCGGTGCCTTCCACCAGCGCGCGAGCGCGCCCGGCGGAAGCAGGCCCACGCGCCGCGTCGCGGCGACGGCGCCGTAGAAATGAGGACGATCGCCGGTCTCGGCGATCACCGCGAGATCGTAGCGGCGCCACAGTCGCCGGACGAGCGCCGCGTGCTCGGCGAGGCCCGGCCTCGGCGCGACCGTCACGATGCTCCGGACATCCGTGTTGCCTTCGAGCATCTCGCCGGTTCCTTCGACGAGCAGCACGTCGATCGCAGCGCCGGCGTACCCGCGCGCGAGCGCGCGAATGAGCGGCGTCGTGAGCAGCACGTCGCCGAAATAGCGCAGCGAGACGACGAGGATCGATTTCGGCGCCGGCATGTCGGCGAACATCGGCTGCCGCTGGGGCGGTCGGCGCGGCGCGCGCGCTAGCGAGTCGCGGAACCCGCAGGATCGTCGCGGGCGCCGCCGGGCGCGCGGCGCGCTGCCGATCCCCGGTATCCCGCGAAGAGCAGCGCGCTCATGTAGACGAAGAACAGCCCCTCGGCGTGGTCGACGAGCGTCGACGAGAGAATGCTCGCGACGACCATCGCGATCACGAAGCCCCGCGCGGCCGCCTGATCGAAGCGATCGGGCAGGCGCGCCGCCACCATCCATTGCGTCGTGAACACGCAGATCAGCACGAGGAGGCCCGCCAGGCCGAACTGCGCGACGATCATCAGGAACTCGTTGTGCGGGTTGTTGGTGAGCATGTCGCCCGATTCGAACCGCGCGCGCCGCGTACGCCTCGCCGAATCCACCCGTGCCGACGCCGAGCACCGGGTTGTCGCGAATCACCGCGATCGTATTGCGCAGGATCTCGAGGCGCTGCCCGATCGAGTTCCGAAGATCGGGAGGCGTGCCGGCGCGCCATTGCTGCAGCTCGTCGTCGGCGAGCGTGATCCGCTTGTGCAGCATCGTGTCGGGCGAAAGGAACACCACGACGGCCAGCGCGCCGAGCGCGACGCCGGCGACCGCGAATCCTTTGGCGCCGAGCTGCCGATACAGGAAATAGGTGAACAGCACGATGAGCACGATGTGACCCGTGCGTCCCGGCACCATGACCAGTACGTTCGCGACGGCCGCCGCGCAGAGCACGCCCAGGACGATCCGCATCCGGCGCGTCTTCGCGTCGACCGCCGCGAGCGCGAACAGGAACGCCGCGAACGCCATGAAGACGTTGTGCGTGATGTGCGCCTTGAAGGCGACGGGGTCCGCCGGCGTCCCCTTGAGCCAGACGGTGGCCGGAAGGAGCCCGGACCAGATGAGGTAGGAGAGAACGAGCGTGACGATCATCGACGCCTGGAACGCGACGATGCCGCGCCGCCGCCAGCGCATGTCGCGCATCAGCGGGATCACCGCCGGGATCAGCAACAGGCGGGCGCCCTTCGAGACGGTGTTCAGGACCTCCGAATCGTTGCCGATCGTATAGAGCATGCCCGCAAGGTAAAGCGCAAACAGCGCCACCGCGGCGAGCGCCACCGGATTGGCCCGGATCGCCTCGAGCTTCTCGCGGTAGCCACCGCCCAGTAGCCAGCAGCCTCCGATGATTGCCAGCAGGATGTTGTCGGCCGCGACCGATATCGGAATCGAGAATCCCAGGACCACGACGAGCCACCGGACGATGTCTTCCGCGGCCGCCCGGTTCCAGCGCGGGGACGCCTTCGCCGTCGCGGAGTGGTCGATCCCCGTGGAGCGTGGGAGAAGATGGTGATCGATCATCTGGGGGGGCGAGGCACGGAGGCGGAAGCAAGACCGATGCGCCGCTTCCTTGCCGCGATTATATCGGAGGGCGGATTGCCTCCGGCCCTGCGGCATGCGGCCGGCAACGCTGGCATAATCGGGTCGCGGTCCCGCCCGGCCGGGCGACGCTTGATTCCCTCATCCGCATCCGCGGGTTTTTCCGCAGTCGCCGCGTGCACCCCAGGCTCCTCGAACCCGATGCAAGACGCTCCTCTCGCGGTGCTCACCGCAACGCTCTGCACCTACTGGATCGGTGTCGGCGTGATGATCGTGCGCGTGCGCAGAGCGATGCGGCGCAGCGCGGATCACGGCGCCTCGGAGCGTTTCGAGCGCTTCAACCTGAAATGGATCGTCTGGGTCGCGCTCGTCGTCGCCTGGATCGGCATCCCGTGGGCGACGCTCGCGCAATCCCGGAAGGTTCCTGCATTGCCGGATTTCGCCACGAGCGAGCCCTACGCGGCGCTGCGCTGGATCGCCGCGTTCGTTGCCGTGATCGCGCTCGCAGCGACGATCAGATGCTGGAAGCGGATGGGCCGGAACTGGAGGATGGACGTCGGCGTCGCGACCAAGGCTCCGCTCATCACCGACAGCCTCTTCGCGTACGTGCGGCACCCGATCTACGCGTTCAGCATCCTGCTGATGCTCTGCACGGTCGCGATCGTGCCGACGCTGCCGATGCTCGTCGTCGCGGTGGTGCACATCGCGCTGATGAACGCGAAGGCGCGAAGCGAGGAGCGGCACCTGCTGGCCGTCCATGGCGACGCGTACGCACGCTACCTTCGCACGTCGGGGCGCTTCCTGCCGCGATTCGGGCGGCCGCAAGCGTAGCGCGCGCGCCGCTCGCCAAGCTCATGCCGCGAAGGCGCGAATCGTCGACGCGCTCGCCCGGGTGGCGTTCGCCTGCGCGCTCGCCCTCGCGACGATCGCCGCTGCCGGTGCGCAAGCCCCGGCGAACGACGCTGGAACGCAGGCCGCCGGCGTCGATCCGGCGATCGCCGAGCGGCTGCGGGCGCTCGACCCCGAGCGGATCAGCGCGCAAGGACGTCGCCGAAGTCCTCGCGCGGGTGCCGGCGCCGCGGATCATTCTGCTGGAAGGAAGCGTCGCGCTCGTCAACATGGATCCGTTCGCCGAGTTCCTGATCGCCATGGGCTACCCCGCCGACCGGATCCGCAACCCGCGCGACGGGCGAATGTCGGGAAGCAGCTTCACCGACAGCCGCCAGCTCGCGGGCATGGTCGCGTGGTACTACGAGACCGAGGGAATGCCGCCGATCCTCATCGGGCACAGCAAGGGCGGAGCGCTCGCGATCAGCGTGCTGTACGAGCTCGCGGGCGAGCTCTCGGATTCGATCCCGGTGTGGAATCCGCTCACCGACCAGGCCGAGTCGCGGACGACGATCGTCGACCCGGCAACCGGCGTCGTGCGGCCCGTCGTCGGCCTGCGCCTGCGCTACGCGGCTGCGCTCGCGACGGGAAAGCTGCCGCGCCTGCTGACCGGGCAGTGGTGGCTGCTGTCGCGACTTCGCCGCATCCCCGACAGCGTCGACGAGTTCACCGGCTTCTCGATCGAGTGGGACATGATCGCCGGCGACTTCGGCGGGTCCGACCCCTACACGGCGATCGGGACCACGGCCGTGCGAAACGTCACGCTTCCGGCTGCGTACACGCACATCGGGCTTCCGCGCGTCGAGCACCTCGCCGCGAACCCGGTCACGCGCGCATGGATCGACGCTTACGTTCCCGGCGCCGGCATCGCGCTGCCCGACGAGCAGGGCATCGATACCACGAACCTCGTTCACGCCGCCGATATCTGGCACAGCGTCAAGAAGACGTGGTGCCTGAGCGCTCGGCAGCGGTTGGACGCAAAGCGCGCTACCCAGTGAAGGGCCGACTCAACCTGTTCCAGGCAGCGATGCTGCGCTGGCGTGCGCTGCACCCCTACAGCGCCGTGCACGCCGTGCGCATCGATCGCCCTCTCGACGCGAAGCGGCTGTCCGTGGTGATCGACGGCGAGCTCGAGGCGCTCGGCTTGACCGGGCTCACGCTCGACGCGGCGCGCGAGCGTTTCGAGTACGCCGGCGGGCCGAGCCACGCGCCGCTTGCCGTCGTGAGCGCCGGCGACGATCCGTTGCAGACGCTCACGCGCGAAATCGAGCGCGAGCTCAATGCGCCGTTTCCCGCCGACGGGCCGCTCGTGCCGTTCCGCTTCGTCGCGATCGACGCCCGCACGTCGTTCCATCTCGCGCTCACGTACGACCATTGGATCGCCGCCGCGGACTCGATCGTCGTGCTGCTGAAGGGGCTGCGCGACGCCTATACGGGCGAGGCCGCCCCGCGCGCGTCTCCGCTGCTCCTCTATCCCGCGACGACGCGACGCCTCTTCCGGGTCCACGCCGGCGCGGCCATACGCGGGCTTCGGAGGATGCGCGACATCGCCGCGGCCGCCCGGCGGTCGGTCCGGGCCCGCTACCCGGGCGGTGCCGACCCGCGCAACGGGTTCGCCTACTGCCGCGTCGAAGCCCCGGATTTCGCCGCAGCCGTTCGCGCCTCCAAAGGGTGGGGCGTCACCGTCAACGACCTGCTCCTGGCAGTCCTCATGCAGGCGCTCGACCCCCTCGTGGGCGAGCGCCTGTCAGACAAACGCCGACACGAACTCGCGGTGGCTTCAATCGTGAACATCAGGCACGACTTCGGCTACGATGCGATGACGACGTTCGGTCAGTTCCTGAGCTCGTTCCGGGTTTCGCATCCGCTCCCGCCCGGCATCGAGTTGCGACAGCTTGCCCGGGAGATCCATGCAGAGACCGCGCGCATCAAGGAAGAACGACTGTATCTGCAGACGCTGCTCGCGATCGCCTCGATCGGGGCGGTCTGGCGCCTTCTGTCGCCCGCACAACGGCACGGCTTTCACGCCAAGCATTACCCGGTGTGGGGCGCGATCTCGATGATGAATGTCGACGCGCAGTGGCAAGAGGCAGGAGGCGAGCTTCCGCCCCCGGAGTATCTGCGCGCGGTGTCGACGGGCCCGCTTGCGCCGCTCGTCATTGCGGCAACCACCAGCGCGGGCGTGCTGCACGCCGGACTCTCCTACCGGACCGCGGCGTTCGCGCCGGACGTCGTCGCGGGGATCGCAGCCGGGATCCGCGAGCGCATCACGCAACTCGGCAGATGAGGACGGTGCACCATCTCTTGTCGTGTGGCGCTCTCGCGCTCGCGGTGGTTGTCGCCGGCTGCGCAACGGACCCCGCGCAGCCTCCGGATACCCCGGCGATTCAGCGCGTCGTCGGCGCGACGCCGGCGAAGGGCAGCGTGATCCGCGCCGCGGCCATCGATCGCGAGGTCGAAGACCGGATCCTCGCGCTCGATCCCGAGCACATCTCCGAAGCGGACGTCGCGACGACGCTCTCGAAGGCGCCGGCCCCGCAAATCATGCTGCTGCACGGCGGCGTCTACCCCGTGCACGTGATGATGGAATCGACCGGGAAATTCCTGGTCGGAATGGGCTACCCGGAGTCGCGGATCCGCCATCCCGGCGACCGGCGCTGGTCGCACAGTCCGTACGAGGACAGCGCGCATCTCGCCGGGCTCCTCGCCTGGTACTACGAGCATGAGGGCGTGCGCCCGATGATGATCGGCCACAGCCAGGGCGGCATCCAGGCGGTCAAGGTCCTTTACGAGATGGCCGGAAAATTCGAGCCTTCGATCCCGGTGTGGGACCCCTACACCGACAAGGCGCTCGACCGCACGACGATCATCGATCCGCTCACCGGCGCGGAGCGCCCCGTGGTCGGCCTGGTGGTCTCCTACACGTCGACGATCGGCGCGGGCGGCATGACGCTGCTGTTGCCCAACCAGTGGAGCATGCTCGACAAGATGTACACGATTCCCGACACGGTCGAGGAATACACCGGGATATCAGCTGGATCTCGACCCGATCGGCTGGAAAGGGACGTGGGAGGCGAACGGAAAGGCGACCGTGCGCAACGTGCCGCTTCCGTTCGGGTACAACCACCTGACCACCCCGTATGTCGCGCCGCTCGCCGACGATGCGGCGGCGAGGGCCTGGATAGACGCCTACGACCCGGCGCGGGAAAAATCCGGACCCGCCGCAACAAAGCATCGGATATGCGGTCTTCTGGGCGGCCGACCTCTGGCACGGCGTCAAGAAGCACTGGGCCCTCGAAGCGCAGCGGCTGATCCGCGCCAAGCGCGCCGCGACCGCCTCGTCGCTGACGGCGGGTTAAAATACCTGTTTTGCCCGGGCGGGGCGGCCATTGCGCCGGCCCGAGGCCCCGGGAACGGAACAGGACCCTCCATGTCTGCAGCGCTGGCCGGCAAAGTCGCGCTCGTCACCGGCGCGGCGCGGGGCATCGGCCGGGCGACGGCGCTCAAGCTCGCCCGCGCCGGGTGCGACATCGCGGCCAATTATTACAACAGCGCCGAGCAGGCCGAAGCGCTTTGCAACGAGGTTCGCGCGCTCGGGCGGCGGGCCGTCGCGATCCAGGGCAGCGTCGGGGTCCCCGATTCGGTCGACGAGATCTATGCGGAGCTCGGCAAGCATTTCGAGCGGCTCGACATTCTGGTCAGCAACGCCGCCTCCGGCGTGCTCAAGCCGACCGTGGAGATGACGCTGAAGCACTGGCGCTGGTGCATGGAGACCAACGCGCTCGCGCTGAATCTGCTCGTGCAGCGCGGCCTGCCGCTGATGGCGGGCGGCGCGCGCGTCGTCGCATTGTCGAGCCTCGGCGCGCAGCGCGCGATGCCCGGCTACGGCTTCATCGGCGCATCGAAAGCGGCGCTCGAGTCGCTTGCACGCGCGCTCGCGCAGGAGCTCGGTCCGCGCGGCATCCGCGTCAACGTCGTGAGCGCCGGCGTCGTCGACACCGACGCGCTCGCCTACTTCCCGAATCGCGAAGAGCTCCTCGCGAACTTCAGCGAGCGCACCCCCGCGGGCCCGGTGCTCACGCCGGAGGACGTCGCGGGCGCCGTCTACCTGCTTTGCCTGCCCGAGGCCGCGATGATCAACGGACACACGCTGGTCGTCGACGGCGGCTTCGCCATATCGGGCTGACGCGGAGATCGCCACGATGCGCATCGACGCGGGTCTTTCGGGCAAGTCCGCCATCGTCACCGGCGGCAGCCGCGGCATCGGGCGCGCGATCGCGCTGCTCTTCGCCGCGGAAGGGGCCGACGTCACGTTCTTCTATCGGGATGCCGCGGCCGCCGACGAGGTGATCGCGACCGGCCGCGCCGCGGGGAACACGATCGCCGCAGCCCAGCTCGACGTCCGCGACTCGAAGGCGTGCGCGGCGGCCGCAGAGGCGGTCGCCGAGCGCTGCGGACGCATCGACATCCTCGTCAACAACGCCGGCACGATCCGCGACAACCCGCTTTCGGCGTTCGAGGACGACGACGTCGCCGCGGTCCTCGACACCAACGTCACCGGCGTATTCAACGTCACGCGCGCCGTGGTGCCCTACATGATCGCGCAGCGTGCCGGGCGCATCGTCAACATCGGCTCGGTCTCGGGCGAGAAGGGCGGCCGCGGCCAGACCAACTACGCGGCGAGCAAGGGCGCGATCAACGCGTTCACCCGCGCGCTCGCGGTCGAGCTCGCTCCGCGCAAGATCAACGTAAACTGCGTCGCTCCGGGCGTGATCGAGACCGAGATGTCGAAGGAGCTGCGCGATTCATCGGATGCCGACGTGAAGTCGCGCATCCTGCTCCGGCGCTACGGCCGGCCGGAAGAGATCGCGTACGCGGTCTGGTTTCTCGCCTCCTCGTATGCGGACTACGTGACGGGGCAGGTGTGGAGCATCGACGGCGGATTCAAAATGGAATGACGGGGAGCCCCGAACATGGCACAGATGGAAATCACCAAGGAAGAAATCGCTGCAATCTATCCGACGGTCGCCGCGACGGTCGCCGACGCGCTGGGCTGCGAGACCGACGAGGTCACGCCGCAGGCGTCGCTGATCGAGGATCTCAATGCGGAGTCGATCGATTTCCTCGACATCGTCTTCCGGCTCGAGCGCGCGTTCAAGATCAAGATCCCGCGCGGCAAGATCGTCGAGAACGCGCGCGGCACGCTGACCGAGGCGGAATTCGAGAAGAACGGCATCGTCACCGACGTCGGCTTCGCGCAGCTCCGCGCCTATCTGTCGGAGGTGCCGGCCGAGCGGTTCAAGACGCCGACGAAGGTGAAGGACATCCCGCGCCTCTTCACCGTCGAGACCTTCTGCAAGCTCGTCGTCGCCGCCCAGCGTCAGGCGCCGGCCCCGGGTTGAGGGAATTCGGACGCCGCGCGCCCGACGACATCCCGATGCCGATCGATGTCCGATCACTTTGCAGCGTTCTCGTTCGTCGATCGAATCACCGAGTTCGACGCCGCACGGCGCGCGGTCGGACGCTATGACATCCCCGCCACGGTCGCTGCGTTTCCGTCGTGCCTCGTCGCCGAGGCCGTCGGCCAGCTCGCCGCGTGGGTCGCGATGGCGCACATCGGCTTTCGCGGCCGCCCGGTGGCGGCGCTCGCCAACGAGACGCGCTTTCGCGCCGACGTCGCGCCCGGCGACACGCTGTCGCTTGCCGTCGACATCGAAAGCTGCGACGAGCACGCGGTCGCGTATTCCGGCAGCGCGCGGGTCGGCGGCGCGACCGTGATCGAGCTCGTCGACTGCCTCGGACCGATGCTGCCCGTCGAGGAATTCGATTCGCCGGACGCGCTTGCCGGCCGCTTCGAGCTGATCCGCGGCCCCGGCGCGAAGCCGGGCGCATTTCACGGCGTTGCGCCGCTGCGGATCGTGCGCGGCGGCGGCGAAGCGGGGCGCTCGGCGACGGCGACGCTGCACGTGCCCGAGACGGCGCCCTTCTTCGGCGATCACTTCCCGCGCCGGCCCGTCTTTCCGGCAACGCTCATGCTCGACGCGCAAATCGGTCTCGCGATGGTCGTCGCGCGCGAGGCGACGCATTGGGGTGCGGGCAAGACGCCCGTGCCGGCGCGGATGACGCACGTGAAGGTGCGCTCGTTCACCCCGCCGGGCGCTACGCTCGACGTGGACGCCGAGCTTGCGCCGACGGGCGCCGACGGCGCGACGATCAAGCTCTCCGCGCGAATGGACGGCAAGATCGCCGCGACCGCGCGTCTGGACGTCGTGGCGGAGGCAGCCCGCTCGACCGTGCCGCGGCGCTCATGAGCGCGAATCGCACACGAGGGCGCAGGCGCGTCGCGATCACCGGCATCGGACTCGTCACGCCGGTCGGCAACGATGTTGCAACCACCTGGGACGCGTTGCTCGCGGGCCGCAGCGGCGGCGCTCCGATCGCAGGGTTCGACGCGAGCGGCTTCCCCGTCCGCATCGCGGCCGAGGTCAAGGGGTTCCGGGGCGACGAGCTGATCGGCGACCGCAAAGTCGTCAAGTACACGAATCGCTCGCATCGCTTCGCGCTCGCCGCCGCCGAGCAGGCGTTTCGCGATGCGGGGATCCGCCCGACCGCGGAGACCGCCACACGGTGGGGCTGCGCGGTCGGCGCCGGAATGATGACCTCCGAGTTCAACGATCTCGCGGTCACGCACGCCCACAGCGCCGCGGACGGCGAGCTGCACCCGGACCGGCTGCTCAGCGATGCCGCTGCCAACGATCCGATGATCTTTTGCCGCAGCCAGGCGACGGCCGGCATCTCGCTGCTCACGCGCCGCTACGGGATCCAGGGGTACGCCACCTCGGTGCACACGGCGTGCGCGTCCGGAGGCCAGGCGCTCGGCACCGCGCTCAAGCTCATTCGCCGCGGCGCCGTCGACGCTGCGCTCGCCGGGGGCTTCGACTCGATGATCAGTCCGATCGGGCTCTCGGGATTCTGTCTGCTGTCGGCGCTCTCGACCGACAACGACACGCCGCAGCGCGCGAGCCGTCCGTTCGACGCGACGCGCAACGGGTTCCTGCTCGGCGAAGGCGCCGGCTTCCTCGTGCTCGAGGAGTGGGAAGCGGCGCGCACGCGCGGCGCGCGAATCTACGCCGAGCTCGCGGGCGACGGCAATTCGCTCTCCTCGTACCGGATCACCGATTCGCCGCCCGACGGCGACGGGCCGATCCAGGCGATGCGCGCCGCGCTCGCGGACGCCGGCGCCTCGATCTCGGAAGTCGACTATCTCAACGCGCACGGCACGTCGACCGGCATGAACGACCGAAGCGAGACCGCGGCAACGCGCGCGGTGTTCGGCGACGACGTCATGCGCGTCAGCGTGAGCTCGACGAAGAGCTCGATGGGGCATCTGATCGCCGCGGCCGGCGCCGTCGAGGTCGCAGTCTGCGCGCTCGCCGTCCATCGCGGCGAGATGCCCGTCAACGCGAACCTCGCCGTCCGCGATCCCGACTGCGATCTGAATTTCGTCACCGGCGCGCCGCGCCGGCAGCGGGTACGCGTCGCGATGTCCAACTCGTTCGGCTTCGGCGGGTCGAACAGCTGCGTCGTCGTGAGAAACCCCGAGGAGGTCGACGGTGCGCGCGCTCGCGGGTAGAGGAGGCGCATGACGCGCGCCGACAAGGTCGTCGTCACCGGAAGCGGCGCGGTCTGCGCGGCCGGAATGTCGCCCGACGCGATTCTCGATTCCGTTCGCGCGGGGCGCTCGGCGATCGCACCGATCAGGCAATGGGACACGACCGGCTGGCCCTGCCGGATCGCGGCGGAGATCCCCGACTTCAACCCCCGCGCGCTGGTCGAGGATCGCAAGCTCCACAAGCTGATCCGGCGCACGGATTTGCTCGGCCTCTACGCGGCGGGGCGCGCGATCGACCGCGCGGGAATCGTCGCGCATCGCGACGCGCTCGACGGGGAAGCCGCTGCGATCTACAGCGATCGCACCGGCGTCTATGTCGGCTCGGGCGGCGGCAATTACGAGAATCAATACGAATATTTTCCGCTGCTCACCGCCGCGAAGGACGAGCTGCCGGCGTTCGGGCGCGAGCTCTCCGACAACGTGAACCCGATGTGGCTGTTGCGCACGCTCCCCAACAACGTGCTCGGCCACATCGGCATCCGGCACCGGTTGAAGGGCGCCAACGCGTGCATCACCAACCACAGCGTCGGCGGCACGCTCGCCGTCATCGAGGCGCTCGAGGCGCTGCGCACCGGCGAGGCGGATCGCGCCGTCGCGGTCGGCCACGAGACGCCGATCGAGCCGCAGATGGTTCTCTACTATCAGCGGATGGGATTGCTCGCATCCGGGACGCTCTACCCGTTCGACGAGCGGCACGACGGGAGTCTGTTCGGCGAAGGCGCCGCCGCGCTCGTCCTCGAGACCGAAGCCTCGGCGAAGGCGCGCAACGCATCGGTGCAAGGCGAGGTCCTCGGCGGCGGCTACGCGTGCGAAGCGCTCGGCCTTGCTGCGATCCGCGACGACGGCGACGGGCTTGCGCGAGCGATCCGGCAGGCGCTCGACGATGCGGGAATCGCGGCAGCCGGCGTCGGAATGATCGTCGCGCACGCGAACGGGACGCCGCAGTCCGACCGATCGGAAGCGGCGGCGATTCGCACGCGTTTTCGGGACCGCGATTCCACCGGTGACCGGTTTCAAGTGGGCGATCGGCCACACGATCGCGGCGGCCGGGATCATCGAAGCGGTGCTGGCGCTCGCGGCGCTCGCGAAGAACGAAGTGCCGGGCATCGCCAACTTCGTGAAGATCGATCCGGCGTGCGCGGGGCTGCGCGTGTCGGCGTCCGCGCAAAAGCCGACGAGCGATGTCGCGCTCGTCCTCTGCCGCGGATTTGCGGGGACCGACGCCGCGCTCGTCGTCCGCGCGCGCTAGCGCGGCCTGCGTTGCCGAACCCGATGGCGGATGCGCCTGCGCCGCCCGGCCGCTGCGGGATCGACAGCGTCGAGATCGCGCGCATCGAGCGCCTGCTCGCCGAGACGCCCGCCGCGGATCTCGACAAGCTCTTTTCGAAGGACGAGCTCGCCGACAGCGGCACGGGACCCGGCCGCGCGGCGAGCCTCGCCGCGCGCTTCGCGGCGAAGGAAGCGTGCGTCAAGCTCTTTCCGCGTGAAGCCGCCTCGGGCGAGATCGTAGCCGCCGATTTTGCGGTCGCCACCGACAACTACGGCGCGCCGCGCGTCGTGTGCGGGCCGCGCGCGGCGCGCCGTCCTCGGCCGCCACCGGATCGCGTCGATCGCATTGTCGCTGACCCACGACCGCGTCAGCGCATCGGCCGTCGCGCTCGCGCAGCCCATGCCGATCGCGGCGCCGCTCTCCGGCCGGCTGCTGTTTCGCCTTCTGCCTTTTCGACGCGCAATCATTCTTGCGAACTTGAAACGCGTCTACGGCGATACGCTGCCCGAGGCCGACATCGTTGCGCTGGCGCAGGCGCACTACGCGCATCTCTGGCGGCTGGCCGGTGAGTTCGTGCGTTTCCGCTGGCTCTCCGCCGCGCAGAAGTCGGCGCTCGTGCGCGTCGAGAACCTCGAGGCCTTCATCACCGCGTTCCGCCGAGGCAAAGGCGTCCTCGTGCTGACCGGCCATTTCGGCAACTGGGAGGTGGCGACGATCGCCGGCATCGCCAACTATCCGGAAGTGCGCGGGCGCTTTCATTTCGTCCGCCGCGCGATCAAGCCGCGCTGGCTCGACGCGCTCGTCACCCGGCGCTTCGAAAAGGGCGGGTTCGGCGTCATCGGCAAGCGCGGCTCGCTGGACCGGATCCTCGACCTGCTCGCGGCCGGCGACGTGATCGTCTTCCCGTTCGACCAGCACGCGGGGCCGCCCGACGGCATCGAGGTCGATTTCTTCGGGCATCCGGCGTGGACGTTCAAGAGCCTCGCAGTCATCGCCCTCGCGACGGGCGCCCCGGTGCTCCCGGCGACGAGCTGGCGCGAGCCGGATGGCCGCCACGTGCTGCGCTTCGGCGAGCCGCTCGCGCCGGTCGAGCCCGCCGACCCGAACCAGTCGATCCGCGTCAACACGCGCGCGTACAACGCCGCGCTGGAGCGGCTGATCCTCGCGCGGCCGGAGCAATGGTACTGGGTGCACCGGCGGTGGAAATCGGTGACGCGGACGAGACGCCGACGCGAACGCGCGTAAAAGAGCAGGCGTCGCTTCGCGTTCGCCTATCGCGTTTCCGCCAACTGCGCGGCCACATCGACCTCGTCGATCTGATCGGGCTCGAGGAAACGCGCCGCATACTCGCGATATACGCCCGCGGTCAGGAACAATTCGAAAAGCTCCTCGTCGATGTGATGCGCCTTGCTCATCGACGCCATGATCGCGATCGCCTGCGACAGCGTTCGCCCCGTCTTGTACGGGCGGTCGCGCGCAGTGAGCGCTTCGAAGATGTCCGCGATCGCCAATATCCTCGCGGGCAGACCGAGCTCCCCGCCGCGAAGCTGCCTCGGGTAGCCCGTCCCGTCCAGTTTCTCGTGGTGGCCGCCGGCGATCTCCGGAACGCGCTTCAAGTGCCTGGGGAACGGAAGCTGCGAAAGCATCCGCATCGTCTGAACGACGTGATCGTTGATGACGTGGCGCTCCTCCGCGTTGAGCGTCCCGCGGCCGATGCACAAGTTGTAGATCTCGCCGTCGTTCCGCTTGTGTGGCGGCATCCGGAGCCTGAATCGGTCTGCGCTCGTCGCGGCCCCCAGATCCGCCTCGCTCCAGGCGACGACGTGCGACGGCTTGTCGGCAAGCACGTGCTCGACGACGGGCAGCGAGGGCGCGTCGACGGTCGCGGCGCGCCCGCGCTCCTCGTGCGACAGACCGATCCGATCGTCGATCGTGCGAAGCCAGGTGCGCCGCGCGATGTGCCTGATCCGCTCGATCTTCTGCGGCGCCATGACCTCCCCGCCCTCGTTGCACTGCGCGACGAAGGCAAACTCCCCGTCGAGCTCGGCCCACGCGGCGTCGAGCTCGGCGCGCAGCGCATCACGCTCGCCCCCTTCGGCGAGACGTCTCCAGTATCCGATCTCCGCGTCGCGCTTCAATACTTCGAAGCGCATGCGCACGTCGTGCAGCCGGTCGTGGATGGTTTGCAGCTTGGTCGCCTTGTCGACGACGTGCTCGGGTGTCGTCACCTTGCCGCAGTCGTGCAGCCAAGCGGCGATGTGCAGCGTCTCCCATTCCTCGTCGCTCATCGCGAATTCGCGGAACGGACCGTCGTCGGCGTCGCACGCCGCCCTGGCGAGCATCGTGGCGATCTCCGGCACGCGCTGGCAGTGGCCGCCGGTGTAAGGCGACTTGGCATCGATTGCACCGGCGATGAGCCTGATCAACGAGTCGAGCAGCTCCTTCTGCTCTCGCAACAGGATCTGGTTTTCGATTGCGATGGCCGCGGTGCCCGACAACGCTTCGACGAAGGTCACGAGGTAGCGCGACGGCACGTTGGCCGCGGCGCGATTCAGCAGGCAGACGACCCCGAGTATCTCGCGCTGCGGGTTGGTGAGCGGGACTGCGATGACCGTGTATCCGGCCGCCGCCCCTTCGCTGCCCGCCGATTCGGCGAGACGCGCAAGATCCGTGAGCTTCGCGTCGAGCGGCGCCACGACCGTTCTCACTTCCGTTGCGGCGCGCCAGGCGGGGTGTTCGCCGAGCGTCGCGTCGACGTCGGCCTTCGGAAGCACGGAGGCCGCGTCTGCGAGCGGCTTGACGGCAGCCGAAGCCAGCGTTCGCCGTTCGTCGTCGAAGAGGTAGATCGCTCCCGCGGCGCTCCCTGCGGCCGCGATCGTTTCGCCCAGTATGCGGTCGAGCAGCCGCTGGAAGTGCCGCTCGGCTGAAACGGCTGCCGCGATCTCGAGAAAGTTGCGGATCGTCACGCGCATCGCTTCCATCGACCGCGCCAGCTCGTCCACTTCCGCGACGACCGATCGTGTCGCGGCCGGCGAAGAGAAATCGAATTCCCTGACGGCAAGGGCCTCGTGCGAAAGGGATCGCAACGGCGTCGTGAGAAGCCTCGACAGGAGCCAGGCGACGGGTACGCTGGCGAGCATGATCGCGAGCGCAATGAGCAGCGTGTTGCGGCTGATCCGGCGGGCTTCGCCGAAGAGCTCGTCCTGCGGAGAAACGGCGGCGAGATAGACGGGGCGCTGTCCGCCATCGGCCTGCAAGCGCGCAATGGTTCCGTCCCACTGCCGTCCGGCCACGTCGAGAGCCACCCTCGTGAGCGGCGCGGCCGGATCGAGCCGCCCGATCATTCCCGCGAGCGCGGGCGAGCCAAGGTCGGTGACGTTGACGGGACGCGTGCTCGTTCGATCCGCGGCGTCGAGCTGCATTCGCTCGGGCCTGTCGTACGCAAGCGTCGACCCGTCCCCCGTAAAGAGCACGAGCTCGGAGCTTGGCGTCAACCTGTGCTGCTGGAGCGTGCGCGAGAGATCGCGCAGGGTCAGGTCGGCGCCGAGAACTGCGCCCGCGCCGACGTGGGATTGCCGGGCATAGGTCAGTCCGATCTCGCCTGTCGTGAAGAACACGTACGGAGCCGTCCTGACCTGTTCCGTCGCCGCGAGGGCTTGCTGGTACCAGCCGCGCGTGCGCGGGTCGAACACGTACTCGTTCGCTTCCCGCCGCTCGAGCAACCGGCGTTGCTCGTCGAGAAAGACGTAAGTGCCGCGGATCGAGCCCGAGCGGTCGTGGTCGATGCTTTGCGCGACGTAGGCGGCCTGCGCCGGGGCATTGAAGCGGCCGCGCAACGCCGCGCTGTCGCGCAACGGGCGCAGAAGGAAGAAGTCTCCGTTGCCGTAGCCGACATAGAGCGCGGACAGCGAAGGGTTGCGCTCGAGCGCGTCGGCGAGCGTCGGTACGCTGTCCATCCGCTCGCCAAGGCTCGCCGCCGCGCCGAGGCGCTCGCGTGCGAGGAGGTCGAGCGCCAGCTCGACGGGCTTGCCGACCGCCGCGAGGGCGGACGCGGCCCTGCCGCCGATCGCCTGGATCAGCTCCTGCGAAGCCGAGACGATGAGCTTCCGGTCCTCGACATGGTTGTACCAGGTGATCACGCCGCCGACGGCGATGACCAGCAGCACGAACAACGTGACGATGTGAATGTGCAGCGGCCAGGCTTTGCCGTTGCGGGCCTGCGACGGCAGGGCGGCGACGCCGCGCGGGAATCGGGCGGCAGGCCGGTGCTCCGGTCCTGTTTGCTCCGTATCGGATTTCGACGCCATGGCAGCTCCTTCGCCCCCGAATGCGAAATGTCGTTGTTCGCCGGCCGTCATCATATGACGGCGACACAGCGCCACGACTCGCAGACGCTGGACGAGCGAAACGCGATGCCCGTCGATTGATTGCGAAGCCCGGGGATCGCCTGGCTTCGCGGCCTTGTGAAACGATAGCCGGTCGAAAATGCCTGCCGGAGCCGTCCGGCGCGCCTCTACATCTGCTTGAACAGGTGATTGAAGCTGCGGCTCACCTCGAGCTTTTCCGGGCTGCCCTTCACGTGCACGGTCTGCTGGCCGCGGAAATTGCGGCTCACCTGCTCGACCGCATCGACGCGAACCACGGTTGCGCGATGGATTTGCCAGAATTCGTTCGGGTCGAGCTCGTCGATCAGCTCCTTGATCGGCTTGCGGATGAGCGCCTCGAAACCCGTGGTCTGCACGCGCGTGTACTTGTCCTCGGCGCGAAAGAACAGGATGTCGCTCGTCGGGATCATCCGGATGTTGGCGCCCACGCTCGCCTGCACCCAACGCATGTATTCGCGCGGCTTCAGCGTGCCCCCTCCGAGCCGCTGCGACAGCTGTGCGAGAAGGTCGCTCATCGGGTCCGGCGCGTCCTCGAGCCGCGCGCGCAGCCGCTCGCAGGTGAGCGCGAGGCGCTCCGGCTCCGCGGGCTTCAGCAGATAGTCGATCGCGCCCTGCTCGAAGGCGCGGATCGCGTACTCGTCGTGCGCGGTGACGAAGACCACGTGGACCTGCGCCGGCGAGCGCCTGGGCGGCCTGGATGCCGTCCATCTCCGGCATGCTGATGTCGAGAAAGACGATGTCGGGCTCGAGGCTGCGCACGAGCGCGACCGCCTCGCGCCCGTTCGCCGCCTCGCCGACGATCGAGAGCTCGGGCCACGCCTCCTTCAGGCGACCGATGATCTGCTCGCGCATCAGGCGCTCGTCGTCGGCGACGACGGCGGTGGGGGCGGACGGGGAGGACATGCGGCGGCTCGCCGGATCAGATTGACGGTGAGCTTCGGAGCGATTTCGTAAGGCAGCTTGATCGTCGCGCAGGTGCCGCCTTCGGGCGGCACGCTGATGATCAGCTCTGCGCGGCCGTTGTACAAGACCTTCAGCCGCTCGCGAATGTTGGCAAGCCCCACGCCCACTTCGGCTTTCGGCATGAAGCCCATCCCGGTGTCGCGCACGTGGACTGCGAGCTGGCCGTCGGCGATCTCGGCGCCGATCTCGAGCCGGCCTCCCTCGGCCTTGGGCTCCAGTCCGTGCTTGATGGCGTTCTCGACCAGCGTCTGCAGCATCATCGACGGGAAGACCGCCGACTTGAGGCCCTCCGGAACGTTCACGACCGGCTGCAGGCGCCCTTCCATCCGCACCGCCATGATCTCGAGGAACGCGCTGCACAGATTCACCTGCTGGCCGAGCGTGGGCCGGCTGCCTTCGCGCATCTGCGGCATCGCCGAGCGCAGGTAGCGGATCAGGCTCTGCTGCATTCTCGAGGCGCGCGGCGGGTCGGTCAGGATCAGCTGGTCGATGCTCGCGAGCGTGTTGAAGAGGAAATGCGGCTCGATCTGGGCTTGCAGCGCTTCCATCCGCGCTTCCAGCACCGTGCGCTCGAGCTGCTCGGTATCCGCCCGCTTGGTCGCCTCGGTGGCGGTCAGCTCGGCCTTGCGCTTGCCGCCCGCCACCGCCTTGATGATGAACGAGGCGATGATGAGCAAGAAGGTCAGCGTCGGGATGCTTGAATACGCCGCCGCCAGGATCAGCCCCAGGAACGAGACGAGCAGCAGCATCTTCCACGACACGATCGCCAGCCAGTCGAAGAAGCCCCACCACATCGCGACGATGCCGCCGCGGATCTCGCGCAGCGCCTCCCTGGTCGTGGTCGAGCGGGCGGGACGGCGCCGGCCCTGCCGCGCTCGGCGGCGTCGTCGGTTCGTGGACTGGTTGATCGGTGGTCATCGGGATGCCTTGCGCTTGCCTGCTCGTCAGTCGGCAAGAGTACGGGAGGGACCCTCCGGGCTCCAGCCCGGCAGGACACAATGCGTGCCGGCAGGGATGAAATGCAGGAAACGGTCACCGTTCGGGTTTTCGGCGACCGGGTCCCATGCCCGGTGTCGCCAAAGTGTTCGCCGCGCGCTGGGCCCGGTCCGGGCGCCGCGGCGAGCTTCTACCAGCCGAGGTCGGCCCAGGTCACGCCCAGGAACGGATTCGACAAGTCGCGCGCGCTCGCCTTCTCCATCGCGTCTGCCTGTTTCCCGCGGTACGCGCTCTGTTCTTTCGCGGCGCGCTGGAGGTCCGCGACCCGGTGTTCCGGATGGAGCTGCGCGTAAGCCTCGTATTCCTTCGGGCCCCCGACATAGATCTGGTTCCTCGGCGCGTCCGGGTAGATGAAATACTTCTTCCCGGTGCGCTGCATCGCCCTGATCTTGCCGGGAGGCAGCCCGCGCACCCATTCCTGCTGAACCTTTGTCGTCGCGACGAGCGTCTTGAAGCCGGCATCGAGCAGCTGCTTTCGTCGATCGGCGGTGCGGCCGCGGCGGCGCCGCCTGCGACGAGCATCGCCACCGCCAATGCCGTCAGCACGTTGAGCAGCGTGTAGCGAGAGATCGGGAAATGCGTCATGGTTTCGATCCTGTCAGTTTCGGAATTTGTCCGGATTCGCAATCAGTCCTGGAACTGCCGCGAATGCAGGCGCGCGTACAGGCCCTGCCGCCCGATCAGCTCGGCGTGCGAGCCCTGGTCGACGACGCGCCCCTCGTCGAGCACGACGATCCGATCGCAATGCTCGACCGTCGAGAGGCGGTGCGCGATGACGATCGTCGTGCGCCCGCGCATGAGCTTCTCGAGCGCCGCCTGGATCAGCCACTCGGACTCGGTGTCGAGCGCCGAGGTCGCCTCGTCGAGGATCAGGATCGGCGCGTCCTTGAGGATCGCGCGCGCGATCGCGATGCGCTGCCGCTGTCCGCCCGAGAGGCGGATGCCGCGCTCGCCGACGACGGTGTCGAAGCCGCGCGGGTTGCGCGCGGATGAAGTCGAGCGCGTTCGCCGCCTCGGCCGCGCGCTCGATCTCCGCGCTCGTCGCGCCGGCCATCGTGCCGTAGGCGATGTTGGCGGCGATCGTGTCGTTGAAGAGCACGATCTCCTGGCTCACGAGCGCAATCTGCCGCCGCAGGTCGGCGAGCCGTATCGTCGCGACGTCCTCGCCGTCGAGCAGCACGCGCCCTTCGCTCGGCATGTAGAAGCGCGGGATCAGATTGACGAGCGTCGTCTTGCCGCCGCCCGAAGGCCCGACGAGCGCGACGGACTCGCCGGGGGCGATCTCGAGATCGAGATCGGACAGCGCGGGCCGGCCCTCCGCCGAGTAGCGCTGCGTCACGTGGTCGAAGCGGATGCGCCCCTGCGCGCGCCCGATCGACGCCGGTCCCCGCATCGGACTCGGGCGGCTCGTCGATCAGCGCGAAGACGCTTTCCGCCGCGGTCATCCCGCGCTGGATCGACGCTCGTCACGTTCGACAGCGTCTTGAGCTGCGTCAGCAGATGCAGCAGCGCGAAGATGTACATGATGAAGTCGCCGGCGCCGTACGTGCCGGAGGTCGTCTGCTTGCAGCGCGACGTAGAGGATCACGCCGACCGCGATCGACGCGATGATCTGGTTGATCGGCGTCCCGAGCGCGGCCGCGGCCGCCTGCTTCGCCGTCGCGAGGCGCAGCCGGTTCGCCGCCTCGCGCAGGCGGTTGCTCTCGTAGGCTTCGCCGCCGAATATCTTGACGACGCGATGCGCGCCGATCGCTTCCTCGAGCGCGTGGGTGAGCGAGCCCGTGCGCTCCTGGACCATTCCGCTCACCTTCTTCATCCGCCGCCGGATCTTGCGCAGCGCGAAGGCGACCGCCGGGAACGCGGCGAAGGCGATCAGCGTCAGCTGCCAGTTGATGTAGAGCAGGTAGCCGAGCATGAAAACGATGGTCAGCGTGTTGCGGATGCTGACCGTGATCGCCTCGGACGCGGTCGCCGAGATCTGCTGCGCGTCGAACGTCACCTTCGACAGCAGGAAACCCGCGGAGCTGCGGTCGTAGAACGGCGTCGGCAGCCGCAGCAGGTGATCGCAGGCTTCGCAGCGCAGGTCGAAGACGACGCGCGATCCGATCCACGCGAGGCCGTACTCGCTCGCGTACGAGCCGATGCCGCGCAGCACGAACACGCCGACGATCGCGTAGGGGAGCCATCCGATCAGCTCCCTGTCGACGGTGCCGATGTTGTTGAGCAGCGGCTGCACGATGCGCAGCATCATCACGTCCGTCGACGCGACGAGCACCATGCCGAGGACGGCGACCCCGAATACCGCCCGGTACGGACGCGCGTAACGGAGGAGGCGGCGGGTGGGATTCAAGGTCGGCGGCGCCAGTGCAGGACCGAGGGGACCTGCGCGAAACGCGGCGATTATATCGGAGGCACCGCGACGGCCTGGTTCGACGAACGCGTCCGCTATAATCGCCGTCGGCGGTCAAACCCTTCTTCTGCTGCAACAAGCGCGAGCCGCCCGGGCTTTGCTGCGAAATCGTCGAGAGGTTGCGCATTTGACGCCCCGGACAACGGAGCGCTTCACGATCGCAGGTCCGGCGGGGGCGCTCGAAATCGTGCTGAACATCCCCGAGACGGCGCCGCGCGGCATCGCGCTGGTCGCGCATCCGCATCCGCAGCAGGGCGGCACGCTCGACAACAAGGTCGCGCAGACGCTCGCCAAGACGTTCTTCGCGATGGGCTACGTCGCGACGCGATTCAATTTTCGCGGCGTCGGCAAGCTCGGAAGGCGCGTTCGACGACGGCGTCGGCGAGACCGACGACGCGCTCGCCGCGCTCGCGCATGCGCGCGCGCGCTTCGGCGAGCTGCCCGTCGCGCTTGCCGGCTTTTCGTTCGGGTCGTTCGTGCAGACGCGCGTCGCGGCGTCGGTTCGCGCCGAGCGGCTGGTGATGGTCGGTCCCGCCGTCCAGCGCCTCGCGGGGACGACCGTGCCGCCGGACACGATCGTCGTCCACGGCGAGGAGGACGACGTCGTGCCGCTCGCCGCCGTGCTCGCATGGGCGCGCCCGCAGCAGCTGCCGCTCGTCGTTTTCCCGGGCTGCGGTCACTTCTTCCACGGCCGCCTGCCGCAGCTCCAGCGAACGGTCTCGGCGCTGTGGCGCGGATACGCGGTGACGAGCGATGCCTGACGCATCCCTTCCGGCGGCCGCGGCGCGAGCAGGCGCGCCAGCCGCGCGCGGCGACGTCGTGCTCGCCGTCGCCGGACTGCGAAAATTCTACGGCGACCAACGAGGTCGTTCGCGGACTGTCGTTCGAGATCCGCCGCGGCGAATGCTTCGGGCTCCTCGGCCCGAATGGCGCGGGCAAGACGACGACGCTGCGCTGCTGCCTCGGGCCTGATCGAGCCCGACGGCGGGACGATCGAGATGGTCGGCGAGCCCGTTCCGCGCGCCGCGCGCCGCGCGCGGATCCGCGTCGGCGTCGTGCCGCAGCAGGACAACCTCGATCCCGACTTCACCGTCACCGAGAACCTGCAGGTCTACGGCCGCTATTTCGGCATCGACCAGGCGACGCTCTCGACGCGCATCCCGGCGCTTCTCGAATTCGCCGGGCTCGCCGGCCGCAGCGACGCGCATCTGCGCACGCTGTCGGGCGGCATGAAGCGGCGACTGACGCTTGCGCGCGCGCTCGTCAACGATCCCGAGCTCCTGATTCTCGACGAGCCGACGACGGGACTCGACCCGCAGGCGCGTCACCTGATCTGGGACGGCCTGCGCCAGTTGCTGACGCAGGGCAAGACGATCCTGCTCACCACGCACTTCATGGACGAGGCCGAGCGCCTCGCCACGCGCCTCGCGGTGATCGACCACGGAACGATGATCGCGTCCGACGCGCCGCGCGCGCTGATCGCGCGTCACGTCGAGCCCGAGGTGATCGAGGTGTACGGCGACGACGCGCGGGCCTGGGCCGAGATGACGGGCCGCGCGCTTTCGACGCGCGTCGAAGTCGCGGGCGAAACGGCGTTCTGCTACGCGTCGGACCCGCAGCCGCTGCTCGACGCGCTCGCGCACGCGCGCGGCGTGCGCTACCTGCACCGGCCCGCGAACCTCGAGGATCTGTTCATCAAGCTCACGGGGCGCGAGCTGCGCGACTGAAGAGCGAGACTCGCGGAGCCACAGTGAGCTCTTCCCCCGGCGGCCCCGAGCAGCGGCATTTCCTGTCCGTGCTGACCCCGGTGCGGGACGAAGAGCCCTATCTGGTCGAGTTCATCAATTACTACCTGCTCCACGGCGTCGATCACTTCTACTTCTACGACAACGACAGCAAGATTCCCGTCGTCGACGTCGTTCGCGAATACCGCGACAAGTGCACCGTCATGAGAGCGCCGGGCGATGCCGTCCAGGCCCGCGCCTACGAGCATTTCTGCAAGCACCTCAAGCACGAGACGAGATGGGTCGCCGTGTTCGACATCGACGAATTCGTGCTGCCGCACAAGCACGCCTCGTTCAGGGAGTTCGTCTCCGATTACGACTATTGCGACGGGATCGGCATCAACTGGGTGATGTTCGGCGACGGGCATCACAAGACGAGGCCCGAGGGCGGCGTCATCGCGAATTACCTGTACCGGCAAGCCGCGCAGCACGCGTGCATCAAGTCGGTCGTCAAGAGCAGGAAGCTCGTCGGGTTCGACAACCCGCACTTCGCGACGCTGCGCGACGGGTCGCTCTACATCGACCCGCACGCGAATCGGATTGCGAGCGCCTACAACGAGAACTTCACGATCGACGTCATTCAACTGAATCACTACTTCACGAAGTCGGAGGCCGGAATGGAAGAAGAAGCTCCATCGGAAACGAGCCGACACGGGGAAGTCGCGGGCCGAGCACACCGAAGACCACGGCTGGGTGTTCACGGTGAACGAAACCTCCAACGAGGTCCGGGAGACGCTGATCGTCGATCGCTACGGCGAGCGCCTGACGGAAGCGCTGAGAGCGCGAGGCGAGGTCAAGCGTGTACAGTAGCGGCCGGCGCGCCATCGCAGTCGCGCGCCCGCCCTTCCGCCCTCGCTTCCCGCCGCCATGACCGCTGCCGCCTATCTCCATCCGCCCGAGCTCTCGCTGCGCTGGACCGCCGTCTGGCGGAGCAACCAGCTCGTCTGGCGCAAGCTCGCGATCGCGAGCGTCCTCGGCAACATCGCCGATCCGCTGCTCTACATGGTCGCGCTCGGCTACGGGATCGGCGCCTTCGTGCCGGAGGTCGGCGGCATGAAGTACATCGCGTTCATCGGCACCGGCATGGTTTGCCAGAGCGCGATGTTCACGTCGAGCTTCGAGGCGATGTACTCGGCGTTCTCGCGGATGCACGTGCAGCGCACGTGGGACGCGATCATCAACGCGCCGATCTCGCTCGACGACGTCGTGTTCGCCGAGTGGATCTGGGCGGCGTCGAAGGCGGTGATGTCGACGACCGCGATACTCGTCGTGATCCTCGGCGCTGGGCTACGGCCACTCGTGGTACGCGCTGTGGATCCTGCCGCTCGGCTTCCTCGTCGGGCTCACGTTCGGCGCCTTCGGCCTGGTGATGAATTCGCTCGCGCCGAGCTACGATTTCTTCACGTACTTCTTCACGCTGGTGCTCACCCCCGGGTTGCTGCTGTCGGGCGTGTTCTTCCCGGTCGCGCAGATGCCCGCGCCGCTGCAGACGATCGCGAGCCTGCTGCCGCTCAAGCACGCGATCGACATCTCGCCGGCCGCTGCTGATGGACGAAATCCCGCCGGACGTCGCACTGCACGTCGCGGTGCTCCTCGCGTACGCGTGCAGCGCCTACTACGTCGCGCTGGTGCTGACGCGGCGCCGGCTGCTGCGGTGACCGAGCGCTACTTCGCGCCGTGTCCTCGCGGGCTCGAGGCGGCGCTCGCGTCGGAGATCGAGCGCGCTCGGCGCGCAATCGGTCGCGCCGGCGGAAGGCGGCGTCGCGTTCGCCGGCCCGATCGAGCTCGCGTATCGCGCGAACCTCGAATCGCGTCTCGCGAGCCGGATCCTGTGGCAGGTTGCGCACGGCGCGCTACCGGAACGAGGACGAGCTCTACCGGCTCGCGAACGGCGTCGACTGGAAGCGCCATTTCGCGGTCGATCGCACGCTGCGCGTGGACGTCGCGGCGACCCGGTCGCCGCTCGCAGAGCATCGAATTCGCGACGCTCAAGATCAAGGACGCGATCTGCGACCGCTTTCGCGCCGAGTCCGGCAAGCGCCCGTCGGTCGACAAGCGAACGGCCGGACACGCGGGTCTACGCGTACCTCGCCGGCACCGACGCGACGCTCTATCTCGACACGTCGGGCGAAGCGCTGTTCAAGCGCGGATGGCGCCGCGACGCCGACGCCGCGCCGCTGCGCGAGAACCTCGCCGCCGGCATTCTGGCGCTCGCCGGATGGACGCCGGCAACCCCGCTGCTCGATCCGATGTGCGGCGCCGGGACGATCGCGATCGAAGCGGCGCTCGCGGCCGCCGATCGCGCGCCGGGACTGCAACGCACGTTCGGCTTCCAGAAGCTCGCGTGGTACGACGGCCCGACATGGCAGCGAATCCGCCAGCGCGCGCATGATCGCGCGCGGCCGGCGCCGTCGATCGCCCACGCTCTTCGCGAGCGACATCGATTCGCGCGCGGTCGCGCAATGCCGGCGCAACATCGAGGCCGCGGGCCTCGCCGGCTGGATACGACGTCGGCGCAGGCCGACGTGCTCGCCCGCGACGGCGCCTGCGCCGTCCGGCCTGCTCGTCACGAATCCGCCGTACGGCGTGCGGCTCGACGACGCGGCTACGCTCGCCGCGTTCTATCCGAAGCTCGGCGACGCGCTGAAGCAGCGCTATCGCCGGATGGACGGCGTGCCTGCTGAGCGGCGACACGCGGCTGCCGAAGCTGATCGGCCTGAAGCCGTCGAAACGAACGCCGCTCTACAACGGTGCGATCGAATGCCGGCTCTTCCGGTTCGAGCTCGTCGCGGGACGGCCGCGCGCGCGCGTCGAACGCGGCGCTCACGTCCGCCCGATGATAAAATTCGCTCTTCGACTCGCCGCCGCCGGACCACGCTCCGCCATGCCGATGCTCCCTGCCCGACACTACGAATCGGAACACACGCGGTTCATCCGCGAGCTGAAGCAGAAGAAGCCCTCGCTCGAGCTCGAGCAGCAGACAAAGCCGCGCGATCTGGTGGGACAAGCTTCCGAAGGATCTCGCCGAAGAGAAGAAGATGGACGAGGGGCGCGTTCCGCAGCCCGCCTACGTGTATCAGTCGCAGGTGTGAGGGCGAGGGCACCGCTGCTCGCGTCGTCGGCCTCCGCTACCCGTTCGAATAACTCCCGCGGTCGCCTTGTCGGCCTCCTGCGCCGACTCGCCCCGGTCGCATCCCCACTCGCTCCGCTCGCGGGGCCCCTGCTCCAGGCTCGCGTCGCTACTTCTCTTCGAGCTTGATCTCGACGTAGGTGCGGTCGCGCTGTCTGGCGCACCCAATCCTGGAACATCTCGTCGGATTTGCGCTGGCGCAGCGCGAGCCGCGCCTGGTCGCGCTGGCGCTCGGCGGTGATGTCCTGCGTGCGGCGCTCCTCGACCTCGATCAGGTGCCAGCCGAAGTTCGTGCGCACCGGCGCCGACAGCTCGCCGACCTTGAGCCGGCCCATCGCCGCCTCGAAGTCGGGCACCGTGTCGCCGGGAGAAATCCAGCCGAGCTCGCCGCCCTTCGCCGCGCTTCCGTCCTCCGAATTGAGCTTTGCCTGCTCGTCGAACTTCGCGCCGAGATCGATGCCGCTCCTTGATGCGCTCGATCTTCGCTCTTCGCATCGGCTTCGGAGGTGACCTCGTTGACCTTGACGAGGATGTGCCGGACGCGCGTCTGCTCGACGACGGTCGGCTGCCTTGCGGCTGCGCGTCTCGATCAGCTTGACGATGTGAAAGCCCGCTCGCCGAGCGCAGCACGCCCGAGAACTGGCCCGGCTTCAGGCTGCGCATCGGATCGACGAATATCGTCGGCAGCCGCGCCGGCGCACGCCAGCCGAGATTGCCGCCCTGCAGCGCGTCGGGCGCGTCCGAGAACGTCGCCGCGACCTGGCCGAAATCCCCGCCCGAGCGCAGCTGCCGCATCGCCTCCTCGACCTTGCGCACCCGGCCTCGATCTGCTCGGGCGTCGCCTGCTCCGGGACGAGCACGAGGATGTGCGCGATCCTGTACTCGACGTCGCCGCCGGACTGCGAGTCGAGCGTCGCGAGAAAGAGGTCGACCTCGGCGTCGCTCACGCTGACGCGGCCCTCGACCTCGCGCTCGCGCAGCCGCTGGATGATCATCTCGTTGCGGATCTCGTCGCGGTACTTCGAAAACGGTGACGCCTTCGCGCTCGACCGCCTTGCTGAAACTCCTCGGGCGACAGCTTGTTGTCCTGCGCGATGCGCGCGATCGTGCGCTCGACCTGCGTATCGTCGACGCGGATGCCGGATTCCTTCGCATACTGCATCAGGACGCGCTCGGTGATCAGGCGGTCGAGCAGCTGCTTCTCGAGCACGTCGGGCGCCGGCGGCGTCACCTTCTGCGCCTTCATCTGCGCGAGCACGCCGCGCGTCTGCTCGTTGATGTCGTACTGCGTCAGCGCCTCGTCGTTGACGATCGCGATCACGCGATCGATCAGCACGTTGCGATCGCCCGACGAGCCGGCGCGCGTGGCCGCCGCCGCGGGCGTCGTGGCGGCGCCGCGGCGGCCGGCCGCCGGCGCGGGCCCCGCCGCCGGGCGCTGCGCGAAGGCAACGGTCGCGAACAATGCGACGGCGAGCCCAGCGCTCCACGCGCCGCGGGCGGATGAGGGAGATGAGCGATGCGCATCGTGTGACCTCAGAATTCCTGGAACAAGTCGTCGCGTTCGCGCGGCGACAGCGTCGGATCGTTGGTTCGCTGGTAGCCGGGGACGCTGCGACGCAGCAGCTCGAGCGGATTGGTTCCGAACCGCGCGAGCCCGTTCAACTCGATCTGCAGATAGACGGACGTCGACGTCGTTTGCGTGGTCGTCGTCAGCCGCTGGCCGACGAGGCGCAGTACCCAGCAGCCCGCATTGTACTCGATGCCCGCGACCGCCTCCAGCGTCTTGCTGTCGACCAGCGAGTAGTTCCAGCGCCCGAGGAACGTCGCAGTTTTCGGTGATCGGCCACTGCGTCGACAGGTCGAACTGCTTCAATTCGCGTCAGCAGTCCGACCTGATCGACCTGATGCCGCGCATAGCGATAGCTCGCGTTGAACGCCTTGCCGGGCGCCGGCGTATAGCGGAAGCCGAGGTCGAGCCGCTCGATCTGCGACGAGCGTCGAAGTTGTATTGCCATGAGCCCGCCCAGCGCCCACGCGTCCGACAGCCGTCCCTCGGCGCCGACCAGGAAGTCCGACGACGACGCCGAGCGCGGCGCCTCGCTCAGCGTCACGCGCTGATCCTGGAAGTAGAAGCGCTCGCCGACCGCCACGCGCAAGCGCTCGCGCGCCGGTCACCGGGTCGAGCAGCCGCGACGTGCAGCGCCGAGCGTGATCTGATTGGCGTCGCCGATCCGGTCGTTGCCGAGATAGCGGTTCGTGCTGTAGAGCTGCGCGAAGTTGTAGTCGTCGATCGCCGTGTCGAAGATCGGCGCCTTGCTCTGGTCCCTGAACGGCACGTAGACGTAGTAGGCGCGCGGCTCGAGCGTCTGCACGAAGTTCTGGCCGAACACGCTCCAGTCGCGCTCGAACACGAGGCCCGCGTCGAGCGAGGAGATCGGGATCACGTAGCTCTGGTTCTCGCGGTCGGGCGTCGTGTCGTTGAGGCTGTAATGGCGCACGTGCACGCCGGTCTTCGCGGTGAAGTACCACGCGGGTCCCTGCTTCGTCCACGCGACGGTCGGATACGCGTACGCGCGCTGCCCGGTGACGAGCGTCGGGTTGCGGAAGTCCGCGTATTCGGCGGTGCCCGCGAACGTGAGCCCCTTCCAGTCGACCTCCTGCAGCGCGGCGAAGAACTGCGGCACGCGGTTGTACGGCGGCGGGCCCGGCGGCAGGCTCGGGTCGAGCAGCGTCTGGAACGCCTGCGCGCGCGCGATCACCGTCCACGGCGCGTTCGAATAGACGAATCCGCCCTCGCGCGGCAGCGTCGTCTGCGACGTCAGCCCGACGCGATCCGCGAGATCGGCGAAGTAGGTGTCGTCGGAGACCTTGTTGAGGTTCCAGTAGCCGACGAGGCCCGGCAGGAAGCGTCGAGGTTCTGCGTGTGCTTCCACGACACGCCCCAGCGCGTCTCGCCGGTCACGCGGTCGTTGTACAGGTATTCGCCGCGTCGCCTCGCCCTGCGGCGTTGTCGAAGAGGTAGCGGCCCTGCCCGGCGATCTGCAGCCCGCGCTTGGTCATGAGGCGCGGCGCGATCGTCGCGTCGTAGTTCGGCGCGAGATTGAGGTAGTAGGGCTGCGCGTACTCGAAGCCGCGGATCCCCGACGATCCGAGCACCGGCGTGAGAAATCCCGACTTGCGCTCGTTCGGACAGCGGGAACTCGAGCCACGGCGAATAGACGATCGGCGCGCCCAGGAAATAGACGGTCGCGTCGTGGCCGGTGCCGACCATCCGCGCGCGGTCGACTTCGAGCTCGTCCATGCGGATGTACCAGTCGTCGCGCGGCGCGACGCAGGTCGTGTAGCGCGCGTCGGAAGCTTCGTAGTGATTGGGGCCGGTGAAGCGGATCTCCGAGGCGCTGCCGCGCGAGCTGTTCTCGCCGATGTAGAAGCGCGGCGAAGTGAAGAAGCCCGTCTCCGTGTCGCGCTTGAACTTGACCTCGGGGCCGGTGATCCAGTCGATGCCGCGGCGGATCGAGCACGTCGCCCTTGCCCCAGATCTCGTCGTCGACGAAATCGTAGCGAAGCCAATCCGCGAGCACCGTCTCGGTGCGCGTGCGCAACTCGACCTTCCCGGAGGCCTCGACGTATTTCTCCGCGACGCCGCCGACCGACTCGGCGCGCAGGAAGATCGTGCCCTCCTGGAACGGCGCGCCGGCGCGCGGCGCCGCCGCCGAGGGCGCGGCAGGCCGCTGCGAGCCGACGGCGGCGGAGTCAACTGCGGCGCGGGCTTCAACGCGGGCTCGGGCGTCGCGGCGCCGACTGCGGTCTCGGCCGGCGTCGACTGCGCGCCGGCCGGCAGCGACGCGAACGCCGCCGCGAGCGCAAGGGCGACGGGGGTCAAGCGGACGCGCATCGACGGGAGCTCGTGCGAGGACGAGGAACAGCCGTTGTAAAATGATTCATTCTAGTGCATCGATCGTTCGCGGCGGGTCGCCGCCTGCCGTGCCGGTCGCCTTCCGTCTACGCCCGATGACCGCGACCGCGAGCGCCCAGGACGTCCGCCTCGACCTTGTCGCGAGCTGGGTAGGAGCGGCATTGGGAAGCGATCGTTTCACGCTCGCGCCCGCATCCGCGGACGCGAGCTTCCGCCGCTATTTCCGCATCACGCCGGAAACCCCCTGGCGCGGGCACGCGACGCTGATCGCGATGGACGCGCCGCCGCCGATGGAGGACTGCCGGCCTTACGTGCAGCGTCGCGAAGCTCCTTGCGGACGCCGGCGTGCACGCGCCCGAGGTGCTCGCCGCGGACCTCGAGCGCGGATTCCTGCTGCTGACCGACCTCGGCGCACGCACGTATCTCGACGCGCTCGACGCCGTCTTCGGCGCCGCGCTCTACGCCGACGCGATCGACTCGCTGCTGCTCTGGCAATGCGCGACGCGCGAGGACACGTTGCGAAGCTACGACGAAGCGCTCCTCGCGCGCGAGCTCGCGCTCTTTCCCGACTGGTACGTCGCGCAAGCATCTCGGGCGCGCGCTCTCGCCGGCGCAGGCGCGCACGCTCGCCGACGCGTTCCGGCTCGATCGTCGGCCACAACCTCGCCGAGCCTCGCGTGTACGTCCATCGCGACTACCATTCGCGCAACCTGATGGTGAGCGAGCCGAATCCCGGCGTCCTCGACTTCCAGGACGCGGTCCTCGGCCCGATCACGTACGACCTCGTGTCGCTGCTGCGCGACGCGTACATCGAGTGGGACGAGGAGCGGCAGATCGACTGGGCGGTTCGCTACTGGGAGCGCGCGCGCAAGCGAGGCTTGCCGGTGCGCCGCGATTTCGCCGAGTTCTGGCGCGATTTCGAATGGATGGGCGTGCAGCGGCAGCTCAAGGTGCTCGGCATCTTCGCGCGGCTCTACCATCGCGACGGCAAGGCCGCCTATCTCGACGACATGCCGCGCGTGATGGCGTACCTGCGCGGCGCTTGCGCGCGCTACGCCGCGCTCGCTCCGCTCGCTGCGCTGATCGACGAGCTCGAGGACCGCGCGCCCGTGCCGGCTGCCGCGACGCCTGATGCCGCGCAGGCCGGAAATCGGCGCGATGATCCTCGCCGCGGGACGCGGCGAGCGGATGCGACCGCTCTCCGACGCGACGCCGAAGCCGCTGCTCGTCGCCGGAGGGAAGCCGCTTGATCGCGTGGCAGATCGAGGCGCTCGCGCGCGCCGGCTTCCGCCGACATCGTCGTCAATGTCGCGCACCTCGCCGAGCAGTTCATCGCGGCATTCGGCGACGGCTCGGCGCTCGGCGTGGAGCTCTCCTGGTCGCTCGAGCGCGAGCCGCTCGAAGCCGCCGGCGGCATCGCGACCGCGCTTCCGCTGCTTCCCGAGGGTCCGGCGCTGATCGTCTCCGGCGATCTCTACACGGCGTTCGATTACGCGACGCTTCGCTCGCGCGCCGAAGCGATGGCCGAAGCTCGCGAGCGCGCCGCGCGTGCATCTCGTGATGGTGCGCAATCCCGACTATCACCCGAGCGGCGATTTCGCGCTGGTCGACGGACGCATCGACGGAGCGGGCGCGACGCGAAAAACGTTTGCGAACATCGGGTTGTACGACACGGCGCTCTTTCGCGAGCTCGCCGCGCGAAACAAAGCTCAAACTGTTGCCCTACTTCGAACGGTGGATTGCCGCGCGCCTCGTGTCCGGCGAGCATTTCGACGGTCGATGGGCGAACGTCGGCACGCCGCAGGACCTCGCGGCGCTCGATCGCGACGCTCAGCGACCGCGCGTCGGATCGACGAGCCTAGCGCTTGTCGGTCGGCGCGCCTGCGTGATTTACTGAGTCGGGCGCGCCATCGACCCGAAACCCGTATGCCCGACGAACACGCCGCCAATCCGCTGCTCGACTTTTCGGGCCTGCCGCGCCTCGACGCGATACGTCCCGAGCATGTGACGCCCGGCGATCGACCTCCTCGTCGACGCCGCGCGCAACGCGATCGACGCGGTCGCCACCGATACGGGCCCGGCCAGCTGGGACAACGTCGCCGAGCCGCTTGCCGACGCGCTCGACCGGTTGAATCGCGCGTGGGCCGCCGTCCAGCACCTGAACGCGGTCGTGAGCACGCCCGCGCTGCGCGACGCGCTACCACGCGAATCTGCCGAAGATCACCGCGTTCTTCACCGACCTCGCGCAGGACGCGCGGCTCTACGCACGCTACCGCGCGCTGCGCCGAGTCGCCGTCGTTCGCGGCGCTCGACCCCGCCGAGCGCAAGCGCGCGTCGACAACGAGCTGCGCGATTTCCGCCTCGGCGGCGCCGAGCTGCCGCAGGCGCAGAAGGCGCGCTTCAAGGCGGTCGAAGAGGAGCTCGCCGAGCTCTCCGCGCGATTCGACGACAACCTGCTCGATGCGACCAACGCGTGGGCGCTGCATCGTCGACGACGCGGCCGAGCTCGCCGGCGTGCCCGCGCGATGTGCTCGCCGAAGCGCGCGCCGCGGCGGCGGCCGAGGGCAAGCCGCGGCTGGAAGCTCACGCTGCGCATGCCGTGCTACCTGCCGGTGATGAGCTACGCCGAGAACCGCGCGCTGCGCGCAACGCTGCATCGCGCCAACGCGACGCGCGCGTCCGACCTGGGCGCGTCGCCGCAATGGGACAACACGGCGGTGATACGCCGCATCCTCGAGCTGCGGCGCGAGGCGGCGCGCCTGCTCGGCTACGCGAGCTACGCCGAGGTCTCGCTGGTGCCGAAGATGGCGCGAAGCGTCGACGAGGTGCTTCGGTTCCTGCGCGACCTCGCGCGCCGCGCCAAGCCGTTTGCCGCAGCGCGACTACGCGGAGCTCGTCGGCCTTCGCCCGCGAGCGCCTCGGCATCGCCGATCTCGCGCCGTGGGACCTCGCGTATGCGTCGGAAAAGCTCAAGGCGGCCCGCTTCGCGTTTTCCGAGCAGGAGGTGCGGCAGTACTTTCCCGAGCACAAGGTGCTGGCCGGGATTGTTCCGCGTGGCCGAGACGCTCTACGGCATCGCGATCCGCGAGAGCCGCGCGCCGACCTGGCACCCGGCCGTGCGCTTCTTCGACATCACCGACGCGACCGGCGCGCTCGTCGGCCAGTTCTACCTCGACATCTACGCGCGCGCCGGCAAGCAGGGCGGCGCGTGGATGGACGACGCGATCAACCGCCGGCGCGTCGGAACGCAGGTCCAGTATCCGGTCGCGTTCCTCACCTGCAACCTGTCGCCCCCGGTCGACGGCCGGCCGGCGACGTTCACGCACGACGAGGTGATCACGCTCTTCCACGAGTTCGGCCACGGCCTGCACCAGCTGCTCACGCGGGTCGAAGTCGCCGGCGTCTCCGGCATCCAGGGCGTCGAGTGGGACGCCGTCGAGCTCCCCAGCCAGTTCATGGAGAACTTCTGCTGGGAATGGGACGTCGTCTCGCACATGAGCGCGCACGTCGAGACCGGCGAACCGCTTGCCGCGCGCGCTGTTCGACCGGATGGTCGCCGCGAAGAATTTCCAGAGCGGCCTGTCGACGGTCGCGCCATCTCGAGTTCGCGCTGTTCGACATGCTGCTGCACTCGGCCTACGACCCGCGCGGCGCCGAGTCGCCGCAATCGGTGCTCGACGCGGCGCGACGCGAGGTCGCCGTCGTCCCGCGCGCGTCCTACGACCGCTTCATGCAATCGTTCGCGCACGTCTTCGCCGGCGGCTACGCGGCCGGCTACTACAGCTACAAGTGGGCGGAAGTGCTCTCGGCCGACGCGTTCGCGGCGTTCGAGGAGACGGGCGTGCTGTCGCCCGCGACCGGCGAGCGCTTCCGCGACGAGGTCCTGTCGCGCGGCGGCACCCGTGATGCGCTCGAGTCGTTCGTCGCGTTTCGCGGGCGGGCGCCCCAGCTCGACGCCCTTCTGCGGCATAATGGCATGATCAACGCTGCATGAACCAGGTCTGATCGAAGGAGAAGCCATGGCCCGCTCTTTCCGGGCGGATTGCTCTCGTCTGCGGCGTCGCGGTCGCCGTGTTCTCGGCGATCGCCGCTGCGCAGCAACAGGTCTACCGCTACGTCGACAAGGACGGGCGCGTCATCTACACGGACCGCGCCCCGCCGGCCGACGGCAAGGAGGTCCAGGCGAAGCGCTTGAGCCCGAACTACATCGAGAACAACGAAGTGCCGATCGCGACCGTGCAGGCGGCGCAGCGCTTTCCGGTGACGCTCTACACGTTCGCCTGCGGCGCAGTCTGCCAGAGCGCCGAGGCGCTGCTCAACCGCCGCGGCGTCCCGTTCACGACGGTCAACGTCGAAGACCAGAAAGGCGCCGAGATGCTGATGAAGCTCACCGGCGCCCAGCAGGCGCCCGTTCTTCAGGTCGGCGACAAGCTGATCGCCAAGGGCTTCAACGAAGCGCGCTGGACGGCGATGCTCGACGATGCCGGGTATCCGAAGTCGCCGCCTACGCGACGCGTGACGGCCAAAGCCGCCGAGCCTGCCGCGCCTGCCGCGCCCGCCGCGCCGACCCCGTCGCCCGAGGCGACGCAGGCGCTCCCCGTGCCGGGAAGCGGCTACCCGAAGCAGTAGGGCCGTCGGGCCCGCAGCAATCCGCGCTTCGAGCCATCGCTCCCTGAGCTCGGCCGCGCGCGCCGACATACCGGGGCATCGATGGCGCTTCGCCGGCTGCTGAGAGCGATTCGCGCAACGGCGCGAGAGGCCAGAGCGCCGTTCGTTCCGCCCGGGCATTTCTACTCTCCGATGGCCGATCCCGGCGAGCTCGGCGCCGAGCGCCATCGCCTGTGGCCGGATAAGCCGATCATCGCCGGCGTCGACTGGAACGACGACGGACACCGGCGGATTCTCACGGAAGTCTTCCCGCGATACGTAAAGCTCTACGACTATCCGGAGCTGCTTCCCGACGGACCCGATCTCGTCGATTTCTACACGCGCAACACCCAGTTCAGCTGGCTCGATGCGCGCGCGCTCTTCGTGTTGCTGCACGCGTGGCGTCCGCGCCGGGTGATCGAGGTGGGCTCGGGCTACTCGTCGCTGCTCGTCGCGGACGTCAATCGGCGCTGGTTCGATTCCGGGATCCACGTCACGTGCATCGAGCCGTATCCGCGACGCGTTTCTCAAGAACCGGATCGACGGACTATCGCGCCTGATCGAGGACAAGGTGCAGCACGTTCCGGTCGAGGAGTTCGCCGCGCTCGAGGCGGGCGACGTCCTGTTCGTCGACTCGTCGCACGTCGTGAAGACGGGCAGCGACGTCAACCGGATCTTCTTCGACGTGCTGCCGGCGCTTGCACGCGGCGTGCACATCCACATCCACGACATCTTCCTGCCGCACGACTACCCGCAGGTCGTGGGCAGTCGACCAGAACCGCAGCTGGAACGAGCAATACCTCGTGCAGGCGCTCCTCATGTACACGACGGGCTTTCGCGTCGAATTCGGGTGCGCATACGCGTTCCACACGTTTCCGGAGCTCGTCGCCAAGGCGCTCGCGCACCCGGCGGGCCGCAGCTACGGCGGCGGAAGCCTCTGGCTCACCAAGATCGCCTGAGGCCGCGTCGCGCAGCGACGCGTGGTGGACGCAATCCGGAGAGCGCCCGGTTCTCGTGAAGCCCGGCGGTTGCGCCACGTCACGGCGGTGCGTGGGCGCAACCCGGAGGGCGCCCGGTTCTCGTGAAGCCCGGAGGGTTGTGCCCACCACCGCCGAGCACGCGTTACTCGCTCGGCCTGCGCGCCTTTCCTGAGCTCCTGGTCGAGCCCCAGCTCCTGGATCTTGCGCGTGAGCGTGTTGCGGCCCCAGCCGAGCAATTGAGCGGCCTCCATCCGGTGGCCGCCCGTATGCGCGAGCGCGCGCAGGATGAGCGTCCTCTCGAACTCCCGCTCCAGACGATCGCCGACGCCGCGCTCGCCGCGCGCGAGCGCCTGCGCAAGCTCGTGATCGAGCGTGTGCCGCCAATCGGCCTCCGCGATCGCGCCTCCCGCGTCGAGGGCGGAAGGCTCGCGAACCTCCGCCGGAAGATCGCCGACGTCGACCCGGTGCCCCGGCGCCATCACCGTCACCCAGTGGCAGATGTTCTCGAGCTGGCGCACGTTGCCGGGAAACGCGAACGCTCCCAGCATCTTCGTCGCGTCCTCCGACAGCGACTTCGGCTCGACGCCGAGCTCGCGTGCGCTCTTCTGCAGGAAGTGCCGGGCGAGCGGCGCGATGTCTTCGAGCCGCTCGCGCAGCGGCGGCAGCCGAAGGCGAACGACATTGAGGCGATGCAGGAGATCCTCGCGAAAGAGACCCTGCCGCACGCGCTCCTCGAGGTTCTGGTGCGTCGCCGCGATCACGCGAACGCTCGACTTCTGCGGCGCATGACCGCCGACCCGGTAGTACTCGCCGTCGGCGAGGACGCGCAGCAATCGCACCTGCAGGTCCGGCGGCATGTCGCCGATCTCGTCGAGGAAGAGCGTCCCGCCCTCGGCCTGCTCGAAGCGGCCCCGGCGCGCGCTCTGCGCTCCGGTGAATGCGCCGCGCTCGTGTCCGAAGAGCTCGGATTCGAGCAGGTCTTTCGGGATCGCCGCCGTGTTGATCGCGATGAACGGCCCCGGCGCGCGCGGGCTGTGCCGATGCAGCGCGCGGGCAACGAGCTCCTTGCCGGTCCCCGACTCCCCGGTGATGAGCACGGTTGCGCTCGATTGCGACAGACGCCCGATCGCGCGGAACACTTCCTGCATCGCGGGCGCCTGGCCCAGCATCTCGGCGGAATCGCCGCCGTTCGCGGCATCGATCGGGGCGGCGGCGGGCGCCTGCACCATCGCGCGACGGATCAGCGCGACCGCGTGATCGACGTCGAAGGGTTTCGGCAGATATTCGAACGCGCCGCCCTGGAATGCCGAAACCGCGCTGTCGAGATCCGAGTACGCGGTCATGATGATCACCGGAACGTGCGGATAGCGCTCCTTCACCTTGTCGAGCAGTTCGAGCCCGGAATCGCCGGGCATCCGGATGTCCGAGACGAGCACCGAGGGCTGATTCGCCGAGAGCGCCTGCAGCACCTCGTAGGCGGACACGAAGGACCTGAACGCGATGTCTTCGCGCGCGAGCGCCTTCTCGAGCACCCAGCGGATCGAGCGGTCGTCGTCGACGATCCAGACGGGCTTCATCGACGGGCCTTGCGCAAGTCAGGAATGCCGAGCACGGTTGCCCTCATGAGGAAGCGGAACGTGAAATGCCCGGCTCGACGGGAAGCAGGATCGTGAAGACGGTGCGACCGGGCGCGCTCTCGCACTCGATCGCGCCCGAGTGCTGTGCGATGAACGCCTGGGCGAGCGTCAGGCCGAGCCCGCTTCCGCCCTCGCGCCCGGACACGAGCGGGTAGAAGATCCGATCGCGAATCGCTTCGGGAATCCCCGGCCCGTTGTCCTCGATCGACAACGCGAGCGCAACCCGGTGCCGTTTCTTCGCGAGCGTCACGTAGCGCGCGACGCGGGTCGTGAGCGTGATGAGCGGCTTGTCCTTCGTCGCTTCGAGCGCCTGCGCGGCGTTGCGGACGACGTTGAGCACCGCCTGCGTGAGCTGCTCGGGATCGGCGTCGAATTCCGGCAGGCTGATGTCGAAATCGCTCGCGATCGCGACGCGCGGAAACTCTGCCTGCACCACGCCGCGCACGCGCGTCAGGATCTCGTGGATGTTCGTTCGCCGGAACGTCGGCAGCCGGTGCGGCGTCAGCAGCCGGTTGACGAGCGACTGCAGGCGATCCGCCTCGCCGATCACGACCTGCGTGTATTCGATCAACTGCGGCTGGTCGAGCTCCCGCTCGAGGAGCTGCGCTGCGCCGCGAATGCCGCCCAGCGGATTCTTGATCTCGTGCGCGAGGTTGCGGATCAGCTCGCGATTCGCCTGCTGCTGCTCGTTCAGCCGCTCCTCGCGCGCGATCTTGAGCTGCTGGTCGATGTGGCGGAACTCGAGGAGCAGCGTTGCGTCCTTCGCGTCGACCGGCGACACCGTGCACGTGAGGTGGAGCTTCGGCCTGCCGTTGACCGCGAGCTCGAGCTCCTGCTCGGTGTACGTCGCGCCGCCCATCACCGCCTTGTCGATCGCCGCGGAAAGACTCGCCGCTTCGGCGAACACCTCGGCGAGCCGGTGTCCGACGAGATGCTTCTTCGACAGCGCGAACAGGTTCTCGGCGGCGGGGTTCGCGTACGTGACGCGCCGCGTGCGATCGAGCATCAGCACCGCGGTGGCGAGCAATTCCAGTCCGGCGAACGTTCCCCTGACCTCGTCGCCGGCGAACGGAAAGAGATGCGCGAAGCTCACGATGGCGACCGGGCTGACGTTCGGGCTGACTGGACTATTGCAACGATCACGTTAGCAATATCCGCGCCCGGCTTCCGGCGCATCACTTGATGGCGGCGAGCTCCTTCCTCAGCGCCTCGACGTTCTTTTCGTGCACGTTCACGCTTTGCCGCAGCCGCGCGAGGCGCGCGCGATACTTCTCCGCGTCCGCGCGCTCCTCGGGCAACGGCGCCGGCGCGCCATCCGAGTAAACGGCACGCGATTCCGCGAGGAGCTTCTCCTCCGCGGCGAGCTCCTCCGACAGCACCTTCCGGCGGACGTCGTCGCGCCCCTTCTGCGTGTCGGGATCGACGCGCGGGAAGCCCGCGGGCGTGGCCGCCTTCGCAGATTTGACCGGCTGGCTCGTGCTCGCGCTTCCCGCGAGCGGGCTGCCGCCTGCGCCGGGGACGTTGAAGTAGGACGACGCGCCCGACTGCGTCGCGCACTTGTACATCTCGCCGGTGACGTACACCGGCTTGCTGACGCACCCGGATTCCTTCGCCTTCTCGTTGAGCGTCACCGCCGACGCGGAGCCCGCTCCGACCAATGCAACCAGAAGGCCGATGCGCATCCATGGTGCGGCTGCACGCGCACGCTGACATTGCAATCTTCGACGCCGCATCCGGCGGAGTGTATTGAATTATCCGCGGACAGGCAAAACCCGGGCGGACCCGGCGCCCGTCGCGTTCGCACGTTGCGCTCCGCCGGCCGCCGAGCCGGCTACAGGCTGTAGTACATCTCGTATTCGATCGGGTGCGTCGTCATCCGGAACCGGGTCACCTCTTCCATCTTGAGCGCGATGTACGCGTCGAGCATGTCGTTGGTGAACACGCCGCCCTTCGTGAGGAACGCGCGGTCGCGGTCGAGCTGGTCGAGCGCCTCGTCGAGCGACGCGCACGGATGCGGAACCTTCGCCGCTTCTTCGGGCTCGAGGTCGTACAGATTCTTGTCGACGGGATCGCCCGGATGGATCTTGTTCTGCACGCCGTCGAGACCCGCCATCAGCATCGCGGCGAAAGCGAGGTACGGATTCGTCGTCGGATCGGGGAAGCGCACCTCGATGCGCCGGCCCTTCGGGCTCGCCACGTACGGGATGCGGATCGCAGCGGAGCGGTTCCTCGCCGAATACGCAAGATTGATCGGCGCCTCGAATCCCGGCACCAGGCGCTTGTACGAGTTGGTACCCGGGATTCGTGATCGCGTTGAGCGCTTTCGCGTGCTTGATCACGCCGCCGATGTAGTACAGCGCCATGTCGGAAAGCCCCGAGTAGCCGTCGCCGGCAAAGAGGTTCTTGCCGTCCTTCCACACCGACTGGTGGACGTGCATTCCCGAGCCGTTGTCGCCGACGATCGGCTTCGGCATGAACGTCGCGGTCTTGCCGTAGGCGTGCGCGGTGTTGTGCACCGCGTACTTCAATATCTGGAGCCAGTCGGCGCGTTGCACGAGCGGCGCGAACTTGGTCCCGATCTCGTTCTGGCCCGCCGCGGCGACCTCGTGGTGGTGGACCTCGACTTCCACGCCCATCTGCTCGAGCGCGAGGCAGATCGCCGAGCGGATGTCCTGCAGCGAATCGACGGGAGGCACGGGGAAGTAGCCGCCCTTGACCGGCGGGCGGTGCCCCATGTTGCCGCCCTCGAACTTCTCGGCGGACGACCAGGGCGCTTCGCTCGAGAAGATCTTGCAGTAGCTTCCCGACATGTCGATCGACCACTCGACGGCGTCGAAGATGAAGAATTCGGGCTCGGGACCGAAGTACGCGACGTCGCCGAGACCGGTCGACTTGAGGTACGCGTCGGCGCGTTTCGCGAGGGAGCGCGGATCGCGCTCGTAGCCCTTGCCGTCCGAGGGCTCGACGACGTCGCACGTGATGTTGAGCGTCGTCTCGTCCGTGAACGGATCGATGTACGCGGCGTTGGCATCCGGCATCAGCAGCATGTCGGAGGACTGGATTCCCTTCCAGCCCGCGATCGACGAGCCGTCGAACGCGTGGCCGCTCTCGAACTTGTCCATGCCGAACACCTTGCTCGGCACCGAGACGTGCTGCTCCTTGCCGCGGGTGTCGGTGAAGCGCAGGTCGACGAACTTGACCTCCTTCTCCTTGATCGTCTTGAGCACGTCGGCGGGAGTGGTCATGCGGATATCTCCTTGGTGGGGGCGTGAGTTACGGTGCATTGCAAAATGGCAGGAGAACCAACAGCGAGAACTATGCCATATCCGCACCGGGCCGAAAGGCCTTGCCGGGTAATGATTTTGGCGTCCGAATCGCTTTGCACGGGGCGAATTTGCACCACTATCGCGCACCGCCGGGGGCGCAGTTGCCAAGCTGGTGCGGGAGCCCGCTCGGGCACCCGATTTCCATGCTGCGAAGCATCATTTTGCCTCCGGCCGATCGACGCTTCGCGATGCGGGGCCGCAGGCTTGGATGCCGTTTTATGTTAACTCTTTGTTTATTAAACAAAGTAATGGCGCACCAAACCGGTGCTTCGCCGGCGAGCCCGTGATCCGCGGCCTCACGGATAGAACATGTAGAGCCGATACCCGGCTTGCGCCGTCGCGCTGGCATCGATGAACACCTTGACCGCTGCCTCCCCGTTCGACGCGATCCCGCGTTGCAAGTCGGCCGTTCCGCCCGCGTAATCGGCCGGCGCGAGCGCGCGGCGCACGACGACGCGGTCCTGCGCATCGGTGAGCGTCAACTCGAGATAGGGATAGGAAAGCGCCCACGGCGCCCGGTTGCGCAACGTTGCGGTGAGGATCAGCAGCCCCCGGTGCGCCGGATCGGCCTGCAGATCGGAGGCCTCGATCGACAGGTACCCCATCGCGGCGTCACGGAGCGGATGGATCGCGCACCCCGCTGCGTCGCACAGGCTCTGCAGAGCCGGGCCGCGCCGGCGGCCAGCGCGCCGCGATCGCGTCGCGGAAGTGAAAGATCGCCTGGGCGAGGATCACCAGGACGAGAACGACGATCGCGATTGCATAAAGGATGAGGCGTCGCCGTCCCGACGCCGGCCGCGCGGGCGGCGCGAACCGGTCCTCGAACGGCGCTTCCGCGCTCGCTTCGCCCGGCGAGCGCGATGTCGGCCTCGACCGGCGCGCCCGGCGCGGGCTCGAGCGCGCGCGCATCGCGAAGCGTGACGGTCGGCGGTCCGAGCGCAGCTTCGTCCAGCGGCGGCTCGTCGTGCGTCGTACGGGTCGGCGGGGCAAGCGAGACCGCTTGCGCCACGCCATCGAACACCGTCTTGCAGTGGCCGCAGCGCACCTGCCCGTTGCGCAGCGCGAGCTGCTCCGGCTTCACGCGGAAAACCGTCGCGCAGCCGGGGCAGCGGGTGTACTTTTCCTCGGGCATCGGATGAGCGTGGCGCGGTCGGCGCGGGCGGGCGGCCGCCGCCGCCGGAGCGCCTCCGTCGATTCAGCGGGAACGCGCGCGGCTGCGGCGCGTTCCGGCCAGCGCGATCCAGCCATCTTCGCTTTCGCAGACGCCGATATTAAACCACCGCCGATACACCGCGATCAGCGGATCGGCCTGCGCTTCGAGGATCCCCGACAGGAGGACGCGCCCGCTACGCTCGACGCGCGCCGCGAGGACCGGCGCGAGCATGCGCAGCGGATTTGCGAGGATGTTGGCAACGACGACGTCGAACCGCGCCCGCGTGTCGGCCGCGAGTCGATCCGGCGACATGAACGCAGCCGCCACGCGATTGCGCCGCGCATTGGCTTCGCTTGCCGCGACGGCCTGTGAATCGATGTCGGTTCCGACGACGCGCGCCGCTCCCAGCCGGCATGCGGCGATCGCGAGAATGCCGGACCCGCATCCATAATCGAGGACCGATTCGCCGGCGCGCAGCTCGCGCGCGAGCCATCGAAGGCAAAGCCGTGTCGTCGGATGCGACCCCGTTCCGAACGCGAGCCCGGGATCGAGCGCGAGGTTGATCGCCGTCGCGTCGACGGGATCGCACCACGACGGAATGATCCACATCCGTGTCCGCGATCTGGATGGGCCCGAACTGCGCCTGCGTCGCGCGCACCCAGTCCTGCTCGGCGACTTCGCGGGTTTCGTGCGGAGGCAGCTCGCGGCCCGCCGCGGAGAGCCTCGCAAGGGCATGCGCGAGGTCGCCCGCTCGCGCGAACAATGCGGTGATCCGCGATACCGGCCACAATCCCTGCGCGGCGCCCGGCTCGTCGTACAGCGGGGACTCGTCGACGGTGCCGGCGTGCGGGTCCGCGACGTCGATCGACTGTGCGCCGGCTTCGAGCAGCGCATCCGACCAGCTTCGGCGTCGTCCGCTTCGGTGTCGAAGCGCAGCGCGATGTAGGCTCGACGATCGGCCGGCGAGTCCGCGCCGCGCTACGCCGCCTGCTTGCGTTTCGCGAGCTTTTCCTCGAGATAATGGATCGACGTCCCGCCGAGCAGGAACTTCTCGTCGAGCAGGAGCTCCTGGTGCAGCGGGATGTTGGTCTTGATTCCCTCGACGACCATTTCCGAGAGCGCGATGCGCATGCGCGCGATCGCCTGGTCGCGCGTGTCGCCGAACGCGATCACCTTGCCGACCATCGAGTCGTAGTACGGCGGCACGAAGTAGTTGTGATAGACGTGCGAATCGACGCGTATGCCGGGCCCGCCGGGCGCGTGGTACGACGTGATGCGCCCCGGCGACGGCACGAACGAGTAGGGATCCTCGGCGTTTATCCTGCATTCGATCGCGTGACCGCGCCGGACGATGTCGCGCTGGCGAAAGCGCAGCTTCTGACCGGCGGCCACGCGGATCTGCTCCTGCACGATGTCGATTCCGGTCGTCATTTCGGTCACCGGATGCTCGACCTGGATCCGCGTGTTCATCTCGATGAAGAAGAATTCGTCGTCCTGGTACAGGAACTCGAACGTCCCCGCGCCCCGGTAGCCGATCTTCCGGCACGCATCGGCGCAGCGCTCGCCGATTCGAGTGAGCGAGCGCAGCGAAAGCCCCGGCGCGGGCGCTTCCTCGATGATCTTCTGGTGCCGGCTCTGCATCGAGCAATCGCGCTCGAAGAGGTACACGGCGTTCTTGTGCTCGTCGGCCAGCACCTGGATCTCGATGTGCCGCGGATTGCCGAGGAACTTCTCCATGTAGACCTGCGGATTGCCGAACGCGGCCTGCGCCTCGGAGCGCGTCAACGTCGCCGCCGAGACGAGCGCCGCCTCGGTGTGCACGACGCGCATGCCGCGGCCGCCGCCGCCGCCTGCCGCCTTGATGATCACCGGATAGCCGATCGAGCGCGCGAGCTTCACGATCTCTTTCGGATCGTCCGGCAGCGCGCCCTCGGTGCCCGGGACGCACGGGACGCCGGCCTTGGCCATCGCCACCTTCGCGCTGATCTTGTCCCCCATCATCCGGATCGTGTCGGCGCGCGGACCGATGAACACGAACCCCGAGCGCTCGACCTTTTCCGCGAAGTCCGCGTTCTCCGACAGGAACCCGTAGCCCGGGTGGATCGCCTGCGCGTCGGTCACCTCCGCCGCAGCGATGATCGCGGGCACATTGAGGTAGCTGGCCGACGACGCAGGCGGCCCGATGCACACCGACTCGTCGGCGAGGCGCACGTACTTCGCTTCGCCGTCGGCTTCGGAGTGGACCACCACGGTGCGGATGCCGAGCTCGCGGCAAGCGCGCTGGATTCGCAGCGCGATCTCGCCGCGATTCGCAATCAGGATCTTGCCGAACAGCTGATTCGGATTCTTGGCCACGACGGGCGACGACGGAGGACGCACTCAGACGATCACGACGAGAGGCTGCCCGTACTCGACGGGCTGGCCGTTCTCGGCGAGCACCTGCTTCACCACGCCGGCTTTGTCGGCCTCGATCTCGTTCATGAGCTTCATCGCCTCGATGATGCACAGCGTGTCCCCGACCTGGACGGTGTCGCCCACCTCGACGAAGGGCTTCGCCCCCGGCGAGGCCGCGCGATAAAAGGTCCCGACCATCGGGCTCTTGACGAAGTGCCCCTCGGGCTCGATGACAGGCGCCGGCGCCTCGATCGGCAGGGGCGCGATCGCAGGCGTCGCAAGCGGGCTCGCCGCCGCGTAGACCACGTTGGCGGGGGCGTAGACGTCGCGCCGGCCGCCGGCGCCCGGGTGATCCGGACCCGTTCCTCGCCTTCCTGCACCTCGAGCTCACCGATGCCCGAGCTCTCGACGAGCTCGATGAGCGTCTTCAGTTTTCGGAGGTCCATGGTGTCGTTTCGGTCGATTGGGGCGGATCTGGCGTCGTTTCGCTCGATTCGGGCGATCCCGCGGATGCGGCGTTCGGCTCGCCTGGCGTCGCGCTCGTCCACCGCGGCGCAAGCGGATTCGAGGCGAGGCGATGGTAGTCAGCTCGATATCCGAAATGCCCTGCTGTCCCGTCGAATTTCCATCGGCTGGGGAGCCCTCGGTTTCAAGCAAGGCCGGGAGTTTCCCGCAGATCAGCTTAATTGTCCAGCGATCGCGCAAGATGAGCGCAATCCGGCGAATCGCACCGCGGACCTCCGTCGTCTGTCGGCGACTGCGCTTTCGACGTCGATCCGTCGCAGGCGATCCCCGGTCGCCAGCGGAGACTCGTTAGACAACGCGAGGATCGCGGAAATTCACAGGAGTTGGCTGAGGATAGACCGCAATTGAGCGTCCTTCAAGGGGCCCAGCTGCGTGTGCGCGACCCTCCCGGCGCGATTCGACGATGACCGTGAAAGGCAGCGCCCCGAGTCGATTCCCCATCGCCTTGGAAAGCTCGATGGCGCCGTAGCCCCCGACGAGCGCCGGATAGTTGAGCTGAAGCTCGGCAGCGAACGCGTCGACTCTTGTCCGGCTGGTCGATCGCGATGCCCACGAACTGCACCCCTCGGCCCCCGAGCTCCCGCTGAGCCTTCACGAACTCCGGCATCTCCTCGCGGCACGGCACGCACCAGGTCGCCCAGAAGTTGACGACCAGGACCTTTCCCTTCCACTGGGCGAGCGGCTGCTCGCGGCCCTTCGTGTCGGGCAGCGAGATCCCGACGAGCGGCGCGGCGTCGCTGCCGACGACGTCGCGCGTCGGATGGCTCGCTCGCGTCGCGCCCGAAGTAAATGCCCGCGGCTAACGCGACCAACCCGGCCACGGAGCAAAGGACGACCCAGCGAGTCCGAGTCCTCACGCGCCGCTCCGAGAAAGTGGGCGCCTACTCAGCGTGCTCGGACACGCGGTGGCCGCCTCAGTTGAACCAGGACTTGCGCGCCGGCGTCGCCGCAACCGGCGCGCCCGGCGGCATCCCGGGCATCGGCAGCGTCACGGTCACGTTCTGAGCCTGAGGCGGATAGCACACTCCGGCGTCGGCACACCCCTGCGATTCGGCCCGCACGACGACCTTGCTGCCCGGCGCCGGCTGCTGCAGCGCGAGTCTCACCGCGAGATGTCCGCGATACGTTTCGACCTTGCCGAAGAACTCGTCGTCCTTGATCACGCCCGAGGGCAGGCTCGGCGCCGAGCCGAGGATCGCCGGCTCGACGCTGAAATGCAGCTTCTCGCGGTACAGGTAATAGCCGCTGGCGATGGTGAAACGCGCTTCGACGGTCTTGTCGTCGACGGCCTGGACGCTGTACGCGAACGCGCGCTCGGGCTCGAGGAGCTTCGGTCCGGCGGCGCCGACTGCGCCCGCCCACAGCGCCGCGGCCGACCATGCGAGCGCCGCGGCCAGGCGCGCACGCGTCAGACCGCAACAGTCTCACCGGCGATCCAGTCGAGGTAGGGAGCGAGTCCATGCACGACGGGGACAGCGAGAATCTCGGGAAGTTCGTAGGGATGCCGCGCGCGAATTGCGGCCTCGACCTCGTCGTAGCGCTCGGCGCGCGTTTTCACCGCGACCGGGACCTCCTGCGCTGTTTCGATTTGTCCGCGCCAGTGATAGAGTGATTCAACCGGAGCGCCGATGCTGACGCACGCGGCGAGGCGCGCTTCGACCAGAGCGCGCGCCAACGATTGCGCCGACGCGCGATCGGGCATCTGCGTCAGGATCAGGATCGCGGCGCCGGCCAAGGAGTATCCATGCGCTTCATATTGCTGATCATTGTACTCGGTTTCCCCTTCATCGATCTCTACGCGACGGTGCGCTTCGCGCGCTGGACCGGCGTGCCCGTGTGGGGCTGGCTGCTGATGTCGTTCATCGCGGGCGCGTATCTGCTGCGCAACGAGCGCATGGCGTTCAGGGCGAACACGATCGCGGCGATGCACGGCGAGCAGCCGCTGCTTCGCGGGCTCGTCGACAGCGGACGCAAGGTGCTCGCGGGCATGCTGTTCATGCTGCCGGGAGTGCTGAGCGATCTGATTGCGCTCGTGCTGCTCGCGTTGCCGCTCAACCTCGGCCGCGAATTCGCGCCGCGCGCGGTGGCCGCAGGACAGTTCGGCGCGTCGCGCAAATCGATCGACGGCGAGTTCCACCGCGTCGAATAGCAGGGCGCGTCGCGACGCGCTCGCACGCGCGCGCTGACCTTTCAGCCTGTCGACGCAGCGTCGGCTGCGGCTTGTCGGCGCGGCGATACGACCACACCATCATTGCGGCGCCGATCGCGATCATCGGCAACGACAGCCACTGGCCCATCGTGAGCCCGAGCGCGAGAAAGCCGAGGAAACTGTCGGGCTCGCGCGCATATTCCGCGACGAACCGGCACGCGCCGTAGCCGACGAGGAAGAGCCCTGACGCAGCGCCCATCGGGCGGCGTCGCCGCGTGTAGACCCACAGCACGACGAACAGCAGCAGGCCTTCGAGCGCGAATTCGTAGAGCTGCGAAGGGTGACGCGGCTCGGGCCCCGCCTGCGGAAAGACCATCCCCCAGGGTCCGCTCGTCACGCGCCCCCAGAGCTCGCCGTTGATGAAGTTGCCGAGCCGTCCCGCGGCCAGTCCGAGCGGACACAGCGGCGCGACGAAGTCCGTGACGGCGAGCCAGCGCTTGCGCCGCGCGCGCGCAAAGAACCACACCGCGACGAGCACGCCGATCAGGCCGCCGTGGAAGCTCATCCCGCCCTGCCACACCGCAAAGATCTCGAGCGGATGCTCGAGGTAGTAGAGCGGCTTGTAGAAGAGGACGTAGCCCAGGCGCCCCCCGAGGATCACGCCGAAGACGCCGTAGAGCAGCATGTCGTCGACGTCCTGCGATCGCCATCCGGTCAGCATGTTCTGCCGCGCGCGGTACTTGCCGAGCACGACGAACAGAATGAACCCGACCACGTACATGAGCCCGTACCAGCGAACGGCGACGGGCCCGATGTGAAAGGCGATCGGGTCGAACTGCGGGTGGACCAGCATGCGCGGCGATGTCGTCCGATCCGCGGCTCACGAGGTCCTCGGCATCGGCCTGCTAGAATTGCGACGGCCGATTATACGCAGCCGCCTCGAACGATTCGGCTCGCCGGCAGCCCTTCGCCGCGCTTTCCGCCCCGGAGTCCCGCCATGTCGTACAACCGCCGCTCGAAGCTCATCACGCAAGGCATCGCGCGCTCGCCGAACCGCGCGATGTTGCGCGCCGTCGGATTCGGCGACGGCGATTTCGACAAGCCGATCGTCGGCGTCGCCAACGGCCACAGCACGATGAACCCCTGCAACGCGGGCATCCAGCCGCTCGTCGACCGCGCGGTGGCGGCGATCAGGGACGCCGGCGCAATGCCGCAGGTCTTCGGCACGCCGACGGTGACCGACGGAATCGGCATGGGCACCGAGGGCATGAAATATTCGCTGGTTTCGCGCGAGGTGATCGCCGACGCGATCGAGACCTCGGTGAACGGACAGTGCATGGACGGCGTGCTGGTCGTCGGCGGCTGCGACAAGAACATGCCGGGCGGAATGATGGCGATGGCGCGGATCAACGTCCCCGGCATCTATGTCTATGCGGGCACGATCAAGCCGGGCCACTGGAAGGGACAGGCGCTCACCATCGTGTCGCCGTTCGAGGCGGTCGGCGCGTACGCCGCGGGCAAGATGACGCGCGAGGACTACGACGGCATCGAGCGCAACGCGTGCCCGAGCGTGGGCGCCTGCGGCGGGATGTACACGGCGAACACGATGTCCTCGTCGTTCGAGGCGCTCGGGATGAGCCTCCTCGGAAGCTCGCAAATGGCGTCGCCCGACGCCGAGAAGGCCGACTCCGCCGCCGAATCGGGGCGCGTGCTCGTCGAGGCGATCAAGCGCGACCTGAAGCCGCGCGACATCATCACGCGCAAGGCGATCGAAAACGCGATCGCGCTGGTGATGGCAACCGGGGGCTCGACGAACGCGGTGCTGCACTATCTCGCGATCGCCGCGGCGGCGGAGGTGCCGTGGACGATCGACGACTTCGAGCGGATCAGGAAGCGGGTGCCGGTGCTTTGCGAGCTGAAGCCGTCGGGGCGTTTCGTCGCCGTCGATTTCCACCACGCCGGCGGCGTGCCGCAGGTGCTGAAGATGCTGCTCGACCACGGGCTGCTGCACGGCGACTGCGTGACGATCACCGGACGCACGATCGCCGAGGAGCTTGCGTCGGTTCCCGACGAGCCCGCGCCGGATCAGGAAGTGATTCGCCCGTGGGGGAACCCGGTCTACGCGCAGGGACACCTGGCGATCCTTCGGGGAAACCTCGCGCCCGAGGGTTGCGTCGCCAAGATCACCGGACTCAAGAATCCGGCGATCACCGGCCCGGCGCGCGTGTTCGATTCCGAGGGCGAAGCGATGGACGCGATCATGGCGCGGAAGATCAAGGCCGGCGACGTCGTCGTGATCCGCTACGAAGGGCCGAAAGGCGGCCCGGGAATGCAGGAGATGCTCGCGCCGACTTCGGCGCTGATCGGTCAGGGCCTGGGCGAGTCGATCGGCCTCGTGACCGACGGGCGCTTCTCCGGCGGCACGTGGGGAATGGTCGTCGGTCACGTCGCGCCCGAAGCCTACGTCGGCGGCACGATCGCGCTCGTCGAGGAAGGCGACTCGATCACGATCGATGCGCATCGACTGCTGATCCAGCTCGACGTCGCCGACGACGAGCTCGCGCGCCGGCGGGCGCATTGGCGAGCGCCTGCCGCCGCGCCACACGCGCGGCCTGCTCGCCAAGTATCGGCGGCTGGTGTCGACGGCGAGCATCGGCGCCATCACCGACGGCGGCGAATAGCGGCGCAGCCTCGCGTGCGCTGCCAGCGGAATCGTCGCCCGCGCAGTCGCTGTTAGCGTTTGTCTGACGCGAAAGGAGGATCCGCATGGCCGCTCCCACGTTTCGTCACGATGACGTTTCGTCGGTGCGGCCTCGCTGGCGCTTCGCGGGTTGCGCCGGCGGGCCGCCGGAGCCGGCTCGGGTCCGCCGGCCGAGGCCCCCGGCCTATCGCGTCGGCGATCGCTGGGTCTATCACGGCGATCGACGGCTTTCGGGTCAAGACCGAATGGGACGAGACGCACGAGGTCGACGGCGATCGGCCCCGATGGCATCACGGTGCGCATCACGCGAGGGGCCCGACGCCGAACGTCGCGCGCACCGAGTTGTGGTCGGCGCCGGGGCAGGTCAAGGTCGGCGCGATCTACGACAACGAGACGCGACGCTTCGCGGTGCCGCTCGCAGCGCTACGATTTTCCGCTCGCCGGCGGGCAAGGTCTGGAACCAGTGGGTCGACAACTACAACGAGGCGACCAAGGAAAGCGGCCAGATCAACCGCTATGTACGCGTGCAGCGGGTGGGACAAGGTGACCACGCCGGCGGGACCTTCGATGCGATCTCGATGCAGGTGTTCATGCGGCTCGACGACGAGACCTTCTGGCGCTAGCGCGACCGTCTGCAACTACGCGGTGTGGTACGCGCCGGCCGTGCGCGGCGTCGTGCGCGAGGAGCGGCGACGCGCAGTACGTGGAGAAGGGCACCGACACGCGTCGACGGCGGCGGGACCGATTCGCACCCAGTACGGCACGCTGGAGCTCGTTTCGTTCACCCCCGGCGGGTAGCAGGGCGAACGCGGGCGGCGGCTCTCAGCCAAGCGGCCGCCGTCCTGAAGAACAATCGGAGGTTCCCATGACGACGCTCTCCGCTGTTTGGCAGCGACAAGCTTCGCCGACTCGCGGCGATCTGCGGTGCTCACGGGCTGTGCCGGCGGTCCCGGCGCCCTCGGCCGCGCCGGCTCGGGTCCGCCGGCGGAGGCGCCTGCATACCGCGTCGGCGATCGCTGGGTCTACCACGGCGCAGGACGGCTTCCGGGTCAAGACCGTCTGGGACGAGACGCACGAGATCGCGGCGATCGGCGCCCGACGGCATCACCGTGCGCATCACCGCGAAGGGCCCGACGCCGAATGTGACGCGCACCGAGCTGTGGTCGGCGCCGGGGCTGGTCAAGGTCGGGGCGATTTGCGACGACAACGAGACGCGGCGCTTCGCCGCGGCTACTCCAGCGCTACGACTTTCCGCTGGCCGCGGAAAGACGTGGAATCAGTTCGTCGACAACTACAACGAGGCGACGAAGGAAAGCCGGCCAGATCAACCACTGGGTCCGCGTCGCACGGCTGGGAGAAGGTGACCACGCCGGCGGGCACCTTCGATGCGATCTCGATGCAGGTGCTCATGCGGCTCGACGACGAGACCTTCTGGCGCTTCGCCACCGACGTGCAACTACACGGTCTGGTATGCGCCGGCGGTGCGCGGCGTCGTGCCGCGAGGAGCAGAGCGTGCGCAGTACCTGGAGAAAAGCAGCGGCAGCGCGGGCGGCGGCGGGACGATTCGCACCCAGTACGCACCGTGCGAGCTCATCTCCTTCACGCCGGCGAGTGGTCGATCGCGCCCACCGGCGGCGGGCGGCGCGTGGTCAGAGTCCCAGCCGCTGCCAGATCGTCGTCGTCAGCGACGCCTGGTTCAGCGTGTAGAAGTGCAGTCCCGGCGCGCCGCGCGCGAGGAGCCCGTCGGCGAGCTCGGTGACGACGTCGAGCCCGAACGCGCGAATCGACGCAACGTCGTCGCCGTAGCCTTCGAAGCGCCTGCGGATCCAGCGCGGGATCTCGGCGCCGCACGCGTCGGAGAAGCGCGCGAGCTTCACGAAGCTGCTGATCGGCATGATGCCCGGCACGATCGGCACCGTGATGCCCGCCGCGCGGCACGCGTCGACGAAATGCCAGTACGCGTCCGCGTTGTAGAAGTACTGGGTGATCGCCGAATTCGGCCCCCGCGTCGATCTTGCGCTTGAACGCGTCGAGATCGTCCTGCGGGCTTCGCGCCTGCGGGTGGCACTCGGGATACGCGGCGACATCGATGTGGAACGCAGTCGCCGGTCTCGCTGCCGGATGAACGCGACGAGCTCGCTCGCGAACCGGAAATCTCCGGTGTCGCCCGCGCCGGACGGCAGGTCGCCGCGCAGCGCGACGACGTGACGGATGCCGTGGGCTCTGTAGCGCGCGAGCACCTCGGCGATCGACGCGCGCGAGCCGCCGACGCACGAGATGTGCGGCGCCGCCTCCATGCCCGTCGGCGCGAAATTCGAGCACCGTCGAGAGCGTGCCTTCGCGCGTCGATCCGCCGGCGCCGAACGTGACCGAGCAGAACGCCGGCTTCGAGCTGCGCGAGCTGCCGCGCGCGTCGCGCGGAGCTTCTCGATGCCCTCGGGCGTGCGCGGCGGAAAGAACTCCAGGCTGAACAGGCGCTTGTGTCGCGGTCATCGCTGGATCACTTGCGCACGCGTGCGTCATATCGCTGCTTCCTCGGCAGCAGCGACGACAGCAGCCACGAGATCAGGCTGTAGACGATCGCGCCGAATACCGCCGACCAGAACCCGCTGACGTGGAAGCCGTCGACGAACGAGCCGACCCACCAGAACAAGAGCCCGTTGATCACGAAGATGAAGAGGCCGAGCGTCAGCACCGTCGACCGGCAGCGTCAGCAGGATGAGCAGCGGCCGGATCAGCGTGTTGATCGAGTCCCGAGCACGAGCGCGGCGATCAGCGCCGTGCCGAACGAATCGACCTTCACCCAGGGAAACACGTACGGAAGCGCGAGCAGCGCCAGCGCGTTGATGAGCCAGACGAGGAGGAGGCGCATGAGCGGGTCTCCGAGGCGAGCGGCCAGGATCAGCGAGCCGCTCCGTTGCAATAGGGCTTCAACGCGGCGTAGAGCGTCGCGTTGACCGGCGCCGCGAGGCCTGCCGCCGCGCGCCATGCGCGCGACCGCACCGCAGAGCCATGGCGCTTCGAGCCGATTGCCCGCCGCGAGATCGTTCTGCATCGACGATCTCATCTCCGCCGGAAGGCCGTCGGCGAACTTCATCTGCTGCGCGACGAAATCGTCGGCGAGCCCGATGCCGCGGGCGCGCGCCGAGCGTCCACACCTCGCGCATCGCCGCCTCGAGCGCCGCACGCAAATCGGGATCGGTGCGCAGCACGCCGATCGGCTGCCGCGAGACGCTCGTCAGGCCCGAGAACGCGGCGAGAAACGCGAACTTCTCCCATATCGCGCGGCGGATGTCGGCGGAGAGCTCGGCGTCGATGCCGGCGCCCTTGCACGCGGCGAAGAAGCGCCTCCGCGGCGCCGCGCTGCGCCGGCGACGCACGGGACCGAAGCGCAGCCGCGCCATCGTTCCGGTGTGCGCGATGACGCCGGGCTCGGCGATCGTCGCCGCGATGTACGCGACGCCGCCCATCACGCGCTCCGCGCCGACGACGGCGCCGATCCGCTCGATGCTCTCGACGCCGTTCTGAAACGGGAGCGACGACGCCGCCCTTCGCGACGAGCGGCCGCATCGCTTCGGCCGCGCTTTCGGTGTCCCAGAGCTTCACCGCGAAGAGCACGACGTCGACCGCTCGAGCGCCGCCGGATCCTCGACGAGCTTCGGCTTCGCGATGTGCATGTCGCCGTGCTGCGCTCTTCACCGCGAGGCCGCGCTCGCGCATCGCGGCGAGATGCCGGCCGCGCGCGACGAACGCGACGTCGTGCCCGCCCTGCGCGAGCTTCGCGCCGAAATAGCCGCCGACGCCGCCCGTCGCCATCACCGCGATGCGCATGTTGCGTGCCCTCCGCTGCCGGCGATCAGTAGCGATAGCGTCTCCGCCTTGTACGGACCCGCGACGTCGACGCCGATGTAGCGCGCCTGCTTCGCCGAGAGCGGCGTCAGCATCGCGCCGAGCTTCGAGAGCTGCAAGCCGCGCGACCTTCTCGTCGAGATGCTTCGGCAGCACGTAGACGCCGACCGGATACTTGCCGCCGCCGCGCTGCGCGTCGGTCCACAGCTCGATCTGCGCCATCACCTGGTTCGCGAACGACGAGCTCATCACGTACGACGGATGGCCGGTTCCGCAGCCCAGGTTCACGAGCCGGCCTTCGGCGAGCAGGATGATCCGCTTGCCGTCGGGGAAGATCACGTGATCGACCTGCGGCTTGATGTTCTCCCACGCGTACTGCTTGAGCGCCGCGACGTCGATCTCGTTGTCGAAGTGGCCGATGTTGCAGACGATCGCGTTGTTCTTCATCCGCTTCATGTGCTCGTGCGTGATCACGTCGATGTTGCCGGTCGCGGTGACGAAGATGTCGGCCTTGTCGCACGCGTAGTCCATCGTGACGACGCGGTAGCCCTCCATCGCCGCCTGCAGCGCGCAGATCGGGTCGATCTCGGTGATCCACACCTGCGCCGAGAGCGCGCGCAGCGCCTGCGCGCTGCCCTTGCCGACGTCGCCGTAGCCGGCGACCAGCGCGACCTTGCCGGCGACCATCACGTCGGTCGCGCGCTTGATGCCGTCGACGAGCGACTCGCGGCAGCCGTAGAGATTGTCGAACTTCGACTTGGTCACCGAATCGTTGACGTTGATCGCGGGGAAACCGAGCCGGCCCTCGGCGTGCATCTGGTAGAGCCGCTTGACGCCGGTCGTCGTCTCCTCGGTGACGCCCTTGATGCTCGCCTTGATCGCGCGAATAGAACTTCGGGTCCTTCGCGAGTCGCTGGCCTTGATCGCGGCGAAGAGCGCCGTCTCCTCCTCGCTCGTCGGGTGCGTGATGCACGACGGGTCGGTCTCGGCCTCGGCGCCGAGGTGCACGAGCAGCGTCGCGTCGCCGCCGTCGTCGAGGATCATGTTGGGCGCGCCGCCGCCCGCTGCCGGCCACTCGAAGATCCGGTGCGTGTAGTCCCAGTACTCGTCGAGCGACTCGCCCTTGTAGCGCGAACACCGGCGTGCCGCGCGACGGCGATCGCGGCGGCGGCGTGGTCCTGCGTCGAGTAGATGTTGCACGACGCCCAGCGCACCTCGGCGCCGAGCGCCTGCAGCGTCTCGATCAGCACCGCGGTCTGGATCGTCATGTGCAGGCTGCCGGCGATGCGCGCGCCGCGCAGCGGCTGCTGCGGGCGCGAACTCCTCGCGGATCGCCATCAGGCCGGGCATCTCCGTTTCGGCGATCGCGATCTCCTTGCGGCCCCAATCGGCGAGCGCGAGGTCGGCGACCTTGAAATCGGCGAAGTTCTTGGTGTCGGTAGCAGCGTTCATCGGTCACTCCATCGTTGGTGACCGCGCGGCGGGGAGGCGGGAGGCGCTCTCGTCACCCCGTGCGCGGGCACGGATCAACGAGCGCGGTTGCAAGGGTCGATTACCCCGAGCCTGGCAGGACGGCGAGGCCGTCCTGTTGCAACGCTCCTCGGGGAGGGGGTGATTCTATCCCAAATCGGGAAGCGCTTGAAAGCCCTGGGCGACGCGGCGCAGCAAACAGGTCACGCCGAGACGTTGGGTCCGTTGCCGCGATAGGCGACCCGCGTCGCGACCGGATCGATCTGACATGCAAAGTCAGCATAGCCCGGTATGGACTGCCGATATTCGCCGTAGCGGTTGCCGATGAAGCTCTTGTTGACCCGAGTGAACGGAAGGAGGTTCTCCGCCCGCCTCCTGGCAAGCGCCTGAACGTCAATCTCCGCGACGCGCTCCAGCGCCGGGAATTGGTCCTCCGCAATGACCTGTATCCCCGCTTCCGGCATCCCGTGGCGAGGGCACCAGAACGTCGTCCACCCGGCGTCGAGCCGGTTCACGTAGTCGACGATCGAACGCGAAAGCAAATAGGCGTCGGATTCGATGTGAACGATCTTCCGGTGGCCGTATCGACGCGCGATCTTCACCGAGAAGAGAAAGCTGCGCCACCAGCCCCAATGCGGCCAATGCTCCTCGGCGCTTCCACGACCGAGGCGGTTCGCGAATCTGTGCAAATGGACGGGGAAAGGGCCCAGTGCCTGCAGGGAGGTCGCCACCGACGGCAAGCCGCGGATCCTCGGGCAGGTACGGCGACGCGTCGTCGATCAGGAACGTCGCGCTCCGGGCGAGCGGAATCTTTTCATAGTAGTCAACCCATCGCGCGTAGCGACGCTTCCAGGCATCCTGCGAGTCCATGTACGACGTGCAGAACAACAACGCAGGAAGCGGTTCATTCATCAAGGCAAACCGAGAACATTTTCGACGCGTTTGCGGGATCTCACCTGCTGCGCCGCGATCTTCAGCGGAAACGCGAATGATCGATACCGTGGTCAAGGCAAAAGGTCTGGCCCCCCACCGCCAAGCGTGCTCTCCTGCGCCAGCAACGCGTTTGCAAGCGTCGACTCGCGCTTGTAGAACCCCTCGGTGTGAAAGGTCTCGGGGAGCTTGTAGAGCTCGTAGTCGAGGTGATGGCAGAGCTCGTGGACGAGCGTGCGCAGGAATGTCTTGAACGCGACGACGTCGCGGCGCGCCGCCGTGCGCATCCACACGCGTGATTTGCGCGGACTCGCTGCCTTCCTCGGGCTCGTACAGGCCGTGCAGCTCGCCGGTCTCGTCGGCCGGGCGCTGCGCGAGCACGCGGACGCGAATCCCCGGCACGCGATAGCCGGCGACGAGCGCGTCGATCAGCGCCTGGCTCGCGGCCTGCACGACGGCGCGGTCGTCGCGCGAGAGCCCGTCGCGGATCCGCGCGACGCGCGTCGCCGGCGGCGACGCCCGGCGGGAGGTCGAGCCGCTCGATCGCATCGCTCTTCCGATAGATCCGCTGGCGTTCCGGCAGAAAGCTTGGCGTAGTACGCGAAAGGCATGAGCTGCGAAACCTGTGTCGAAGAGGAGGCGCCCGCACCTCGATCGCGCCGCGCGCATCGACACGCGCGGGCGTCGAGCAAATGGAAAGGGCCGCTATCGGCGGCCCCTTCGACGGGTTCGGCGCGCTATTCGCGCCGCGGAAGGCGTTACGCCTTCTTGATTTTCTCGAGCATCTTGAAGACGCCTTTCGTCGAGCCGACGAAAAGGCGCTTGTAGGCCTTGCCGAGGCAGCGACGCTCGAGGGTGTTCCGGCGGGTTCGGGCTCGTTCGGCCATGGCATCACCTCCTTGTCCTGCAATTCGAAGCCGTCATTCTACCAGCATCGGCAGGACTTCAGCGGAAGATCGCGGCGACCGTCGTTCAGCGTTGACCCACCGAAAAGCCGTCGAAGATCCCCGCCATGTCCTTGGTGAGCGCGCGTCCGTATTGCGGGACATCGGCGACGGTGCCGCCGAGCGTCGCCGCGGCGCGCCACGGCCATCGCGGATCGCGCAGCATCGCGCGGGCCAGCGCGACCATGTCGGCGTCGCCTGCTGCGATGATCGCATCGGCGTGCTCCGGGTCGGTGATGAGGCCCACGGTGATCGTCGCAATGCCCGTCGCGCGCCGGATCTCGCGCGCGAAGGGCACGTGGATGCCGGGAGTCGGCGCGGGGATTTTCTGCGCGGGCGAAACGCCGCCTGCCGAAACATCGATCCAGTCGCAGCCGCGCGCTTTCAATTCACGCGCCAATTCGATCGATTCGTCGAGCGACCACCCGCCGGGCACCCAATCGGTCGCCGAGAGGCGCACGCCGAGCGGCCGGTCCGCGCGCCACGCGGCGCGCACCGCATCGAAGACTTCGAGCGGAAAGCGGATGCGGTTCGCAAAGTCGCCTCCGTACGCATCGCTGCGCCGGTTCGCGAGCGGCGACAGGAATTCGTGCAGCAGATACCCGTGCGCCATGTGCAGCTCGATCGCGTCGACGCCGCAGCGATCGGCGCGCTCGCGTGCTGGCGACAAACGCGTCGCGCACTCCGACGAGGCCGGCGGCGTCGAGCGCCGTGTGGCGCGAGCTCGCCTTCGGCGTGCGGGATCGGCGAAGGCGCAACCGGCGTCCAGCCGCCCTCCGACGGCGGGATCAGCTTTCCGCCTTCCCATGGCAGCGCCGACGAGCCCTTGCGCCCGGCATGCGCGAGCTGGATTGCGACGGGCATCGATGGCGCCTGCCTGCGGGCGCGCGCGAGCGTCGTGCCGAGCGCGCGCCTCGGTCGCGTCGTCGTAGAGACCGAGACAGCCGTGCGTGATCCGCCCCTCCGCGGTGACGGCGGTCGCCTCGATCGTGAACATCCCGGCGCCGGAGAGCAGCATCTGCCCCCAGTGAACGAGGTGCCAATCCGTCGCGCAGCCGCGCTCGGCCGAGTACTGGCACATCGGGGACACGACGATGCGGTTGCGCAGCCGCAGGCCGCGCAACGGCATCGGATCGAACAAATGCATGGAGCGGGCGCCCGGTCGCTGGTGCTGCGGAGCGCCCCGGGGTCAGGCGTGGGCTTTGGCTTTCCGCGCCTCGTCGTCCGCGCGCGAGATGCCCGCGGCCGACCGCAGCGCCTGCACCTTGTCGGTCGCTTCCCACGTGAACTCGGGCTCGTCGCGTCCGAAGTGGCCGTACGCGGCGGTCTTCAGATAGATCGGGCGCAGGAGATCGAGCATCCGGATGATGCCCTTCGGCCGCAGATCGAAGCTGGCGTTGACGAGCTGCGCGATCTTCTCGTCGGGAATGACGCCCGTTCCCTCGGTGTAGACGGTGACGTTGATCGGCCGCGCGACGCCGATCGCGTACGAGAGCTGCACCTGGCACTGCGACGCGATGCCCGCGGCGACGATGTTCTTCGCGACGTAGCGCGCCGCGTACGCCGCCGAGCGGTCGACCTTCGACGGATCCTTGCCGGAGAACGCGCCGCCGCCGTGCGGCGCCGCGCCGCCGTAGGTGTCGACGATGATCTTGCGGCCGGTGAGGCCCGCGTCGCCGTGCGGTCCGCCGATCTCGAAGCGGCCGGTCGGATTGACGAGATACTTCGCGCCCTTGAGCATGTTCGCGGGCAGCACCGGCTTGATGACCTCCTCGATCACCGCCTCGGCGAGCTCGGCCTGCTTGTCGTTCATGCTCGGATGGTGCTGCGTCGAGAGCACGACGGTGTCGATCGCGACGGGCTTGCCGTCGACGTAGCGGACGGTGATCTGCGACTTGGCGTCGGGCCGCAGCCACGGCAGCCGCCCGTCCTTGCGCACTTCGCTCTGCCGCTGCACGAGACGATGCGCGTAATAGATCGGGAACGGCATCAGCGACGGCGTTTCGTCGCACGCGTAGCCGAACATCAATCCCTGGTCGCCGGCACCCTGGTTCAGGTGATCGTCGGACGCCTGGTCGACGCCGCGCTTGATGTCGGGCGATTGGCGCCCGTAGCAGACCATCACCGCGCAGCCGTCGGCGTCGAAGCGAAGCTCCGGATCGTTGTAGCCGATCTTGCGGATCGTCTCGCGCGCGACGCGCGCGTAGTCGTGCCTGTAATCGGTGGTGATCTCGCCGGTCATCACGACGAGGCCCGTTGAAACGAGCGTCTCGGCCGCGACCCTCGCGGTCGGATCTTGCTCTAGAATCGCGTCGAGCACCGCGTCGGAAATCTGGTCCGCGACCTTGTCCGGATGGCCCTCCGACACCGATTCCGACGTGAACAGAAAGTCACTCATTGCCGCTCCCTTGCGCCGTGCTCGCGCACGATTGCGCGCATCCGGCAAAGGTCTGGATTCTAGCAGACTCCCATCGCGCTCCCCATGCGGCGCCGATCCGCGCGCCGCCCGGTTTTGGCGCGGGTCGCACGAGCTTGTCCACGCACGAAACGAGCGCTCGATGAGCGCCGTCATCGAACGCCCGAATCGGGCGTCGATCGCGCGGGCGGCCGCGCGCCTGCGCGCGGGCGAGCTGGTCGCGTTTCCGACCGAGACCGTCTACGGGCTCGGCGCCGACGCCGCTCGCGCGGACGCGGTGCGCAAGATCTTCGCCGCGAAGGGGCGACCCGCCGATCATCCCGTCATCGTTCACCTGTACGACACAGCGAAGCTCGCGCAATGGGCGCGTTCCGTTCCCGACGGGGCGCGCAAGCTCGCCGCGGCTTTCTGGCCGGGGCCGCTGACGCTGATCCTGCCGCGCGCGTCGAACGTCGCGGACGTCGATCACCGGCGGGCAGGACAGCGTCGGCATTCGCGTGCCTTCGCATCCGGTCGCGCGCGCGCTCCTCGCCGAATTCGGCGGCGGAATCGCGGCGCCGTCGGCCAATCGCTTCGGACGCATTTCGCCGACGACCGCGCAGCACGTCGCCGACGATCTCGGCGACGCGCTGTCGATCATCCTCGACGGAGGTCCGTGCGCGGTCGGAATCGAATCGACGATCGTGGGATTCACCGGCGACGGGCCCGCGCTGCTGCGTCCGGGCGCGATCGGGGTCGCCGATCTCGAGCGCGTGCTCGGACGCGCAGTGCGGGCGCCCACGACGGCGGCGCCCCGCGCGCCGGGCATGCTCGCCGTCGCACTACGCGCCGAAGACGCCGGCCACGCTGGTCGCGCCGGGCGCGCTGCACGCCGAGCTCGAGCAGCTCGCCGAGCGCGACGAGATGATCGCCGTGCTCGCGCGCACCGTCGCGCGACCCGCGGAATTCGAGGACATGTGGATCGACGCGCCCACGGGCGCCGCAGCTACGCGCACGATCTCTACGCCAACCTGCGCGCGCTCGACAACGCGAACGCCGACGCGATCCTCGTCGAAGCCGTGCCGCCCGGCGCCGAATGGCTCGCGATTCGCGATCGGCTCGAGCGCGCCACGCGCGGCGAGGACGACGACAGGGATTAGCGGCGTGAGCCTGGGAGCAGCGGCGTAGCGGCGAGGCCCGAAGGGCGGCGAGCAATCGCGAATCGACGCCGGAGGCCGACAACGCGAGCGTTGGAGTTCGCGCAACTTCGGAGAGGCCGAGGGCCCCGCGAGCGAGTCCCTCAGCACCTCGCGTCGAACACGCGCTCCAGAAACGCGGCGATCGCCGCGGCGAGCTCGGCTTGCTTGTCGTCGAAGTAATGATCGGTGTCCGCGATCGTCATCTGCCGCGAGCATTTCGTCTGCGGCGGGTCGCGGGCGCGAAGCGTCGCGGCAGCGCGCACCTCGTCGAAGTCGCGCTCGGCGACGATGTCGAGCACGGGCTCCTTCGGCTTCCCGTCGAACGTGCCGAACATGCCGATCGCCACCCACGCATCGATTGCCATCGCGTCGGGCCGCGCGAGATACGCGTTCGCCATCGTCGCGCCGAAGCTGTGCGAGACGATCGCGACTTGTGCGACGCCCTTTTCGCGCAGGTAGCGGATCGCCGCGGCGATCCGCTCGCGAGGCTTCGCGGCAGCGTCGCGCGATAGTCGTCGCGCGTGGCGCCGGACGCGAGCACCGGCATCTGCACGGACAGCGTGACGAAGCCCGCGTCGGCGAGCCTCGTGCGGATCCCGCCGTTCAATCCCCAGTCCGGATGGACGCCGAGGCCGTGAACGATGACGGCGCCGCCCTTTGGCGTGCCCGCGCGGCTCGGCGAGGATCGCGAAGACCCTGGGTCGCGACGGCGTCGAAAGATAGACGGCGTCGCCGACGACGATCGCCGGCGCGATCTCCTGCGCCCAGCGCTCCTCGCGTGCGTAGTCGGCCGCGAGAGCCTGCGCGCAGGCAGCGAGCATCAGCGCGAGCAACGACGCCGGACGCATTCGCAGTCAACTCCATCGACAGCCGCGGGCTGATACGATGGAGGGACGCGCCCGCGCTCACGCCGATCATACGTCATGGCCAACCCGCACCCGCCGGTCATCGTGATCGCTCCCGACTCGTTCAAAGGCTCGCTCGATGCGCGCGCGGTGTCGGCGGCGATCGCGAGCGGCCTCGTGCGCGTATGGCCCGCTGCCGAGATTCGCGCGTGTCCGATGGCCGACGGCGGCGAAGGAACGCTCGACGCCGTGATGTCGCGCGGCGGCGATCGGCTCGTCAGGAAGCGTTTCCGGCGCGGGCGGACGGGCGCGCGACGCGGCGTACGGAATCGTCGAGAGACCCGAAGGCAGGACCGCGGTCATCGAAGCCGCCGAGATCGTCGGCATCACCGATCCCGATGCGATGAACGTTCCGGTCGGCGCTCGCGCGACGCAAGGCATCGGCGAGCTGATCCGCGCGCTGCTCGATCTCGGCGTTCGCCGGTTCATGATCGGGCTCGGCGGCAGCAGCACCAACGACGGCGGCGCCGGGATGCTGGCGGCGCTCGGCCTCGGGCTGCTCGACGCGGGCGGCGCCGACGTCGCGCCGTCTCCGGCCGGACTCGCCTCGCTCGCGCGCGTGGACGCAACGGGCCTCGATCCGCGGCTCGCGCAGTCGTCGATCACGATCATGTCGGATGTCAACAATCCGCTCTGCGGCGAGCGCGGCGCCACGGCGATCTTCGGCCCGCAAAAAGGCGTCGCCGCTGCCGACGTGCGATCGATCGATTCGGCGCTCGAACGCTACGCGACGCTCGCCGAGCGCGCGACGGGCTCGAGCGCCGCGGCAAAGCCCGGCGCGGGCGCTGCCGGCGGATTGGGCTTTGCGTTGCAGCTCGTCGGCGGCGCGTTCCGCTCGGGCGCCGAGGTCGTCGCGGACCTGATCGGCCTCGATGCCGCGCTTGCGGGAGCGCACTGGGCGTTCACCGGCGAGGGCCGCAGCGATGCGCAGACGCTCTTGCGCAAGGCGCCCTATGTCGTTGCCGAGCGCGCCCGCCGCGCGGGCGTGCCGATCACGCTGCTCTCGGGCGCAGTCGACGGCGCGGCGTTGCCGGAGCTCTCGCGCGTCTTCGCCGGATCGTTCGCGCTGCCGTCGGGACCGGCGACGCTCGCGCAGTGCATCGCCGATGCCGAAGTCCTGCTCACCGAGCGCGCCGAGCAGATCGGGCGCGTGATCGCGGCGTCGTGGTCGCGCTAGGGACTCGCGACAGCGCTCGCGGCATCCATCCGCGCGCGTAGCGCGGCGGCGTCGGGAAGGATCCCCGCGATGGCGCCCCATCGCGCGAAATGCCGCACGGGTTGTCCGATGAGGGGATCGTCCTCGACGAGCGCGGCAATCCGCGCAGCGGGAAGTCCGAGCACGCGCGCGATCGCCGCCGGCTCCATCGCGACGACGCGCGCCCGCTCGAGCGCGTAGACCTCGTCGGCCTGCAGCGCGGTCGCGAAGAACGCCGCGCTGTGGCCGGTACCGGTCAGCGCGCCGCGCACCTGCACGCCCTGCGATCGCAGCGAGCGCGATGACCGCGGCAAGCTGCGCGAGATACTGCGAGACGCAAAGCAGCTCGGCGCGACGCGACGCCTCGTGGCCCTGCGAATCGCCGACGATCCACAGCGTGCGGGCTCCCGTCGATCGCGCCGGCGGCGACGTGCTCGATGACGGCGGTCGACGAGCCCGTGCGCCTCGCGCGGGCCCAGCGTTCCCTCTCCGATCGCGCGCGTCACCCACACCGGCCGATCGCCGATGCGCCACAGCCAGCCTGCGTCGTCGACGGGTCGAGCGCCGGCATAGAGCGGCGCCGACCGCTGGCGGCAGATCTGCGGCCGTCGTCGATCGCGCGCGCGTCCTGCCGACGCAGTCCCGCATCGGGCATCGCGGCAAGCCGCGCAGCGAGCCGTTGCTGCATCGCGTGCACCCACGCGGCGAAGGGAGCCGATGCGCCGATGCCGGCGTCGATCCAGTCGCGCACCGCATCGGCGTCGTCGTCGACGAGGTCGACGCAGCCCGCGTCGCTGCGCGCCTGCGCGCCGAAGAGCGCGGCGACGGCATCCGCGTCGCTCGCATCGACCTCGCTCCGCCCGTGCGCGGTCTCGATCACCGCCGGGCCGGAAAGCCCGAGCCTCGCGCCGGGCACCATCGCGGTCCGCTCGGCGCCGCAGGCGAGGACCGACGCGCCGCCAAAGGTGTCGGCAACGCAGAGCGAGAGCACGGGCACGCCGCGCTGCGCGCAACGCGAGCAGCGCAGCGAGCGCCCGCGCGAGCGAGGCTTCCGCCGGATTGGCCTCGTGCAGCCGCACGCCGCCCGACGCAGCGACGATGACCACCGCCGCGGGTCGCTCGGCGCGCGCCAGCGTGAAAAGTCTGCCCAGCGCGTCCGCGTGATTCGCGCCGGCGCTGCCGCGCAGGAAGCGCTCGTCCTGCGCCGCGATCAGCACCGGCTCGCCACGAATCCTCGCGCGGGCGACGACGACGCCGTCGTCGTCCTGCGCCGCGATGCCCCACCGCGCGAGATGCGGCGAGGGGCGCGGCGCCTCGAGCGTGGCGTCGACGGGCGCCATGCTGTCCGCGATCGGCGATCGCCACGATGCGCTCGCGCGGCGCGAGCGCGGCGCAGCCCGTTCTGCCTCATTCTGCCGCCGCGCCGCCGGCCGGGACGTCCCGCGCGCCCCGCCTGGCGGGCGAGAAGCCGCGATGCTTAACGCGGAAGGCCAAAGTCGATATGCTGCGCGTACACGGAACAACAATATATCGTGTGCCGGTCGACTCTGCCATCGCCCTCAACTGGAGGAACCCATGAACCTCACACGCCGGCGCCTCGTTGCAGGCGCAATCGCCCTTCCGGTCGCCGTCGCAGGCGCGCGCGCATTCGCGCAGTCGCCGACGACGCTCAAGATCTCGCACCAGTTCCCCGGCGGAACGATCGACTCGGGCGACTTCCGCGATCGGCTGGTGCGCAAGTTCGCCGCCGACGTCGAGAAGCGGACCAACGGCGCGCTCAAGTTCGACATCTATCCGAACGCGTCGCTGGTGAAGGTCAATTCGCAGTTCAGCGCGCTGCGCCGCGGCGCGCTCGACCTGTCGCTCGTGCCGATATCGTATTCGGGCGGCGAAGTGCCCGAGACCAACATCGGCCTCCTGCCCGCGCTCGTTCCCTCGTACGAGATCGGCAGCAAATGGAAGAACGCCGAGGTCGGCAAATTCCTGTCGCAGGTGCTCGCGGAGAAGGGCGTCGTCGTCGTCACGTGGATCTGGCAGGCGGGCGGCGTGGCGAGCCGCACGAAGCCCATGGTCACGCCGGAGGACGCCAAGGGCATGAAGGTGCGCGGCGGCAGCCGCGAGATGGACATGATGTTCAAGGACGCCGGCGCGTCGGTGCTTTCGCTGCCTTCGAACGAGATCTACGCGGCGATGCAGACGGGCGCGATGGACGCCGCGCTCACGTCGTCGACGAGCCTCATCTCGTTCCGGCTCGAGGAAGTGTCGAAGGGGCTCACGACCGGGCGCAGCAAGTCGTACTGGTTCATGTTCGAGCCGCTGCTCATGTCGAAGCAGATCTTCGACAAGCTGCCGAAGGCGCAGCAGGACGCGATCATGGCGGTCGGCGCCGATCTCGAGAAATTCGCCGTCGACAGCGCGAAGGCCGACGACGAGGCCGTTGCCGCCGTCTACGCGAAAGCGGGAGCGAAGGTCGCCGACCTCGACGACGCGACGCTCGCGAAATGGCAGGCGCTCGCAAAGCCCGTCTGGAAGGACTACGCCGACAAGAACGAGAACTGCGCAAAGCTGCTCGCCCTCGCCCAGAAGTTGTTGTGAGCGGGCAGATCGATCCGCCGCGGGACGCCGGCGGGCAGCCGCCCCGCGCCCGGCGGTCTCGTCGGAGCGCTCGAGCGCGCGATCGGCGCGATCAACCGGGCGATGCTCTTCCTCGGCATGATCGCGCTCGTCGTCGCGTCGTTCGTGCTGACCTACAGCGTGTTCTCGCGCTATCTCTTTCGGCCGCCACCGACTGGCAGGACGAGGTCGCGGTGTTCTGCATCGTCGGCGCCGTGTTTCTCTGCGGCGCATGGGTGCAGGCGCAGCGCGGACACGTCGGCATCGAAGCGGTCTCGAGCATCCTGCCGCCCGGCGTCAACCGCATCCGGATGATCGTCGTCGACCTGATGTCGCTCGCGTTCTGCGCGTTCTTCGCGTGGAAATCCTGGACGCTGTTCCACGAGGCGTGGGTCGACAAGATGACGACGTCGTCGACGTTCTCGCCGCCGCTGACGATCCCGTACGGGCTGATGGCCGCCGGGATGACGCTGCTCGTCGTGCAGCTGCTGCTGCAATCGATCGTGCGTCTGGCCGAGAGGCGAAGGACTGCGAATGAGCGTCCTGTCGCTCGGCCTGCTGTTCGGCGGCGTGACGCTCGCCGTGATGTTCTCCGGGCATGCCGATCGCGTTCTCGCTCGGCTTCGTCGCGGTCGCCTTCATGGCGTTCTTCATGCCGGCTTCCTCGCTCGACACGGTGACGCAGAACGTCTACGAGGAGATGGCGAGCATCACGCTGCTGTCCATTCCGCTCTTCATCCTCAAGGGCGCCGCGATCGGCCGCTCGGACGCGGGCCGCGATCTCTATCTCGCGATGCACGCGTGGATGCAGCGCATTCCCGGCGGGCTCGGCATCGCGAACGTCTTCACCTGCGCGCTGTTCGCGGCGATGGCCGGATCGAGCCCGGCGACCTGCTCCGCGATCGGCAGCGCCGGCATTCCCGAGATGCGCAAGCGCGGCTATTCGCCCGGGTTCGCCGCGGGCATCATCGCCGCCGGCGGCACGCTGGGCATCCTGCTGCCGCCGTCGATCACGATGATCCTCTACGCGGTCGCGGCCGAGGTCTCGCTCGGCCGGCTGTTCCTCGCGGGCATCGGCCCCGGGCTGCTGCTGGTCGCGCTGTTCTCGCTCTACGCGATGTTCCGGTTCCGCAAGGAATACAAGGCCGCGCTCGCCGCGTTCGACAGCGGACGGCACGCGCTCCGCGTATCTCGACCAGAAGACGTACACGCTGCGCGAGAAGGTCGAGATGCTGCCGCGCGTGCTGCCGTTCGTGATCCTGCTGATCGGCGTGATGGTCGCGCTCTACGGCGGTTACGCGACGCCGTCGGAGACGGCGGGCCTCGGCGCGGTGCTCGCGCTGCTGCTGATCGCCGTCATCTATCACGTGTGGCGGCCGAGCGACGTGAAGCCGATCCTCGCGGCGACGGTGAAGGAATCGACGATGCTGATGTTCATCATCGGCATGTCGCTGCTCTTCTCCTACGTGATGAGCTACCTGCACATCAGCCAGTCGGCGGCGCAGGGCATCGTCGCGATGCATCTGTCGAAATGGGCGCTGCTCGCGGCGATCCTGCTGATGGTCATCGTCCTCGGGTTCTTCCTGCCGCCGGTATCGATCATCCTGATGACCGCCCCGATCATCCTGCCGCCGCTCAAGGCGGCCGGGTTCGACCTGATCTGGTTCGGCATCCTGATGACGATCGTGATGGAAATGGGGCTCATCCATCCGCCGGTGGGCCTCAACATCTTCGTGATCAAGAACATCGCCCCCGACATTCCGCTGCGCGACGTCGTCTGGGGCGTGATGCCGTTCGTCGCGCTGATGTTCGTCGCCATCGTCCTGATCTGCGTCTTTCCCGGCATCGCGAACGGGTTTCCCGACCTCGTCATGGGCCGTGGACGCTGACGCGCGTCACGATCGGCGGCCGTGCCATTCGTGCGCGCTTCGCGGCGTAAAGTACGTCCGGAAACGTAATCAAAGGCGACCTGGCCGGCGAGGAGCAGCGCCGAAGTGATGCCCGTCGCTCGGCAAAATCTGTAGGAAAATTCCTACGTCATCGTGCCTTTCGCCGTGTACAGAAGACCGGCGTTCGCGGCCGCGAACTTGCTTCCGAACGTATCCGCATTCGTCGACGGAAACAGGCTGTAGATCTCGCCCCATGCGAAGAACACGAGGCCGCTCAGGATCACGAACATGAGCGGGTTCCTGGCCGAATCTGTACAGGCACAGGATCCCGATGCCCTCGAGCGTGAAAGCGATGAGCATCGTCATCTCGCGACCGATGTGGTCGGAGACCCAGCCGAAGAACGGACGCGTCAATCCGTTCAGCACGCGGTCGATCGTCAATGCGAACGTGAGCGCCGGCAGCGTCAATCCGATGATGCTTACCGGAACTTCGGCGATCTTGAAGTCCTTGGCGATCGGCGCGAGTTGCGCGACAGCCATCAAGCCGCCCGCCGCCACGAGCACGAACATCAGCGTACATGACCCAGAACACCGGCTCGCGGATGATCTCGAGCGGCCTGTAGTCGCGCTTCGTCTGGATGACGCGCGCGGCGCCTTCGCGACGCTCGCGGTCTTCGGGAAGCCGGCCTGCAGCACATGCGCGGATCCGAGACGCTGCGACCATCATCACGACGAAGCCATGCGCGATCCCGAAATACAGGAACGCGGTCTCGTAGCCCATCGTCTTGATGATCGCCTGGATCGGCATGCACGGTCAGCGCGGATCCCGCGCCGAATCCGGCGGCGGTGAGCCCTGCCGCGAGGCCGCGCCTGTCGGGGAACCACTTGAGCGCATTGCCGACGCACGTGCCGTAGACCGCGCCGGCGCCGATGCCGCTGATCGCGGCCGCGACGTAGAACGCCATCAGCGAGGTCGCCGATCGAATTCATCACCCAGCCGATCCCGCACAGGAGACCGCCGATCAGCACGACGATGCGCGGGCCGAAGCGATCGACCAGATAGCCTTCGACGGGAACAGCCAGGTTTCGGTCAGCACGAAAATCGTGAACGCTACCTGGATCGCCGCTTTGCTCCAGCCGTACTTGTCGGTGATCGGATTGACGAAGAGCGTCCAGCCGTACTGCAGATTCGCGATCATCACCATGCAGATGATGCCCATCAACAGCTGCATCCATCGGTACGCCGGAGGCCTCGCGACCAGCGGTGTTGCCACCGTTTCCTGTGCCATTTCGATTCCTCCTGATACCCGCTTCGTTGTTCGTGGAAATAGGGGCGACCCTTGTTCCGCGGCCTGCTTCGAATCGTACCCCGCAATCGCAAATCCACGGCGCCATTGCGCACCGCATTACCTGCGGCCCGTGACGCCCGACGCGAACAAACAGCGCTAGAATACTGTCGGAATCCTGTCGGAAGCTTGTCTCAAAGCTGTCTTAACGCTGTCGTGCAACAAAAGCCGGCGCATCGCGAAAGCGTAATTCGACCCGCGCACGATCAGCTTGGAGGAATGACCATGGAATCGAGGCTTTCTGTCGCCGACGTTGGTTGGCGTAACGGCGGCACTTGCACTCGCGGTCCCCGTCCCGGCTACCGCGTGGGAGCCGACGAAGCCGGTCGAGTTCATCGTCCCGGCCGGCACCGGCGGCGGCGCCGATCAGATGGCGCGCCTGCTGCAGGGCGTCATCACGAAGAACAACCTGATGAAGCAGCCGATGATCGTCGTCAACAAGTCGGGCGGCGCGGGCGCCGAGGGCTTCCTCGCGGTCAAGGAAGCGAAGGGCGACCCGAACAAGATCATCATCACGCTGTCGAACCTCTTCACGACGCCGCTCGCAACGGGCGTGCCGTTCAACTGGAAGGACCTGACGCCCGTCGCGATGCTGGCGCTCGACCAGTTCGTGCTCTGGGTGAATGCCGATACGCCGTACAAGACCGCGAAGGAATATCTCGACGCGGTGAAGGCGGGCGGACCCAACAAGTTCAAGATGGGGGGCACGGGCTCGAAGCAGGAAGACCAGATCATCACGGTCGCGATCGAGAAGGCCGCCGGCGTCAAGTTCACCTATGTGCCGTTCAAGGGCGGCGGCGACGTCGCGGTGCAGCTGGTCGGCAAGCACATCGACTCCACGGTCAACAATCCGATCGAGGCGGTCGCGCAATGGCGGGCCGGGTCGCTGCGTCCGCTGTGCGTCTTCGACAACGACAAGATGCCGTACAACGCCAAAGTGACCGCGACGATGTCCTGGAACGACATCCCCAGCTGCAAGTCGGCCGGCGTGAACGTCGACTACACGATGCTGCGCGGGATCTTCATGCCCGCGGGCGTGACCAAGGAGCAGGTGGACTTCTACGTCGATCTCTTCAAGAAAGTGCGCGAGACCCCCGACTGGAAGAAGTTCATGGAGGACGGCGCGTTCAACACGACCTTCATGACCGGCGCCGAATACGCGAAATGGGTCGAGGCGGCGGAGAACACCCACAAGCAGTTGATGAAGGAAGCCGGCTTCCTGGCCACGCAGTGATGTCCCCCTGGCGCCGGGCGCGCAACCGCCCGGCGCCGTCGCGGCCGTTGCGATCCACGCGCGGCCGCCCCGCAACCGCCCTGTTGCAGGATTCCCATGAGCGAGGACAACGCCGTCCGGCGGCGAGGCCGGAATTTCGACGCGTACGATGGAGATCGCCATCGCGCTCCTGCTGTTCGCGGTCGGCGCCCTCGTCGTCGTCGACAGCTATCGGCTCGGATCGAAGTGGGGCGCCGATGGACCGCAGTCGGGCTATTTCCCGTTCTACATCGGGCTGCTGCTGTGCATCGCGAGCGTCGCGACGCTCGTCGAAGTCGCGATCACGCACTGGCGGCGCCGGCAGGCCGCCGGCCGTGCGGTCGCCGAGCGCCTGAGCCAGTTCGTCGCGTGGAGCGAGCTCAAGCTCGTGCTCTCGGTGCTGATCCCGGCGTTCGTGTACGTGCTCGGCGTCCAGTTGATCGGCATCTACGTCGCCTCGGCCGTCTACATCGCGCTGTTCATGCGCTGGCTGGGCAAATACTCGTGGGTGAAGAGCGTCGCCATCGGCGTCATCGTCAGCGCGTCGATCTTCGCGATGTTCGAGATCTGGTTCAAGGTGCCGCTCTACAAGGGCGCGTGGGATCCGCTCGCCTTTCTCGGTTACTGATTGGCCGCAACTCCGGCCGCCCGCTAGCGTCGTCGTTCGAGAGGAGACACTTCCTTGGTCGAGATCAGCGCGCTGTTCCATGGCTTCGCCGTGGTGCTGTCGCCTTTCAACCTGCTGCTGATGCTGATCGGCATCGTGCTGGGCGTGATCATCGGCGTGCTGCCCGGACTGGGCGGAGCGAACGGCGTCGCCATCCTGCTGCCGCTCACGTTCACGATGCCGCCGACTTCCGCGATCATCATGCTCTCCTGCATCTACTGGGGCGCGCTGTTCGGGGGCGCGATCACCTCGGTGCTGTTCAACATTCCCGGCGAGCCGTGGTCGGTGGCGACGACGTTCGACGGCTACCCGATGGCGCAGCAGGGACGCGCGGGCGAAGCGCTCACCGCGTCGTTCACCTCGTCGTTCATCGGCGCGCTGTTCGCCGTGATCATGATCACGTTCCTGGCGCCGCTCGTCGCGAAGTTCGCGCTGCAGTTCGGTCCGCCCGAATTCTTCTCGGTCTACCTGCTGACGTTCTGCAGCTTCATCGGAATGGGCAAGGGCTCGGCGTGGAAGACGCTCGCGGCGATGATGCTCGGGTTCGCGCTCGCCGCGGTCGGCATGGACAACATCACCGGGCGGCTGCGGCTGACCTTCGGCTTTGCCGAGATGATGCGCGGAGTCGACTTCCTGATCGCGGTGATCGGCCTGTTCGGAATCGGCGAGATCCTGCTCTCGATGGAGGAGGGACTTTCGTTCACCGGCAAGTCGGCGAAGATCAACCCCGCGGTCGTTCTCCAGACGTGGAAGAAGCTGCCCGCCTACTGGATGACGTCGCTTCGCAGCTGCCTCATCGGATGCTGGATGGGAATCACGCCCGGCGGCGCGACGCCGGCGTCGTTCATGAGCTACGGCGTTGCGAAGAGAGTGTCGAAGGACGGCGACAAGTTCGGCTCCGGGCAGATCGAGGGCGTCATCGCGCCCGAGACCGCGGCGCACGCCGCGGGCACGAGCGCGTTGCTGCCGATGCTCGCGCTTGGAATCCCCGGCTCGCCGACCGCGGCGGTGCTGCTCGGCGGACTGCTGATCTGGGGGCTGCAACCCGGCCCGCTGCTCTTCGTCGAGCAGAAGGACTTCGTCTGGGGCCTGATCGCGAGCATGTACCTCGGCAACCTCGCCGGGCTCCTGATCGTGCTCACGTGCGTGCCGCTGTTCGCCGCGATCCTGCGCGTTCCCTTCTCGATCATCGCGCCGATCATCGTCGTTATCTGCGCGATCGGCGCGTATTCGGTGCACAGCGCGATGCTGGACATCTGGCTGATGATGATCTTCGGCATCCTCGGATACCTCTTCAAGAAGCTCGACTATCCGCTCGCGCCGCTCGTGCTCGCGCTGGTGCTCGGCGACCGGGCCGAGGATTCGTTCCGGCAGGCGATGCTGATCGCGCAGGGCGACCTGGGGATCTTCTTCTCGAACGCGCTCGTCGGCAGCATCACCGCGCTCGCGCTCGTGATGCTCTTCTGGCCGCTGATAGGTCTTCTGCGCCGGCGGTGGCGCGTTCGTTAGCGGTCGCTTGGTAGCCACAGGAACCGCCGGCGCATGAACCGCGCGGTCGCTTGGGCTATGCGGCCAGCGCGACCGGGCCGGCGAGAAAACTCAGATTCGTTCTCACGTAAGCGTTGCCCGCTCCGACGTCCGCCGCCATCGCGTCCAGCTCCGCCCGGCTGAAGACGTTGCCGAATTGCTCGTTGCGCTCGACGAGCTTCTGCGCGAAGAGCTTCTGCAATCCCCGGTCGACGTCTTCCCACTGCTGCGCAGTCAGGCCCAGCGACATCGCCTTCCTGAAGCGATGCTGCATGTGCTCGGTCTCGTCGGTGATCGTCATGTGGGCGAAATCGCGGACGATCCTGTCGTCATCGCTCAAGGCGCCGGCGGTATCGAACGCCTTCGCGATGCCGAAGTACATGCCGAGCCCGCCGCCTTCGGTGAGATCGACGATGGTGTCGCCGAGCGGCTCGTTCTCGCGGAACGATTGCCGCATCTCGACCATCTTCACCGCCTCGGGCAGATTGCCCATCTCGAATATCGAGACGTTCCGACCGGGCGCGATCCGGCGGTAGAGCTTGTAGAGAATCTTGAAGTGCTCGAATTCATCGAGCCCGAACCGGACGAGCTGGCTGACGCCATCGAGGTCCTTGACCACCCCGCCGCTCTCGATTCTGCGCAGCGCGTCGAGCCCGTCCTGAATCACGCCGGTCACCGTGACCTTGCGATTGCCGTAAACGCCGCTGCCGGTCCATTCCTTGAACATCTGCAGCTCGAGCCAGCGGATCTCATTGTCCGGCGCGCGCTCGCCGCTCGAGAAATACTTGCAGGCGACGGCGAATTCCCCCGCCCAATAAGGCGCGTTGTGCTCGATGACCGAAGCGATCCCGTTGTGCTCTTGCGCGGACATGTGTCCTCTCCGATGCCAGGCGAGGCGACGCGTTATCGGGCAGCGATCGGAGCCGGCGTGCGAGCCTGCGCGCCAAGTCCATAGCCGCGCGTAGCGCTCTCCGTACCGCCAGGCGTCATGCTGACAGCACAATATTTGAATTCCGGGATCTTGCCGAACGGGTCGAGCACCGGATTCGTCAGCAGATTCGCAGCCGCCTCGTAGTAGCAGAACGGAATGAAGACCGCGCCGCGCGGGGTGCCGTCGTCGGCGCGCGCCTTGAGCGAGATGCTGCCGCGGCGCGAGGCGACCGTGATCGATCTGCCCGGGCGCGACGCCGAGCGCGGCGAGATCCTGCGAATGGACCGATGCGACCGGATCGGGCTCGATCGCATCGAGCACTTCGGTGCGCCGCGTCATGCTGCCGGTGTGCCAGTGCTCCAGTTGACGTCCGGTGATCAACACGAACGGGTAATCGGCGTCGGGACGCTCGGCTGCGGGAATCACCTTGGCGGGAACGAAGCGCCCCTTTCCGCTCGCCGTAGGAAAATCGTCGGTGAACACGACGCGCTCGCCCGGATCGCCTTCGTGCTCGCACGGATACGTGACCGCGTGCTCGCGCTCGAGCCTGTCCCACGTGATGCCGGCAATCGACGGCATCGCCTTGCGCATTTCGTCGAACACTTCGCTCACATGGGCGTAGCGCCAGTCGAGACCGAGACGCTTCGCCATCTCGATGATGATCCACAGGTCCTGTCGCGCGTCGCCGGGCGGGGTGAGCGCCTGTCTTCCGAGCTGCACGAGCCGGTCGGTGTTCGTGAACGTCCCGGTCTTTTCCGGGAACGCCGACGCGGGGAGGATGACGTCCGCGAGATAGGCCGTTTCGGTGAGGAAGATGTCCTGCACGACGAGCATCTCCAGCTCGGCGAGCGCCTGCCGCGCGTGCGCGACATCGGGATCGGAGAGCGCCGGATTCTCGCCCATGATGTACATGCCGCGGATCTTCCCCGCGTGCACGGCGTCCATGATCTCGACGACCGTCAGCCCGGCGTTCGGGTCGAGCGACTGGCCCCACAGCGTCTCGAAATTGGTGCGCGCGCCGGCGTTGTCGACGCGACGATAATCGGGAAGCATCATCGGGATGAGTCCCGCGTCGCTCGCGCCCTGGACGTTGTTCTGCCCGCGCAGCGGATGCAGCCCGGTGCCGGGCCGTCCGACCTGCCCGGTCATCAGCGAGAGCGCAATGAGGCAGCGCGCGTTGTCGGTGCCGTGCACGTGCTGCGAGATGCCCATCCCCCAGAGGATCATCGACCCGCGGGAGGTCGCGTACAGGCGCGCGACCTCGCGAATCGTGTCCGCCGGTATGCCGCAGAGCGGCGCCATCGCCTCGGGGCTGTGGCCGGCGACGTTCGCGCGCAGCGCCTCGAAGCCGCTCGTTCGATCGTCGACGAAGCTCGCCGCGACGAGCCCTTCGTCGATGATCGTGTGCATCATCGCGTTGAGCAGCGCGACGTCGGAGTCCGGCTTGATCTGCAGGAAATGCGTCGCGTGGCGCGCGAGCTCCGAGCGCCGCGGCTCCGCGAGGATCAGCTTCGTCCCGCGCTTCACGGCGTTCTTGATCCACGTCGCGGCGACCGGATGATTGACGACCGGATTCGCGCCGATCAGCAACACGACCTCGGCCTTCATCACGTCCATCACCGGATTCGACACCGCGCCCGAGCCGATGCCCTCGAGGAGCGCCGCCACGCTCGACGCGTGACAGAGCCGCGTGCAATGGTCGACGTTGTTGGTGCCGAAACCCGTGCGCACGAGCTTCTGGAACAGGTACGCCTCCTCGTTCGAGCCCTTCGCCGACCCGAATCCGGCGAGCGCGCCGCCGCCTTTTTCGTCACGGATTCGCTTGAGGGTGCCGCCGGCGAGCGCGAGCGCCTCGTCCCAGGTCGCCTCGCGAAACACGGCGAGCGGGTTCGCCGGATCCATGACGAAATCGGCGGACTTCGGCACGCCGGGCTTGCGGATCAGCGGCTTCGTCAGCCGTTGCGGGTGCGACACGTAGTCGAAGCCGAATCGTCCCTTGACGCACAGGCGCTCGTGATTTGCGAGCCCGTCGCGGCCTTCGACGCGGACGATCGTGTTGTCGCTCACGTGATAGGTGAGCTGGCAGCCCACGCCGCAGTACGGGCACACGGACGCGACCTTCTTGTCGACCGGCGCGAGGTAGGCGTCCTTCGCGGGCGCGAGCGCGCCGGTCGGGCACGCCTGCACGCATTCGCCGCACGCGACGCACGTCGAATCGCCCATCGGATCGTCGAGGTCGAAGACGATCTTCGAATGCGCGCCGCGGAACGCGTAGCCGATGACGTCGTTCACCTGCTCCTCGCGGCACGCGCGCACGCAGCGCGTGCACTGGATGCACGCGTCGAGGTTGACGGCCATCGCCGGATGCGAGAGATCGGCGTCCGGCTGCGCTCGCGCGGCGAAGCGCGGCTTGCCGATGCCGAGCCACCGCCGCCAGTGCGCGAGCTCGGAATCCGGCTTGTAGACGCGCTCCGGAACGTCGGCGACGAGCATCTCGACGATCATCTTCTGCGCGTGCAGCGCGCGCTCGCTGACGCTCGACACTTCCATGTTCGCCGTCGGCGCGCGGCAGCACGACGGCGCCAGCACGCGCTCGCCCTTGATCTCGACCATGCACGCGCGGCAATTGCCGTCGGGCCGCATGCCCGGCGTGTAGCACAGGTGCGGAATGTCGATGCCGCTGCGCTGCGCGACCTCGATGATCGTTTCGCCCGCGTCGGCCGCGAGCTCGACGCCGTTCAGGCGGAAGCGGATCGCGTCGGGCTTCATCACTTCAGCTCATCCGGGAAGTAGCGTATCACCGACGTGAACGGGTTCGGCGCGGCCTGTCCGAGCCCGCAGATCGACGCGTCGATCATCGCGCGCGCGAGCTCGTCGAGGAGCGGCGCATCCCACTGCGGGCGCGCCATCAACGCGACCGCCTTTTCGGTGCCCACGCGGCACGGCGTGCACTGGCCGCAGGACTCGTCGGCGAAGAAGCGCATCAGGTTGAGCGCCGCATCGCGCGCGCGGTCGTGCTGCGAAAGCACGATCACCGCAGCCGAGCCGATGAACGCGCCGTGCGGCTGCAGCGTGTCGAAATCGAGGGGAACGTCGCCGAGCGACGCGGGCAGGATGCCGCCCGACGCGCCGCCCGGGAGGTAGCCGTAGAACGCGTGACCGGGCAGCATGCCGCCGCAATGCTCGTCGATCAGCTCGCGCACGGTGATGCCCGCCGGCGCGAGATGCACGCCCGGCTTCGCGACGCGGCCCGACACCGAGAACGAGCGCAGACCCTTGCGCCCGTGGCGGCCGTGGCCCGCGAACCAATCGCGCGCCCTTTTCGAGGATCTCGCGCACCCAGTGCAGCGTCTCCATGTTGTGCTCGAGCGTGGGTCGGCCGAAGAGCCCGACCTGCGCGACGTACGGCGGGCGAAGGCGGGGCATCCCGCGCTTGCCCTCGATCGACTCGATCATCGCCGACTCCTCGCCGCAGATGTACGCGCCGGCGCCGCGCCGCAGATGCAGCCGCGGCAGCGGGGAGGGCGAACCGGCTTCGAGCGCCGCGATCTCGCGCGCGAGGATCGCGCGGCACGCGGCGTACTCGTCGCGCAGATAGATGTAGATGTCGTCGATGCCGACCGCCCACGCGGCGATCAGCGCGCCTTCGAGGAAGCGGTGGGGATCGCGCTCGAGATAGTAGCGGTCCTTGAATGTGCCGGGCTCGCCCTCGTCGATGTTGATCGCCATCAGGCGCGGAGCGGGCTCGCCGCGGACGATCCGCCACTTGCGGCCCACGGGGAAGCCCGCGCCGCCCAATCCGCGCAGCCCGGAGCTCTCCATCGCCGCGAGGACCTCTTCGAGCGGCCGATCGCCGCGAACGCACGCCTCGAACAACGCGTAGCCGCCGCCGGCGCGGTAGGCGGCGTAGTCGATGCACGCCGGCAGCTCGGGATCGGTGCGCCGCTGCGCAACCTCGCGCATCACGCTGTCGACGGTCGCGCGATCGACCGGATTGCGGCCGACGACTGCCGCGGGCGCCTGATCGCAGCGGCCGATGCACGGGGCGCCGATCACGCGAACTTCGCTGCCGCACGCGGCGGCGAGTTCGGCCTGCAGCGCCTCCGAGCCCGCCATCCGGCACGACAGCGTTTCGCACACGCGAACCGTCAGCGGCGGCGGCGGCGCGTCGCCCTCCTTCACGACGTCGAAGTGATGATAGAACGTCGCGACCTCGTAGACCTCGGTCATCGCGAGTCGCATCTCCTGCGCGAGCGCGACGATGTGCGCCGCCGCGATCGATCCGTGCGCGTCCTGGATGCGGTGGAGGAATTCGATCAGCAGGTCGCGGCGCCGCGGCGAGTCCCCCAGCAGCGAGCGGACCTCGGCGAGCGCTTCGGGATCGACCTGGCGGCCCTTCGGGCGCCCAGCTCCCCGCTTCCTCGGGGCCAGGCGCGAGGTGTCGATGACCGCCTTCTCCACGATGCGATTTTCCCGGGAAGTGTGGACTTCGTGCGTCGTTCAGTGGAGAAAATCGCAGTGCTTGTCGACGTGCGCCGCGAGATCGAGCGAGTGCTGGCGCACCAGGCGCTCGGCGAGCTCGGTGTCGCGGGCTTCGAGCGCCTCGATGATCTTCATGTGATCCTTGATCGAGCGCGACGCGCGGTCGCGCTGCGAGATCGTCATCCGGCGGATCGCGCGGACATGGATCAGGACGTCGTCGATCGTCTTGCCCATCAGGTGCGATCCGGAGAGCCGGATGATCGCCTGGTGGAACGCGATGTTCGCCTCGGAGTACTCGTGGATGTGCTCGGCCGGCGTCGCATTGCGGAACTCGTCGAAGAGCCGGCGCAGCCCCGCGATGTCCTCGTCCGACGCGTTGATCGTCGCGAGCCGCGCCGCCATGCTCTCGATCGCCGCCCACATCTCGATCATCTCGATGATCTGCTTCTTCGTCTTGCGGACGATGAAGATGCCGCGCCGCGGCTCGGTGCGGAGGAAGCCCTCCTGCTCGAGCAGCGTCATCGCCTCGCGGATCGGCGTGCGCGACACGCCGAGCGCCTGCGACAGTTGCTTCTCGTCGAGGCGGATCTCCTCGGGATGGGCGTAGATGTCCGCCTCGGTGATCATTTGCTTGAGCGCCGCGTAGGCCTTGTCGCGCAGGCTCGCGCTCGTCGCGATCGGCGAAAGCGGGGGCAGGACGGCTTGGGCGGTCGACGTGTCCATCAACTTGACATTCGGTGATATACCACATACGTTACGCCGAATATCAGAAGAAGCCAAGCAAGCGAAGCCGACCTTGGAGGATTCGCCGGTTCCCTGCGCTGTAACCGGGAACGTCCAAACTGTGATGCCGCCTGCACGAAACAATCCGTCGCCCGATCCTTCGCAGCGGGCCGCTGCAAGTGCTCGCGCTTCGCCCTGACATGCCCGCCCCGATCGGAGAACTCACATGGACCAGGTAGCCGCCAAGCCCGCCGCAAAAACCGCCGAAGCCGCGCCGAAGGCGAGCGCCGACGCCGA